>NZ_JAUFQE010000002.1:1233038-2466077 GCF_030409755.1 Vibrio lentus
ATACTAAAATCATGGCTAAATAGAATCCGGAGAACGCAGCCGCGTAGATTGCAGGCCATATCGCGAAGATAGCGCCACCCGCCGTAACTAACCATACTTGGTTACCGTCCCAGTGAGGGGCAATCGAGTTAATCATGATTCGTCGATCAACTTCTGACTTTCCTAGAACAGGGAGCAACGCCGCAACGCCCATGTCGAATCCATCGGTAATGATAAAACCGATCAACAACACGCCAATAACTGCCCATGTAAACAGGCGAAGATTTTCGTAATCAAACATCTGAATTCCTTAATGAAGATCGATAGTTTTATCTAACTGACGCGGTGCGCTTTGCTCACCTGTAATAGCAAGATCTTGGTTTGATTGCTCATGATGATAGCGACCAGTCTTCAGTGCGCTCGGGCCCATTTTCGCAAACTTAACCATCAGGAACATTTCTATAATCAAGAACGCGGTGTAGAACAAATAAACCAAGCCGATAGAGATCCACAGACTTGAAGCGGGTAGATTAGAAACCGCCATGTTGACTGGTAGAATCTCACCAATTGCCCATGGTTGACGGCCATATTCCGCAACAAACCAACCTGCTTCACAAGCAATCCAAGGAAGTGGAATCGCACATATCGTTGCTTTCAATAACCAACGATTGGTACCAATCTTACGGCGACAAATTTGTACGAATGAAAGACCTATAATGGCGAACATTAAGACGCCACACACCACCATGATGCGGAAACTCCAGAATAGCGGGGCTACCGTTGGGATTGTGTCTTTTGCTGCTTGTTTGATCTGTTGCTCTGTTGCATCCACCACGTTATCGCTGTATTTCTTAACCAGTAATCCATAACCAAGATCATGTTTAACCAATTCAAACTCATCGATATTTTGTTGTGATTTATCACCAGAACGTAGTTTTTCTAATAGTCCATAAGCTAAGATGCCGCTGCGAACACGTTCTTCATTCTTTGCCAATAAATCATGAATCCCGACAACTGGCGTATCCAAAGAACGCGTTGCGATAATACCCATCACGTATGGGATCTTAATCGCGTAGTCCGTCTCCATGGTTTCTTGGTTTGGGAACCCGAACAATGTAAATGAGGCAGGGGCTTCTTCGGTGTGCCATTCAGCTTCGATAGCCGCTAGCTTCACCTGTTGAACATCTCCCAACTCATAACCAGATTCATCACCTAGCATCACTGTCGACACAATCGCAGCCATACCAAAAGCACTTGCAACTGCAAATGAACGACGAGCGAACGCTAAATCACGCCCTTTAAGCATGTAGTAAGCACTGATACCCATAATAAATAGCGCGCCGGTTGTATAACCTGCCGCAACGGTATGCACGAACTTCACTTGAGTCACTGGGTTGAAGATCACTTCGACAAAGTCTGTCATCTCCATACGCATGGTTTCGAAGTTAAACTCTGCGCCCACTGGGTTTTGCATCCAGCCATTGGCCATCAGAATCCACAGACCGGAGAAATTTGAACCTAAGGCCGTCAACCACGTTACCGATAAGTGCTGACGCTTAGAGAGCTTGTCCCAACCGAAGAAGAACATACCGACTAAGGTTGATTCCAAGAAAAACGCAACAAGCGCTTCAATCGCCAGTGGGGCACCAAATATGTCGCCCACATAATGCGAGTAATAAGCCCAGTTGGTTCCGAATTGGAATTCCATGGTTAGGCCGGTAGCAACACCGACCGCAAAGTTAATACCAAACAATTTACCCCAGAACTTGGTCATGTCCTTGTAGATGGTTTTGTTGGTCATGACATACAGCGATTCCATCACTGCGAGTAAGAAGGAGAGGCCTATAGTTAGGGGGACGAATATAAAGTGATAAAGAGCGGTACTTGCGAATTGAAACCGCGACAGATCAACGACATCTGTAAGCATAAAAACTCCTTCCCGCCACGAGTGTGACGGGTAAGACAATGGAAAATAAGATGATAATTAGAGAGAACTAATTAAAGGTTTTACATGTAGCTGAATGAAAAGAATCTATTACCAACGAAGTGCTTTGTTTTGTTTTTTAGAGAACTGTTTACGTAGCCAGTAATCTGCACTCACGTAACGGCCACCACCGTAAACAAGCAGTACCAGCAGCATCACGAAGTAGGTGCCTGCGAACTCCATACCGTTGTTCAGCATTACCGGGTCGCCAAGTTCAGTGATGTAGTTGTAACGACCTGGGAAATTAACCGAAAGCCACTCGATGAAGCCATTAAGTCGAATGGTTGCTTCCATATCGCCAGTCGCAATTGCATCCCAACCGTGTTTCCAGTGAACCATTGCACTCGCGACGCTCATCATGAAAATCATTGGAATTGATATAAAGCGAGTAAACAGACCTAACGCGATACAGATACAACCCAATACTTCGGTCGCTGCCGCTAGGAATGCCAATAACTCTGGGAAGGGAAGATTAAGACCACCATCGGCTGCCGAGGCACCAAACCATGCCACAGTTCCCGAGAAGCCCAGCACTTTAGAGCGTGCACCGACATAAATAACCGGAATCAAATAGAGACGAACTGAAAGCAGTACTAAGTAATCGTATTGTTTGCATTTGTCGACAATAGCGTCGTACCAGCTGAGGGCTGACTTAATCATAATTTTTCTCCTAAAGAGTGAACGCCAATCAGTTCAATTTCACTGAAGTGTTCGACCCAATTAATAAATTCGAATCTCGCCAATTGTTGAGCAATTATTTGTTTTATATCGGCTAAAGAACGATTTGGTTGCTGTTGGATTATTTGGATAATCGCAACATCAATTTCTCTTAGTTTTATCGTGTTGACGCGTTGGTCAGAGTCGCGATAAATCGCGTAATAAACGGGATACCGCCTTTGTGTTAGAAACGTCAGCGACTCACCATGAATAATGAAAGGTACCTGCACGAGCTTCATCGTACTGTTGACTAACATACCCAATTGAAGCTGTCGTTCATCGACGTGAAAGTCACGCGTTCGCGACAAAGGCAGAACTTGCTTTGAAGAATCAATCTCAACGCAAAAGGCACACCATTCGTACTCCAACACCGCGAGTTGATCGGCTGTAAGCTCATGACTCGCACTCAAGGTAGACAAATCACTCAAACTAGAGATGTACATTGGTTGAGTTCGACGTTGAACAAAGCTGACAAACTCAGTTGCTATATGATGAAACTCTGGCTCTGAGGCGTAATGCACGACCACAAATTCATCAACTAACATCAGTAGTTGGTCTTGGTCGACTTGCTGACAAAACAGCGGGAATGTGTTGTTCAATACACCAAATACGTTGTCTCTAATGAATTCGCTGTATCGACACACTGCGTTGTCTTCAAGTGGCGAACGTATCAATGCGGTTAACGCCTGCGTTTGACTGATCATCATGCTAGGAGGGTTATGCATAAACCAACTCCTGATTCATTGGACGATGAGCAACACCTGCGTTCAATACCTGACGATGCACTGTTCGTAACTCTTCACTAAGCACAACCAAAGGAGGTACGTTGTTGTCTCTTTCAAGTAACAACGGTTTGCTGCCATGAAGATCGAATACATAACGCGCCAAATCGATAACCTCTTGCTGTACTTCCATACCGTGGGTATCAAGTAGCGACCGGTCACCTTCAACCGATCTGTTACTTTCAACCAAATGCCCAGCAATGTGGTAATAGCGAATAGCATCACTTGGTAAAGCCTTAAGCATTTCAGTTGCATCAAAGTGGTGGTTCTGACTGTTTACATAAAGATTGTTGATATCGACCAACAACTCACAGCCACTGCGCTTTGCTATTTCAGCGATAAACTCGCCCTCAGGCATCTCATCTCCGTAATTGTGGTAATAAGAGATGTTCTCCATGACCAAAGGACGTTGAATGATGTCTTGGACTTGTTTGATTCTGTCCGCAAGATAGCCGATATTTTCTGCGCGGCGTGGCACAGGTAACAGTTCATAGAGATACCCTTGGCTGTCTCGAGAGAAACTCAAATGTTCGCTGTATACCTGAATATTCAGTTCATCGAGAAATTGACCAACCTGACGAACAAACTTCGTATTAAGCGGCTGACAATCTCCAATGGATAAGCTCAAACCGTGTGCGATCAAAGGGTATTGCTTCGCTATATCCTGTAGTTGTTCGCGCTTAAGTCCGCCTAGGCTCATCCAGTTCTCGGGAGCTAATTCCAGAAAATCGATATCAGGGTGCTTTGGGGAACGAGCGAGCAGTTCAATATGCTCACTGCGTAGCCCAATGCCTTTGTCTGTATTCTGAATGGTTCGCACTTTATAGTTTAACTCTCTGTTTTTAGGGGCTCGGTCATTTGATGCTGAAGCTTTAGTTTTTAAAGTATTAGTTTTTAAAGCTCCAGTTTTTAAAGCAATAGTGTTATGCGTTTCTACTGGCCACATACACCACCTGTCACCTTGCTATTCGCCATTAAGATGCGCTCTTTACTTGGCGAGATACCTTCAGCCGTTAAGCCACATTTCCCATCACGTGCACGCACTAAACGGTCTTGAGGGTTGCTTGTCAGTTCCGCTTTTTCGAAGCGTTTTTCTGTACCACATTTACCCGCGGCACATTTACCTCCGTGTCCTGAAGATTGTTTCGCTTCAACAGGGGCTTCGGCAGGTGCATCAGCAAACGCCATTGCAGAGTTAAGGCTAATCACAGAGGTGATCGCGATTGATAGGGCGATTTTGTTGTTCATATTATTTCTCCTTTACAGCAGACATAGGGAAACTAGCCAAATCACGACCAGACATGATTGGCCCATCGTAGTATTCGCGTACGATTTTGATCGATTCAGATTTGCGCTTAAGACCTAGACCCATCCAGTGGTTAAGTACCAACATTTTTGGATTGATCTCTTTAGCAATTTCACCGATGACAGAAGGCTTGGCGTGCATGAATGTAGAAACACCATCGGCTTGTTCATGAATCGCCATTGGCATCATCATGATGTCGGCGCCACGCGCGAAGTCTAAGAACGCAGGGTTGCTACCATTTTGGTCAGCTGAAATCACCATCACGCCTTCTTCACTTTCGATTCGGTAAGCGAGACAAGGCACATCACCATGAGGAATACCCAGAGCTGTGATCTTCAAACCATCTTTTTCGTAAACAACGGTTGGCACTGTGGATTGATAGTCAACATCGGTAAGATTGACTGGGAATAGGCCATCGGTTCCATCGTATAAACCTGCAAGGTAAGCGTATGCGCCATGGTCTGGGTCAAAATTCGCTGCGAAGTAACCGTTAAGGCTTGGGAATGCAGAACCTGCGGTTGGACCTGAAATCTCCAATGCCTTTTCACGTTCAAAGAAGTAGCCACCTTTAAGGAGAGCAGGTAAATCATTAACGTGATCGGTATGGAAGTGAGTGATACCCATGAAATCTAGGTCTTCAAGTTTTGCACCCGCTTGACCAAAACGTAGGTAAACACCGCCACCGGCATCAATCATGATTCGTGATTTACCTTTCCACCATACGATTTCACCGGATGATGCACGTAAGTCATCCGAGATAGGACCGCCAGAACCCAGTATTTGTAACGTAAAATCCGTATCCACTGGCTTAAGTTCAATTGCGTGACAGTTGGCGCCCAAGGTCAGTCCAAGAGCGATTGCTAGAGCTTTTAAAGGCTGTTTCATATTGTTATCCAATTCTTTGTTTCTTATGTGTTTTCTTCGAAGTGAGCATTCAAAGAAGTGAAGCTTTTGCCAAGCAGCACAATAAGTGCGTGCTTCGCTCTGTTCACGGAACACAAGATAAAGAATTGTTAACGTTCGGTATATCTAGTTAATTTGAAAATAACGTTCAATAAAACCAAACGAAAAGATCGAACTCGTTTCGAAAAGGGAAATGTACTTGAGAAATAGGGGGGAGTTTGGGAGTTTGGAACGAGAAGAACGGTGGAATTAAAGTGCAAGCTTACATTTGCACCTTAATTCTAATAGATAACCAATGTCTAAAACGAATGATCGTTTACTGGTCACCTTTTACATCGAATTCAATCTTCTCTGCGCCAGTGAACACTTGGAAACGCAGGCCTTTAGCGCGAGCAATGGTCGTGATACCAAATTGCTGAGCCAAATCTAAACCCATTTGCGTTACGCCTGAACGTGATAACAGAACAGGAATACCCATCTGCGCTACTTTGATGACCATTTCAGAAGTCAGGCGGCCAGTAGTGTAAAAAATCTTATCTTCACCAGACTCTTTGTTAAGCCACATCTCACCAGCCAACGTATCTACCGCATTGTGACGGCCAACATCTTCAACAAACGATAGAACCTTGTCGTCTTTGCAAACAGCGCAACCATGGACCGCGCCAGCTTTCTTGTAAGTGTCGTTGTAATGAGTTAGTGCTTCTAGAGCGGTGTAAATTTCAGATTGCTTAATCTTGGTTTGAGGCACCTGGTAATCTTCCAACTGCTTCATCACGTTACCAAACATGGTGCCCTGACCGCAGCCAGAGGTCACCGTCTTCTTCTTAAGCGCTTGCTCAAGCTGGCTCGTATCTTCATTGGTAATAACCGCTGCAGAGCTGGTTTCCCAATCAATGATGATAGATTCAACCGCTTCAGGGTCAGAAAGGAAGCTTTGGTTCTTCAAATAACCCAAGACTAAAGATTCAGGGCGTGAGCCGAGCGTCATCAGGGTTACGATCTCTTTCCAGTTCAACATGACGGTAAGAGGGCGTTCGCAAGCGATCTGTTTGGTTAGCTTCTCACCATATTCATCAAATACTTCAACTTCGATTGTTTGAAGTGGGTTTTCGCTAGTTTTTATTATGTTTGGTTTTACCACAATCACTTCCTACTAAATGAGATAGGGTTGTAACAAGAGGGTCTAACGCCGATCCTGTTAATCGATTCTTTAACTCATGCTTAAAGCAAATCTTATTCCAAAATAACGGGTATTCAGGAAAACATGAAGCATTCGATTAAAATAGCGCAAAATATGAGAGTTCACCGAGTGGAGTTGTCTGAATTTACGTGTATCGACTACCGTTATAGATACGACTTAATAACGAAAGCCATCATGTAAGATGGTAAAAGTTAACGTGTATTGGCGTGTTTATTGCTTTATAGCGCTTATATGATTGAGCTAAGTACAAAATGTCCTAAGCACATTCAGACCAAAGAAAATCAATTGGGTGAAGTATGTCTGAGATAAAAGAATTCAAAGAACAATATGAAAAAACAGAAGCAGCTTGGCCAATAGGTGTCCAAAGAATAGAGAAAGAGATCAAAACAGGTATCTGGGTAACCACTCAATGGGAATTGATGGGGTTTGAACTGTCACCAGAAGATGACGCCCCAGACGTTTGTTTACTTCAGTTACACAAAGACGAGCGTACTGACTACCGTTTCAATTTAAGCTCCCAACAACCAAAGCTATTCTTAGTGATGGATAACGTTGATTCAGGTGTTAAGCCCGTTATTCAATTGCTGACAGCTTCTCAGTCGGTCGCAGGGCAGTATATGGATGGAGACAATCAAGTGTTGTCTTACGATATTCCTTTGCCCGTACAGGCTTGGATGGAAGCCTTCATCGGCCGTCATGGTGAGTTGCTAGAAGCAAGACGTAAGAAACGTAAAGGTGCGGGTAGATCAAATGGCAACTAACTTCTTTAGCCGTTGGTCTCAACGAAAGCTTGATGGAACCACTGACGAACCTTTGGAAGTAGAGCAAACACTGGAAGCAGCAGCGCCTCAGTCTTTAGAGAGTGACGCTTTAGAAACCAATGAAGAAGTTGACGCTGCTGACGTTCAAGATCCAGAACCAGAAGCCACTGAAGATTTGTCTGTTGCTCAATTATTAGTGTCAGAAGCCTCAGAAAGCGTAAAAAAAGCCGCATTACGTAAATTATTCCTCTCAGAGGAGTTTAACGTGCGTGATGGCTTGGACGATTACGACGACGATTACAGTAATTTGAAGACTCTTTCTGAAGGTGTTGCAGAAACTCTTCGCGATTGGGTAAAAGATAAGACAGAAGAAGACACAGTAAACGAACCTGAACAAGTCGCTGATAATGAAGAAGAAACTTTGATTGATGAGATTAATGACTCTATTCATGAATCCGAAGAAACCGAATCAGAACTTAGTAAAAGTGACGAAATTGCGGGGGAAGAAAAAGAACTGTATAAAAACACAGTGGTCGGCAATAGTGATACTGAGACTAACGAAGATGACCTAAAAGAGATGGGACAAAATATACCACACAAAGAATAGGTACATTTTGACTAAACACTCAATGAGCCGCTTGCGACAAAATGTCCCAAGCGGCTTTTTCATAAGCTTAACAAACTAAAAATTACGCTAATCCATTGAAAATAATCAATTATTAAATTGGCATGGCATTTGCTAAATATCGTTCATTATCGACTTTTTTGTAGATAGCCCGAGTAAGGTTGACTAGATAATGAATAGCTAATGAAACCATTAGTTGTTAACCGATTACTCAGCAAGTTCTCTAACGCTAACTACAATGAAGATTGAACAGATTATCCATGTCCAAAGATGGAACTGAGCAATGCTTAAACAATTATTAGAACAAGCAACTTCAAATAACGCTAAAGCAAGACTGTATACATTTGAAAATACAGTTGAATTAACAAACCTAATTCCACCGACAGTAAGTTATGAGAGCGGGGGAAACACACTCATCATTGGTCCAACAAAGATCATTGAGAGTGCGGCTGCGCAATTACCTCAGCTGACGAGTCTAACTTTACTTTCTACAGATGGAGAAAAGGGAACTAACCCAGAACTTTACTTCGCTAATTCGGTTCAAGTATCCGGTTTCCTTGGCACGTTTGAAGTTCTGATTGAAAGCAAAGGCACATCAAGCAACTTGGCAAAAGTGGCTATTAATCACGATTGTTTCGATGTGGTTTTAGACCTTTGCCTGAATAGTTGCATGACTGAAGAAGTACCTGTTCCTGGTTATTATCCAGTAGGGCGCGGTTATCCAAAACTGGCTGAAGCGTTAGAAGAGATTCCAACGCTAATGGGCACGTTCGATAAGCCTAAGTTCTTCCGTTTAGACACAGACCTTTGTGCACACAGTTCTCGTGGCGTTAAAGGCTGTGAGCGTTGTGTTGATGCTTGTCCTGCTGGCGCTCTTTCAAGTGAAGGTTCAGATAAGACAGGCCACAAGATCGAGATTAACCCTTACCTATGTCAAGGCGTGGGGACTTGTGCAACGAGCTGTCCTACAGAAGCCATTACCTATGCGCTTCCAAATCCTGACGATACCCAAAAATTCATTGAACGTACGCTAGCTAACTATGAGCAAGCGGGCGGCCTGGATCCTATCGTGCTTATCTGTAGCTCTCGTCATGAAACCTACAATGTGATGGCGTTAAAGGCACTGCCAGATAACGTGATTTCGATTGTGGTTGAAGAACTGCCATCTATTGGTATTGATACGTGGTTTGCTGCTTTGGTTAACGGCGCAACTCAAGTTCTGTTTGCAGCTTCTCGCTTTATGCCAGAAACCATCATTCGCGTTCTGAATAACGAAGTCGGGATCGCTCAAGAGCTTCTTGACCAGATTGGTATTCCGAAAGAAACCATCGATATCCTTTACCTAGAATCGCTTCGCGAAGGTCCTCCGACACTATGTGTTGATTCATTCGACCTTGCACTTGGCGATCTTCAAGGCAATAAGCGTCAACGTTTATTCACAGCACTCGATGCTATGTCTTCATCTCGTATTCCGGTTGAAAACATTGTTGAGCTGCCTTCGAATGCGCCATACGGCACGGTTTCGTGTGAAAGCAAAGATTGTACTTTGTGTATGAGTTGTGTGGCTGTGTGTCCAACACGTGCGCTGCATACCGACGGCGCGTCTCCATCGCTTAAGTTTGTAGAACAAGACTGTATTCAATGTGGTCTGTGTGAAAAGGCATGTCCTGAGAATGTTCTTACTCTGACTCCTAGAATGAATTGGGTAAAAGAAGAACGTCAGAAGGCTGTTGTGATTCATGAAGAGAAAGCAGCGGAATGTTTACGTTGTCATAAGCCATTCGCACCACAGTCTATGATTGACATGCTACAGAATAAGTTACGCGGTCACTCTCATTTCTCGGATGAGACAGCAATTAATCGTATTGCGATGTGTGAAGACTGCCGTGTGGTAGACATGTTCGATTCAATGGCTCAAGACCCATTGAAACAATTGAAATACTAGGAGTTGGACTTGGATACTCATTTAGATCAAGAACAGACACTAAGAACTGAAATCTATCTGGTTCTTTCTGCATTGTTTCGTAGCGCACCTTCTGAAGAGGTGACCGACTTTCTAAAGACGCTAGACATTGAAGCGTCTGAGAGTGCGATGCAAAGGGCTTGGATTGCGATTCAACAAGCAGCAACCGAATCAAACCGCGAAGCACTAGAAGATGAATATCAGAATCTTTTCATTGGCATTGGTCGTGGAGAGATTGTTCCATTTGGATCTTGGCATAGAACAGGATCGATGATGGAGAAACCATTAGCTGAGATCCGTCACGATCTTGAATTGCTTGGCATTGAGCGTGATGAGCAGGTTAAAGAGCCTGAAGATCATATCGCGGCTCTTTGTGAAGTAATGGCGATGCTAACCGGTGAAGAAGACGCGTTACAACAAGCCGTTTTCAATAAACATATCGGGCCTTGGTTTAACTCTTTTACACGTCAGCTTGAAGCAGCAGAGAGTGCAAACTTCTACAAATCTGCAGCTCAACTATGTGAAGCATTCTTAACGTTGGAGCAGGTTCGTTTCAGCGTGAATACAAAAAGCAGTAAACACAAATTAAAGATTGATGTGAAAAACGTCACTGATTACGAGTAATCGAGCAGTACGCGATTATATCGATAGAGGGGCATGAAGCCTCCAAAAAGATCTACCGCAAGGTAAGGAAGCAATGATGAAAGATAATAAAGAAATAGATACAAGCCGTAGAGACTTACTCAAAGGTTTAACGACTGCAGCCGTTGCTGGTGCCGTTGTCGCTGGTACAACCAAAGTGGCAACCGCTTCAGAAACTGTTGAAATGCCTGAAAAAGACGTGAAGAAGACGGGCTATCGTGAAACGCAACATATTCGCGATTACTACGACACACTTTAGGAGATAACGGATGAAACTTGTCAAACGCTCCGATAGTGTGAGCAAAGAAACCAATCAGCTAGGTGTGTCTCGTCGCGCCTTCATGAAAAACACTTCACTTGCTGCTGGTGGCGCGGTTGTAGGCGCAAGTCTATTCGCACCGGGCATGATGAAGAAAGCACAGGCTAAATCAGTCGACCCAGAAGCGAAAACAGAAGTAAAACGTACTATCTGTTCTCACTGTTCTGTGGGTTGTGGTATCTACGCTGAAGTTCAAAATGGTGTGTGGACGGGTCAAGAGCCTGCTTTCGATCACCCATTTAACGCTGGTGGACACTGTGCGAAAGGCGCAGCACTGCGTGAGCATGGCCACGGTGAACGTCGTCTTAAGTACCCAATGAAATTGGAAGGCGGTAAGTGGAAGAAGCTTTCTTGGGAACAAGCGATTGAAGAGATCGGCAACAAGGCGCTAGAACTTCGTAAAGAGTCTGGCCCTGATTCGGTTTACTTCCTAGGTAGTGCAAAACACAGTAACGAGCAAGCTTACGCATTCCGTAAGATGGCGTCTTTGTGGGGAACAAACAACGTTGACCACCAAGCGCGTATTTGTCACTCAACCACAGTAGCGGGTGTTGCAAACACTTGGGGTTACGGTGCGATGACAAACTCGTTCAATGACATGCACAACTGTAAATCAATGCTATTCATTGGCTCGAACCCTGCAGAAGCTCACCCGGTTGCGATGCAACACATCCTGATCGCGAAAGAGAAGAACAACTGTAAGATCGTTGTTGCGGATCCTCGTCGTACGCGTACTGCTGCGAAATCTGATCACTATGTTTCTCTTCGCCCGGGTTCAGATGTTGCCTTCATTTGGGGCATCTTATGGCATGTATTTGGAAACCAATGGGAAGACAAAGAGTTCATTCGCCAACGTGTATTCGGCATGGAAGAAATCCGTGAAGAAGTAGCGAAATGGAACCCAGCAGAAGTTGAGCGTGTGACTGGTGTAAGCGAAGAAGACGTTTACCAAACTGCGAAACTACTTTCTGAAAACCGTCCGGGTTGTATTGTTTGGTGTATGGGTGGTACTCAACATACTACCGGTAACAACAACACTCGTGCTTACTGTGTACTTGAGCTTGCGCTCGGTAACATCGGTAAATCAGGCGGCGGTGCAAACATTTTCCGTGGACACGATAACGTACAAGGTGCAACTGACCTTGGCGTACTGTCTGACACACTACCAGGCTACTACGGCTTGTCTGAAGGCTCTTGGCGCCACTGGTCTAAAGTCTGGGAAGTTGACTTTGATTGGGTCAAGGGACGCTTTGACGACAACGCATACGGCGGTCAAAAACCAATGAACAGTGCAGGTATTCCTGTATCTCGTTGGGTTGATGGTGTACTTGAAAACAAAGACAACATCCGTCAGCGCGAAAACATCCGTGCCATGTTCTACTGGGGTCACGCGGTGAACTCTCAGACTCGTGGTCCTGAGATGAAGAAAGCGATGCAGAAGCTGGATATGATGGTTATCGTTGACCCATACCCAACAGTAGCAGCAGTAATGAACGATCGTACTGACGGCGTTTACTTGCTTCCTGCAACAACTCAATTTGAAACCTACGGCAGTGTAACGGCATCAAACCGTTCTCTACAGTGGCGTGACAAAGTGGTTGAGCCTTTGTTCGAATCTAAACCTGACCATGAAATCATGTACCTTCTTTCTAAGAAGCTTGGTTTCTCTGATCAGCTGTTCAAAAACATCCGTGTTGAAAACAACGAGCCGCTTATCGAAGACATTACTCGTGAATTCAACAAGGGTATGTGGACGATCGGTTACACAGGTCAAAGCCCTGAGCGTTTGAAAGAACACCAACAGAACTGGCACACGTTCCACAAAACAACACTTGCTGCAGAAGGCGGCCCAGCGAATGGCGAGACTTACGGTCTGCCGTGGCCTTGTTGGGGCAACCCAGAAATGAAACACCCGGGTACGCATATCCTTTACGATACGTCTAAACCAGTAGCAGAGGGCGGCGGTAACTTCCGTACTCGTTTCGGTGTGGAGTTCGAAGGTCAAAGTATTTTGGCGGAAGACAGCTACTCGAAAGGCAGCGAAATCAAAGACGGTTACCCAGAATTCAGTGACAAACTTCTGAAGCAACTGGGTTGGTGGGACGATCTAACCGCAGAAGAGAAAGCTTCAGCGGAAGGTAAAAACTGGAAAACTGACGTTTCTGGTGGTATCCAACGTGTGGCTATCAAGCATGGTTGTATTCCGTTTGGTAATGCGAAAGCGCGTGCGATTGTTTGGACATTCCCAGACCGCGTACCTCTACACCGTGAACCACTTTACACGCCACGTCGTGATCTTGTTGCTGATTACCCAACTTGGGACGACAAAGAAGCAATTTTCCGTGTTCCTACGTTGTACAAGTCAATTCAAGACCAAGATAAGTCTGGTGAATACCCAATCATTTTGACTTCTGGTCGTCTGGTTGAGTACGAAGGTGGTGGTGAAGAAACACGTTCAAACCCATGGCTAGCAGAACTTCAACAAGAGATGTTTGTTGAAGTGAACCCGAAAGACGCAAACGACATTGGCTTTAAAGATGGTGATGATGTTTGGGTTGAAGGTGCTGAGAAAGGCCGTATCAAGGTGAAAGCGATGGTTACTCGTCGTGTTAAACCGGGTTTAGCGTTCTTGCCGTTCCACTTCGGTGGTAAGTTCGAAGGCGAAGATTTGCGTTCTAAGTACCCAGAAGGCACTGATCCTTACGTTATTGGCGAAGCAGCCAATACAGCAACCACATATGGTTACGACCCTGTCACGTTGATGCAGGAAACGAAAGTAACCCTTTGTAATATTCGTAAAGCGTAAGGAGTCTTAAAATGGCTAGAATGAAATTTCTTTGTGACACCAAACGTTGTATCGAATGTAACGGTTGTGTCACTGCATGTAAGAACGAAAATGATGATGCTCTGGAATGGGGTATTCAACGTCGCCGCGTTGTGACACTGAACGATGGTGAGCCGGGTGAAAACTCTATCTCAGTCGCATGTATGCACTGTACTGATGCCCCTTGTATGGCAGTTTGCCCAGCAGATTGTTTTGAACATACAGAAGATGGCATCGTACTTCACAATAAAGATCTGTGTATCGGTTGTGGTTACTGCTTGTTTGCTTGTCCGTTTGGCGCACCTCAATTCCCTAAACAGGAAGCCTTTGGTGAGCGCGGTAAAATGGACAAATGTACCTTCTGTGCTGGCGGCCCTGAAACAGAACCAGGTTCTGTGGAAGAGCGTCAGAAGTACGGTGCGAACCGTATTGCTGAAGGCAAGCTACCAATGTGTGCTTCGCTTTGTTCAACAAAAGCGCTGCTTGCAGGTGATGCTGAGCAAGTCTCTGACATCTTCCGCCAGCGTGTTGTAGAACGCGGAGCGAAAGGTGCTGGTTGGACAGACGGCAACGACCTTTCTTACGATGCGATGAAGAGCTAGTTAGGAGAGACATATGCTTACAATGTTTAAGCGTCTCTTCCTTGTTGTGCTGCCGATGTTGGCAGCACTAACAATGCTGTCTCCTTTGAGTCATGCATCTGAGACGAACTCATCACAAACTCAATCGAGCTCTGCTGAAAGAGAAATCACACAACTTGCTGGCGCTGATTTTTGGCGACAAGTAAGAAACGGTGAGGAAGGTTACACCACATCTCAATCGGCTGAACACGGTGTGTTGATCAGTACTCCGGGTCAAACGTGGTACATATTGAAAGAGAAGTGGATGTCGCCAGCAGGTGCCGTCGCTATCTTTGGCAGTATTGCTTTCGTGACTTTGATGTACGTTGTGATTGGCCCATTAATGCTGAGTGCGCCAAGAACTGGCCGTAAGATCAAACGTTGGTCTCGACTGGATCGTGCGTTGCACTGGAGCATGGCGTTTACTTTCTTAACGCTCGCGTTCAGTGGTTTGATGTTGGTTTACGGCAAGCACTTTTTGAAGCCGTACATTCCAACTGACCTTTGGGGCTTTATCGTTCTATTGGCAAAGCAATACCACAACTACATCGGCCCGATTTTCTATGTGTTGTTGATGGCTGTTCTTATCAAGTGGTGGCGCAAGTCAATCTTCAAAATGGTTGATATCCAGTGGTTCATGAAACTGGGTGGTATGGTAGGGAAACACAAAGGTTCTCATCCATCTGCAGAGTTTTCGAACGCGGGTGAAAAAGCGCTATTTTGGCTGCTTATCGTTATGGGCAGTGTCGCAGCGATCAGTGGCTTGGTGTTAGATTTCCCAATCTTTGGCCAAACACGACGTGATATGGAGCTTTCGAACTTAGTTCACATGCTTGCTGCTTTGATCCTTATCTGTGGTTTTGTGTTCCACATCTATATTGGCTTGTTCGGTATGGAAGGCGCACTAGAAGGTATGGTAACAGGCGAAGTCGATGAAACCTGGGCTAAAGAACACCATGACCTTTGGTACAAAGAAGTGATGGAACAAGAGAAAAACGGCGTTGAACAAAGCGCTAACGTAGCAACAGAGAAAACGGAAGGGGTGAATAAGAATGAACAAACCTCATAAGGGTATTTGGATTGCTTACATCCTAAGCTGCTTTACACCATTTACTTGTCTTCTCTCTGGTGTGATTGCCATTATCTACGCGGGCTATCGTTTAGATAAAGGCGAAGACGGCGAAGTCGTGGATACCCATTACTACGGCTTGATTCGCTCGTTCTTCTTGAACCTGACGTTCTTTGTTGTGCTTATCGTCACGGTAGCGACCTCTAACGGCGTGTTAATCGGTGTGAACGATTACTGGTATCAAAACCATATTATCGATGACATCGCTTACTACATTCCATATATAGGCATGTTATTTGGTGGTGTGGCGATTGTGGTTTGGTTTATTCGCATGTATCAAGGTATGCAGCGTTTAAGTCAAAACCTCCCGCAAAACCCGACAACAGGTCCAAACCTTTAAGCGTTTATATGTAAGTCGCTCGGGTTACCAAACTCGATAATAGCTCCTTTGTCGATGAGTTAACTCTAATCGGCGAAAGACATTAAAAGCCCAGTGATTCATTTCACTGGGCTTTTTGTCGTTTGGTCGCTAGATAACTGATCTAATGCCCTACATTGACCGCATCAATATGGTGCAACTCCCTCAATTGGTGCAATCAGTTATCGAATATTTTCTCTCCTTGAGAACCAATAAAGTGCACTTTAGAAATTAACCACAAAGAATCAATAACTTAAAATCAAACTCTGTTGCACGTTTTTTGCGTAACCAAGTTGGAACGCATCTTGCGTTTACTGTTGAGTCTTTAATTAATTACGACATCAATTCGCACGGTTCTAGTGCAATTGAGACAAAGCTAAGGGAGAGAGCTTTAATGAGTCAAACGGTTAACCAAGTTCATAGCGCAGTACAGAGCTTGACGCAGAGTTCGGATACTCTGTTTTTATTACTAGGCGCGATCATGGTCTTCTTAATGCATGCTGGTTTTGCATTTTTGGAAGTCGGTACAGTTAGAAAGAAGAACCAAGTTAATGCGTTGGTTAAGATCCTCTCGGACTTTGGAGTCTCCGCCATTGCTTACTTCTTTATCGGTTATTGGGTCGCTTACGGCGCGCACTTTTTTGCCGATGCAGAAACGCTATCGCAAGGGAATGGATACGAGCTGGTTAAGTTTTTCTTCCTAATGACCTTTGCAGCAGCAATCCCTGCGATTGTATCCGGTGGTATTGCAGAACGTGCACGTTTCTACCCAATCTTGATTGCGACACTGTTTACCGTTGGATTCATCTACCCGTTTTTTGAAGGCATCATCTGGAACGGTAATTTTGGCTTTCAAGCATGGCTAGAAGGACAGTTTGGTTACGGATTTCATGACTTCGCGGGTTCTGTTGTGGTTCATGGCGTTGGCGGCTGGATTGCATTGGTCGCGGTTTACTTCCTTGGCATGCGTAAAGGCCGAATCCGTGCAGGTAAACACACCAACTTCGCACCATCGAACATTCCTTTCTTAGCATTAGGTTCTTGGATCTTATGTGTGGGTTGGTTTGGCTTCAACGTGATGTCTGCTCAAGCAATCAATGGCATCAGTGGACTCGTTGCAATGAACTCATTAATGGCGATGGTCGGTGGTATTCTTGCGGCTTTAGTCGCAGGTAAAAATGACCCCGGCTTCATTCATAATGGTCCTTTGGCTGGTCTCGTGGCGATTTGTGCTGGTTCAGATTTAATGCATCCACTCGGCGCACTGGTAACAGGCGGCGTAGCTGGCGCATTGTTCGTTTACTTGTTCACTTACATGCAGAACAAAACACAGATAGATGATGTGCTAGGTGTGTGGCCTCTACACGGTGTATGTGGTGCATGGGGCGGCATTGCAGCAGGTGTCTTCGGTCAACAAGCATTCTGGGGGTTAGGGGGCGTAAGCTTTACTGCTCAGGTGATTGGTACGCTAGCGGGCATTACAGTCGCTTTAATCGGTGCATTGGTTGTCTACGGTGTGTTGAGCAAAGTAACTGGCCTAAGGTTAAGTGAAGAAGATGAGTTTAATGGCGCGGATCTTTCTATCCATAAGATCTCATCAATCAACGAAGACTGATCACGATTCAATAGATAAGCATCAAGCGGCTTCGGCCGCTTTTTTTGTCCCTATTTCATTTCTGAACAGCAGACTTCGAGCGAGTTATGTCACAAATAACCAATGAATTCAGTTGGCTAAGACTATGGTCTAATCCCTAAAACTATTGTTGGAATTTGAACAGTGCTAAGCTGTTACACAGTGACATATCTAAAAGGACGTTATATGCATTTCCCATACAGAAATATCGTAATTCTTACTGGTGCCGGAATCTCAGCGGAGTCGGGGATACAAACATTTCGAGCGCAAGACGGATTATGGGAAAACCATAAAATCGAAGATGTCGCGACACCAGAAGGTTTTGCAAAAGATCCAGATTTGGTGCAAGAATTCTACAATAAGCGTCGTCATGGCTTACAAAGCGAAAGCATCCTGCCAAATGCAGCCCATAAGGCGCTAGGAGAGCTTGAAGACAAGCTCGACGGCAAAGTAACAATCATCACTCAAAACATCGACAACCTTCATGAGCGCGGTGGTAGCAGCAATATCATCCACATGCACGGCGAGCTATTGAAAGCGCGATGCAGCGAATCCAATCAGGTTATCGAACATAAAGACAATATCGAAACCGGTGAGCTTTGTCATTGTTGCCAGATCCCAGCTCAAATGCGCCCTCATATTGTTTGGTTTGGCGAAATGCCGTTAAGAATGGGCGACATCTATTCTGCATTAGAAGACGCAGACTTGTTTATCTCTATCGGTACGTCAGGTGTGGTTTATCCAGCGGCCGGTTTTGTTCATGACGCTAGAATGCATGGCGCACACACTATCGAGATCAACCTTGAACCGAGTGCGGTTGAGAGCGAATTTGAAGAGAAACGCTACGGCAAAGCCAGTATTGAAGTGCCGAAATTAGTCGGTGAGCTGTTGTCTGTAGAGAAAGGATCTTTAACCGCTTAAACTCGATACAGAGCTTTTGATCGAGCCTTAGCCAAAAGGCAAATACGCGTCTAACTGCAAGTAAGTTAGATAGGTATTTGCTTTTTTGTTGATGAAGACTTTGTTCATAACGACAAATGGCGGCCTCTCAAAATCTTAACTCACTGAAGATTGAGAGCTAACGCCGACTGAACGCTGCGCTTTTTTCATTTCGTACATCGCCTTATCCGACTTATCAAGCGCCTGTTGAAAGTTTTCTTGGCAAGTGACTTCGATGCCGTAAGAAAAGGAGATATTTTCACCGTGAAGTAGATTGTTTACCTGACTGACGAACTCACCACCACGACCCAGCTGCGCTGTTGCGACAAACTCATCACCGCCTACTCGAAACACCATTTCATCTTCCAATACCGCTTGGGTTAATGCTTGTGAGAAGCGAACAATCATTAAATCTCCGACTTTATGGCCTTTACGATCGTTCACCGCTTTTAAGCCATCCAAATCGAAATAGATGAGTTCGAATTCTTTCAATGTAATCGCATCAAACTTCTTACGGTTATACAAACCTGTTAGCTCATCTTGCTTGCTTTGATCTTTTAATTGAGTCGTCAGCTCAGTAATGCCGTAGGCAATAAGTAAGAAGGCTATTTGTAATAAACCGTCTTCAAGAAAGGTGTCGAGTAGTTCGTTCCTGTCTGCCCATTCATCGAGATGTTTGAGTTCTGTGGTCACATCATAAAATAGGTTGAAAATAAGCAGTAGGGCGCCGTAACGAAGGACTTTGTGAGGGCGAATGGCGTGACGAGCAACGTAGTAGATGTACATGGTAATCACGAGCGTATTTGTTTCAAAAAACAGGTCGTAATTTGACTCTATATGTATAAACGAACTCAGGCCAAGCATCAAGAAAGACGCAAGAAGCATTAGAGTCACAACCAATAATATAGGGTTCGCTGGCATTTTAAATCGCACTTCATATTGTTTACATAATCCTATATAAAGTGTAGATAAAAATAAAGCGGCTTACGCCGCTTTATTAATCAGTCAGTAACAATCTAGTTGTTTACTTTAAGTTTTTGGAAGTACTCGTCATAAATGACGCTCGCTTCGCCAACTTCATCTTGCCAAACGCCGTTATCCATCACTGATTGTGGTGGGAAAACGTTCTTATCTTCAGCAAATTCTTTAGGAAGAAGAGGGTAAGCCGTTTTAACTGGCGTCGGGTAACCGATCTCTAAAGCAATCTTAGCTGCGTTTTCAGGGCGAAGAAGGAAGTCGATCATCTTATGTGCCGCTTCAGTGTTCTTAGCACCTGCTGGAATCGCTAGGCTGTCCATCCAGAAGATAGCGCCTTTCTCTGGCCAAATGATGTCAATCGTTGCACCTTCTTGGCGTGCCATGTAAGCAGAGCCATTCCAAAGCATACCAAGAGACACTTCACCCGCTAGGTAAGGGTTCGCTGGGAAATCTGAGTTAAATACCAATACGTTTGGCATCAGCTTACGAAGTTCTTCGTACGCTTCTTTGATTTCTTCAGGGTTTGTTGTGTTTGGAGAGTAACCCAGTTTAGACAGTGCGATATGGAAAACTTCACGAGAGTCATCCATCATCATCAGTTGACCTTCCCACTGTGTATCCCACAGATCGCCCCAGTTTTTAATTGAAGACTTGTCTAGCATATCTGAGTTGATACCAATACCCGTTGCGCCCCAGATGTATGGGATCGAGTAGTTGTTGTTTGGGTCAAATGGCTTATCTAAGTAATTTGTATCCAAATCTGCAAAGTGGCTTAGCTTAGTTTTATCAAGCTCTTGAAGCATGCCTTCTTTACGCATCTTAGAAACGAAGTAAGTAGAAGGAACGACCAAGTCGTAACCCGTACCTTGAGTTTTTAACTTAGCGTACATGCTTTCGTTAGACTCATAAGTTGAGTAATAGACTTTAATGCCAGTCTCTTCTGTGAAGTCTTCTAGTACTTCATTTGGAATATATTCAGACCAGTTGTAAAAATACAGTTCTTGGTCAGCTGCGAAAGAGGGTGTAGAAAGTAAAGTAGCAGCACACAATGCGCCGGTATACAGTGTTTTTTTCATTACTGTTCCGTTCATTTGTTTGATTTGGAGCTGGGTATTGAACCCAAAGTAAATGGATTTCTAAAAATCGCGCTAAATTATAGCAGTGATATAACAAAATAGGCAGCCTAAGCTGCCTATTCATTGATATTCTTATTTTTAACTTGTTGATTACCTAACTAGACTTGTTAAGTAAACCAGTTACTTACTAGCCTCTGTTGACCAGAGCAATTAGGTAACGAACTCGCTTACTGACCGGCTTTAAGCTTCATGAAGTAATCTTCGTACTTCACTGTCTTATCGCCAACCGCAGCTTGCCATTCCACACGGTCAAGGTCTTCTTGTGACGGGAACAAAGCAGGGCTGTCTTTGAACTTCTCGTTAGACGCTTTAACTGCCGTTAGGTAGCCTGTGTCACGAGATATTTGCTCTGCGATTTCTGGGCGAAGTAGGAAGTCTATCATCTTATGAGCTGCTTCTACGTTTACTGCGCCAGAACTGATAGCAAAGTTATCAACCCAACCGATGCCGCCTTCTTTAGGGAAAACCAGTTTAATCGGCAGACCTTCATTTTGCGCTGCAGCAGCAGAACCGTTCCAAAGCATACCAAGACCCACTTCACCAGACATGTATGGCGCGCCAGGGTTATCTGAGTTAAACACAAGAACGTTTGGCATCAACTTACGCAGTTCAGCGTAGGCTTCGTCGATTTCTTTCTCGTTCGTCGTGTTACCTGAGTAACCTAACTTTCTCAGCGCGATGTGGAACACTTCACGTGTGTCGTCCATCATCATTAGCTGACCTTCAAGTTCAGGCTTCCATAAATCTGCCCAGCTTTGGAAATCTTCTGGATCGTACATGTCTGTGTTAACAGCCAAACCAGTAATAGCAACTACGTGTGGAATAGAGTAGTCGTTATTCGGGTCGTATGGCTTATCTAGGTAGTTTGTATCTAGATTGGAAAAATTGCTTAGCTTAGTTTTGTCGATCTTTTGAAGCATGCCTTCGTCGCGCATTTTAGACACGAAGTAGGTTGAAGGAACCACAAGGTCATAACCTTTATTGTGCGTTTTCAATTTTGCGTACAAAGTTTCATTCGACTCGTAAGTCGAGTAAATCACTTTGATGCCCGTTTCATCAGTGAACTGTTCTAAGATCTCACTGTTGATGTAAGGTCCCCAGTTCATGAATACCAATTCTTTGTCATCTTTTGCAAACGATGGTGCAGATAACATTGAAAGCGCACATGCACTACCAGCTAATAGAGTAGCCCATTTTTTCATTGACGTTAGCTCCAAACTAAACGTTGCCTAAAGGCAGTAGATAGAAAAACAGAATGGCAATTTACCATTCTGTTTATGAATAACATTTTTGTTAAACTTGAATCTTATCAAGTCCATCTCAGTAAAGAGTAGGAGACTTACTTGATTTTCTCTCTCGCTAACAACTGAGAAATAATCACCAGTATTAACGACACCACTAACATCACTGTTGCTAGGGCATTGACCTCTGGAGATATACCGACTTTAACCATCGAGTAAATCTTCAGTGGCAAGATTTCGTAAGTTGGCCCTGTAACAAAAGAGCTGATGATCACATCGTCCAAAGACAGAGTGAAGCTCAATAACCAACCCGCAGCAACCGCTGGCTTAGCAAGAGGCAGGATGATCTGTTTTAGAATCGTCCATTCACTTGCACCTAAATCTTTTGCGGCTTCTAGCATCTTCACATCAAAGCCATTCAAGCGACTGTAGACCGTGACAACAACGAACGGCAGACAGAAAGTAATGTGCGCTGCAAGTAGGGTAAAGAACCCAAGTTGCACACCCATTACCAAGAATAGCGCAAGAAGCGAAATCGCCATTACGATATCTGGTGACATCATCACGATGAACAACATGCCATTGACGATGCCTTTACCTTTAAATTGGTAACGGAATAGGGCAACAGCAGTCAGGCTTCCGACAATCGTTGCGGCAGTTGCTGAGAACACCGCTACGTTGATCGAGTGCCACGCAGCCTGCATTAGGCTGTCGTTGTTAATCAGCGCGTCATACCACTTAGTGGTAAAGCCACCCCATTTCATGCCGAATTTATTGGCATTAAACGAGTTTGCAATCAATACGATAATAGGTAGGTATAGAAAAGCGTATACCAGCGCCATAAAGCTGAACTTAACTGTGCGACCCATTAGTCTAGCTCCACTTTCTTATTCAATAACTTGCCTGCACGGTAGTAGGCATAAAGCATCACGGCCATAGCCGTAGTCAGTGCAATACTGGTTGCTGCGCCAAACGGCCAATCACGAGCATTGAGTACTTGGCTCTTAATAACGTTACCGATCAATAGGTTCTTGGCACCGCCCAACAAGTCTGAAATGTAGAACATGCCAAGCGCAGGGAGCAATACAAGTAAACAACCGCCGATAATGCCTGGCATCGTTAGCGGTAAAACAACCTTCAATAGCGTTTGAAGTTTGTTCGCACCTAAATCTTTCGCTGCTTCTAAATAAGTATCGTCTAGCTTTTCAATCGCTGAATACAACGGCAAAATCATGAACGGGAGTAGGATATACACTAAACCGATCATTACTGCCGTTTCTGAATACATAATACGAAGTGGTTTATCGATAATGTCTAACGCCAACAAGCCTTTGTTCAACACACCTTGAGTCCCCAGAACCACTTTTAATCCGTAAGTACGAATCAAAGAGTTTGTCCAGAACGGTACAATCACTAAAAACAACATGATTGGACGCCATTTCGCAGGCATTTTTGCCACGATGTAAGCGAATGGGTAACCAATAATTAAACAAAGTAGGGTTGCGACAATCGCCATATAAAATGAGTGCATCAGCACTTTAAAATACAGCGGGTCAGCCAAACGCAGGTAGTTATCGAGAGTGAAGGTCATCTCGATCAAGTTCGCTTCATCACGAGCTAGAAAGCTAGTACCTATGATCATGATGTTTGGAATCATCACGAACAGCACTAACCAACCTGTGATTAAAGCAACAATCGCGTTTTGTAAATTAAACTTCTTGCTCATCTTCTAACACCACTTCCCAGCTATCAACCCAAGTTACTGCAACTTTTTGGCCCAGTGAGTGATCAACATCAGGGTCATCTTCGTTGAAGAATTCGCTAACCATGACACGCATACCTGATTCAAGTTCTACGACTGAATCTAATGTCATGCCTTTGTAGGTTCGCTCGACAATGTGGCCAACAATACCGCTTTGGTCCGACTCTTTAATTTCTTCGATACGAAGATCTTCAGGGCGAAGTAGTACTTGCAGTTTTTGGCCCGGTGTTACGTCTTTATCGTGATAGATAATTGACTCTTCACCTTCGATTGTCGCAACAATGCGCTTTTCATCTTGACGAGATTTCGCTGTCGCTTCGAATACGTTAATTTCACCAATGAAACGAGCAACAAATAAGTTCTTAGGCTCTTCGTAAATTTCTCTTGGTGTTCCGTCTTGTTCAATCACGCCATCTCGCATAACAATAATACGGTCAGACATGGACAATGCTTCTTCTTGGTCATGCGTTACAAAGATGAACGTGATACCAAGTTGACGTTGCAGTTGTTTAAGCTCGATTTGCATCTGTTTACGTAGTTTGTAATCAAGAGCAGATAGAGACTCATCCAACAAAAGAACCTTAGGCTTATTAACGACAGCACGAGCGATTGCGATACGTTGCTGTTGACCACCGGATAGCTGGTGTGGCTTTCGTTGTGCCATTTGTTGTAGGCGCACCATTTTTAAAGCATCCATTACACGAGGTTCAATCTCAGTGTTTGGCACTTTCTGCATGCGTAAACCAAATGCCACATTGTCGAAAACGGTCATATGTGGGAATAGGGCATAGCTTTGGAATACAGTGTTAACATGCCTTTGCTCAGCAGGAACTTGGGTTACATTCTGTTGGGCTAATAGTATTTCACCACTATCTGCCGTTTCAAACCCTGCAATCATTCTTAGTACCGTGGTTTTACCACAACCGGACGGGCCTAATATCGTGAGAAACTCACCATGATTTACGTTTAGATCAAGATTGCCGATGACTTCCTTACCATCGAAACTTTTACTAATGCCAGTTAACTGTACGACTGGCTTTCCTACTGATTTTTTAGCGTTCAACGTCTGTTTTTCTCCACCTTGGTTCTATTTGAGACCTGTTGCTATACACTTTTAAGGCGCGCATGATAATCACCAAAAACGTGAATTCAAAGCATTTTTTACCATTCGAAGATAAAAAATTTCGCAGGTAAAACTAAACATCCTTTACCATACTGTTATTTATTGGGTTTACACCTTAATAAGTGTCTAATTATTAACCATTAAGACGCAAAAGCAAGCCTTGTTACAGATTCATATTTTAGTTTGTGTCCGACATATGAGTATAATGAAGGTAATTTTTTATCAATAAGTTAGGTGGCTTCAAGCAATTGAACACACCTAGGTATCAATATGAACAACGACATCGAAAAAGATTTTAATTTGGGCGGTAGTATCGACCGTGCACTTTCCGGCGATTATGAGCTCAAAGCAACGGCTGTATTCCAAGAAGCATGGAAACATACGGTAAGTCACTTTCTTTCGTTTTCTCCTGCGATCGTTGCATTGATGTTCGTGCAATTGGCTATTTTTTACATCGCATTGAAATTACAACTTGGTGATCCAGCAGTCATTTTAGATGCCGTTATCGACCCTGAGGCATTTACACCACAAATCGTTGAATCTATTTTCATCGCTAACTTTAGCTATGAAGTGGTGAGTGCACCTATCTATGCGGGCATCAGCCTAATGGCAATGAGCCACGCTGCAGGTTTGCACACCAAAACTCGTCATATTGGTAAAGGCTTACAATTTACCGTACCGGTTATCTTGGTGACATTGTTCAGTTTAATGCTGCAAGGTATCGCAGGAATGCTATTACCGTTTCTTTCTATCTACTTTTCATTGGCTTTCAGCCATTCAATCCTATTGATTTGTGATAAGAAAGTTCCGCCAATGCAATCACTGTTGCTTTCACTACGAGCAGTAAATAAGAAAATCTTCACCGTTGCATCTATTTATCTATTAGTGATGCTGATGTTTATCGTCGCTGCGATGATGTACGGCATTGGCTTGATCTTCGTTTTACCATTCTTCTTCCACGTGAAAGGCATTCTTTACCGCGAAATGTTTGGTATTAAGTTAAAAGTTATTGCGTCAGATCGACCAAATAACGATGACGATCATAACGACAGCAGCAATGGCGACAATAATAACGGCGGCAACAACAGTAACGATGGTAACAAAAACAAAAACCCTCAGGTGTTCGATGCGTAATAATGTCAAAGGCAGCGCAAGTAAATCTCTTGCGCTAAAGGTTACTGCACTGGCGATCGTGGGTTCTATCTCACTGGTTGGCCCTTACATTTACCAAGAAGAAGAGCGCCGACGCTCGGCAGACCAAAGTTCAAATACATCAAGTCAATTTGGTGATTTGACCGTAGCTTCAGATCGACCAAATTTTGCTGCTATTGAAGATGTGAACAAGAAAAAAGAGACCTTCTTTTCTTACCTCCGTCCTAGCATCAACATCGAGAACAAGCGAATTACCAAAGAGCGTGCATTTTTAACCAAGATCTCTGAATCAGGTATTACAAATATTGATTCAGAAGACGTATCGTATGCGAAAAGGCTAGGGAAGTTATACAGCTTGCCAGTACCATCTTCAGGATTAGATCAAGCTTGGCTTACGGAAATGCTTAGTCGCGTAAATGTACTACCAGAGGCGCTTGTATTAACACAGGCTGCTAATGAATCGGCTTGGGGTACATCTCGCTTTGCTACTAAAGCCAACAACTATTTCGGACATTGGTGTTACACCAAAGGTTGTGGTCTGGTTCCGCTACAACGTAACGAAGGCAGTTCACATGAAGTGGCTACATTTTCTTCAAGCCAAGAATCCGTTCATCGTTACTTCATGAACTTGAACCGTAATCGTGCTTATGCCGAATTAAGAGCGATTCGAGCAAAACTGGCTACTCAGGGCGACGATTTGTTAACCACTGAATCTGCGACGAAGCTAACCAACGGCTTGCTAAAATATTCTGAGCGAGGTTCAGACTATGTGACTGATTTACAAGCTATGATCCGTCACAACGAGGTATACTGGAAAAAGTAACTCGATTTGGTCTCAGTTTGGTTAACCACGAAAGTAAGTTATCATCCAAACGGCATCACACAAAGAGCAGCTAACAGCTGCTCTTTTTAATTATGAACGCTCAACTTCGACAAGATTATAATAATGAAAAAGACAGCACTCGCTCTATTAGCCTCACTCAGCCTTGGGGTTTCTCTTCCAGCTTCAGCTCAAGAATACATGTTCACGTATTCCAAGCTCTACACACAGCTTAAAAACAACACCAAAGAAGGGCATGATGATGTCAAAGTTGCGGTCTTCTTTGTTGATCAAAAAGCTCAGACAACTTGTCATATCAGCAAAGCTTGGATGGAGAAGGAAGAACATTATGAAGAGCTAAAAGTCTCTCCAGCAAATGAATTGCTTCTACCTGTCGATCAAAACCTACGTTCAGCTAATCCTCTTATCTTTGTACAAACACAAGAACAAGAGTGCGCATATTCGCTCGTTGTCATGACACAGGAACCTTTAGCTGGAACGGTTGAAGTGGCACAGCTAGAAAGCCTGTTACCGCAGATGCAAGCGATGCTAGAAGACGTAAGCGGCATGTTCTCTAGTTGGTTCACACCAGATATCCAAGGCGTAACGTTAGAGTTTGATAACAAGCTTGAAGGCAACATTGCTCTGTCTAACGGTAAGCAAATCCCAATTAAAGAAGGGCGCGCGAAATTCACGCTGGCTGAGCTCAGTGGAAGTGACAGCATCACGTTACCAGAAGCCACGGTTCGTGTTTTGCCTTACATCCCAGCGCAATAATTACGAACAGCCTGAAGCTCTTTATTTCGCTTCAGTAAGATCTTTACGAAACAGCCTGTTCTACTCTGAACAGGCTGTTTTTATTTATAGTCTTAAATCTAAGCCTTTGGTCTTGCCAAATCATATATCTCAATACTCTTTCATCATTGGTTCTTACCTCTTATTACGACGTGTTTTCTCACCATTAGAAGGTAGAACGCATGATATGGCAGAATCTTTCTCCTGCTCGGCTTGTTTATCCTGCCGTTACTGTTTCAACCTGAAATAAAAATCCGTATAATCCACGCCCTAAAACAGTCCCACTAGCAATCTACAGTCGGTAATACGACGGTGTGAGAGTCGCAATGAACCAAAACGAAAATAAAAAAGATACACTTGAATTCAACAAGCTTCAGAAACTTCTAAGAAGAAATGTTGGGAATGCCATCGTTGACTACAACATGATCGAAGAGAATGATGTAGTAATGGCGTGCATTAGTGGCGGTAAAGATTCATTTGCGATGCTAGACATTTTGCTACGTTTACGTGAAGCAGCACCCATCAAATTTGATGTAGTAGCAGTAAACCTAGATCAAAAACAACCTGGGTTCCCTGAGCATATCCTTCCTGAGTACTTTGAAACTCTGAACATTCCTTACTACATCGTAGATAAAGATACGTACTCAGTAGTAAAAGAAAAAGTGCCAGAAGGTAAGACGACATGTGGCCTTTGTTCACGTCTGCGTCGCGGTACTTTGTACTCGTTTGCAGAGAAGATTGGCGCAACGAAGATTGCTCTAGGTCACCACCTAGACGACATTGTTGAGACTATGTTCCTGAACATGTTCCACGGCGCTCGTCTTAAGGCTATGCCACCTAAGCTTCGCTCTGACGATGGTCGTAACGTAGTAATCCGTCCTCTGACTTACTGTCGCGAAACTGACCTAATCAAATACGCTGAGCACAAAGAGTTTCCGATCATTCCGTGTAACCTGTGTGGTTCTCAAGAAAACCTACAACGTCAAAACATCAAAGCGATGTTAATTGATTGGGATAAACAAACTCCAGGCCGTGTTGAGAAGGTCTTCAAGTCAATTCAGAACGTGAGTCCGAGCCAATTGGCAGACCGTGAGTTGTTTGATTTCATTAACTTACCTTTAGACCGTACTGAAGAGTGCAAAGCATACGAATTCCAAGAAGCTGAAATCTCGTCGTCAAACATCGATGAGTCTTTGTACATTGATGTCACCAACGTTTAAGCCTTATTCGTCGAAGAATCGCTATAACGTATAGATAAATAAAAACGCCTCAAGCAATGCTTGAGGCGTTTTTTATAGGTTAAATATGTAGATTAAAATACATATTTAGATTGTCGATTTTTAAACCTTTAGTCTTTAGCCTTTAGCCTTTAGCCTTTAGCCTTTAGCAAGGTTAGGATCGAGAGGGCTCACATAACCCGATGGCTTAAGAGCCAGAACGTCACAATTAATCTTATCGATAACGTGCTCGGCGGTATTACCAAAAAAATATCCGCCTTCTTAGAAGGCGGTTTTGCTTTATAACCCCCTAGAAGGGGGCGTCCACGCTATCAGTTCTTCAATAACTGCAGTTGTTGTTCATACTCTATGTCCTGTTTATCTTGGTGTCGGACATATCGTCGAATGACTTCTTCATTCACACCGACCGTATCTACAAAATACCCTCTAGCCCAAAAGTGATTTCCCCATAGTTTCTTACGTATATGTGGAAATTTATTGAAAAGTCTAATTGCTGTCCGGCCCTTTAAAACTCCTAACAAACTCGAGATCGACAACTTGGGAGGAATAATGACAACAAGATGAACATGATCTGGTTGAACATTTAACTCTAAAACCTCGCAGTCTTTCATATTGCACAAAATATAAATTGAACGATAAAGCTCCTTTCCAACCTTATCTTTCAAAATCTTATATCTATACTTTGGAGTCCAAACTATATGGTATTTGCAACGCCAATAGACATGTGATGAACTTCTGTAATCGCCCATGTGGTTGTTTCCTCTTACTTGTGGTGAATAAGAGGTTACTTCTAACATGGGCACTTCTTCAGGCTATAGCCTAGAGGAACAATCACCACCGCCCTAGGCGGTGGTTTTGAGGAGCCAATAAACACGGCAGATAAACCAGTACGGCCTGTCGTTCCCAAAATCACCATAGCGGCGCTGTTTTCAGACGCTACTCGTGGAATCACATCTTCTGGTAAACCTTGCTCAACAACCGTTTGCTCTTCGCACATACCATGCTTTTGACGCAGCGCTTTCATTGCCGTTAAGTGGTGGCCGCGAACCGCATCAGTGTAAGATGTCGGATCAAACTCAGGCAATTCAATCGTAATGTTAGCTGGCGTAACCGGGTAGGCATTCACTAAGAAAGGTTCAGCATCCAGACGCCCCGTAATCTCAAGCAATCTATCAACCATAGTATCGTTAAGCTCGAGGTGGGCCTCTGTTTCTGAACCTACGTGTACCGAAGCATAAATCTTCGCATTATCAGGCCAGAAATCATTTTTAACTAAGAGCACTGGGCTAGGGCACTTTCTCAATAGGTGCCAGTCTGTAGGGGTAAAAATCACAGACTCTAAGGTATCGTGCTTGCGCGTACCCTTGATTAAGATCTCATGTCCGCCACTGTATACCTCTGCAATGATCGCTTCATAAGGGCGGTTATGCCAAACCACTTGAACATTAAATTCAATAGAATCGTCAAGGTAAGGTTCCGCGACTTTATTCATCCAAATTTCGCGTTGATGAATCACACCTTTGCGCATTGCGTCTCTTTCATCAACAGAAAGCATTGATGTCATCTCATACGAAAAATCGTAAATCGACAAAAAGAAAGTGATGTGGCTTGTTGAGGTGCTTTTCTTTGCAAGTTGGATAGCACGAACTAGAGCAGGTTGCTCATCGTGATTAATGTCTGCGACAACTAAAATTTTGTTATAGATACTCATAACTAAGCCTACTTTTCAGACCGAACATATAAATAATGTAGCGTAGTTATGGAGAGATTAAGAGAAATATAAGAGGTTTTAAGGGAGAAACATGATGTAGCTCATTTTTGAACTACATCATTGATATCTAAACTATTCTTTTGAAACGCCAGCAAGTTCCATCAGAGCATCGTGATCTTCGATAGTGATGTATTTGCCTTTAACGCTCAAGATGTCAGCTTTTTGGAAACGACCTAATAGACGGCTGATTGTTTCAACAGTCAAACCAAGATAGTTACCAATGTCGCCACGAGTCATCGTTAAGCGGAACTCTCTTGGGCTGAAACCACGTTGAGAGAAGCGAGTAGAAAGGTTGTAAAGGAATGCAGCAAGACGCTCTTCCGCGTTCTTTTTAGAAAGAAGCAGAATCATTTCTTGGTCACCTTTAATCTCGTTACTCATCAGACGCATAATTTGCTGACGCAATTTAGGCATTTTTCCTGATAAGTCATCAAGGATCTCGTATGGAATTTCACACACCATAGAAGTTTCAAGTGCTTGTGCAAAGCTAGGGTGTTCGTCACCCGTAATCGCATCAAAACCAACAAGATCGCCCGCTAGGTGGAATGCAGTAATCTGCTCATCACCTTGCTCGGTAATCGTGTAACTCTTGAGCGTTCCAGAGCGAATAGCATACAGAGATTTAAGCTCGTCACCGGCTTTAAATAACTCTTGGCCTTTTTGAATAGGCTTTTTTCTCTCAATGATCTGATCAAGTTGATCAAGTTCAGATTCATTCAAAGTAAATGGGATACAGAGCTGGCTAATACTACAATCCTGGCAGTGGATTGCACAGCCACCAGACTGAACACGTTTCGTCACAGGCTTTTCAGAAATCATAACAATCTTTCACTATTTGATATACGTCAATATTTTAGCATTCCTTTATCCAGTTGGGTAGTAAAAAAACCGGATTTAAAGAACGGCTATACGGTATAAATAATGAGCTGCAGTGCCATATATCCAGTATAAAAACCGTAAATAAGGATTAGAATTGCGCCTAATTGGCGAAATAAGTCGGCTTGTTGCAGTTTTTTTAGAAAATTAGCACCCATACCAACAGTAAGCATGGCTGGTAGCGTCCCTAAGCCAAACGCCAGCATGATACCCGCTCCGTTGTACCAGCTTCCAGATACCGCTGCCCACGTCAACATAGAGTAAACAAGGCCACATGGAAGCCAGCCCCAGATAAAACCAAATGGTAAAGCATGGCTAGGGTGCTTTAATGGTAGAAATGATTTACCTACAGGAGAGATGTGACGCCATAGTTTTTGTCCGACTTTTTCAAAGAACAACAAGCCGAACCACCATTTACCGATGTACAAACCTAAGATAATCATAAAGACGGCAGCAAATAAACGAAGCCAACCAAGCAAGGCATTAAAATCGCTCAACTGGCCAATCGAAGAGATCGCACCGCCAATCGCGCCACCAATTACGGCATAGCTTAGCAGTCGTCCGAGATTATAAAGCAGAGGAATAACAGGGGAAGGTTTACTGTTGCCAATAGACAGAAGAGACGCAATACCACCACACATTCCCATGCAATGGCCTGCGCCGATCAATCCAACAACAAAAGCGCCAATCCAATCAGGCGTCATCATTCTTTTTTTCTACGTTAGATTGTGTTTCAGAAGAGCCTTGTTTCTTGTCAGTCTCTTTTGAGGCTGTAGTAGGCTTGGTATCAACGTTAATATGGTTGTCTTCATCAAACAGAATGTTGTGGCCTTGACGCTCAAGGTCTTCAAACTGCTCACTCTTAACGGCCCATAGAAAGATACCGACAGCGATGCACACAAGTACGATCGCAATTGGAATGAGTATGTATAAACTTTCCATTATTTACCTTGCTCTTTTAAAAGCCTTAACGAATTAGACACAACAATAATAGAGCTAGCAGACATGCCAACAACAGCAATGTAAGGAGCAACCAAACCAGCGACGGCCAATGGAAGAATAAGTAGGTTATACCCCAACGACCACGCTAAGTTTTCACGGATTATCTTACGCGTTTTAAGCGCCAATGTACGTGATTTAAGTAATCTATCGAGTTTATCGCCCAATAACACCATATCCGCTGAGGCTTTCGCTACGTCCGTACCGCCACCCATCGCAACCGAAAGGTGTGCACCCGCAAGAATAGGCGCATCGTTGATGCCATCACCAACCATCATGGTGATGTCACTAGCGTCTCTAGAGTTTAAATAAGCCAGTTTATCTTCCGGCTTCGCGTTAGCAACAATGTCAGTAATACCAATCTCTGCCGCTACAGGTTTCGCGTTAATCAAAGAGTCACCAGTCAGCAGCGTGGTTTTGATTCCCGCTTCTTTGAATTGCTTAATGAACTCAATACTTTCTTTACGAATCGGGTCTTCATAAGTGAATGTTGCGATATGACGGCCGGCCATCGACAAGTAAATACCGTTACTTTCAGATGGCTGAGCTTCACCTAAAATGAACTCGCTACTTCCAATCGCCACTTCTTGCCCATTCCACTCACCAGTGATACCAGAGCCAATTACGTTATTGACAGACTCTACTTCTATATCATCAGAGAGATGAGTCTTGAACGCTTTCGCAATAGGGTGGTTAGCATGTTGCTCTAGGCTCGCCGCTACTTTCAAACAGGTGTCTTTATCAAGTTCTGCGAAGGTTTCAACTTTGCTGATACGAATATCACCTTCAGTCAGCGTGCCCGTTTTATCGATGATTAAGTGGTTCACTTTACATAAGGTTTCAAACACGTGGCCTTTGCGCAGCAAAATACCAAAGTTACCCATGCGAGATGTTGAACACGTAATCGCTGTCGGCGTCGCAAGAGACAGGGCACAAGGGCACGTCGCCACTAACACTGAAAGCATGATCCAGAAAGCGTCTTCTGGTCGTGTTTGATGCCAGTAGAACCAAGTACCGAATGAAATAATCAAGATAACCGCGACAAAGTATCTTGCTACCACATCAGCGATTTCAGCGATGCGAGGTTTAGACAATTGAGCTTCATCTTGAAGGCGAACGATATTAGAAATAACCGAATCCGCTTTAGAGGTCATCACTTCTAATTCAAACGATTCATCGCCATTCAGTGTGCCAGCAAAGACGGTATCGCCTTCATTCTTAACCACATGAATTGACTCACCAGTCAGCATGGATTCATCAATGTGATTTCTGCCAGATAATACTTTGCCATCCGCAGGAATATGCTCACCAGGAAGAACGCGAATCAGATCGCCAACCTTCAAGGTTTTTACTGGAACTTGTTCACCGTCTAACGTTGTCGCCATCGCAGGAACCAACTTAAGCAGGTTACCGCTAGCGGCTGCCGCTTTACGACGCGCGCGCATCTCAAGGAAACGACCAAGCAACAAGAAGAAGGTGAACATCGAGATAGATTCAAAGAACACTTCGCCTTGCTCTGTCACCGTTGCCACTAAACTTGCAACATAGGCAAACAATAGAGCGATCGACACAGGAACGTCCATACCCAAGGTTCGGCCTTTGATACTACGCCAAGCGTTAATATAAAACGGTAATGCAGAGTAGAGCAGTACAGGCGTTGCGAAGATCAAACTCACCCAACGAAAGTAGCTTTTGAATTCCGGCTCAAGGCTGCCAAAAACTTCGAGATAAAGCGCCACAGCTAGCATCATGACTTGCATGGTCGCTAAACCCGCGACACCAAGACGATAAAGGTAGTTTTTCATCGAACGATGATAAGCGGCTTCTTGTTGGTCAGCTTCGAATGGTGCGGCTTTGTAGCCCAACCTATGAATCGCGGATAGCAACTCGCTCAGTTTGGCCTGAGTGTTGTCCCAGCTAAGCAGGGCACGGTTAGTCGTGGTATTAACACGAATACTCACAACGCCTAGCTTTGAGGATACTTGCTTCTCAATGAGCCATGCACAGGCAGCACAAGAGACGCCCTCTAGTGACAATGTCACTTCAGAGGTATTTTCAGAGTTACGAACGAACTCCAATTGAACATCTTCATTGTCGTAATGACTCAGTGCCAGAAGCTGCTCTGGCACCAAATCTGCTTTTTCAGCAGGAGCAGTACGGTATTGGTAATAAGAAACCAAACCACTATCTATGATTGTCTGGGCTACGGTTTCGCAACCCGGACAACACATCGGTCGAACCGACCCTAAGATTTCTACTTTAAAATCCGTTTCCGCTGGTACATCTTCACCGCAGTGATAACAGGATTCACACATAAGCTTTAGTTCGTTAGTTGAGTAGGAGTATCAATAGGGAAGTTCATGCGACCTTGCACTAACCATTCAGAATCATGCGGAGAAAGCTCAATAAACCATGGACCTTGCATTTCATGATCCAGAGTCAACGTGTAGTTGCCGCTCGCATCAGCCGTCAGTAGCTGGGTGAAATCACGGTCAGGCAACGTTCTGTGCACGAACATTGCGCTAATAGCAGGAAAGTGGTCAAGCTTGCCTTTGTCTAGAGTAATGATAACCGAGTTACCTTTCTCATTAACTGAAGCTGATAGGCCAAGTTCTTTAGCAATGTTTACTTTTGAAATGTCGACATTAATGCCTTTTCCTTTTTTATAGTAATCCTCAGTCACTAGGTCTACAGAGTTCTGTGTGAACACAATGACCGTCATGATGGTCCAAATAACTACTGTCGCTGGCAACGCGATTAAGAACCACGGCCAAAACTGTTTATACCAAGGCTTTACCATAAAAAATATCTCAAAAATGAATAAAAAGAAGGGCTTATAAAATAAAGGAAAGACAGCCTCTTAGAAAGAGGCTGTTATTGAAATGTTACTTATTATCTGAGTTACTTAAGCTCCACACGTACGATGCAACAAGCTGAACTTTGTCCTCGCCTAGAATATCCTTCCAAGCAGGCATTACGCCAGAACGGCCGTTCATTACTGTTTCAGTTACATCAGCGCGAGAATCGCCAAACAACCAATCGCGGTCTGTTAAGTCAGGAGCACCAACAGCAGGGTTACCCTTACCATCTGTACCGTGACACGCAGCACACACAACGAAACGTGCTTTACCAGCTTCTGCTTCACGTGCATTCACGCTACGACCAGAGAGGCTAAGAGTGTAGCTAACTACTTCTTTAACGCCTTGCTCGCCTAGTGCGTCTTTCCACGCTGGCATTTGACCGACACGACCATGCATGATGGTAGTAACGATAGCTTGTGGTTCACCGCCATATAGCCATGCATCGTCAGTCAAGTTAGGGAAGCCCTTTTGACCACGAGCATCAGAACCATGACACTGAGAACAGTTTTGTAGGAACAAACGTTGACCCACTTTGATTGCTTCAGCATCAGATGCGATGTCAGGAACAGAACGTAGACCGTTCTCATCATGAGCTAGCTTCTTGAATGCTTCACCAAAATAAGTGTTCGCGTCATCAAGTTCTTTTGCGTACTCATCTAACTGTTTGTTAGCTTGAGCTGCAGCGATTGCAGAGCGAGACTCTTCTACGCTACGAACCGTTTGGTTTGAACTCGTCCAACCTAATAGACCTTTAAAGTTGCCAAGGCCTGGGTATAGAGCAAGATAAACAGCTGCAAACACAATTGTGCTTACGAAAAGGTATGTCCACCATTTAGGTAGTGGGTTATTAAGCTCACGAATACCGTCGTATTCGTGGCCCATATCATGACCTGGTTCTACGCCTGTTTTATCTTTAAAACACCAACGAAGTAAGACCGCACAACCAATTAGGGTACCAATCGTAATCGCACTAACCCAGATACTCCAGAATGTACTCATTACTTTGTCACTCCTTGATTTTTAGAACTTGTTGCCGGCTCGTCGTCTGCAAACACTAGGTTCGCATCTTCGTCGAAACGTGTTTTACGATTCTTGCCGTATGCCCACCAAACGATGCCGATGAAACAAGCAAAAACAGTAACAGTCCAAACACTTTGAAATGTAATAATGTCCATAATTATTCCTTATTTCATTGCGTGGCCAAGCGATTGAAGGTAAGCGATGATTGCATCCATCTCTGTTTTTCCTTCAACATCTTGTTTAGCGTTAGCAATTTGTTCGTCTGTGTAAGGAACACCAAATTGATTACGGAAGAGTTCAAGCTTCTGCTTAGTCAATTTGCCATCAAGTACATTCTCAGCAAGCCATGGGAAACCTGGCATGTTTGATTCAGGAACAAGTTCGCGTGGGTCTAGAAGGTGAACACGGTGCCACTCATCAGAGTAACGATCACCAACACGCGCTAGATCTGGACCAGTACGCTTAGAACCCCATAGGAATGGATGTTCCCAAACACTTTCGCCCGCTACAGAGTAGTGGCCGTAACGTTCAGTTTCAGAGCGGAAAGGACGAATCATTTGGCTGTGACATACGTTACAACCTTCACGAATGTAAATATCACGACCTTCCATTTCCAGAGCAGAGTAAACGCGTAGGTTTTCTACAGGTTCAGTCGTCTGCTTTTGGAAAATAAGCGGGGTGATCTCTACTAAAGCACCAAAGCTGATTGCGATAACGATTAAGATCGCTAATAGACCAACGTTTTTCTCGACCAACTCATGGCGATTATTTGAATTTGAGCTCATTCTAAATCTCCTTAAGCCGGTTGAGGGATAGCTTTAAGGCTATCTTTAGGTGCAGAAACAGTTTTGTACGTGTTGTATGCCAGTAAGAACATACCTGATAGGAAGATGAAACCACCTAAGAAACGTACAAAGTAGAACGGGTAAGAAGCTTCTACAGATTCTACGAAGCTGTAAGTCAATGTACCGTCAGAGTTAACTGCACGCCACATCAGACCTTGCATCACACCAGAGATCCACATTGCAACAATGTAGAAAACTGTACCAATCGTTGCTAACCAGAAGTGAACATTGATTAGAGATACAGAGTACATACGCTCTTGACCAAATAGTTTAGGAACTAAGTGGTAAACCGAACCGATTGAAACCATTGCAACCCAACCTAACGCACCAGAGTGAACGTGACCGATAGTCCAGTCCGTGTAGTGAGATAGTGCATTAACCGTTTTGATTGCCATCATTGGGCCTTCGAAAGTCGACATGCCGTAGAATGATAGAGAAACGATTAGGAAACGTAGGATTGGGTCGTAGCGAAGCTTATGCCACGCGCCAGATAGAGTCATAATACCGTTGATCATGCCACCCCAAGAAGGAGCAAACAGAACCAAAGACATAACCATACCTAGAGACTGAGTCCAGTCTGGAAGTGCAGTGTAGTGTAGGTGGTGAGGACCAGCCCATATATACAGAGACACAAGAGCCCAGAAGTGGACAATTGACAAACGGTAAGAGTAAACAGGGCGACCAGCTTGTTTAGGAACGAAGTAATACATCATACCTAGGAAACCAGCTGTCAATAGGAAGCCTACCGCATTGTGTCCGTACCACCATTGCACCATTGCATCGATCGCTCCGGAATAAATCGAGTAAGACTTAAACGCAGATACAGGAACAGCCAGGCTGTTAACGATGTGCAACACGGCAACCGTGATGATGAAGGCTCCGAAGAACCAGTTAGCTACATAAATGTGCGATGTCTTACGCTTAATCATAGTTCCGAAGAACACGACCGCATAAGCTACCCACACAAGAGTAATAGCAATATCGATTGGCCATTCAAGTTCTGCGTATTCTTTACCAGAGGTTAAACCTAACGGTAAAGTAATTGCAGCGGACAGGATAATCGCTTGCCAACCCCAAAAGGTAAAGGCTACGAGAGGGCCACCAAAGAGACGCGTCTGACAGGTACGTTGCACAACATAATATGATGTTGCAAACAGCGCACTTGTACCGAACGCAAAAATAACCGCATTAGTATGCAGGGGACGTAAACGACTGTACGTCAGCCACGGCGTATCAAAGTTTAGCTGTGGCCAAACTAATTGAGCGGCAATCAAAACACCAACGCCCATACCGACAATACCCCACAAAATTGTAACAAGGGTAAATTGACGGACGACCGTATAGTTGTAGTTTTGTTCAAGCTGCTTTTCTTGGCTCATTTGCATGCTTCCAATTTCTTATTTACTACACTTTACTTCCAACACGACTCACGTCGTAATGCCACCCAAATTAGAAAAGGAAATTCAGCCTATTCAGGGCTTTATTTCCACTTGCTGATTTTGAAAAAAAGTGGCATTTTCAACGCGACACTATACTTGAATTAACAAATCAATGACAGAGTAGTAACCTTACGCTTGGTCTGGAATTGGATTTTTATTTAAAAACTTTGAACTTTGTAACAAGGAGTAAAGATTATAATGGCGGCACAAAAGCTAACAAAAGGCAGGCTTGTTCAAATTATCGTCATGTTGGTTATTTTAATAGCGGCATTTACTTGGAGAACAGTGACATACGACCAAAACGAGACGATAAACTGTATAGTTTCAAAACCTTGTCAAATTACTATTGATAAACATAATGTTTTAATTTCGGACAATAACCTAGGCTATTTAATCGAAACATCTAAAACTGGCAAATTTATCATTAGCTATGATGAGAACGGAATTCTTGAGGAAAATAAAGCCTTAAATTGGGCGTTAAAAACGACCGATAAAGCCTCATCAATAACCATCACATTTCCACAACAGAGTGGCACATATTTGGTCAACATTTCCAAAGAATAACAGGGCGTGTAAATCACTCTTACCGCAGTTTGTTGATAGAAATATGTACTAAATCAGTAAAACTTAGTGCATAAAAGTGTTATAAATAGATTATTCATAAAGTATTCAGAAATCTATGAAATTTCTATCAAAAGTCTCTTATTCCTTAGACGATAAAATTGCGGTAGATGAGTTACTCTCTGGAGTTGAGACCCCAGAACAAATAGCTTGTCTCATTTGCTACTGTACAGAAGAGTATTCCACACTCGCTGTTCAGCGATATTTGGTAGACGCTCTTCCGAATACTCCTATCCACGGATGCACCACTTGCCACGGCATCATGACAGAAACTGGATTCCATTCAGGCCCCGTCATTGGCGTTCTTATCATCTATGATTCAGGGATCAATGCCTACGGAACCGGCATTGAGCACTTTTCTGACTCTATAGAAGCAAGTACCTTTCGAGCTATCGACAAAGCACTTAGAAATGCAAATAGAGAAGGTGAGATACCTGACTTGATCTTACTTCATTCCACTCCTGGTAATGAAGAGAAAGTAATGGCGGCTATCGATACGAAATTTGGCACAGAAGTGCCTATTGTTGGTGGTAGCGCGGCAGACAATCAGGTTTCAGGAAATTGGAGCATATTCAACGAAGAATCACTCTCTATTAATGGCGTATCGTTAACCGTCATATTTGCATCGCAATCAATATATTCATCGCTAAGCTCAGGGCATACGCCGACTCAATTTTCAGGTACCGTCACCAAAGTAAGAAATCGAATATTGTTAGAGATCGACCATAGGCCTGCGACCACCGTTTATAATGAATGGACTAATTTTCATTTAGGTGGCAGTGATGATGGGTATATTTTTGAAAAGTCGACAGTTTATCCATTAGGCCGAAAGGTCGGCTCTTCTTACGACTACCCATATTTCAAGCTATCGCATTCGATCAGAGAAACTGAGTGTAACGGTATCGAATTGTTCACTGATATAAATGAAGGTGACACCATCTATTTGATGCAAGGCTCTAAGCAACAACTGATCAGTCGTGCCGCTAACATCATTCCTTCTTCTTATTATAATGACATGGACCTTGAAGAAAAATTAGGGGCTATCAACATATTCTGTGCAGGACCAATGCTGCACCTAAAACAAGATATGGATGAGGTATGTAACCAGATAAATCAGGCGCTTAACGGCCTCCCATACATATGTCCTTTTACTTTTGGCGAGCAAGGAAGGCTCTCTGGTGGGGAAAACGCGCACGGAAATTTGATGGTATCCTCAGCAACGTTTTATAGGTTAAAAAAGTAATGAGTTCCGAAGGTCAAGAAGCGCTGCAAGAAGCTCGCATTGAACTACAAAAACTAAAACTCCGTGAACGAAAACTCGCTGAAGAGAATAGGGTGATCTTGTCAACTATCTCTGCGATCAGTAAAGCGGGTAACATTTCCGAGATATTCTCTAGCTTGGAGTATGTCCTCAAAAAATACATCAAATTCGATGACTTTATTGTGGTTTCAAGGGTAGGGAACGACGGTGCTTTCAAAACCCTGCTAACCAATAACAAAGTCTTTGAACAAATGAACTGGAACGATTGTGGCAAGCTTTCGCGTGTCATCAATGGAGAATGCGCCATCCTTTTTGAACCCAAATCTCTGGGTGAATTCAACTCTTTGCATCCCATTGTTCTCGACCAAATTAACTCTGTTCTGATCACCGGTCTAGATAGTGGACTGACCCAATCCGTCATTATCTTTATCCATTCCAACACCAAGCACTTCAGCATTGAAACCAAAGCAACCTTAAATCGTTTCCGTCCTCTTATTGAACGAGCAGTTTTCGATATTGAGAACAAAGAAAAGCTTGAAGCAACGGTAAGAGAGCGAACCGCAGAGCTAGTAAACGCGAGAAAGGAAGCAGAAGAAGCTAACAAAGCGAAGTCTGAGTTTCTAGCTATGATGAGTCATGAACTCAGAACACCGTTGAACGCCATTATTGGACTTATTGACACGCTAAAATCCACCGAGCTAACTGAAGAACAGCAATCTATACTGCTTAATATGAGTACATCGTCTGAACTTTTGTTGGCAATTATCAGTGACGTGTTGGATTTCTCTAAGATTGAATCTGGATGTTTCTCATTAGCTCCTCAGTGGAATAACGTAAGAGACACTGTAACTTTTGTTTTATCGGAACAAAGAAAAGCCGCAGACAGCAAGGGATTAGCCTTAACAGTGACAACCGATATCCCTGAAGATGAGCTTCATTATATCGACCAGAGCCGCTTAGCGCAGATCCTCTTTAATTTGATTGGCAATGCCATCAAGTTTACCGAGCGTGGACACGTACATGTATCGATCAAGTATCAGCAAAGCTCGTTCAATATAACAGTAGAAGATTCTGGAATTGGAATCAGCGCCCAACAGCTTTCGTCATTATTCAGTCCGTTTGTTCAAGCTGATAGTACGATTACCAGAAGGTTTGGTGGCACAGGTTTAGGATTAGCGATCACCAAACGTCTTGTTGAATTAATGCGAGGTCGAATCTTTGTAAACAGCGAACTAGGACAAGGCTCTAAATTCGAAGTGCAATTACCAGTTTCAACAAGAGTCGTCTGTGACAAGACAAACAGACAAAATGAACTGCAGATTCAAGAAGAACCAAGAAGTCGATACTCAGTATTGGTTGTAGAAGACAATCCAACCAATCAAATGGTCATAAAGTTAATCTTAACGCGACAAGGGCATGACGTATTTATCGCGAGTAATGGAGCAGAAGCCATTGGCTTTATTGAACAAGGCAGCGATGCAATCGACATTATCTTAATGGATGTGTCGATGCCGGTAATGGATGGATTGACCACAACCAAATACATGAGAGATGCAAACATCCAAACACCAATTGTCGCACTAACGGCACACACATCAGTAGAAGATAGATTTTCTTGCTTAGATGTTGGCATGAATGATTTCGTGACCAAGCCAATAAGAACCAAAGAAATTACAGAAGCAATTGATAGGCTCATGCTTGAAGTCTAATAAACATATTCTGAATCGAAGATTAGGATATATGTTTATTAGGTATTTTATGGTAAATAGCCTTACTGTTAAATAGAACACCGGAAAAGCACTAAAAAGAGAGGCAGGGCATCAAATAAAGATACCTGCCTTACAAATACCGAACTTCATTTAACATAATATACATAATACGCACTAATATAGTAATAAATTATAATCTTTTCAAGTTGTTATCTATGGTCGTTTTTTGCTTATCTAGGCGCCTAACTGCATTGTTTTCCTTAATCTTTACCCTGAAATTATCCTATTAATTACTTTTTTGGACGCTCGGCTTCGCTATAGTGTTCCAAATACAATATTTAATTTTCAAGAAAACCCTGCGCCTTGATAGTCACTGACTATCAAAGCGCTAAAGTAAAATAGGAATAAACTATCATTAATCACTAATATTTTATGAGGTCGATCACATGAGAACCCCGCCATTTGCTGAGTTAGTGAACCAACATTTTGATTCTTTGCACGACGCTGCGGCGTTTTTTCATGTGACGGTACCGACCATTCGGCGTTGGTTGTCGGGCCAATACTCGATCAATCCCATCGCCGAGAAGTTGATGAATGTGCATGCGCGTGGCTATTTGCCCTTAGATCACCGTTGGGACGGTTTTAAAATTAACGTCGACCGTGCCACCTTGATCACACCCGAAAGACGCGAATTCAACCCTAAAGAATTGCTCAGTTTTGCCTACTGGCGTGATGAGCATCGTCAACTGGTTGAGCGCCACGGCAAGATTGATTCACCGAAATATTACCCACCTAAGGAGCATCCATTGCCGTTTCGTGGCGGTCGTCGAATGCCTGCCAAACCTTGGGTACCCAGCAAATTCAAATAAAGAAAGGATTAGCGATGAAAGTGAGTGTCTATATCGATCAAGTGCTGTTCAACCAAGCGCTCAAAGCCGCCAAAGGCTCTGGACTGACGCCGTCCCAAAAAATCGCCCACTGGGCAGAAATGGGTCAATTCATGGAAACCAAATCCCTTGGCTCACTAAGGCTCATACAAAGTGGTCGTAAAAAGACGTGACTCACCTACCCACTTTCATCGATTTGGCGCTTGTACGGAGACAAACGTCACGCTTGCGCCAATGGTTATCTGATACCATAATTAGGTATTATTTGGTATTTGGAGAAAAAGTCATGGCGAGAAATACAAGCATTACCTTGGGTGAACACTTTGATGGGTTTATTGCGAGCCAGATCCAAAGCGGTCGTTATGGCTCAGCCAGCGAGGTGATCCGATCGGCGCTGCGTTTACTCGAAACCCAAGAGACGAAAATGAATACGTTACGACAGCTGCTCGTGGAAGGTGAAAACAGTGGGATCGCGGATTACGACCTCGATACTTTCATTAATGAACTCGACAGTGAAGAAAGAAAATGACGCCTTTTCAGCTCACGAACAAGGCAAAGGCCGATCTTAGAGACATTGCCTTGTTTACTGAGCGTCGTTGGGGTCGCAAGCAACGAAATGTCTATATCAGACAGTTCGATACCACATTTGGCCGCTTAGCGGAGAATCCGGAGCTTGGAAAAACCTGTGATGAAATCAGGCCAGGTTACCGAAAATTCCCACAGGCCAGTCATGTCATTTTCTACCAGAAAACGAACAACCAACCTCTCCTAATCATACGAATCTTACACAAAAGTATGGATGTACTTCCCATCTTTGGCGCACAAACTTGAGGGGGTAAACTAAGTTAACACTCTCTTTCTTTGAGCTTAAATGGCCAGTATTTAAAGCGCACTAAATCTAGAGTTATACTGATTTATACAAACAATTTCAAAACAATTGATATAAAAAACACTAAGCTAACGAAGAAAACTATAACTGTCGATTTAACTGTTTCTGTCAATGGTGAGCTTTGATAAGGCTGTCCACTATAACTTTCCCAAACCCAATCAGGAGCCTTGTAGGGTTGATTTTTATATGACTCCAACATTTTTATAACGTCATTATGCTCAATGTCAATGAGAATAGAATCTATATGTTGGTTAAAGCTAGCAGCATAGTTTTTCTTCCATTGTTGCAAGCGTATAAACTCGTATGGCGTATTCCAGACCAAACTCAATATAATACCAATCAAAGAATAAATGGATATAGAAGCAATCAGGTCTGTTGGTACTTCTAGCCAATTTGGAATTTCAAATCGAGGTTTCTTCTTTTTGACTATATAAAAATTATCTGAATTATCAGTTATGACTACAGTGCCATTTATTAGACTTTTAGATTTAGCCTCTAATGTCGGTTCTACATCTTGGGAACTCAATTGTTCCAAGTACATAGTCAGAGTTGCACTTTCGGTCTCAGACCATTGCTCAAACGTTATCTCAACCTCATTGTTATCACTTAGTTTAGGGACAATCCCAACATTGTCAGATTCTGAGCTAATATCTATAACCTTAAATTGCTCATTCATTACAATAGGAATAGAGTCATAAAGTAAGTCACTTTTTAATCCAACTCCAATTAAATTACGATCACTACTATTCGTTAGTCTAACTTTTATCTTCCAGAGCCCTAATACGTCCCTGCCGTCATAGGTAAAGTTGGCTTTAACTCCAGGTACCATTTCAACGTCTGTAACTTTTTCACTCGAAAGTATAGCCATTGAAACAGAGATCGACTCTGATTTAGTCTGATTCCACAAGGTAAAACCACTAACTATTGTTGCTACAATACCAGCAATGATACTTAGCCTTTCCCAAAAGTGCTTCTTGTCAAACATTTATCTTCCAATTTGGTTATTAAACATCACGCCCTGCTTGAGGTATGACACAAAGAACCGCCAGCCCCAAATTATTGCAACTTAAAAACTCAAAACCCAACACGAGAACAAAAATGTCAAGTGTTGGGAATTATCACTAAGTGCTTTATATTCCTATCGTTTTCGTTTAAGTAATAAGTACATAGAAGAAAACACCCCTGAGATGCCGATAACTAATGCAAGGCTTTGGCTTGTACCAAATTCATTCCAAAATAATGACAACCCTTTTGCTCCGAAGATACCATAAGACAAACCAATTACTGTAATTAGTAAGCTATATACGAATATGACTCTATCTTTCAAACTGATAAATTGGAGTCTTTCTTCCAGCCTTTCACTACCGATAAGATTAATTCTATTTTCAGTTACTGGTTTATTAAGTTGAAGTTTGGAAGATAGGTTGTTCCATGCTCGAGCTAAAGCTGACTTGTATAATGTTCGGCTGATATCATCCCAAAAATAGGCCGTACCGAAACTCTCCATTACATCCATATCGAATGGAACTTTACCCAAATAATCAATTCCTCTAGATGAAAGTTCATGTTCAGACTTTATCCCGCGAGCTTTATTTGTGAGTCTAAATATAGGTACATTAGCATCCTGTTCTAGTTGCTTTACCAAGTTATCGGATGTTATTTTTGATATATCATCCTCCTCTTCAACACACAAAGTAATGTCAGATAGAAAATGGGTTGCAGATATCAATTCATCATAGCCAGCACGACTGTCGAATATAATAAAATCATACCCTTTATCGAGGCGTTTTAGCATTGACGATATGATTTTTCTAGCCTCCTTCTTGTCATCTGGCATGATGTCTTTAAAGTTCAGGACCTCATCGACTCGGGTAACTGATGGAATAACGTCAAAGGAACGATAACGCTCATTCGAAAACTTAGACTTGCCTGAAACCTCTACATCACCCTTATCAATAAAATACTCAGCTACCGACATTTTGTCTTCTTGAGTTAACTGAATGGTCTCTTTCCTATGAAAATATAATAGTGATGTTAAACCACGAACAAAAACATCCAGATCAACAACCAAGACAGAGTAGCCTTCATTTCCAAGGATATCAGCCAGTACAGCTGTAAGAAGCGTTTTGCCCGTACCACCTTTACCACTAACTACGTTAATGACTTTTGCACTACTCATGCGCTAACACTCCTCTTTCTATATATAAAAATACCAAAAAAACCAGCTTGAAGAAAAAGACCAATCATAATTACGGATGGCACTATCGCCATGAGCTTCGCATACTCAATACTTATCGAGCCATACTCAAGTACATAAAGTGGAAGTGCGACTACAGCATATAAGAGTGCACCAAGGGAGATTTTACCCAATACGGTATTTAGATAAGTTTCTGTTGCATCTTGGTCACTAAAATAAGTGAAAATCATAAAAAATATGAGATGCCCACTCACGCCACATAACACTGTTAAACCGAAGAGGACTGGGCTCTCTAAGAGATAACTAAACCCCTGTTGAACTAGCTCGTCCGGCACTTCAATATTCAATCTAGGCACCTTTCATTAAAAAAAGTTAATTTTATCATGTAATTGACGGTATGCAACACGAGATACCACCGTCCCATGAGGTACGAACAACGACCTATAAACCCTTTGACTATAAACACGAAACCCAACCCACGACTTAAATGACAAAGGTTGAGAATCAATCATCAAATACTCTTTTTGATCACATTTAAACTAGAACTCAATTTTAACTAGTTCTGCAATTTTTTCGGCTACAACAACCATTGAATCTTCAGACGTATCTAAGCCACTTCTAGAAGCGAGTAATGGACTTATATTACGAAGTTCTTCATATGTAGTGTCATGTATTACAGGAATAAGTTGGTTACCAGCCAATAGAGCAGAGAGCTCCTTGTCAGCGACCCCTTCTTTAGGAAGACGTGCCAACATTGCTGGAGTTACAAGAACAAGTCCAATACGTGAATTAGCTAAACCTTTGTCGATCGCACGCATCATCGGAACACCAAGAGCAAGATCTTTTTCGCTAAACCATACATTCACTCCAGACTCTTCGAGAAGGTCATGCAGCTCTTTAGCTACTGTTTTACGATCATCCCAAGCGTGACATAGGAAAATGTCACGAAGGTCCGGTTGTTCAGTAGCTCTCTTTTCGACAGTTTCTCGAATTGGTGTGAGTGATTGTATCTGGCTCGCGGTATAAGACACTGATGAACCAGGTTTTGACCAACTAGGCCTTTTACTACTTGTACCACTACTGCTGCCTCCAGTATTGCTTCCGTATGATGAAAATGACGGAGGCGAATATGAGGAATAACTCCCATAGTTGCGACTGCGACCACTACAAGCAGGGCATGCCGCTGCTCCACTAGCTGTGCGGTGTCCATTTCTTGGTGCTGTGCATCTTGCCATATTGCAATTATCCTTTTAATAAAGATTATTAGATTTAAAAGGAGCATAACTATTATTGGTATTGATAACAGTGATTTAAATCATCAGATGTGCAACTAGGCTCTAAAAAATCAAGCTCTTAAAAAGAAAGTATAAAAAAGCCTCATCCATCGGAAAACTGCTCTTTTTAGTAGAATGAATTACCGGCGTATCTTGTAACGTTTTCGAATGGGGTTCGCCCTAACCGCGCGCCCATTTTTGAACGTATAACCTTTATGAAACTCCGCTTATCAGTAGTGCAATCAGCAACATGCTTACAAATTTTATCATTTTCCGTTCCATCGCGAGACATACAACTCGACGAGATAACACACTCTGACCAGCTAGTGGAGCGTTACATATGATTCACCCTCGCTAATCTTGCGGAGAGCCAAAAAGGTAATGAGTAGCTTCTATGAGGATGATTTCATTAAAATGAACAGATATCTCAGTATCATTTAACAAGATAAACAAAAGCACATCCCCTTCAGACATGTCGTTCATCAGATACCAGTCAATATCCTCGGTTGCACAGCTCTTTACAGCTTCATATATGAGGGTAAAAAGCTCACGTACGCAGTCATCACAATCAACCAGTGCGCCTATTATAAGTTTCAAAAGTGTATTTTTAGTATTCATGAAATTAGTTTAAGGAAAGACTGAAAAATTAAAGTATGAATAATGGATGAGATTTTACGGCCTTCAACATCCTTTACAAATTGCCCCTCAGCTGAAACACCATAAAAAACTAGCCGAGACGCTTATAACTAAAATTTAAAAGAGCCACTTTCCCTAGAAAATGGCTCTTTTGATTGGTAAGATTCATCGGCGTTTTTTGTAGCGTCTCCGGGTGGTGTTTGCTCTTACCACGCGCCCGTTCTTGAGCGTGTAACCTTTCTTAAGTTGGCCGTTTGGTCGGCGGCCTTTGCACTTGTGTCCTTTCATTCGGTATCTCCAGTTTTCGTATTCGTTGCTCTTGGTCTTGCTGTACTCGCTTTATCCAATTGATGTCCGTTTTCAAAGCCGCAATCGTGCCCAGGCTTGAGACTCCGCCGGTCATGAATGCAATAATCAGAGTATCGAGAAAGCCCATTACTTGCCCTTCCATCGCGAGACGTAAAACTCGAGTAAATAGCGCACCATGGCGCGCATCCCGAGTGTGTCGACGACGACAGCACCCACCACAAACCAATACGGATTGGGGATACGCTGCAGCGCGTCAAAGCCTTGCTCAACATAAGGCGCGTAGTTGGGGATAAACGATAAGATGAGCGGCACAAACACCACTAAGAGGATGAACTCGTCTTTGAGTCCCCGCTCTCGAATGCTGACTTCATCGAGGCTACTGGCCTGCTCTTCACCATTCTGCAGTCGACGCACCCTCGCCTGATGCTTCTCGCTCTCGAGTTCGTCTTTGCGCTTAAGCGCTTCGGCGCGGTTTTGGTTATGCTGCTTGTACGCAGCCACGCCACCGGTCACGAGATTCAGGAGCGCGCCCATCATGTGTACACCCGACGACTTAATTCGATATGCGGACCGTCTTTGAGGCTCTTCCAATCGCCACCCCAAACAATCGCGACATTCAGCTCTCGAGCGGCTTGTTTAAATGCTTTGCTGATGGCAGCGTAATACTTAAAGTCCCACGTGACTTTGTTGTTTTCATCGTACGCTACGAAATCGATCGCATGGCCGGATTGGTGCCGACTGAGACGCTTAACCCCATCAAGCTGGCTCAAGCCCTCCTGATAGAGCTGATATTGGCGTTTCGCCGTGCGTAGGCCTTCCGTGATACCAAAATCATACGGTGACAGCTCTATCGCTCGGCGCACGACTTTCTTTAAGTCGCCATGTACGCCCAACATGCGGGCTTCACTACGGGCAGAGAGCACAAAGTCGCTGACAGTCTCATCAATGGTTCGCTTATTCATAAGGTACACTCCGGCCAGTAAGCCACTGGCGAGTAACATTAGCCATCTCATTAGCCCTCCGATTTCATAAGGAGTCTCGAATGCAGCGTAACACTAGCGTCAACGTTGGAGACGGTGATCTCAAGCTTGGTCGCGACTTTCGGTTTGATAAGAAACAATGGATAGCCATAGAGGGAATTCGAGGCAAAATACAGATACAAGAGACGGGACGACACTGACGTGTTGTTGGCCCTAAGAAATCTAATATAGACGATGCCAGGGTTCGCCAAAATTGAAGAGGCGCTACTGCTCTGATTGTGCGGCGTTGCTTGCGATTGCTTAAAGCGCCTAAGGGTCAAATCGAGCATTTCGACATGGTTGGAAAGTGGGAACGTCGCCTTTCGACGCGAGCCGAAAATGAATTTCATCTGATTGTCGTGTTTTGCTTCCACGTTCAGCAAACCATCATTAGCGCTGGCAAGCTCAGGATTGGTTAATGACAGCATCATAGCGCTTCTCCTACTTTAAGGCGGTCGCTCGCGGTGCCTTTCACGCTTACGGCTTGATTGGTGTTGAGCATCAAATGCCCGCCCGGACGTAACTCCAAGAATCCTTGCACGATGACCGTGCCTTCATTGGTGGCCAGAGCTTGTAAGATGAGCGCCTTTCTCGCGCTTTTCTCTCGAATACTTTGATAGCCTCCCGTCATTAGCAAGGTACCATTGCCAATTCGGGCGAACGTCACGCGCTCTGGATCCGACGTCACTTTCAATTCGGTGTTGGTGATGGTCGCTTGCACGTCCAGTGACGCGTTCCCCACCTCGACATTCACCGGTTGTTGGATCCGCTCAATGGTTAACGGCTGTGTGATCTGGTCGACCGTCACCGGCTCGGCCACTCGTTTAACATTAACCGGCGTTTGAACCTCACTAATCGTGGTAGGTGTTTGTATTTCTGATATTTTAACTGGCGTGACAATGTCACTAACCTTGACGGGGTCACGCACTTTTTGAACCGATACCGGCGTTTCAATCTGCGCCACACTCACTGGCGCTTGCACTTCACTCACCTGCACGGGATCCTGCACTTTTCTCACGTTCACCGGCTTTTCAATTTCACTGACCAACAGCGCGTTATTCACGCTGATTTTCTGCGCCTTGGTCATGATCAATAAATCCGACACTTGATACTCAAAGGTCACCGCCACTGACTGATGATTGTTCAGCTCGAGCTTGTCAAAGGCGGACACATCGACAGTGTCACCACCAAAGATCTCAACGGGACGCATGGTATCGCCCTGCAGCAGTAACGAGTGCGTGGTATCACGCAAGATGAGGTACTTACCGGATTGACCGGCGTTAAACGTCAGCGTGTGATTGGGCTCGAGTGTGTGGGTCTGTTTCATGATGCGCGCCTTGTCATGACCACCCCAATGGTGACCATCGTGCCGATAATCCCAAGGATGAGAGATAATTTTTTCAACGTAGAGTTGTCGGATTCATTCGTGCCCGTTTGCTCTCGCGCTTTCGCGTTGTTGGCTAAGGCAATCGCCGCTTTGGTGGTTTCGGTTTGTTGACCGGCCATCGATTTGATCGAATCAATGGCGTATTGACTGACTTCGGATTGCTCTTCTAGGGCTGACGTCCCAAAGCCAAAGGCTTCATCGACGGTATTATCGACCACACGCAACGAGTTATCGACCATGTTCAAGGAATCTCCGACCACCGATTCATTGACTCTTAACGCTTGGGTACCAAAATCAAACGCTTCTTCCGCGGTACGTCCCGCAATGGCCATCGCGCCATGATCGGTCATGGTCAAATTGATGTCCGAGTCACTGACGCCTGACAGCATTACACCGGTATTGTCGCCACCGACCGCCGCACTGCTGCTGGTGTTTGTAGTCGTCGTAGTGTTGCTTTGACGACTTTTCGAAGAACTTCTTCCACCCATATCCGCTAACCTTATTTGTAAAACCCTTTCATCGCCGTGGCGTTCAATTTCCTGAACCGGTAACTTCAATCGTCTTGCAATGAATCGCTTGGCACCCTCACGATAAAAATGCGCTCGCACCGAATCAAAGCCATGCTGTTTCGCATGCTCGACGGCGGCCAATGTGCCGGTGGCCATGTCGCCCGCTAACCCCACCACAACCAACTCTTTGGTGTTGTTTTTCAGCCTTTCACCACGCAACAACATGACAGTGTCACTTATTTGATACGTTGCCTCTAAGCCTTGTGTGACTTGGGTTTGTGCGTGTTGGTAATAGTCTCTCAGTGCCGGTTTTAGCCGTTGACGGACGTGCGCCCACTTTGCTGGCTGTAAGCTATCGTTTGGATAACGCATACAAGGCAAACAGCGCCATCAACACAATGAACCACCACGGCATGCCGCGTTGCTCACCGAGGCTGATGTGCCCACCTTCAAATCCACTGTTGTTGGTGGTGTTGCCGGAGGTGCCGGACGTAGCGGGTCCTGCTGCGCCGCCTTGAAGGCCACCGCCACCGGTTAATGATGTCAATGATCCGAGCATCAGCGCCCTCCTTTGAGCCACATCAGTGACGCGACAAACAGCACCACAAGCAACACTTTATTGAGTCCTTTGCCAGCGCTAAGCCCAAACAGGCTGCCGACCCCAAATCCACCCAATCCCCAAAACAGTAACGGCATCACCGTCTCCTTATCGTCGAAACGCCAGCGCGCCCAATATCAAGACCAGCAGCACACCAACCCCACCCCCGACGTACAGCATCGTGTTGTCTTTCTGAGGTTGAGCTTGCGGTGTGGTCACCGTATTCCCCTTGTTATCCACTTGAGGATGATTGGGTTGCTGCGTCTTATCCGGGTTCGTGGATTGGTCATTAGTGGGAAACAGCCAGTCGGCGTTTTCCCCGACCGAATCCAATGCGCCCGCGCCAAATTCCAACAGATCATCAAAAAAGCTTTTCATTGGCGCTCCTTAGGCCGCGCCACTCTGCAACATTTCCGGTCGCGTGACTTTCACCGACTCCACCAAGATCGGGATTGAGCCTGGGACATCGGTGGTAGTCACGGAGAATTTCAAGTTGGAGCTGTGCTGTGTCGGAAACAGTTCATCAATGGAGAACCCACGAACGATCGGGTCAAAATGGAAATACCCGTCTTGTGGCGTACGTTCATTGCGTTTGGCATTGGCTTCAGAAATGAAGGTGTTGGCTTCGTACTCTTTGACAAAGTCGCGCTCAATTTCCAATTTGCTGATCTTGTCGTGCATGAAATGCATGCGACGAATGCTGATGAGCGGACTCGCCACCAAGTTGGTGAACTCGTTCTCGCCTTGTGCATTGGCCGGCATGGTTTCGCGTTTGATCATCGGCACCAAGACCCGCATCGCTTGAGAGTTACTTACCCACGCATGCACTTGGATAGACAGTGGCGTCGCGTTGGCCGCCTTGCCTTTGAATTGGATATCGAGGTGGATATTGTCGCCCAACTCAGTGACCAAACCGGTGTAACGCACCCCATTTTTGGTGCGTGCCACGATGTCACTGAACGGGATCACAAAATGCCCCGCGGTGGTGTCTCGTTGCTTGTAACGCTCGAGCATCAACAGCTCTTCACCGGTTAAGACGTAGATCTCTTCGGCGTTCAGCGTAATGGCAATGCGCTGCATGTCTACAGCGCTGGCGTTGGTTTCCAGTACCAACTCGTGGTACGTCGGGCCATTAGGGATAGGCAATGTGCCTTTTTGTCCCCACGACGCGCCAACCATCGAATTCAGTTTGATTGGTTTGACTGACATCGTATTCCCCTTTAAAACCAGCCAGAGCGACCCAGCAACTTATCGAGGCCGCCGACTTTATTGTTCACAGCAAAGACGATCGCACCCGTCGTGACCGCCGCAATTCCGGCGACAATCGCCACATTTTTCACGTTCAATCTCATGGGAGTTCCTTTAGAGTGATTGATTCTGATAACGTGGTGTATAGAGAGGAAAATGACCAGAGCCTTGAACCTGTTAGGTTAAGAGATAAACCTATTAGGTTACCCGTCATCGCTTGGGGTAGATTTTTCCCTGCGCCCACTTGCCCAAACCCGGTGATTTGAGAATGTAATCGGCGAACTTTTTACGCCCTAGATGCTCCCTATCGACGCAGCTTTGCAGCCCCAAAATGGCCTCGATGGGAATATCAAAATAGTCCGCAATGTACTTAGCATTACGCCGTGAGCTGACCGCACCGACGTACACATATTTGGATTCATCGAGCACCGTCTTCGGCACTTCTTGCCCGCGCTGAAACGTCGCATGCATCACCAAGCCAAAACCGCGACCACCCGTCCAGAGTTCACCGGCTAACCCATCAAGTTTTGACGGGGTATTGGTGAACTTGGCGAGCTCTTCAATCACACAGTGGAGCTTTTTCGGATGCTGGCCATCGCCCAATGACCAGACCATATTGGCAAACAACTCGAGGTTTTCGCGGGTACGCTCTTGCTCGACTAGGGCCAACCGAAACGCGGCCTTTTTCTTTCGGGCAAACCACGCCTTATGGTAGAACTCATCAAAGCTGGTGCACGCTTGCACGCGGCCACCTTTGAGCGGCGCCTCGATGTGTTCACTGTACGGATCGAACATCACCACTTGAGACTGACGCTCAATGAAATTGAGCTGACGAATGGCGGTGGTTTTGCAGCTGCCCGTAGTGCCCATGTAACAAACGTGCTCGGCGTTATGAGCGTTATTCTTGTTCACTGGATTCGGGAGCTTCACTGTCCACCTCCTGCGGTGTCTCGGGCTCTTTCGTCTCTTGAGCTTGTTTGAGTTGGCGCACTTGTTTGGCGCAGCCGCCAATCAAGGTCATCGAGGCCATGGCAAACACAAACTCACCTTGGTATTGGCCGAACCATTTCAAACCGGCGGGACCGTACTTCTGCAGCATCGGTGATGCGGCGTCTAACCACTGGTTACCGGCTCGGGTGTCGATTTCAAACGGTACATCAAACACGGTGCCGACGGTCATCTCCACCACACCTAAGCCGTAAGAAAGCATCATGCGCGCGTCTTCTTCCCCGAAACCCAAGGTTTCCGGTGCCGCTTCTTGGGTTTCGCCGGTGTCGGCTTCGTCTTGCTCTCGAGCTTCACGTAAGGTTTCTACCGCTTCAACGGCTTGTTGATCACGTTCATCCAGTTCGTTCTCTACGGGCGTGAATGGGGCTTCATTGCTCATGAGTGACTCCTTTCTTGGTCTTTGTTAAGCCAAACCACAACAAGGCGCAGGTGCTTAACAGCAACAACAATGACCAACCTAATCGGTTAGTAACCGACTCGGGTTGGTTATCGTTGGGTTGGTCGGGGTTGCTTGAGCCCTTATCGAGCTTGGTTTCGTTCGGTTTTGGGGACTTAGTTGGGTCAGGCTTCTTATTGGCACTGGTTTTATAACCAGTACTAGCTTTGTCTGGACTCGAGACCATGTGGTTGTGTAACCAATCTTGAAACGGTTTACCCGCGCTTTGGTTGGTTTTGCAACTGGGGCAAATGGTATAGAGCTGACCGAGACGGCGCTTGTTCTTGGGCGGCTCACCGCCCTCGATGAGCTTATGCTCGCCCACGGCGTGCACGGTGCAGATCTCATCACAGCCATGCGTTGGGCAAGCAATGTAACCTTTAATTGGATTCTTACTGGCCATGCGTCGCCTCCAGTTCGCACAAGCGAAGATGGAAATTGTTCATGAGGGATTTCAGCAAGTGGATGGTCGTCGCCACCTGTTGGCTGGCTTCTTCGGCCGCTTGGATCGCGACAAGGGGTTTCTTGAGGGTGGGCACCGTGCTCCAGTCCGGAGCCGCTTGGGTCAGCGTTTGTTCAACGAGCTCCAGCTCGCTGACCAATTGTTGGTAGCTCTGTTGATGCATTGTCATTGTGTTGTCCTCTGTCTCACGACGTTGGTGTGTCCCTGTCTCTCGACGTTAACCAATAGATTATAACAATTAAAACATAAAACTTAATAGGTTTAAGTAATCAAACTGTGTGCTTCGATTTCGCCTTTGCTTTCCTAATAGACCGTCGCGCAGCGACTCCATGGCCGTTGCAGCACACGCGCATGCCGTGCTTATCGCCATGCTATCGAACGTCTCGCGTCATAAGGCTCCAGCTCGCTGGCGAGCTCGAAGAGCCGCTTCCTTTATCAAGTTATCCCCCGTTTTTCACGGGGTAACAGTAACTGTCCCTTACATCTATCTTTAGATAGATCATTAGTCTTTAGACTATGCGTTGTGATCTCAAAGACTGAGCTCATGGAGTAGTTAAAGCGCTAAAACACCGGTTAGCGAGCGGGTTATCCACAACGGCATAACCACCGCTTTCAATCGATGAAATTTGAGAGGAATAGAGACGAAAAACCCCGATAAATCGGGGTTCAGACGGATCGAGGTACAGTTTGGGCTTTGATCTTAAGGCACAGTGCTGTCATGACGTTGAGTATTACGACGTGCAAACTTACGCAGTAACGTGATCGGTGTGAGTAGATAACGGATGTGTACACCGGTTGAGGCGGCCATTTTCTTGAGGTTCTTAGTCGCGGCTTGTTTGGCGTTCTCGTAGGCCAAGTTCAAACCGAGATCGCGAAAATATTTGTCGGTGATGCGCTTGATGGATGCCAAGCCGTACCAATCGCCATTGATGTTCTCTCTAGGCTGCTTGGACGTGATCCACCCTCGGTCTTTCGCGTAACTCACGCACTGTTTAACGCGCCATTCCGGTAAACCAGTACCTTTGGCTACATTCGCCCAAGTTCTTAGCAAGAAACCTTTCGCTGTCACTACCCCCACTTTACAAGTCCGAAACTCCAACTCACTCACCAAGTAATCCATCACTCGGCCAATATCCGTTAAGTATTGGCGTTGCGTGGACTTGCCCGAATGGGACAACAGGTAGTCATATTGTGAGGGGTTCTCGAGTAACTTTCTCCAGCGATCACGATTAAGTGCAGCCAAAGGGCGTGCACTTCTTTTATAACGGACGTTTGATAATGGAGCCCTAGCACTCATGATTGTTTTTTTTCTCTTTCAGAGTTCGTTTTACTTTGGCGGGCTTAGCCATCAATTTGCGAAGTGACACGATCACTAGTCGTAAGCTATTCGAATACTCACCAGACTTTGCTTCTTTCTCTGCCTCATCAAGTATTCCACCAATTGACGATGTTGAATTCTTCATATGACCTCAACAAACCCGCTACACCACGATAGAGGTCAACTTAATACAATTTTTTTCGTAGTTGCAAATTTGGGAACCGATGATTTTTTATAGAAACCGCCCTAGTATGAACTCAGTTAGGAGGCTGCAGGATGGAAGATTTCACTTACACAAATGCAATATTGAATCGTGTCAAAGCTAAGTACGCTCTGACTAGCGAGTACCAACTTGCGAAAAAACTATCGATTTCTTGTGGAAGTTTGTGTTCGATGAGAAAAGGGAAACGTATGTTAGACTGGTCTACAGCCTTCCTATGCGCTGATCTTTTGGAAGAATCGGATCAAAATGTTGTCCTTGGCCTTTTAATAGACAAGAGTAAAAAACCAAGAATTATCAATGCATTAAGAGAATCTTGGCCTGAGACGAAAGACTAGATTTTGATTTACCCGCATATACATAATACGCAGTGGGATTGTTAGAGCAATTTAGTAATGTCCGGTTTGAGCCATTTTAAAATGTCCTCCTAAGCTTACCTATATTGGTCTGCTTAGGAGTTATCCGGATGCTTATTACTATGAGTGAAAAAGATATTCAGCGATTCAAGGTGCTTACTGACGTACGTGAAAAACGACTACGCCAAGTTGACGCTGCTATCATTTTGAATCTGTCTGCGCGTCATATCCGACGTTTGGTAAACAAACTTGTCTCTCTTGGCGCTCAAAGTCTTACACACGCAGCGCGTGGACGCCCAAGTAATCGACGCTACTCAGAACATTTCAGAATTGAAATACTGAAACTTATCCGTGAGCATTACTCTGACTTCTCACCAACGTTCGCTCTGGAAAAACTGACTGAACGACACAATCTATCCGTCTCTAAAGAAACACTCCGTCAATGGATGATCGCCGACGGACTGTGGCTTCCACATTCACAACGCAAACCTCGAGTCTATCAGCCTCGTTACCGTCGTGATTGCTTGGGCGAACTTATCCAAATTGACGGCTCCCATCATGACTGGTTTGAAGGCCGCAGCGACAAATGTTGCCTATTGGTGTTCATTGATGATGCGACTGGCCGTTTGATGAACCTAAGATTCAGCGAGACAGAATCCGCATTTGACTACATGTTGACCACGCGTGAATACCTCAATGAGCACGGTAAACCCATCGCGTTTTACAGTGACAAGCACTCAATTTTTCGAGTGAATCAGGAGAAACACAAACAAGTTGGCCAAACTCAATACGGGCGTGTGCTGAAAGAACTGGCCATAGAACTCATCTGTGCCAACAGCTCCCAAGCCAAAGGCCGCGTTGAGCGAGCCAACCTCACGCTGCAAGACCGGCTGGTTAAAGAGATGCGCTTACAAGGTATCGACACCATCGAACAAGCCAACGCCTGGCTTCCCTACTTCACCGCCGATTTTAACCATCGCTTTGCTAAGCCCGCTCAATACCCAAAAGACATGCATCGTCCGGTTCGAGAGTCCAAGCAAGAACTCGACGATATTTTCAGTTGGCAAGAAACCCGCAAGCTCTCAAAGTCGCTGACATTTCAATACGATAAAGTGATTTATCTCATTGAACCTACTGAAGAAAACAGCCGACTAGCGCACGAACACGTCAAGATACTCGACTACCCAAACGGTGAAATCGCCATCCAATACGGGCATCGAAAACTCGAATTCAAAACCTTCGACAAACTCGAGCATGTTCAACAAACCCAAATCGTCGACAACAAACGCCTCGGCCAAGTTTTAAAGTTTGCTCAGCAACAACAAGAAGAATTCGAACAACAACAGCAACGAACCCGCAGTAAGAAAGCCCCCAAACGCCGCGCGCAACAAAGAGCCCTTCAAACTGCCCCTCGAACCATCAACCCAGTGCTCACCGAACCATTCAAAGCCTCCAGTCGAAAGACCTAACAACGGGACATTTCTATTTGGGACAAATGAGGACATTTTAAAATGGGATTGACAGGTTGTACGTGAAATCTGAGGAGTTTCAGTGCCTTAGTCCTTGCGGATTTTGCACACCACGCCGGATTAAATCCTTAATGTTGTTGGTTTTATGGATTTTGTCTGCACGTTGAGTTTGATATTGTTGGCTATACTTGGTTTTCGTGTCTCTGTTTGTTGCGCTCACGTGTCGCCGCTTCCAGAGACTGTCTACTACAAACACACTTTATGAGGAGGAAAAAAATTTGCACGCTTGTCTTAATTTTTGAAGGAGATCACCTGCTCACGCCACACTTTGCGGATCTCGTGCATCATCACTTTGATGGTATCCACGACGCCGCAGCCTTTTGTCACGTTCAACCAATCACGGTCCAACGTTGGAGTTGGTATTGGCGTTTGTTCTTAAGTAGTAAAGAACGCGTTCAACTTACCTGAAAGGAAATGTTTGGGGATAGAGTGGTATCATCAGTCACACAGCAAAGTTGAAAAATTACGAACCGAACCCTATCAAAAACACGGTTTATCGATTCAATAAACCAATCAATACCACCAATTAGGCAGTCAAAATAACCATTTTAAATCAATGATATAAAAGTAGTTGCAAGTTTCATCTATACTCCGCCGCTGTATTAAATCGGAGCCAAAATTTTGCAAACAAACAATGACCAAAAGCAAGCAATTATCTTATGCGCACTACTAATCATTGGATCTACTTTCTTTAATGTTGACCTAATGGTGGCGAGTACTGGTGAGCAAGTCATCTCCTTTGTTTCTTCGCTTATCACATACGTTGTCATTACTTGTTTGTTCTTACGATTCACTAATGTGGACGTTATCAGTTCTAATTATCGAATCTTGATCGGTGTTAGTTTTGTTGGCATGACGATCTTAGAGAATGTTTACCCGGTCATCCTGTACAGTGACCAAATATTTATTACTGAGTACTACGTTATCTTTTGCATCGAACTCGTTCTAAGTATCTACGTTACGAACGTCATAATTAATGTATCCAATATATTCGGCATTTGGGGAAGGCTCTCTCTACTCGATTCATTGCAGGCGAAGATAAAAAAGACGAGATTCAAAAGCTGAAGCAACTCGGGTATATAAAAAGCTCTATCCAGTATTGGAGCTCCTTCTTGATCAAGGCTATAGTTTTGATTCACTGGAAGTTAAAGGTATTGTTAAAGTGTTAGGCGACTTGCCAGCATTAGGAAAAAAGCGAAAGAACTTCGCTAAATCTTATCTCAGAGATGAATTCACATTACGTAAGTTACCGCGTGATCCTTCACACTTAGAAGGGCAAACGCTGTGGCATTAATATCTTTAGATAAAACACTGACACCTAAATCAAGTGCCCGTTAGCGCACTTCGGCATTGCATCAACAGACGTGTCAGACCAATCGACTTACGTCGTCGCTAAACAAAACGTTAAACACACTATCGCACTCTCATTGGTAAGGCCGTATGTCATCAATTTTTGGCCTTTCTGGGCTGTAGCTAGTTTCAGACTCAAGAAGGAGTTGGAGTTGTTAAAACTTCCGAGTAATCCACAAGTTACGTTGTCTCTTTCAATTGCAACTATTTTCCTGTCGAATTAACAAACCTCTTAAACAGACTGCTATTTCGTGTTTAAATTTTGATCTATCAAACAGTTATCTGAACAAACAAGGTGACTAAGCAATCAAATGCAGTGCATTCATGCCTGCTTTGTATAGTTAAATGCTAGTATCTGGCAATGTTGTAAACTAGGTGTTTGATATGTTGCCTAAACTTTATAAGTTCAGAACGCTTCATGATAGAAACATACAATCTATCTCTGAGTGTTCATTGTGGTTTGATTACGCTAAAACCTTTAACAATCCTTTTGAATCGAACCACATATTTGACCCAACCCTTCAGAACGAATTCAAGGTGATGTGCTTTTCCCAATCGAGCGACCACCCTATACTTTGGTCTCAGTACGGCGATAGCTTCAAAGGCATGTGTATTGAATACGACCTCAATCATTATGATGGAGAAACAAACCTCAACTGTTTTAAAGTGCAATATGAAGATGACCCGACTCGATTTACTTTGCCGTCTGCTCAGGATTTACAAGGATCGGATTTGGGCACTGCACTATTCAAAATTAAGCATTCGAATTGGCGGTATGAAGAAGAATATCGGTGGGTTTTACATGATGACGAGCTCATTGGGAATAAGCTGTACCTAAATAAAGAGTGCTTAAGTGCTGTTATCCTTTCAGAACACGCTCCTCCAGATCGCAAACTCAAAGTCCTTATGATATGTCAGAGCCTTGGAATACCGGTCAAACACGCAATTGCGAGGCAGAATTCCTGCACTTTTGAAGTAGTCAATTAAATCAGATAGATAGCTAACGTACTGTTTAACAAACTGAAACATCATCACGAGTTACATTGTAACTAAAAAGAGGAGCCGTATTAGATTGTGGCTCCTCTTTTTACATGTTTGTGGTCAACTTACCGGGTATTCTGGTCTGCATTTGCTCCATAGTCGCTACAGACATCTGAACCGTTGAAAACCAATAAGGTCGATGTTTAATATTAAATAATTCGCTATTCTCTAGGGCTTCAAAAATAGAGAACTTTCTGCCCTGCGAAAGCGCTGCACCGTACACGCTTCGTTCAAGGACTGGGATATCGTGAACTTCTTCGAGGATCGCACGTTTAATCAACTGGTTATTTGGGCTCCAATCTATGTAATCGACTAGTTTTTTCAGTAGCTTAGTATCTAAGATTTCTATCATAGATTCGAGAAACTGTGTGTTCGGGATAACCTCTGTACACGCATAGTATTCGTCGTGCTTGTCACTTGCATCCCGATAACCAAGCATAGTTTTTACGAGTGCATCTTCAAACGTCGCTGAAAAATGATTACAAATGACGAATAATGGAAGCGTTCTTAACACTCCAAGCAGAATACCAGCGTCTGGCTCTTTTACTGATGTTTCTTGTAGTCTCATTCTGGTCGAGTTTGCTGTCACGACGAGGTGTTGCCAGACCTTAGGAACAATAGGCTTGATGTTATCATCAGACCATTTAATAAGTTGCTGACTCATAAGTAGTGGAAAAAGTAATTTACAATTTTCTATTCCAATTTGTCTCGCTGCTACTTTTGGATCCAGCACCACTTTCGATTTTTTACCGTATTTTTCTGTAAATTCCGGATTCGACACAAACTCAATAAGACTTGAACTTAGCAGCCTACTTTCAGCTGAAATTTGATGTAACTTGGAAAAGTTCAAAGATGACGAATAAGCGACATTAGCGAAATGGTTAAAATCCGGAAGTTCAGAAAAAAGAGAGCTCATCAATGTTTGTTCAAGCTTCTCTATCATCAACTCGGAAGCTGTATTACACACATCATCTATGACGTAACGTAATGTCTTTTGCTTTGCGACGACTTTTTCACGACGAGCACTGACTCTGTCTTGTTCACATCGCAACAGAATTCGTTGATTGTGAGATATTCGATCATTTTCATCGAAAATAACGCTATCACAATAGCGATTTTCCAAACTTAACAGTGTGTCTACTGTCGTTTGTTTGAGTTTAAACTTTGGAGAGACTAACCACTTATTGAAGTGTTTTTCTACGTTAATTGAAACTTTTCTCGATATTTCAATAACTTCAGGAGTGTAATTTTTGTTTGCTAACAACAACCGTGACTTTCCTTGACCTAATCCTAGCTATTCATCGTATTATATCCCAGCTACATATAATTAAGTCAATATTAATAGATATTTAAGATGTGCTAAGAACCGAGGACATATAATTTATCCTTAAACATTTAGTTATAGTGCACTGAGAATGCATATCGGAAGATCAAGATCGTTGACTAACTTTCAATGTGTAAACGAATGTACTTTTCAGGGAAGCTGTATTTAAACTTTCGATTATCAAGCAAGTGTTTTCGCGCTTGTTTACACACTCGGCTATCACCAGAAGTCCTAACCTTTTTAATTCGGGCATAGCCTTTTGAGTGTCGCATTTCGATCATTAGGTCGCAGTACCCTTCGAGTTCGATCGAACTTTTATCCATCCCTTTGAGGATTGAAGATTTGATTTTCTTCGCAACTGGGTTAATTAATGCATCATCGGCGAGTAAGCTTTGCGACGTAAAGCACAACAAAAATACGAGATATTTCATACTGTTCTCAACTATGTGACGTTGAAAACAGTATGCATATTATTGGAAGAAGTATGAGGTTAAATTAGTACTAGAGATTGGTAAGCAAACCATAGTTTCAAAAGTTATGCCTTCTTTGAGCCTTTAGATTTGAAGCCATTGTGAGGAAATACGTTTCGAATACGTTGTTGAATATTCTTAGGAATATCTTTGGTGAACTTCAGGTTATAACCTGAACGCTTTGCGTAAACCTTAAGCTCTCCTTGAAATGCATTGTTGTGACCGATTTCTTGAAGGTTGTGCTTAAAGCTAGGCGGTAAATGCCCTTTTACTTGTTCAATCGCACCTTCTTTGAACTTTATCTTCAGTACCGGTCTATCAATTGCGACGAGCCAAAAAACCAATACGGCTCCGATTAAGATTACATACATCATAATGCCACCACTATTACTGCTTATTTGTCGTCGGAAAGAAGTTTACTCAAATCTTCTTTGAGACTGGTTACTGTTTTGCTGGCCTGCTCACTTCGAGACGCTTCACTAACCAAATACTCTATCGCGTCAGATAACGTACAACCGAGCTCGTTTGCTCTTTGAGATAGCTTTTCCCAAACGCGATAATCAAGGTCGATAGACTTCTTCTTAGTATGAACTTGTTCGGCGTTGAAGTGACGTTTGCGCTTGGCTCTGATTGCTTGTTTAAGCTTGTTATCAAGCTCTGGCGACATGTTATTTGAGATCCACTCAAGAACGCCTGTAGGTTGGTGTTCTAGCTTCAATAAAGCTTGCACGGCAACATCAGCTTCACTTGAATCAATATGGCAGGTGATCGAATCACCTTCTTTCCATTTTTTTACCAGGTAGTTCCATTTCCAACCACATTCTAAATTTTCAAGCTGCTGATATTTCATGTCTAATCTCGAGAGTTAACCTAGTGACAGCGTAACCCATAATGGGTTATTTAACAATTATTGTCTTGAAAGAATAGACCAAGATCATACTTATATTAGCTTAGTGTTTAGTAACTACAACATAGACCTATATGACTCCCCGCTTTTTCTATATACTCCCTACCTTATTATCATAATCAGACATTTAAATGACTCAAGTAGATTGGCGACATGTAACGCCTCAGTACGATGAATATAGCGCTCAACTAGAGCAATTCCCTGACATCTCTCCTTTCACATTCTCAGATATTCAACATAGATTTAGAGATGCGCTAACCCGTTTTGTACGCCTATCCAATCTTTCACGAATTCTACTTGTTAATGCGCCTGACAATTCGATCTATCGTCAACTCATCGTTGAATCTTTAACGACGGAGTTAAACAACGAAGCTCAGCCTGTTTTAAAAACCGAATCTTTAAATGCAGCCACTTTGTTTGACCAAGTGCAGTCTAAAAATGGTGACATTGTAGCAACAAAGCCAGGCCTACTTTCTAGAGCAAACAATGGCTATCTGGTCGTTTCTGCCAATCTGATCCTGGCAAACCCAGGAAGCTGGCTATTATTGAAATCAGCGCTTCTCGGTGAAGCTGTTGAGCCAATTAGCAGTTTTCCTGAGCATCTAAATCAGGCACCTATCGAAGCACTGACATACAACATTAAGTTGATTGTTGTCGGAGACCGCGCTCAACTTGGTGATCTGGATTATCTAGATGGCGATATTCAAACAGGGTTTTGTCTATTCAGTGAAATAGAACAAGATATTAAGCTCTCCAATGAAAGCCTAATGCAATACCTTGGCTATCTTAAGTGGTTGCAACGTCGCTATAACCTTCCAACGATAACTCAAGAAGCTTTGGTAGGAATCCTAACGGCAGGCGCTAGAGAAACGGAAGATCAGAGCTACATACCGCTATGTCCGATTTGGCATAACGCGCTGTTGAATGAAGCGCTTATCGAAGCAAATGGTGGTCACATTGATATTCACCATATTCAGCAAGCTCAACAACACAAATACAACCGCGAGTCTTACCTTCCTGAACGTGCTCTCGATGATATTCGAGATGGCCAAGTCATCATCGAAACTGAGGGTGAGCAAGTCGGCCAAGTTAACGGTCTGACGGTTATCGACGTTCCTGGACACCCTATTTCTTATGGTGAACCGGCTCGTATTTCCTGTGTTATTCATTTTGGCGATGGTGACATTACCGATGTAGAAAGAAAAGCAGAGCTTGGTGGCAACCTTCACGCTAAAGGCATGATGATCATGCAAGCGTTCGTAAGCAGCGCTCTAAACCTTGAAGATCCGTTGCCATATGCTGCTTCTGTTGTGTTTGAGCAATCATACTGCGAAGTTGATGGCGATAGCGCTTCCCTTGCAGAGCTTTGCTCTCTGGTAAGTGCTTTGTCGGAATACCCTATCAATCAACAAATAGCGGTAACCGGTGCTGTCGACCAATTCGGTCGTGTACAAGCCGTTGGTGGGCTAAACGAGAAAATCGAAGGCTTCTACCATGTGTGTAAACACAACGGGCTAACTGGCGAACAAGGTGTGATCCTTCCAAGATCTAACTTAAGACACCTTGCTCTGAAGCCAGACCTAATTGAAAGCATCAAAAACAAAGAATTCCATATTTGGTCTGTCTCTAATGTAGATGAAGCGATTCCTCTTATTATGAACGCACCATTTAGGGACGAAGAACAAGAAAGCGTTCTGAGTAAAATCGCGGAACGTATTGAAAACTTTGAAAGACATGAACACCCAATTGGAATTGTTGGACGCATTAAAAACTGGTTTGTCTAGTACTGATCGGACTTGTTTAGCGTACACCTGTTCACTAATATGCACCTATCAAAAATCGGAGTAATTGATAATGCAAAACAAACGTGATTCTTACACTCGCGAAGAGCTTCTAGCATCAAGCCAAGGCGAACTATGGCCTGAAGGCCCTCAACTTCCAGCACCAAACATGCTAATGATGGATCGCATCACTAAAATGTCTGAAACTGAAGGTGATTTCGGTAAAGGTTTGATTCTTGCTGAGCTGGATATTACTCCTGACCTATGGTTCTTCGATTGCCACTTCCCTGGTGACCCAGTAATGCCAGGTTGTCTTGGCCTAGATGCAATGTGGCAGCTTGTTGGCTTCTACCTTGGTTGGGTTGGTGGTAAAGGCAAAGGTCGTGCTCTAGGTGTTGGTGAAGTTAAATTCACTGGCCAAATCCTACCTACAGCTCAAAAAGTGACTTACGAAATTCACATGAAACGTGTTGTTAACCGTCGCCTAGTAATGGGCCTTGCAGACGGTCGCGTTCTTGTCGATGGTAAAGAAATCTATGTGGCTAAAGATTTGAAAGTTGGTCTTTTCCAAGATACATCAGCATTCTAGTCTAATAGTTAGATTTTTAATAAAGCAGCCAATGGCTGCTTTATTTTCATTTCAATATATTTAGTTATAGTGCATTAAGGTACAGCTAAGTAACTTTCATCAATGATATGTCCACCAGCGAAACGATCTTAAATCACTTTATAGAGCTGTGAGTTCACGGTTTATAAGGTATTGTATGGCTCTCAGAAACTAACAAGGCTCCAGTTGTTATAATCACAACATGGAGCCTTGACCTTTGAATATGTTCGCCCTATCTACTTATAGAGACCTGAATGCTTATCATCTTTGGCATCACGCCAACCACCTAACCAATACGATTTAGAATCCATTTGGCTATATGGGCAAGCTTCTTGTGACCTGCCATTTAAACCAGCTTTGTAACCTTGAGATTGTGCTCGTTCTAGGCGATCACGCTTTTGTCTCTTCATAGTGCAGTCCTCATACGGGTGTTCGTTTACTAACATACAATGATTACAACTTCGTGGAGTTTTGTTAACTCCAACTTTAAGAGTCGACCACTTTTGAACTTTTCTCAAGGCGAAAAAAAGCCCGAGTTCAGAATTGTGAACTCGGGCTCAAGAGATAAAATTATTTAAATTTTCTACGGAACCCTAACAGACCAAGTACAGTCAAAGCTAACCAACCTAGGCTACCGCCTTGGCGATCGATTTTTTCACTGTCAATACCTCGAGTTTGAATGCTACGTGTATTCTTGTCACTAATTGGAATTAGCTTAACTGCAACAATTTCTTCAGTAGCACCATCTCCCGCATTGCCACAATATGAATTGTGAGAGGTCGTATCATAGGGTTGTGGTACCCCATTGACTGTACACCTAATAGCAGTCCCAGAGATAACCCCTGCATCATTAATGTCTGTAGCATCAATAACTCGGAATTTATTGTTATTACCATCAGCATTACCATCGTTCGTTAGATCATCTAACCACCATGCTTTACTTTCAAACAACTCTATTCGGGAATCTTCAGTGCCCGTTGCTTGGTATGGGTAAATGAATCCTCTATGACGACGCTCACGACCATTACTTTCTCGGATTGTCTCAGAGTCTATCTGACCGACAATTTCGTTGTAATTATTAATCGCTCCAGCTTTACCGCCTGCGCCTTTAAAGAAAATAGACTGAGAGCTATCATTTAGATATTGAGCGCCACTCCAAGTATCATTCCCGTTTCCATCTCCAGTATAAGTCGCTACAAATATCTTGTCAGGGAAAGCTCCGTTATCAGGTACAGCATTATTATAGTGCTTCGCTTCCCCTAAAATGTTTAAGTGACTGTTTATTGAAGTAGCTTTAGAGTTAGCATGGATGTCATCACCACTAATCTCTACTTGCGCCCCTTGAATAACCGCACTTGACCATGTAGTAGGAAGAGTGCCTCCTGATGAATGAAAAACCGTCGCATTCATATGCTGCTCGTCATATGTGTTGAAACCAACAGCATATATTTTTGATGGCGTAACTGTTAAATCTCGAATGCTACCCTGCGCAAGCAACTCATCCTCTTCGTCTTTCGCATTTGTATCCCAATTTAAAAGTTGGGTTTGTGTACCATCCCAAATCGCTCCTTTAGTCGTGTAAGTACTAAAGGGAACTGTACTGTCGTTATCATTGGTATAGCTAGTAGAAACACTTCCGACTATAAATGTTCCTTCACTAGCCCATGCTCTTGATTGAACCGGTGTACTTGATACATCGCCGCCTATAGTGACAGCAGGGAAAGCTTGATTTCGCTGAACAACCGACGTGCTTGTATTTCCTATTGCTTGACCGCTAGAGTCTAGCGAGTTAATTACAGTATTCAGATTAGAAGCTTCAATTTGACCAGCTCCCTCAACAAATGACTTATAGTTAGACTCTCCATTCCGCTCTCTTTGGTAAGCGTTCCAATACTGATCTCCCCAACCACCATCAGTGTCGCAATTGTCAAAACCAAGGTAAGAGCTACAATAGCGACGTAAGTAATCTGAAGAATCATCTATTTGTGCATAGAAAAAACTATTGTCTGAGCCAAATGGAACTTCTTCTCTATGGCTGATTCCTTCAACACCATTTAAAGACTCTCCAGCAAGTAAGTATCCTTCGCACTCAGACGCTGTCGCATTCTCATCAAAGCAACCTAGTGTACCGAGAGTGCTATTGCTAGAACCTTCAATCGCAACACCATGCACTTCATTACCTGATACAGGGCTGTCCACTTCAACAATCGTATAAAGCGCAGCATTCGCATTAGTTGCAGCAAAAACTAATGCTGCAACTGTAGTTAATTTAAATTTAGTACAAGTCATTATTACTTCTTAACTTTCCTGTTGTAGTGCCTCGAGCTCTTCCCAGCGCTCAAAAGCAACTTCAAGCTCCTGCTCTACTGCAGATAGCTTATCTAAAACTGGTTGTGTCTGCTCTACAGATTTTGAGAAGAAGTCTGGATCATTAACTTCTTGCTGCAGAGTTTCAATCTCGGTTTCCAATTCTTCCAAACGCAAAGGTAACGTTTCTAGTTCTCGTTGTAGCTTATACGATAACTTCTTAGGTTTAGCTTTAACTGGCGCAGTTTTGGGAGTTTCCTCAACAACTTTCTCCGCCTTTGCTGGCTTTTCAGCCTGACGGTACTCCAGAGCTTGTGCTCTTTGTTTCTGAGCATCGTGGTAACCACCAACAAACTCTTCAACTACACCGTTACCTTCAAATATCCAACTCGTCATTACCGTGTTATCAACGAACTGACGGTCGTGGCTCACAAGAAGCAACGTACCCTCATAGTTGGCAAGCAAATCTTCTAAAAGTTCCAATGTTTCGATATCTAAATCATTGGTAGGCTCATCGAGAATCAACAAGTTATTCGATTTAAGGAAAATACGAGCCAATAACAAGCGGTTTTTCTCACCACCAGACAGCGCTTTAACCGGTGTACGAGCACGTTTAGGAGAGAACAAGAAATCTTGCAAGTAGCTCAGTGCATGACGCTCACGTCCGCCTACAGTTACTTCTTGTTTACCATCAGCCAGGTTATCAATCACCGACTTCTCAGGATCTAGAATTTCGCGGTATTGGTCGAAGTAAGCCACTTCAAGCTTAGTACCACAATGCAAACGGCCTGAATCGGGTTTAAGTTGATCAAGAAGCAGTTTAAGCACCGTACTCTTACCACAGCCATTTGGCCCGATAAGTGCGATACGATCGCCGCGCATGATGTTGAAACTAAAGTCTGTAACGATCTCTTTGCCTTCGAATGCAAAGTTAAGGTTCTCAGCTTCAAATACGATTTTACCTGAACGTGCAGACGTATCGATTTGGATGTTCGCCTTACCCTGTACTTCACGACGATCTTGACGCTCTTCGCGAAGCTTTTTAAGGGCACGAACACGGCCTTCGTTACGCGTACGACGAGCTTTGATACCTTGACGGATCCAAACTTCTTCTTGTGCTAGCTTTTTGTCGAATTCTGCGTTTTGCATCTCTTCAACACGTAGCGCTTCTTCTTTCTCTAACAAATAGTTGTCGTAATCACCAGGGAAAGAACTTAGCTTACCACGGTCAAGATCAACAATGCGTGTTGCCATTGATTTGATGAAAGCACGGTCATGCGAGATAAAGATGATTGAACCACGGAAATCTTTTAAGAAAGCTTCTAACCATTCGATCGTTGCTACGTCTAAGTGGTTGGTAGGCTCATCAAGCAGTAATACGTCAGGGTCACATACAAGCGCGCGTGCAAGTGCTGCTTTACGTTGCCAACCACCAGACAGTTCCGTCAGTTTGGTATTTGCTGTTAGTTTAAGAGCAGCAAGAACATTACTTACGCGATCTTCAAAACGCCAAGCATTGGCATGATCCAATTTTTCTTGAACGCGAGTAAGACGGTTCAAATTCTTTTCGCTAGGGTCTTCTGCAATAACATCAAGTAAGTTGTGGTATTCCTTAAGCAGCTCACCTATCTCAGCTAAACCACCAGATACGTATTCGTAAACAGAGCCTTGCTCGTTACGAGGAGGATCTTGCTCTAAACGAGATACCACCACGTCTTGTGTGATCTGCATCTTGCCGTCATCCATGATGATGTTGCCAGACAAAATCTTCATCAACGTTGATTTACCTGCACCATTACGGCCAACCAAACACACACGTTCGTTTTCTTGCAGTGCGAAATCCGCACCATCTAATAATGGGTGATCGCCAAATGCTAATTGCCCATTATGAATTGTAAGTAATGCCATTCTTCTTTAACCAATCGTTAAGTTCTAACAAGCCAAATGGCCAGTTAAGCTCTGAGTGTTGAGACAAATCAGAGCTTTCAAATTTGAGCACCGGAATAGTGACCCCGTAACGGGAAAAGAGCTCATCATCCAATGCGATATCCACCACATTGATCTGATGACTTATATTCAACTGTTCCGTGAGTTTGAATGCCATCTCACATAGATGGCATCCTTCTGTACTGTAGAGAGTCAGCACTATATATCCTTATACAATCTCTTAATTACTTGTGAGTAATCAACCAGCAGTTATGAATGTGCTTGTTGCGAGAGAAATCCAGAGGCAATGTCTTAGACGAGATATTCTGAGCTTTAAGACCCAGCTCTTCCAGCCCTTCCATATCCATCTTGAAATGACGCTTGTTGTTAGAGAAAACAATCGTTCCTTCTTCTCTTAGAAGACGCTTTAAATCTTCCATCAACTGGATGTGGTCACGTTGAACGTCAAAAGATTGATCCATACGCTTAGAGTTTGAGAACGTTGGTGGATCAATAAAGATCAAGTCGTAAGATCCTTGCTCTTTCGCCAACCATTGTAAGCAGTCAGCTTGAACGAATTGATGTTGACGACCAACACGGCCGTTCAGTTCCATGTTCTCTTTTGCCCACTCAAGATACGTGTTCGACATGTCAACTGTCGTTGTAGAGCGAGCACCACCTACTGCAGCATGAACAGAAGCACTGCCTGTGTAAGCAAACAGGTTCAAGAAGTCTTTACCACCAGCCATCTCACCAATACGACGACGAGTAATCTTATGATCCAAGAACAAGCCTGTATCTAAGTAGTCATGAAGGTTAACTATCAACTTAACGCCGTATTCGTTTACTTCTAGGTTAGAAGAGTCTTGAGCCATCTTCTGGTATTGAGAACGACCCTTCTGCTTCTGACGAACCTTAAGCACGACGTTGTTTGCTTCAACGCCAGTCACTTGAATCGAAGCTCGAATGATATCGGTTAAACGTCGCTTAGCTTTGTCTTCCGGCACATCTTTAGGCGCTGCGTATTCTTGAATCACAAGGTGACCCGGATATACATCAATCGCTACATTGTATTCAGGTAAGTCAGCATCGTAGATACGGTAGCAATCTAGTTGTTCTTTCTTAGCCCACTTACCGATTTTGCCGATGTTCTTTTTAAGACGGTTCGCGAAATCAGGAGCAATCAGCTGTTCTTGCTCGCCAGTTGGACGCTCAGACATAGGACGGTCTGAAATTGAGTAGTTCTTCTGGTGACACGGTAACGCACCGTTATTCAGTTTGAACTGTTTGTCTGCACGCATACGTAAGCAGCTAAGTAATTCATCAGAACTTGAGAAGATAGAAGCGTTGCAACCGCCAAACTCAGCCTTCAGTTGAGCACCAAATGCCGTGTAGAGTGCAATCAGTCCCGGTTCTGTACCTAGACGCTCGCCGTAAGGCGGGTTAGACACAATCACACCATCAGTAAACTCTGTAGGACGCTTAAGCTTTGCTGCGTCACCTACTTCGAATTCAATCAACTCTTCAACGCCAGCACGACGTGCATTGTCACGCGCCGTTTTGATCATTCGCTCGTCGTTGTCATAACCGAAGAACTTACATTCTACTTTCTTAACGCCACGACGGCCTTGAACGTTAGCTTCTGCTTTAACTTCAGCCCAAAGCTCAGGTTCGAAATCTTCTAGTGATTCAAAACACCATTTCTGACGTTTCACACCAGGTGCCATGTTTGCAGCCATCATTGCTGCTTCAATCACTAACGTACCTGAACCACACATTGGATCTAGGAAAGGTTTGGTTGCATCCCAACCACTACGAAGAAGAATCGCTGCAGCAAGAGTTTCACGTAATGGTGCGCGACCGGATTCTGGACGGTAGCCACGTTGATGAAGACCACTGCCTACCATATCCACACCAAGGATCGCCTTGTTACGATGCAGACGAACGTGAATGCGGATATCTGGATTTTCTTTGCTGATAGATGGACGCGGTAAAGACTTCTTCTCAAAGCAATCTACAACGGCATCTTTTACTTTCATCGCACCGTATTGGCTATTACGGATTTCGTTGTTCGTACCATTGAAATCAACAACGAAACGCTTAGAGCTATGGAATTGATTTACCCAGTTAACCGCAGTGGTCGATAGGTAAAGATCCATGTCATCCATACAAGTGAATTCTGAAAGGACACGTACAAATCGAGAAGCCAAACGGCTCCACAAACAACAACGATAAATTTGCTCATTGGTGGCTTTGAATTTAACACCTGCTTGAACAGGTTTTGCGTTTGTAATCCCTAGTTGGGTTAGTTCTTCAACTAATAAATTCTCAAGGCCATTTGAGGTAACCGCTAGATATTGATTCATAGTGTTCTTTTATTGATAAAAATGAGCTCGATTATACCTGAATTTGTTACCAGAGCATCACACTAAACTCGTCTTTTCATTGAATCTTTCGACTAACTGCTTAGCAAATGGTCAGTCATGAAGCGATCGCTTACCCGCACTCCCTTACAACACAACAACTCTCAATCTCACAGAAATAACACTCATCGATAGGCCTAAACCATGAAGTGCATTTATATTCACCCCCAAATTGGTATATACCAGATGGGAATTTAGGTTGAAATTTAGCAACAAAAGCCCCCAAACAGGGAATAAACAGAGGAAATCCGCTATCGATAGTGAGAGAATCGGTCGAAATTGAGGTTAAAAAAGATACGTTTTTTACAAATTAAATAAGTGAACAACGTCATTCAAATGAATGAACTACGTCGTATTTATTGAGATAGGCTTTTTTAGGCACAAAAAAATCGGCTATTAAGCCGATTATGGGGAAGGTATTACAGGTTTATTCGTAGCGATAGTGGGTCGAAATTGTGCTCTATTAACGCTCGAGGTTAGAGGTTAACCCACCATCGCAATATGCGTTTGATGAAGGATGGCATTTGCATCAGTCATTCTATCGTGCATAACTTTAATCGAGTCTCCAAATCGTAACCCTTTTGAAGGCGTTAGGAGGAACTCTTCTAAGTCTACAAATGCACATAAGCTCGCACACTCTCCTACTTCTAATACAATGAAGTAACCAAGGCTATGCTCGTTATTCATTTGTACAATATCCCCTTCTTGAGGATATTCATGGCCAACGCCTTGTGAGTCGAAGAACCAGCTTTTAGGCTGTACAGGCTTATGAAAACGCTTCGCGGCCACACAATAAAGTGCAAGCTCGGCTTGTCGTGGCTCAGACAATTCTAAGCCAGAAATTTGTTCTTTGAAGGTTTGGTAAGAAGATGCATCATCAACAGTGAATTCATTATCTTTAAAAGCGCAGTCCACCAGCTTATTGCGGACCAGATTCGTTTTAAAAATCATATCCTCTCCGAGGTTTAGCATCAATGAACATTGCTGCTCATCGTAATACCAACTCCATGTATCGCTAGGTTTAAGCATCATTTCGTCTCACACTGTTGAACCATTCCGTTAGGTAAAACGCAAAATTACCTTCAATTACAGTAATTTTACTGCTCAACAGGCAAAAAAAAAGAGGAAATGAATTCCTCTTTCTTATCGCTTTTCTCTACAACTCAGTGAGTTACAGTGTCTCTTTTATCAAGACAATACCGGATTATAGATTTTCAGTGACGACTATTAGTTTTCAACCTATAGATCTTACGAACTACCGATTTTACTAACTATAGATTTTTAACGATGTCACGAACAAGGCCTGGACCTTTGTAGATGAAACCAGAGTAAACTTGTACAAGCTTAGCGCCTGCCATCATTTTCTCTTTTGCAGCAACGTAAGAGTCAACACCACCTACCCCAATGATCGGTAGTTGGTCGCCTAGCTCTTGGTGAAGTTTACGAACAACTTCAGTACTGCGAGATTGAACTGGACGTCCGCTTAGGCCACCCGCTTCGTCACAATGCTTCATGCCTTCAACGATACTGCGATCCAATGTCGTATTGGTTGCGATCACACCATCGATCTTATTTTTGATCAATGATTCGCAAATCTGGCTGATTTCGTCATCACTTAGATCCGGAGCGATCTTAAGAGCAAGCGGGACATATTTGCCATGCTTCGCTTCTAATTCGGATTGCTTGGTTTTTAGTTCAGACAACAGATCATCAAGTGCTTCGCCATATTGTAACGAACGAAGTCCTGGAGTATTTGGTGAAGAGATATTTACCGCAATGTAACCCGCGTATTGGTAAACCTTCTCCATGCAGATAATGTAATCTTCTGCGCCCTTTTCAATTGGCGTGTCTTTGTTCTTACCAATATTGATACCTAAGATGCCGTCATAGTTCGACTTCTTAACATTCTCAATTAGGTTATCTACGCCTAGGTTGTTAAAGCCCATGCGATTGATAATACCTTCGGCTTCAACAAGACGGAACAGACGTGGTTTGTCATTACCTGCTTGTGGACGAGGAGTAACAGTCCCTACTTCTACAAAACCAAAACCCATTGCGCCAAATGCATCAATACATTCGCCGTTTTTGTCTAGGCCGGCAGCAAGGCCAACTGGATTTTTAAAAGTAAGACCCATGCACTCTACAGGTCGATGAGGTAATTGTTGGCGATACAAAAGATCAATAGGTGTGCCGGTGAAGCGTTTGAAATTTTGGATTGCAAGATCATGTGCCTTTTCGGCATCAAGTTGGAAAAAGCCAGTTCTGGCTAGACGGTAAAGCATTGTGCCTCCGATAGAAAAAAGCGCCGTGTAAACGGGGCGATATTATTTACTTATTTACCCAACTATTCAATCTATTACTGTCTGTAAGGGTAAGATAATCGAGTTTGCTAACGAAAGAGGTTTATTATTAAGCAAACGTTACCGTACCCTCCAGTGAATGGTCCATTTGACTATCATTCATGTAACGAACATCGTTTAACTCGGCCAATTAGAAGCTAACTTGATCAAGCATAAGTGACTCAACAAAATAATTGGACATGTCATTTACTATTCAGCCAAACGAAAAAGGCAGACCTAATGGCCTGCCCTTGTTTCTTTTAGTTTTATCTAATCGCTAGTCTGTCGACATGCAGTTTAGATTCAATAGCATCAATTCACGTAGTGCTACTGAGAACTTAGCAAACTCATGAACAGAACCCACTTTGAATTCGTTCAAGATGCTTTCCCAACGATGTAAAGACACAGAATTACTTTCCATCCAGTCATCAAGCGCTTTAATCACATCGATGTCTGAAGCACAACCGCAGTTAAGCACTTGGCCAGTTAGCTGACGTTGCTGCCAATCCAGATCTTCTCTGAATGCTGCACGTGCCAGCGCTTGCCAGTTGTTATCTACAGCTTGACCATTGATTTGCTTCAAGAACCAGTGCAGAGACAAACGATCACCAAGATTGAAATAAAGCTTAGACGCTTGTTGTACTGTTTTACCTGTTTCACGAGCCACTGTGGATATATCCAGTGCTGAGTACAAGCTAGACAAACGCGCAACTGAATTAGCCAACTCAGCGTTTACGCCTTGGTCAATCCATAACTGTGCCATTGCGTTATGCTCTTCTACTTCAGAAGCCACTAGGTTTTCATCCAGTTTCTCTGTGATAGTTAGAACATCGCCTTGGTAAAGTTCAATCAATGCTTTCACTGACTGTTTACCGGTACGGTTTCTTAACAACCAACGAGCCAAGCGACGAAGTGTACGGCGAACATGGTAAATCAATTCATATTGAGCTTCAGAACTTGAAACATTATCCAGTTCACGGATGCTCTTCAGAACATGGCCAAGACCGTAGATTTCACGTGATGCCGCGTAAGCATTTGCAATATCAACGATATTTGCGCCCGTCTCTTCTTGCAGACGAGTAACGAAGTTACAACCCATTTCGTTAACCATTTGGTTAGCCAGTGCCGTCGCAATGATTTCAGAGCGTAGTGGGTGGTTATCCATATGCTGAGAATAGTTACGACGTAACGCTGTTGGGAAGTATTGCATAAGCTGTTGAGCATGGAATTCATCATTAGCGATATCATCACTAACAAGATCTTCTTTAAGCACCATTTTTCCGTAAGCAACAAGTACAGAAAGCTCTGGTCTTGTTAGGCCTTGACCCTGCTTTTCACGCTCAAGCAGTGTTTCGTCATCTGGGATGTATTCCAAACCACGATCCAAGTACCCTGCTTTTTCCATAGTGTGGATGAAGCGGATTTGCTCTTTGACTAAGCCAACACCTTGATGCTCAGTAACCGAAATAGACTCAGCTTGGCAATATGCGTCGTCTAGTACGATTTCGCCCACTTCATCTTCCATCGATTCAAGCACTTGGTTACGTTGCTTAACGGTTAGATCACCATTAGACACCAAACCATTCAAGAAGATCTTAATGTTTACTTCATTATCCGAACAGTCAACACCACCAACGTTATCAACGAAGTCGGTATTAACTCGGCCACCCGTCAGCGCGTATTCAATACGACCCAATTGAGTCATACCCAAGTTACCGCCTTCACCAACAACCTTAGCTTTCAGGTCACGGCCATCGATACGAAGCACGTCATTTGCACGGTCACCAACATCAGTATGAGTCTCGTTTGAAGACTTAACGTATGTACCAATACCGCCATTCCAAAGAAGATCAACCTGCATAGACAAGATCGCTTTGATCAAGTCATTCGGTGCCATTGATGCTTTCTTGGTACCCAGCATTTTCTGAATTTCAGGCGTCAGAGAGATAGACTTCGCTCGACGAGAGAAGATGCCACCACCTTGAGAGATAAGGTCTTTGTTGTAATCTTCCCAGCTTGAGCGAGGTAGATTAAACAAGCGCTCACGCTCTACCCAGCTTGATGCTGATTCTGGATTCGGATCGATGAAGATATGCATGTGGTTAAACGCAGCTTGCATACGAATATGCTTAGACAACAGCATGCCATTACCAAACACATCGCCCGCCATATCACCTACACCAATAGCGGTGAAATCCGTTGTTTGACAGTTGATGCCCATTTCACGGAAGTGACGCTTAACAGATTCCCAACCACCTTTCGCGGTGATACCCATTGCTTTATGGTCGTAACCGTTAGAACCACCAGAGGCAAACGCATCGCCTAACCAGAAGTTGTACTCATCAGATACTGAGTTTGCGAGATCTGAGAACGTTGCTGTACCTTTATCGGCAGCAACGACCAAGTACGGATCATCTTCATCGTGACGAACAACACTCTTCGGTGGGATAACCTCGCCTTCAATAATGTTGTCTGATACGTCTAGTAGTGCACGGATGAAGCGCTTGTAACAACGTTGACCTTCAGCGAAGATCTCATCACGGCCAGACATCATGTGCTGACGCTTACAAACGAAACCACCTTTTGCACCAACCGGTACAATTACTGTGTTCTTAACTTGTTGTGCTTTAACTAGGCCTAAAATCTCAGTACGGAAATCCTCTTGACGGTCTGACCAACGTAAACCACCACGAGCGACTTTACCGCCACGTAGATGCACACCTTCAATGTCTGGTGCGTAAACAAAGATCTCAAACGCAGGAACTGGTGCTGGGATATCTGGGATCTCGCTTGGTCTCATTTTCAGAGCCAACCAAGGTTTAGACTGTTTGTTGTCGTCTAACTGATAGTAGTTAGTACGAAGCGTTGCTGTGATCATTTCCATGTAGCGACGAATGATACGATCATCATCCAAGCTTTCTACATGATCCAACTGTTCAGTGATCTTCTTGATAAGATCTTGCTGGCCTTTCGCGCTGCCCTTTAATTTAGGATCAAAACGCTTGCCGAATAAGCTCACTAACCCTTTCGCTAGATCTGGGTAATGAGACAATGTGTCTTCAATGTATTGTTGACTGAATGGGAAACCAACTTGGCGCATGTAACGCGCATACGCACGTAAGATTGAGATTTCACGGCCAGAAAGACCAGCACCCAATACCAAGCGGTTGAAACCATCGCTGTCTAACTCACCCGCCCAAATCGCAGCAAAGGCTTGTTGGAATAGATCGCGAGCTTCTCGAAGATCAATCGTCTTATCACTCTTATGCAGCATCGAGAAATCAAGGATCCAATAAGTCACCCCATTGGTCTTGCGCACTTCATAAGGTGATTCACCGATAACGCGCAGGCCAAAGTTTTCAAGCATTGGCATAACATCAGACAGGTGAATCGGTTCATCACTGTGGTAGAACAACTTCAAACGAACAGCTTTAGAGTCTACCGCCTCTTCTTGAGGTCGGTAGAAAAGCATGCCAAGTTTGTTGTCTTCACTCAGAGCTTCTAGACGTTCGATATCTGCAACAGCAGAACCTGGCATCATGTCTTCTTTGTACGAACGTGGGAATGCACGCATGTACTCTTTTGATAACGGAAGACCTTTGCTCTCACCGAAGTTAGCAACGATTGATTCAGACAGGCGGTCATCCCACGTAGACGATACTTCCATTAAATTTTGCTCAATTGTTTTCACGTCCACATCCATGTTGTTGTTATCAACACGAACAATATAGTGCGTTCTTGCCAGTGGGCTTTCAGAGAAGTATGTCGTGAATTCGACTTCTTCTTCGCAACCGAAGTATTGCTTCAAGATACGCTGGGTTTGACGACGAAGCTCGGTGTTGTAACGATCTTTTGTTACGTAAACCATACAGCTAAAGAAACGGCCAAAAGGGTCTTTGCGAACGAACAAACGTAGAAGATCGCGATCTTGCATTTGTACAACGCCCGTACCCACTTCAAGTAGCTCTTCTTCTCGAGCTTGAAGCAGTTCATCACGCGGATAGTTTTCTAGAATATTGTGCAGTGCTTTGTAAGAGTATGAACCCTGACGGTAACCGCTTGCATCTAAGATACGCTCTACTTTCTCGCGAACTAGAGGAATGCTTTCAACGGTTTGGTTATAAACAGCAGAAGTGTAAAGACCCGTAAAGCGGTGCTCACCAATGACCTTGCCGTTTTTATCAAACTTCTTGATGCCGATGTAATCATTGTAAGCTGGACGGTGAATGCGTGAAGCCGTGTTGCCCTTGGTTACGATCAATACATACGGTTTTTTCGCTTCTAAGCGTGCCGAGTCAGAAAACTCAGACAGCTTAACGTTACGTACACGATCTGAATTTGCGAACAAACCAAGGCCTTGCTCCTTGGTAGGTTGTAGTTCAGTGTCGCCATTTACAGAAACAAGGTCGTATTCCTTGTAACCCATAAACGTAAAGTTGTGCTCACCTAACCAACGAAGGAACGCAAGCGTTTCATCAAAGCGCTGACCATCAACTGGAATCGTCTCTTTTTGCTGTTCAACTTGATTGGTGACTTCTTCGAGTCTTTCTACCATTTGTAGCCAGTCATTAACCACAAGACCTGTATCGGTAAAGATATCCAACAGCTCTGTTTTAAGCGCTGTCATTTCAGCTTTGCTGCTAAGACGGTCAACCTCAATATGGAAAAGCGATTGGAATGCACCTTCATTGTTGCTGACACCAACAACACTTCCCTTATCAGAACGGGAGATTTGTGTTGGGTTGTGAAGCATAAGGTGAGAAGAGAGATCGAGGCGAGTTAATGCCATTTTTACAGAATCAACGAGGAATGGGCTATCTGGTACCACTATCTCAACGATAGTGTGAGTCGATTGCCAGCCTTGACGACTTACTGTCGGGTTAAAAACACGGACAGATATTTCGTCGGCTTTCTTTTCATTGATGTGATGCCATAAGCTAACTACAGCACCGTATAAATCGGATTCGTTTCTCTGAGTTAGGTCGTCGTGAGAAACGTTACTAAACAAGTGTTGAGCAAGTTGAGTTACGAGAGGTCGATGAGCAAGGTCAAGTTTGTCTTGAATCAGTTTGTACACTTTTTCAAGTAAAACTGGAACCACAGTTTCACGTGCGGTCATAGTCACACTCCACAATTAGAATTATATTTTATTATTAGGGGGCTTACTTAAGCTAGTGTTTGAATTGAGCCGTTGAGCTCTTTTCTACTAACGAGTTAAGCAAAGGTAATGCATTCATTTATTGTAAAAGCATTATTGAGAAATAGTTAATTGTTTTGGAGGTGGTAAGAGGTGAAATGTTTGATTATGTGATTAAGATTCCTTTTAACTCACTAGGCATGCCAAGGTTTACAGAGCTTCCAACTTAATAAACTTATTTTTTTGGTCAGTTGTCAGTCTAAACTGCCCTCTAACCCCTATTTGTGTAAGAAAAGGTCTGAACCGAGTTGCAGGTAACTGTAGACGCAATCCAGTGGTTGTTATCACTTGAACTTTACTTGCTGCACCAGAATAGCTGGCCAAAAACTGCTGATATGAGATGTTAAGTTGGAAAATATAGCGATTCATACAATACCTGTTTAAATATACAGTACCTGTGTTTTTTGGCACTTAACGATGTCTGAATGTGAAACTGAGCTTGAAACTGCTCTAGCTTATCGAAAATTCGATGAACCAGAAACAAAAAATCAGCGGCAGAGATTCTCTACCACTGATGACTTTTCGTTATTAATAAACAGGTTCTAGCAAACCGCTTATTAGCAAATCGTTACGTGAATGATCGCGAGCTTAAGCCTCGAGTGCTTTCGTCACTTTCTCAAACAAGTCTTTCGCTAGGTTATCCATGTTCTTCAACGTCTCAAGTTCTTTCTTGATCAAAGCTTGGCGCTCTTCATCGTATTTACGGAACTTAAGCAAAGGATCAATCAGACGTGACGCAACTTGCGGGTTGCTGCTGTTAAGTTCACGCAAGATTTCGCCTGCAAACTCGTAGCCCTGACCTGACTTGTCGTGGAACTGAACCGGGTTCATGTTTAAGAATGAACCAACCAAGTTACGAGTACGGTTCGGGTTTTTCAAACTAAACGCTTGGTGTGACATAGACGCCTTAATCACTTCGAGTGCGTTTGAACTTGGGTTCGTTCCTTGAAGAGCAAACCACTTGTCCATGACAAGACCATCGTGTTTCCACTTGTCACTGTAATCTGCCATTAAAGTTTCACGACATGGTAATTGCGCACTGTTCGCCGCGCCCATTGCAGCCATTGTATCTGTCATGTTGTTTGCTTGTTGGTACATAGCAACAACCAAGTCATTACCCTTTTCAGTATGCGCTAAGTAACTTAAACAAACTTTACGCAACGTACGCTTACCAATTGAATCATGGTCAATCGTGTATTCTGTTAATGCGTTACTGTGGTAAACCGCAGCAAGTTCATCTTCAAGCTCTTTTGCTAACGTCACTTTCATTGAATGAAGTACTGACGCAACCGCATCGATGTCGACACGCTCGTACCAACCTGATACTTCATTATGGCTTGGTAGAGAAAGCATCTCTGCAATAAACGCAGGTTCTAACGAATCGCTGAGCAATACACCACGGAATGCATCAACCACTTCTGAAGAAAGTGCAAACTTTTGACCTTGTTGAACGTTATCTACATTGCTACGGATGTACTTCGCTAGCAGCATTTGCCCTGCATCCCAACGAGAGAATTCGTTGCGAGCATTCACCATCAGGAAGATCAGCTCTTCGTCTGAATAGTTGTATTCAAGTTTTACTGGCGCAGAAAATTCGCGTAGCAGAGATGGAACTGGTTGCTCGTCTACATTCTCAAACACAAACGTTTGTTCCGCCTCTTTCACATCTAATACATTATGAACTGTCTGACCGTTACATTGTAACTCAATCACTTCACCCGACGCTGTATATAGCTCGATATCTAAAGGGATATGCAGAGCTTGCTTTTCAGTTTGCTCATGAGTTGGCGCTGTTACTTGGCGAGTTGTTAACGTGTACTCTTTTTTCTCTGCGTCGTAATGGCTTTCAACCGAAAGCGTCGGCGTACCAGATTGGCTGTACCATAAACGGAACTGAGACAGGTCAACACCCGATGCATCTTCCATTGCCGCTACAAAATCTTCACATGTTGCAGCCGTACCATCGTGACGTTCAAAGTACAGCTTCATGCCTTTTTGGAAACCTTCCTCACCCAACAATGTGTGGATCATTCGGATCACTTCACTGCCCTTTTCGTATACCGTCAATGTGTAGAAGTTATTCATTTCTATCACTTTTTCAGGGCGAATTGGGTGAGACATTGGGCTTGCATCTTCAGCGAATTGTGGACCGCGGATAATGCGAACATTGTTGATACGGTTAACTGCGCGAGAGCCAAGATCAGATGAGAACTCCTGATCACGGAAAACCGTTAGACCTTCTTTCAAGCTTAACTGGAACCAATCGCGACACGTCACTCGGTTACCCGTCCAGTTATGGAAATATTCGTGACCGATTACTGCTTCGATACCTAGGTAATCGGTATCTGTTGCTGTTTGGTCGTTCGCTAAAACGAACTTAGAGTTGAATACGTTCAGGCCTTTGTTTTCCATCGCACCCATGTTGAAGAAATCAACGGCTACGATCATGTAGATGTCTAAGTCATACTCAAGATTGAAACGCTCTTCGTCCCACTTCATTGAGTTAATCAAAGAAACCATCGCGTGATTTGCGCGGTCGAGGTTGCCTTTGTCGACAAAGATTTCGAGGTCAACATTACGACCTGATTGTGTTGTGTATGCGTCACGAAGTACATCGAAGTCACCCGCAACTAAAGCAAACAAGTACGCTGGTTTTGGATGTGGGTCTTGCCATTTCACCCAGTGACGACCGTTTTCAGCTTCGCCTTCGTCGACACGGTTACCATTACTTAATAAGAATGGGTTTTCAGCTTTGTCTGCGATGACTGTTGTCGTGAATTTCGCCAACACATCTGGGCGATCCATATAGTAAGTAATGCGGCGGAAACCTTCAGCTTCACATTGAGTACAGAACGCACCACCCGATTTGTACAGGCCTTCAAGAGCACTGTTCCCTTCAGGGTCAACTTCCGTCACGATCGTTAATGTAAAATCTTTCGGTAGATCATTCAGAGTAAGTAGAGTTTCAGACTGCTCATACTGCGTCCACTCCTTACCTTCAACCAGAACAGACACCAACTTCAAGCCTTCACCATCAAGTACTAATGTCGAGCTTTCTTTCTCCTGCTTAACACTAGAAACAGCGGTAATAATGGATGCTGAATCGTACAAATCGAAAGTAAGATCGATTTCAGAAATAGTGTGAGATGGTGATTGATAATCTTTACGATACTTGGCTTGAGGTGTATGTGCCATGACGGGTTCCTTTTGATCGTTATACGTAATTATTTTTTAACTGTATATATCTAAAGGTTGAGCGCCAATAAAACAAGGGGAATATTAAAAAAAGGAGGCATTGTAGGAAAATGCCTCCATGTTTTGCTATTTTATCAATCAAATCAGATAGGAACGCCTAATAAACAAGCAACATACCATATTATCAACGAGTTCAATTTTAGGGCTAAAACTCGCACTTATCGAATACGATTAAGCACCGCAAACATGTCTCCTTCTTCACCTTGAAGCGTCAACACATCACTGTTTAATGTGTAACGAGTGCCGTGTTCACCGTTCTCATAAAGCAACACCAACTGGTCACCTTCGGTGTAATACACTCCGCGACGAATAACTTCACCACCTTCTTCATCTGATACTCGGAACATAAATATAAAGTCAGGTTGAAGGACTAAATCCATCTTTTGAATGTTACTCGCACGCAAATCGCTTCCGGACAGTTCGGCGCTTGACCATATTCCCGCCAATGCGTTTGGTAAAGCCTTGGTGAACATAACACCATTAAGGTTAAGCATATTATGGTTACTGCTGTAGGCGTAAACCTGAGGCTCTGAGGTGTTTAAACCCAAAATAATTGTGTCTTCATTGGCATTATACAAACCTTCCCAATGGTCGACACTGTAATCTTTCTTTTGAATATCAATAGAGAATGAGTAGTTTGAGTCAAGAGTCAGCTTGATTGCTCTAAAATTTTCAGTGCCTTGCTCGGGATCTGGATTCATCAAATACCAATCACCAAGCAACAGAGGAAGGTCAAAATGAGATAGATTGCTATCGCTTTTTGATTGTTGACCGTTCGAAGCGACCTCACTCCCGAAAGCAACAAAACTTAAACAAGATAAAAATAGTAGAATCCATTTCATACGCACGCCCTCGTTTTCTTTAAGCTTAGGCACGTAATGAATAGAAAGCGAAAAAATATGATCCAAGTCACTAAATTTTAAATGCAAAGTAACTTAAATGTCATTATTCGACGCAAAATAGAGCTAAATAACCCTGAATATTGAGTGTTCTTTGAGACAATCTCAACGGTTACAATCAGGTATTCCTGTCAAATCATAGACAAAAAAAAAGCGAGCCTAGGCTCGCTTTTTAAATTGTGCATCTTTAAACAATCACCTTTTAACAGGTATTTGCTCTATTTCTTGATCATATCCAGCATGATAGCAACTGATTCATCAAGATAAGCATCCGGGGCTTCGTAGTCTTTGGGAATATCATCCAACGTTTTAAATGCCTCTAACTTAGCGGCTTTTTGACGTTGGTTAATACGCTCTAGACGAAGCGCATCCGCATCATCACTCTCTTGTTGACGAACCTTTTCATTAAGAGAAAGGTCGTTGTCGTCTTTATCTGCCTTATATTTTTCAATATCTTGCGCGATAAAGCCAAATTCCATGTCAGTAGCAATGCGAGCTTGGTGTTGGGCAGTCAAAGCAACTATTTTGTCATCGTTACGCTGTAACACTGAGTAGTTTGCTTTATCAATGCTGTCCCAAGGTAGAGCATTATCTTCAACACTTTCACCAGTATCTTCTGGATCGATTGGAGTTGAATAAGCAATATCAGGTACTACACCTTTGTTTTGCGTACTGCCACCATTGATTCGGTAGAATTTCTGGATTGTGTATTGAACGTAACCCAACTCTTTATCGAACAAATCATAGATATGATTCAAAGAGCGATGTTGTTGCACCGTTCCTTTACCGAAAGAGTTTTCGCCAAGGATAATCGCTCGACCGTAGTCTTGCATCGCTGCAGCAAAAATCTCAGAAGCTGACGCACTGTAGCGATTCACCAATACCGTTAATGGGCCTTGGTAACTGATTTCGCCGTCGGTGTCGCTGTTCACTTTGACACGACCGTAGCTATCACGAACCTGAACAACAGGTCCCTCTTTGATAAATAAACCAGAGAGTTCGGTTGCTTCAGTCAGTGCGCCACCACCGTTGTTTCGAAGATCAACGATAATCCCTTCAACACCTTGCTGTTTAAGCTCAGTGATCAGTTTATCGGTATCTTTAGAAAGGCCAACATAGAAACTTGGTACTTCAAGAACACCAATCTTCTTGCCATCTTTCTCGATAACTTCAGATTTAACAGCGCGGTCTTCTAAACGAATCTTGTCGCGTACAATTGTGACAACGTGACTTTTTGCGTCATTACCTTCCGGCAAGATCTGTAGCTTAACTTTGGTCCCTTTCGGGCCCTTAATCAGTTGTACTACGTCGTCTAAACGCCAGCCGATAACATCAACAACCTCTTCGCCATCTTGACCGACACCAACAATACGGTCACCATCACTCAATTGTTTGCTGTTTGACGCAGGGCCACCAGCAACTAACGAGCGAATAACGGTATAGTCGTCTGTCATCTGAAGCACAGCACCAATACCTTCCAAAGATAGATTCATCTCTGATTGGAATTGTTCTGCATTTCTTGGAGAAAGGTAACTGGTGTGAGGATCAACTTCACGCGCAAATGCGTTCATGTAGATTTGGAAAGCATCTTCATTATGCGATTGCGTAATACGCTTCATCGCATTGTTGTAACGCTTTTCCAAAACCTCTTGAATCTCTGGCCACTCTTTACCAGTAAGTTTTAGATTCAACGCGTCGTATTTAACACGCTTCCTCCAAAGCTCATTCACTTCGGCGATATCTTTCGGCCATTCCGCTTCACTACGATTGAGCTCAATACTTTCATCGGTATCAAACTTAATCTCAGTGTCTAGCAAAGACAGCGCATACTGAAAACGTTCAAAACGCTTCTGCATAGAAAGATTATAAACATCGAAGGCAATCTGGTTATTACCCGCTTTCAGCTGGTCATCAATTTGCAAAGATGAGGAGGAGAAAGAGTCAATATCAGCTTGAGTGAAGATATTACGATTATAATCCAGCATCTCTAAATAACGATTAAAGATAGCTTGAGAGAAATCATCGTTGAGATTGAAGTGTTTATAGTGAGAACGAGTAAATCGAGAAGTAACACGTTTACTAGCAGTTTCGTGTTGGACCTCAGGAGCGAGTAAAGGTAAATCGTCCTGATCTAATTTGGCTTCAAGAGCCTGAGCTGAAGCTGCTAGACAAAAGCTAGCAGCAATCAGTGTCAATTTTGAACGGCATTTCATGCGTAGGAGTATCTCCTTTAAGCGCGCAAGTGCTCCGCTTTAACAACCATTTGTAGGCCGTTTGCTAACTGAACACGTACATCTTCCTTATTGATTTCAACAATGGTCGCAGCCATGTTTCCTGTACCCATGTTCACATTTACTTCTTTGCCAGCGATGAATTCATCGGCGTTCAAAGCGCGTGTTTCTACAGGCTTTTCTACTTTTGGTGCTTTAGGCGCTTGACGACGAGGCTGTTGAGCTTTCTTCGCCTTAGTTTTCGCTTTGCCTTCTTCACGAGCTTTCTGTGCTTGTTCTTTACGACGAGCCTGAACTTTCGCTTTGCTTTCTGCAAGTGTAGCTTTAGCGTGTTCTACGTGCTCTTCTTCTAATGTGCCACACGCGTTGCCGTCTAGGTCAACACGATCTGCGCCAGCTTTTACGCCGTGCAGGTAACGCCATGATGATGTGTACTGTCTTAACGCTGCACGAAGCTGAGTCTTACTTACTTTTTCGTCTTCATTTAGACGTTCAGCAAGATCTTGAAAAATACCAATTTTAAGTGGTTTTGCTTCACCTTCTAGAGTAAAGCATTTAGGGAAACATTCAGCAACATATGCGATAACTTCTTTGCTGTTTTTTAACTTTTCAGTGTTTTCCATGTGGGTTCCTGGTTTTTGCGGTTTTCCGCGAGCATTAAGAAAATATTTTTACGTATTATAGAGAGATGCTTGGGAAAAACCACAGTAAGAGAATAATTTATGCCTTGTTCGCGTGCGAATTAAGCACCTTTTCCACTTCAGCCATAAAAAATGTCAATCCGTCTTCATCAATTTGAGAAAAACGACCAATATTTGGACTATCGATGTCAAGAACACCCACGACTTTACCATCGATAGAGAATGGAATAACGATTTCTGAGTTACTTGCAGCGTCACAAGCGATGTGACCTTCGAATTCATGCACATCATGAATGCGCTGAACTGTATTCGTCGCAACCGCAGTTCCACAGACTCCACGCCCTACTGGAATTCGAACACACGCTGGCTGACCTTGGAATGGACCAAGCACAAGCTCATCTTGTTGCATTTGCTTATCTTGCTTCATTAAGTAAAAACCAGCCCAATTAAGTTCATCTAATTCCATGAACAATAGTGAGCTAATATTTGCAAGATTCGCAATTAGATCGGTTTCTGATTCAATTAATGCAACGGCTTGTTTGGTTAAGCGTTGGTAATGTTCTATTTTCATATTAACTTCCAATTAAATTGAGACTTCCATTATCAAGAGAACGCAGTAAAATGCGGCCATCAAACTAAATAGGACTTATTCTCATTACAATGAACAATTCAGAAGACACTATTAGCCGTTCTTGGTTGATAACTCAAGTAAAAAAATACAAGTCCAAATTACTGTTTGCTAACTTTGTTGCCATTCTTGCAACCTTAATTAGCGTCCCTATCCCTCTGCTTATGCCACTCATGGTTGACGAAGTTTTGCTTGATAAGCCGGCTTCAGGGTTAGAGATGATGAATCATCTACTTCCAGTCTCGCTGCAAACGCCAACTGGCTATATTGCTCTTACTCTCTTGTTAGTTATCCTGATGCGCTCTGCTAGCCAAGCGTTGAATATTCTACAAGGTCGTCAATTCACTTTGGTTTCCAAAACGATCACCTACCAAATGCGTAGCAAGATGATCGATAAACTTGGCCGCATTAGCATCCGACAATACGAAACCAAAGGCAGCGGCGGTATTAATGCTCACCTTATTACAGACATAGAGACTATTGATAAGTTCATTGGCTCGACCCTTTCCAAATTTATCATCAGCTTCTTAACGGTGCTCGGTACCGCTATCGTCTTACTATGGTTAGAGTGGCGTTTAGGGCTGTTCATTCTACTGGTCAATCCTGTTGTTATTTATTTTTCTCGTAAACTCGGTAGCCGTGTTAAACACCTCAAAAAATATGAGAACCAATCTTTTGAGCGTTTTCAGAATCGCTTAGTTGAAACCTTAGATGGCATCTACCAGCTTCGTGCCGCTAATAAAGAGCGTATCTTTCTTGATGAACTGAAAGTTCAAGCAAATCAAGTAAGAATCGATGCCGATAAATACGCGTGGCAATCTGAAGCCGCAGGTCGAGTGTCCTTTTTATTGTTTCTATTAGGTTTTGAACTGTTCCGTGCTGTGGCAATGCTGATGGTGTTATTTAGTGATTTAACCATTGGCCAAATTTTCGCAGTCTTCGGCTACTTATGGTTCATGCTCGGCCCTGTTCAAGAGTTGTTAGGGATTCAGTTTTCGTGGTACAGCGCGAAGGCCGCGCTTCAGCGTATTAACGACCTGCTGCTACTTGAAGAAGAGCACCGACCGGTGAGTAAAGTGAATCCGTTCAATGAACATCAAGAAGTGACCGTCGACATTGAAGATGTTACATTCTCTTACACATTAGAAAACACTGTTTTAAATAGGCTATCCTTACACATACCTGCAGGTAAAAAGGTCGCTCTAGTTGGTGCCAGTGGCGGAGGTAAATCGACATTAATACAGTTGCTGATTGGGGTTTATCAAGCCGACTCTGGTTGTATTCGTTATAACGGTGAAACAACGGACGACATCAGCTTTGATGTAATTCGTAATCAAATTGCCGTTGTTTTACAGCAACCTATACTTTTTAATGACACATTGAGGCATAATCTGACCCTCGGCGCCGAATACGATGAAATGTCGCTATGGCGTGCGCTTGAAGTGTCTCAGATGCAAGATGTGATTAAGCAGCTAAGTAACGGTTTGGATACTCAAATTGGTAGGAATGGCGTTCGACTGTCTGGTGGTCAACGACAACGACTGGCCATCGCCCGTATGGTGTTGAGCAATCCGAAGTTTGTTATTCTTGATGAAGCGACATCAGCACTTGATACCGCGACAGAGTCCGCTCTGCACAAAGCGCTAAGCGAATTTTTGAAAGATCGCACAACTTTGATTGTGGCTCACCGATTATCAGCAGTGAAACAAGCTGATCTGATCTATGTTTTAGAAGATGGGCAAGTCACACAGACGGGAACACATGGTGAATTGGTTGAACAACAAGGACTTTATCAAACACTCTATGGCAGTGTGCAATCGCACGCCTGATGTTTGTCGTTCTAGTAAGTTAAGTCATTTCGATGTTTTGACCAATGCTTCAACTTGGGAGGTCTTGTGACCTCCCCCTCTCATCCTGTCACCGCTGATTCGTTACCAAGCGATCAACCATCGTCCGGACAACCACAAGGTAAGCACTTGTGCGACAGCAGTTCTGTACGACTATGCCAAGGCTGTGAACTTCCAATAGACAAGATGGACATCCCACATGGGAAGTCAGCTTACTGCCCTAGGTGCGGAACTCAATTATACCGCGGAGGCACACCTAGCCTCTCTGGAAACCTTGCCATCGCAGTCACCTGTTTATTGCTATTTATTCCTTCTCATTTCTTTGATTTCATCAGTATCCGCCTGATTGGCGTAATGATACCAGCTACACTGCCATCGGGTGTTTTTACCTTAATGGGAGAAGGCTTCCCACTGCTTGGGTTACTCATTTTATTCTGTAGCTCTATCGCGCCGTTTCTTGTTTGTACTTCTGTGCTCATCACACACGCATCATTGCGTTTTAAGATTTTCACACCATTTCGCTACTCATTAACGATTATCCAAACCTTAAAGCACTGGATGATGTTGGATGTGTTTTTGGTGAGTGTGGCTATCTCGTGTTTCAAACTACAAGACTATTCCGATATTTTTGTTGGCCCCGGTTTAATTGGATTGATTCTACTGCAGTTATTCAGCGTTCTACTGGTGAGCCGCATTAGTGTGCGACGTTACTGGGAAGCTTGGGCGAAAGAATCAGACTACTCTTTTACAGAAAGCAAAAATGTTCACTGTCACAACTGTCATCTATCTCAGCCTGAAGGTGACGCTTGTGTACGTTGTCACCATGACTTGTATCACCGCAAGCCATACTCTATACAAAAGACTTGGGCACTGTTATTTGCGGCTTCCGTTGCCATAATACCAGCGAACGTGATTCCAATTTCGATCGTAATCACTAACGGACAAAGGCTAGAAGACACGATCATTTCGGGTGTCGCCTCACTCATCAATACGGATATGTACGGCATCGCAGCGATTATCTTTATTGCGAGTATCGTGGTTCCAGTGGCCAAGATTCTCGGGCTTACCTACATATTACTTTGTATTCAAATGAAACGAGCACGCTATCACAGGCAAAGAATGACCATCTATTTCATCGTGAAATGGGTAGGTAAATGGTCGGTGATGGATCTCTTCGTTATTTCGATCATGATGACATTGGTCGACCGTGGACAAATTTTAAACTTTACACCAGGTTATGGTGCTGTGGCTTTCGGTGTCGTTGTTGTTATGACAATGCTGGCAGCGGAAAGCTTAGATCCTAGGCTAATTTGGGATAACCACACCTCTAAAGATGAGTCAGTGAATGAACAACAATAACCAATCACAAACGTCATATTCACCAGAAGTTAGAAAAAACAAAGGGATCTCGCCTTTGTGGATTCTGCCGATTCTAACCGTAGCACTTGCTGGTTGGCTGGTTATGAAGTCAGTACACGATGCAGGACAACGTGTGCAGATCTACTTCTCGGATGCCGCGGGGTTAGTCGCAGGACGAACCACGATTCGCTATCAAGGTTTAGAAGTGGGTATGGTTCGAGATATCACGTTGTCCAAAGACCTCTCAAGTATTTATGTTGATGCTGACATCTATCCTGAGGCTCAAAAGCTTCTTTCAAAGGGAACGCGTTTCTGGCTAGTGAAACCAACAGCAAGCCTATCTGGCATTTCTGGTTTAGACGCCCTAGTTTCGGGTAACTATATTGCGATTCACCCTAGTGATACCAAAGAGAAACCAGAAACGGTGTTTCACGCCTTGGAATCGTCACCTTCTGACTTATTGGCTTCCGAAGGTCTCAATATATCGTTGACGACCAAAGACCTTGGCGGCGTATCTGTCGGTTCACAAATTGTTTACCGCAAGATCCCGATTGGTGAAGTTTATAACTATCAACTCAATGAGAATGCTAAGTCGGTAACCATTCAAGCGGCCATCAAAGACGAATACAGCCATATCATTACCGACCAAAGTCGTTTTTGGAATGTAAGCGGTTTGGGGGCGAGTATCGGCTTCTCTGGTGTTGACGTACGTTTAGAGAGCTTAAGTGCCCTACTTGGCGGCTCCATTGCGGTCGACTCTCCGGGAGAAGGCCAGCCAGTTGAGATGAACACCGAATTTAAGCTCTACCCTGACTTAAAAACCGCGGGTCGTGGTATCTCAATCAAGATAGCAGTACCAGACGACAACAAGATCAGCGCAACTGGCGCACCTATCATGTACCGAGGCATCGAAATCGGTCAGGTTACCGATCTATCGTTGAGCAAAGGTCGTGAAAACGTCGTCGCTTCTGCCGCTATTCAACCTGCATTCAGTGACTTTTTGAACAGCGGAAGTAAATTCGTTCTAGAAGAGGCTGAACTATCTCTAACGGGTATGAAAAACCTTGCTAACTTAGTGACAGGTAACTTCCTAACATTAGTACCCGGTGAAGGTGAGAAATCTCGCCGATTTACCGCTATCCGCAAGAACGAATTCAGTCAGGAGCAAGAAAAGTCTGTTGCGATTCGCCTGACCTCCAACAATTCATTTGGTTTGGATGTCGGAACCCAATTGCTTTATAAAGGCATAGCCGTTGGTTCAATCATTGATGTTGGGCTGGTTGAAAGTGTTGGAACCGGTAGCGACAAGCATGAAGTATTCATGGATGCGCTGATCGACAACCAATATGCACACCTTATCAAAAGCAATAACCGCTTCTTCGTGACAGGCAGTGCAACGGCAGAGCTTACAGAGTCAGGGTTAAGCGTCACTGTCCCGCCAGCCAAACAGCTGTTGAGTGGGTCTATTAGCTTTGTAAGTGAAGGCAACAGTAAGTCTCGCTCTAACTATCAATTATTCCAAAGTAAGTCATTAGCAGAGATCGCGAAGTTTAATCAAACTGGTTCTAAAAAGATGTCGTTGTTTGCCAGTGAACTGCCTTCTATCTCGAAAGGAAGTCCTCTGCTCTACCGTAACCTTCAAGTCGGTAGTATTTCTAACTTTCAGCTTGCCGATGGTGGCGTAAGAATCGAAGTAACTATCGAAAACCGTTACACACACTTGATCAACAAGCACACGGTATTCTGGAACCGATCAGGTGTTGAAGTCGATGCTTCTTTATCAGGTATCAGCATTAAAGCTGCGCCGGTTAAAACGCTGATTCAAGGCGGTATTGCCTTTGATTCACTACCAGGAATCGACAATAAGCTTGGCAACGTCTGGAAGCTATACGCCGATTCGAAATCTGCAAGAAAGTTTGGCCGTGCGATTACCATCACCTCTTCTGGCGACCAAGAAGTCAGCAAGGGCATGGCGATCAAGTATCAGGGCGTAACGGTTGGTGAAGTGACTCTCGTGATTCCGAACTTTAACAAAGGTGGTATCGAAATTACCGCTCGCGTTTTACCGGAATACGTGGAGAAAATAGCCGTCGCAAACAGCCACTTTTGGTTAGCAGAACCGGAGATCGGCCTAAACGGTATCAAAAACGTATCGGCACTACTCTCTAAACACATCAATGTAGAACCAGGAAAAGGCGAAAAAACCACGGCATTTAAGCTCAGCCAAGGCCCCGTTCAACCTGAAGGCAAAGTGTTTACGTTGCAGAGTGAAACAAGAGGTTCGGTATCTGAAGGCACACCAATTCTATTCAGAGAACTAGAGATTGGTTCTGTAATTGACGTACAGCTAGGTGAATTCGCTGACCGTATTATCTCAACCATTCAGATCAAACCTGAATTCGCCTATCTGATTCGCTCAAACAGCGTTTTTTGGAATGTGTCAGGTGTTGATGTCTCAATCGGTTTATCTGGTGCAAACATCAAGGCTGGTACAGTAGATAGCTTGTTAAGAGGCGGGATTACTTTCTCAACGCCACCAACGAATGAACTCCAACCGTTGGCAGAAGAAGACCAATCTTTCTATTTATATCCTCAAGCCGAAGATGAATGGAAATCTTGGAGAACCGCCATACCTCGCCCTTAGTGAACTAAGTTTCTACACTGAAACACACACGATTCAACTTAAAATGCAGCCAAACGGCTGCATTTTTATTGTTTGAAGCAAATTTGGTTTAGGACAATCTCATTTTGCTTTAAACTGCGCGCATTAACGCTATAAATCGAGATACCCTTTTGCACGCTAACGTATATATCCCAGAAGAATTCCTGACTCATATTGAAGGCATCATGCCAAGCCATCTAGATATGGCTTCATTTGTCGCTTCTTGTCAAAAGCCACTTCGTAAAAGTATTCGAGTGAACACACTGAAGATCAGTGTTGAAGATTTCCTCGTACGCGCGAAAGACAAAGGTTGGGAACTGGAACCAGTACCTTGGTGTGAAACGGGTTTTTGGATTACTGCAGATGAAAGTGAAGCGCCTTTAGGCAACACAGCAGAGCACATGTCTGGCCTATTCTACATTCAAGAAGCCAGCTCGATGATGCCACCGTCAGCTCTATTCCAAGGTGAAGAGAATTATCAAGCCGTGTTAGACACAGCTGCTGCGCCCGGCTCAAAAACGACTCAAATAGCGGCCTTGATGGATAACCGTGGCGTACTGGTTGCTAATGAATACGCAGCAAGCCGAGTGAAAGTCCTTCACGCCAACATCGAGCGCTGTGGCGTGCGTAATGCAGCCCTAAGTAACTTTGATGGCAGAGTCTTCGGCGGTTGGCTACCAGAGCAATTTGATGCTGTGTTGTTAGACGCTCCCTGCTCTGGTGAAGGTACGATTCGTAAAGACGCCGATGCAATGAAAAACTGGACTTATCAGTCTGTGGTCGATATTGCTGACACTCAAAAAGATCTGATTGAAAGTGCGTTTCACGCTCTTAAACCTAACGGTGTGTTGGTTTACTCAACCTGTACATTAAGTACCGAAGAGAACCAACAAGTATGTCATCACCTAAAAGAAACCTTTGGTGACGCGGTTGAGTTCGAGTCTTTAGAAAACTTATTCGACAATGCAAAAGCGACGACGACTGAAGAAGGCTTTCTTCACATCTTCCCGCAGGTTTATGACTCGGAAGGTTTCTTCGTTGCACGTATTCGTAAACTTGCTTCTGTGACGCCACCAGAAGTGAAAAAGCGTTTGGGTAAATTCCCATTTGAAAAAGCCAATAAGAAAGCGCAGCAAGAAGTCGCTGATCAGCTTTTAGGCGCACTGGATATCGAGTTACCAAGTGACACTCAGGTATGGATTCGTGACAAAGACGTTTGGCTATTCCCTGAAGCACTAGAGCCGATGATTGGTGAATTCCGTTTCTCTCGTATGGGCATTAAGATCGCAGAGACCCATAAGAAAGGCTACCGCTGGCAGCATCAGGTAGCGACAACGCTCGCAACGGGCAACGAAGCCAACATTGTAGATCTGAATATTGAAGACGCACGTGAATGGTTTATGGGACGAGATGTTCGCCCAGAAGGCTTGTCAGGTAAAGGCGAAGTGCTGGTTAAATACAACGGTGCGATCATTGGCCTTGGTAAGTGGGTTGGCAACCGAGTGAAGAACGGTTTACCGCGAGAGCTAGTACGCGATAAGAACCTGTTCTAATTATGCTTAAAGCATGCGAATAAACAAAAAGCCCAAACAACGTAAATTGTTTGGGCTTTTTCTATTCACATCAGATAACTCGGTACGATTAAAACAATGTCGAATCAACGCTTAATTACATAAACATCAATTCAAGTCACTATTTGCGTTATGGAAAATCGCATATCGAGAAATTTAAACTAGACTTCCGTCTATCAGACAAAGAATTACAACGATTAGCGTAGGCTCTTCGGAGCCCTTTCCCCTAAGCCCAAACAGGAAAGTTTGGGCTTTTTTTTAACCGAGAGGCTCGCTTATTCTGCTAAGCGAATGCCTTCTTTATCAATAGAGATTTTACCTGACTTGTACAGACCACCGATGGTCTTTTTGAACGTACCTTTACTGGTTCTGAATGCCGTGAAAATCGCTTCAGGTGAAGACTTGTCGTTCAGTGGTAAAAAGCCGCCTTTCTTCTCAAGCAGATCTAGAATCTTAGTGCTCAAGTCATCCATCTTCGCAACACCGATTTTTTGAAGAGACAAGTCAATCTTACCGTCTTCTTCACGAATGTTTTTGATGTAGCCTTTTAGTGATTTACCAATGAATAGCTTACCAATAATGTCTGATGGGAAAATCATTCCCCAGTGTTCGCCATTAACGATCGCTTTGTAGCCCAATTGGCTGCGCTCAGCGATGATAAGATCAACTTGTTCGTTTTGCTTATAAGTCGCAGGCGTGTTGTCTAACCATTTGTTGAACTTAGTTGTTCCAACAATACGGCTCGATGCTTTATCGATATACACATATACTAAGATTGACTGACCTTCGTTTAAACGGCCACGCTGCTCGCTGAAAGGAACCAGAAGATCTTTGCCTTTCACACCCCAGCTCATGAATGCACCGGTGCTGTTTACACCTTCAACTGTCATCAAACCAAACTGCCCTACTTGAGCTATAGGTTTTTCAGTGGTTGCAGCGATCTGGTTGTCAGAATCAATGTATAAGAAAACATCTAGCTTTTGACCAATTTCAACACCTTCAGGAGTAAATCGTTTCGGCAGCAACACCGTTCCATAGTCGCTAGCGTCAAGGAATACACCGAAGTCTGCTTGTTTTACTACTTCTAGGTTGTTTATTTGACCAATATTAATCATCAAGATTGTCTCTACTTTAAATTTGGCGGTGATTATACGTGATCTCTGATATGCTTTCGCTAGTTTCATTCATATTTTTATATTCTAGGAGACATCGTTGATCACCGTTGATAAACAAGATGCGATAACACTTAAAATTAACCATGCGATGGCTAAGACAAAAAAGCTCGATATGGACGTTTATCTATTCATTCCCGGTGAACTCGGACTGACGCCTGAAGTCCTTTCTGAAAGCGCATTTTTCTACAGTTCAATTACTCAGAAACGCGCTTACTACAGTGATAAAACGCTGCTACCTCTAGTACACAGCCGTTTAGCAAAACGTGGTCGACTCTCCATCACGCAGTATCGTGTCAGTTTGAGTTTGTTCGCTTATCAATATGTTATCGCGCTAGACAAAGCCGTCAGCAGCTTGAATAAAAATGAGAGTGACAATGTCACGGCTGATGAAGTAGATGAAGTCATCGAACTGGCTCTCGATATATTAAAGAAACTGCGCCGAAGCATTCCTTATGAAGAAAACCTTAAACGTTACTATGCCAATATAGATAACTACCTATCTTGGTACACAGAGCAGAAGTTCTTATCACTGGTTTCCCATATGCCACGCGGCAGTGAATATTCCACCATCAAAGAGCGCCTATTAACGCTTTGTGATAAAGAAACTGCCCACCGCAAGCTGAATCGATACAACTCAGCCAAGGTTCGAGAAGATGTCACTCGTTTGAGCAACAAGATGCGATTGCTGCGTCGTTTGATTGAGCACCCTATCGTCCTTAAAGAAAAGACGACATCAATGGGTAAGAACGTGAAGAGAGCCGTTAAAGGCATTGCCACGGGCTTAGTCATGGTGGTGGTTACCACGACCGTCATATTGGCTCGTGACTTCCTAGGAGAGATTACCGCGTCTTTCATCGTATCCATGTCATTCATCTACGCTTTGCGTGAAATCTTCAAGGATGATTTAAGGGATATACTTTGGCGTTGGCTCCGTAAAGGAAAACCAAAGTGGAAGCGTCGCTACTTTGACCCGACAACAAATAAGTCAGTCGGTCATAAACTTGAATGGTTGGATTACGCCAATTTCTCTAAGTTAGCGGACAAAATTCAGTTGATTCGTAAGAAGCGAGTTGTTCAGCGTGAAGAACAAATTTTGCATTATCGTTCCCAAACCGAAATGTCGACATCGACGTTTATGAGTGGTTACGAAGAGACGCGTGAAACACTGTCTGTCAGCCTGAGAGCTCTCACTCGTTTGATGGATAAGGGTTCAAATAACGTATATCGACTAAATGAAGGTCAAGTAAGTCGTGAGTCAGTAGAAAAACGTCACCTGCTGAACTTGATCATCAAAGAGAACAATCATGATAGCGAACCGACTTATTATCGTTGGAAAATCGTAATGAACCGTTCAAAAATCGTTGATATCGAGCAGATCACTCAAGAGTCATAGTCTTTAGGGGATGTGGGTACGAAATAAGGTATGTGGGTACGAAATCCACATACCGCTCTTTCATTTCTCACCGTTTCTTAGTGTTTCCACAAAGCTTTTAGCTACTTTCTAGAAGGCACTTTCTTAATAGAAAGCGTTAGCGTGAATTCAGCCATCGGTTCATCACCATGTAGAGACGGACAAGTCGCGATAATGGTCACAGGTTGGTTAACACGCTCTCCAGTCGACATGGTTTCAGCCAACATGGTATTGATCAGCTCTCCATCGTTACACGTAAAATGCACATCTCCCTCAGGGCGCTTCAAAAAATTACCCGTCACCTCTTTAAATGCCAGCGAGATTTTTTCACCTTGTTGCTGCGACTTACTCATGGCAAGAAAACCGCCTGCGACATCAGCACCCACAGCCAACACACCAAAGTACATACTATTAAGGTGATTCTTCGTTCGCCTTTTAAGAGGGATTTTCACTTCAACATGTTGGTTATCCAATGCGAGTAGCTTTGGGCGACACAACCAGATCAATGGCACTTTGAAAAAGCCAAACATACTTAAATAGAAATTTGCTTTTTGTAGAGGGGTCAACATTCGGATTACCTAATCAAATCAGTCATCAGACCAGTTAATCCGTTAGCGATAGAGATGTCAAAAAAATGTTACAAAAAAGAGATATCACGTCTCCATGATATCTCTTCATTTTCAAACTCTTGCAACAAGGGAAGATTAAGCCGTAATGACGGTATCAACCCCTTCCAGATCCGCAATATACCCTTGAAGCCTTGGGTAATCGACCAAACCTTGAGTCACGATTAGCACAGGCTTCTTCGCGTGTTGAGTCGCTTTTACGATGCTAGAGATTAACGTAATCACCGCTTCGTTCTGTGGGTCAAACGCATGTTGCTGAGCTTCATTCTGCTTATCAACACCCAACGCAAATTGAGTCAGACTATCAACGTTCACCGCCGCACCGTCAAAGTAATGCAGAAGTCGTTCACTAAGAAGAACGGCAGAAGGGACATCACACGAGAAGAGCACTTTTAGGCCATTCAAGCCGCGTGGTAAACCTTGCTCAGCTAATAGATCAATGATTTTCGCGGCGTCACTCAGTGCTCGAACATAAGGAACAACGATTTCAACGTTGATACCTTGCTCACGCAGGGTTTTGATCACCTGACACTCTAGCGCAAAAGCCTTGCTGTATTCTGGTGTCGCATAACGCGCTACGCCGCGTACACCGAGTGCCGGGTTTACTTCTTCAACTTCGCAGTTGCCGCCAAGTAGAGAGCGGAACCCATAGCTGTCGGCACTGCTCAACGCAACACGAACCGAATTATGGTTTGGCTGAACGGCAGCTTGAATAGCGACAACTAAGGTTGAAACAAAATGTTCATCAACACTTTTATCACCAAGAATAGCGTCTAAAGAGGTTTTCTCAATATCAGACAAAGTATCTAAGTGGCTTTCAATACTTGGATGATAGAACACACGATCCATGACCAATTCAGACAGGGAAACGTACAAGTGGTTGGAATTATTATTATCGTTATAAGAAGGCAGCACATCACCTAAGACAAGTTCTGGGTGCAAAGTGCTTTGATTTTCTTGAGTCATTGCTGCTCCAGCATTTTTATGTTGTGTTCAAACGAAAATACCGATAGCTGCCTGTTAATACAAGTGAAAATCCCCTATTTGACGCTGGCCTGCTGATAAAAATAAGAATATTAGCAATAACTGAGATAACTTTGACGTAAGAGAGTTTATTCCTCTGTTCAATTCCGTTATCTTAACCACTTCGCAATAGAATAAAAAAGCTATCACATGCCATTAAAAACTGATGAGTTGAGAACCCAAGCTCTGGGTCCTATGCCAACTCCTGCCGAATTAGGCAATGCACACCCTATTACTGACGACGTTGCTGAGCGCATTAAAAACTCTCGCCGCCAAATCGAAGATATCCTAACGGGTCGTGATGACCGCCTATTAGTTATCGTTGGCCCTTGTTCTGTTCACGATACAGATGCGGCACTTGATTACGCTGAGCGCTTAAGTCAGATTCAAGACCAGTATAAAGATGAACTGTTCGTTGTCATGAGAACCTACTTCGAGAAACCTCGTACAATTGTAGGTTGGAAGGGTTTGATTACCGATCCGAATCTAGATGGTTCATACGCACTTGAAACTGGCTTAAACAAAGCACGTAAACTACTGCTTGATATCAACAAGCTTGGCCTAGCTACCGCGACTGAATTCCTTGATATGATCACAGGTCAGTACATTGCAGACCTTATCACTTGGGGCGCGATTGGCGCTCGTACGACAGAATCTCAGATTCACCGTGAAATGGCTTCAGCACTTTCTTGCCCAGTAGGCTTCAAGAACGCAACCAATGGCAACATCAAGATTGCAATTGATGCGATCCGTGCTGCGCATGCTTCACACTACTTCTATTCTCCAGACAAGAATGGTCGTATGACAGTTTACCGCACTTCAGGTAACCCATACGGTCACGTTATTCTACGTGGTGGTGATAAAGGCCCTAACTTTGACGCTGAATCTGTTGAGAACGCATGTAAGCAACTGGCAGAAGTTAACCTTCCTGAGCGCTTAGTTGTCGACTTCAGCCACGCAAACTGCCAAAAGCAGCATCGTAAGCAGTTAGAAGTGGCACAAGACATTTGCGAACAGATCAAATCTAACAAAAACCAAATTGCAGGCATCATGGCAGAAAGCTTCATTAAAGAAGGTAACCAGCCAATGACTGACATCAATAACCTAGAATACGGTAAGTCAATCACTGACCCTTGCCTAAGCTGGGAAGATACTGCAACCATGCTAGACATGCTTGCAACTGCAATTAAAGATAGAAATTTAGCTTAAGGAACGAACACAATGCCATCATTTGACATTATCTCTGAAGTAGAAGCAGTAGAACTACGTAACGCTGTAGACAACGCAAACCGTGAGCTATCGACTCGTTTCGATTTCCGTGGCGTTGAAGCTAGCTTCGATTACAAAGACGAATCAGTAAAACTGACAGCGCAAGATGACTTCCAACTAAAACAGATGCGCGACATTCTTCGTAGCAACTTAACGAAGCGCAACGTTGACCCGAACGCGATGGAAGCGAAAGCAGCAGACCAAACAGGTCGCACTTGGCACCAAACGGTTATCTTTAAGCAAGGCATCGAAACTGATGTAGCGAAGAAGATCGTTAAGCTAATCAAAGACAACAAAGTGAAGGTTCAAGCGTCTATCCAAGGCGACAAAGTTCGTGTAACTGGTAAGAAACGTGATGATCTACAAGCAGTTATGGCTTTAGTTCGTAGCGGTGAACTTGGTCAACCTTTCCAATTTGATAACTTCCGCGACTAATTTCTGAGTTTTAGCGACTGCTTATTTGGGTTGCTCATTCATCAGCACAATGTCGTGTTCGAAATAGCAAAAAGCCACTTCTTTGGGAAGTGGCTTTTTATTTATCTAGAGACTTTATTCAAGGATCGTAAAGTAAGTACGAGCTGAACTAGATAGTTCTAGTCTTAGCTAATAACTTTAGCGGAAGACAGTTTCAAGTCTTTGCCGACTAATAGATTGAACTCAACACTTGCTGGTGGAATAAACACACACACACGTAAGTTCTCTTCCCTTGCCTTCTCAAGCTTTGTCGATAACTCTCCACTATCGCTGAAACTCTCTCTCTCGGCGTCTCTACGGCACAAGTCAATGTAATCAAATGGGCACTCTTTAGGTGACAACACCAATTCTGCTTCTTGCATCAGGCGCAGCGCCTTCATTGAGAGAAGTTCTACATCTTGCTCGAACTCAATCCAAGTCACTTGCCCTTCATTATCGACAGGTTCCGCCAAAGATTTCTGATAATAAGCTTCAAGTTGCTCCCGCTCCGTGACTTGATTGATGAAACTGGAAGACAAAAATCGCTCCCAGAATTTGCGGCGTTCATCAACAGTAGGAAAGGACTCTTTAATCGAATTGCGTTTTGATGCACCAAAGTCTGCGATCAAACCAATATTCTGAGGCAAGACGGTTTCGAGTTTTTCTCTAATATTTCTCACCAAAACAGGTGATGCACCCCCGCTTGAGATCGCAATTTGGATTCTTCCGCGATTTATCATTGAGGGAGTGATGAAGTCACAGTAGGGTAAGTCGTCGACCACATTGACAAGAATACCCAACTTTTTTGCATCATTATGTACTTGATGATTTAGGTCTGGGTTGTCTGTGGTTGCCCACACTTGTAAGTAGTTTTTCGAGATAAGTTGCGAAGAATAAAAGTTTTGAACCCAATGGACTTTATTATCATCAACAAGCTGCTTTAAGTAAGGCTCTACCTTGGGGGATACTAAAGTGACATCCGCCCCAGCTCTTAACAAGCTATCTACTTTTCGGCAAGCAACCTCACCCCCACCCACCACTAAGATCGGCTTATTTTCTACATCTAAAAACATTGGGAAATAACGCATGTTCTTCCTTGAGATGACTTCAATAACTATTCAGCCATGCTACCAAATTTGGAGCATATTAATAACTATCCGAGTGCAATAAAAATATTTATTCACCAAATTTCAATCTTTCTGAAGTTTAATGTTTCATCATTGTGATGTTGATTCAGAATATTTATCTAGTCAATTGTCAATATAAAAATCTAAATCTCGTTGCACCAACAGTGTGAACCGCTGCACTATTTACATTAAGTTAACATTTGGTCATTCTAATTGTGTTCGGATTTGTGATTTCATTCAAAATTCTTTTTAAATTATACATTTGTGAAAGTACGGATCCTTTCCTAACCTTATAAATAGTTGTTTAAATCGCACACAGTTTCATTTGCAAAATGCAACCAGTTTGATTTGAGTAACAAGGTCTTAGAAAGCGCAACACATATAGAAAAACTCAAATGAGCACGAGTATCAGGTGTCACCTGGTTAACAAGGAAGGATACAAATGACAAAAAAATATCCGCCTTCTTAGAAGGCGGTTTTGCTTTATAACCCCCTAAAAGGGGGCGTCCGCGCTATCAGTTCTTCAATAACTGTAATTGTTGTTCATACTCTATGTCCTGCTTATCTTGGTGTCGTACATATCGCCGAATGACTTCTTCATTCACACCGACCGTATCTACAAAATACCCTCTAGCCCAAAAGTGATTTCCCCATAATTTCTTACGTATATGTGGGAATCTATTGAAAAGTCGAATTGCTGTTCGGCCTTTTAAAACTCCTAACAAACTCGATACTGATAACTTGGGAGGAATAATGACAACAAGATGAACATGATCTGGTTGAACATTTAATTCTAAAACTTCGCAGTCTTTCATATTGCACAAAATATAGATTGAACGATAAAGCTCCTTTCCTACCTTATCTTTCAAAATCTTATATCTGTACTTTGGAGTCCAAACTATATGGTATTTGCAACGCCAATAGACATGTGATGAACTTCTGTAATCGCCCATGTGGTTGTTTCCTCTTACTTGTGGTGAATAAGAGGTTACTTCTAACATGGGCACTTCTTCAGGCTATAGCCTCAAGGAACAATCACCACCGCCCTAGGCGGTGGTTTTGAGGAGCCAATAAACTAACACTTCTTGCTTCAGTAGTAGCTGCATCAACTGCGATGATGGCAACATCAGCATCAGCGGCAGAAAGCACTCTGGACAAAGTCACATCTCAAGGATTTTTAACTTGTGGTGTAAGTACAGGTCTTCCAGGGTTCTCTAACCCTAACTCAAAAGGTGAATGGGAAGGAATCGATGTTGAGTATTGTCAAGCTCTTGCAGCGGCTGTACTCGGTGACAAGACTAAAGTTAAGTATGTACCTTTAACAGCGAAAGAACGTTTCACTGCCCTTCAATCGGGTGAAATCGACGTACTATCTCGTAACACAACATGGACACTACATCGTGATACTGCTCTAGGTCTGAACTTCGTAGGTGTTAACTACTACGATGGTCAAGGCTTCATGGTTAAGAAAGAACTTGGCCTGACAAGTGCTCAAGAACTTGATGGTGCTTCAGTATGTGTACAATCAGGTACAACGACTGAACTTAACCTAGCTGATTACTTCCGTAACAGTGGTATGTCTTACAAGCCAGTAGTATTTGATACTGCAGCACAAACGTCTAAAGGTTTTGATGCGGGTCGTTGTGATGTTCTTACAACTGACCAATCTGGCCTATATGCACTTCGCTTGAACCTAGCCGATCCTAAATCTGCGCAAGTACTTCCTGAAATCATCTCTAAAGAACCACTAGGTCCTGTTGTTCGTCAAGATGATGACAAATGGTTCAACGTCGCTAAATGGACACTTTCAGCGATGATTAACGCGGAAGAGTACGGCATCTCTTCTAAGAACGCTGATGAAATGCTTAAGTCAAAAGATCCAAACATCAAGCGTATTCTTGGCGTTGACGGTCCTAAAGGTAAAGGGCTAGGTATTCGTGACGATTGGGGTTACCAAGTAATTAAACAAGTTGGTAACTACGGTGAGAGCTTCGAACGTACTGTTGGTACAGGTTCACCACTACAGATCTCTCGTGGCGTAAACGCACTATGGAATGCGGGCGGCTTTATGTACGCTCCACCTATCCGTTAATAAATTTCCAAGCATCAATTAGGGCGGACTTTTCCGCCCTATTTATTAAATGGATTTGAGGTTATAGCAGTATGAAACCTAATGAAACTATTTCTCCAGCTCAGGCAAAGCCACAGCCCAAAAGTGCCAACCTTTTTTACAACCCCACTTTTCGCTCAGTTATTTTCCAAATTCTCGCTGTCGGAGCACTCTGTGCTTTCTTTTACACGATCGTAAATAATGCACTCACTAACTTAGATTCCCGTGGTATCGCCACTGGTTTTGATTTTCTCTCCCAAGAAGCTGGTTTTGGTATCGGCTTAACTCTCATTGAATACGACGAAACGTTCTCATACGGTCGTACTTTCTTTATCGGTCTTCTCAATACCGCTTTAGTTTCTGTGCTAGGCATCATGCTAGCCACGGTACTGGGCTTTAGTATGGGTATTGCTAGGCTTTCTTCAAACTGGCTAGTGAGCCGATTTGCGGCGGTCTACATAGAAATATTCCGAAATATCCCTCTTCTTCTACAAATATTTTTTTGGTATTTCGCCGTTCTACAAGCATTACCTTCCGCTCGTCAAAGTATGAGCCTTGGTGAAGCTATTTTCTTGAATGTACGTGGTCTGTACTTCCCTGCCCCTATCATGGAGCAAGGCAGTAGCATTGTTATCGCATCGCTAATTGTCGGTATCATCGCTACGTTTGTTATCAACATCTGGGCTAACAACAAGCAGAAATTAACTGGTCAGCAAACACCTATGGGGCGTATTGCCGCAGCACTCATTGTGGGTTTACCACTGGTTACGTACTTTGTTATGGGCATGCCTATCTCTGCTGAATACCCTGTTTTAAAAGGATTTAATTTCAAAGGTGGTATTAGCATCATTCCTGAACTTGCCGCATTGATGCTTGCTTTAAGTATCTACACAGCTGCATTCATCGCTGAAATTGTGCGTTCAGGTATCAACGCGGTAAACCATGGGCAAACAGAGGCTGCTATGTCTCTAGGGCTCCCGCGAACAAGAACTCTTAAGCTAGTCATTATTCCGCAAGCATTAAGAATTATTATCCCACCACTAACCAGTCAGTATTTAAACCTGACCAAAAACTCATCACTTGCGATGGCCATTGGTTATCCCGATCTTGTGTCTGTATTTGCAGGAACAACATTGAACCAAACTGGACAAGCTATCGAAGTAATCGCGATGACAATGGGCGTCTACCTGACTCTAAGCCTATTAACATCCGCTCTAATGAACATATACAACCGCAAAGTAGCGTTAGTGGAGAGATAAGATGAGTACACATCAATTTCAACCTGATCTTCCGCCTCCAGCGAATACCGTTGGGCCTGTCGGTTGGTTAAGAAAGAACCTATTTAATGGACCAGTTAACAGTGTCGTCACTGTGGTGCTTGCTTATTTTGCTTTCACTTTATTGTGGGCGATAGCAGATTGGGCATTCATTAATGCTGATTGGATAGGAACAACACGAGATGCTTGTACAAGTGATGGCGCTTGTTGGGTGTTTATTAGCGTGCGCTGGGATCAATTCATGTATGGCTTCTATCCTGAGGCTGAGCTGTGGCGCCCACGCTTATTCTATATCACACTAGCGATATTTGTTGCTTTGTTAGCCTACGAAAGAACACCAAAGCGTACTTGGATTTGGTTATTTTTTGTAAACATCTACCCTTTCTTGATCGCTGGTCTTCTTTACGGTGGTATCTTCGGACTAGAAGTCGTCGATACACATAAATGGGGTGGATTGCTAGTTACACTGATCATCGCGCTTGTGGGTATTGTGGTATCACTGCCTATTGGTGTCGCACTCGCACTGGGTCGACGTTCAGAGATGCCAATCATCCGCAGTATGTGTACCGTTTACATCGAGATTTGGCGTGGTGTACCGCTGATTACGGTTCTATTCATGGCCTCGGTAATGCTTCCCCTCTTTCTATCAGAAGGGACAGAAACCGATAAACTGATCAGAGCGCTTGTTGGGGTTGTACTCTTCAGTGCAGCTTACATGGCAGAAGTAATCCGTGGCGGTTTACAAGCGATACCAAAAGGTCAATACGAAGCGGCTGACGCCTTAGGGTTAAGCTATTGGAAAAAAACGGGGCTTATTATTCTGCCTCAAGCTCTAAAAATCACAATCCCTTCAATTGTGAACACCTTTATTGGTTTGTTCAAAGATACCAGTCTAGTTTTGATTATCGGTATGTTTGATGTACTAGGGATTGGCCAAGCCGCGAATACCGACCCTGAATGGCTTGGTTTCTCAACAGAAAGTTATGTATTTGTCGCGTTAGTGTTCTGGGTGTTTTGTTTTGGCATGTCGAGATACTCGATTTGGCTAGAAAACAAACTTCACACCGGTCACAAACGATAATTAACAAGATCAAGGACGTATTATGACGCAGCAAACAGAAAACAACTCTCAAGGTCTTATGATCGAGTTAAAGGACATGAACAAGTGGTACGGTGAGTTCCACGTTCTTAAAAACATCAACTTGGAAGTTAAAAAAGGCGAGAAGATCGTTATTTGTGGCCCTTCAGGTTCAGGAAAGTCAACGATGATTCGTTGTATCAACCGCCTAGAAGAGCACCAAAAAGGCCATATCTTTGTATCCGGTAATGAGCTAACGGAAGACCTGAAAAACATCGAAGCCGTTCGCCGCGATGTCGGTATGTGTTTCCAGCACTTCAACTTGTTCCCTCACCTAACGGTATTAGAAAACTGCACCTTAGCACCAATCTGGGTGAAGAAGATGCCGAAAGAGGAAGCAGAAGCCATCGCGATGAAATTCCTCGAGCGTGTAAAAATACCAGAGCAAGCGGATAAATTCCCAGGCCAACTGTCTGGTGGTCAACAACAACGTGTGGCAATTGCTCGTTCTTTATGTATGAACCCGCAAGTTATGCTGTTTGATGAACCTACATCAGCGCTCGATCCAGAAATGGTACGTGAGGTGCTCGATGTAATGGTCGAACTTGCAGAAGAAGGCATGACGATGTTGTGTGTAACGCACGAGATGGGCTTTGCTAAAGAAGTTGCCGACCGCGTTATCTTTATGGATGCGGGTGAAATTATCGAAGAAAACAACCCAGTCGATTTCTTCGAGAACCCACAATCGGATCGAACTCAGAACTTCTTGAGTCAAATCTTGCACCATTAATGTGATACTATACTGATATAGGCAGAGGCGGCTTCGGTCGCCTCTTCGTTATTAAAGCTTCTTAAAATTGTAAACATGAAACACTAGTAACAATTTGTTACATCTTGAGAAACACTTAAACGACTATTTTGATTATTATTTTAAGTATACAGAAGGAATGAAAGACTTGATTTTTCGAACTTTCAGCCCCATAAATGTACTAATAACTATTGAAGTCACCTTACGAGGAAGATTATGAACAGCCCTATGTTTTCACGCACAGCAACTCAAGAGAATGCTCTGCAAACCAATAAAGTGTTGCGTAACACATACGCACTACTGTCTATGACACTACTTTGGTCTGCTGTTGTAGCAGGCGTATCTATGGCGATGAACCTTCCTCGTCCTGGTCTTATTATCATGCTGGTTGGTTTTTACGGCCTACTATTCCTAACAGAAAAGAACCGTGACAACGGCATGGGTCTTGTGTTTACGTTCCTGTTTACAGGTTTCCTAGGCTACACGATCGGTCCAATCTTAAACATGTATGTCGGCGCAGGTATGGGTGATGTCATCTTAACTGCACTTGGCGGTACTGCGCTTGCCTTTATGGCAGCATCAGCTTACGCACTAACAACTAAACGCGACCTTTCATTTCTTAACGGTATGTTGATGGCTGGTTTCGTTGTACTGCTAGTGGGTATGGTTGCAAACATCTTCCTACAGATGCCTCTACTATCATTGGCAATGAGCGGTATGTTCATCCTGTTCTCGACTGGTGTTATCTTGCTAACAACGCAAAGCATCATCCGTGGCGGTGAAACGAACTACATCTCAGCAACTATTAGCTTGTATGTTTCGATCTACAACATCTTCATCAGCCTACTAAGTATCTTAGGTATTATGAACAGCAACGACTAATCATAGTTCGTTCAAAATCGAGCCCAAGAGCCTGTCTCTTGGGCTTTTTTGTATCTGTAGATGCAATATTCCTATAGATAACGACAATATCTCTTGAGAAAGGTAAACGTGGTCATGTACCCTATTTACTGAGTTAAACTGATTCTGGACTAAACATGTTTGAATATAACGGCAAACAAATTGAAACCGACGCTCAAGGCTACCTATTGGACTACACACAATGGGAAGAAGGTATGATTGAAATCCTGGCTGAAGACGAAGCGATTGAACTGACTGAAGCACACTTGGAAGTCGTCCATTTTGTAAGAAGCTTTTACGAAGAGTTCAAGACCTCTCCAGCTGTTCGCATGCTCGTTAAAGCAATGGAAAAAGCCCACGGCCCTGAAAAAGGTAACAGTAAATACCTGTTCAAATTGTTCAAGAAAGGCCCAGCTAAACAAGCAACAAAGTTAGCGGGTTTACCTAAGCCAACGAAATGTTTATAAGCTCCATCCGCTAACAAGATCTACCTGTCAATACTGTAGTAACAGCGCTACAGTATTTTAAACTCTCCAACAGAAACAGTCCGCTTATCCGTCTCACTGATTCGATGCTTAACAACCTGGTCTACTGTAGCGCTAGAAGGCCCTAACTGTAACCACGCGTATAACTTCTCTATCTGCTCCATATCCCCAACCGCTAATACTTCGACACAACCATCGTTTAAGTTCATTGCATAGCCTGAAATACTCAAGGCGCGCGCCTGCCTGCTTGTGTGATAACGAAAGCCAACACATTGAACTCGGCCTGATACGACAAATATACATTGTGAATTTTTCATAACGTTGCCTCATAAATTATATGAATGATATAGTTGAGACTCTATTCAATCACCGTTTGGCGGTGGCATTACTTCGAGTATAACGATTATGAAAGAAATCCCATTTCGTTGGATTGACAAATATCTCATTCACCTAAAAATCCAAGAAAAGTTCTATCTACTCTTCTTATTACCTCTTCTCGCCCTGGTTATTTTAACGCTTGTTTTAGATAGTGCTGCGGACTCTTTACTGGCCCACCTTTACCAAGAAGAGATGCTCTTGATGAAAGGACTAATCGAGGCCGGTCAACTCACCAAAGACCAAGTGGCACAGCTTGTCAGTAACTCTGACACCATCTCCCTAGGTTATGGCGCTGGCTCAGTCTCGGTCATGAACGGTGCATTCAGCTTGATCGCCAACCACGATCAAAACCTTTGGTCAGCGCTCTCTGCGACTCAAGTTTCAATCATTGCCGTTACTCTATCCCTGATCGCGCTAGGCGTTTATTACATCATGACGTTCATTGGCGGTGCGATGTTCTCTATGAACAAAGCATTAAGCACGTTGGCGAATGGCGATCTCACCTGTCGTATGAACTACTTCCTCGTTCGTGATGAATTCAGTGAAATCGCAATTACTATTGATAAAGTAGCAGAGCGTGAACAAAACATGGTGTTATCGATTCAAGAGTCTGTCGCACTCATGCAGCAAATCAGTTCTGACTTAAACCAATCGACACAACAAAGCTCAGACATCTCAGGTAATCAACAAGAACACCTGAATAGCTTGGCAAGTGCAACAGAACAAATGGCTGCGACGATTCGTGAAGTCGCAACGCTTGCTCATGAGTCGAGCTCTCAAACCATGGATGCTCGTGGTGTAGCGCAAAGCGGACAATTGAAGGTTTCGAATACGCTAGAGTCTATCTCTAATTTATCTCAAGAGATCCAATCGGCTTCGCAAGCAGTAGAAGAACTTGATGCCAACGCCGCACAAATCGATGAAGTGGTCGCGACCATTAATGGGATTTCAGAACAGACCAACCTATTAGCTCTCAACGCGGCTATCGAAGCGGCTCGAGCTGGTGAACAAGGTCGTGGTTTTGCTGTTGTTGCTGATGAGGTTCGCGCTCTTGCGGGACGCACGCAACAAGCTACTGTCGAAATTCAAAGCATGATTGAATCATTACAACGTAACAGCCAATCTCTCACCAAACTGATGGAAGTGACGGTTAACAATGCGAATGAAGGTCAAACTCTGATGTCAGAAGTGAACGTTGAGATCGGCTCGTTAGCTGAGAAGAATCAATCAATATCTGACAGCAGTACCCAAATCGCGACCGCCTCTGAAGAGCAAGGTGTGGTTGCTGATAATATTGCACAGAGCGTTGCTGAAATTCGTCACCAATCAGACAACATTTGCGAAATGATCAGTAAGAGTAATTCCAATGTCGATCAGCTGCGCAAGCAGAGCGACACCATGGAAGGCTTACTAACAGGTCTGAAAGCGTAATCATTAAGATCTGAACATAAAATATCGATATTTGGGCTGCTTCTGCAGCCCTTTCTTATTTGCTTTTCGATTTGACTTCCCCGACAATACGTCTCCTTCAAATTTCAACCAACAGAGTAAATTATGACTCCTTCTATTCATCTAGCTAAAGCCCGAGACAAATCGTTACGTCGTAAACACCCATGGGTATTTTCACGCGGTATCGATAAGGTTGAAGGCGAGCCACAACAAGGTGAAACTGTAGACGTATATGCTCAAAATGGTCAGTGGCTTGCAAAAGCAGCTTACTCTCCTGCTTCTCAAATTCGTGCTCGTGTTTGGACATTTGAAAAGGAAGAAATCAATAAAGCGTTTTTCATCAAAAGATTTAAAGACGCACAATCACTGCGTGAAGATATTATCGAACGCGATGGTTTGACAGGATACCGCTTAACGGCAGCTGAATCTGACGGCCTACCAGGTATTACTATCGACAAGTACCAAGACTTCTTAGTTTGCCAGCTACTGAGTGCTGGCGCTGAGTTCAACAAGAGCATTATCGTTGAAGCCCTAGTTGAGTGCTTCCCTGATTGCAATATTTACGAACGCTCTGACGTAGCAGTTCGTAAAAAAGAAGGCTTAGAACAAACTGTAGGTGTACTGCATGGCGAAGAGCCACCTAAGTCAGTAATCATTGAAGAAAACGGCGTGAAGATCAGCGTGAACATCATGGAAGGCCATAAAACAGGCTTCTATATGGATCAACGTGATAGCCGTAAAGAGTCAATGAAGTACGTTAAAGGCAAAGATGTTCTTAACTGTTTCTCATACACCGGTGGTTTTGGTCTGTATGCCCTTAAAGGTGATGCTAAGCGTGTAATCAACGCAGATGTATCTCAGCTGGCTCTCGATACAGCTAAGTTCAACGCTGAACTGAATGAATTCGACATCTCGAAAAAGCGTGCTGTATTCCTAAACGCAGACGTATTCAAACTGCTTCGCGAATACCGAGATCAAGGCACTAAGTTTGATGTCGTTATCATGGATCCACCAAAATTCGTTTCAAGTAAGAACAACCTAACATCGGGTGCTAACGGCTATAAAGACGTTAACATGCTTGCGATGCAAATCCTTAAGCCAGGTGGAACACTACTCACTTACTCTTGCTCTGGTTTGATGGGTGCAGATCTATTCCAAAAAATCATTGCTGATGCCGCTCTAGATGCAGGCAGAACTGTGAAATTTGTTGAACGCTTCGAGCAAGCTGCCGATCACTTGATCGATACAGCTTACCCAGAAGGTTTCTACTTGAAAGGTTTTGCTTGTAAGGTTCTTTAATTTCAGAGCCTTAGAATCAAGCTTCTATAGCAAAACAGATGTATTAAAAAAGGGCCTTTCGGCCCTTTTTTGTTATTGGTCTGGTAAGTTCACAAAGAGTTGATTAACCAAGTTACTCAAATCACTGCTTATCACACTACCGTCACCTTGAGCGTTCACAGAGTCAAACTGATTCCCCGTATTATCGAGTACAATCGTTTGTGTCTGACCACTGTTATTGGCACCTTCAGAGATAGTGATCACCAGATCTTTATCACCACCGCCGTTATCCACTTTTTCAATAGCGATGTGTTCTAAAAGATCTGACATATTATTCTCAGTCGGCAGCAGTTGAGAGATATCCAAATGGTCTTCACCCAAAGCAAAGTCGGTAATGGTATCAACATCGCCTTGGAATGGTTGGTCAACCCATTGGAACAAATCGTCACCGTCATCCCCGGTTAAAATGTCATCTCCAAGGCCACCAATAAGGATGTCATTACCATCCTCACCTCTCAAATGATCATCTCCTGAGCCTCCAATAACAATATCATTACCGCTACCGGCACGAATGTAATCATTTTCTGAGCCACCATCTAGATAGTCATTCCCAGAACCGCCAGAAATCAAATCTATGCCAGACTCACCTAAAATCACATCATTTCCAGCACCACCTTGACCTACATCAGCCCAACTTGGCGCCACGTACGGAGATTCAAGAGTACCGTCTTCATTGTTCCCTTGGTAAATATCGTCAACATCCAGTTCAACGAACTCTGTAGCATCCTGCAAATCGAATGCCGCATTGCTGCCACTATCGCCAAGATGGATAATGTCATCAAAATCACCACCTTCTACATGGTCATTATCACCACCGGTAACAATCAAATCCGCGGCATCAGTCAGTGAAGGGTTTTGCTGGCCGCGTTCTACTTTAATACCGTTAACGGTTATAGATGGTTGTGGCTGATTTTGCCAATCATCGCCATGGTTACTTGAAACGGTCCCTTGAGGCATATAAACCGCATTGATACCTACTCCATCAGATATGATGTTTCCGCTGTGCCCTGTCATCGTAACTGACATAGTAGCTGTATCACTATTACCATTCTTATCGGTAGCTGTGTACGAAATTTCCACTATGTCACCAGCACTAGCGCTATCGTTCGGCACAAACAAAACTTTACCATCGACAATTGATACTTGACCTAAAGCTGGATTGACCAAAGCCACACTGGATAAAATCAAAGCTGATGTCAATGCGTGTGGGTTGTAATCATTCGCTAGTACATCAATCAAAACAGGAACCAACTCAATAGTTGATGTCACGTCATCGTTAGCATCGAGCACTGGAGCTTGGATATTAAAAGTCATACTGCTATTGCTCGTATCGCCATCTAAGTCGGATAGTTCATAATCAAAATCTAACGAAATATCGTTATCAACAACAGCAGCGAAGAATTGGTAAGACCCTGTAGCCATGTCTAAAACTAACGTATGACTATTGTCGATAAAAATCGATATTTCGCTACCGTCTATCGCAGTACTAACACCTGGTTCCAAACCTGAAACAGATACTGTACTACCATCATAAGAAACTGTTGTTCCACCGTATTTCACTTCAGAGACGTGCCCGCCATCAGCTCCAAAACCGCTAATAGAACCGTTGCTGCCGTCGTTCACAACCTCACCTGAAATAGGATCAACAACCGATTGAAGAATGATTGGTGGAAGCTGAGTAATATCAGGAACAACAACGGCTCCTATTTCACTGTCTGTTGCGCCGTTATAAGCAATGTCTTCAAGGTAGCTTATTGGTACGGCTTCGCCCATTCCGTAAGCCAATGCCGTAATATCGTTAGATTCTACGAAGCTTTCCCAGCTAGATTTTTCCGAGTCTGTTAAGGCACCGCCAGAATTTGGCGCACCATCAGATAAAAAGTAAGTAATGTTAGATGGGTTACCGTCAACCTTACCTACGTCAGTCCAGTGGTCCATCGCCGCATCAATAGCACTGTCGTAATAAGTTGCGCCATCTGCCGTCAAATTATTAATAAGCTCTAAGGCTTCGGTAACAGACATCCAGCTTGTACCACTTGCGCCATCTTGGGCATTTGAACTGCCTGAAAACGTGACTATTTGAACCTGTGTAACACCTAAGCTTTGGTATTCAGCAAGCAGCTGTTTCGCCGCGTCTTGCATAATCGACAATCTAGACTCGTTCGTAATAGTGCTTTGACCCGTAACTGAATCCCACGCCATAGAGCCGGATACATCCAAGATAAGCTGCACGTTTGCACCAGCTTTTGCTGAGGGTTGTAAGTCATTAATAATCGGCTGAGCGACAGGAACATCATCATCGATAGTTAGAGAAATAGATCCGGTTTGAGTACCAGCTTCGTTACTTGCAACGATCCCAATAGCAATGGACATTTCGTCTAATGGAACATTGGCGTCTAAATGATCGACCGGCCCATTGAGAGTCACAGAGTAATTCCCAACATCATCGATAATTGCAGTAATCACTGCTAGGCCATTCGCACTACCAATTAAGGTTTGGCCACCGTTTGATGAAGACCAAGTGATATTTTGTCCCGCTGATGTATAACTCTCCGAAGGCTCTTCTAAAACTATGCTATCCGCGTATAAAACCTCTATATTGCCAGAAACAGTTTGTACTGAATCAGAGTCTTCAGAAACATCTCGAGAAACACTAGTAACCTCTGGTGACGGTTTTACTATTGAATCCGTGACGATCGTTACCTGTGCTGACGCACTCTCTAAATCGGTAGAGTCTTCCGCTTTATAATCAATAGTCTCTGTTACTTTGGCGTCCACTACGTCTACGCCTTTAAAAGTAATATTTGAATTTCTATTTGGATTAGCAGAGCCATCTTGGGTAGTAAAGACTCTTAACTCTGTAAATGGTACAAATCCGCCGTTGCCATCTGGAATAGATACATTAACTATAGAGTTGCCATTACCGTCTATAGAAAGCGTATATTCATTACCAGAATTTGAAGTGTTTTCAGTATTAAAGTTAAATGTCCCAACAACATTGCCAGATGCGTCTAGTGCAACGACATTAATTTCACCATCGGCACTACTGTTAGCGTTGTAGTTACCAAAAACGCTTCCAAATTCTAAATTAGCAGACAAAATTTCGGCGCCACTATTTCCAAAATCAACAGAAATAAATTCTTTTGATGTAACGTCTAACTCACTTTGACCGCTCTTACTGGTTGAGACGCCAAAGCCATCTTCTACTCTATAGTCATCGTAATTTAGGTAAACCCCTGGATTACTCACTACGTCATTACCTACTGGGGAATTACCAGTATAAGTTCCGGCTGAAATAGAAACTAGGTCGTTGAAGTAACCGATTGATGTACTTCCATTCGAAGTGTCAATTAGTGATGAAAGATCTGACGCACTAAAACTAAGCTGCTCGGCAATATTTGAATCAACTACATATTCAAAGTTGTCTGAATCGCCATACTCTTGACCGATAACGACTTCTGTCTTAGTTCCGTCGTCTGCAACTTCATACAAAGTACCAAACACTGGGGCACTCTCTACGATAACGGAAGTCTCAACGCCTACAGCATCATCTTCTTCGTCACTAGTGTGGGGAGCAAAGTCGATAGAAGTAGCGCAGTCCACGGTTGTTTCAGTGAAGCTCTCTGCCGTCGGAACGTCATCGGTGCCGTTGATGGTGATCGTCACGGTCGTCGTGGTCACGCCATCCGCGTTCGTCACCGTGATGGTGTCTGTTAGCGTCTCATTCGCTTTCAGCCCTTGGATTGCCGCTTGCTCGTTGTCTGCGGTGTAAGTCCAGTTGCCATTCGCGTCGACATCAAGCGTGCCGTAGCCACCCGTGCCGGTCAGACCCGTCTCTGCTGTGAACTTGTCTTCGCCCGCGTCGCCGCCTGTGCCCGCCGCCAAGGTGCCGCTGTCGGTCAGGTTGCCGCTGCCATCAACGCCTGTGTCTTCGGTCACCGAACCGGTATCCGCCGTTAAGGTCGGAACGTCATCGGTGCCGTTGATGGTGATCGTCACGGTCGTCGTGGTCACGCCATCCGCGTTCGTCACCGTGATGGTGTCTGTTAGCGTCTCATTCGCTTTCAGCCCTTGGATTGCCGCTTGCTCGTTGTCTGCGGTGTAAGTCCAGTTGCCATTCGCGTCGACATCAAGCGTGCCGTAGCCACCCGTGCCGGTCAGACCCGTCTCTGCTGTGAACTTGTCTTCGCCCGCGTCGCCGCCTGTGCCCGCCGCCAAGGTGCCGCTGTCGGTCAGGTTGCCGCTGCCATCAACGCCTGTGTCTTCGGTCACCGAACCGGTATCCGCCGTTAAGGTCGGAACGTCATCGGTGCCGTTGATGGTGATCGTCACGGTCGTCGTGGTCACGCCATCCGCGTTCGTCACCGTGATGGTGTCTGTTAGCGTCTCATTCGCTTTCAGCCCTTGGATTGCCGCTTGCTCGTTGTCTGCGGTGTAAGTCCAGTTGCCATTCGCGTCGACATCAAGCGTGCCGTAGCCACCCGTGCCGGTCAGACCCGTCTCTGCTGTGAACTTGTCTTCGCCCGCGTCGCCGCCTGTGCCCGCCGCCAAGGTGCCGCTGTCGGTCAGGTTGCCGCTGCCATCAACGCCTGTGTCTTCGGTCACCGAACCGGTATCCGCCGTTAAGGTCGGAACGTCATCGGTGCCGTTGATGGTGATCGTCACGGTCGTCGTGGTCACGCCATCCGCGTTCGTCACCGTGATGGTGTCTGTTAGCGTCTCATTCGCTTTCAGCCCTTGGATTGCCGCTTGCTCGTTGTCTGCGGTGTAAGTCCAGTTGCCATTCGCGTCGACATCAAGCGTGCCGTAGCCACCCGTGCCGGTCAGACCCGTCTCTGCTGTGAACTTGTCTTCGCCCGCGTCGCCGCCTGTGCCCGCCGCCAAGGTGCCGCTGTCGGTCAGGTTGCCGCTGCCATCAACGCCTGTGTCTTCGGTCACCGAACCGGTATCCGCCGTTAAGGTCGGAACGTCATCGGTGCCGTTGATGGTGATCGTCACGGTCGTCGTGGTCACGCCATCCGCGTTCGTCACCGTGATGGTGTCTGTTAGCGTCTCATTCGCTTTCAGCCCTTGGATTGCCGCTTGCTCGTTGTCTGCGGTGTAAGTCCAGTTGCCATTCGCGTCGACATCAAGCGTGCCGTAGCCACCCGTGCCGGTCAGACCCGTCTCTGCTGTGAACTTGTCTTCGCCCGCGTCGCCGCCTGTGCCCGCCGCCAAGGTGCCGCTGTCGGTCAGGTTGCCGCTGCCATCAACGCCTGTGTCTTCGGTCACCGAACCGGTATCCGCCGTTAAGGTCGGAACGTCATCGGTGCCGTTGATGGTGATCGTCACGGTCGTCGTGGTCACGCCATCCGCGTTCGTCACCGTGATGGTGTCTGTTAGCGTCTCATTCGCTTTCAGCCCTTGGATTGCCGCTTGCTCGTTGTCTGCGGTGTAAGTCCAGTTGCCATTCGCGTCGACATCAAGCGTGCCGTAGCCACCCGTGCCGGTCAGACCCGTCTCTGCTGTGAACTTGTCTTCGCCCGCGTCGCCGCCTGTGCCCGCCGCCAAGGTGCCGCTGTCGGTCAGGTTGCCGCTGCCATCAACGCCTGTGTCTTCGGTCACCGAACCGGTATCCGCCGTTAAGGTCGGAACGTCATTAATAGGAGTAACATCGATATTAACGATTATTGTGTCTGTGCCACCTTGGCCGTCAGAGACTTCTACGGTAAAGCTGTCATCACCGTTGTAGTTTTCATTGGGTGTATAAGTCCAGTCGCCGTTTTCATCGATAACAACAGAGCCGTTCGAAGGATCTGTAGCTTTAACGAAAGACAGAGAATTGCCATCTTCGTCTGAAGCCGACAAGGTTCCGTTTACTGGCGTATCTTCATTTGTGGTAAAAGAGACAGTGTCACCGATAGGTGAATTGTTGTTATCAACAAAAGTGGGATCGTTGTTAGGTTGCTCAAACGAGCGAAAGGCATCTAGAAGGCTTAGGCTCTGAGTGCGGGACATGCCCAGAGCTTCAAAACCCGTTGTTACAAAATCGGTACCGGGGATAGTTTCTTCGCCATCTCGCTCGATGGTTCCGCTCGCACTCAAACTAGAACCATTCTGACCAGCAGCTGTAGCGAACTCTTCACCTAACTCTGTTGGGTCTTGACCTTCTTCTAATGCAGCAAAAATATTCGCTATGTCTTGGTCAAGTTCAACTTCCCCACCTTCTTCTGGTGAAAAACGCTTTACTGATACCTGAGGTTCATTGGATCCGTTCTGAGATTCAAGAACTACATCCCCTGTTTGTAGTGGTTGGCCTTCTTCTAAGACTTTAATCGTACCATCTACCGAGATAACAATGCGCTGGCCAAGTGCTAATGCACCACCCAAATTCAATGTTGTCATGTCCATATAAACCCCTAAAAAAGCATTTCTTGTCATTAACGTCAAAATAGTGACATTATATTTATAATATTAGTTAAAATATAACACTTAAAGTCATATAATTCCTAGTTATGAATCTAGTATTTAACAACTTGAGTGACAAGCTAATGACGGTGATCACATCGCATAACAATCTTAGTGCTCACACCAGTAATATAAGTTATTGTGTTTGCGGAAAATAATAGATTTAAAAACGTAAGATTGACGTGTCTAAAAACACCATAAAACGCACGCTGATCGGTTAACATTTTGACAACCATTTGCGAACGCCAGCTTAGCGAACGTGATTTTTTTGGCGGTTCATCTAAATTTCGTATATAACATCACGAATTCAAGATTTAGATGCGAGCTAACTTTAGGGAGATGCACATTGAATAGGCTTCAAAAGACAACATTAGGGTTAGCTATAGCACTGAGTTTACCGGCTAAAGCCCAGACCTTAGAGCAAGCCGTTGCGTTTACTTTAGAAAGTAACCCTGAAATCAAAAGTGCTTATAATGAATACATCAGTAAGCGTTATCTTAATGACGCTTCTGGTGGTGCTTACCGTCCAAGTATAGACTTAGATGGCGGGATTGGATATGAACATACCGACCTTGCTACCAATCAGGACACAACTGACCTGACACGAAAAGAAGCAACGATTACGCTTACCCAACTGATATGGGACGGTGCAAACACCTCTAATGATATCGACCGAACTGCCGCAGACGCTGAATCTGTTCGCTATCAATTGCTATCAAATGCTCAAGATATCGCATTAGAGGTGACTAAGGTGTATCTTGACGCCGTAAAAGCCTATGAAGTGCTGTCACTTTCTGAAAACAATCTAGCGACACACAAAGAGATATACAGCGATATTCGTAAGCGTGTTGAGTCCGGTATTGGTTCAACAGCAGATATGTCACAAGTAGAAGCTCGTATTGCGAAAGCACACGGCAATTTACTTGCGGCTCAAAACAATCTTTTTGATACTCACACTCAATTTAAGAGGCTTGTTGGCCAATCTCCGCTTGGACTAACTTTCCCTCGTGCAGACGCGGGCGCTATTCCTTACACTGTTGACGGTGCATTGGCAAAAGCGTTTAACCAGCACCCAGTAATTAAGATCGCTCAAGCCGATGTTGACTCAGCAAAGTATCAATACAAGCAATCTAAGAGTACCAACTACCCGACGGTTTCTTTTGAAGCCGCTCAAACCTGGCGTGATGATGCCGGCGGTACAGAAGGCAGCAGCGATGAGTTTTCCGCTATGGTTCGTTTAAGGTACAACCTATACAACGGCGGTGCTGACCAAGATCGTGCTGAAAGTGCCGCTTATCAACTCAACAAAGCCAAAGACCTCCGCGAGAGTACTTACCGTAATGTTGAAGAAAGCTTACGTTTATCATGGAGTGCGCTTGATTTAACCGTACAACAAAAAGAGTTCCTGTCTGACCACGTAGACTCGGCATCAGACACAGTTATCTCGTATGAGAAACAATACCGCATCGGTAAGCGTACCCTTCTCGATTTACTTAACACCGAGAATGAATTATTCGAAGCTCGTAAAGGCTATTTAGACGCTAAGTATGACGAGCAATACGCAAAATATCGCGTAATGAACGCAACTGGTAACCTACTCATCGGTTTACGAGTTGAGATCCCAGAAGAATGGAATGAAAAGGTGGAATATTAATGAAGCTTACCAACACAGTATTATCGCTTTGCTTCATGGTTGTATCTGCCAATGCTTTAGCTGAAAACAACGAGGACGAATTTGAATATCGCGCTCTTCCGCCTGTTACTCAAATTTACGACCTTCAAGATGATGACAATGACGGTGTAATCAACGCGCGAGATCTGTGTATCGATACTCAGATTGGTGCAGAAATCGATAACGACGGTTGTGGTTCATATTTCGAGTCATCAGAGAAAAAAGAGCTTCACATACTCTTTGCTAATAACTCTACAGAAATTAATCCAGTCTTTCTTGGCCAGATACGCCAGATGGCTGCGTTTTTGAAGCGTTACGAGGGTACATCGATTGAGTTACAAGGTTATGCTAGCAAAGTAGGTAACGCGGCACACAACCTAAAGCTTTCGAAAGAACGAGCATCGCATGTAAGACGTGCACTCATCAGCAACGGTATTCAGCCATCTAGAGTCAACATCGTCGGTCATGGTGATTCTGAATTCAGCAGCGATGACACCCAAATCAATCACGCGTTACATCGAAAAGTTGTCGCTTCTGTTGCTGGCTTTAAAGGCAATATCAAAGAAGAATGGCATATCTTCACCAAAATCAAAAAGTAGCTTCTACCTCACTCCACCCATACTGAAACGTTATCTTAAGCTAACGTTTCAGTATTCTTATAATTCCTTGAATAGCATATACCTAAGCCGTCTATAATGTTAATCTTGCGTCGTTATCAACATAGAGAATTAATCCATGAGCAAACTAACTGCTGATATTCAAGCAAATCTAGAACTTTTCGTTTCTGAAACACAAGAAACTAAACTGGTGTGGGGCCTTCGCAATGATGAAGGTTGGCTAGCATGTGATTCAAGTGAATTCGAAAACAGCGAAGTGATGCCGTTCTGGTCTTCAAAAGAAGATGCTCAAACTCATAACGTTGAAGAATGGGCTGATTTCGAAGTACTAGAAATTCCACTAGATATCTTTGTAGAAGATTGGTTACTGACTCTTGCTGAAGACGGCGTTCTTGTTGGTACTAACTGGAATGCAACATTAGAAGGCAAAGAACTTGAGCCTTCTGATCTGGCGAAACTATACATCTAGTTTCCAGTATCGGCCGTGTAAACGCGCATGGCCGATATCTCTCTAATTTATGCTATCTGTCTGAGAGATATCATAAATTAGAGACTTCACCCGCATAACTTCATACCAAAACCATTCAAAATTTGAAGCAAGATCAAACTAAACATAGAATGCCGTTCTTTATCTGAATAATAGTCTGTTGTGATTCGTTCCGTTTTAGTTACCTCCCTGATTTTCATTAGCTTTTTTACTGCTAGCCAAGAATCACCATCAGATCGATATTCCTCAAAAAATACTTCTATTCTCGGGGCTATTGCAACCCCCAACGCTGACTGGAATGCCCTCTATCTTTCTACATTAGAACGCTCACCTTCTCGCGCATTGAATATGTTGCAAACCCGCTATACAAGCTTGAGTTCTTTTGGAGACAAACTCTATATATCATCTCTCTTGTATCACTACATGAGCCACAGAGATCAGCCCTTCTATGGTATTGCCTCAATAAACGACGAGTACCAATCCATAGAAGAGTCTTTTATTTCAGCGCTAGTGATGGATGGACAAGGCCGATATCAAGAAGCTCAGCAAGGCTTTTTAACACTATTGACCAAAATGCAATCACGTAACGATTTGACGGGACGTGCGTTGTTAAAATATCAACTTTGTCGCTCTCTTAACGAGCAGGCCAAATATCATCAAGCTAACTACTACTGTTCTGCGCTTCAAGCTGACTTAAATGGCATTGCTGATCCAGTCTTACCAAAGTTTGCAACTTATCGAGTGATTGCCAACAATCAACATTTTCGTAGTGACTATCAAGCGGCTCTAAGTACTTATCTGTCACTGATCAATGTCTTTCCACAAGGTCACGATATCTCCGGGATCTACAACGATGTCGGCAATTTACTCAAAGAACTCAAACAATACAAAAAATCAGAACAATACTTGGAAGAAGCTCTGGTACTAAGGGACGATGCCTCTGATTTAATGAAAGCTCAAGTACACCATAGCCTTGCTGATTTATATTTAACTCAATCCAACAATGAACGAGCGATTGAACACTTCCTAAAGGCTAAGGTATTGCTAAGTACGTCTTCTCATAGCTACGGAATCGCACTGACAAATTTAGGCTTAGGCAAAGCCTATACACAAACACGACAATATGATTTAGCGAGAGATTACTTAATCGAATCTCTGTCGGCTTCCAATGAAATGAACAATGATGTCATTCGTATCAACGCCTATTTGGCAATCAGCGATATGTTTGAGGAGCGTAAGTTAACAACAGAAGCACTCAATTATGCTCAACAAGCGTTAGAGTTAGCAGAACTTGTCACGAGGCATAAATACATCGCTCAAGCACTTCTTCAACTTTCAACAATCCATCAGAAACTCGAAGACTACAAGCAAGCTTTCTATTTCTATCAACGATACTCATCCATTCAGATGGAAGCACGAGACATCGACAACCGACTTGCTTTTGAGGCGCTTGATCTTACGCACGCTAAATACGAACAAGAATTAGAAAACTCTTTTTTAACGAATCAAACTAGACTCGATCGTCTTCATATCGAGAAAATGGAACACCAGCGATTGATGTACAACATCATTGTCGTACTTTTAATATGCGCAGCGAGCTTTACTGTGTTTACCAACCGGAGTATTCGCGCGAGAGCGGCTATTGATAGGATGACTAAGGCTTATAGTCGAACCGAAATAATACGAAGAATCAAACGAGTGAAACGTTGTAAAGGCACGAACAGGCAACACGTTCTGGTTTTGCTTGACCTAGATAAGTTCAAGAAGATAAATGACGAACATGGCCACCCTACTGGTGATCGAGCACTCGTCCATATTAGTCAACAAATAAGAAAGCACTTGATGAGTGATGAATTGTTTGGCCGCTTAGGCGGTGAAGAGTTTCTTATCATGCTGACCGATACTAAACCTTCAGAAGTCCGGGAGCGTGTTGAAGAGTTGCACTACGCGATATCAAGCACTGTCTTCTTATCAGAAAGCAAAAAGCCACTTAATGTAACCGCGAGTTTTGCTTATCTAGCAACCTCAAACGCATTAAGTGACTTTGATGACTTGTACTCGGTTCTTGACCAAGCACTTTATCAAGCGAAGAGTAATGGCCGAAATTGCATCATCGATGCTTATAACGACCCAATAGACTTACCTGATGTTATTTATTCTCAGCTTGTTTACGAACCAACTCAGCCATAATGCCTTCGCGATCACCTAGGTAATCGTTAAGGCCAACTTTTCTTAGTTCACATGCAGGACAATCACCACAACCGTCGCCGATGATGCCGTTGTAGCAAGTCAGAGTTTTATTGCGAACAAGCTCAAGTGCTGAATATTGGTCAGCCATCGCCCATGTTTCAGCTTTGTTCAGCCACATCAATGGTGTTTTGATATCGAGCTTCTTGTCCATGCCTTGTACAAGCGCAGAATTCATCGCTTTTACAAAATCATTGCGGCAATCAGGATAGCCCGAGAAATCGGTTTCACACACACCAGTAATCACAGTTTCAGCACCGATTTGGTACGCGTAAATACCGGCCAGTGTTAAGAAAAGAATATTACGACCAGGAACGAACGAGTTTGGCAATCCATTCTCTTGTAGCTCGTGTGATACAGGAATATCGTCACGCGTTAGAGAGCTAATCGCTAGCTCATTCAACAGGGTCACATCCATCACTTTGTGTGCTTTCACACCAAGCTCTTTTGACAATGACTCTGCCACTTCAATCTCTAGCTTATGGCGCTGACCATAATCAAACGTAATCGCATGAACTTCATCATACTCTTTTAGAGCTTGAACAAGACACGTTGTTGAGTCTTGACCACCACTGAATACTACAACTGCTTTTTTCATCTTAAATCCTTACGAGAATCTTTTACTAGCGACTTATCTAGGCCAGTAAACAAATACGATCTATGCGATGCTCAAATATTTGTGGGTTTGAATAGATAAACGCCAGTTACGTTCAATACAAGTGTCGATACACAGCTGTGTTGCACGTTCTTTTTGGCTAATAGGTTGAAGTGCAATGACTGTCTTTTCTGGAACGTCGGCTCTAGCAATAAGAGCATCTAGTTGCTCGATATCTTTACCTGTGCCAACAGGGTGCTTGATTTCATTCGCACGAACGAGTGCGCTGTCAAGGATGTCCAACTTGGCTTTCATTGCGACTTTCGGTGACACCGTAACCCAAGTGTCCGGTGTGGCTTTTACTTCTGATGTTCCGCTGGTCTCAATCTGACAGCGACAACCGTGTTGCTCAAATGCTTCAGTAAGAGGGACAAGATCATAAATGCACGGCTCGCCACCTGTGATCACAATGTGCTTAGCTGTGTAACCTTGTTTGATGTATTCATTCACGATTCCTTGAGCATCAATTGCTGACCAAGTTGGTGAATCCTCTGTCTTAACCATAATATCGCCAAGGCTAGTTTCATCTTCAGGTAATGCTTCCCACGTCTGTTTGGTGTCACACCAAGAGCAGCCTACTGGGCAAATTTGTAGACGAACAAAAACAGCAGGAACGCCGGTAAATACGCCCTCGCCCTGGATGGTTTCAAACATTTCATTAATCTTGTACAACTTACCCTCAGCTCAATCATTTGATGAAATTAATCAACCGCAGACCTTAAAGCACTTACCCCTTTTGGTCAAACAAATGAGTACTGATAAATGAGTTGATCAAAGCCCTAGCCTGAGCTTTCAAGTTCCCTTATCCTTTCGCCCATTAGATTTTGTTAGCTTTTAATTTTTTGGTAAGGAAAAACATGTACAAACTGATTGCTCTTGATATGGATGGCACACTACTTAACAGTGAAAAAGTGGTTTCTCAAGAGAACAAAGACGCGATAGCTAAAGCTCGCGCTGCAGGTGTGAAAGTGGTTCTGGCTTCTGGTCGCCCTTTAGAAGGCATGCAGAGTAAGCTAGACGAGCTTTCGATTAACGGCGAAGATGACTTTGTGCTTTTCTACAACGGCTCCATGGTTCAGAACGTTTCAACAAAAGAGAGCATTCACAGCGAGATCAGTAATGGCAAAGCCGCGAAACAGATTGCTGCATTAGCACAAGAGCTAGGTGGTTATGTGCATGCCTTCAGCAAGCTTCATGGCTTAATCACACCCGAGAACAATGAGTACACAGCGATTGAAGCGCGTATTAACGGCTTAGAGATTACCGAGTTCGACTTTTCGCAACTAGAAGACGACCACAAAATCATCAAAACAATGATTGTCGCTGAGCCAAGCAAGCTGACTGAAATCATCGGCAAGTTGCCACAAGAGCTTAAGACTCAGTTTACTATCGTGCAAAGTGCACCATTCTTCTTAGAGTTTTTAAACCCAAATTCAAACAAGGGTGTGGGTATTGAAGCAATCGCTAAACATTTGGGGATTACAGCGGAAGAAGTGATCTGCATGGGCGATGCTGAAAACGATCACCATATGCTTGAATACGCGGGCATGGGTATTGCGATGGAAAACGCAATGGAAGAAACCAAGAAGCTCGCTGACTACATTACAGCAAGTAACGATGACCATGGTGTCGCATTAGCTATCGAGAAGTTTATCTTCAACTCATAATCGCTAAAGTGACATTAATACTCTATTGCAAGAACGACAAAGGCTGTGCATTGCACAGCCTTCTTTCATTATAAGTGACTAAGTTCGCTTACTGTCTTTTCCAAGGCAAACGAAAGGCCACGACCCCCAACAAGATCAACAGCGGGAAACGTAAAGTTTCAATAACAAACGAAGCGAGACCACTGAAAGACACGAAACTACCAGCCCAACTTATCAATAGATTCCCCGCTAGCAACATCACAATCACGCCAATCACAATAGTAAACGAGAACTGACCCGTTAGCGGTTTTGAATCTGTTAACGTCACCAAACACGCAATCGTCATTAAAATCGCAACCCAAAACGTGAAGGTCGGCAATGGCCAAATTACGGTTAAGACGATTGAGAGTAAGCATAAGCCCCACCACACGCTTTTTGAGCTTAGTAATACACTGATGTCGATATCAGGCTTACTGTCTAATCTCACGATATGCCACGTCGTTAAGGCACCTAAGACGCCGCCCATCAACACATCACTAAAGAACGCGCTGCCTGAATAAGTTTTGAATAACATGATCCACAATAGTCCAACTGTCACTATCAACAGCGATTTCTGATCTGTTAAGCGTTTGAGTTTCCAACAAACTAACAAGGTTAAACTAACCCATAAAGCCGCCAACAAGCTCGGAAAGCTATACCCACTACTCGTCACTAGCTTTAACGTTGGGAGATAAGCATGTGGGCGAGGAAAACCAAAACCTTGATGAGCGATTAACGTAAGCAGAGTCACTGATATCAGCGTGAAACCAAATTTCAATGCGAAATTACGACCAAAATGCCAAGCAACTAGCGGCAAGATCACGATAAAGATCCACGGCTTTGCTAAGAAGTCAGTCAAAAGTACCGTATTAGCAAAAACATTCGGCAGGTTATCGAACGTGTTTTGAAGTGAAACAATCCCGTTCAATTCAGATTGATGAACTCTAGGGGCTGCGCCCACCAGCTCAGTCACGTAAGTCACTGGTTGATTTTTCGCGGATAGAAAGAATTCGTTAATCTCAGACCATTGTTCAGGATAGCGGTATTGGTTTGCTTCCAATTCAGTTGGCGGCAATAACATCGCGCGACTCACTTCCACTCCATAATGAGGAGCGAACCAAATTGGTAGCTCAAAGCCACCTAACTCATTTCGAGCTTGGTAGCTGATCACTTCAGAATCAGAAATACAATCATACACAACGGCACTATCGGTATAACCCAACACATCACCGACCGTAACAGACAAGCCGGCCTCTTCCCAAGTTTCACGTTGCGCTGCGATAGCTGGCGGCTCACCAGAAACAACAGTACCACCGGGCAGAGATAAATGACCGGTGATCAATTCATCAACCAACACGATTTGGTTATCAGCACGTACTACACACAAAGCGCCCGCAATGTGATCAGGCAAGGTATTGTTAGCCCAAGCGGAGGTTGCACTCAAAAGGGACAGAATAAAAACTAATAGATATCGAGTAACCAACGAATTTACCTAAAAATAAGAGAAAAAATGAAAGACTGCTAATGCATCGTATTGTAATCAAACCCACACAAAATCGCTGTCTATGTTTTGTTCAAAGCCTTTCTCATCCATTGAATGTGAGGTGTGAACCCCATTTTTTGATAGAAGTCCTTGGCAGGTGAATTAAAGTCCCAAACCTCTACAAAAACCTGGGTAACACCATAGTCTTCAAAAGTAGATTCAACGCGATTAAACAACATTTGAGCCACATCCGCTTTTCGATATTCCGGCAACACAAAAAGCTCATCGACACTGCCCATCTGAACCGGTTTACTCACGGTAGAAATAAGCTCACAGAAATGCCCCGAGATAAAGCCAACAATCAGCTCTCCTTTTAATGCCACATATACCAGACACTCAGGATCATCTAAGTATCGTGCAATACTCTTTTCCTGCTCTATCTCTTCCGCCGTTTTAAAATGTTCAGGACACGCAATATGATGATGGTGGTGAAGATCAAACATCAACTCATTCAGTTGCTCTAGATCGGTATGCTTTGCAGCCCTTAAGGTGACATTCATGACAAGTACGCTTCTCAAACCCAATTGATAATTAAACTGAGTCTAGTTTACTTACAGTGAGTATCTATACAAGTTATTGAATTAATTCGTTGTTTGAACTGCGTGCTTTAGATGCAAAAATGGCCACATAGAGTGACCATTTGTTTTGATTTGGATAGAACTGATAGAACGTGTCTCGAAGCTCTCGCTTTATGCGCCGTTGTCTTCTTTCTCTTCATTGAGTTCAGCAAGCTGTTGTTCCAGTTCAATAAGCTTAATTTCCGCTTCTACTTCAGCGACACGCTTTTCTGCATCAGTACGGTTATCCTGTGCCAAACCATCTGCTGTAACTTGGGTTCTTTGAGCATTTCGAGCGTCGTCAGTATCTTTCATCGAACCAGCAACACCGCCAGTCACGCCACCCAGAGCTGCGCCCTTAACGGCCAAACTTGCATCTCCAGTCAATGCACCAGCCGTAGCACCTAGCAATGCACCACCTATAGCACCGCGATTACGCGCAGCGTTTTCATTTTCGTTGTCTGTCGCTGGTGATGCACAACCAGAAAGAGTCACAATTAATGTTGCTAGCAATAAAGGTTTAGTGAATGTCATAAGTGTCTCGCTTAGTTCTTCGTTTGGAATGAAGCTATCTTAAGCAGAACCGTTAACTAGATAAATAAAGCCACCTTTAGATGATACATCATACTTAGCTATGTATTTCGTAGTAAACACATAACCGATTGATGACGCATCGCATTGGTGTACTTAATTCATCAGACACAAAAAAGCGACCAACAAGGTCGCCTTAAGAATGATTGCCGTTCAGGTTTAGTCTTTGGACCAAAAGTTCTGCATATCCGCAGCACTTGGAGGTGGTCTTACGCCACAATCTCGATAATGATTTTTGTCACCTATCCCCAGTATTTTACCATTTTCATCATTAATCATCGCTGCGACTTTCACACCATCACCAACATGACGGGTCAACACGACTATTTCACCGGCCCTTTCAGATCTTACCGCGCCCAAGATTTGGTATTCATAGCGGCCTTTCCTTGAATTAACAATCATCTTCGAGTTAATAGGATCTGCTTCATACCCTACGCCAATATCAAAAACCGCTTGATACAAATCGACACCAGTCTTAGATACGCATTTAAATACCTTCGGATGACTCAAAGGTTCTAACAACGTTCTGCTGATATCATGCTGTGAAGTGGCAGCATTAGCAGATCCACTAACAAGCAAAATTATGAGTAAAAAGTAGGCTCGCATAAAAAGACCTCAATATGTGGGATTCATAATGAGGTCATAGTAAGCGCAATGGGTAAGCGGATGAATAAAGTAGAGTTTAGGTAAACCATCACGTTTGGCTATGCGTTTATAAACGCACCAAATAGAGATTAATTAATCTTCAAAGTTCATCTACCTAGCTTTTCTGCAATTTCCGTTAAGCTTGTTGGATCATCAATAGTAGAAGGCACCACATATTGCTCGCCTTCGGCTATCTGTCGGATAGTTCTACGCAAGATCTTACCTGAACGCGTCTTAGGCAACCTCTCAACCACCAAGGCTTGCTTAAAACAGGCAACCGCACCAATCTCGTTACGAACCTTACCCACTAGCTCGGCTTGCAGTTCAATGCTATCTACTTTCACGCCATCTTTTAGCACAACTAAACCCAGTGGTAATTGCCCCTTCAAATCATCGTGAATACCCACAACAGCACATTCAGCAATGGCTGGGTGACCGCCAACGATCTCTTCCATTTCACCAGTCGACAATCGATGTCCTGCGACATTAATCACATCATCAATACGCCCCATGATAAATAGGTAACCATCTTCATCGAGATAACCACCGTCACCAGAAACATAATAGCCCGGGAACTGACTCAGATAGCCAGATTCAAATCGGTCATGATTGCGCCAAACCGTCGGTAGACAACCTGGTGGTAATGGGCGTTTAAGAGCCACAAATCCTTGTTGATTAGGCTGGGCTACTTCACCGAGTTCATTGAGGATCTCCACTTGGTAACCGGGTACAGGTTTCGTTGAAGAGCCGGCTTTCACTGGCAAAGATTCCAGCCCTGTTGGATTGGCAGAAATAGCCCAACCCGTTTCGGTTTGCCACCAATGATCGATAACCGGCTTATTGGTATGAGATTCAACCCAATCCAATGTTGGCGGGTCTAAGCGCTCTCCCGCCATGAAAATCGACTTGAGCGATGATAAGTCATACTTGGTGAGCAACTCGCCTTCGGGATCTTCTTTCTTGATTGCCCTAAACGCTGTTGGCGCAGAAAACAACACATCGACGTTGTACTCTTCACACACACGCCAGAATGCACCCGGATCTGGCGTTCGTACTGGTTTGCCTTCAAACAAAATGGTCGTGCAGCCATGAATCAATGGTGCATACACAATATAGGAATGCCCCACTACCCAGCCGACATCAGAAGCTGCCCAAAATACACCATCTTGCGGCATATCATAGATAGTACTCATCGAGTATTTCATTGCGACCGCATGACCACCGTTGTCACGCACAACACCTTTTGGCTTACCCGTAGTACCTGATGTGTAAAGGATATACAACGGATCGGTTGCCAAGATAGGAACACAACTGTGTGGCAATGCATCGCTAACCGCTTGCTGCCAAAGTACATCGCGTTCATTGTTCAATTCGGCTAAAGACTGCTCTCTTTGGAACACTACGACTTTTTCAGGCTTCCAGCGGCTGTCCATGATTGCGCGATCAACCATCGGCTTATATGGCAGCACCTTGTTTATCTCGACACCACAGGATGCCGTGATCAACACCTTAGGCTCGGCATCTTCAATTCGAACGGCAAGCTCATGAGGAGCAAACCCACCAAACACCACGGAGTGAACCGCGCCTAGTCGAGCACAGGCTAGCATTGCCATTGCCGCTTCAGGAATCATTGGCATATAAATCACCACACGATCACCTTTGGTAACGCCTTGCGCCGCTAACATCCCCGCGACTTTAGCCACTTGATCACGCAATTGGTTGTAAGTGTATGAGGATTGATTTCCTGTCACTGGAGAGTCGTAAATCAGCGCCACTTTATCACCACGACCATGTTCGCAATGATAATCTAGGGCCAACCAGCACGTATTCATCACCCCATCAGGAAACCAACGCTCAATACCGTTATCGTCAGTTTGTAATATCGTTTTTGGTGACTCAAACCAATCTATCGCTTGTGATTGTGTTTCCCAGAACGAATTTGGGTCTTCCCTCGCCCATTGATACTCGGTGATGTAATCTGTTTTTCTATTCATTCGATTCGTAGCAGACATAGTGCCTCCTCCATGATTTATCCATTTTCCAAGCGCCTAGCTTTTGGCTGTCCACTTGGGTGCACTCTTTTCTCAGCGTTGTGTTCGTGAACATTTAGCCGTTCACGACAATCGCTTTACTTGGAAAAAGGCACACGAATGGCACCTTCCATGATCACTCGGGCACTACGACTCATAATCGCCCTTTCAATTTTCCAACCGCTTTCGGTCTGCAAAGCTTTAGCTCCCACCTTTAAGGTTCCTGATGGATGGCCAAAGGTCACAAAATCACGGGAACCCTCACCGGCTGCCAAGTTCACTAACGTGCCCGGAACACTCGCCGCTGAAGCAATGGCGACTGCAGCTGTGCCCATCATGGCGTGATGCAATTGCCCCATAGACAAAGCTCGCACCAGAAGGTCGGTATCGTCAGCTAATACCGATTTACCACTTGAAGCTTGATACGCTTGAGGCTTAGCAACAAACGCGACTTTCGGTGTGTGTTGGCGTGATTCCGCTTGTTCTAAAGAATCAATCAGCCCCATTGCAACCGCGCCATGTGCTCGGATGGATTCAAACAATGCCAAGGCTTTTGAATCGCTGTTGATATCCGATTGAAGCTCTGTGCCTTGATAACCCACCGATTCAGCATCAACAAAAATGGTTGGTATTCCTGCATTGATGTATGTCGCTTTGATGCAACCCAGATCTGGGACATCTAAGAAATCGACAACATTCCCTGTTGGAAACATTGAACCACTCGCATCGGCTGGGTCTAGGAAATCAACTTGGATTTCAGCGGCGGGGAAAGTGACACCATCGAGTTCAAAATCACCCAATTCTTGGACTTCACCATTAACGATAGGCACGTGAACAATGATGGTTTTCTCTATATTCACTTGCCATACTCGCACCTCGACCACACCGTTTTCTGGAATACGATTTGAATCAACCAATCCACTATGAATAGCAAATGGGCCCACTGCAGCAGACAAATTACCGCAGTTACCGCTCCAATCAACGAAAGGCTTGTCTATTGCCACTTGACCAAAGAGGTAATCAACATCGTGATCGGCTTTACTGCTCTTCGAAACAATCACGGTTTTACTGGTACTCGAAGTTGCGCCACCCATGCCATCGGTTTGTTTACCATAAGGATCTGGACTGCCAATTACTCTCAGCAACAACTTATCTCTCGACTCTCCAGCAACTTGCGCTGATTCAGGTAAATCACTTAGGTTGAAGAAAACGCCTTTGCTCGTCCCGCCTCGCATATAGGTCGCAGGCACTTTTATCTGTTTAGTGTTCATCACAAGCTCCTACTGGGCGAGAAAGTCTTTGGCGAAACGTTGCAATACGCCACCAGCGCTATACACGTTCACTTCGTCTGCTGTGTCTAATCGGCAAGTTACTGGCACATCAAGCTTTTCACCGTTTTTACGAGTGATTACTAGAGCCAAATCAGAACCAGCTTCAATGTCGCCGTAAACGTCGTAAAGCTCGGTGCCGTCCAGTTCTAAAGTATTTCGATCCGTTCCCGCTTTAAACTGCAAAGGCAACACGCCCATGCCAACTAAGTTGGTTCTGTGGATTCGTTCAAAGCCTTCAGCCACAATCACTTCAACACCCGCTAAGCGCACCCCTTTGGCTGCCCAATCACGTGATGAACCTTGTCCATAATCGGCACCCGCAACAACAATCAAGGGTTGTTTACGGTTCATGTAGGTTTCTATCGCTTCCCATATTCGCGTAACTTGACCTTCGGGTTCAACCCTTGCCAATGAACCTTGCACGACTTCTCCTGCGTCCTTCACCATTTCGTTGAACAGTTTAGGGTTGGCGAAGGTTGCTCGTTGTGCGGTTAAGTGATCACCTCGATGGGTCGCGTAAGAGTTAAAGTCCTCTTCCGGCACTTCCATTTTGGTGAGGTATTCCCCCGCAGCGCTCGAAGCGAGAATCGCATTTGAAGGGGATAAGTGATCTGTGGTGATGTTGTCACCCAGAATCGCTAAAGGTCTCATCCCTGAAAGGCTTCGTTCTCCCGCAAGAGCCCCTTCCCAATAAGGTGGTCTGCGTATATAGGTGCTTTGAGGTCGCCAGTCATAAAGCGGCTCAGTAGTCACCTGCTCCTCGTCTGTCTGGAACATTTTTACGTAGATTTGTTGGAATTGCTGAGGCTTAACATGCTCACCGACAACGGCATCGATCTCTGCATCACTCGGCCATAAATCACTTAAGTAGATTGGCTTTCCATTGTTGTCCGTACCTAAACTGTCTTTCTCGATATCAAAGCGCATCGTACCCGCTAAGGCATAAGCAACCACCAATGGCGGTGACGCTAAAAAGGCTTGCTTTGCGTATGGATGGATTCGACCATCGAAATTTCGGTTCCCCGATAACACAGCGGTTGAATACAGGTCGCGGTCGATGATCTCTTGTTGGATTTTAGGATCCAACGCCCCACTCATTCCGTTACAGGTCGTACACGCATAACCCACGATACCAAAGCCTAATTGTTCAAGCTCTGGAAGCAAACCTGCGGACTCAAGATAGAGCTTGGCAACTTTAGAACCCGGAGCAAATGATGTTTTCACCCACGGCTTGCGAACTAATCCAAGTTGATTGGCTTTCTTAGCCACCAGTGCGGCGGCGACCACGTTTCTTGGATTACTGGTGTTAGTACAAGAGGTAATTGCCGCAATGATCACGGCACCATCTGGCATTTGTTCATCAGAATATTGTTCAGCGTGTTGCTCTTTCCAAGAAGCTTGGCTGATACCTTGCTGGGCAAGTTCGCGGGTAGGCAAACGGCGATGAGGATTCGAAGGCCCCGCAAGATTTCGCTCAACCTTCGATAAATCAAACTCAAGCACACGTTCGTATTGAGCGGAATCTAAGTCATCAGCCCAAAGTCCGGTTTGCTTGGCATAGCGTTCGACTAGTTCAACTTGTTCAGGCTCTCGTCCTGTGAGTTTAAGGTATTGAATAGTCTGCTCATCGATGTAGAACATCCCCGCAGTCGCACCGTACTCAGGCGTCATATTGGATATAGTGGCACGGTCGCCAATAGTCAGTGCACGAGCACCTTCACCAAAGAACTCTAAGTAACTAGAAACCACTTTTTCATTTCGAAGAAACTCGGTAATCGCAAGCACAATATCCGTTGCCGTTATCCCTTCTTGTCGTTGACCCGTTAGCTTCACGCCGACGATGTCCGGCAATCGCATCATCGAAGGCCGACCTAGCATCACAGTCTCAGCTTCCAAGCCACCTACACCAATCGCAATAACGCCCAGAGCATCAACGTGAGGAGTGTGGCTATCGGTACCAACACAGGTATCGGGGAACGCAATACCTTCTTTAGATTGAATAACCGGAGACATTTTCTCCAAGTTGATCTGGTGCATGATCCCATTACCCGCAGGAATCACACTCACGTTTTTAAACGCGGTTTTACACCATTCAATAAAATGAAAACGGTCTTCGTTTCTGCGTTCTTCAATCGCGCGGTTTTTATCAAATGCTTCGTTATCAAACCCGGCATGTTCCACTGCTAAAGAGTGATCAACAATCAGTTGAGTTTCGACTACTGGGTTCACCTTGGCAGGGTCTCCACCTTGATCGGCAATCGCATCGCGTAAGCCAGCTAAATCAACTAAAGCGGTCTGACCTAGAATGTCATGACACACCACTCGCGCAGGATACCAAGGAAAATCTAAGTCACTCTTGCGTTCAATGATCTGCTTTAAGCTGTCTTCAAGGGTTCTAGGATCACAGCGTCTTACTAATTGCTCTGCCAATACTCGCGACGTATAAGGTAAGGTTTTATAAGCGCCCGGGGATATTGCTTCTACCGCTTCGCAAGCGTCGAAATATTCTAAACCCGTTCCCGGTAAAACCTTTCGATACTTGTTTTCATCAAGCTCTTGGTTTCTTTCAAGTTTTACATCAGACATACATCCACCATTATCTGTTAAATTCTATTCGTTGGTTCTCGAGGTCTTATCATGTGAAGACAAAGTCGCCTCGAGATATAAGTCGGTTCGATATAGAGGACTAACGTAGATGAATAGGTAGCCAGTCTTGATGCTCTGGCCCGGTGTAGTCTGCACTTGGACGAATGATGCGATTGTTTTCTCTTTGTTCGAACACGTGTGCCGTCCAACCTGTGAGGCGGCTCATCACAAAGATTGGCGTAAACAGTTTGGTTGGGATGTCCATGAAGTGATAAGCCGACGCATGGAAGAAGTCAGCATTACAGAACAAGCCTTTCTCGCGCTTCATAACCGCTTCAACACGCTCTGAAACGGCATAAAGCTGTTCATCACCCACCTCTTGAGCTAGCTCTTTCGACCAGCGTTTGATTAAGGCGTTTCGTGGGTCGCTCTCACGATAAATGGCATGCCCGAAGCCCATGATTTTGTCTTTGTTGGCGAGCATATTCATGATGTTCGCTTCCGCTTCATCGGCGGTTTGCCAATCTTGGATCATTTCCATCGCAGCTTCGTTTGCACCGCCATGTAAAGGGCCTCGCAACGTACCAATCGCTGCGGTGACACATGAGTGAATATCCGACAACGTTGATGCACACACACGAGCTGCAAAGGTTGAAGCATTAAACTCATGCTCCGCGTAAAGGGTTAGCGAGCAGTGCATCACCTTCTTATGAAGTTCACTAGGCGCTTTATCCGTTAGCATCTTCAGGAAGTAGCCACCCAGACATGCTTCGCTTTGGTCTTCAGTATCTATACGCACACCATCATGGCTAAAGCGGTACCAATAACAAATAATCGCAGGGAAAAGCGCGAGCATTCGTTCAGTCGCAGGCAGTTGCTCGGAGAAATCAGTCTCTTGCTCTAGGTTACCCAACATTGAACAACCCGTTCTCATCACATCCATCGGATGAGCGTCTGCTGGGATAAGCTCCAGTGCTGCTTTCAAAGGTTGAGGTAAGCCGCGCAGACCAACCAACAGTGTTTTGTAATCATCTAGCTCTTTTTCACTGGGTAAATGACCTCTTAGTAGCAGATGCGCCACTTCTTCGAACTGAGCGTGATTAGCAAGGTCAGTAATATCATAACCGCGGTAGGTTAAGCCGGTTCCTGATTTTCCTACCGTACATAGCGCTGTGGTTCCCGCACTCTGGCCACGTAGACCAGCACCACCGATTGCAGGTGTGCTTGTTGTTTTTGTGCTTTGTTGTTCTATTTTTGAAGCATTTTCGACAGCTGCTTTATCACTCAAAGATACAGACATGGTGAACTCCTTTTCTGTGTTAGCCGCCTGCACTCTTTGGTGCTGCCTGTTTATGTGTCCGATGATCTTTATCATCGGTACTGGATATGGCGACTAACCATTTCACGTTATTGGATTAAGTTGATTTTTGATTAATTGAAACTGGTTTACCCTTCACTTGAAAACAACTGATCAAGCTTGTTTTCGTAGTCGTGGTAATTCAGGTGTTCGTAAAGCTCTTTACGGGTTTGCATTGAATCCAACAGGGCTTCTTGATTGCCTTCAACTAACAAGTGCTTATAAACATTCTCTGCCGCTTTGTTCATCGCACGGAACGCGCTCAATGGGTAAAGCACCATGTCGACACTTGATTGGGCCAACTCATTACAGTTGTAGAGTGGTGTTTGGCCAAACTCAGTGATGTTCGCAAGAATAGGCACGTGCTTACCCGTTGCTGATTTCAGCGCCGCCGAGAACTTCACGTATTGATCGAGTTGATTCATCGCTTCAGGGAAAATCATGTCAGCACCCGCTTCAACACACGCAATAGCTCGTTCAATCGCACTGTCAATACCTTCAACCGCCAATGCATCCGTACGCGCCATAATCACAAAGCTGTCATCGGTTCTAGCATCGGTTGCCGCTTTGACTCTATCGACCATCTCTTGCTGACTAACAATTGCTTTATTTGGTCGATGGCCACAGCGTTTCTGAGCAACTTGGTCTTCCATATGAATAGCAGCCGCGCCCGCCTTCTCCATCGCGCGAATCGTACGCGCAATATTGAACGCGCCACCAAAACCTGTGTCGATATCCACCAGCAAAGGCAAATCACACGCATTGGTAATACGTTCAACATCGACCAATACATCGTTCAATGTCGTAATACCTAAATCAGGCAAGCCATAAGACGCATTGGCGATGCCTCCACCAGACAAATAAATCGCCTGATGACCCAAGTTCTTTGCCATCATCGCGCAATATGGATTCACAGTGCCGACGATCTGCAATGGATCGTTGTCTTTCACAGCTTGTCGGAACTTTGCTCCTGCTGATAACTTCATAATGACGCTCCCTGTTAATTGTTTATTTCTAATCTTTATGACTAATGATGCTTAGCTCTCGCCAGCGAAGAACCGCTAGCAAATACCAGTCGACAGTTAATCAAGATCTTTGGATTGAATTTGTTGCTCTATAAGCAATCGGCTACCCGAGATGTGTCTTCGCATTAGCATTTCTGCTAGCTCTTCATCACGGTTGCGAATAGCTTGTAAAATGTATTTATGTTCATCAAGCGCCTCTTTTGGTCGAGACTGTGCTCGAGGCGATTGGTAGCGGTACATGCGTAATAGGTGATAAAGCTCATCACACAACAGCGAAATGAGTTTGCTGTTACGACTCGCTTTGATAATGCGGTAATGGAAATCAAAATCCCCATGTTGATGAAAATAAGAAGAGCCTTCGACTTCATCGATATGTTTAGAATGTGTCGACAATAAGCCTTCAAGCCCGATCAACTCTTCTTGTGTGATGTGTCTCGCCGCCAATCGAGCAGCCATGCCTTCTAATGCTTCACGCACCGCATAAAGCTCAAGTAGTTTGTCTGCTGAGAATGTAATAACTCGCGCACCAACATGTGGAATACGTTCTATCAGACCAAGTCCTTCAACACGCATTATCGCTTCACGTAATGGACCTCGACTTACTTCAAAGCGTTTAGCCAGTTCAGGTTCCGAGATCTTACTGCCCGGAGGTAATTCACCGCTAACAATTGCCTCAACGAGGTATTCCGTCAGGTTTTCTGACTTGGTGTTTTCTTTATCGCTCACACGAGTTTTCGTGTTTGCACTTAAGGTGAGATCTTTTATCGCAGTATTCATATTCACGCTGCTCACTTCTGATTGTTGAGCCTTAATTGTCAACAATTCCATAACATGAACATAAAATACACGATTAAATTGTCGACAATCAAGTAAATTGTCGACAATTTAGACTAAGGTAGTATTTTTATTAATCGGCAGAGAAATAGTAAAACGAAGTAACAAAAGACAATAAATACATGTTATTCATAAACTTAAATTATAAATGAGTGAGCAAAACCCTTACCACCCCAAAGTTACTCGAAAGCAATGTGTCGACAACTGACAGTCAACTTTTCAAACGCAGATCCATCCATCAAGGATCTCAACCAAGATATAGGTATCAACACCCTTCCGCTCCGTTTAACTCCAAACCACAGATATAAAAAAGGCGCACTCATGTGCGCCTTTCATTCATAGAACTCGTTCTAACAAGCCAACCTTTGGTCAAGCAATCTGGCGAGTCACTTCGAGGTATTTATTGATATCAACAAAATCAATCTGTTCCGGTTTTAGATACTCTTCTGCATATCGGATATGCGTACCGCTGGTTAAGAACAGCCTAAACAGTTCAATATCGATATGCTCATCCAGCGCCATTTTGTGCATGATGTCGACAGCAACACTAATTGGCTTCGCTTTCTTGTAAGGTCGATCGGCAGCGGTTAACGCCTCAAAGATATCTGATATCACCAGAATGCGTTCTGGGATTGAAAGGTCGTCACCAGTCAACTTCCTTGGATAGCCTGTACCTTTAAGGGTTTCATGGTGAGTCGACGCATAACGAGGCACGCGGCTTAACTCTTTCGGGAATGGTAGGTTTTCAAGCATCTTGATGGTACCAAGCATGTGCTCATTTATCTTGAACCTATCTTCAGCAGTTAAGGTGCCTCGCGCAATACTCAGGTTATAGACTTCACCTAGATTGTATAAGTGCTCTGGAACGTCCATCTTGATCTGATGTTTCGGGTCAAATTCTAATGGTCTATCTCTTTTCACTATGTGTTCAGGTTTGTCACTCAGAAGTGGCTCTGTCGCAGGTAAGCTTGAACTCGATGCCCTATTCATCGCTTCAATTGGCGATAGGCCGAGTTGATCGTCGAAATTACGCGTCCAAGTCGTTTCAGCGATAGAATGAATACGGGCAACCTTATCATCACTCATAAATTCACCACCCACATTAGATGTTGCGATAAACGCAAAATCGTCTTGTAGCTTTTTCTTCGTTATAGCTAACTCTTCGGCTATCTGATCCGTTGGTAATTCACCTTCAAGCTGCTTACGCAAAGCCGTAATTTCTGCATCACGCCAAAGCACCTCAAATCGTGTTCTCACCTCGTGAATACGGTTATAGTTCGCTTCTAGCTTAGAGCCTTTATCCACGATATGTTCTGGCGTGGTGATCTTTCCGCAATCATGCAGCCACGCAGCTATTCTAAACTCACGGCGCTCATCATCATTCTCAAACTTAAAGTCTTTGAAGTGCTCAGATTGTGATTGTTCAGCCGCATCAGCCAGCATCAAACCGAGTTCTGGCACACGATTACAATGTCCTGCCGTATAAGCGGACTTATCATCGATCGCTTGAGCGATGAGCTTGATAAACGACTCAACAAACGCCTCTTGAGTTTGCTCATGTTGCTTGAGTTCTGTCGACATCTCTTTGACTGCAACCGACAACTCCCATATTTCCTTAATTCGAGTATCCAGCACGGTCACGCTGTCATAATCACGCAGTTTAATCTTACTCGTCTCTGCTTTTAATTGACGAATAGGACGGACAATAGGCGCACCAAAGATCCAAGCTACAGGCAAGGTTAGGCTCATCAAAAGCACGGTCACGCCAATAGAAGTTGCCACTCGCTTGTTCACCGCACTGTAAATTTCCGCTTCTGGTATCGCTACTGCAAAATATTCAGAGTACTGCGCGCCCGTCTCAATCTTTTTCAGATATAAGCGCTTAGCTTCACCATTAAGCACAATCTTAACCATTTCGCCTTCAGTGGTCGCTGTCGCAGTTCTTTCATAGAGCTCCGCATAAGGAATAGTTGTACCGGTATTTAGGGCCGGATGTTGAAACCACTTTTGCGATAATGCGGCTTTCTGCTCTTCCGTTAATGCATTTATGGCTTGGTTGATGATTGGTAACAGCTGTTGATGTTTATTCTGCAGCACAATGTGAAACTGGTTTGGATAGATCGCTTTCAAGTCTGATAGCGCTTCATTCACTTTGAGGTTTGCATGGAAAAATTTATCCAATGAAAACGACAGCACGGGCTTAGCATCGAGTACCGCAAAATATTCACCATTTTCAACAGCATCCAATGCCGATTCCATGTCGGAAAACTCAACAAGCTCGATATTTGGGAAGTCTGTTCTCAACTGAGGTGTAATCGACCACCCTGATAGAATCGCGACTTTTTCACCTTCAAGCTCAGCGTAATTTGAAAGGGTTTGAACGTCACCTCGAGTGACAACAGAGAAAGGCAGTTCATAGATAGCGTCAGTGTATAAACCTTTCACGCCGTTGCTTTCGTAGTTCTGAATTGAATGCAGGCCATCAATGCTTCCCTCTTGAAACTTGCCGGTTAACTCCGCCCACGAAAAGCCATTCACAAATTCAAACCTAACCCCGCTCATCTCACTGATCATTTTTAAGAGATCAATCGCGTAACCGTGTGGTTCTCCAGATACAGAGAAGTCCATCGGTCCCCAATCATTTTGATTAGAGAACAACAAAGGAGGTGTTTTTTCTATAATGGCTTGTTGCTCAGAAGACCAATTGATTTCACTAGCTTGAGGAAGTACTTGTGTCGTTTCAACATCACGATTAGACGCGATAATGTTGCCGGATTTGGAGTATAAGAAAGATTCAACCTGACTGTCTTCATCAAGATCCAATGCACTCGCAGATAACTTGCTTGCCAAAGATGACAAGACGATATCGATGCCTATCACATGTTGTGTATCGCCGGCAGCTTTTGATTCAAAGGCTAGAGAATAGGTTTGTCCCGTTATCTGGAGATGCTGGAAAAGATAAGGCTGCGTTTTTTCAACCGTCTCTGTATTAGCGGATTCATACCAAGGTCTTGTCGTCGGAAAGTAATTACTCGGTTCTGTCTTTGACTCCCTGAGATTAAACTCAAGGTCATAGTATTTGGTCGTACGGATACGGCCGGCTTCTCTATCACTGATCTCAATCACAACCCACCGGTCTGAACCATCAGCACCGATTTTATCTCTAACAAAAGGAGATGATTCCAGATTGATAATCTGAAAGAAACGCTCGTTAGAAGATCCAATATAAATACTGTAAAACAGCGGATTGTCTTTTATCGCTTCTGAGAGAATTCCACGCGACTCTTCCCGAGAGATCTGGTGGCTAATAGAGCGATGTACTGAAGAGAGTAAACGAGCAGTATTTATCGCGTCTGAGTCGACGTTACCGATATAGTCGCTTAAGTCCTGAGATACCATGGTCAACTTGGACAAGGTATGCTCTGTCGCCATTTTTTTACTGAAGTAATATTGAAGTGAAACCGCAACGATCGCTGTCAGTACCGTTGCAAGCAAAAACATCCCTCCAACGGTAAACCGTAACGAGATTTTTGTGTTCGTCATTATTCTATCCTTGAATAACCACTAGCCCAGAAATGTAACATGCTAGCAATATTTATATTATTACTACGGCATACTGTCTCTAGCAACACATTATTCTATATATTATTTAAGATCTCCCTATATCCCCCTCTGTGTCGCAATAACCTCGTATTTAAATGACACTTAACAATATAAACCAGCAAGTAATTACCCTAATTAAATTAATGGTATTTGTTTTCATAAAATGGAAACACCTCACGCCTTTGTTATGATGCTTATTATATTATTTACTTTATGCTATAAATTTAGATATAAAGTTTTAACATCAAGTTAGTTCGTTAGTATCGACATAACCTTATGTCAGGACACCTTCGAGCATTATCAGGCGAGCCTATGACGGATAATTTCTCCCCTTCTGCCAGTACGATTGTGGCAAAAGATTCTAAAAGCAACGAGCATGCAGTCAGTGATTTTGCTATTTCTGAGTATTTATCGAAGCCTTTTAAAATCGAACTCACAGTCATTTCAAAGAACTTCGTTATCGATGACCAACTGGGCCAAAAACTCTCTATCACCCGCTTTGTTAATGACACCGATAACTTGACCGCTACGCGAGTTTTCAACGGCATTGTTACACAAGTTCAACTGCTGGGTATGGACAGTAATCTGCAGTACTCTAGTTACCGCGTCACCCTAAGGCCATGGTTTTGGTTATTGAAACACACCCACTCTTTCCGCGTTTATCAAAGCCAATCGACCAAAGACATCGTTTCAGATGTGCTAACCCAAGCTGGTTTCAGTGGCTCCTTTAAGGCTGGCACGATGCCCTCATCGAAACGTGAATATTGCGTTCAATACGATGAAAGCGACTTTGATTTTGTTACGCGCTTGTTGGCTGAGGAAGGCGTTCACTACTTTTTCCAGCACAGTGATTCCGATCATCTAATGATGCTTCAAGATGCGCAGAGCCCTTTTCAAAAGTCTGATGCCAGCAAACTCGACATGATTGAAGTTCCTTCAGGCAGTAATCCATTACTTGATAAATGGATGCCACAAAGCCAGTTTCATGGCGCCAGCATCGAATTAACCAGTTATGACTACTCACAGACTAAACTTGTGAGCAGTAAAGAAAAGAAATCCAGCCATACAATCGCTAACAACACCAAGTTAACGAAACAGTTTTACCCGAAACTTGGCATCACGGGTGGAATGGAAGATCTCGCCAGTAATCTAGTTAAGCGACGTATTGAGCAACTCGAGCAAAACTATCAAACTGTCGAAGCCGAAGCACAACACGACTCATTTGAATTAGGTACATGGTTCTCACTGTCATCCCACTTAGACAAAGCTCAACTCGGCGATTATCTGGTCACGGAACTTCACATTCGATACAGCACTGAAAATCACTGTGATACACGCCTCACTCTACTTGATACTTCAATTCCTAATTACCCGACACCGCGAGATAAGGCCAGAATACACGGTCTACAAAGCGCAATTGTCGCAGGAAGCACCGCGGGTGAGATAAATCAAGATGACCAAGGCAGAGTTCGTATTCAGTTTCATTGGGATACGGAGGCCTCTGGTGACAAAACAAGTTGTTATGTGCGGGTTGCTCAGATGATGGCAGGCAGTGGTTATGGTGCTCAGTTTATCCCGAGAGTAGGACAAGAGGTTCTGGTCAGCTTCATCGATGGCGACCCAGACCAACCGATTATTACAGGAAGCGTTTATAACAGTAAAAATCCGCCCCCATACAAAGAAGCCAATTCGACGAAAACAGGCATTAGCACTCAGTTAAGTGGATTAGCCAACGAGCTCTATTTCGATGATAAGAAAGACAATGAGCTCTTATATATGCACGCGACCAAAGACTTCACCAAAGAAGTCGAGAACAACCTGACTGAGACAATCAAAGGCGAACTGCTACAGAAAACAACCAAGCAAGTTACTGTCTCAACAGAAGATAATTACACACTGAGTTCAGACAAAGCGATCAGTGAGAAAGGCAAATCAATCTCATTAGAAGCCGATGACAAGATAGAGCTGACAGTAGGATCGAGTAAGATCACCATGTCTTCATCTTCCATCAGTATTGAAGCCAGCAACATTGATATTAAAGCGAGCAGCGCGCTAAACCTTGAAGGGTTGAATGTGACGAGCAAGGCAACATCCGCCAATAAGATATCCGGTGTGACAACCGCTCTCGAAGCAACAAGCTCCAACAGTATCAAAGGACTCAGTGTCGCCATTAAAGCGGATACGACACTGTCAGCTGAAGGCTCATTAAGTGCCGAATTTAAATCTGGTTTGAAAGGCACTTTTGATGGTGGAGTGATGGGCGAGTTGAAAGGCGCAATTGTTAAGGTGAATTAATGTGTTCAAAGAAAGTCACCTCTCAATATCAAATCGCGATGGAAGTTCATCAATCGCCTCGGACAAAATTTAGGTAGAACGAAAACATGTATAAGAAAATTCCATATCAGACTGGCAGACAGCTGCTAGACAGGTTCTCGAGCTCTGACGAAGCACAAGCACTGATTGATGAAGAGCTCAACATTGATGATTCCATTGAAGCTTTGTTGGAAAACGAACTCTATTTCGACTTGGTTCAGTTTCTTGCGCATGGGCTGCCTGTTCGAGAAGCCATTTGGTGGGGCGCGCATACACTCGATGCAAGAAATGATGTGTGGTCTACAATGCAAAAGCAGTGTATTTCAACAGCCAAGGCTTGGGTGAAATCGCCTTCAGAAGAACAGAGACGTAAGAGCGAACTCTTTTCTAACAAGCTTAAATTGAATTGCGGGCCATCTTGGTTGGCTCAAGCTGTATTCTGGAATGGAACTGGCAGTATCGTGGCACCAGATTTACCCAGCGTCCTGCCCGACCCGTTCCTATACTCTAAGGCAGTCGCAGGCGCGATCAACCATTCTGCGGCCTTACCCAATTGGGATAAAACCAACGAGTACTATAAGAAATCCATTGGTATTGCTCTCGAGCTTGCCAAAGGCAGCCAATCATAAAGTTACGGATGACAGGAGTGAACGATGACATTAGCCGCACGAATAACTGATATGCATGTTTGCCCAATGCAGACGCCTGCGGTTCCACCCATTCCCCACGTTGGCGGGCCAATCAGTGGACCAGGAGTTCCTACGGTTCTCATTGGCAATATGCCAGCCGCGACGCTTGGGGACATGTGCGTTTGTGTCGGGCCTCCAGATAGCATCATCAAAGGCAGTGCCACTGTGCTCATAATGAGTAAACCCGCTGCGCGTATGGGCGATACTACAAGCCACGGTGGCACGATTGTTCTTGGTATGCCAACCGTGATGATTGGTGGTTAAACACCTTACATTTCATAGGGTTTCAAATAATCGTGACATCCGTCCACTTTCTTAGATGAAGTTCAAAGTTTTAAGTAAATATCTATTTTGCATGAGACTTTTCAAGAAAAAGCTCTAGAATTAATAAATGTTAACAAGTGTTTACGAAACATAAGGAATATGTATCGAAATGAACACTTAATGCGAGCGGGATAACAAATAGATTTTTTACAGGATGTATATGACAGAAATCGCTAACTTACTTGTTCCAATCTCAGATGAAGAGCCATCAGGCTCTTACTTGAAGTTAGATCGAAGTGCCTACCGCAGCTTGAGAAACGTTTACAATAGCGCTCAATCTTCATTTCGACAGTTGGTTGAAACGCCTGATGCATCGTCTGACCCCGCCATTGTTGATGCCAATACAGAAAATTGGGCTGAATTGAGAAAAGTTTCAGAAGAAACACTTGCTAAGCAATCTAAAGACCTCGAAATATTAGGTTGGTACATCACTAGTCAACTTTTCACTTCACAGCCGTTTTATAACCTTGCTAACGCTGTCCCTACTCTGAATCTTTTCATCGACCAATTTTGGGACACACTCAATCCAATGCTGCCAGAAGCTAAACTCAAAGCTTCTGACGAGGCAGGGAAAGCAAAGGAAATCACTGAATTCAGAACTAAACCCCTACTTCAATTAGTTGGAGAGTCTGCTGACTCAAGCTCTGTGTACATCCCTTTTCAAATGCTCGATTTTTGCGGTGGTGTTACATTCGGCGATTACCTCACAGCTGAGCGTAAAGGCAACATTGCAGAGCTGAAAGAAACAGCATTAGGTTCATTTGATCAAAGCGTTTCAGAGACACTCTTTCAATTAGCGAGTATTTATAGTGAATTGGAAGTTGCTGAGAAAAACCTAGCTGAAAAATGCCAAGCTGTTGGCGCAACCGTTATCAGTTTCAACTTCATCAAGACCAACGTGCGTGATCTGATTAAAGCAATACATTTTCTTGTTGGAGAAAAATTCACGCCTTGGCCTTTGGATAACGACTTCCACGTTCTGCAAAACACAGCTGAGGAGCCTCAGCAAAGTGATTCGATACATTCGGCATCCCAACAATCGAATTCAGCCTCGAACGACTTAGGTTCTGCATCTGAAGCAAACCAAAGTCCAGGCCAAGCTAACCCCGTAAATCAGGGCAATGAAAGTGTTGCTAATGGTAGTCCGGCTCAGGCAGCAAACGATCAACCCGCTCAAACTCAAATGACCGTACAAAATGTATCGAGCATCAACGGCATTGTGAATCGTGACCATGCGTTTCAAGAGATTAGAAAAATAGCGGAATATTTTAAAGAAACAGAGCCTCATAGCCCTATCGCTTTCTTACTTGAGCGTTCTATTCGTTGGGGCTACATGAGTTTCCCTGAGTTACTCCAAGAAATGGTTGGCAATGACAATGTCATCGCCCAGATCAATCAAATGACCGGAATGGACAACCTAGACAAACTCGATTTGTCGGGAAAGTCGGTTCCTGTAACAACTTCCGCTCCGGTGAGAACTCCGGTAGCGACCTCGACTATTGAAGAGCCAGCGGCAGTATCGCCAGTTCCTGATAGTTCAAATAGTACGACAGATACAAACCAAATATCTGAACCGACTTCCAACTCATCATCGAGCAGCCTGCAAGATTTTGAGTGGTAAAGCACATTAATGCGTTGAGCAAGGAGAAAGTAATGGCTTCTATTTTTATGAGAATTGATGGTACGACACCAAAAGGTGCAGCAACGGTAGAAAAGATCGGGGGTAAAGATGGATTCTTTGCACTTGATAGTGTTTCTTGGAGTGCGGTACGTGGTGTTGGTATCGATGTAGGTAATGCAAACAATGCGGACCAAGGCATGGTTGCTCTTGGTGAAGTCAACATGACTCGTGGCTGTGATGGTGCAACACCGCATCTAACCACATTCTTATATGCGCCAGGCCCTGAAGGTCGCACTGTTGAAATCGTTATGACAAAACCAAACCGTGAAGGTTCTGGTGCTGATCCATACCTGATTCTAACGCTAAAAATGGCTCGTATGTCTAGCTACAACATGTCAGGTACCGACGGTTCACTTCCAAGCGAATCATTCAGCCTAACCTACACAGAAATTTCTAAAGCTTACTACATTGAAGCAGACGGCGGTAAGATCGAGAAAGGCCCTGAAGTTGGCTTCGATGCTACTACAGCTAAAGTTACTTCAACTGCTAAGTAATTAAACAAGGAGAGTTACCGTGGCACTAAATTCCCAACATAAACGCGTAAGTAAGAACCGCGTAAGTATTACCTATGACGTTGAGACTAATGGCGCTGTAGAAACCAAAGAGCTCCCTTTTGTTGTTGGGGTTATTGGTGACTACTCAGGCCACAAGCAAGATAAAGAAGAAGTAGAAGATCGTACCTTCTATAACGTTGATAAAGACAACTTCGACACAGTAATGAAGCGTGTAGGTCCAGAGCTATCATTGAAAGTCGATAACGTTCTTGCTGGTGATGACAGCCAATTTGCGGCGAGTCTTAAGTTCAATTCGATGAAAGATTTCGAACCTGAAGCGATAATCGAACAGGTTGAACCGCTTAAGAAGCTAGTCGAAACCCGTAATCAACTGAAGGTACTGCTTTCTAAAGCCGATCGTTCTCGCGACCTAGAAAAGCTGCTTAAAGAAGTTCTACAAAGTGCAGATACGATTAATGCTCTTTCTGATGAGCTTGGTATTAAAGAAGAAGGAGCTGAGTAATGAGTACTGAAACTGAAAATCAAGCGCAACCGGAGGCGGCGGAAGGCTCACTGAGCTTCCTAGACCGTGCGATTGAAGCAACCACTCAAACACCCGCTGACACAACGAAAGAACTGTTTTCTGTACTAACAGAGCAAGCTCTTTCTGGCACAGTGACATGGGATAAGAACGTTACAAAGACCATTGAAAACGCAATCTCTGAAATTGACAAAAAGCTGTCTCAACAGTTGTCTGAAGTCATGCAACAGAAAGATCTGCAAAAGCTTGAAGGTTCTTGGCGCGGTCTACAAAAACTGGTTAAAGAGAGCGAACTTGGCCGTGATCTGAAGATCAAAATGGTCGATTACACTCAAGAAGAGCTGCTTGATCAATTCGAAGATGCGCCTGCGATTGACCGCAGCCCACTATTCAATGCGGTTTACCAAGGTGAATTCGGTACTGCTGGTGGTGAACCTTACGGTACATTCATTGGTGACTACGAGTTTAGCGCTAAAGATGAAGATGTTGCCCTACTTCGCTACATGGGTGAAGTTGCTGCAGCGTGTCACGCGCCATTCATTGCCGCTGCAAATGCTGAGATGTTTGAGTTTAACGACTTCCAAACCTTCTCTGAAGGCAAACCGGTAGCCGCTGGTTTCGACTCTCCTGCTTACGCAGCATGGAACTCTTTCCGTGAGAGTGATGATGCACGTTACGTAACGCTAACGCTGCCTCGTACTCTGGCTCGTCTACCTTATGGTGACAAAGGTCTAAGTACGGATGTGTTCTCTTATGAAGAACTTGGCACTGATATGGATGGCAATCCTAAACCAACCAGCAATGACCAGTTGGTTTGGTCAAATGCAGCGTATGATCTGGGTCTGAAAATGACTCAAGCGTATACCGCTTCTGGCTGGTGTACTTCCATTCGTGGACTTGATAACGGTGGTAAGGTCGAGAATCTTCCAAACCTAACTTACAAGTCTGAAGCTGGCGATCTACTTCAGCAGTGTCCAACAGAAGTTAACCTAACAGATGAGCGTGAGAAAGAGCTTTCAGACCTTGGTTTCCTTCCTTTGGTTCACTACAAAAGCTCTAACTACGCAGTATTTATCGGTGGTCAAACAACTCAGAAGCCTAAAACCTTCACTGACCCAGATGCAACAGCAAACGCTGCAATTTCTGCGCGCCTACCTTACATCATGGCGAGTAGCCGTATCGCCCACTACTTGAAAGTAATGGGTCGAGACAAATTAGGCTCGAATCTTGAAGCTCCGGATATCAAACGAGAGCTACAACTATGGATCGACCAATACACCAACGCTGGTGCAATTGGTAATGAGCAACGTGCAAAAACCCCTCTTTGTGAATCTCGCATTGAAGTGGTCGAGCAACCTGGTAAGCCCGGTGCCTACTCAGCAGTCGCTCATTTAAGACCTTGGTTACAACTTGAAGAACTGACGACCTCAGTTCGAATGGTTGCGAAGATTCCAGGCTAATATGGATTTGGCCGGAGCAATCCGGCCAAAAATTTTGTATGAAGTTAAATACAGAATGGCAAAACAAATTCAACCAATTAGATGACACAGATAATACCTTTATGGAAGAGGCTTTATCTCTGTTATCTGAGCTAGACAAACACTCCTTAAGCTCTAAATCCTCACTAATTTCATTGATATCAACACTTATATCAACAATCGATACTAAGCTCAGTTTGCAGCTTGATGAAGTCTTACATGAACCAGAGTTTCAAAAGCTAGAGCGTAACTGGCTAAGCCTTCAACAACTTGTTTCCCTACCCGTCAGCTATCAAAGAGCTCATGTGAAGCTACTCGATATGAATTGGGCGGAGATCTCCAGTGACGTAAACCAAGCTTATTCAACCAAATCCAGCGACTTGTATAACAAGATAGGCAACAACGAATTGAATACCTTAGGTGGACACCCTTTTGGTTGCATCACATTCAGTCACCCTATCTCGATGGACATCGATTTTGACGCTGATTACGACGATCTGTTTACCGTAGAACTGTTAGGTAAATTAGGCGAAGCGACACTCTGCCCTATGTTGTTTTCGCCAGTCTCCACGTTCTTTGGTGAAAGTGGCGCAGATTGGCTATCAGACATAGAACGTATCAACAAGATCCTTTCCGGCCCCGACTTTAAAGCGTGGCAAGATTTACGCAGTAAACCAAGTTCTCGCTTTATCGGCATGGCGCTTCCTCAAGTGCGCCTTCGTGAGGCTTACCAAAACCGACGAGCAGGATTTATTTATAACGAGCAAGGCAAAGGCTGTTGGGGTTTAGCCAACATGGTGCTGGCAACCACGATCATGCGAGAGTTCCACCGTGTGAACTGGTTTGGTTTTTTGAAGTCTCGTTGGAACGATAAGCTTCAAGGCGCCGTCATCAACCTCCCTGCGAATCACTATTTCGATAGCCACCTGCAAAAGCCAGTAACGGACATTAGCTTGTTCGGGCAACTGTCGAATTTCTACGCGCAGAGCGGCTTTATCCCATTAGCGAAGAGTCCTTTAACCGATAAGTTTTACTTCAATGGTAACAATTCGATTTGGCAATGCGGACAAAGTGACAACGACAAAGTACTGACCCAAATTCAAACCACACTGATGTCTTGCCGAATCGCGCACTACCTAAAAGTTCAAGTAAGAGAGATGATAGGTAGCTTCAACAACGCCACAGAATGTGAGTTGTTTTTAACACACTGGATAGAGAAGTTCTCAAGTAACGTTTCATTTGCCAATGAGGAAACCTTATCCAAATACCCACTCAGCTTCGCCAAAGTGAGCGTGACGGAATCGAGTTCTCAAGCTGGCAGCTTCGCTTGTACTCTGCGCATTGTTCCTCAATACCAGTTTGATTACTTCAGTGGCGAAGTGGTCCTAACTACCGACCTAAATGAGGTGGCGTAATGAGCTTTTGGACAACCTTTATTAGCGATTCGAAGCCTTATAAGGATGCAGAGATTGAAGACATCAAGTTCCATCTCACCAAACTCCTAGAAGCTGAGGCATCACTGACAGACATTGACAACAGATTGGTCGAAGTAAACCGTTCCAACTTGAAGTTTGGTATCGAAGATATTCAGTTATTGAGTGCAACCTTAGAAAAGACTCAGCTTACCTTACGTATAGAAACATGGATTAAGAGCTTTGAACCACGATTGCACGACATCTCCGTTGAGTTAGGAGAACGTAAAGAAGGCGATAACTCACTGTCGTTCAACATCATTGCCAAGGTAAAGACTAGCTATGGTGAACAGGACCTTATCTTTGATTCCAAAATCGCATTAAACGACTTAACGACCTCTTTAGAAGAAGATAACTATGACTGAACCTATTATGCGTTACTTCGAGCAGGAACTGGCCTTTGTGCGCCGTTCATTAGGACAGTTTGGTCAAGAATATCCGACGCACGCTGAAAAGCTCAATATTCATCAAGGTAAGATCGAAGACCCGAGCATGGCTCGTCTATTGGATGGCGTAGCACTATTAAACGCGAAGGTAGAAAAGAAACTATCAGAGCAGTTACCTGAGGTTATTGAAGGCATTTTAAGTGTCCTCTATCCTTCTTATATTCAGACTGTGCCTAGTGTCGCTTATCTTGAATTAACTACCGAAGACGGCCCTGTTGAATCCAACATATTGCCAAAAGGATCTTTGTTTTCGAGTACAAACACAAAAAATGAGTGCTTATTTAGAACCGTTGATGAACTTAAAATTGCCCCGTTTAACCTAGACAACATCAAAGCTCTAAGCGCCCCATTTAGCTTCAACAGACCCAAATCGGCCAATCAAAGCTCTGCTGTTGTTCAAATATCACTGAGCACTGGGGACCCAGAAGTACATTTCAGCCATTTAGAACTGAATGACCTCGATTTCTTTGTCAAAGGGTTTGAAAACAACGCAGACTCACTAGTCGAACTTCTTCTCAATAACACCTTGTCGATTTCGATTTCAGACAGTGAATGCGCTCGACACGTAACCGTTGATAGCCACCAGCTTAAGAACCGAATTAGCGACCTCGAGTTTAAGTTTCTACCTGAACATGGAAATCAATTCACGGGTTACCAACTGATTAACGAGTTCTTCTTTTTCAAAGAGAAGCGACAATTCTTCAGGCTCAAGAATTTTGCCGAATACGCGAGACAATTTGACGAATCTGAAATCGTCATTAACTTATTCATGTCGTCATTGCCGTCTGAGTTTATCCGCTTATTCAATAAAGATGTCTTCAAGCTCAATGTGATGCCCGCGATTAACTTGTTCGAACAAACAGGCGAGCCGATCCCTTACGATCACAGAACCCTTTCTGTTCCAGTCAATGCCGACGCGCACAGTGACAACAATATCGAAATCATTGAAATTCAGAACGTTTACGAAATCACGCCCAATGGTGAGATACCTTTAGTCCCTCTTTTTAAAGAAAAATATTCACACAACCAACAGTACGACTACTGGCAAAGCAAACACAATCACTTCGGTGAAATGAGCATTGCGATTTCGTTACCTGAAACACCAAATACTGAATTCAGTAAGCTACTCGGTACTCGCTTACTGTGTACTAATGGCAAACAAGCTTGTGGTGTAAGTGGCACGTTAGAATGCCTAGAAAGCATCGACTTACCCGGTGAGTTTTCACCTATTTATCCACCTTCAGCCCCCATTCCCAAAGAAGTTGACCAAAACATCCATTGGGAATTTATTAGTTTACTGAACACCAATTTTTCATCATTGGTGCAATCGAGCAACCCAGTCGCCGACCTAAAGCACATGTTGAGTTTGTGTAGTCGTGAACAGGTATCAAGCGCTGAAATTCAGATGATTCATTCCATTACGTTCAACTCCCAAGTGTCCGCTATTCGCGTGTTGGGCAAGAACGTGTTCTCTCCCGGAACCGAGATTGAACTGACACTCGATGCGACCTCCCCTTATTTGGCGTTTGCCGATGTGTTGAATCGCTTCTTCCAGCAATTTTGTAGCTTTGACCGATATATTCAACTCAAGATCCGTATTTACGGACGAGATGGTATCGTCAAAAAGTACCCTAAAATTCACGGTAGTCAGTTGTGTCTATAACGCAGCGAATATCGGTAATACCGCCAGCGGTACATAGCCAAAGCGATGGTCATAGGGAGATGATATGAAGAACTTCATCGAAGATTTAGCAACTCAACCTGAGAAATACGACTTCTCACAGGCGATGAGGTTGTTGGAGCAACTTCAGTCCCAAAGTACCGCGCCGTTACAGATTCAATTGAAATCTGAGGCAATGCCGACGGGCAATCCTCAGGAGATTCAATATTTCTCGTTAAAGGGAAATAAGGCCAAGCTCAGACTAGCGAAGCAAGCGCTCTCTGGCGTTAAAGGCGTGATACCGAATTATATTTACGAAGAGCTATTAGCGGCGATACACAACGAAGATCATTCTCTGCAAGATTTTCTGGACGTGTTCAATCAAAGACACTTCGAAATTACCTATCGAACCAATGCACGACGTTGGTTGCTCGTTGAAAGCGAACAAAACCCGAAGAAAACTGCGTTATTGAATCATTTAGCAGCGCTAGGGAAAGAACACAAAGAGTACCTTCAATACTCTTTGCTACTGAGCCAACAAAGCCGCAGCCTTACAACTTTGAAAAAGATCCTAAATGACTTTTTCCCTTATTCGATAGAAGTTGAGTGTAAAGCCTTTGAACGACGTCTTTTACCTGCAGATTCATTGACTCGAATCGGTACTGACCGTGATTTCAACAGTCGCTTAGGACAAGGTTTTTTAGTTGGAAGAACCTGCCTAGCCCACTTTAATAATTTGAATATTTTCGTTACTCCGGAAAACCGACAGGAGTTTCTAGAAATTCAACAAGATGATCAATTTGCCAAAGCCGTGTTGTCTTTGACTCAGCATTACCTAAAAGACAGTACGCCCATTGCCATTTACCTGAACGTTAAGCGTTCATATTTAACCAGACCCCGTTTATCAAGCAACGTTTCTATTGCCGCTCGTTTAGGTGAGATTGACTACCTAGCACCTGAACGTAACCCCAATGAAACCGTAAAGATTTTGCTTTTGTAGTTCGTAATACGGAATGTATAGATTATAGAGATACAAGGAATTGACTATGACACAAGTAACTCTCACTAACTTAGTAGGAAAGCTATCTCCCGAGCTAAAGCAAGCGCTGGAAGCGTCGGCGGGCGCGGCGATGAACCAAGGTGTTGGAGCGATAGAAACAGAACACTGGATTCTTCAACTCATCTCGCAGAAAGACGCAAAACTCATGGCGCTGTGCGAATCTCAAAAGCTTTCATTAGACGCACTAGTTAATGAACTGACCAAGAAAATCTCTATGTTGCCTAAAGGTAATGAAGGTCAGCCAACATTAAGCCACAGCTTAACTGAGTTGATCAAAGATGCTTGGATGATTGCATCTGTAAACTACGGCCACGGCGAGATTGTCAGCTTGCACCTTATTCAAGCGCTGATGCAACAAAACGTGCTCGGTGTGAGTACCCTGCAGCTTGAAACATTAAACAGTGTGTCATTAGAATCTCTGCAAGGTCTGATCAAGAAAACCCCTATTGCACGCAACTCTGCCACGCCTTCAGCTAATGGAACTGTCGACACGACACCCGCAGGCAACGACGCATTAAGCAAATACACCGTCAACCTGACTCAACAAGCGATTGATGGGAATATCGACCCAATTTCTGGCCGTAATGCCGAAGTAAGAAAAGCGATTGATATCTTATGCCGTAAACGCCAAAACAACCCGATTATGGTAGGTGAACCTGGCGTGGGTAAAACCGCAGTTGTCGAAGGCTTAGCGCTAAGAATCGCGGCGGATGAAGTCCCGAGTGCGTTACAAGGTGTACAAATTCACTCACTAGATCTTGGGTTACTGCAAGCTGGAGCTAGCGTTAAAGGCGAGTTTGAAAACCGCCTCAAAGACGTCATCAATGAAGTGAAAAGCTCTGAAGTTCCCATCATTGTTTTCATCGATGAAGCTCATACTCTCATTGGTGCAGGCGGTGCTGCCGGACAAAACGATGCGGCCAACCTTCTCAAACCAGCGCTAGCACGTGGTGAATTCAAAACCATTGCAGCGACAACTTGGGCGGAATATAAAAAGTACTTCGAAAAAGACCCGGCTCTAACACGTCGATTCCAAGTCGTAACCATTGAAGAACCTAACGCTGAAGATGCAATGCAAATGCTGCGTGGCGTAGCCGCTTCATTGCAAGCTCACCATGGTGCGTTTATCGCAGAATCAGCAATAGAAGCAGCGGTTAACCTATCCATCCGTTACCTACCAAGTCGTCAACTACCAGACAAAGCAATCAGCCTGCTCGATACCGCCAGTGCACGAATCGCACTGACACAAGGTGCGAAGCCTGAGGTATTGGAAACGCTAGAGCAAACCATTCGCTATCAAGAAAACGAGAAGTCGGCGCTTGAGAAAGAGGATGCCCTATTCTCGAACAGTGCTGAGTTAATCAAAGAGCTCACTCTATCTATTGAAGAAAACCAAAAGGCATTAGCTGCTTATTACACGCGTTGGGAAAAAGAGATTGAGTTAGTCGACCAAGTCAAATCTGTTCAACAAGAGATAACCGAAGAACAAGAGCAAAATGCGGTTGATTCCAACAAACAGAAGCAACTCGATACTCTAAGAACTGAATTAGCGGGTCTTCAAGGGGAAGAACCTCTTGTTTATGCCATGGTCGACGACAACACCATTGCTCAAGTCATTGCCAATTGGACAGGTATCCCTGTGGGCAACATGATGAGTGATGAAATCGCTAAGCTGCTTACCTTGGAAGACGAACTTAATACTCGAGTAATTGGCCAAGATGTTGCGAAGAATGAGCTAGCAAAAGCGATTCGCATCTCCCGTGCTGGTTTAACCGATAATCGTAAACCTATTGGTGTGTTCTTGATGTGTGGCCCGAGTGGTGTGGGTAAAACCGAAACCGCCATGGCGCTTGCGGAGCAACTGTACGGAGGTAGTAACGACCTTACCGTGATTAACATGACCGAGTTCAAAGAAGAACATAAGATCTCTATGTTACTCGGCTCGCCTGCCGGTTATGTCGGCTTTGGTGAAGGAGGTGTGTTGACGGAAGCTATTCGACGCAATCCTTACTCAGTGCTTCTATTGGATGAGATGGAGAAAGCACACCCTGGCGTGCATGACTTGTTCTATCAAATCTTCGATAAAGGCCATATCAAAGACAGTGAAGGTCGCACCGTCGATTTCAAAAACACCATCATCATTATGACGTCGAACGCAGCCGACCAAGCTATCTGTGATGTATGCGCTAAAACCACAGACCGTATCGACAACGATGAGTTACTTGAAGCAATTCGTCCAGATCTGCAGCAATACTTTAAGCCAGCTTTCTTAGGCCGAACCACTATTGTTCCTTACTACCCACTTAATGACGAAGAGCTCGCGAAGATCACAGAGATCTCGCTCAATCGCATCAAGAAGAAACTTGCGGAGCAATATCAGGCTTCGTTCACTTGGGATGCGGATTTCATTCAGTTCGTGGTTGACCGTAATACCGACCCAACGACAGGTGGCCGTGCTGTTGAACAAATCATTAATCGTTCATTGATGCCGAGATTGGCTGAAGAATGTATTGGTCGACTCAGCCGTAGCGAACCAATTACTCAAGTGACTGTTAGCGCGACCAACAATAGTGCCGACTTCGATTTATCTATTAAGTAGGTCTTAACTAATGAACAGCAAAGCCAGCCAAACCTTGACCAAACCTTCATTACTTAACCTGTCTCTTCGGGTTAAGTTGATGTTGGCGATCATGGCGGTTTTGCTGTTTTCCATCACTTTAAATGCTACGTTAAACTATTTCAATTTCGAGAAAAGACTCACTGAAACCTCAGATTCTATCTATGAGATTGTGTTGGAAGAAACACATAACGATATCAACCAAGCCATCAGTTTGGGCTTACCTCTCTCGGCGATATCCAACATCCAAAGTATGCTGGACCGTCGTTTAAAAATCGTTGACGGTATTACCGCCTTGGTGGTCGTCTCTAGTTCTGGCGAACGACTATTTAGTACTGGAGAGGGAAATCAAGAAGATGACCGTCAGCTATCGCTCGACATCACTAACTCCTTTGGTTTAGTCGAAGGCCAAGTAAAGCTCTACTATTCCACAACGCTATTAGAGCAACAGAAAACCTTCTTGCTCAAGCTCCAGTTCCTCTATTCGGCAATTTGGATACTACTCTCTTGTCTAATTGCCTTTATCGCCTTGAAGTACCTATTGGAAGGTATTGTAGGCCGAGTAAAAGGCGCAACTGCAATATTTGAATCAGCTACCGATTCGGATGAATTGCTACCAACGATTACCCAAGCTCACAAGGCGCTGCAATCATCGAACTCATTGTCTAAGTTTGAGAAGTTAAAAAATAAGCACTTTCCTGTTTTCATTATCTCACTTGCTATCCTTCTAACGATCATTGCTAACCTTGGGGTTTCGTATCAATCGCTAGACAAGTTTTCACAGATTTACGAGGTTAAGCTCGAACAAAAGTCCAACCTGATTGGCGACTCGTTAAATCAGATGATTAAAGGGTTACTCGACAAAGGCGTTCCTGACGACAAACTGCACGGCTTAGAAGATGAATTTGCTTTCTTCGTTGATCACCATAGCGAAATTCTCTCGATTAACTTTGAAGGACAGTCAGGCTCTTCCTATCGCTACCCAGAAGAACAAGTTGTGCACCCTTCTATTCGAGAATCGACGTTCTCACTCAACAACAGTCATACGATTCAATTGAACGTCACCACCGATAATAATTTGATCATCAACCTACTCAAAGAAAGCGTCATGGACATGATTACTGTCTTGGTCGCCTCTTGCCTTGTGGTGGCCGAAATCATTCTGTTCATGTGCAATTTCATGATCATTTCGCCTTGGAACCAAGTAAAGAAAGTGTTCATGTTGGTGAATCGCGACATTGTGAATCATTTGGCGAAGATCTCTACCCGCGATGAAATTGGCAAACTGCTTAACCTCACCAACCAAGCCATTACTAAGCTCAACCCAAATCAGCCATCTCAAGATATCGACAAACAAGACTTTCGATTCATTCGCTTACCCCTATTCTTATTGGTGTTCTCAGAAGCGTCTTCGTTGGCCTTTTTCCCTAGATTCGTCTCTTCATTAGAAAACACAACCGGTTGGATACCTGAAAACCTAGTCACTAGCTTACCCATCTCCCTATTCATGCTTTGCTGGGCCATCTCGCTGCCGTTTGCTGGTTATTGGTCAGACAAAGTAGGTAGAAGACATTCGTTAATGACTGGGGGACTAATCACTTGTATTGGCTTAGTCGCGACGGCTTTCATTCACTCTTTAGAATTTTTGCTGATAGCGCGTGCTTTCACGGCTGTCGGCTACGGTATCGTTTTCATTTCGGCGCAAGGCTATGTTTCAGATACCACCAATGACTCTAATCGCACCAAAGGCATGGCGACTTTCTTGTCATCATTCTTCTCTGGCTCTTTATGTGGTGCCGCTATCGGAGGAATCTTAGCGGAGAAACTTGGGTACTCAGAAACGTTTATGCTTGCAGGATTATTGGCAACACTCAGTGTGTTACTTGTGTATGTGTTTTTTGAAAAATCAAACACCGGAAACTCAAGCAAGCCCGTCAAACTAAAAGATTTCAAGCTGCTGTTAAGTAACAAGTACTTTGCCTTGATCACGATATTCAGTGCCATACCTGCGAAGATCGTACTCACCGGTTTCCTTTACTACATCTGCCCTGTTTATCTGCAATTTCTTGGTGAAAGTAGCTCTGTTTCTGGGCGTGTGATTATGGCTTATGGCCTCGCGATCATTCTAATTTCACCATTGAGTGCCATTTTGGTCGATAAGCTTAAAAACAAAATGGCCTTTATTTTTATTGGCTCCTCAAAACCACCGCCTAGGGCGGTGGTGATTGTTCCTTGAGGCTATAGCCTGAAGAAGTGCCCATGTTAGAAGTAACCTCTTATTCACCACAAGTAAGAGGAAACAACCACATGGGCGATTACAGAAGTTCATCACATGTCTATTGGCGTTGCAAATACCATATAGTTTGGACTCCAAAGTACAGATATAAGATTTTGAAAGATAAGGTAGGAAAGGAGCTTTATCGTTCAATCTATATTTTGTGCAATATGAAAGACTGCGAAGTTTTAGAATTAAATGTTCAACCAGATCATGTTCATCTTGTTGTCATTATTCCTCCCAAGTTATCAGTATCGAGTTTGTTAGGAGTTTTAAAAGGCCGAACAGCAATTCGACTTTTCAATAGATTCCCACATATACGTAAGAAATTATGGGGAAATCACTTTTGGGCTAGAGGGTATTTTGTAGATACGGTCGGTGTGAATGAAGAAGTCATTCGGCGATATGTACGACACCAAGATAAGCAGGACATAGAGTATGAACAACAATTACAGTTATTGAAGAACTGATAGCGCGGACGCCCCCTTTTAGGGGGTTATAAAGCAAAACCGCCTTCTAAGAAGGCGGATATTTTTTGGCGGATTACTTTCGTCCCTTGCCTTGCTCAACTTCTATTTTTTCCAAGGCACATTAGGGTTGCTACTTATTGTGATTATTATTGGTATCGCACACGGCATCTGCGTTTCTCCTCAAATCCCTTTAGTCATCGACCTACTTTCTGGGCAAGGGATCGAGAAAGGCAAAATCATCGGTATCTTCAGGCTTACAGAGCGTATTGGTAATATCGCAGGGCCAATGCTAGCTGGGGTATGTTTGAGTATCTTCGGTTACGACCAAACCATTCTTATATTTGGCGCGTCACTACTCGCAAGTTCCTTTAGCTTAATTGTCTTTTTCTCAATATTTCTGAAGTCTGATAAGCAGAAGCTAGGGGTTCAATCATGAGATTTATAGTGTTAGTCCTTAGCTTTATTTTAATGACCCCACTCTCGTTCGCTAAAAGCGATGAAAAACATGTCATTCTTTTATTATGGCGAGGGGTAACCGATGCCGAGCAAGGCTTCATGGATTATTTATCGCAGCATGTTGATGTGCGGTTTACCATTCTCGATGCAAATAGGGATAAAGCACAGCTCAAACAACACATTCAAGATCTAGAATATAAAGATGCCGATCTCATTTATTCCTTTGGTACGACTATCACCTTGAATTTACTAGGGACTTATACAGAACCCAGCGAATTTAGAATGAATAACTCGACGCCTGTTGTGTTCAGTATTGTCACCGACCCAGTGGGTTCTAAATTGATTGCTGATTTATCTTCAGACGATAGAAATTTTACCGGTGTATCGCACATCGTACCCCATGAAATACAATTTAAAGCGATAGAAAAACTGAATAGCATTTCAAGCCTTGGGGTTATATATAACGCTGACGAAAATAATTCGATTATCACTGCAAATAAAATGATGGAGTTATCGGAAATTTATAACAAGCGTGTTATGTTGTACCCACTAAACATTGATAAAAGTAAGTCAAACAGCGACTTAATTAACCTCACGATAAACAATATGAAACGTGATGGTGTCGATATGGCTTATTTACCACCTGATTCATACATCATCACCCAAGGAGGGGAAGTCGTATCAGGGCTACATTCGAACGGTATCCCCACATTCTCGGCAACTGAAAGCCCGATAAGAAACCATAAGGCCTTATTTGGTATTGTTAGCCGCTACTACAATGTTGGTCAATTTGCTGGATACAAAGCGAAGAACATATTGAAAGGAACTCAAAAAGCTTCAGACATTCCTATAGAGTCACTTAGCCAATATTCCTATATTGTTAATATCGAAGCCGCTCATAAGCTCGACTATTACCCGCCAGTGTCAATATTGAAAATCTCTGAAGTGATAGGACACTCTAATGATGTTAACTAGAGCCTCAACCATCAGATTATCGTTACTCACCCTACTCATCTCAACGTTTTGGTCGATGAGTGCTTCTGCTCAGGTAAAAACTGGGCCATCTCGCCTAATGCTTACCACACAAGATTGGCCGCCGTACCAAACCTATGAAAACGCCTCAATGCAAGGAATCGCATTAGACAAGGTTAAATGCGCCTTAGGCATGATGGGACAACCTTATCAGCTTACGATGACCACTTGGTCTGACGCGCAGCTGCGTGTTCATAGTGGCAGCCAACACGGTTTCTTCGTTGCAACCAAAACCTCAGAACGTGACGAATACGCTACGCTCTCGGCACCTATCGCGAAACAAACTTTAAATTGGTATTTTGGTCCAGGAGTGGAGCCGAAGGTTGATGAATTGTCAAAATTAAACCTTAACTTTTCTGCCAAATTTGGCTCAAACAAATGGTTTTGGCTAAAACGTAATGGATTTAACGTCGTTAAGCAGCCACGAGATGCTAAAGTATTACTAAGACTTTTAAAACAAAGGGAAATTGATGTTGTTTTAGAGGATGAGTTGGTCTTTAAAAGAGAACTGGATAAAGCCTCTTTACCACTCGATTACTTCAATTCGACGAACTTAGATACCAAGGATATGGGGGTCTACTTCTCGAATCGATTCCTTAAAACCTATTCAGGTTTCTTAGACAGTTTTAACTCAGCCATATCCAAGTGCAAGGAGTAGCCATTGTCCATCAGTGTCCACATGATTTCTGTACCTGCTGAAGAGGTTGTATCCTCTAGAGTGACGTATCTGCCCGAAAGTGGCGGAAGCTTAGGTCGTTCTCCATCATGTGATATTGCGCTACCCGATCAAACGAAATGGATCTCAAGAACTCACTGCCAGCTTTACCCAACAGACCGCGGTTACGTGATTAAAGACATCAGTAACAATGGAGTGTCGTTAAACGACAAGTCGTTGGCAAAAGAGAAAGAGTACGTCATTACCGATGGTGACATCATCAAACTGGGTGGCTACACACTACTGGTGAGCCTATTGAGTGACCCGAAAATGAGCGCGACCAATAACACCACACAGGATGAAACTTTTATAGAACCTTTCAACTTAAAACTCGATGACAGCGACACAGACTTTTTAGATGACGCACCACAAGTCGCGACAGTTAAGAAAGCCTCAAACTTCTCTTCAAAGAATGTATTGAGTGACGACCCCTTCTCGTCTGATCCTTTTGAAGACTTAGATGACGACAAAGTCATTCCCAACATTGAAGTGGACGAAATCGCTCATGGCGATAGCAACTCTCTCTCTTCTACTGAATTAGAATACTTACCCGTAAATGTTGAGAACAATACTCGTATTGAAGAGTCGATCGACAAACTCATTACGTTAACTGAGAAGAATCAGCAGTACTTACAGAATCCACAGATGCAACAAAAAGCACTATTCGACGCGTTGGAACAGACGGTCGATCAGTTCTTAAATGAGTTTGCACCAAAGCAACTTGAGAACCAGTTTAGCGAGTACGTAAGTAACGGCATTTTTACCAACAAAGATAAGAAGTATTGGAAGATCTACAGAAAACACTTCCAACACCGCCAAGACAACGGAGATTTCAGACGCCAGTTCAAAGCGCTGTTTATGGAGAACATGCAGAAGCAAAGTGAGGAAAGAGAATGAAACGTCTCATACTCTTATCCCTTTGTTTACTGATCGCAGCATGTTCTTCATCAGATCCGGCTCCTGTGGTCACTCAATACTCGTTGACCGTTAAAGCGGATGCGACAGTCAACCAATACAACGACGACCAAGCTAATCCAGTAGTGGTTAGGCTTTACCAATTAACGGACCAACAACTGTTCAAGCAACTTCCGTTTATTGATTTATACAACAATGACTTGCAGTTATTGGCGGCCAACCTAGTTTCAAAACAGGTATTACCCATTGTACTGCCGAGTTCACAACAAAAACTGACGTTAGATATCAATAAGAACACTCAGTACATTGCAGCACTGGTCGAATTCGCTGATTACCAGAACGGCACAACTAAGACTGTTTTGATGATGCCTTCTGATCCAGAGCAAACCTTAGAGTTAACGATTACAGGGAAGAAAGCAGAGTTAGCCGTGATACAGCCTGACTCCAGCTGGTGGCAAATCTTTTAATAAAAAAGCCAATATATAAAAATAATAGAAAAGGATTTTACGTGGACGCTTTCAAAAAAGTAGTTTGGCAAGAAGGGATGTTTATTGCGCCTCAGCACTTTCAGCAGCAAGACCGCTACGTGCAAAACTACATTCGTCAGAACATCGAAACACTGGCTGGTTTTGCCCCTTTCTTCGGCATCACCGAGTTAGTACTTAACCACGATCTATTGAAGATCGGTAAGTTGTCTATCCCAAGCTGTTCTGGTGTATTCCCTGATGGAACCCAGTTCAATCTCAAGCAAGAGATCGTCGTCGACATACCTCAAGGCACCATTGAAACCATCGTTTATCTTGCTCTGCCAATCTCCTTACAAGGCAACAATGATTACAGCGAAGATGGCCAAGAACAAAGCCGTTACATCACTCGCTCAATCAATGTCTTCGACACCTCTACCTCTGAAAATGCCAGTGTTGAAGTTGATGTCGCTCAGCTTAATATCGGCCTCAAATTCGCTGGAGAAGACACGTCTGGTTTTACCCTAATTCCCGTCGCTAAGATTTTAGAAATTAGTGACTCTGATGAAGTGATGCTCGATAGAGCCTTTATTCCTGCCTGCTTACATTACGGTGCTTCAACTCTCCTTAGTGAACGAGTCAAAGAAATTCATGCGCTGGTCAGTAACCGAGCTCAAAACCTTCTTAAACGCATCGAGGCTGGCCAAGGGCAAAAAAGTCCTCAGTCTATGATGCAAGACTTCTTGTGGCTTCAAACGCTCAACACTTGGCTGCCGTGGTTTGAATTAACCATCAGTAACACCAAATACCCAACGCACGAACTGTATTCGAAGTTGAAACAGTTTGAAGCCCAAGTTATGGCGTTGACACCGGCGATTCCAGATGAGTGCCAGCCTTTAAAATATGACAAGCTCTACGACAATTTTAACCCGCTATTTTCGAGCCTGAGAAACTTACTCACGCTGGTTCAGCAAGATTCGGTTATTGAGTTCAAGTGGGATATTTCACTGTTTGAAAAACGTCGCCTACTTCGCACGCTAATCAAAGATCCAAGCAGCGTTTATAACCGCCGTTTCGTTCTGAGTGTTAAATCCGACATCAGCAGTACAGAGCTAAATGAGCTGTTCCCTATTTCCGCTAAGCTCAGCAGTAACAATAAGATTGTGGAACTCGTTCGTAGCTCGCTGTCTGGTATCTCGTTAACGCCACTGCCTATTGCACCAAGTGAGCTGAAACCGATGCAAGGTGTCGCTTATTTTGAGGTCGATACAAAAGACAGAAACTGGCTTGATATGCTCGATACGCGTGATGCGATTGCGCTGCACGTCGATGCTCGCATACCCGCTCTCGAAGTCGTTCTATACGCGTTGAGATAATGGCCATGGATTATTTAGACGAAGAAACACTGGTCATAGATAAAGCATCAAAAGGCTCTGCGAATACAGAGTCTGACCAAGCTTTATCTAAATTAGTTGCGGTGCACTCCACCAGCACCCAAGAAGAGTTTCTGCGTCACTTTGATAAGGCAGAGAATCAACTGATCAACATCAGTAGTGATTTGCTGACCAAAACACTCAAGATCTCAACGCTGTCTGAACCGGAAGATTTAACCGTTTTCCGAGAGCAGTTTATTCACGGCATTAACGATATAAAAGCTCAAGCCACTGAGCTTACCTACCCTATTGCCGTTATCGATAAACTTTGCTTTTTGTATGCCGTAGTCATCGATGAGTTCATCATCTACACCGAATGGGGAGAAAAACGCGGCTGGGAAAACAAAACACTGCTTAGCGAACTGTTTGGCATGCGTAATGGTGGTGAACTGTTCTTTTCTGTTGCTGAAAAAGCCGCAAGACAGCCACACAAACTGATCGATCTTCTGGAGATTATCTACCTGTTCATCAATATTGGATTCAAAGGCCAATATCGTGAAGGCGGCGCGGAACAGTTAAAAGCATTCGTCCACCAACTAGAACAAACCATCAGCCAATATCGTACCGCCAGTGGCGTTCACTGCCGCACGAAGGTAAAGCTACCTGACGTAAGAAAACCGACAAGACGTAAGCGTTACTTCATTACCAGCTTGTTTTTCTTTTGTTTGATAGCAACCAGTATTGGTTTAACAGAGTTCTGGTACAACAAAACCCACGCACAGCGATCGCGTGATTTCACCTTTTTGCCGAACTTTAGCCAACGCTACGTTCTATCTGGAGAAATCAAAGACATTGTTTTCATCAGCCAAGATAACGATTTGGAAAACCCTCCTCGTCACGCGAGTAAAGCTGACGCGGTAGAAGCCGCAAAAACGACTAACTTTACGCCAAGCTCAGCCAGTTGGTTGGTTCAACTCGCGACGTTCTCAAATAAGAAAAATGCTCAAGCTTTCATCAAAAATCTCTCTCCATCAGCTTATGAGCCAATCATCTCACCTTACAAGAAATACTATCGAGTGATATTAAGAGCTAACACCTCAGAAGAAGCGAGAACAACCAAAGCTTGGTACGTAGAAAACGACCAAATAAATGCCATTATTGTTCGCACTTCTGCGCATGACTTAAACAAGGAAGAGTCTAACTGATTATGCCGGATGCCAAATCAAACAAGTCAGGCAACGTTAAGAAAACAGTAGGCATTTCTGCCCTAGCCTCTGTCGCCTTTTTTACCGTCGCCTCTAGCGTTATTCTGCTAACACCACTCAATGCTTATTTGGTGTGGGCACTGACCACTATCGCCATTATCTCTACGCTTATCGGCTTCATTTGCTATTGGGTGCTCATCAAACGCAGCGCAAAATCGCAACAAGAGTCTTTCGACAAAGAACTGATCCAGAAAAGAAAAAAGCAATTAGCAAACCATTTCAAGCGCATGATCAACGGGCAAAAACGCAAAACTCGCTTAACCAGCCGTTACGATCAACCGATTTATTTACTATTGAGTCAAAACCCAAACAAAGACAAAAGCATCATTACTCAAATGGGTTACGAAGCCTACAAGCTTGATGACTTCGGCAATGACATTGAATTCCCTGTTCTGTTTTGGGTTAGCGAGCATTCTATTTTAGTGTCGGTAAGTATGGGCGAAGACCAACATCCTGAATATCTAAAGACCCTCACTCAATCACTCACCGAATGGCGCCCGAGACAAGCTGCAAATGGTCTGTTGCTTACCACTGATGTATCGTCGCTGCTGGAAAACAATGAAAAAATAACGCAGCAAGCTGATGAGATAAAATCAACTATCAAGACATTTAATCAAGCATTCGGTGTCAGCCTACCGATTTATAACGTCATCTCCAATATGGGTAGCATCAGCGACTTTTGTCAGTTCTTCTCTGCTTTTGACGAATCAAAAAGGGATGAAGTATTCGGTGTCACAGCCCCTTACTCTGCTCACGGTGGTATCGATGCGAACTGGTATAATGATGAATACGATCATTTAATCAGTGAGTTGATCGCTAACATGAGCAATGCATTGGCTGGCCAGCTGAATCAAGATTATCGAAATTCTATTGCTAGTGCGCCTTTCCAGTTTGGACTATTGAAACAAAATCTTTGGCTGTTCCTCAATCGATTGTACCGAGGTGAACAACTCAGTGACGCACTGCAGTTCAGAGGCTTCTATTTCACTCATGATGGCCAAAGCTCTCCGCAATCAGACTTGCTAGCGAGTGCAGTATCTTTTTCTGTAGGTCACGAACACTATCAACAGAATGAGCAAATCCCTGTTAATCAGACCTTGTTTGCCCAATACCTCATGACACACGTGATTTTATCTGAACGCGAGTTGGTCGGCGTAAACAAGCGCAAAGAGAACACTTTGTTGGTTAACCAAGTACTATTCACGCTCTCTTGGGTTGGCTTACTCGCGGCTGTGTTGTTGGTAATTAAATTCGACTTTGACTTCCAGAACCAACGCGAGACCAGAGCTGATGTAATGCTTGAGCGCTACAAAGAAGCGATATCTGCCTCACCTTATGACATCGAGAATATGGCAGATAACATTCCGAACCTGTTTTCACTACAGCGAATCTATAACCTCTACAATCAGCCAGAGCCTTGGTATAGCTTGCCGTTTATGCCGAACCCTAGCATCAAGGAAGAAGTGGAAGAGGCCTATTTCACAGAGCTACAACAAGTGCTTATCCCTTCGATGGAAAATACGATCGAGAAAGACCTGTTTGTATATGTAAACTTAGAAGATCAATCACAAACGCTGTCTCTGCTTAATAACTACCGTTTACTTTTCAGCAAAGACAGAACCAATATCCAAGAGCTTAAAAACTACTACATTCGTACGCTGCAAGACCAAGGAGAAGCGGATAGCGTCAACATTGCTCAGCTTGAAGTACTGTTAAATGACATCTTTGCACGTAACTTGACGCCTATAAAATCGAATCATGACTTAGAGAGCCTCGCTAAGAAAGTGATTACCCAGACAGGTATTGAAACCCTGTTGTACGAACATATCCAAAGTTCTACGGCTTACGCAAAGCGGGTCGATATTCGTGGTGAGTTAGGTGATAATTTTGGCTCAGTACTCCAGTTCTCGCCAAGTTACGCCGGCTACTTAGTTCCTTATATCTACACACCGACAGGGTTTAACGAACTCGATTTATCGGTCAATTCCCCGACTCTTAAATCTGCATTGCAGTCTTATGAGGGCGTTGCTGGAGCTTACCCTAGCGCACTCGAGCTTCATCGAATCAGCAGAGAGTTAAAACAAACCTATCAGAATGATTACATTAACTATTGGCGTGATTTAGTTCGTAATGTCGAAGTCAAAGAAGTGGCCGATCCGACACAACTAAAAAACACGTTAACGAGCCTGTCGCAAGCCAGTAATAATCCACTAGTCAGTTTGTACTCGACGATCGCTAAGTACACCTATGTAGAACTAGAAATACCAGCTAAGAATGACAAGGAACAAGATCCTGCAAGCATGCCGATTCAAGATCCTGATAAAAAAGAATCCGCTCGCCAGATATCTCTTAGTTTCCAAGCATACAAAAAACAAGTTTCTGCCAATGACCAAGGTAAGAAGCCCATCGACAACCTACTGACAGCATTCATCAACGCGAAAAGGTGGGGAGACAAATTTTACGAGACCAAAGAGCCACAAAAGGTCGCCTTTGAAACACTGTCTGTGACGTTGCAAGCTGGTAATCCGATTGCATCACTATCAAGCCTGTCCAACAATCATTTAGCGGTCGCTGAAGAGCTGATTAATAAGGTGGTACATCAAAGCAATGAAACGGTGATGTCATTAGCTCACGATTACTTGAATACAGCGTGGTCAAAAGAAGTGTATCAACCTTACCAACAACGATTGGCTTCGTTTTATCCGTTCAACCGAAAATCCAAATCGGACGTGAGTGTTGCGGATGTTAAAGCATTCTTCGTGACTAATGGCATCGTTGATAAATTCTCTCAAACTCGTCTAAATGGATTCATCAAGGACAATGACGAAGCACCCTACTTACCGGGATTGCTACCAGGTACAGGGTTATCCATTACGCCAGAAGTTTGGACAATGATTGATAAGGCCGCTGACATACAGAATGCCCTATTCTTAGCTGATCCATCGAACATTCTGATCAATTTCCAACTGAAAGCCGTCGATATGACACCAAACATCACGGAATTTTCGATCATTTCGGATAAGCCTATCTTTACCTACCGTCATGGCCCAACACTATGGAGTCAACAATCATGGCAAGGTGATGCGAAGTTTATCGAGAAGTTAGGCATTCAACTTAATGCTCAGGATTCTACAATTGGCCAAAACACCGTAAAAGGGACATGGAGTTGGTTCCGCTTGTTTGAGCCAAACGTGAATTTCACATCCGCTCAAGATACTCAAGTTGAGTTTGTTTACGGTGACAGCAAAGTGAAGCTGACCATCAAAACTCAAGGTCAATCAAACCCATTTGTTCCCGGTTTCTTCTCTGGATTCTCACTGCCAAGTGGTATCTGATAACGCATTTTCAAACAGCTCGTCTTGTCCATCAAGGCGAGCTCAAACTTCTGAGGATGATATATTCTCAAAAACGGACTTGAACGATAAAAAGCTTCTGCAAGTGTTCAAGGCTCATGGATACACTAACCTCTCTCGTTTAAGTTCACGGGTTTTCAAAGCCCAACATCCTAGTTGGGGGCTGGTTACGATAAAATCTGCTCAAGAGCTAAAACACCGTCATTTCTTAAAACAAGAGGCGGAGTTCCTATATTCAAATACCAATTTCAATACCGACTCGAATAAAAAAGATATCTGGCCGAACTATTGTGATTATTTTTCTAGCCACAAGAGTGACTGTTTAGTTCTTTCTTACATGAATGGTAAAACACTGCTAGAGATACAAGCAGATTCAGATTTGGCGGAATGCTTACCCTCCCACTGGATTCGTACTTTAGAAGCTACGATTAACCAAGTCCACACGTTAGGTTTCGTTCATGGTGATATTAAGCCATCCAACATCGTATTCAGCCCGCAAGGCCAAGCCCAACTCATTGATTTTGGATCTGTTACTAAGATAGGCACGAAACGCGAACAGCTTCGATTTGAGAGTTACACGCCTAGATACTCTAGACAGCACTTGGTCACTAGCAAGCTTGACGATTGGTTCGCTCTTGCGGTTATGTTAGAGGAATGGATAGATGATTCAGCCGTCCTGCCAAGTCGATATGAAATTCTATTGAAGCAAAACCGGAATACCGAGCATACCGAGCATACCGAGCATACCGAGCATACCGAGCATACCGAGCATACCGAGCATACCGAGCATACCAGCAGGCAACAAAAAAGCGGATGACTGATCATCCGCCTTTTACATTCATTTAAGCACATTACGTCTTCGTTTGGTCTCGGTGGTTAAATAATTCAGATAGCTTTATTATTCAGGTACTAGGAGCGATTCTAGTCCACCAGCCACCGTGGCCGCCAATGCTTTGGGAGCAAGGCTTTCTTTTACGCTCTCTTTAATTGTGGTGCCATTGAAGAGATTTTTGACCTGCTGTTTACGCACTGCCTTAGTAAACGCTTTTTCATCGGTTCCCGGAATAAAGTTCGGTTCGCCACGCGCGGCATTTAACGCCTGCTTCACTCCCGGTTTATTACTCTCTAAAGCGATTTCGCTATTGGCAATAAACGCCTTAGCCTCTTCTTGCAATGTGGCATAAGCACTTAGAGTCGATTTCTGGAAAGATAACTTAATCACGGATGGGTCAGTGTTCACCTTACGGCCAAACTTACGCTTAATTCTTCGAGTTAAGCGAGTCCTCATATTCGGAGGTGGTGGCGTGATATCGGTAATTGAGAGAAAATTGTATGGCGAACTATAACAAGGCATACAAACCATGTAAGAAGCGATGACAGGGATCTCTTCCATCTTCATTTTGAACCAGTCTCGGAAAAAATTCGCGCCAATAACATCTCTCTTCTGATTAAGCATCACACACTCTTGCTTAAACTTACGAAACTTACGCTCCATGACCCATTTGTCGTATAAACCGCGGAAAAAATTGAAGATAGAAAGAACGGCTTTAACAATACTAGTTACGGTAGCACCAATTCCTGAGCTGGCTAAGTTAATCGCGATTACACCACCATGAGCCAGTGCAATCATTGAGTCTTCGATCGCAACAGCGCGAATCTCACCACGAATTTTATCAATCACATCAGCACCAACACGCGTCGTTGTCATTGAACTAAGGTGACGAGTTTTATGATTATTAACCGCTTTACCCAGCGCCGAGTAAATTCGTGTTGCCGCTTCTTTGATATCATCAATCGCAGGGGCTAGGTCGGCAAATATTCGTTTAACCAAACTAGGGATCATAGCGAGAATCTGAGCCTTAATATCATCCATCGCTATGCTAGTAATACTCTTCGCATAGTCCAAGAATTTTTCTTTTATCTGCTCGGTTATGTTTTCAATCAAACCCGCAAGGCTTGTTCCACTCCCTGTCACAGCCTCAGTAATGGTGCCGGTTAAGCTGTCAACTTCTGTTGCAGCGGCAACAGCAATTTTAACCTTATCAACTTTAGTCACACCCACCAAATCTGCATTCGCAAACAGCGATAGCATGTCTTTCTGAATGATGGTCAGCCCTGTATTCGGCATCGTACGTTCTCCCTGTAACAAGTCCACTTTAGATTTGAAAAGTTACTTGAACGACTAAGTACCTCTGAATGATTCAGTCTTAGCAAACTCGATCCTGAACTATTCAACCTTGATCGCACTACTACACAATCCATGTCGTTATTCTTTGTTAAATAAAGGTTAACATATAAAATATCTATTCATAGAAAGGGACTCCATTATTTCCTTTTAGATTCCAAAACCAATAATTAACCCTCCAGAAATCATGCATTTCCACCAAATTCCACTACGCTTTAAAAGCATAGAACATAGCAATCTGATTAAATTTTTTAGGGACGAAAAATGAATCAAATTACGACAGATAAACCCATTATTCTGGTTGTTGATGATATCCCAGACAACATCCATACACTCTCAGGGATCCTCAACGACGATTTTAAGATCAAAGCGGCGACATCTGGCGAAAAAGCATTAAAGATAGCTTCCTCCTCACCAAAACCTCATCTAATTCTTCTCGACATCATGATGCCGATTATGGATGGCTATGAAGTCTGCCGCCGACTTAAAAGCGACCCTGTCACCTCTGACATTCCAGTAATCTTTGTTACCGCCAAGACAGATGTAGTCGATGAGCAACGTGGTTTTGAATTGGGCGCCGTGGATTACATCACCAAGCCTGTTAGCCCACCGATTGTCAAAGCGCGGGTTGCTACCCATATTTCTCTGTATGACCAAAACTTGGCACTTTCTCGCAAAGTAAGGCAGAGAACGGAAGCTCTGGCAATGAGTCGATTGGAGATAATCCGCAAGCTCGGTCGTGCAGCGGAATACAAAGACAATGAAACGGGAATGCACGTTGTAAGAATGAGTTACTACTCGAAAATTCTTGCTCAACACTTGGACGTTAATGACGATTGGGTAGAACTTCTTTTCCAAGCCGCACCAATGCATGACATAGGGAAAATCGGTATCCCCGATTCCATATTAGGTAAACCAGGAAAACTGGATCCTGATGAATGGGAAATCATGCAAACACACGTCACCATTGGTGGTGACATTATTGGTGACAATGACTCTAAATTACTCAAGCTTGCGCAAGAAATTGCGCTCTATCATCATGAAAAATGGGATGGTAGTGGCTACCCTCACAAGCTATCCGGTGAAGATATCCCTCTCAGCGCGCGAATTGTAGCGATTGCCGACGTATTCGACGCACTGACCAGCGAACGCCCATACAAAGAAGCTTGGCCTATTCAAAAAGCCATTGAGCTGATTCAAGAACAAGCTGGCCATCATTTTGATCCTAACTTAGTGCCTATCTTCATAATTAAGCTCGACGAGATGTTAGCGATCAAAGACTCTTTTTCTGATGAACCAGAACGCTAAGTTCGCTGGTACTTTATCAATACAGGTATTTTATGAATACTGTTTCAAGATTTGCTAACGATTCGAAAATAATCTTAGTCTCTTTTCTCGTAGCAGCCATCGTGGTGTTTTCTGTCGCGGTAGGCGCTTGGATCAATCTCAACGATCGCTTCATCGGCGTTGAACAATACGCTTCCAGTACTCGCTTATTGACCTCACTCGATAAGCTCCGTGTTTATGAGTTGTCTTTCAGTAACGACTACAGCGAACCAGTCATCTCTAGCTTTGATCAAGAAGCAGAACAGACTGTGGGTCTAGCCAAAGATTATTCCGACCAATATGTAACGTCCCTTCCTATCAACTTGCTCACGGAATATTTGGTTCAATTCAAGCAATATGTCGACATTGTTGAGTTGAACCAATCAACTCGAACGCTTATGGACGAGCGCTCCAATGCCGCGACAGAGTTATTGCGAGAGATGAGGGATCTACACAATCAAGCGATCAATCAAAACAATCAGAAAACTCGCGGTCTACGACTAAACAGCGAAGAACTGACCAACGTTGCACTAAAAACCAGTCAACTTGCCACTCTAGCCGTTAACATACAAAATCTTGAAAAAGAGTATTTACTCGACGGCGACCTAAAGACTCACTCGTTAGTCAAACTTGAGATGCAAAAGGCTTCACGGCTCATTTCAGAGTTGCAAGAACAGATTTTGGATGACAAAGGACAACAACTCTTAGAGGTTGTAGATAAGGCAAAAAATCGCTATTACACCAACTTGGTTCAACTTCAGGGTGTACCCATCTCGTCGAAAAAACTAAGATCCTCGTTTATCAATCAGGTCACCCTGAGTGGTTCTGAGTTTTCTCGCTCGGTTGGTTTGCTCTATCAAACTAAACAGAATCAAGTCGCGGAATTGAATCATCTCGTTTCTCAATCTCAAGCAGAACTCTCTTCCCAATTGCTCATAGGGCAAGACCTATTGGCAATTCGCACGCTACTAAGCCGTTCAAATCGATTCAACCGAGATTTTCTGCTCGCAAATTCAAAGGAACAGAAGCTCATCGCCGACAAAGTGTCACATGTAATTAATGAGATGCAATCTAAATCAAGCAACGCACAACGACTGATTGCCTTGTACGCACCAGAGGTAAAAATTACTGCCTTTGACGACCATATCAGCGTTTATGAGGCACAATTCACTGAGTTAGTGAATTCACAAAGGCTGAGTCATCAGTTACTCAAGGCGATGGATGAGAGCTTCTTAGAATTTCGAGATTTCGTCTCTCAACGTCACCTTTCAGAAAGCGTCAATGTAAAAGACTCCTCTAGCGTGACGTTCCATTTAGCCATCGGTGGAATGATTTTCTTTGTGATTATTTTGTTGATGGGCTTGCTCGCTAACAAAGCGCATTCTGCGTTAGAAACCTTCGCGCACAGCCTAGCTGCTGCACGTGATGAAGCCGATGCCGCGAATCATGCAAAATCCGATTTTTTAGCTAATATGAGCCATGAAATTCGTACGCCAATGAACGCCATCATTGGTATGAGTTACTTAGCATTGAAAACAGATTTAACCAAGGCACAGCGTAACTACATTCACAAAGTGAAGCTCTCTTCCGATACCCTGCTAGGGCTAATCAATGACATTCTCGATTTCTCGAAAATTGAAGCAGGAAAACTCGACATAGAGAAAGTCGATTTCCATCTAGAGAATGTGCTCGACAACATAACTAACTTAGTCGGGCTGCGCGCGTCAGAACGAGGTCTAGAACTACTTATCCAAGTCGATAGAGATGTGCCGACCAATCTTATTGGCGACCCTTTAAGGCTTGGGCAAATATTGATTAACCTAAGTAACAATGCCGTCAAATTCACGGAACAAGGTGAAGTGAAGATCTCTATCTCTGTCGCGGAAAGGCAAGGCGATGATATCAAATTGAACTTTGCTGTTTCAGACAGCGGAATTGGTATGACACAAGAGCAAGCCGCTAAACTGTTCAATAAGTTCACTCAAGCGGATAGCTCTACCACTCGAAAATATGGCGGTACAGGCTTAGGCTTAGCGATCAGCAAAGAGCTCAGCCAATTGATGGGTGGAGACATTCACGTCTCAACAGAACTTGGTAAGGGCTCAACCTTTTCGTTTACGATTGCCACTCGCGTTAGTCACTCAATTCAGCAGCATCGAGTTGTCGTACCTACTTCAATTAACAATTTGAAAGTCTTGGTCGTCGACGATAACTCCAGTGCTCGTTTGATCATGGGCGATATTCTAGAGTCGCTCAAACTAACTCCAACGCTGAGTTCATCCGTTGATGAAGCGCTTGCTGAGTTACACACTGCCGACGCTCAAAGCCAACCATTCGATTTAGTGATATCGGATTGGAAGATGCCTAAGCGAGATGGTGTCGACTTACTTGAAGCACTAAACGTTGGCCAACCGTTAAGCATGATGCCTAAGATGATGATGTTGACCGCTTACGATCGAGAAGAACTTGCAGAAGCTATTCAACAACGCGGCTTTGAGATTCCAAGCATTCTCGACAAACCCATTACCTCCTCTCATCTCTATGATTCTATCGTTTCCCTCTATGGACTCGACTCAGACCGCGTATCTCGCAGCGAATTGGAACAACAGAATCAACTCGCTAACGTGCAACAACTGGCTGGAGCTAACATATTGCTGGTTGAAGACAATGAGATAAACCAAGAGCTCGCAACAGAGCTTTTAGAAGGGCAACAAATTAAAGTGACCATTGCAGAGAATGGTCAGCAGGCGATAGACCTTTATCAACAAGCCATAACTGACGACGTGCCTTTCGATGGTATTTTGATGGATTGCCAAATGCCAGTGATGGACGGTTACGAAGCAACCCAGCATATTCGTAACAAGATAAAAGACACACAAACCCCAATCATTGCGATGACAGCAAACGTGATGGAGCGGGATAAAGAAAAAGCACTCAACTGCGGGATGACTGACATTATCGCGAAACCGATTGATGTCGGCTCGATGTTCGCGACCTTAGCCAATTGGGTGTCGCCTTCTAACCCTGTGCAATTTAATGTTGCATTGCAAGAATCCCCTAACGCTCCACAAGAGAGCAACAACGCAGAAAAAGTGCCTGAGGCATTACCAATCATTAACGGTCTTGATACCAACATGGGATTAATGAGAGCGAGCAATAATCACACCTTATATACGAAGCTATTGAAACGATTTGTTGAAGCCTACTCTGATAAGAGCACCTTAACTGTCGAACTATCAAGTAGTGCTCAACAACGTTACTTGCACACTCTCAAAGGTGTGGCCGGTAACCTCGGAGCTAGCGACTTGCATAGTCTATGTGAAAACCTAGAGTCCGAAATCACCGATGACGACCTAAAAGAAAAAGTCATCAAAACCACGATTGAACTCAGCCAAGAGATCGCTAACTCGATCTGCCACACAACAGTCGCCACCGAGAATACACGTGGCCAGCAAGCAAAACCGGAGACATCGCCTAATCAGCCAAGTACTGAACTATACGGCCAATTATTAGAAGCGGTATCCAATGATGACACCGAAGCTCTTAACATTGTTCTTAACATTGAGGACTGTGCTGTGGTTGGGCTAACACCTTCGGAATTTAAAAGGTTGGAAAGCGCACTCGAGGAGTTCGATTTCGATAGCGCAACTGAGCTGCTAAAAGGCTCAACGCTGGCTAGTTCATCATGATCGAGAAACACTAAATATGTCATAAGTTACAAACTGTTAAAGAGAGCCCAAGTGGCTCTCTTTTTTCATCTGTCTCCAACAGTTAGGACATCCTCACCTCTCTGTGAACTTTATGCACTTTATTCACCCAATGTTCTTTATCCTCAATATCGCCGCATTAAAGACAATTCGTTAACACATCGTTAACTTTAACCTCATCTACTAAACACCCGATTCGTGTATTTAGTAGCTGGATATAAAACATAAGTTTCTCTCCATTGAAGAGATCCCCTACATAAGGAACGTGAACCATGTTCAAGGCACTGAAACCTACTCTTGCGGCTTCTATCATCGCAGCAACCTTTTCTTTTAACACTTTTGCTGCTGACGTAGAGAAAATCCACTTCCTAATCCCTGGCGGCGCTGGTGGCGGTTGGGATATGACGGCTCGTGGTACGGGTGATGTATTAGTGAAATCCGACATCGTAGAAAATGTCTCTTTTCAAAACTTGTCTGGTGGTGGCGGCGGTAAAGCCATTGCACACTTAATCGAGACGGCTCAACGTCAAGAAGACACGCTGATGGTGAACTCAACACCTATCGTTGTGCGCTCGCTGACCGGTATCTTCCCTCAATCTTTCCGTGACCTGACTCCGGTAGCAGCAACTATTGCCGACTATGGCGCAATCGTTGCGTCTGCTGATTCGAAGTACAACACTTGGGAAGACGTAGTAAAAGAATTTGAAAGCAACCCACGTAAAGTGAAAATCGCAGGCGGCTCGGCTCGTGGCAGCATGGACCACCTTGTTGTAGCGGCAGCGTTCAAAGGCGAAGGTTTTGATGCGAAGAAAGTACGTTACATTGCCTACGATGCTGGCGGTAAAGCGATGGCGGCACTGCTTTCTGGTGAAACACAACTGCTTTCGACAGGCCTTGGTGAAGTGCTAGAAATGTCTAAATCAGGCCAAGTAAAAGTATTGGCAGTAACGGCACCAAAACGTCTTGATGCGGCACCAAACATCCCAACACTAACTGAGTACGGCAACGAAACAGTATTTGCTAACTGGCGTGGCTTCTTCGCTGCACCAGGCACTAGCCAAGCAAAAATCGACGAGTGGAATGTAGCGCTTGGCAAAATGTACAAGACTGATGAATGGCAAGTGGTTCGTGACCGTAACGGTTGGATTGACAACTACAAAGCTGACAAAGATTTTTACGCCTTCCTAGAAGACCAAGAAAAACAGATGGGCGACCTAATGCGTGAGCTTGGTTTCTTGAAATAACCAGCAACCATAGAGGGTCTATGTGCCCTCTTACTCTTTCCTTGTTTCGCCGTACATGAGTTAACTTCAAACTCCTTTGTTTATTCGTAGACGTATTACTAACGCTTGCCGATTCGTTGTAAACGCAAGTGGCTGATAAACCAGTACCGTAATTCGCTTACCTTTGGTTAGTGATCCCAGACATTTCATTGACTCGCTCATGTACGGCTTTTTTATTTTCTATACCATCCCAAATGGAGTTGGATATGTCGGACTTACCAACCAAATTTTTGAGTAAGGAATCTTTGCTATCGAAAGATCGCATCGGAGCCATGATCTTTATGCTGGCGTGCTTGTGCTATGGCTACCAAACCACGCTAATTCCTTTGTTTCCCGGTGACGAGTACGAACCCTTCACTGCAAGAACTTTACCTACCCTATTAACGTTTATCGGCATCGGCCTGTCGTTGATCCTACTAGTTACAGGACAACCGGACCAGAAGGTTTCATGCGACACCACGCCGCTGAACTGGAAGCTGCTTATTGGCTTTTTAGTGTTAATGGCTTTGTACGGTGTTGGACTGACTTATCTTGGCTTTGTTTTAGCAACCAGCTTCTTCTTGCTTGCTGGCTTTTACCTATTAGGTGAGCGCCGTAAATCTGTTTTATTTGGCGCGTCATTTCCTTTCGTTATCGCGTTCTTTTTATTATTAACTCAAGGCTTAGATATCTACCTAGAGCCTGGCTTAATCTTCACTCTTTGGTAGGGATAACATTATGTTAGACGGAATTTTACAAGGACTTTCTACCGCTGTGATGCCAATGAACATCATGATGGTAATTGTGGGCTGCTTCGTGGGTACCTTCATCGGTATGCTTCCGGGGCTAGGTCCAATTTCAGCAATCGCGTTGATGATCCCGATTACATACGGCCTAGATCCTTCTTCTGGCTTAATCTTAATGGCAGGTGTGTACTACGGCGCAGTATTTGGTGGCTCAACGTCATCAATCTTAATCAATGCTCCAGGTTGTTCTTCAACAGTAGTAACCACGTTCGACGGCTACCCAATGGCACAAAAAGGCCAAGCTGGTAAAGCGTTGGCACTAGCAGCCTACTCTTCTTTCACTGGCGGTACGCTGTCAGCAATCATGCTTTTAATTGCAGCACCGGCTTTAGCAAGCGTCTCATTGAGCTTCCAGTCGTCAGACTACTTCGCATTGATGTTGTTAGGTCTATCGGCTGTAGCGGCGTTTGCAGGTCCAGGTCAGGTAATAAAGGCATGGATGATGACCATTCTTGGTTTGATGCTATCTACTGTTGGTATCGATAAAGGTGTTGGTGTTGAGCGTTTCACGTTTGGCCTAACAGACCTAATGGATGGCTTTAGTTTCCTACTTCTTGCTATGGCAACATTCGCTTTAGGTGAGACTTTAATGGGTATTTTGAAACCTGAGAAAGACACCAGCGGCGAAGAAAGCCAAAAGATGGCCGATATTGGCAGCATGAAAGTAACTAAAGAAGAGTTCAAAGAAGTCGCGCCCGTTTCGATTCGTTCTTCAATTCTTGGCTTCTTCACTGGCGTACTTCCGGGTGCTGGCGCGACTATCGCAGCTTTCTTAAGCTACGGCATGGAACGCAGCCTAGCGCCAAAAGACAAGCAGAAAGAGTTTGGTAAAGGCAGTATTCGTGGTCTTGTGGCTCCTGAATCAGCAAACAATGCAGCTTCAAGCGGTTCATTTGTACCGCTGTTAACACTCGGTATTCCGGGCTCTGGTACTACAGCAATCATGCTCGGTGCATTAATTGCCTACGGTATTCAGCCGGGGCCTCGCTTGTTCGTTGAGCACCCAGATGTATTCTGGTCGGTAATTATCTCGATGTACTTTGGCAACATCGTGCTGGTTATCTTAAACCTACCGTTGATCCCTTACATATCTAAACTGCTAGCGGTACCAAGAACGGTACTACTGCCAATGATTATCTTCTTCTCAATCACAGGTGTGTACTTGGTGTCTTTCAACACGATGGATGTGTTTGTGATGCTAATTGTGGCAATGGCGGCGATAGCGTTAAGGCTGGCCAACTTCCCGCTCGCACCGTTACTGCTTGGCTTCATATTAGGTGGTTTAATGGAAGAGAACTTGAGACGCGCACTGATGATCAGTGATGGTGAACTCAGCTTCCTTTGGGAACGCCCTATCACCATGACCTTCACTATTTTAGCGGTATTGGTTCTATCTAGTCCGATTCTGGTTAAGCTGTTCAAGAGCTTTAGAGCAAAGCCTGTTGAAGTGTAAACTTGGCTTAGCCTAGAAAACAAAACGAAATAAGGGAGCCTCAGGCTCCTTTTTTCGTATCAGCCCTTTGACAATAAACACAGCTCCAAGATGGTAGCAAACTCACAAACCCACCTCTTCACTGCACATTGCCCTGATATTAATAACAAAATCAAGTAAGGTGATTCATCATTTAACGCATTGGATTCTAAAACTATGGATTGGTTGATTCTATTCTTGTCAGGCGTGATCGGTGGCGTGTTGAATTCCATTGCTGGCGGAGGCAGCTTCATCACCTTCCCCGCTTTGTTATTCGCTGGCGTCCCTCCGATTGCGGCCAACGCGACCAATACCTTTGCTTCATGCGCTGGTTACATCAGTGGTGCTTACGCACTGCGCCACGAAATTCAATCTGGTACCAAACAACTCAAGCTCGTTGTTGGGCTATGCGTAATTGGCGGCGGCATTGGTGCATTTTTACTACTACATACGCCGGAAGCGCTATTTACCCAATCCGTACCTTGGTTATTACTGTTCGCCGCTCTGCTTTTTACCTTTGGTGGCACTCTCAACAAATGGCTAAAGAAAGTAACCGCTAGACATAAGCACGCCACCAGCGCAGGCGCGTTCTTTTCAGCTGTATTGCTTTTGATCGTGTGTGTTTATGGTGGTTATTTTAATGCAGGCTTAGGTATTGTGACATTGAGCTACTTGGCACTGGCAGGGTATACCAATATCAACGTGATGAATGGCATCAAATTGTTGGTATCAGCATGCGCATCACTCGCGGCAATCGTATTCTTTGTTGTGAATGGTTCGATTGATTGGCCGTCAGGCATGGCCGTTTTGTTTGGGACATTGGTCGGTGGTTACTATTCAGCAAAAGTTTCTCGTCGTATCCCACAACAATATGTTCGCACCACAGTGATCATCGCAAGCTTTTTGATCACCGCTTACTTCTTCTATGCTAACTAGGTTCTATACCAACTAGCTTTTACTCGAACTACTTCGTGCAGCAATCACGGTTTTCGTTAGCAAACCACAACGTAAATCGTTAAGCATTAAGAAGTGACAAAGCCCACGACTGGTTATTTTATGAACCATAAAATAACCAAGCCAAAATGTGTGAGACGAGCCCTTTAATTAGCAAATTTGATAACAATTTAGACTGTTTTTTAGCCTTTATTTTGCCAAAGGTGGGATAATTCTCCTGTCGAAAGTGAGACTTCATTAGGAGGCGTTATGAACATTAAACTCGGTCATGTCATGTCATCAAGTCGACTCATTTGCTTTGTCGCTTTTCTTGCTGCCACATTCGCGTGGATTCTGAAAATGCCCGCTCTGTTTTCTGTGTCAGCGCTCTTCTTACTGATCAGCGCCATTGTCTATGGCGTTGACCTTTGGAAGAATCAAAGAAAGAACCGCGAAGCTTAAGGCGAACGACTAAAGCGACACGCATTAAAAAAGGAGCACTTAGGCTCCTTTTGTATTTTATGCTTATCGCTTTAGCTGATTAGGCTATTTCGACGGCTTTTCTAGCGACGCCTTTTTATTAGCGAAAGCCTTACTTAACGACGCCTTTCGATTAACGACGCCCTTTTGCTAGCGACGGAAATTACGACCGTTGCCGCCACGACGCTCTTTAAATGCAGACGCCGCTTTAGCTTGTGATGCTAGAATCGATTCAACCGTTAATTCCATTGGCTCACGAGGCTCTAACCCGTGACGGAATGTACGTGAACGCGGAGGCATCTGGTATTCGATATCTGAAGCTTTAGGCATGCGCTTGAAACGGTAAAGGTAGAAATTCTCTACTTTCTCACGAGCCCACTCTGTTTTCTTCAAGTATTTAACGGCACTTGCTACTGTCGGCTTAGTGTTAAAACAGTTCATGCGCATTGCTGCATCCAAAATTTCCCAACCGTAATGCTCCACTAATTCGTTGATCATGGTATCTAGTTTTAAGCCATGCAGTGGGTTGTTTTGTTGCAGTTCGATTCTTTCTTCTTCAGTCATAACATTACCTTTTCCAAGGCAACTAAAGGCCTTGAATTTACTCTAGAACACCGTCATCACTGACCGCTTCTAGCTCAATCATTTGGGCATATCATCCATTGCCCTTATCTATGCCTTTATGATGGCATAAAGCATGCTCGTTATCCTATTTATCTTTCAATTTAATTTTAAAATGGTCACTTACCATCCTGATGTTGCGTGTAATACAGCCGCCCCTCCTAAAAAGGGTCTCTTTTAAAGATCCACCAAACTCGCTCAAGTTAACAAAAACCATGATAGAAGAATGAAATATCCCTACTTTACCAATGGAATTTAAACTTATTAGAACGCAGTGTTGCTAATTAACAGCGAGGTGCTATGTTAGAAGTGGTATAGAAACCTACTAATAATGATATTAAACAATGATATAACTATAAATAAAGGTTGGCTTTGACCATGTTTGACTACTCCCAAATCAGCAGAGTAGCCGCCCAAGATAAAGATATTATCGTTATCGTTGATGATCTCTTTCGGCTAGCTCGCGAACATTACCCCATTCTGTCTCGGCTTTCGGTCGTGCTATGCAATGAAAATAGAGCATCGAATTATTTTGTTTCGGATACTCTGTGCCAAGAAGCCGAGCATCGCTACATCGAGCAAGAACTTAAGCCAGAATCAGCTTTATCTAGAATGGCAGAGTCTTTAGATACTCGAATCATCCACGACCTCACCACCATTAGCCCAACCAAACAAATATCTCACCTGCTCGATATCGGTCATCAAAGCAGTTACACAACACCTATTCATCACCAAGAAAGTAATCTTGGGTTTGTGTTTATCAATGCTTCATCAGCGGGGTTCTTTGCTAACCAAACTATCCAGTGTGATATCGCTTATCTCACTCAAGTGATCTCTAGCCTTTTCGTTCAATGGTTTGAGCGCCAACGTCACTTTCAATCCTCTTTAGCGATTGCTTTAAACATGGGTCATGCGAGAGACCCAGAGACTAAAGAACACCTCATTCGCATGGGTAAATACAGTGAACACATTGCTCGTACTCTGTCGCACAGCAAGGAAGAAATAACGCACCAATTCATTCACCGAATTCGGCTGTATGCGCCCTTTCACGACATAGGTAAATATCGAATTCCAGATAAAGTGCTATTCAGTAGCGCACGCTTTAATGAAGAAGAACGAGCCGTCATGGACAACCACACCTTGTACGGTGAAGAGATGATTAACAATGTGGTTGCCCTATCATGCCATAGCGCTATGTGTTCTGAGGAAATCCAATTCATTAAAAATATCGTACGTCATCATCATGAAAGGTTTGATGGCACAGGGTTGCCCGATGCTTTGAGTAACACAGCGATACCGCTCGAAGCACGCATCGTGACATTAGCCGATGTATTCGATGCGCTGATGAGCAAAAGAGCCTATAAGCACGCGTGGACACTCGATGAAGTCATGGATTACATTGAGGCTCACTCGGGTTCGATGTTCGACCCTGAGTGTGTTGTGGCTCTTAAACAGAACCTAGATGGCTTTATAGCAATTAGGGAACAATACAATGACGATGTTCAACCGCACGTCATGACAGCTTGAACTGTGATGCCTTGAACTGTAACGCCTTGGTTGTGTAGACCAAAGAAAACGCGAACCAACAAAAAAGGATGCCAATTGGCATCCTTTTGTTTTCTAGTTTTCAGCTGAAAGAACGAACGTGTTCTTTACTGATTCTAACTAACGATTATACGTCGTAAGTTGTAGAAGCAGTGTCGCCGCCTGTACCAGTCCAGTTTGTGTGGAAGAATTCACCACGTGGACGGTCAGTACGCTCATAAGTGTGAGCACCGAAGTAGTCACGTTGAGCTTGTAGAAGGTTCGCTGGAAGACGAGCTGTAGTGTAGCCGTCTAGGAACGTTAGTGCAGAAGTCATACATGGCATTGGGATACCAGATTCCATAGACTTAGCTGCAACTTTACGCCAAGCGCCCATGCAGTTGTCTAGGATGCCTTTGAAGTATGCATCTGAACCTAGGAAAGCGATCTCTGGGTTCGCTTCGTAAGCATCACGAATGTTGCCTAGGAATGCAGAACGGATGATACAACCGCCACGCCACATAAGTGCAACGTTACCGTAGTTTAGATCCCAGCCGTTTTCGTTCGACGCTTCACGCATTAGCATGAAACCTTGAGCGTAAGAGATGATCTTAGAAGCAAGCAGAGCCTGACGGATTGCATCAACCCACTCTTGCTTGTCGCCTTCAACTGGAGCAACAGTCTTGCCGAACAGTTTCTCAGCTTCAACACGTTGATCTTTAAGTGCAGATAGGCAACGAGAGAATACAGACTCAGTGATTAGAGTCAGTGGGATACCCATGTCTAGTGCGTTGATACCTGTCCATTTGCCTGTACCTTTTTGGCCAGCAGTGTCTAGGATCTTCTCAACTAGCGCTTCACCGTCTTCATCTTTGTAGCCAAGGATGTCAGCAGTGATTTCTACTAGGTAGCTGTCTAGCTCAGTTTTGTTCCAGTCGGCAAATACAGCCTGCATTTCGTCGTGGTTCATACCTAGGCCATCTTTCATGAACTGGTATGCTTCAGTGATAAGCTGCATGTCACCGTATTCGATGCCATTGTGAACCATCTTAACGAAGTGACCAGCACCGTCGTTACCAACCCAATCACAACAAGGCTCACCCGCGTCAGTTTTCGCAGAGATACCTTGGAAGATAGGCTTAACCGCTTCCCAAGCTTCAGGAGAACCGCCTGGCATAATAGAAGGACCGAAACGAGCGCCTTCTTCACCACCAGAAACACCCGTACCGATGAAGTGGATGCCTTTCTCACGAAGAGCAGCAACACGACGGTTAGTGTCTGGGAAGTTAGTGTTACCACCATCAATGATGATGTCGCCTTTATCTAGAAGTGGTACAAGCTTGTCGATGAACGTATCTACAACGTCACCAGCACGAACCATAAGCATCACTTTACGTGGCGCTTCTAGCTTCTCAACTAGCTCTTCTAGAGAGTAAGCACCAACAATGTTAGTACCTTTAGCTGGGCCTTCTAGGAACTCGTCTACTTTCGCAGCAGTACGGTTGTGAGCCACAACTTTGAAGCCGTGGTCGTTCATGTTTAGGATAAGGTTCTGACCCATTACTGCTAGGCCAATTACACCGATATCACCTTTCATTATTTTATCTCCTTGCGGCTATTCGCACTTATGCGATAGCACTTGCTGCATTTGAATCTAGGAACCACTCTGTTTCGCCAGTTTTAGACTGGATTTTCGCTGCCGGGTAAGGCAGTTCTGAAGCAGGAGTTGTATGAATTTCTTTAACGATCTCAACTTTACCTGCACCCAGTACTAGGTAGCTGATTCGTTTTGCTGCTTCTAAAACTTTCGCTGTTTTAGAAACACGGATCTGGCCCGACTCTGGGTGAGAAGCTAATACAGATAGGTTCTCATCTTGGTAGTCAGTTGCACCCGGGAATAGTGAAGCTGTGTGGCCGTCTGCGCCAACACCTAGCAGGATCCAATCGAAAACAGGCGTGCCGTTTTCTGTTGGAATCACGTCTGCCATTTCTTTCGCGAAACGCTCTGCTTCTGCTTTTGGCTCATCTTCACCACGAATGCGGTGGATGTTCTCTGCAGGAAGGTTTACCTGAGTAAACAACAATGCGTTTGCTTCGCCGTAGTTGCTTTCCGCGTCGTCTGGTGCCACGCAACGTTCGTCGCCCCACCAGAAATGAAGGTTATTCCATTGAATGCCTTCTGCGTATGGCGCTTGAGCTAAAAGCTTGAAAAGCATTTTTGGCGTGCTGCCACCCGACAATGAAATGTGAACAGGTTTGCCCTGCTCGCTGTAAGCTTTCATTTCGTTTGCTAGGTTTTCAACGACTAATTCAGGCGTTGCAAAGATCTTGTGATTGATCATAGTTCGCAGTAATCCGTGTCTGTTAAGTTTTTGCATGGGAAACGCCATGCGCGGCCATCACGTTGCAGAAGCTCATCGGCTTCTTGTGGGCCCCAAGTACCACAAGCATAGCCAAACAGTGCTTGAGGATCTTGCTTGAAATCTAAGATCGGTTGAACGTACTTCCAACATGCTTCTACTGCATCGGTACGTGCAAACAGAGTCGCATCGCCGTTCAGTGCATCAAGAAGAAGACGCTCATAAGCCGTTAGCATTTGAGTTTCAGGCAAGTCAGAGTAAGAGAAGTTCATTTTCACTTCTTTTGCTTTAAAACCTGCACCTGGCTCTTTCAAACCAAAGCTCATCTGAATACCTTCATCCGGTTGGATACGGATAATCAGCTTGTTCTCTGGTGCATCTTGACCAAACACTGGGTGTGGCGTGTTCTTAAAGTGAATCACGATTTCAGTCACACGTGTTGGTAAGCGTTTACCCGTACGTACGTAGAAAGGAACCCCATTCCAACGCCAGTTGTTGATGTGTGCTTTAAGACCAATGTACGTTTCAGTACGAGAGTCATCTGCTACACCATGCTCTTCACGGTAACCAGGCAAATGCTGACCACGAACGTCTGACGCTGTGTACTGACCTAGAACCAAATCTTTACGTAAGTCGTCTTCTTCCAGTGGTTTCAGACACTGAAGTACTTTAACCACTTCGTCACGAATAGAATCTGCATTGATTTGAGCAGGTGGCTCCATACCAACCATTGCTAACACTTGTAGCAGGTGGTTTTGGAACATGTCACGAACTGCACCAGAACCATCGTAGTATCCGCCACGCTCTTCAACGCCAAGGAACTCAGCACCTGTGATTTCAACGTATTCAATAAAGTTACGGTTCCACAGTGGTTCAAACATCGCGTTTGAGAAACGAAGCACTAGAAGGTTTTGTACCGTTTCTTTGCCAAGGTAATGGTCGATACGGTAGATCTGGTGTTCTTGGAAGTGATGATGGATCTCTTCATCCAGCGCTTGAGCTGATGCTAGATCGTAACCAAATGGCTTCTCAATGATCAGACGACGCCAGCCGTTCTTCTCATCGTTCAGGCCATGTGCAGCAAGGTTTGCTGGAATCACACCGTAAAGGCTTGGCGGGGTTGCCAAGTAGAACAATGTGTTATGGTTTTCGAATTGGTAGTCTTGCTCAAGCTTATCCAGACGTTGAGCTAGACGAGCGTAATCGTCTACATCTGAAGTGTTGATCGCTTGGTAATGCAGATGTTCAATAAATGCATTCAGCGTCTCTGGCTCAGTTTTTTCCATTTCCTGAAGAGACTTCTTCAGCTTCTCACGGTAAGACTCGTCGCTGTACTCAGTACGGCTCACTCCAAGAATCGCAAAGGATTCTGGAAGTTGATTGCTAGCATACAGGTGGTACAAAGCAGGAATTAACTTGCGGTAAGTTAGATCTCCCGACGCACCAAAAATAACGATGCTGCTGTTTTCAGGTATTACCATCATCTTTCCTATAAAAACAAGGTTTTTAGTATTCGCCAAAGGTATCAGCGACATACGAAAATAGATAATAGGTCTTAGCTATTACATCAATAGCGAGTGCCTATTACACTTGAGAATGCGTTTGGTAAACGAGGGTGAATGCTATCACCTCTATTCGGGACAGTATTGTCTATGAGTATTTGATTTACATCAACCACTGTGAAAGCAATCGATTAAATATTGACTCATTTCGAACAAATTCTAATCGATAGCGAAGTTAACAAAGGTCGAAATAGCAGTAAATCGGCATTCTCAAACATTGTAGTAAAGAAAGAATGCCATCTGGTCTGTGGAGTGAGTGGTAGATTGGTGTTAAAAAGTAAACCGTTCTTATTCAACTTGTTTTACAGTTGAAATATGACAGGATTGTGTCTGTTGTTATCTGTCTTGGGGAAGTCACATTTGCTGAGCGCGACTACTTTCTCGGCTTGTTATAGCAACGTTCAGGTCGCCCTACTGTGCCATAGTTTAAGTCAGCCACTAACTCGCCAGTTGTGATGAGAAATTCCAAATAGCGTCGAGCTGTCGTTCGGCTTGCTCCAATGCGTTCGCCTGCCTCATCAGCTGTAATATCAGCGATGTCGGTTTGCTGAAAAATGGCTCTAATTTTATCAAGCGTTACACCATCGATCCCTTTAGGTAACGTAGAAACCTTTCGAGAATCTGCCTTGGCATTGGCTTGCAGCATCTTGTCGACCAAGCCTTGGTTTAAGTCAGACACACTTTCAAACTCTTGCTGCTGTGACTGATACTTTTTCAGTGCCGCTTCCAAACGGGGAAACATCACAGGTTTCAGTAGATAGTCGACGACTCCACCGCGCATCGCTTGCTGAAGGGTGTCGACGTCTCGAGCTGCGGTAATCAGAATCACATCACAGCCCTGATTACTGCCACGAACATGGTTCAAAATATCAAGTCCGCATCCGTCCGGTAGATACACATCCAATAAAACCAAATCAGGCTTTAAGATATCTAACTGCATCAACGCTTCGGACTGTGTGGTCGCAATCCCGACCACATCAAAGCCTCCCATCTGTTCTAAATAACGATGGTGAAGCTCTGCAATCGCAATATCATCTTCAATGACCATGACTCTCGTGATTGCGTTCATTTATGTTCTTCCTTTAACCATTGTATTCCTGTCACAACGATCTTCAGTCGATCGCTCCGTGCTCAATTATTATTGTTGTTCTTCTTTCGGTAAATACACCGTCATGCGTGACCCAAAATCAGGGTTATCAACCATTTCTAGCTGCCCTTGATAACGGTCAGCAAGCTGCTTAATAAGGTACAAACCAACACCTCGGTTCTGCTTCGCTTTACTCGATACGCCTTTTTCGGTAAGCGCATTGGTTGCCAAGTGTTTTGGCAGACCACAGCCCTTGTCTTCGACTTCCACTATGATTTCATTGCCGAAATCACTGATCGACACATCGATTACGCGGCGAGCTGGTGCAATTTGTCCTTCTTGTTTAATCGCCATCATGGTGGCATCAAACGCGTTATCAATGAGGTTGCCAAGAATCGTCACGACATCCTCTGCGTTTAACCAAACGGGTAATGCCTCAAGCCTTGATCCCTCTTCAACTTTAAGCTCTAACCCAATCTCTCGAGCTCGTTCTGTTTTGCCTAAAAGCATGCCTGCAATAAGAGGGTCTTTCACCGTCTCTCTTAAGAACTCTATTAAGCTCTGGTAATGAGCGGTTTCTTGACCAATCAATTGTTGAACAGAGTCCAGCTCGCCCATTTGAATCAAGCCACTGATCGTATTGAGCTTGTTTTGATGTTCATGCGTTTGCGAACGAAGTAAGTCTGCATACTCTTTAGTTTGAGAAAGCTGATCGGTTAAATCGTTAATCTCATCTCGTAATCGGAAACTCGACACCGCACCAACCACTTCACCCGCCACTATAATTGGGCTGCGGTTGGCAATGATTCGCTTATTGTTCAGGTACAATTCAACATCATGATCAGTGTCACCCGTTGATAACAGCTGCTCTAAGTCACTGCCCACCAACACATCTGATAGACGTTGCTGATTGAGTGCTTTATCTCGGTCTATAGACAAAATATCGCAAGCGCTTTTGTTTATTGAGCGCAAAATACCGTTCTTATCAATGCTCAAAATACCTTCTTTCACGGTACTCATAGTCACATCAAGTTCTACATATAAGCGACCTATCTCTTCAGGCTCAAAGCCTAAAATAGCGCGCTGAAAACGACGAGAAACATAGCTTGAAATCACCGCATTGACGGCAACCACCAGCAACGCCATCACAATCAAAAAGGCTAAGTAAGGTTCGATTCGATCTTGTAAAGAATCCAATAGATAACCTACCGACACTACCCCAATAACGGTACCTTGGGTGTCTTTTACCGCAGATTTACCACGGACAGAGAAGCCAAGTGAACCTTTAGCCGTCGACACATAAGACTCGCCTAATATCAGCGCTTTTTGGTTGTCACCACCGCGCATTGGCTTACCCAGCCTATCGTCATAAGGGTGAACCAGACGAATGCCTTTTTCGTCACCGACAACAATAAACGCAGCGCCAATCAGTTGAGTGAGGTTTCGGAATTTAATTTGAGTTTCGTCGGATACAACATAAGGAGCACCATTGGGATCAATGGTTCCGTTTTGTTGGATAGCACGCAAGACAACTGGAGACTCGGCAAGAAAATCGGCAACACCTAGTGCTTTCAAACCCATCTCTTGTTCTTGAGATTGTTTGATATAAGAAAAGCCGGCTGCTGATAGTATTAATAGTTCAACAAGGCCAGTCACCGTCATGATAATCAGCAACCTTTTTCGAAAGCTGACATTACTCCATTTCATACAAAACCGTCCCTAGTGCTTAATCATCAATGTTAACACCAAGTTAAAGGTATAGCCTTTTTGCTTATGCGAATTTGTGACTGTTACTCAACTAAATTATTGAGCGGATTGTTAATTGATATTCCTTTACGTTATGCAACCAGATTGGCTGTTCATTTTTAGAACTGATTAGCTCTAAAAGACAAATAAACGAGTAAATATTGAGCTAGATCACTAAGCTTTTAGGTGTTTTTTAGGTTGTTTAAAATAAATACAATTATAATGGTTGCATATGCAGAAGTTCATTGTTACTAAGCTATGTGTCGCAATTTTAAGACAGCATTGATAACTGAATTTTCAGTTAACAGAAAGGTAACAATCATTCACTCAGTGGACGTGTCAGCACGTTACGAAATAACAAACTCGCCGTTACCGAACGTTTATCAATGTGCGTACCGCTCCAACCCCATTGATACAACAAATCAGTATGAGAACGAAGAGGCGCTACGTATCAATCGGCGCTCAATAAATAACACTGATAGGCAGAGTGACACCGTCGACACGAAACAGGATAAAAAACATAACGTACAAACATTGTTGAAAAGGAAACCAGGCAATGAAACGCGATAATTTTGGAATTTGCCTTACTAAGGCTATGCTGTTCAAAAACTTACAATCTACTTTTACTCATGTCAGAGCTTATGAGAAGGACGAGACATCCCCACTCGACCTAAAAGTGTTGTTAGCTTTCCCACAAATGTCAGGCAGAGATTTATTACAAACCATGCAAGGTTCAAGACAATTGGTGTGGCGTGCCGACCACCATTGCCCAAGCTTCAAATAAAGCCCTTCATTTTGTAACAAACGCTTCTATACTGAACTTAAAGAGCACGCTTTGTCGTGCTCTTTTCGTCTCAGTGATCTTTAATATCCATATCACGTAATATATTACATTTAATTAACGAGTTATGAGAGTTTCTATTCATGTGAGACAATCAACTCATGTGATTACCGAGGGAGGTTGACGGTCTAAATACCGAAGGATTCTGTCGTTGCTTTATTCATAGTAGTCCACTATTGCAGATTAGTTTCTATTCGATAATTGATTCCTCGGCACGTGCCTCCCGTAACTCTCTTGTATTCAGCTTTTCTTCAAGCCAGATGTTCCTTACTGTTGAGTGACTAATCGAGATGTTAAAGCGCTTCCTCATCTCACCACTTATCCTAATAGAGGTTAGGTGAGGCGATTTTAGTGTTAATGAGATGACGATATTTCGAGTCTTTTCATCGATGCGATTATTGTTGTGTGATTGACCATACAGACGTTTCAAAGCAAGTGGGCCATGGGCTTCAAGTAATTGACGGTTGTTGTGAATGCTTTTGACAGAACAACCGCTTTGTCGAGCCGCTTCTCTCACATTGCCTAACTTATTGGCAAGCTCTATGACATCGAGCTTTTTCTGAACTTCTTCTCCGTATTCTTTCCTAGAGCTAGGCTCAGTAAGCTCTTTAATCGATAACTCTCGGTCGGCAAAATAAGCCGTAAAACCCCCATCAAGTTGCTTACGTAATTCGACTTGTTGACTCACGATAGAGTGCCGTAACGGGGAGGTGATTTGATACATTGCGTTGGCGTAACTGAAGGTATGATCTCGACGGATTTTTCGATATTCTTTTTGAATACATATCGCGTCAATGTTCAGGTACTTCGGAACGGGTGTATGCTCAGAGCGCATTAATTTGGCGTTAACTGTGAGGGTCGTTGCCCAATACTCAGGGATGAAGGTGTTTTGTAGGTAGTTATTTGCACTGATCATATCAGTAACCCCAGCCAACCTTAACTCAGGGACTAGACGATCTTGGAACGTATCAAAGGCACGTTCGATGCGACCCTTGCCTTGAGGCGAATTGGCAAAAATAATTTCTATACCCAGCTCTTCACAGGCTCGTTGCATCTGGGAGAAGTGGCAACGTTTTGGTCCACCGAAGATGCCAGCTCTATCGACATAAAGAGTCTTAAAAAGCCCTTTTTTCTCGATATAAGTTTTCATTACTTTGAGGCATCCTTCGGTGGTTTCTGAAGGGAAAAACTCCGCATGAACCTCACTGGTTGCATCATCAATCATGGCGATAAGACAAGATTTTTTATCACCGAACCAAAGGTGTGGACTGCCGTCCATTTGCAGCATTAAGCCTTCGGCCTCCATACGCTCACGTCGTCTTCTTACCTTAGAACGTCGATGTTTGGCTCGTTTTACATGATGGATTTCATGTGCCCAGGTACGAAGCGTCTCCCGCTTTACTTTGATGCCTTCAAATACCTCTAACATGTCGGCGAGATGAAGCATGTTAAAGTCGTAATACTTGGCCTTTATAAGAGCTTGAACTTGCTGCTTTAAGGTAATGGGTATTTTATTAGCGGGTGTCCTTCCTGTGTTGCCATGAACCACAAATCGGATACCATCAGAGCGATATCGCCTGAGATAACGTTCAATGGTTCTGCGAGACTTATTGAGGAGCTTAGAGGCATTAGTAATTGATATTTTACCGAGAGCAACTTTCGCGATGATATCCACGGTAAGCTGAGATTGAGTATCCATAACGATCATCCTATACACCCCTGACTAATTCGTAGCACTAGTCAAAGGATTACGTAAAAATAGAGACCGTCAATTTCCCTCGGTAATTAAGCGAATGACAAAGTCGCTTGGTAGTTACGATACGACAGAATCGCTTGGTGATCACAGTGAGACAATCAACTCAAGACAAACGATGATCCCCCTGTTAACATTAGAGCTAATACTCTAATTTGGTATTTAATGCAGATGACCAAACCAAAATTACGATGCCTTGCGATTGCCAGTATTCTTATCGGTACTATCGGCGCGCCAAGCTATGCAGCCCCGCTCTCTTTCCCAGAAGCGTGGCAAATATTACAAGAGAACAATAACTCTCTTGCCGCTCAACAAGCGAATGTTGAGCGTTATCAGCACCTTCAGAACTCAACAAGTAGTCTCAACTTGCCTTCAATCACCTTAGGGGCTAACTACACGCACCTTGATAGTGACGTGACGATCAATGGTGAACAGTTCACTGACAGCTTAAGTGGTGTACCAAACTTAGGCGCAGTTGGAGGTATTCTTCAGCCTATATTAAGTGGGCTTGGCGGCGTTACCTCAACCATCACTGAACAAGACATCTTCAGCTCTTCCATTCGTGCTATTTGGCCTATCTTTACCGGCGGACGAATTACCGCTGCGCAAACTGCTGCCGAAGGTAAAAGCGAAGAGGCGCAAAGCCAGTTGTTGATGGAAAGACAAGCTCGCTACGAAGACTTAAGTAAATATTACTTCTCGGTGATCTTAGCAGAAGATGTCGTCAAAACACGTCAAGCCGTTGAAGCAGGATTAACTCAACACCGTGATTTCGCTATCAAGCTTGAACAGCAAGGGCAAATTGCACGAGTAGAACGCCTGCAGGCGGATGCTTCTTTAGATAAAGCCGTTGTTGAACGCACCAAAGCGCAGAACGACCTTAAGATTGCTCAGTTAGCGCTGACTCAGATCCTTGGCCAGAGCCAAAGTGTCGAACCTTCAGAACAACTCTTTATCAACAAAAACCTGCCTCATATGGACGTCTTTGTTGATCAAACACTCATGACCTACCCTGGCCTCAAAATCCTCGATGCAAAAGAGAAACAAGCGAGTAGCTTAATCAAGGCCGAAAAAGGCAAATACTACCCAGAAGTCTATCTATACGGTGATTACAGCCTGTACGAAGATGACTCGCTAGCCAGTGAAATGAAACCCGATTGGTTGGTCGGTATTGGTGTGAATGTACCGCTACTTGACACATCAGGTCGTTCCGACAAAGTCGCTGCCGCTCATAGTGCCGTGTCTCAAGTCCAGTTCCTTAAGTCACAAGCCAAGCAAGACTTAACCGTTTTAGTACAAAAGACCTATCTTGAAGCGAACCAAGCAATTGAAGAAGTTCAAGGCCTCAACTCAAGTCTGTCTTTAGCTCAAGAGAACCTTTCACTTCGTAAAAAAGCCTTCACTCAAGGGTTATCTAATTCGTTAGAAGTGGTTGATGCCGAGCTATACCTTGCAAGCATTAAAACACAGCAATCTGCTGCGCGATTCAAATACCTAATTTCTCTTAATAAGCTGTTAGCACTCACCAGCGAAATGAATGCTTATTCAAGTTACTTAACGTCTTCTATCCCGTCTGACTTCGATTCAAAAGCAGACACCGCTAGCCAGTCAAAAGGATAATTCATGAAACCTATTAAACCACTTATTCTCTCTCTGGTTGGCATCGGCATTATTGGCTGGGTTGGGTACAGCTTTTACCAAGCGTACCAACCACAGCCTGTTAAGCTTCAAGGCCAAATTGACGCGCAGCAATACAGCATATCTTCTAAAGTACCCGGCCGAATAGACGAAGTTTTCGTACGTAAAGGTGACTCTGTTGAGAAAGGTGAGTTGATCTTCTCCCTACTTAGCCCAGAAATTGACGCTAAATTAGAGCAAGCAAAAGCAGGTCAAAAAGCCGCTGGTGCTTTAGCAAAACAAGCAGAGAATGGTGCTCGTACTCAGCAAATCCAAGCCGCTAAAGACCAATGGTTGAAAGCAAAAGCGGCAGCTGATCTCATGGACAAAACTTACCAACGTGTAAACAACCTTTATAACGATGGTGTGGTGGCCGAGCAAAAACGTGACGAAGCGAAAACACAATGGCAAGCGGCGAAATACACTGAGAGTGCCGCTTTCCAAATGTACCAATTAGCGCGAGAAGGTGCGCGTGACGAAACCAAAGTCGCGGCAGCTCAAAAAGCATTAATGGCGGCTGGCGCCGTGGCAGAAGTTGAAGCCTACGCAAAAGACACACAGATCCACAGTTGGTTTAGTGGTGAAGTGGCTCAAGTACTATTAAGTAGCGGTGAGTTAGCTCCTCAAGGTTTCCCTGTTGTGACCGTAATTGACACTAAAGATGCGTGGGCGGTGCTCAACGTGCGTGAAGATATGTTGAAACATTTTGAGAAAGGCAGCCAATTTGAGGCTTACCTTCCTGCTCTGGATAAGTCGTTAACCTTTCAGGTTACTCATATTGCCGTAATGGGTGATTTCGCGACTTGGCGTTCAACGGATGCAGCACAAGGCTTCGACTTACGTACCTTTGAAGTAGAAGCTCGCCCCGTTGATACAAGCGAGACTCTGCGCATGGGTATGAGCCTTGTGGTTGAGCTTTAGGTGACATATGTCTGCTAACTTTCGATCTACAGCCTCGCAATCTACAGGCGCGCAATCAACTGATCACCGTCGAGTGAAAAATACATTGCTTAGGCAGTGGGCGATTGTTCGCAAAGACAAATGGTTGCTGTCTTGCCTAACTTGGATTCCTTTGTTGCTTGCCGCCAGTATTTGGCTGATTTTTTCACAAGGGATCGCTCGAGACTTACCGGTTGCGGTTGTCGACCTTGAACACAGCCAAATCTCGCAACAGTTCACGCGCCTTGTTGATGCGTCACCTACCCTACAAGTGACTCAGAAATACAGCTCGGCGAGTGAAGCGGCGAAAGCGATGATTGAACGTGATATCTATGGTTATGTCGTGATACCAAGACATTTTGACCGAGACCTTTTTCTAGGCTTGAACCCGCAAGTGTCCGTTTTCTACAACAGTCAATTTATCTTGATCGGCAAACTGGTGAACTCGGCTCTGTTGCAAGCTCAAGGAACATTCAACGCGCAACTTGAAGTGGTTAAACAGCTCTCGCACGGTGATACCACGGTACAATCTGCATTGGGGCAAGCGGTGACAGTACAAAGCCAGATTACGCCACTGTTTAACAAGAACACCAGCTATGCTCAGTTCTTGGTGTCTGCGGTTATTCCGGCTCTATGGCAAATCATGATTGTGGTGGGCACGATATTGGTTTTAACGGCGAACGTTAGAGCTCGTGGCCTTCACGCTTGGTTATCCAACGCCCCGCTAAAGTCACTAACGTCAACATTAACGCCCTACCTTGTCTTGTTTTTGATGTTTGGTATCGCGTTTAGCTTTTGGTTCTATGTCCTCTTAGACTGGCCGTTTAACGGCAGTTTTGTGGCATTAACCATTGCCCAACTGCTTACCGTCATCAGTTGTATCATCATGGGGTGTTTGTTTTTCTTCTTAACGCTTGATCCAGCAAGGGCGATGAGTTTCGCTGGCGCCTTTACAGCACCAAGCTTTGCGTTCATGGGCATTACTTTTCCAGTCACCGACATGAACACGGCGGCGCAAATTTGGAGAAGCTTATTGCCCGTGAGTCACTACATTGAAGTACAAACAGCACAATCCAGTTATGGCGCGAGTGCGGCACAATCGCTAATCAGTCTCTCCTCTATGTTGTGGTATGCAGTTCCTGCTTTCGTGGTGATGTTGTTAATTAAGAAACACTTGGCGATATCAGCAATAGCAACATCGTCAACACAGCCAGAAGCATCAGCAGAACAAGGAGTAAAACAATGAGCTTTACTCAACTGCTAAAACAAGAACTGTTAGCGGTACTGCGCAACCCTGTTGTACTTCTTACGGTATTTGGCGGTGTGGTCTTCTATTCATTCTTGTATCCGCTGCCTTACGCAAATCAAGTTCCTCAACAGCTTAAAGCTTCCGTTGTGAACTTGGATAAGAGCCAAAGCAGCTACCAGTTAGAAAGAATGGTAGATGCCACGTCTCAAATTGACTTGGTACGCCGTGACTCCACCATCGCCGATGCTAAGCAAGCTGTTCTTAATCAAGAGATTGGCGGGTTCATCGTCATCCCAGAGAACTTCTATAAAGACCTGCTCCTAGGTAAGAGCCCGACGCTTTCTTACGCTGGTGATGCATCTTACTTCTTGGTCTACGGAACCATTGTTGAAGGGCTTGCCAAGGCAGGCGGCACGTTAGCTGCGCAGGTAAAGGTCAGCCACTTGTTAGTCGAAGGTGTGCCGTTAGAATCGGCTGCCAAAGGCTACAGCGCGTTTAGCTTGAACCTGAAACCAACCTTCAATAGCCGCATGGGATACATCGATTACGTAGTTCCAGCCGTCTTTGTACTGATCCTACAACAAACCTTGGCTATGGCTTCTGGCTTAATTGGGGCAACACAAAACGCTCAATCGACGTTTGGCTATTGGAGTAAGACCTCTCCAGCAAAACTGATGCTTGCTCGCTGTTGTACCTTAGTTGGCATTTATTACCTGTTGTCGATGTATTACTTCGGCGCAAGCTTTTCGATGTATGGCATTAACCTGCTTGCCTCCATAACAAACGACTATGGCGTCAATAGTTAATTTTTGGCGCTGTTTTCATCCCATAGAACACCATCTCTGAGCATTGAATTTAAGATCACAACCATCTTGCGCACGCATGCAATAATAGCGACTTTCTTTGGTTTACCAGCGCCTAAAAGTCGCTGATATGTCGCTTTAAAAACAGGATTACATTGCATGGCTGACATCATTGCCATATATAACACAGTGCGTACTTGCGCTCGACCTCCTTGGATCACGCGCTTACCTTTGTAGCGCCCACTTTCGCGTGTTATTGGAGCGACACCAATCAGTGATGCCGCTTGTTTATTCGTGATGTAACCAAGTTCAGGTACGTTGCTAATTATTGATGCGGCGGCAATGTTTCCTATTCCTGGGACGCTTTGCAATATTGTGTTTTTAGCCTGGTATTCAGGACTATCTTCAATGAGTTTAACGAGCTTTTCTTCTAACTTGGTGATTTGATTTTTTATCGTGGTTAGCATTGGTTTGATAGTCGGATGGAGAGAGGCGGGAAGTATCTGGATTCGGTTCTTTTCCATTGTTTGCATGGATAACAACTGGTTTCGGCGAATGACTAAGTCACTCATTAGGCGTATGTTTCTTGGCTTTATGACAGTAAGAGCTGGTTTGATTGCTTCTCCATAGTGAGCGATCAACTCTGCATCTAAACGATCATTTTTGGCTCTGCGGCCAATAGCACCAGCGAATCGTTTTATGTGGACAGGGTTTGCTCTGACAATTGGTAATTGAGCCTCTGCACATGCAAGAACAAAAGGCATTTCTAATCGGCCTGTAGCTTCAATAACGATTCGTTCAGGACTGTGACTTTTAATCGTTTTGAGTGCTTTTTTGATGCCTTTATCATTGTTCTCTACTGAGAAAAATAGATCTAGTGGCCTGATGTGGATGTCTAATTGTGTTTTGCCAGTATCAACTCCAACGTTGATGCTTTGATTGATTTTGGTATTCATAATAAGCTAACTCATGCTTGCGTAATGCGGGTTCGAGACCCAGTCGACTATTCGAGGTTTATGCTTGAAGTCCTATGTAGCGTTCATGTTTGTTATCGGTCTCTCGATAGAGGAGCCAGCATTTAAACGAACTGCTACATAGAAAGCTTTAGTTGCAGCTAAAGCCTGGGTCTCACATTACCCGATTGGAGTGCTTATTATCCATACAAACATTTTGACTTTACTGCTGCCCTTCTTATTGGCCAGTTGTTTGATTGGGATTTTTGTCGGTGAGCTGGTTCCAAGAAGAGAGTTAGTCACGGTTGTGGTGTTAATCAGTTCAATGCCACTCATTTTTTCTTCTGGGTTTATCTGGCCCGTTGAAATGATGCCTGAATGGTTAGTACTGCTATCACAGCTATTTCCGAGTACACCGGCGATTCAAGGTTTCTTAGCACTTAATCAGATGGGTGCTTCTTGGCAAGAAGTGGCGTCTCAATGGACTCTGTTATGGGGGCAAGTCGCTCTATGGGGATCGCTGTTAGCGCTCAAGCTCTTTCATAAATCAAGTAAGAGCATCAGTCGAGTCAGTCCCCACTAGCTTAGCTAAGAATGTTGAACCATCAGATTTATGGTTCTTCAAAAACCATTTAAAAGCTCTGATAAAGGGCTTTTTTATTATCCTCAGATCGGATTACATCTTCAGTCGTCAATGGTCAAAAACCTCCAAAAACATATCGAACATTCAACTTCGCCTACTTCCTTATAATCTGCCCTCTCTTAGTCATATCCACCAATCCTCATCCTCACTTTCGTCCGATGCTCCAAGGTTTAGGTTACTTTGACTGCAAAATCACGACTCAGGTTTTCATGGGAAGCGTTTAAGCAACGGAAAAAGCCTACATAGTGCAATTCACCAGTTGCTATAGCTACGACTGCATATGCCTTTTCCAACCCAAAAAGCATCGACTTATTCCAAAACAATGACAAAACCCGAACAAATGTAAATTTATTGTAAAAATTTCTTTGATGGTATTATTTTTATGTATAGGATTATCAGTAGGACGTGGTAAGCCGAATGCCATAGTCTTATTGGTTCACATTCCAAAAGGATATCCATACAAAGCAAGATCAGTACTTATATTTGTTTCGTTTTTCGACCTAGATACAGCCGTTTATATTGTCGTCGAATGAACTAAATAAACCACTGAAATATAAAAAATCAAATAGAAACAAACACAACAGCAACAAACATAATTTAATAAAAAGACAGGGAAAACCATGAAAAACATACGTGAATTATTTTTTGGGTTTATATTATTATTTAGTTCCAGTGCATTTGCAGAAGAAGGATCATTTAGTCAAAGTATCAGTAACTTGAGTAAAAGTGTTGATGGATTTTTCAATGACTACACAGGGTGGTTCGTTGGATTAATTTTTAAAAGTGTTCCGCTTGGTGAAGCGAACTTCCCAATCATTGTTGGTTGGCTCTTGCTCGCCGCGATTATCTTTACTGTTTATTTTGGCTTCGTTCAATTTAAACGTGTTGGCATGGCCATAGACATTATCAAAGGTAAGTATACCGACCCTAACTCCAAAGAGGATGGCGAGGTTTCTCACTTTCAAGCTCTTACAACGGCTCTTTCTGGAACCGTCGGGCTTGGTAACATTGCCGGCGTTGGTGCGGCACTTGCGATTGGTGGCCCTGGTGCAACATTCTGGATGATCTTGTGTGGTCTTCTAGGCATGGCTTCTAAATTCTGTGAGTGTACCTTAGGTGTAAAATACCGAACTATCCTACCTTCAGGCGTTGTTTCGGGTGGTCCAATGTACTACCTAAGCCAAGGTCTTGGTGAAAGAGGATTAGGTGGACTAGGTAAAGCCCTTGCTATTGGTTTTGCCTTAATGTGTATTTTAGGTGCGTTGGGCGGCGGTAACATGTTCCAAGCTAACCAAGCACATGCCATGCTCACTTATGCATTTGATGTACCGAGTGAATACGGTGTCATCACAGGGCTTGTACTCGCAACCTTAGTGTTTTCCGTTATCGTTGGCGGTATGCCTTCTATCGCGTCTGTAACAGAAAAAGTTGTTCCATGGATGGCTGCTCTGTATATCGGTATGGCTCTCATCGTTATCGGTTCTAACCTTGATCAAGTTGGTCCTGCGTTCAGTGCAATCTTTACAGGTGCATTTACCGGTGAAGGTGTAGTTGGTGGATTCATTGGTGCCTTAATCCAAGGTTTGAAACGTGCGACGTTCTCAAACGAAGCCGGTGTAGGTTCAGCAGCAATCGCTCACTCTGCCGTAAAAACAAAAGAACCAATCACCGAAGGTCTTGTATCACTATTAGAACCATTCGTTGATACGGTAATCATTTGTACAATGACAGCATTGGTTATTACTATCGCTGGCTTAAACGTAGGTCCATATGATGGAACAGGTTTAACGGGTGTAACGCTGACTGCTGCATCGTTTACTGAAACTGCAGAAGTGTTTAAATACACACTCGCTCTCGCGGTAATCATGTTTGCATTTTCTACCATGATTTCTTGGTCGTACTACGGTCTAAAGGCGTGGACTTACCTATTTGGTGAAGGCAAAACAACGGAACTGATTTTCAAAGTGATGTTTTGTGTGTTTGTTGTTATTGGTGCGACGATTCAGTTTGGCGCGGTAATCGACTTCTCTGATGCGGCTATCTTTGCGATGTCTATCTTCAACATTCTTGGTCTGTACTTCCTAATGCCTGTTGTGAAGAAAGAACTGCAATCATTTGTTGCTCGCGTTAAATCAGGTGAAATCAAGACTTACGACAAGTAGCTTATCGATTGTCGTTAATAACACTGTTCTAAAAATTTTTGTAAGACCCTTTGCTTGAGAAAGCGAGAACAGGACTGCAACTTATCCAAATCCCTACCTGCTTTGCTTGTGGGGATTTTTTATGCCTGAATTTTCTTGTTCAAGCAGTTCAGGATCTTGGCTTACTTTTTTACGATCCACCGCCTCTTCTACTTCAATCATATCTCGTTGCGCTAATGGCGAGTTACAATCATCAAAACAATAGGCTACAGTGCAGTTCTCACACAGATATTCATTCATGGTTTAATCCCTGTCCATTGAGATGGTCTAATCACAGAATGACAACAGACCGCGTGTTCATCCTAGAACACCGCTATTATGCTGTTTCTCAGCCGTATAAATATGCGTGCAAAGTCACCCAATATTCAACTGGCCACATATGAAAAGCAGTTTTACGATTCTAATCACAGATAACCTTAGTAACAACGTGCAAACGTAGCCTAGACATTCAACAACACAATGAACACTTTCACTCACTTTGCATCATTCAAGCCCAACCCTCTGCTGTAAGCCACCCAAAGACAGGGAGTACAAAGCACGATACCAACCGCCACATAAACCAAGGTATTGAAATCCAAAGACGCATCAGATTGTCGCTGTACCAGAGCACTACTGAGCAATCCCCCAAAACCCACAGCAAAATGTTGCAACGAACTTTGTAAACGAATCAAAAGCATGCGTTTGTTGACGTTAAGAGCGTTAATTAATTCGACGGATAGAACTAAAGTCCGAGTAGAGCTCACCACGACAAAGACAACAAAAGCCACAGCAGCGCTGCCCACATTGAGCGAACCAAAGCCCCAAACGATAGAAATGACCATGCCCAATGATAAACACACAATGAGGCGAAAAATTGCTTTATCAGTACCCCTAATACGTGCGAAAGCTTGCATCGCTATGAAGGTACAGGTTCCGCTGATGGCATAACAGTATCCTAATAACGTTGCTGATATTCCGAGGTTCACCTCAAGCATCACTGGGAACTGCGTAGAGACCAGAAAAGTACCCAGTACAGCGCTGAAAGCCAACACAATTGCAAAACGAAGATCCCGACTACATAAATAGTCACCTAACTTAAACTTTTGACTATCAGTGAATTCTGATTCTGCAGACCCCTCTTTTAATTGAATAGATGGTGACAGAGATACCACAGCGCCAATCAACAACAGTAATCCTGCAATAACTTGAAAACTGAGTTGCCACTCCCCCATTGAAGACAGCATGATAAGCGCCGGTACGCCCGCACTTAATGCCAATGGAAACGAGCTCAGTAAAACAGCAATGTTTCGCTTTCTATCGTCATCACAAGAGATCAACGTAAGATAGTTCAGGTTTAGAACGGCTAAAGCCCCACCAAATAGTCCCGAGAGCATTCTATAAACGATCAAGAGATCAAAATCTGAGGCCACTGATGTCAACCACGTCGTTACAGCTAAACCTACAACACAGATATAGACTCGTTTAATTTCTCTATTTGGGTCTAGACTGCCTTTTGTAAATAAACATATCACTGCAGCCGCGATAGCATAGGCTGAAACAAGGTAGCCTGCTTGCGAGGCATCATCTCTTAAGCTCAAGCTTATTGTTGAACTTAACGGGACAATAATAAGAGCATCAAGAGCGACTAGAAAGTGGATTACAAAACAACATAAAATGGCACGACGTGGTAATAAAGCCTTGAATTTCATTAAATACTTAATTAGAAATAACGCTTTAATTCGATTTGTACTTAACAATTTTTACTCTACTTTATTGATTGGTAATGGTGTTATTGTACAAAGTGAAACAGGTCAACAAAGTGGCTATTGTTGGTTTCATAATCCAATATTTCGGGATAAAGATGATTAATCAGATAGAACAACAATGGCTTCGAAGCTTTCACTGTGTCTTTGAGAACAACAGCTTTAAAAAAGCGGCGGAGTTTTTAGATTTACCAACATCAAACGTTAGCCGCCACATCGCCTTGCTAGAGGAAAAGCTCAATACTCGGCTGTTTGAAAGAACCACTCGTAAGATTGCGCCAACAGAAGCTGGCGAGAAGCTATATCAATCGACACAATCTTTACTGGGTCAGCTTGATGAAGCGCTAGAGGAAGTAACTCGATATTCACACGGCGTAGAGGGACAACTAAGAATATTGATGCCAGACACACCTGCACTCGCACAGGCTGTCATTTCATTCTGTACTGAGCACCCCAAAGTTTCATTGTGTTGTGACACGAGTTTAAGTCCTAAAGACGATCTGCTCGATGGTTTTGATCTTATCTTGAGCTTTGGCCGAGGCAAGCTACCAGACAGCAATTGGATAGCCCGAGAAATTAGACGCTGGCCAAGTGCTGTCGTTGCATCGCCGGAGTTAATTCAAGACTCCAAACGTCCATATCAAATAACAGATTTAGTCCACGTCCCATGTATTAGTAGTTTAACGGCATTGAGTGGAACGCCTTGGGTATTTAGAAGCACGGAGGGAGAGCTTATTACGCAAAAAGTTAGTTCTTCATTTCGAGTAAATAGTGGAAGCCTTGCCAAAGCAGGAGCCTTAGCTGGCCTTGGGTTTTCTATACTGCCAATCGAAGCCTGTGTTGAAGAGATCAAAGCAGGATCTTTAGAGGTCGTAGAACTCGAGCATAAACCTGAAGATTTAGTTTTATATGCGTTTTATGCATCGCGAAAACATCTAGCAAAGAAAATATTGATGTTTATTGAACACTTACAAACTAGTCCAGATCCCCTTCAGAAATAGTCTCAACGTATTCGCCATATACTATTGATAGTCGTAACGAAAAACGCCCACACCATTTTCATGATGTGGGCGTTTGAATATTTGCTGTCACACATTCGCTAGCAAACAGGCTTACTTATGAGTTGGCTAAGCACCTGAACTTATAAACCCATCTCTTCAGTTAGCGTTTTAATTTGCTTGAGATCCATGGTGTGAACTTCAATCATTTGTCTGATATCACTCAGTCGAGAGTTCGCGTTATCTTGTTTCTCACAAGCGTCAGATTTTGCATCCCATGATGTTCCATCTAAGAAAACATCACATGCCTTTTTCAATGAGCCAAGGCTCTGTTCAAGTTCGTCTCTTTCTTTCTGTAACTTCTCAAGCTCTTGAGATATCTGTAATTCTTTTCGGAAGACTTCACGTGAACGTTCAAAAAGGGTCGATTGCATATCAGCCTGACGATTCAGCTTTTGGTTGTTTTTCTGAGTTTCTTCTAGCGTTTGTTTCTGCTCATTAAGCTGCTGCTCTAATGAATAATTCGCTTTTTCTAAAACGGCAGACTGCTTCTCTAAATCTTTCAGTTCTTTTTGATGCTCTTCTGTCTGCTTCACTAAAGCGGCTTCTACTTTTGCATCGATCTCGGTATCGACTTTTGCCACCTTAGCTTCAACAGACGTCATCAATTCGGTTTTGCTGTCGCGCAGTTCTTGATAACGAGTTTCGAGTACCTGATAAGTAGACTCCCACTTGGAAGCCGTCACTGTAGAACCGATTAAGCCACCAAGAGCTAAACCTATAACCGCAGCAATGCCGATATAAAGCTGACTGCGCTTATCGCGTTCTTCAATAACAACCACTTCATCTTGTTCGCTTTGTCCAGATTGCTGGTTCACTAGCGGGTACTCCCAAAAATATGTTTAACGTTACGCGGTCACTGACACTAATGCCAATACTGATAGTGTAGGCTCAGTTAAACCTATCGCTCAAGTCAGAAGCACTTGAGCTTTGCTAACACGTTCATCCTATCTGTTCACAGACAGATTTAACGAGTTAACTCCGAAATCATCAAGCTGGCAGTATACAAAAGGAAGCTGCTAACGATAACTATCACTACCCATTTTTGCAGTTTTTCGTTTGTCCGGTAACGAAACAGCACAAATGCCAAAGCCAATAAAAAAACAATCGCTATTAATCGAGTCATAACTCCTCCTTGTTTCTCTATTTTATACCATTTAAATAAGCAAGTTACGTCAGAGACTCGTTGTTTGATCATTTAGTTGAACAACATTTGAGCAAACAGATATTTTGTAGCTGACATCACATTTTATATGATCTAGGATACGCCTACAGATTACCTAATTATTTAGGTAATTGTTCCAATGAAGACTGCAGGAGAGTGGTTTTTAACTAAATTTTAACATTTAGTTAGATTAACCCGCCGAAGAAGCAAATCTTTCAGGCGCTTTATGCTGGAGAAATCCAGAAAAGTGAGGACTGTCGTTGGAGGAACCTCTGGAGAGAACCGTTAGATCGGTCGCCGAAGGAGCAAGCTTAGTGCCCGTTACTTATCTATAAGTGATTCGCTAAGTGAAACTCTCAGGCAAAAGGACAGAGGAGTGGAAAGCAACAGCCTTAATTAACAAAAGAATTCTATCTAGAAATCCGTATGTATTAAGTAGTGCTATCGATCTCTGTGATCTGCACTGCCTTCCCTCTTCTCCTTAAATTTTTAATTTATTAAGGGGAAACTATGAACCACCTACAAGCTACACTACAAACCATCAACCAATTCGTTTGGGGACCACCACTGCTTATTCTGCTAGTGGGAACGGGTATCTACTTTACTTTTAGCTTAGGCTTACTCCAGTTTAGACACCTTCCAACTGCGCTAAAAATGGTGTTCACCAAAGATAAATCCGGCACAGGTGACGTATCAAGCTTCGCCGCTTTGTGTACAGCGCTTTCCGCAACGATTGGTACAGGTAATATCGTAGGTGTAGCGACCGCAATCAAGATTGGTGGCCCTGGTGCCCTATTCTGGATGTGGCTTGCCGCTGTCTTTGGTATGGCGACCAAATACGCAGAATGTCTACTTGCTGTTAAATACCGTAGAACCGATAGCAATGGCGAAATGGTTGGCGGCCCAATGTACTACTTGCAATACGGTGTCGGCTCAAGAGTCTTAGCAGTGATGTTCGCTGTGTTCGCCTTGGGTGTTGCCTGCTTCGGTATTGGTACCTTCCCACAAGTTAACGCTATCTTAGACGCGACTGAAATTTCCTTTGGTGCTTCGCGTGAAATGTCTGCTGTCGTTCTTACGATATTGGTGGCAGTGGTAACCCTTGGTGGTATTCAATCTATCGCTAAGGTGGCAGGAAAAGTCGTTCCTACCATGGCTATCATGTACATCGTCGCATGTTTGAGTGTTCTGGTTTCCAATGCAGACCAACTATTGAATGCCATTACCCTTGTTGTGACCTCTGCGTTTACTAATACAGCAGCAACCGGTGGCTTCTTTGGTGCGAGCATCATGCTTGCTATCCAATCAGGTATCGCTCGTGGTGTATTCTCGAATGAGTCAGGCCTAGGTAGTGCACCAATGGCGGCGGCGGCAGCAAAAACGGACTCATGCGTAAAACAAGGGCTGGTCTCTATGACAGGCACCTTCTTCGATACCATCATCATCTGTACCATGACAGGTTTAGCACTTATCTTAACGGGCGCTTGGCAGACCGACCTTTCTGGTGCTGCGATGACCACTCATGCATTCGCTGTCGGTTTGAATGCAGACACCCTTGGTCCTATGTTGGTTTCTGTTGGCTTAATCTTCTTTGCGTTTACCACGATTTTAGGCTGGAACTACTACGGCGAGCGCTGTGTTGTTTTCTTGCTAGGTACTAAAGCGGTTCTGCCTTACAAGATCATCTTCATTGCGTTGGTTGCTTCTGGTGCCTTCTTAAAGCTCGACATGATCTGGCTGATGGCTGATATCGTGAACGGCCTGATGGCAATTCCAAACCTAATCGGCCTGATCTTGCTGCGTCGCGTCGTCATCGAAGAAACAAAGCTATTCTTCAAACCTTTAACTTCTTCAAGTGATTGTGTAGCCGTTAAAGCGTAACCTGAATTGATTGAATACAGCCCGCATTAAAATGCGGGCTTTTTTATATTTATTCAAACGTTAAACTAAAAAAATCATGACTAACACTTATACCCTTACATATAAAATGATATTAATTAGGCCGCTGTGCGAATTAATATACCTCATAGAAAGCTAATAAAACCAAGTCTTAATTAGATGTTACTTATATTTAACAGATTATGTATAAATGGCCATTTTTAGTCATAAACGAATAAACAACGCTTTGTTTCTACCACACAAAAAATCACTAGAATAAAAAATGTGACTTTAATTCATATAATAGTCCGTTTATAGTCATCTACATTGTTGAGAGAATTATAATAAAAATAAAACGTTGGCTATATGATCAGATTTGACCCAATTAAAAACCGTATTTATAACGACGAACGTTCTATTAAAATAGGATATCGTGAGACTCGTGTTTTAGAGTTATTACTTAAAAACTCACCAGAGATTGTGAATAAGCAAGAGATCATTAGTTTCGCATGGGGAAGCGAATTCATTGGTGATACATCACTTGCGAAATGCATCAGTTTACTCCGCCAAGGATTCGTGAAGCTCGGCATCAAAGAGACGCCAATCGTGACGGTACCAAAGGTTGGTTACCGTCTTATCGATGATTGCGTCTTTATCGAATCGCAACCACAAAGCGGAACCACGATTCCTCTCACTCCAGTGAGCGATCAAGTTCCACTCGATAACAGCAGTATTGCGGCCTCTATTGCAAGTAGCCATGAATTTATTCCTAAACCAACTTCGCCTGCTCACCAGAAAATCAGGTCACACAGAAATAGACTCTGTTACTTCACAACCGGTTGTTTGCTGTTTGCATCGGCGCTGTTGGCTTTTGCTAAGGTGCACGACAGAAGCCTAGGCGATATCAACTCAGTCAACCGACTCAATGAGCAGTGGGTTGGTCAGGTTCAAGTATTCCAAGAGTCTGAGATGGCGATGAGCCCTGAACTCGAAGCCATTCTCTACAAATACCAATGCGATTGCGTGGCATACATTAGCGAAGAACCTGACTACTCTGAGCTTTCAATACTCAATAAAGAAACACGCCAGTCCGTCAATATCTTTTACACACCCACGCAATTAGATCGTGCGAGTAGCGAGATAGCGTTATTCCTAGAGAGAGGCCAATTATGATGCCATTTGTTGCTCTATTTTCCGCGTTAGCTCTATTGGTTGGCATATGGAGTATTCCTAACTCTCCACCGCAAGAAGAGCACCGTTACCAACATAGCGTGGTAGACCTCATACTCGATGGAAATGTATTACGTACCGATGGGCTCACCAAAATAAGTAACAACAAGGTTCTGCACCTGATGTCGGTTCAAGATGACAACATGCCCGACCCTATTGTTCTACGGTTTAGAGGTGAGGCTGGCCCTTCTCAATCACTTTCCTTTGCAATATCTGGCACCATTGATTTAGTCTCAGTACAAAAAATAAATAAAACAATGAATGACAGCTTATTGTCGCCCTATCTACTCATCAACAATGACCCATTAACGTTGAAGGTTGATGTCTTAAGTTCGAATGATTTATTTGCCATTATTCGAACGTGTAATACGGGGCGAACACAACTGCTGGCTAAACGATAATTTATCGTTATTTGGCTACCAACTTAATTTATCGAAGTTTAATTAACACCATCCTGAATATTACACATAAAAAACGGATGGTTATTTTTATGGCTATGTCAGTAAGTAACTCTCACGTTTAAACATTCGATTAATCGGATGTTTAAAACAACTGATTACATTTAAAACCTAAGTTAAATTTATATCGTTATTGTTAATTCACATATCAACATAAAGCTGTAGGCGATGTGAATAATATGTCTCCTATTGTACTTACTCATTCACCTCACATGTGATTAAACAACGTCAAAATAATTTGACGTTAAAGTCGCGAGAATAACTCCTCATTTTTCTAAAAACGGTTTGAGCCCCATCAAATAATTGACTTCCATTTGCATACAATTTCACCATAAAAACACTTCTAGTAATACAAGCCATTGAATTAATGAGGCAATTTAATTCAACCCTTTTCAGTATCTATCTATTTATCAACATGAAAAAGTGAATTGGTCTTGTTAACTGCACGGCGCACAAAACATTATCAAAATAGAAAAATTACAAACGAGGGAATTGTTAATGATTAATATAAACAGAAGTCTCTTAGCAACCGCAGTGTTGTCTGTTCTATCTACCGGCGTAAACGCAAAGGTTTACCCAGACCAAATAGTGTTTGACCAACTTGGTGAAGATGTATGTCGCTCTGGTTATCGTCCTCTAGACCGCTATGAGGCTGAAGAACAGAAGAGTGCTTTGGTCGCTCGTATGGGCACTTGGCAGATCACAGGGCTGAAAGGAAACTGGGTGATCATGGGGCCTGGCTATCATGGCGAAATTAAACAATCAAACAGCGGGTCAACGTTCTGCTACCCGAACAATGACCAATCTGAAATTCCAAACTACTCTGCTAAAGCCGTCCCAGAAGGCAGCGAGATAGATGTTGAATATGACTTAGTGAACAACCGCAATGATTTTGTACGTCCTCTTAGCTATCTAGCGCACAACCTAGGTTATGCATGGGTTGGCGGGAATAATAGTCAGTATGTTGGCGAGGACATGACGATTAAACGCTCAGGTGACTCTTGGGTAATACAAGGCAACAGCAGTGGTTCTTGTGATGGTTATCGCTGTGGGGAAAAAACTAAGATCACCGTCGACAACTTCACCTACACGGTTAACGACAATAATTTTTGGCACGGCGATGTCGTCGAGTCCGATCGTGAACTGGTTAAGACCGTTTATGCAACGGCAAGAAACAGAAGTAACATCGCGCAACAAGTCGTTGTCGATCTGAAAGTCGATGAGTCTACAAATTGGTCGAAAACGAATAGCTATGGGTTCTCTGAGAGTGTTCAAACAGAGAATACATTCAAGTGGCCTTTGGTTGGCGAGACTAAGCTAACGATTAAGTTAGAAGCGAACCAGAGCTTTGCTGAAACCAATGGCAACTCCACTAGCGAGCAAGTAACACTTCAAGCTCGTCCTATGGTTCCAGCAAATTCAGAGCTTCCGATTCGAGTTGAGTTGTATCGTTCAACCATCTCTTATCCTTACCGATTCAACGCTGACATCAGTTACGATGTTGAATTCAACGGCTTCCTACGTTGGGGTGGTAACGCATGGCACACCCATCCAGACAACCGCCCTTACAAAGCTCACACCTTCACTATGGGCCGTAGCAGCAATGAATCAGCCGATATTCGTTACCAATGGGATCACAGATACATTCCAGGCGAAACGAAATGGTGGGACTGGGGCTGGGCGATCAAAGAAGCCGGTTTATCGAGCATGCAGTACGCGACTGGAGGAAGCTTACGCCCATTCCACTCTTACGTATCTGGCGATTTTAACGCTGAATCTCAATTTGCAGGCACCATTGAGATTGGACAAGCAACGCCAATTACCAACAGTGTTCGAAGCAAAAGAAGTGTTGATTCAGTCAACGAAACCACTGAGCGCATTGGCGATATCGAAGTTACCACCAACTTCAATGCAGATGAGTTGAGTGACTTAGGTTTCGAAGGCGCTGAGATGAACATTAGCGTTGTTGAATAACACAGTGGCTCACATCTAACACTCGGTTTACCAATAACAAAAAAGCCCACGATACGTCGTGGGCTTTCATCTATTCATCTATTCATCTGCGACAGAAAAGGAAAACTACGCAGGCTCTTCCATCAGAAGCTTAACGCCAAGCCCCACCAGCACCATGCCCGTCACACCTTCCATCCACTTCATAAAGCTCGCGTTTTTAAGCAAGTTTTTAGCGGAGTTCAGAGCCCCAGCCAAACTGCATTGCCACACCATCGCAATCATAAAGTGCACCGACGCCATCACCATGGATTGCAATAAAGGTGAACCTTCTGGGTTTACAAATTGAGGTAAAAAGGCCAAATAGAAAACCGCCGTTTTCGGGTTCAGCACATTAGATAAGAAGCCCTCGCGTAGAGAGCGCTTGGCACTGTATGCTTGCTTAGCTTGCTCCCCAACCTGCATCCCGCCGCCATTTTTCATCAAAGCGCGTAAACTGCTTAAGCCAAGCCAAATCAGGTAAACCGCACCCACCATTTTAACGGCTTGAAAGAGTTCAGCAGATTGAGCAAGAATCGCGGAGATCCCCACAGCAGAGAAAAAGGCATGCACATAAAGGCCGCCACAAATACCAAAGCTGGTCATACAGCCATCAGCTAAGCCCGAGCGGCTAGTATTGCGAATCACCAATGCCGTGTCTAAACCCGGCGTTAGCGTTAAAATAGTGATGGCAATTAGAAATGCCTCAAAGTTCAAAATATCCATATCATTGTCATTCTTGTTCAGCGATCTATCATCAATACCGTGTATCTGAACAATTCGCAAGCAACAATTGCCATCTGCTATACAAGTCACTGATTTTGTGCACAATGGAACAGTTTAATTTGTTAAGAAATAGTAAATTCAAGGCATCGTATCGCTTCCTGCTTTTATCGCTAGATCTTCGACTACGAAGTACAGCGCATTAAAAAGCAAAGCCATAATCAAAGTACATGAGAGATGAACCTTAACCGAAAAGAAATTTAGGGATCATTTAAAGAAACCAAATTAAGAGTAGTCAAATGAGCGCATTCAAAAAACTAGTCGAACACTCTCAAAAATGTTCACGCTTTCAACACCTAGCCTCGATTTGTGGTTGGGACCAAGCTTCAATGATGCCATCTGGTGGCAATCAAGCTCGCAGTGAAGCGATGGCCGAACTCTCTGTTCATATTCACGGGCTAATGACTCAACCACAGCTTGGCGATTGGATTTCAGACGCTGAAAACGAAGCGCTAAATAACGAACAACAATCGTCTCTGCGTGAAATTAAACGCCAATGGCAACAAGCCAACCTACTCCCAGAAAAGTTGGTTGAAGCTAAATCTCTAGCAGGCTCAAAGTGTGAACATGCATGGCGCAGTCAACGTGGTAACAACGACTGGGTTGGGTTCGAAAAGAACTGGCGTGAAGTGGTTGAACTGTCTCGTGAAGAAGCGCAGATCCGCGCAGACGCAGCGAACCTAACACCTTATGATGCCATGCTTGATATCTATGAACCGGGCACAAGCTCTGCTTCACTTGATGTTTTGTTTGCAGACGTTAAGACATGGCTACCAAGCCTGATTGACGAAGTGATCGAAAAGCAATCGAGCGAGCAATTTAACGCGCCATCTGGCATCTACTCGACTGAAAAACAGAAAGCACTTGGCTTAGAAGTGATGAAGCTGCTTCAGTTCGATTTTGAACATGGCCGATTAGATGAAAGTGTTCACCCATTTTGTGGTGGCGTGCCTTCAGACGTGCGTATCACGACTCGCTACGACGAAGCTGAATTCGTTCAATCATTGATGGGGATCGTCCACGAAACTGGGCACGCACGCTATGAACAAGGCTTACCAAAACATCTGGCAGGCCAACCCGCTGGTGAAGCGCGCTCGATGGGTATCCATGAATCTCAATCTTTGTTCTTCGAGATGCAAGTTGGCCGAAGCGACCCATTCATCGGGCACTTAGCAAACTTAGCGGGACAGCAGTTCTCTGGTTCTGAGTTTGAGCAGAAGAACTTCCAGAAGATCTACACTCGAGTGAAGAAAGATTTCATCCGTGTCGATGCTGATGAACTGACCTACCCTGCACACGTTATCTTGCGTTACGAAATTGAACGCGACTTGATCAACGGCAACATCAAACACACCGATGTTCCAGAATTGTGGAATACTAAAATGCAGTCATACCTTGGTTTAAGCACTCAAGGTAATTTCACTAACGGTTGTATGCAAGACATCCACTGGACAGACGGCGCATTTGGTTATTTCCCATCGTACACATTGGGTGCGATGTACGCGGCTCAGTTCATGGCTTCAATGAAGAAGACGGTCGATGTGAACTCAGTAATTGAAAGCGGTGATCTATCCCCTATCTTCACTTGGTTAGAATCAAACATTTGGAGTAAAGGCAGCCTGCTGGCCACCGATGATTTGGTGAAAGGCGCTACGGGTGAAACCTTGAATGCACAGTACTTCAAAGATCACTTGAGAAGTCGTTACTTATAGTCACCTCAATGAGCAGCACTTTCGCTGCTCTTTTTTTTTGCTCGTTATGTGGGAGATGCAAATTTACTCACTTCGTCTCCTCTTGAACCATATACGCCCATTCTTTTGATAGTAAGAGCTCTTGTAGGCCATAAGACGAAAAGCTAAAGCGTCGAAAAATGGAATTTAAGTTTACACTGACGTACTCAGGACTCATTCCACCAGCGATTGTTAAATAAATACATCGGCGTATAGTGACCATTTTTAAAATACAACGAGAGGATATTAATACCTGTGTTAATTACGCCGCCTTAAACGTTCCATCCCCCCCTATAGCTCTCACTGCTAACCGAAGCTTAGTACTAACCTTTAGTATCTTGCTCACTCTTTGCGCTTGTTAATTATCCGCCTATCTTAGGCTGCTTTTTCGCGCCAAAATTTTATCAAAGAAGCACTCATCCGTACCCCAGATCTATTTCTGGTGCGTTTTGCCGTGCCCAAATTGAGAATTCAATGTACAAAAATATCAAACTTGATTGGATGTCGAACATCCGTGGAGACCTACTTGCCGGTCTCGTTGTTGCACTTGCTTTAATCCCTGAAGCCATCGCCTTTTCTATCATCGCTGGCGTTGACCCTAAAGTTGGCTTGTATGCCTCTTTCAGTATTTCTGTTGTAATTGCTTTCACCGGAGGCCGCTCAGGGATGGTTTCCGCCGCCACTGGAGCCATGGCATTATTAATGGTCACCTTAGTCAAAGAACATGGCCTGGAATACTTATTGGCTGTGACCGTGCTGACTGGTGTTCTGCAAATATTGGCAGGATATTTGAAGCTTGGTAGCCTCATGCGGTTTGTCTCGCGTTCTGTCGTAACTGGCTTTGTAAATGCCCTCGCTATCTTAATTTTCCTTGCTCAACTGCCCGAACTCACCAACGTAACTTGGCATGTGTATGCGATGACCGCTGGCGGCCTAGGGATCATTTACCTGTTCCCTTACCTTCCTGTTATTGGCAAATTAATCCCTTCTCCTTTGGTGTGTATCATCATCCTTACTGCGATCGTAATGTGGTTCGATATTGATATTCGTACCGTAGGCGACATGGGGAACTTACCCGACACTCTGCCTATCTTCCTATGGCCAGATGTACCTCTCAACTTAGAAACCTTGTCGATCATTTTCCCCTATGCCGTTGGACTTTCTGTAGTAGGTTTATTGGAATCGATGATGACAGCGACGATTGTTGACGACCTTACCGATACCAGCAGTGATAAGAACCGAGAGTGTAAAGGACAAGGCATTGCTAACATCTTTACTGGCTTCTTAGGCGGTATGGCAGGGTGTGCGATGATCGGTCAATCGATGATCAATATTAAATCGGGGGGTCGCGGCCGATTGTCGACACTATCGGCCGGTGTATTCTTGCTGATTATGGTCGTTTTTCTTGGCCCATGGCTAAAGCAGATCCCGATGGCAGCATTAGTTGCTGTGATGATCATGGTCGCGATCGGAACGTTCTCTTGGAGCTCTATTCGCGATCTAAAGAAGCACCCTTTATCGACTAACATTGTGATGCTTGCTACGGTCATTATTGTTGTGGCTACTCACAACTTAGCCGTTGGCGTGCTTGTGGGCGTGCTGCTTGCCTCACTGTTCTTCGCTAACAAGATCAGTCGAATGATGGTCATCAAAAATGACAGCACGGAACAAAACAGCCGCAGATATACCGTTATCGGACAGGTCTTTTTCGTTTCATCCGATAAGTTTATTGAGTCGTTTGATTTTAAAGAAGTGATTGAATCTGTGACGATAGATTTATCGGCGGCACACTTTTGGGACGTCACCTCCGTTTCGGCATTAGACAAAGTGGTCGTTAAGTTTCGCCGCGAAGGGACACATGTGGACTTGATAGGAATGAACCAAGCCACACGTACCATTGTCGACAAATTTGGCGTGCACGATAAACCCGAAGAAGTTGAAAAGTTATTAGCCGGACATTAAGGAAAACACATGAAAAATATAATCGCTTGTATTGATGGCGCTAACTCAACAACGTCAACCTGTGAAGCCAGTGCTTGGGTTGCGAACAAAGTAGAAGCTCCATTAGTTCTATTCCACGCTTTGGATCATTCTACTCAGCCCGTGGTGAGTGAGTTCTCTGGCCAAATAGGTTTAGGGAGCCAAGAAGAGTTGCTTGAAGAACTAGCTGAGCTGGATGAAGCACGCAGTAAAATCATGCTAAAACACGGTAATACGTTACTGGAAGAGGCTCAAAAATGGGCATTAAACCAAGGCGTGAAAGACGTGAGTAAATTGCAGCGTCACGGCAGTTTATTAGAAGGACTCTTGGATCTTGAAGAAGAGTTACGAGTGTTGGTTATCGGCAGATCAGGAGATTCTCACTCGGTCGGCTCGCAACTTGAAACCGTCATTCGCTCGATTAAAGCTCATATACTCGTTGTGTGTGAAGGCTTTAAGCTTCCAGACTCATACCTGATTGCATTTGATGGCAGTGCCATTAGCGAGAAGCTGATCGACAAGGCAATTCAAACCCCTTTGCTAAAAGGATTAGATTGCCACTTGGTGATGATTGATGATGGCGGAACTAAAGACGCCGCGTTCGAGAAGGCAAGAGTCCAACTCGAAGAATCAGGGATCAGAGTAACCGCAGCCTCACTAACAGGTGCAGTCGATAAAGCACTTATCGATTACCAACAACAGCATGAGATTGGCATGATGGTGATGGGTGCTTATGGGCATTCTCAACTGAGACAGTTTTTTGTAGGAAGTAATACCACCAAAGTTCTGTCGAACAGTTCCGTTCCGTTACTGTTAATTCGATAGGTTTTCGTCGGATCCCAATTCATTGGTGAAATCCCGATTGATCCTTATCTAATGCAATAAAAAATGGCTAAACATCGTGATTTAATCACGCATGTTTAGTCATTTAAACAATCCGTCGTATTCCACTAGCCATTTTTTCCGGCTTAGTTAGCGACCCATTCTATAAGTCATCGACCCTATAAATTACCTAACCTAAAAGCTATCCAGCCTATAAATCACCCAACTTATAAGTCACCAAACCATCATTGTTAACAGTGAAAGTCCAAACATGGTCGCCTTCAACAAAACGATACTGATTGTCTGAGTCAGTCGGCTTCACTTGTTGCAAGAAAACCTGAAGGCCTGACTCCTCAATCAAAAAACCACCATGCGAGGTGTTATTGTCGAGGTTATTAACCACCTCAATATCAATCGTCGATTCAGGCAAAATATCAGGCAACCACCCTCTTTCGAACAAGTTATCCTGTTGCGCTTCTGCGTATGTCGCGTATTGATTTGTAACAGCATCAGAACAGCCAGCTAATAGAACCAAGGCTGATAGTAGGGATATAGCTTTCATTTTATGACCAAATACTTATAAATTTCAGACTGGATCACAACACAAATTGGCGACTCCAGAACTACTTCGAATACATCATTTTAAAACGGCCAATCACCGTCGTACTTCCTAGACACCAGTATAAACTTGTTAGTAAGCATCAATGCCAAGATCTAGTACCACACTTTTCACACTTAAATTCTTCTTCGTGATCAAAGTGGAATGAACCGGTATGAGAATCACCTTTAAACAACAACGTCGTTAAATACTCGAATAAGATATGAAAGCTAGATTGCTTAACCTCTAATGCAGAATCTTCAGATCTTTGGATAGGAACATGCGGAGTCAAACATTGACACTTTTCGCAATTGTGCGGGTGCTTAATATATTTATTATCAAACATTTATATAAACCAAGTGAAGATATAAAACTAACTGCACAATATCAGTTTATCAATCAAATCTCTAACATCATATTCAAGGCGCCATTTGGTTAAATGGCATCAGCAATTCGAAAGAAGCATCAAAAATAGAACACCTTAGAATTCTGCATAACGCATGTTGATGCGTTAGGTTGATGGCTGGAAAGTCATCACCAACTCATTTCCATCGGTGGTCTTAGTTTCAAAACCAAAGTCTTGATAAACCTTAATAGCGGCGACATTGCTGGCAAAGACAGTCAGTCTCAACTCTTTTTCAGAGCGTGACTCTAAAATTGTATTAGCTTTAGCCAACATCTTGGACCCAATGGCTTGCCCTCTGAATTTTACAGAGACATACATCTGAATAATTTCTAAAGCGTTCCCACCAACTGGTGTTAAACCGCATAAGCCAACCAAACCCTCACCGACATAAGCACCAATCATGACACTTTCTTGATTGCCGCTTTCAATAAGCCCCTCAAAATACAGAGTCGGCAATTGCGATTGAGCTTCGTAACCTGAACCAAAGCATTCAGGGTGTAACTTCAAGCTTTCCAGCCTTACAGCACGGTACTTTAGGCTATCTTTACTTGCTACGATTTTACAATCAACGTCCATATTCTCTCCGAGATAGTGATGAATTTTACGTATTTCAAGCGAAGCAATACTTGCAACATTTAGGAGTGGTTTAGCATGTTTTTTTAGCCATGCTTGGGGGCAAACATGATGATCGCCATGCCAAAGAGTGCTATTGATCCACCAACCAAGTCCCACATCGTCGGCTTTTCGCCATCAACAAGCCACAACCATACCAGTGCAACTGAAATGTACACACCGCCATACGCGGCATAAACACGGCCTGTTGCTGTCGGATGAAGCGTTAATAACCAAGCAAACGCTGCTAGGCTTAGCGCTGCAGGGATTAAAAGTAATATGCTCTTGTCTTGCCTAAGCCACAGATAAGGTAAGTAGCAACCTACTATCTCTGCTATTGCCGTTAAAACGAAAAGACCCACGGTTTTAAATTCAAACATAAAAACCTCGAAATGGTGAAAGACGATACCTCGCTAAAATGCTCCTAAAGTGAGGCATTCAGCCAAAGCCGTTATTCCTTTTATGTTACAAGCAATCGACATCAACCGTTAGAGGAAAACTCAAAGATAAATACCGAGCATAATGAATCAACTTAGACGCACTATATTTTTTTAGATACCGTATATTGCTGTTTAGAACCACCGCCTTACTTTTCGGCAATAGTCCTCGTAGTCTCGACCAAATTTATCGCGCATCATTTGTTCTTCAAATTTTATGTACCATCGGTCAGTCACAAGGACAAAGATCGCCGTAAGCAAAAAAGAGGAATTCGCGGCACCGGTCAGTATTGCAAAACCCAACAATGAAATAACAAACCCCAAATACATTGGGTTTCGAGTGTACTTATAGACCCCTTCTGTTACCAATAGGGTTGGCTCATCAAACGTCATGATGTTTGTGTTTCGTTTTTTGAATAGTCGCTTGCCAGACATCGCCAGTAAAAGCCCAACACCAATGACAACCAGTCCAGCTAGGTTATACGGATAAAGCATGTGATGAGGAGAGCCAAGCCACCAGCATATTAAGCTCATACTAATGACGAAAATCAGGAAGAGAATGGGAGGTAATAGTTTTTTCATTTCGATACTCCGTTAAAAGAGTCATCAAGCATATAAAAACCGAATTGCCTTCACCTTAACCTATGTTAAGCCCAGCTCCCGACGAATTCTCGATAGAGTCACGTCAGTAACCCCTATATACATAGCCACATGGCGAAGCGGTATTTTCTTACTTTCGTCACCAAATTCAGTTAAGAATTCTTGGTAGCGTTCTTTGGCACTAAACAGGAGAAAGCCTGCTTCCCTTCTCTCTTTCTTGAGCACAAGACGTTCGAATAATTTACGCAGGAACTCGCCCCAATTACGGTGACTTCTCGATAGCTCAACCAAACTTTCATAACGTATTGAAGCCACAGTACATTCCGTCAGTGCTTGTGCAAAAAAGGGGCTGGGACTCGATTCGATCAATGAGCCCATACTAGTGAACGCGCCACCTACTCTCACTAGAGATTTGTTACGCTCATTTCCCTGTTCATCGATATAAAAATACCGGCCGATCCCATCGAGAACAAAGTGAACATCTGATACCAAATCACCACTATGAAATATGTACTCTTTCGGTTGGTATGTCTGAGTCGTGAAATATTGAACAGCCAATTCCACATCGTTTTCACTCAATGGAGCTATTGCTGAAAAAGTATCGTGTAATCGTATTTTGTGGGAATTATCCATAGTTCCTACTCAACCTAATTCGTTGACAGCACAACTATGCGATGCCTGATGCCATTGTCATAACCTCTCCCTCGGTTTGCGCGTATTACTGTGTATATCGCTTACCACTTTCTATCTAAGTCTTTGCTATAAAGTAAAATAGCTCGCTGATACTCTTTAATGGCATCGCTATTTGTTGTCGACACCAAAAGATCGAGCAATATAGACATCGCTTCCTTATGACGCCCTACATTGTACAAACACATAGCATAAAAAGGCTGAACTTCTATTGAATCAGGATACTCACTCAGAGTCTGCTCGAAATAACTTAAAGCCTCTAGATATTGACCCAAACTTCGATAAGTAGAAGCCAAACCAAATAAAGCATCAAAGCGTTCTGTCGCTGACAACTCGCCAGACAAAGACAAGAGGTAATGATCGATAGCTTCTAGCTCTTTACCTTCGTTGTCATATGACCACGCAATCTGTAAATGAGCTTTCGCCGCATAATGACTGCTGGTTAGCAACGTCTCTAACAAAGAGCGAGATTCGTGATACTTAGCTTCTTGACGTAATTCAATGGCTTCTTTGATGACCTGTTCCATAATTCCCTCGAAACTTATAACGATTATCGACTAGTGGTTAACCTTAACGATTAATCCTAACAAATATTGAGAATCAACCATCAAAATTTACCGCCCTACTGCTGATTAGTACATATAACCTAACCAATCGACGGGAATAGGATGGCTCTTAACTAAAATGAAGCTTATGAAGAGAACGTCATTAGGTGGTAACTGTCTAGCCCATCATCATAAGTTGAAGCAATCACAAAACCATTTGAATGGTAGAAATCAGTAGCGTTTTCATTAGCAACCAAGCATTTTAAGCTCAATGTAGAGTAATGTTGTTTACTGAGATTCAATAGTCTTGCACCCGCTCCATTACGTAATTTATGAGGGCTAACAAAAAGATGGTGGATAAAAGCGTCAGGTTCCCAGATCGAGATAAAACCTAATACTTCGCTCCCTTCAACAGCCACCCAAATTTGTTCGCCGTCCGTATCTCGTTCAAAATCTGACAGTTCAAATACGGTGGTATCTTGCCACGTAAACGTCGTGGTTCGAGAATCTAAATATAGCTGCCTTAATGCAGGTAAATAGTCACGATGATACTGTTCTATTTCCATTATTCGCCTTTATACCGGATGTCCAATTAAGCCACTTTTAGCGCGACCCAGACCCAACGGTATCAATCGCCCTTCAGCATGTCGAAGAAAAGCTGTCTGGATTCTGGTATATTGTCTCTGTGTGTTTCATAACTTACGTGCGCTTCTGAATCCACCGATGGTTCTAATTTAATGCTCCAAAGTGCTCTCAATTGGTTCGGTACAATCGAATACCGTACATCGATAATGCGCATTTCATCCATTGGGTCTTGTGCCACATAGCCATTTGAGAACCAGCGGAAACGTTCAATGTCTTTTGCCTGTTGAGAATCAGGATCGAGCCATGAGAAATCTCTGCTAACGTTGAGTTTAGCGATTGATTCGCCAGGGTATGTCTTAACAGAGGTACCGACCCGCACAGCATCTACGTAGTATCGATTCTCTGTTTCGTACACCACTTTCCAAACCAAGATATTCGCAAAGCTCGGCTTAGCCTCTAACCGGATAGGCGTATGTTGTCGCTCTTGCGCTAGTTGCCATCCTACAGCCTCTGCTCTATCCCTTTGAATCATCCCAAGCGTTGGATAAATCAAAGCCCAAAGAAACGCGACACGAGCCAACCAAGGGACTCGTTTCCATGTTGCAAACACAAGCAAGATTAAAATAGGCAGTGTATAGACAGGGTCGATAATCGAAATGGTGTTCCAAGCATAGCGTTCGTTGGTGAGAGGCCAAAACAACTGAGTGCCGTAAGTAGTGCATGAATCCAACAAAGCATGAGTGCCATAACCCAACGCGCAATACAGCCAACTTTGTTTAAAAGAGAGGCCACGCCTTTTGGCGATCAATGGATGTAAAACCAACGCGCAAATCAAGCTGCCAATGGGAATAAACAAAAGTGAATGAGTAAATTGTCGATGGAACTCCAAAGCCAACAAAGGATCACTCTGCGATCGAATAAGCGCATCTAAATCTGGCGCTAATCCAGAGAGTAGACCCAAAACTCCAGCAACCACCAAGTGCTGCTTTTTGCTCACCGATTGTGACAACGAAGCGCCTAGCACGCCCTGCGTTAACGGATCCATACGTCACTCATTTTTAGCATTCCATTGAATCTAACAAGTACATTTAGCTATAGCAGTGAATCGAGCCAAACAACAAGATTTCATCAACAGACTCATAGACATAATCGTATAAATGTAGACTTGCAAACAAAAAGAAGCATCAGATGAGAAGCTATGAGCAGTAGTCACTCTTGTCCTATTACCTTTCTTAACTTTCTTAACTTTCTCGTTTAGGGTCTTAGCTTGGACGTAAATGCTCTCCAGATTTACCTGCAAACCCTCAAAAAGTTCGACCATTTGTCTTTCACGTCGGACGTCAAATCCAAGGTAAATTCATAACCTAAATGATTCTCACGAGTAATCTCAAAGCCTAGATGCTTGTGAAACTTTACTGACAATTCATTAATGCGTAACACGTTACTGACCAGAACATTTGCTTGATTGTTCTTGAGTGTCTCGGCAATTGAACGGAACAACGCAAGAAAAGCGGCCTTGCTTCGGTAACTAGGATGAACAACAAACATCGGCACAAACCATCGCCCATCACCCAAGTTACGCAGCGTTGTGTATCCTATTAATTGGTCTTTCCTGCGATATTCGAAAAGTAACCCTTGCTCAATGGATTCAGCCCGTGACGCTAAGTAAACTTCTCTCTCGATTGGAAACCCAGCCTCTTTCGAGATTACCTCCAGAGTCAGCATGTCTAGTTTTAAATACTCTTCCATAACTCCCTTTACCAACGAATGCTTGAATGAATGGCTATCAGTAGTAAGTTGCTACTTAATCGTTCGCCACTAACACTGAAACCCAACCCTAAAGCGCCATGCGTTATGAATCAACCTAAATTGCCTATTTAGACTAAAACTCGTCGCTCGTATCTCGCTCATCGTAGTTAGGGAAGTCGATTTTCAGAAAGCCATTTTCATCGAGAGTAAATGACACTCTCCCGCGTTCTATTCCCGATTCATTCATGTCAGAACATCCACGAAAGACCTCCCAATCAAACGAATAATTAAGCTGATACTGAATACCTTCTACGTAACGCACACTTTCTATCTTTATACCGTTCGCGTTGTGAGCCATATGATCTATGTGAGAAAGGTCAGGGATTAACTTGCGTTCAAAGTCACTCTTTTTTTCAGTGAGGAAAACGGCCAATTCAGAGCATAACTCTGAACCGCGAACTAAAGATTTAGACGAACTAGAAAAGATCACGTTCAATTACTCCCGAGACCAATGTTGAATTTGAGTATTCACGCCTCATTAAAGCGAGAAACGATTAACATAAAACATTTTATTTCAATAAGTTAAAAACAAAACCTTAAACCTAGGTTTCGTATAACAAATATGTAGCTTGATAATTCTACATGTTTGAAGCCAACAACAGGTAAGTTTTGACTCATGTCTGGAAAATTGTGAGTTGGGCGTTTCAAACATTAACGATACATCATAGAGGGGCGATATCCGCAACCTAGAACCAACTCCCCGATAGTTGTCATACGATTAACCGAAAGTGTAATGGTTAAAGCTGACACTATTAGCCCAAATATCGATATGCAGAGTCTCTTTGTTACAGTCTCATTGTACTTATACCAACCAATCAAAATTGAAAACACAGTCGAGAATCGCCTTAGCGAAGATACAAAAGCAACGTTTCCTATCGAAGCAGCTTGATAAAATGTCAGTAAAGTTAGTAGGTGAGCCAGAGCGGGGACAATTAAAGAAGAAAAGTCACTTAAACTTATAGTCGATGCCCGTATTCTAAGCAGAAAAGGCAAATAATATAAGAACATGACTAAGCATATGTGCGCCGTCCAATTAACAGCTCCAATCTGACCAGAACCATCTTTATGAATGATTGAACTAAGTGACCAAAGCAGAACGACACATATCATGCTGTTTACCGCTTTGTCTTTTATTATGCTTATTAGGTTTAAACCCTCACCATAAAATATAAAAAAGATCGCAGAAATTATTCCTATGAATCCAAACAAGGAAGGGACTTCATTGTAAAAAACAAAGTTTAAAACTAGCTGAAATACAGGAACAAAGCATAAAAGAGGAATGACTTTGGCTAAGGAACCATTGCGCAAAGCTAAGAGATAAAATGTCATAGCAGCAGCATCAAGCGTGGCAGCCGAGAACATCATTATCACTAGATCAACGTCGTAGTTCACCTTTTCGAGAATGAATATGCAGGATAGACAAATAGGACAAAGAATGAGCAACATTACCGCTGTAGATTGTATTGCTGATAATCTAGATGTCGACTGTTTTAATGAGACATCCTTCATGTTTAAAAAAGCAGCGGATAAAAGAGAAAATAAAACCCACAAAATAGAGTTCTCTAAGTAAAGAATAGTGGTTCTATGTTCTATTGAAATTCAATGGTGTTAATTAACAATTGTTAATGCGGTTTTTTATTCTTGATAAACTAACAGGGCTTATCCCCATGTAATTAGCGATATCAACGCTTGTTAAGTGTTTGACCCAATGCGGAAAATCATTAACTAGATGCTTATATCTTTCTTCGTGTGTATTGAGCAGAAAAAAGCTTTCCTTTTTTTCTTTATAAAGCAGTTGCTGCTCTAGGAGCTGAATTTTTATGTTAACCCATTCTTGAGAATTAAGCATACTCATAGGGACTTTAATGAATTCTACTTTAGTTAATGATTCAATTTGATAGCTAGACTCTCGATTCTCTATCCAACTCGAAAAAAGTATGCAAAGGCTTTGTGGAAAATAAAACTCCTTACATCGCTCTACTCCTGAATCGGAATAATGGCAGGCCTTCAAGATACCAGAGACCAAATAGAATGCATGGGTCTGCTCTTCGCCTTGACGTAGTAATACACAAGATTCATCGACTAATGAAGTTGAAAACGTAGAAAAATAACGTTCAGGATGAGCAATACCTAGCCCTTCAAAAAATGAGCATACGGATTCTATATTTTTCATATTACCTACAATATTCCCTTGAATGGTAGGCTTTGCATTACCCTACACGTAAGCCCTTTCATACAGAAACGAAAGTTAACCACAATAATGTCTAACTTGTATAGGGGCAGTTTCGAGTTAGCAAGTGCCACGAGTAAAGTTCAACCTGAGAAGATTTTGGACAATTCTGAGTCAGTGACTTTGCTAGATTAGTCATTCACGGATAACTTCTGGTATCCCAAAGTTAAGAACGGCGCCTCTATGCGAGATGCCGGGCGTGAAAGCTTTTGGACATTTTCGAGCACGGTTAGTTTTGTCGCTTTTTAAATTACGCACTAATAACGACTAACTATGTGTACTGGCCATTTCACTCGTCAAGCTTTGGCCCGTTGCGCGTTATTACGATTGCTCTCCACAGTACAGTTTTACTAGTACGAATAATTCGCGATTGGGTTAATAGGAGGTCTTTCCTATATATATCTAGCGCCCGAACAAAATTAATAAAACATGTTGATGCTGGTCTGCTTTTATGTCTAAATTCAAGGAGATAGGTTTAGGTCAGAACCGGGAAAGTGGGATAACCCAGTTCGAGACTGTAAAGGTTTGGCAGGTCAACAGAGTTTTGTGGTGGGATTGGTACTCAGAAAGATATCAAACCAATGCCACCTAAAAGGATATTTGAATAAATAGCGAATACTTAAATGCTAACGAAAATTAAGTTACTTACATACTACTTCAATTTTAGTAGGTTAAAAATTGAGAGAGATTTTCCTCAGGAGAATTCATATACAAAGGCCCTTAGTGCACTATACTGGTTAGTTAGTTACATATTAGCTGCTTTGTTTTTCGCTCTATTACTCAATGTTGTTGACTATGATGTCATTGTTGATGCATGGCCATATGACTTTGGCCGAGAGCATGGAAAAAACTTTATTGCTCCAAGTGCTGTATTTTTTCTGATGGTTTGGTACCTGATAAGGCGAGCTTTTATAGCATCCTTCTTAAACGAAAAAGCAATAGTGGAGATAAAGCAATTCTATCGGTCAGAGAGCATTGAGCAGAAAGAACATGACTATCTAATTAATATTGATACTTTTCTATTCTTTGCCACCACGACATCCATCGTTTTTCAAGTATGGCCCGCTTTTATGGTCTGCTTTGCATTATTTTCCGCTCAGGAAGTATGGATACGGAAGCGTTTCTCACCAAGTAAAAGCCAGAACTAACATTACAGCCTAATCAGCGACGCTAAAAATACGCATAAAAACGCATTGATTAATGTCTGCCGAGAAACTCACTTTTTGCAAGAATTTGGGAGTAAGTGAGCATTGATTCTTCGAAGTCAGTCATGAGGAAAAGCACGGTGACTTCAGTGGCGCGTCTGCCACTAAGTAAATGCGTTAACAAACTTCGGGGCACAAACGTGCCAGCGACGATCATGCTGACACGCCTCTGGACAAACCCTTCTTAGGGCAGTCACTTAAATTAGGCAAATGCTGATAATTTCTGGGAATGGAAAGTCACTTTATGAAATGTCTAATTTTGCAGGTGCAGCTCAGATCACGCAGAGAAGTTTCGGGGCAGATAATTTTCACTTTATTGGCTGTTTATTCAATTTAGAATATATCCTTGGATTTGTTGAGTGGTTATTGTTTTTTAGTCTAAATATAAATTACAATGCTATTTTTATATATTAATATACTAATGATGAAAACAAAATTATCCCTAATATTTTTACCTTTTTGCTTAGTTGGCTGTGTAAATATGCAAGAGTTAGACTTGGTTAATCAAGGTGAATATTTAGTGCTTGAGAGAGATCTAACAAGAATTAGGACTCACGCCGTTTTGGGTATTCAAGACTTATTTCCAACATCTTGGGTTGAGGGTGTCTCCTCCGGAGTATATGTTTCAGAGGGGCAAGATTCTCAAGGTATGTTTTATCAAAGTGTAAATTCCTGCATCGGTTTAGAAAACAAGAGAAAAATGGTCGGATACATGCATGGGTGGGACTGTGGCATTTGGGTTCCCTACAATAAAAATGAAGTCGTTAAATCCTACATCCATAATGATAGCCACACTTTTGGGGCACCTTCCTATTTGGATTGGTACGCGGAATTTACATATGACCAATTTGAATCAACTTTGAAAAAACAATAAGAAATAGAGGCAAAGGGGAGCAATTTTATCTCAAACTTGCACAAAGATGTTTGTTGATTCCCTTACTTTAGTTGTTAACTTTTTCTAAACGAGTCTCTTTGAAATGGTTGAACGTCTCATACACTCAACGACCCACCTGAAAGATGACTCCAAGAAAAAAGTTTTTCTTAATGAAAAAAGTTCAAATAGAGGAAGACGCACGCCCCTAAAATTTTTAGAGCATTTGATCTAACAAGTTTTGGGGCAGAAATGCGTTAGCTAGGATTTCACAAACCCTGTGATCACCAAGCGATTCTGTCGTATCGTAACTACCAAGCGACTTTGTCATTCGCTTAATTACCGAGGGAAATTGACGGTCTCTATTTTTACGTAATCCTTTGACTAGTGCTACGAATTAGTCAGGGGTGTATAGGATGATCGTTATGGATACTCAATCTCAGCTTACCGTGGATATCATCGCGAAAGTTGCTCTCGGTAAAATATCAATTACTAATGCCTCTAAGCTCCTCAATAAGTCTCGCAGAACCATTGAACGTTATCTCAGGCGATATCGCTCTGATGGTATCCGATTTGTGGTTCATGGCAACACAGGAAGGACACCCGCTAATAAAATACCCATTACCTTAAAGCAGCAAGTTCAAGCTCTTATAAAGGCCAAGTATTACGACTTTAACATGCTTCATCTCGCCGACATGTTAGAGGTATTTGAAGGCATCAAAGTAAAGCGGGAGACGCTTCGTACCTGGGCACATGAAATCCATCATGTAAAACGAGCCAAACATCGACGTTCTAAGGTAAGAAGACGACGTGAGCGTATGGAGGCCGAAGGCTTAATGCTGCAAATGGACGGCAGTCCACACCTTTGGTTCGGTGATAAAAAATCTTGTCTTATCGCCATGATTGATGATGCAACCAGTGAGGTTCATGCGGAGTTTTTCCCTTCAGAAACCACCGAAGGATGCCTCAAAGTAATGAAAACTTATATCGAGAAAAAAGGGCTTTTTAAGACTCTTTATGTCGATAGAGCTGGCATCTTCGGTGGACCAAAACGTTGCCACTTCTCCCAGATGCAACGAGCCTGTGAAGAGCTGGGTATAGAAATTATTTTTGCCAATTCGCCTCAAGGCAAGGGTCGCATCGAACGTGCCTTTGATACGTTCCAAGATCGTCTAGTCCCTGAGTTAAGGTTGGCTGGGGTTACTGATATGATCAGTGCAAATAACTACCTACAAAACACCTTCATCCCTGAGTATTGGGCAACGACCCTCACAGTTAACGCCAAATTAATGCGCTCTGAGCATACACCCGTTCCGAAGTACCTGAACATTGACGCGATATGTATTCAAAAAGAATATCGAAAAATCCGTCGAGATCATACCTTCAGTTACGCCAACGCAATGTATCAAATCACCTCCCCGTTACGGCACTCTATCGTGAGTCAACAAGTCGAATTACGTAAGCAACTTGATGGGGGTTTTACGGCTTATTTTGCCGACCGAGAGTTATCGATTAAAGAGCTTACTGAGCCTAGCTCTAGGAAAGAATACGGAGAAGAAGTTCAGAAAAAGCTCGATGTCATAGAGCTTGCCAATAAGTTAGGCAATGTGAGAGAAGCGGCTCGACAAAGCGGTTGTTCTGTCAAAAGCATTCACAACAACCGTCAATTACTTGAAGCCCATGGCCCACTTGCTTTGAAACGTCTGTATGGTCAATCACACAACAATAATCGCATCGATGAAAAGACTCGAAATATCGTCATCTCATTAACACTAAAATCGCCTCACCTAACCTCTATTAGGATAAGTGGTGAGATGAGGAAGCGCTTTAACATCTCGATTAGTCACTCAACAGTAAGGAACATCTGGCTTGAAGAAAAGCTGAATACAAGAGAGTTACGGGAGGCACGTGCCGAGGAATCAATTATCGAATAGAAACTAATCTGCAATAGTGGACTACTATGAATAAAGCAACGACAGAATCCTTCGGTATTTAGACCGTCAACCTCCCTCGGTAATCACATAGGATTTCACAAACCCGAAGACAAAGAGAAACAACTTAACGGGTATTACATTAAGATCTAGGCAGCACTGCCGCCTAGTTTAAACCATCACATCATCAGCCAGCGCTGCTAAACAAATACTAAAGAACAGTGACGCCTTCAATCTCGATCACTGAGTTAGCGTTCGCTCTCTCGATTATTTTTAATAAGGTTGTTTGAATGAGCTCATTGTCTCTGATTTCAGTTTCACATGAGAAGCGCTCTTCTTGGACACTATCGCCCTCACCTAGCGTGAATTGAACAGCCACTTCAGTTGCGCACTCTTTAGTCGCTCCGTAGTACGCTAGAGTAATTTTAGGATAACCGTTAAAGCCTTTTTTGACCTGTTTAGCGATACGTTTTTTAGCTTTATCCAAGTTCATATTACTTCCTGTTTAATAGTGTTCCTAAGACCAATATAACGCCCAATTCATTAGTAAACCAACACAAATCTGAACCTCACGTAAAACACCTTTGCAGTAAAACCATTAAGGACTAAAAATGCCAAGCAATGGGAATCATTTTTCAGTGCTTAGCTATAATCTGACTCTAGGTTGAACACCTTTTCTAACCACATCGAACTGATGTACTGCCCGTTTTTCTTTGCGTACTCTTTGTAACTACACCTCAATACATTTACCTGTAGGCATCGCCTCCAGACGGTCTCCAAGTACTTCTTTCAACAAACCATAAGCCTTCTGGCCAGTACAGTGCCCTGTGTAAAGTTTATCAATCGGATATTCTGATAGTGCAATGCCGAGATCTTTAATGCCTTGCTTGGTTCCGCCAATACTATTGAATAGTGGTAACCCAACGAGATGAAAGCCCCCAACAACCGCCTTAATCTTCTCTCCTGGGAAAAGATCCATCGCAGTATCAACCATGTTGAGAACGCCACTGTGCGCACAACCGGTGAAGATAACTAAACCATCACACTCTTTGATTACCAATAATAACTCGTGATCGAACGAATCTTGCTCCCATCCACTTTGAGATTTTGTATAAAGGTATTGGTTTCCCTTTGGCTTCTCATGCTTAGAGTTGATATCTGTGACGGCAAAAACATTTGGGGCAATTTCAGTCGTTTTATTGATGAAGACTAACCGATCATTATTATTTTTTAGGAGCTCTGCATTGATACCAACATCACTTCTAAATCCATAAGATCGAAAGTAATAATTCTTTTCTTCGCAGTTTTTTAAATACACTTTCGCTTTAGAATTATGTTCAACAAAGTCGGTAGTGCCATTGCAATGATCATGGTGTCTGTGTGATATAACGGCTAAATCGACATCTTCAATATCAACATCCAATAGAGCAGCATTTTGGCAAAACGTAATGCCACTTCCCATATCGAATAATATCTTTGAGCACTCAGTTTCAATATGCAGTGATAGCCCTCGCTCAACGGCTAAATCTTGCCTTTCATCTAATCGGGTATTATCTACCAATGTCGTTATTTTCATGGCTTCCTTCAGGCTCTTTCTAACGCTTACGCCTAGAGCTTGCGAATCCCCTCATAATCAGGCTTAAAAACAATGAGGTAGACGTGCATCGCCGTCTTTGATCTAATGAATATCGCTGAACACACATTTCGAACAAGTGGGTTAATAATGCGCGACATTCAGATTCTACAACAAACCATACAAAACCAATGCCCCTCCATTCACAAAAAACGCGTTAGTTCTCTGATACTTGCTACAAAAAGTGTACTTGACGGCTCAGACTTAACGCTGACTAAACTAGGTCGCAAACTAGAAACTAATACCACGGTAAAACATGCGATCAAACGCGTTGATAGACTGCTTGGAAATCGCCAACTACATCGTGAAAAAGACCTTATTTATAAATGGCATGCCTACTTAATAACGGGCGCTAACCCATGCCCTGTGATCCTTGTGGATTGGTCTGATGTTCGTGAACAACTTCGTTATATGACGTTAAGAGCATCCGTTGCACTTGATGGTCGAGCCGTCACAATCTTTGAACAAGTTTTTGAGTATGGCCAATACAATTCACCGAAAAGTCACCAAACATTCCTCGATAAATTGCAGAGTATTTTGCCGAATAAAATCAGTCCGATCATCGTTTCTGATGCGGGTTTTAGAAATACTTGGTTCCGCCAAGTTCAGGAGAAAGGTTGGTTTTGGTTAGGTCGTGTCCGAGGTGAAGTATCAATCAAACAACCTCAAAAACCTTGGGTCTCAAATAAAACCTTTTATCCAAACGCTGTCCATAAACCCAAATATCTTGGCAACTGCTTATTAGCAAAGAGATCACCGATATCTTGTGAAGCCTATGTTTATAAGGGATTAGAAAAAGGCCGAAAAGCCCAGCGCCATAGTAGAACCAGCCAAAAACACTCCGCTACACATCTCTATCAACGCAGTGCAAAGGAGCCGTGGCTACTCGCGACTAATGTCCCTCGACATATCTTAAATGAAGTACAAATTACCAATCTGTACGCCAAGCGTATGCAGATAGAAGAAGCCTTCCGCGATCTAAAGAGTACCGCCTATGGGATCGCACTTCGTCACAACAGAACTCGCTGTACTAAGCGATTAGATATCCTGCTTCTTATTGCGTTGCTCGCTGAAATCTTGATGTGGTGGAATGGCCTAATTGCAGTACAAGCCAAATGGCATTTTGACTTCCAAGCCAACAGCATTAAACACCGCCGAGTTCTATCCATACCTCGTCTAGGGAGAGAGGTACGAAATCATCGGCGATATCAAATTAATGAATCCCAATATCAATGGGGAATGTTCGAATATCAAAGGCTCACACACAACGCAGGACTAGGGAAATTATGAGGGGATCCGTCAGCGCCTAGAGAATAATATCGGCTCCCTTATCGAGGGTCTACTGCGCCCCTGTGGTACTGAGATCAGAGATGGGGAATAGCGGTATTTCGAATTATCAGAACTCAATAACTAACACTTAATTGACTTATTTACAGCTGCCTATTTTCAACGGCGATAGAAAGGAGGTGTGCCTGTATAACAGATATCGTGAACACGATTAACGGCACGACTATTGAAAATAACGAGACGAAAATTATAAAGCCAGACATAAACAATTTCTCAATGTAACCAGTGCTATGAGCCCAACCCGCAACATGGCCATCTGCAAATAAACCGAATGCACCATAGTAATAGAATGCATAAATCACAGCAGACTTGTGCCATGAACCTCGTTGGAGATCATCTATTGTATAAATTGATGCGAAGCCAGCTAAAACAACGCCCAACCATAAGAACACAAAGTCGGTCGGGTAAACTGACGCTGTGGCTAGATACTCTCCTCGAGAACTTAGCCATACAATGACAAACCCTATAGTCAGCGTAATTAACGCATTTCTAATGATTAACCATCTCATACTTTCCTCCTAGGTTCAGTATGGATAGGTGCCAATATAGGATTGTGTGAAAACCCGATCTTTTCGAGCTACCTCAATAAAATTGGGGAGAGAAGTCAACATGCGTTAAGCATTGGGTAGCACCAAGCACGTAGCCCATCATCACTGTGCGATTCAAAGACTCGAAAGCTCGACTAGCTTGTTCGCCCTTCCGAATACGCAAGTAAATCTGGCTGTAATTCACACCAGTTCGCTTTGTAGTTTGTATAAATTTGAGCATCGATTTTGACTGGAATATCCACGTCGAATGTCGATATCGCTAGTTCGATGTTTTCTAAAGGTTCACCTTGTACTCTGAAGCCTAGACTTGAACCACAGTTGGAGCAGAATGTTCGTGTTGCGCCGTTTGATGCCACAAATTCTTTGAGTAAATCAATTCCTGAAAGCCAGTTTAAGCCTTGTACACCAACTAACGTCCCGAAAGCGGCGCCATGAAATTTTCGGCACATTGAACAATGGCAGTTGGCTGCTTTTTCGCTGAACCCTTCAACAGAAAAACGAACACTGCCACACAAACACGAACCTTTAAAACCTGTACTCATCCTGAGTCTCCTTCCCTTTCATACAGTGTGTAACCCACTGGCTTTTGCGAGCTTCTAACCATTTAACGTATTATGCCAATATTGCACCGTTTTATCAGACACAGAACCGGTTTCATTCGCTGCTGCGATCAAGAAATCACATAAGTTGGTTGCAACCTCTTCATTGCCTAGCAAGAACAAACTACGAATGGCTCGTGTTAGTCGTATCTATACTTAAGCGAGCGTCTACTGTGAACTTTCCGATTTATTCCGCTGTTGTGCATCACTGAGTTTTTCATTCGCTAAGGCTTCTTGCTGGTCTAAAAAGCTAAAGAAGTTACTTTCGCTAATGAACGGATTGTTCGAACCATCGGCATTTCGTTTCTCACGATTAGCGAATAGATGATTCTTATGGGGATGATTAGACAAATTCACGCTCACCACAGGTGGCTGCAAAGCGATCTCTCTCACTCTGTCCATGCTCTCGAAGAACTGCTTCGCTAACTTTGGATCTCGTGCATTAATACTGTGACCGCCAACTACAAATGCGCGATGTGATGTGCCGTTGTCTTTCACCATAAGATCTATTGAATAATCCCCTTCTGTGTGGCCGGGCGTAAGGTAGAACTTAAACTCGTCCGCAGCGACAATAAGACTACTACTATCTTGCACAAAGAAGTCTACCTTGGGCGGTAAAAACGTATTCTTACCACTGCTTTTGTTCGCTTGAGCTACGGCTAACTCATAACCCTTTTGTGTCATCACGACCTTTGAACCATATTCAGACTGGAGAAATTGCGCTCCACCAGCATGATCAGAATGGCCGTGAGTCACCAAAATATGAGTAATGGCCTTATCTTGTAACCCAAGCTTTTTTAGATTGATGGGTATCCACATCGAATAAGGGAAATCGAGTGTATCAATCAGAACTAATCCCTTTGCAGTCTCTACCGCATAAGACGACACCCATCTATCACCAACGTAATAAACGTTATCGAACATTTGGAACGGTTCAACATAGCCGTTTTTAATCGACATTTCCGGAACGTTTTCAGATGCCATCGCACTGGTCGAAACCAATAACAACAAAGCCAAAACCAATTTTTTCATTTTACTTCCTAGACTGATAACGACGCATAAGTTAGCTGTAACGTCCTAATTAAATTCACTGTTCTAACAGACGACACTGATACTCTGTGACACATTTTAGCTCTGTAGTATGCCCAGGCAATCGTTCCTGAAAAAAACACAATGCATCCGCTAGGGTTATCTGGTGTTGATTCGACGTATACCCAAAAACCAATCGGTGGACATTGTCATAGAGTCCATCTGAATTATCTGAGCTTTGACACTGCGCTAAGATAGCTTGATCAATCTCATCGTCGGGGTATTCCAAAGGGCTATTGGCCTGTTGATAGAGATTAGAAATCATCGACTCATATTGCTGTCGATGCAAGCACTCATGAAATTATTGCAGCCGAGCTAAGTTTGTCGACGGTTACAGATGGAGAAGTACTCCGAACTTACTGAAACAAGCACGCCGAAGTATCCTTGAGGTACTGGAGGCAGGAACGGCACTAATGTGGTGTATAAAGATATGCATTAACTTCAATTTTGGTTGGCGTTGGCGTAGCGTATGAGTTTTAGACTTAAGCCAGCAACCAGTGTGTTAATACTGAGTACTAAAACCTGAACTACTAAAAGAGATAGGTAATACATGCACCGAAAGATTACATCTTTCAAAGACTAAATCCTTCAGAAAGCGTCCTTCGGTGCATATAATTTCAAGCGACTGACAAAAGTGACTAACATAAGTGACTAGCGTAAGCGTCTCAACACAACCTGCTGGTCGAGCTCATTCTGATAGTCCGTGTAATCAAGCCCTTGATCAAATATGTACTCAGTGACAAGAGTGCGAATGCATTCAACTAATGTGCTTGATTGCCAAGGCTTTTCAAAGTAACGGTCGATGCCTGCTGCATTAATCGCATTGATGGTATCAGTATGAGTGGCCTGCCCCGTAAGAAGGATTTTCTTTGTATTCGGAAAGCGGCTGTCATGGAACACGTCAGTGAGTAACTCCACACCCGTCTTCCCTGGCATCACATGATCAGACACGATGACGGTAATGTGTTCGCCTTCTGCGTCAAGTTCATCAATGAGATCAAGCACTTCTTGCGCTGATTCACAATCTTCAATATTCAGCCAACTCGCCAGCGGCTCTAAATCTTGTACCACTGCGCTCAGTACTTCTCTCTGGTCATCGACACAGATTAAATTAAGCTTCTCCATGTTCACCCTCTATTGGTAACTTGATTCTAAATACAGTTTTAGAAGCATCACTTTTCACAATAATACTTCCGCCATAACCCGCCACAATCCGCTTAACGATTGATAAACCCAAGCCCAATCCAAACGATAAACCACCTTTTTTAGTGGTGAAGTTAGGCTGAAATATCTTTCTACGAGTCACCTCGTCTATCTCTGGGCCGTTATTCGTGATCGTAACTAATATTCTTTTCTTACTTAATCTGGTTTGAATTTCTATTGCAGCATCGTCTGAATTCGACATTGCATCACAAGCATTCTTTACAATGTTGACCCAAATCTGAACGAGCTCTGTTTTCGAGCCTTTAAAAGTCGGTAAATCTGCAGGGCTCAATCGCACAGATACTCTACGTAACTCACTTTGTAACAACGATAAGGCATGGTTAATGGAGTCATTAATATCAACCGCTTCTTCGGTGTCAATATCAACTCGGCCAAGTTGTTTAACCGATTTTACGATGCCGACAGTGTGTCTAGATGCCAAACGTAAATCATGTAAATCACAGCCCATCTGCCAAAAACGAATCGCTTCTTCTGGGTTTTTCAGCCAATGTTTTGAAATAACGTCTGTTGCAGATAAAGCGTCAATTGGAATCGCCTTTGCAAGAGAGCGTGCAATGTTTTTGTCTAAACCATATTTTCTTTCAAATTGTCGCCCACGTGTTCGCGCTTCTGACGACGACGTTTTCTGACCATGCATTAACCCAAAATCGAAAAATTGACTGGCTTCTGGATGCACTTCTTCAAGTAGATCCATGATGACCGTTTCAAGTCGGCCAGATTTACTATTGACTACACCAATAGCGTTGTTAAGCTCATGGGCAATCCCTGCTGCCAATTGACCCAAGGTCGTCATTTGCTCAGCAGTATGTAACTTCTCTAGCGCTTTTTGTTTCGCTATCGCTTCTTGTGTTGCACGGCGTTGACGACGCGACAGCTCATTGACAATCACAGGTGTGAACTGTGCGGTAAGAGGACCAAATTTACGTTCATCTTCTGCAGGCGTGTCTTTATCGATCCACGCTAACTCAACATCGGTTTTAGCAACAACCGTTGAAGATGCTGTCCAATTACCTGAAAAGAAGCTATGAACACCTATAAAAGCCCCACTACCCGCGCTAAATACTCGCACTTGCGGTGTGTTCGCTTCGGAATAAAACCCTTCCAGTTCTCCACTAAACACATAATATAAACGAGTGTTTAACGCTGATTGCTCAATAATGGTGTTACCGGCACGGCACGTCACCCGACGTTCTGTCTGATTAAAATAACGATCGATAAGTGCTTCTAGTTTTTGTTGATACACGTATCGTTATCCTATGTGACCAATTGAATGTAGCACCCACACCATAACAAAACTCAGTAGCACACCAACCACACCCAAAATAATACCGATTCTGGCCATTTGATTACTTTGCACATGACCAGTAGCATGAGCCAACGCATTCGGTGGCGTACTGATTGGCAGCGACATACCCAATGAAGCGGCAAAAGTCACAACCAGAATTAACGTTAACTCACCGCCTAGTGGCGTGAGTGAAGCCATAGACGAACCTAATGCAGCCATAATTGGCATCAACAAGTTAGCCGTTGCGGTATGAGACATAAAGTTTGCCATTACCAAACACAAGAACGCCGCTCCGAACAACACCACATATGGTGAGTAAGCATCAAACGGAATGCTGTGTACTACGAGCCTTGCTAAGCCAGTTTTATCGAGAGCTAAACCAAGCGCAATACCACCTGATACAAGCCACAATACGTCCCAAGAAATTTTCTTCAGGTCTTCTTTATTGATGATCCCTGTGAGTGAGAACACAGCGACAGGAATAAGAGCGACAGTATAAGAGTTCATGCCATGGCTTGAGCCCATTAACCAAAGAATGATGGTCAGCGCAAAAGTGACGTATACCGCAATGGCTTTGGGCGTTTTAAGGAATTTACCTTTGATGCTTAGCTCGATTTTCTTTTGGTCAGCTTTGTACATAAAGCCGATTAAAAACCACGCTAACGCCATCATAATAACGACAAACGGCACACCAAATGCCATCCATTCACCGAACGTAATGAGGTTATCGCCAACTAAATATTTAAGTGCGATAGCGTTCGGCGGGGTACCGATCGGGGTACCAATGCCACCGATGTTAGCGGCAACAGGGATACAAAGCGCAAACGCTATACGACCGGGGTCTTTGGGGCCAAACACAGCCAGTACCGGCGTTAAAATAGAGAGCATCATTGCCGTTGTTGCTGTGTTAGACATAAACATCGAAAAGATACCAGTGATCAGCATTAAGCCGAGCATCACAAACTTTGGGTCTTGTCCAAATGGCTTCAATAATACACGGGCTAAGTTTACGTCTAATCGATACTTAGTGGCGGCCATCGCTAAGAAAAAACCGCCCAAAAACAGCATGATGATTGGACTGGCGAATGTCGCCATGATATCGCTGTATTTTAACAACTCACCAAAATGTTCCTGCCCATGATCAAACCTTAAAAAGATCAGCCCTTTATCCGACAACATCAATAATTGCAGAACGATAATAACAACAGACGTCGCGTAAATCGGGATAGGCTCGAACACCCAGCACAATGCCGCTAATAAAAAGATCGCGATAACGCGTTGTTGAATAATCGTAAGGCCTTCAAATGGAAACGCTGATAGCGGCATTACGAGGATAATGAAAGGAATTAAAATAGGGATAATGTATTTAATATAGGGGCGCATAGCACAAAAACTCTTCCTGAGATAACAACTACTTAGAAATTAGATTTAAAGTTCTAATTTAGATCCGACAACGAATTATCGACCTCTTATCACTATCTCACTATCGGCTAGATCAATGATTGCGTAATCGCGATCTCCCCTTTTTCGTTTCTGTGCGCTACCTCTACGTTTGTGTGTCATTTACTGTTGCAATTAAATTCCGAGAAACAAAAGGCAAACGTTCGCCTTTGCGTGGGAGAACCGTAATATGTGAGCCATATTTGACACCTGACTGGGGCTTTGTTGCGTAATTCATTGGAACTAAACCTAAAACCTACGATCTGATCAGCTACATTAACTCCCTCTCGTAGCCCTATGCCTAAACCTCGTTACAAAACAACCAACTGGAAGCAATACAACCAATCACTCATTAACCGCGGTTCTTTGACCTTTTGGATTGATGAAGAAGCGATAAGTGGCTGGACGCAAAGCAAACAGAATAAGCGCGGGAGGCCTCGTCGGTTCAGTGATTTAGCTATCACGACAGCCCTCATGGTGAAACGAGTTTTTTCTATGCCATTAAGAGCGCTGCAAGGTTTTATCAACTCGATATTTAGGTTAGCCCATGTACCGTTAAGTTGTCCGCATTACACCTGCATCAGTCGTAGAGCCAAGCAAGTTGAGGTCTCACTTAAGACAAAAACGAGAGGTGCGATACAACATCTAGCTATTGATGCGACTGGCCTTAAGGTTTATGGCGAAGGTGAATGGAAAGTCAAAAAACACGGGACAGATGGCAAACGTAGAGTCTGGCGAAAACTTCATATTGCCGTGGATACAAACACTCATGAAATTATTGCAGCCGAGCTAAGTCTATCGACAGTTACAGATGGAGAAGTACTCCCGAATTTACTGAAACAAACTCGCCGAAGTATCCACGAGGTGTCTGGTGATGGCGCTTATGATACGAGAGCATGTCACGATGCAATTAAGATTAAGCGAGCCGTTGCGCTTATTCCTCCAAGAGAAGGGGCTGCCTTCTGGGAGCGGGGTCATCCCCGAAATCTCGCAGTAGGTTGCCAGAAGTTATATGGCTCAAATAAGTATTGGAAAGAGCGGTATGGTTACCACAAACGCTCCCTCTCAGAAACAGCGATGTATCGAGTTAAACAGTTACTTGGTGGTCGTTTAAGTTTAAGAAATTACAATGCACAAGTGGGAGAAACTTACGCGTTGAACAAGCTCACTGGGTTAGGTATGCCTGAAACTTGCCGTATTGACTAAGAAACGCACGAAATGGGGCTGCTCTATCTCTAAATTGAATTACGCAACAAAGCCCCTGACTGGCTTTAAGAAGTAAAGAGCATAGCTGCATTATCGAGTAACTCTTTTTTTCAATTTGAGATCTGATTAGCGTGTAAGTTGTACTTCTGCGCTAACTACACTGATAACGTTGCATAAGTTAAATGCAACGTCCTAATTAAACTCACTTTTCTAACAGACGACACTGATACTCGGCAATGCGCTTTAGCTCCGATATATGTTCAGGGAATTGTTCGTGAAGAAAACACAATGCATCCGCTAGCGTTATCTGGTGTAGATTCGACGTATACCCAAAAACCAATCGGTGGACATTGTCATAGAGCTCATCTGAATTATCCGAGCTTTGACACTGCGCCAAGATAGCTTGATCAATCTCATCGTCAGGATCTTCCAAAGGGCTATTGGCCTGTCGATAAAGATTAGAAAGCATTGCGTCATATTGCTCTTTCGACAGCTCTTCCTTGCAACGCATTATCCACGTAAGCGTAATTAGGTTATGTCCGAAGAAACCAAACTGTTTAAAGCATGCTTGTAATACGCAATTAAGCTCTACGACTTCGCTTGTGTCAGTGTTTCGGTCGCCACCAGAACGGGTCGATGTGACAAATTCAGTGAAGCGGTTAAGGAATGCTGGAACTTGAGACGGCTCTAACTCACGGTAAACACGATTCAGCGCCAATAAGATAGTCACATTGTGGGAAAGGTATTCGCTGGTTTGAGAAGCCTGCGAAACGTAATACGAGAAGATATCTTGAAAGCCCTTATTCTCATACCACTGCATTAAAGCAGCATACGCCGCTGGGTATACCCCGTTTTCCAATATCCTGTGAATACGAAAATCTGAGAACTTGGGCGCTTGTAGCGTTGCAGAGTACTCACCTAAAACTTCAACCTCAGTTTGGTCTATCAACTCACTCGTTTTAAGCCACACATTGCCTGATTTAGCGAAATAACCATTTAGATAATTCGCAGCCAAATAAGCTTTTAATGAATGAGGTTGGTGGATGCTGGCACTACTATAAAGTGCCTTTTCCAATAATTGGTCGCTTGTCATGTTTCCTCCGTGAAACTAAGGCCGTATAGATTTGGTTGTTATATGACTAGCGTCTTTGAGAGGCAAATCGAACGGTCTAGACCGACATATTTACCATAAGCACTGGATTCTGAGTAACCGTGACGACAATAAAAGGTCACCGCTTTTGAGTTAACTCTGCGTGTCGATAAAACAGCTTTTCGATACCCTTTTTCAATCGCAAAACATTCGAGTTGTTTCAACAAATAAGAGCCCGCACCAGCTTTGTTAGAATACATCCGCTTAAATTCACAAACTTCACTTTCGTGATATCTAAACACCCCACAGGCCACCGCAGTATCATTCAGATACACAACGATACATCCATCTTTTGATGGGTCAAAAGCGTCAGATACAAATGAGCTTTCACCTGTGTCATTAGTAATCTGGCGAAGTGACAAATTCAGCTCAGCGATTAATGACTGAAAATCTCTATGATTTAGTTCTACTTTCTTATATTCGAATTCCATACCTGCCACATAATGCCAACTCAATCAGCATGATCAAAAATAGGAAATATTGTCGTCTCTCCAATCACACGCGAAAGTGGACGCTATAAAGGTAAGCGCGTGATCCAAGGCGGTCGAGCGCAAGTACGAACCGTTTTATACATGGCGATGATGTCAGCTATGCAATGTAACCCCATATTCATAGCGACTTATGCTCGACTTTTAGCAGTTGAAAAACCTAAAAAAGTCGTAATAATCGCGTGTGGACGAAGGTGGTTGTAATCCTTAACTATATGCTCAGATATGGTGCCATGTGGGATGAAAATACAGCCAAAAACCAGTCATTGACGCCATAGTCGTTTGTTATGTTTTACTTGTTGGTCTTTAACCAACCCTCTAACTCAGAAAAAGACATACACTCAAATAAGTCATTAATATCTAGTTTTTTTCGATAGTCATAACCTACATAAAGTACATTTGGGGTAATAACAATACCATACACATTGTCATATTTTGAGAAATCGAAATTGTCGCCAACTTTAGTACCATTTAATACTTCAATTTTCTTTCTCCAATCTAATATGTATTTCTCTAGAGAACTAGTTGTGTTTCTAATCGAAATATAGTCACCGCGATCATACTCTTCTGTAAATAACATGCTTTTGCAAGACACCGCGATTAAATCACCATTAACTATAAATATTGAGTCCAAGTCAGTTATAAACTTACCATTTAATCGTAACTGTTTACCGACGATCCCCCTAATGCAAAAAGGTGGCCTATAATTAGTTAAATCAATCATTTCCTGAACTTGATCCTCAAAGAAATCACCTCTTAAATTTGCAATCTTCCCTTGAGACTTAGTATATTGTAAATATTTATTTAACAATTCAAATGAACTTGCCAAATCAAACCCAAGCATTGTTCCAGCATCAAATATCAGGCTAGAATTCGCAGGGTAAATTCCCTCATCGAGTGGTGAACTATATTTAGCTACCAGTTCTTCGGCATCTAATTCAAAAGTTACGCCCAAGTCACTCTTTTGATTCTTTTTACACCGGTGAACAAACGAAGAAATACTCCTTAATATAAAGTCCTTATCAATTAAAATGTAACCTTTCATCGCTATATTTGGTAAGTAAACCCAACCCTGAGCAATTATTAACGATACATACTCCAAGACACAGATTAATTCCAACAACTCAACTTTCCAAGGGAAGTCAATTTCACGTGTTTTAAACTCGCTATATACCGTTTCCAAATTGAAAGGCCCGATATTATAGTAAGACATAGTAAAGCGAGTATTATTTAACTTATTCGTATATTTTGGTATATACTCCATCTTGGGCTTAGAATTATCGTTCGCAATAATTACGAATTTTCCAACTTTATTTATGTGCTTCTGCTTTAAAGAAAAACCACTTTTTGTTGGCATATATCTATCTGACGCAACCTTTGACTCCAAGATGCCTCTTAGATCATATAATGCTACTGATTTATTTATATAATCATCCTCTATGGTTTCTGGTATCAGATACCTTCCTTTATATCTGAATGAGCAACCTTTCGACGAAAAACGAATGACCACATACATTTCGCATAGAATCTTAGATAAGGCTATTAGATAACAATAATCTTTAATAAACTCGTCATTTATATCAATAGAAACAGATTTTAACTCGCTTTCCTCCATACCCTTATACATTTCTTGTATATCGGGGGCTGTTTCACTAAACGAAATAGCTGATTCCATCATTTTGACACCAAATAACCATGTCGTATCCAACTTCCCTTTAAATACATCCTTAGGCAATACGGTAGAAATAAACTTCCAATAATATTTTGACCTCTTATTAACAAGGATTTTAATCTCATTTTCAATTTCTAAAACAACCTCATTTATATGGATATTCATCTCATAAGGCTCTATAATTCCGTCATTATTTAATACACGGTCAAAATTGAAAAACTTCATTGCAATTAAGTCATAGTTTTCTTCAACTTCATTTTCAACAACTACATTTGAGTCAACATATCCAAACCTACGTTTAGACTGTTTGTTAAGCTTTTTAAAATGCTTATCTAAGTTTTTTTTAGTTATTTTATTCACTAAGCAACCCTAAATTTCATAGAAATATGATGTAAAACGTAACGGCCTGCTAAGGGGTGAGCAACACAATACCGATGTTGCCGAAAACCACCTTAATCACTAAATTCAACGCATAGTGAAAATGCCACGCGTTGCGAATCCCTCTTGAGTAGTTTGTTATGCCATTGCTTCGATATTACTTTTCATTTCGTTCAAAACAGAGGACTTTTTAAGCTCACCCAGTTCTTTAGGGATAATTTTTGAGGATTTCAATTCAAAACCAAAATCCAATGATGTACTGGTATTTAAACAATAATTCAGACACTTAATTGAGTAAGTTGCTATTTCACATTTTCTAATATAGTTTTCAAAATCTATTTCAGTAAATTCAGATTTTACTAGTTCAATACCTTTCTCACTTACTTTCTTGCGCCACGAAGATACAGTTTTAATATCATTCCAACCGAGTAGTTGTGGTGACCAAGAACCATGTACCAAAGTATTACGAATGCTTATGATTTTCTTAATGTCTTTTTGAAGTTGATTTAATAGAACAGATGGATCAATAGGAGTCCGTTCTATCTTTAATTGCGCGCCATTTAGATTAGCGATACTTGAATCTAATTCGGTGGATATAAATGCAGAATACTTTGATAGCAATGGAGTTGCAGTACTCTCACCAATAATTATATTCCTGAATGGATCGTTCTCTATCCCCTTTAACCCTCTTCTTTCCAAAGAACTATCAATACCTTCTTTCAATTCATCACAAAGTTCTTCAAAGAGCCATGCACCAATACCAAAATACACAAAAAACTTACCTTTATTCATTTGAAATATCCATATTTATCATTTGGCATAACAGCTACTAGACAGAGAAATTCTGTACTTAAATGCAGAATTTTTCTATCTAGTTTCTTATGTAGCCTATCTTAAACGACTGCATCCTTTCATAACAATAACTTATCTTTCTTAGTTTGCGATTGAACAACAAAATGTAGAAATTTTCTGTCTAACGAAACCAAATGAAGAAAACTTGATAACTGTTCTGATTGATATTGTTAAAACAAGTTTACTATTGACAATAAAGACAATATACCCACTTCAAAAAACGCTCTTATTTACTCATTTGTAATTAAGGTAAAAACAGGAAAATATCGAAGTTAACTTATATATTTTCATTCTATAAATTAAAACAAAGTAGATTTTAATAACTCCCGTCCTATCATACATTTACGATAAATAACAAATTTGCATTTTATAAAAACAATTTGATCAATAAGAATTTTTGTAAACTTTGAATTACATACTCTAAAAATAAATCTCCTTGATAAACTTGTCATAAATCCAAATGCTCTTCCAATCTTGATTCGCAACACATGGCATTAGCGTGTTGCATATAGACTTCCTATAAAGCCGTTGGGAAGAAGGAGTTTATATTAAAATCAGGAACGAAAAATGAACCAACAACGTCAACTAAGCTGGAAAATAGCAGCTATTCTAGGTACATCTTTTGGCTTCAATGCACACGCTGCAGAAATGGTCAGAGTCGATAATGATGCATTACTACAACAAAGCCTCGTCGCTCAGTCGAAGAGTGTTGCTCCACTTGAATTAGGTTTTTCTGAAGTTAAACGGGTGGTACTGCCCAATGGAAAAACGAAAGTCCGCTACCAACAAACTCACTTAGGTTTACCCGTCTTTGATACCTCCGTTGTCACCACCCTTTCCAAAAACCAACCCACTCAGGTGTTCGGTTCAATGGCACAAGGGATCAGTGGAGACCTATCCAGCATCGCACCAAAACTGAATCAGGAACAAGCGATAGAAGCCGCACTCTCTGCTCACCGCACGTTTACCGTCGGCAAAAAGTCGATTGAAAAAAAATATCCGCCTTCTTAGAAGGCGGTTTTGCTTTATAACCCCCTAGAAGGGGGCGTCCACGCTATCAGTTCTTCAATAACTGCAGTTGTTGTTCATACTCTATGTCCTGTTTATCTTGGTGTCGGACATATCGTCGAATGACTTCTTCATTCACACCGACCGTATCTACAAAATACCCTCTAGCCCAAAAGTGATTTCCCCATAGTTTCTTACGTATATGTGGAAATTTATTGAAAAGTCTAATTGCTGTCCGGCCCTTTAAAACTCCTAACAAACTCGAGATCGACAACTTGGGAGGAATAATGACAACAAGATGAACATGATCTGGTTGAACATTTAACTCTAAAACCTCGCAGTCTTTCATATTGCACAAAATATAAATTGAACGATAAAGCTCCTTTCCAACCTTATCTTTCAAAATCTTATATCTATACTTTGGAGTCCAAACTATATGGTATTTGCAACGCCAATAGACATGTGATGAACTTCTGTAATCGCCCATGTGGTTGTTTCCTCTTACTTGTGGTGAATAAGAGGTTACTTCTAACATGGGCACTTCTTCAGGCTATAGCCTAGAGGAACAATCACCACCGCCCTAGGCGGTGGTTTTGAGGAGCCAATAAAAACGCGAAACTGATGGTGAGATTGGATGAGAACCAAGTCGCCCAAGTTGTGTACCTGGTCGATTTCTTTATCGCGTCCTCTATGCCAGAGCGCCCTTTCTACTTTATTGATGCCACGACTGGCGATGTCCTTCAAAAATGGAATGGGCTAAACCACGCTAAAGCATTAGGTACTGGCCCCGGTGGCAACCTCAAAACCACTCGATATGAATATGGCAGTGACTTCCCTAGCTTTCCCATCGACAAAACAGGCACGACGTGTAAGTTAGAAAATGATTCAGTTAAGACGGTCAACTTAAATCATGGAACCTCTGGCAGCGCTGCCTACAGCTACAACTGTGCCGACGGAGCCAACTACACCGATCATAAATACATCAACGGGGCATACTCGCCGCTTAACGATGCGCACTACTTCGGTAATGTCGTGTTTGATATGTACAAAGAGTGGATGAATACGTCACCTTTAACTTTCCAGCTGACAATGCGAGTTCATTACAGCACCGATTATGAAAATGCTTTCTGGAATGGTACATCCATGACTTTTGGAGATGGCAAAAATACCTTTTACCCATTGGTCGATATCAACGTGAGTGCTCACGAAGTCAGCCACGGGTTCACAGAGCAAAACTCCGGTCTTGTGTACCGAAATATGTCGGGTGGTATGAATGAAGCCTTCTCAGACATTGCGGGCGAAGCGGCTGAATACTACTTGCGTGGCAATGTGGATTGGGTGGTCGGTAGCGATATCTTCAAGTCTGAAGGTGGCTTGCGTTACTTTGATCAACCTTCAAAAGATGGTCGCTCGATTGATCATGCCTCTCAATACTACGATGGTTTGAACGTTCACTTATCTAGCGGTGTTTATAACCGCGCCTTTTACCTTTTAGCGAACAAATCGGGTTGGAATGTACGTAAGGGCTTTGAAATATTCACAGTCGCAAACCAACTGTATTGGACGGCAAACAGTACTTTTGATGCCGGTGCTTGTGGCGTAGCGAAAGCCGCAGCAGACATGGGCTATGTGGTTGCCGATGTTGCAGATGCTTTTAATACCGTCGGCGTTAATGCAAGTTGCGGTGTCACGCCTCCAACTGGCAATGTATTAACGAAAGGCACACCGATTGCGAACCTAAGCGGGAATCAATCTTCAGAGAGCTTCTACACGTTCACTGTTGATTCTGCATCAAGCGTGACGGTTTCAATGTCTGGCGGTTCAGGCGATGCCGACCTTTACGTGAAATCAGGCAGCAAGCCAACGACATCGAGTTACGATTGTCGCCCTTATCGTGCTGGAAACAACGAACAGTGCAGTGTGAGCGCGCAACCGGGCGTGACTTATCATGTTTTATTGCGCGGATACTCGAACTACTCAGGCCTAACATTGCGTTTAGATTGAGTTAGCGCGAGTCTCTATCGGTAATACAAACTAAAACGCCTACTCACATGAGTAGGCGTTTTTTATATTTCAGAGCTCAAGCTTAAAACTTCGCTGGTAAAGAGTTCCCTTAACCATAAATTCACGATGTCGTCGTTGCGGTTGCTGTGCCAATACACGCTCAATGATGGGGTTTTGTATTCAAATGGCAGGTCTAACATCTTGATTTTGCTTTTATCAAAGTAAGCATTAGCGATGGACTTAGGAAAAGTCGCGATCCAATCACTGTTATAAATCGTGTCCGAGAAATCGGCGATGGAGTTAAGCTTTCTCGCCACTTTACGCTCTGAAAAGATAGGGCTGTGGAACTCGGTTAATTGATGCACTCTATAGTTATCATGAGTTAGCATCACGTGCTTTTCAGACAGATATCTTTCTAAAGTGAGCTGTTCTTCTATCTGCGCGTGGTTTTGGCTACACACCGCACACAACTCATCACTCCAAATTTCTTGGCTCTGCAATGTTGGATGAGCGTTGGTGAGATCAACAACCAAGTCGATTTTTTTCTCTCGAATATCTGTGACCATATCTTCTTTGATATTGACCACTTCGATAACGCAATTAGGCGCCTCTTTTTGAATTTTATCCAAGATCTTGGGTAAGATAGCGCTGCTTGAAATACTCATCGCTGCGATTCTAAACGTGTAACTGCACTCTTGCGGATCAAAGTCGTGAGTTTCAGGTAAGGAATGCGAAACGAGCTTATATGCTTGCTTAAATATAGGGTACAGATCGTTAGCGACCGGTGTCGGCTCAAGTGTGTATGATTTTCTAACGAAGAGTAAGTCTCGATACTCATCTCGAAGCTGCTTAAGATGCGCACTGAGGCTAGGTTGAGATATGTTGAGCCTTTCTGCTGCGTACGTTAGGTTTCCCTCTTCATATATAGCGATAAAGTAATATATGAGGTTCAGGTTAAATCGTTTCATTCGAGCTCTTCAGGCAATCATTAAATTTAATAAACGATCAAAAATAATACCGTTTAAATGACTCCATATTATCGTTTTTTAATTCTATATTTTGGTTAGGGTTATGACAGAGCATTGTTAAAACACCAATTGAAAATAACATGAACTAGTACAGTAGGATATGGATAATTGAATTACAAAAATAGATAACATCATGTTTTTAATATAGATATAGCTTTTCCTGATATCTAGTATAGGCGTGGCTTTATATTAGAAACAGCTTGAGTTTTCCATAATTACCGGTTCCTAAACATACACTTATAGAAATAGAGAATGATGAACCGATTTGTAAAACCGATAATAATCTCAGCAAGCCTAGTAACTTTATTTGGCTGCGTAGGTAGCAACGCAGTAACGGGTAAACTAATGGAGTTTAACGTTAAAGCCGTTGATAACCGTTACGCTCGTGGTGGCTTAAACATGCTGCTTGCTCCTGCTTACGGTATTACCGTTGCTGCCGATTACATCGTGTTTAACTCGCTGGAATTTTGGACGGGTAAAAACCCAATCAATAAAAAACCACACATCTTTGATAGCAAGGTTGATACCTACATTGATGTTAACGACCAACTTGATGACAGCCTAACAGAAGCGCCAATCGACCCGCTGGCAAAGCATGTGATTGACCACAGTGAAATGAAAGTAATCAACCAAGATGAAATCATAATCGAGTTAACTTACAACGACGGTACTCGCGCGACACTGACAGGCCAACGCTTCGGTGATGAAGTGCACTACTCTCTCGATAACCAAGTGATAGCTAAGACAAGCTTAGAAGAGATGCAAATGTACATGGCAGCCGCTGAGCAATCTTAAGCAACGTAGAATTAACTGATACACCTCCATCCAGTCAGTTAATCAGTTAGTCAGTACCTATAAAAAAGAGAGGTTAGCTTAATCGCTAACCTCTCTTTTTGTGTTTATAGTTTTTGCTTTATGGCTTATGGCTTATGGCTTATGGCTTATGGCTTATGGCTTATGGCTGATCTGCTCCAGTCAGACTGGACACTTAGCTAAGCGACATTTTGCTTTTCAAAGTTCATTGGGCTTAGATACCCAAGTGCACTGTGCCTTCTCGTTCGATTATAATCAACTTCTATGTACTCGAAGATCGTTTGGCGCATCTGCTCTCTCGTCATGATCGGCTCATATTGGATTGCTTCAACTTTCATTGAGTGGAAGAAGCTCTCAACACATGCGTTGTCCCAACAGTTCCCTTTTCTACTCATACTTTGTTTTAAATTATAAGTACTTATGAGGTCTCGATAGTCTTTCGAACAGTACTGACTACCTCGATCGCTATGAGTTATAACCTGCTCAGGAAACCCTCGACGGAATAAAGCCATTGATAAGGCATCACAGACCAGTGAGGCCGTCATTCTCGTATCCATAGACCAACCAATAACTTGCCTTGAATAAAGGTCAATAATGACAGCTAAGTACAGCCAGCCTTCGCTTGTGGCAACATAGGTGATGTCTCCTGCCCATTTTTGATTCGGAGCCGTTGCGTTAAAATCTTGAGCGAGCAAGTTCGGAGCAACGGGCATTTTATGCTTACTGTCTGTTGTACACTTAAACTTGCGTGCTGCTTTCGCTACTAAATCCTGACGTTTCATACTGGCGGCAATGGTCTTAACATTATGGTTATCACCGCTCTCTGCCAGCTCTTTCTGAATACGTCTTGAGCCATCTCGCTCTTTGCTAACGTCAAAAGCTTCTTTTACTTTGGTATCAAGCTTTTGGCGCTCTGTCTCACGTTGAATCGCCTTGTGGCGATTCTCAACCCAATAATAAAACCCACTTCGAGAAACTCTGAACACCTTAGCCATACGGGAAATACTGAAACTCAGCAGGTGTTCGAGCATAAATTCATAGCAATTTACTTTAGATTTTTCGCGAAGTAGGTGGCGGCCTTTTTTACGATTTCTAGCTCTTCTGCTTGCTCTGCCAACTGCCTCTTTAGCTTAGCGACTTCAACGGCCAATTCTTGTTCTCGTTGGCTAATACTCGAATTCTTCTTTGTGGCTTTTCGCCAACCGTAGATCTGAGATTCATGTAACGAGAGCTGTCTTGCGGCTGCAGCGACTCCCACTTTCTCTGCCAGCTTCAGGGTTTCTGCTTTAAATTCAGGAGAATGGATAATACGTTTCTTCTTAATTGTCATGGTTCACCTCATTAGTGATTGTACTCACTTAACTCAGTGTCCAAAACTGCTGGTGCGGATCAGGCTTATGGCTTATGGCTTATGGAGAATAGCCACGACTAATAAGCAAAGTAAGGAGAAAAACGTTTCACATTCAGCTGACGAGTCATGTTACTTAGTTGCTCTTCTCGGATGTCTTGGAATTCATCGAGTCGCTGGTAAATAGTGAAATATCGATTAATGTTTGCGACGTATTTTACTGGTTCTTGGCTAATGTTTTTTCTCGCAATAACCTCAACATGGTTAAACCACTTATTTGGATTAAAACCCTGCTTGGCTGCCAATACTCTCATTCGTCTTATTTTAGCTGGGCCTGCGTTATAAGCGGCTAAGCTGAAATGAATCTTATCGATATCGGATAACTCTGGAAGATCAAAATATCGATCGTAAATGAAACGTAGATACTTACTGCCAGCGTGAATATTGCTTTCTAAATCGTAGACGTCATCAATGTCGACGTACCAATCACGCGCTGTTTTAGGCATCACCTGCATAATACCGACTGCACCACGATGTGATATTTTTGTGTTATCTAGACCGGACTCTTGGAAAGCCATCGCTAACAAGATGAGCCAATTGATTTCATACTTCTCACCGTACGCGACAAACAGTTCTTCGAGCTTCTCTCGCTCTTCATTTTGCAGAGCGTTCGATGCTCTATTCATCCACGTAATACTTTCCAGATAGCGATTATCAATAACATTACCAAGCAACGTACCCTGCTTTGAGTCTTGTAAATACTGATCGATTTGAGCTTTCAACTGTGGGTTATTTTTACGTATAGCCCAAGCAATATCCGCATTGTGCCTAAAGGCGAGATCCCTATGAATTCGGATATCTTGTTCTAGGTTTCCCCACAACTCCAACTTATGACTATCGACAATCGTTGCGGTGATTTTTCCACGCTTAATCAAACCCAACAGTTCCAGATCTTGGATATTGTTGTTTAACAAATGGATGTAGATCGGCACCATACCGTTCTGTTCTAGCTGCTTATTCACGGTATGCACACTGCTGATATAGCTGGAGTTCTGTTTTAGCCAAACTTCCTTACCTTGCAGCTGAGTAATGTCGGTAATCAACGGAGTAGACTGGTTCGTCACCAACAGTTCATCAATGTCGCTACGGATGGGGATACTGAAATCGACCAATTGCTCTCGCTCTTTTGTGACGGTTAAGTTCGCCACCGCAATATCGCCTCGGCCTTGATTTAACGCACTCAGCAGTTCACTTCGTTCAACCGGAATAACCTGAACACGCAGCAAAGGATCACGAACCTTCAACGACTGTTGAAAATAGTGAATTTGTTCCGCGAGAATCCCTTTCGGCTTGCCATTTTCAATATGATAAAAGCCAACATCACCAGAGACTAATACACGAACAACGCCTTTTTTCTGCAGCACATCGAAGTCACCGATATAGGATTTATGGGCGTTGTCAGGCACTTCGAAACCAAAAGCTGATTTGGAAATAATAGAAATAAAAACCAACACCTTCGATAAGCGTGAGGCGCCATTAAAATTCGTCATATTTAGTATTCCTAATGCGGTAGAAGCCCAAAACCTCAATTGTATTGTATGGGAGGTCTTTCACTTGAAGCAGTTCAACGTAAAGGAACTTGCTTAACGTTGGTCGAGTGCGGAGATTATTGCTGTTAAGAGTAACGTGGTGTGCGCAGTGGATCGTTTAAGTTGTGTTATTGATTAAGGGAGACGAATTATACCTAAAACCACCCGCTCCGAAATATCGAGCTCGCTATAGCCGATATAGGTGATTCCTATAACTGTTACTGGCGTACAACACCCTCATTATCTCGAAGACAACGACCCTCTAATGATCCTCCATACGAACCATTAAGAACGACGTGTTATAAATAAACCCTATATCTTGTATAGGCTACAGCGCATTAACGAAAGCCAACCACCCTTGCATAATACGGCCGAAATTTTCTTCCCATTGGAATAACCATGTTAAAAAAATCACTGCTTGCCATTTGCTGTTTCGCCGCTCTATCAGGGTGTGGTTCGCCTTCTCAAAACACCACACAAACTAAAGTCGACATGCTCGCCGACAATCTAGACATGTCGTTTGAAATCGTTACAAACTACGGCAACGAAAATGGTATTGCTTGTGCAGAGCTCAAAGCGGATTACGCATCTTGCAACTTGGTCAACATCGTTCTGACCAATGATGGGTCTCAAGTAAACATCGAAGATTGGTCGATCTATTTCCATAGTATTCGCCCAGTCTTAGAGAACCGTAACAAAGAATTTAAGGTCACACACATAACCGGAGATCTGCATAAGATCGAACCGAGTGATCACTTCACTGGCTTCCAAAAGAACAAGACCCACACAATTCCGATCATATCCGAAGCCTGGCAAGTCTCTTACACCGACTTTATGCCGCGCGCCTTTGTGTTTGCTAAAGGCGCAGAAGCAAAAAACATCGCATCTACAGATACGGAAGATCTCACTATGTTCGTTAAAGGTTTGGACCAGTCTCAAGTTCGATTCTCTGTCGACGACAACAACCCAAGATCAACCGCAGAAAGCCGCTATGAGAATAATCAAGACATGATATTTCGAGAAGCGACGGGCGAGATTCTACCAACACCGAAACACGTAGAGTTCACTGGCAGCTATTTACCCATTATCCAAGGTCTCAACCTAGATTCACTGCCGGTATCAGATTCAACTAAGCAAGCCGTGATTAACCAAGCTGACATGATGGGGATTACCAATCTGGAAAGTGGCATTAACATCAATGTTCAATATCAAAATGCCGAACTGATTAAGGATAAAGAGAGCTACCAGCTAGAGATCAACTCAGACAGCATTAACATTGTTGCTATCGACGAGATTGGCGTGTTCTATGCGATGCAGTCGCTCCTCAATGTCTACGATCCTTTGTCTCGTTACACCATTCCAACCATGAAGGTGGTCGATGCACCAAGGTTTGAATATCGAGGTTTCATGGTGGATGTCGGCCGTAACTTCCACTCTAAAGACACGATATTCAAAACCATCGAACAAATGGCTGCCTTTAAGATGAACAAACTGCACCTACACATGGGTGAAGATGAAGGTTGGAGATTAGAAATTCCGGGGCTACCTGAACTGACGGAGGTTGGCAGCCAACGTTGTTTCAATGAAGATGAGCAGCAATGTTTGATGCCGCAGCTCGGTTCGGGGGCTAACAACGATAACTTTGGCTCGGGGTATTTTACTCGCCAAGATTACATCGACATTTTGCTGTATGCCAAAGCACACAAAATCGAAGTGATTCCTGAATTTGATATGCCAGCGCACGCGAGGGCCGCCGTAATGTCGATGGAAGCTCGCTACCAAAAATACATGAATTTAGGTGACGTTGAAAAAGCGGAGCAGTATCGCCTACTCGATCCACAGGACGAATCCAACGTGACCACCGTTCAGTTCTATAATCGTCAAAGCTTTATCAACCCGTGTCTTGAGTCTTCAACACAGTTCGTAAACAAAGTCATCACTGAAGTTAAGAGCATGCACGAAGAAGCCGGTATGCCGTTAACCCTTTGGCATTTCGGAGGAGACGAAGCCAAGAACATCAAGCTTGGCCATGGTTTTCAAGACATAAACGATGCACCTCAAGTGGGCAAAGGACAAATTGATCTGTCCAAAGAACACAAACCTTATGAGAAATCGCCTCAGTGCTTAGCCAAGATCGAATCTGGTGAAATAGAAAACCAAGACGCACTGCTGAGCTACTTTGCCATCGAGGTTTCAAAGCTATTAAAAGAGCAGAACGTATCGACCTTCCAAGCGTGGCAAGACGGGCTAAAGTACGTTGAGAATTCAGACGCTCTTGCCACCGACAACACACGTGTCAACTTATGGGATACGGTTTTCTGGGGAGCAAGCGACGCGTCGAGCCAACTCGTGAACGATGGTTATCAAGTCGTGTTGTCTAACCCTGATCATATCTATCTAGACATGCCTTACGAGGTTGATGAACATGAACGCGGCTACTACTGGGCAACACGAGCCTCTGACACTCGCAAGATGTTTTCATACACCCCAGAGAATCTGCCGCAAAATGCAGAACTCGCGAAGGATAGAAATGGAGATTCTTATACCGCTAAAGGAACACTCACGCCGAACCAACCTGTTTACGGCCTCTCAGCAGCTCTGTGGTCTGAAACCATCAGAACTGACGCTCAGTATGAATACATGGCCTTCCCTCGCCTAATGGCAGTCGCTGAACGAGCGTGGAACAAGGCGGAATGGGAATTAGAGTATCAAGCCGATGTCGAGTACTCATCTACCACAGAGCGTACTAACAAGAACATCTTGACCGACGATTGGAGCCGATTTGCCAGTATTCTTGGCCAACGTGAATTGGCAAAAACGGAAATGAGAGACATCACATACCGCTTGCCCGTTCCGGGAGGGAAGATCCTCCAAGGTAAACTGCATATGAACTCTCAGTTTCCGGGCTTATCTTTAGAATATTCAACCGACAACGGTCAATCTTGGCACGTCTACCTCAATGCAAGTAAGCCTTCAGTAGAGTCCAGCGTTTTGGTTCGTAGTGTTTCTCACCTAGGGCACCGAACCAGCAGAACCATTCAAGTTCCATATAGCCAATAAACGAATACAGTTGAATAGCCATTAAACCCGCAGTTTGAAATTCTAAGTTTCAACAACCGCGAATCGATCAAGCCTGCCCATCATGAGCAGGCTTTCTTTTTACCTACAGATACGATGCTGTGGAGTAAACACCGAATTTACTCATAAGAAATACAAAGGAGTTAATTATATTGCAGAACCTCTTATTGATTGGTTTATAAATTTACATATATCAAGCCAGTGCCAACTTAATATTTTATAAATTCTTTAAATTGAGATCCTGTGCTGTACAACGAGATAAAAATAACTGACTAAGTTTTGAACACATTCATGTTGCTGATAGGTTTTATCCTGTAGGGCAAATGCTCTATTAATGAAAAAAACTAAAATAAGGATTATTTATGAGACCATCTTTTTCTATCAGTATGGTACTTGCAACGACAGTGGTTGGCTTTCAGTCCTATGCAAACAACATCGACACAACAAACTCACGCTCTCTTTCGGAGAACGCCTCAGCGCAAAAGCAATCTCTGGCGTTGCAAATCAGTGCCCGCTACTCCGATCTTGAGCTTTCTTTAAAAGACCAGATAACAGAAAAGCAACTGTCTACACCGATAGACAAGCTTAACTCAGCCAAGCCCTACTCCGCGTTTTCAAGCAAGATGCAGAAAGCCGATCTTAGCTACCGTAAGATGAAAGGGGTCAACGACTTCAGTGACTCTTTGCTAGAGATTCGCATGGCCGATGAAGCAATGATTGAAGCTTGGAAAAACGGTGAGAGCCCGCTGTTTGCCTTCGAACCATCAGGCGATGATTCAAATTGGCAATACATTGAAGCCTATGATGTATATGGGCAGGTTCACGAACTAGACGTGTACCAAACGCCAGACGTTCCTGTATTTGTCATTGATAGTAACGGTGCAGAAGAACTCAAAGCAGGCTTAATGGCAATGCAGAGCGAGATGCAGAAACTAGGCACCACCACGCAAATCAATAGCGATAGTAAAACTGACGCCAATACCCCCAAAATTCAGAAACAAACATTCTTAGGCAAAGCGACTCGCTCAATGACGATGTCTGAACCTGAAGAATTGAACACCACCCAATTATCTAAGATTCGTTTGGCTATCGATAGAGAACCGTGGATCTCTGGCAAAGCTGAAATCTACGCTATTGTCACTGGGGTTGATTCAAGCCGTATAGAGCCACAGATCGACCTCGTTGAGATGCCTTATCTGGATTACGACAAACAAACTTATTACCCAAATCAAACCGTCATTTTCTGGCCTCGTTACCGCTGGGGCGCTGCCGATATGATCTTGATGGAGCACGACGATGGTACTGACTATAAAGCGTTAGCAAAACTATTGGTTCAAGCCGCTGAAGAGATACTGAAGATGATTCCTGATCCAGAAGTTCAGGGGTATGCGATTATCCCTCAGATCACAGGCAAGATTATCGACGTAATTCCCGATGGCGTATTAGTGAATGATGATGACTTCGTGGACGTGTATTACACCTTAATGCAAAACACCCCTTATGTTGATCGTCCGGGTGCTGGCGGTAATGCGGTTGCTTCGTTCACCCCTGTTACGATTTCACCGACAGAGTAAACCGTTTCTTATTTAGTTAGGGCTTAGTCACATAAGCCCTAACTCTTCATTATCGAAGGTGAGTAAAACATAAGAGACATACTGAGAAGCTGATTACAGGGAGTAATCGAACACGATGATGTCATCTAACAAAGGACGAAATACATCTTTCAGCGCATCATGCTCTGGGTGCGGAAGGTAGTTCTGACGCCCCGCTTCATCTGCGAACGTCATTAAAACGGAATGGGTATAACCTTGGTTCTTGTTTTCTGGGCTGTCATTCAAGCCCCACTCTACCGAGTCAACACCTTCTACCTTACTGGGCATCGCTTCAAACAGTCCTTTCAGTTTCTCTATTTCAGAAGCTTCAGCCTCTACTTTAAACTTAATCAGCAAAATATGACGAATCATTCCCGTTTCTTTTCGATTCATTTCTAGTCCTTTTCGAGTCTTCGTTTGCTTGTGTGTCACACAAGCCCACATCGAGTCGCGAGCTAAAGTTAATAGAAACACAAAATGCCACACGTTACACACCATGCCAAGGCTAGATCACTAGAGTTTATAAAATATTCCAAATCCCAAAACGAAAAATGCTGCACCCAAGGGCGCAGCATTTCTCATGACAATGGTAAGCACATCTTTAACGTTAATCACGACGACCTGTAAGCTGGATCGTTTGGTCTTGATCTACGTTCTTTTGGAATTGGATTCCGCCGTTAGACGCTTCATTTCTTCCTTCCAGTGTTAAGTCAGATTCAACACGCTCAGCCTTTACTTGATTACCTTCGCTTCTTGTCATGTCGATAGTACCGGTATACGTACCATCGGCAGCAAATGCAGTATTCATTGAAAGCGCCATCAAGCCTAATGCGATTAGTTTTTTCATACGTCACCTCTTATTGTTTTAATTCTTGTTGTTTGGTTAGTGTGTTGCTTTGTTGAGGTAACTTTAACAACCCGATGTTGTGCACTCGAGGAAAACCAAGATTTACAAAATAGAAATCGCTCACAATCAATACAGTTTTAAATCAATGTAATAGTCACATTTTGACGCTGTTCTGTCTTAACTAAAGACTCTCAAGACTATGATACTAAGGTCAGATGTTTTTCTTTCGTGTAACTAACGCGAGAGCTCATCCTTATCAACTCAATTCGGAGTGCTTGTGGACTTCAATTTAGATATCCAAAATATCTTAGTCATCAAACGTATGTACGAACTTCGTCATGTTGGTTTGGTCGCAGAGTCGTTGGGCAAAACGGCGGGGGCAATCAGTAAAAACTTGTCTAAGTTAAAGGTTCAGCTCGACGACCCCTTGTTCATTCAAACCAAACAAGGTTTCGAACCTACTTCATTCGTAGAAGCCAATATCGCTAATTTTGAGCAGATTCTGAGTAGTGTTGAAGCGATAAAGCACCAAGAGTTTTCCCCTGAAACTTACCAAGGTGATATCAAAATCTACGCGAATACGCTTTTCTGGGAGCGCTTTGGTTCGAAACTCTACTTTTCTTTGAGTAAAGAAGCCCCGCATGCGCACTACTCGTTCGTTAGATGGGGAAGCAATGTTAAAAATAGGCTCATCGACGGCGAAGAAGCAATAGCGGTGCACTACTTTGATGAAACCCTGCCACAGTCAATTTCTCAGACAGAATTTGGAAAAGGAAAAGTCGTGTTCTTCGTCAGAGAAGACCATCCCGCGAAAGACTTTGAGTCACTCGCCAACTATCCAATTATTCTATTTAAAACCCCCGGATGGAATGACAACAAATATCCGATCCTTGAGCGACTTAGAAACATAGGTTTTCAGATAAACCCTAAAGTAGAAGTTGACCACCCTGCAATGATTCATGATGTCGTACTTAAATCTGACTATTTTGGTATCACTCTCAATGGCAGCGTACCAGATGGATGTCGAAGTATTGATTTGCCGGAAAAACTGACTATCGATGTCAGCTATGTAATGAGCTGTCGTCGCTCACAGAAAGACGCGCCTTTGAATCAATGGCTATTACAAATTCTGAAATCCGCTCTGAAAAACAAGCAAGCGTAGATCAACCGATAACGGCTTTATGATCGAAAAAAGGCTCCTTGAAGGAGCCTTTTGATTAGTGACTATTCGCTTATGTTTTTATTTTAAAATGCTTCTTCGAGCGTTTGTTCATTCTTTTTTCCTGCTTGCTTCTCGCTTATTTCTACCTCTTTCAAGCGCGCCGTAAAGTGTCTTAACACAGGCGGTTCATAGGTAAAATCGAGCCCTTTCACTTTCCCAGCATTCTCTTTTACTTTCTCGAATGCTTCGATAATGAAATCCATGTGGGTTTGTGTGTACGTCGCGCGTGGAATGGTTAAGCGCAATAATTCTGCAGGACATGGATGTTGATCGCCCGTTGCAGGATCACGACCTTGCAGTAAAGAACCAATCTCAACCGCTCTAATGCCCGCCACCTTGTACAGTTCACACGCCAACGCATGCGCTGGGAATTGGCCTGCTGGAATATGAGGAAGCAGTTTACCCGCATCCACAAACGCAGCATGACCACCTGCTTGCTGACACACGATACCCATCGCTTCTAAGCCATCAACAAGGTATTGAACCTGACCAATGCGGTATTCCAGCCAATCTTGACGCATGCCGTCATAAAGGCCAACCGCCAAACGCTCCATCGCGCCGCCTTCTAAGCCACCATAAGTTGGGAAGCCCTCTTGCACGACACACAAGGTTCGACATTCTGTGTACACATCCATGAATGACTCATCTTTAAAGCAGAGTAAGCCTCCCATCTGTACCATCGCATCTTTCTTAGCAGACATGGCTAAACCATCCGCGTATTTGTAAGATTCACGTGTGATCTGTTCGATTGTCCAATCTTGATAACCGACTTCACGCTGCTGAATGAAGTAAGCATTTTCAGCGTAGCGTGCAGAATCCATAATTACTGGGATATCGTACTTCTGTGCGATTTCATACACGGCTTTAAGGTTGGCAATAGAGACAGGTTGTCCACCAGCCGAGTTACAGGTAATGGTGCTCACGATATAAGGAACATTAGCCGCGCCTGCTTCTAAGATAGCTTCTTCCAGTTTCACAACATCGAAGTTGCCTTTGAAATCAGCGTTCACTGAGGTATCAAATGCTTCTTTGGTATAAACGTTTTTCGCCACACAGCAATTCACTTGGGTGTGACCTTGTGTTGTATCGAAGAAATAGTTAGACAGCGCGACCATTTTGCTGCGATCGAGTCCTTTTTCCATTTCGCGCTTCTTAATCAGAACAGGAATGTAAATCTGCTCTGCGCCGCGCCCTTGGTGTGTTGGAATCGTCAACTCGTAGCCGAAGATATCTTTCACCGCATTCGACAGTGCATAGTAACTGCGACTGCCGCTGTAAGCTTCATCACCCATCAACATCGCGGCTTGCATGCGTTGAGTAATTGAACCGGTACCGCTGTCTGTCAGCAAATCGATGAACACGTCATCACTGTCGAGTAGAAACGGGTTCATGCCCGCTTCGACAATGGCTTGCTCACGATAAGCGCGAGTTGTTCTTTTTACTGGCTCTACAACGCGAATACGAAACGGTTCTGGTAGATGTTTGAAGTTTTCCATAATAGTACCTTTCAATAAATTTAACCTAAATCGAAAAAGCCAAATCCATTATTTTTAGATGTCACTAGTCATCACCATTAATTTAATTTAACACACAATCACTATCGTGATGATTACGATTAAAATTAATAGCTATAAATAAATTATTTAATCAATGACGTATTGATTAGGATCCAGTTAATAATGACTAAGATATAAAAAACCACATGTATAACAACACAAATAGCGGCCACATGAGCTACGGCATATCTTAAAGAAAAAATTAACAGGACTGGGCAAAGCTCAAGGGCTCTGCTGGCGCGTGACGCCTAGAGGGTACTACTCTGAAGAAAGGTGGAACGAGAGCTGGTGATCTAAAGTATACCAAGCTAACAAGGTTAGCCATGTTGTTGATTGCCATTTCAGATACATGTTCACAATATATCCCTACGTTGAAATCAAGGTGATCCGAAATTTAAATATAGTGCAATTGTTTTATAAATACAGCGAAAGAAAGTATAAATGTGATCAATATTTAGAATGCCAACTAAATACCATAGCGTGTTATATAAACTGTGAATATCGTCAGTTTGTATACTATTAAACTAGTTTGCGAGTTAAACAAGCGTCGATAAATAACTGTAATGGTAAATAACGGTCGTTCTAAATAGCAGTAGTGACAAACAGCTTCGGCAATAAATGTTCAATAATAAGTAATGGTAGATTAAAACAAGCTCTGATAATCACTGAGTTCCGTTAACTCATCTTTAGCCTCATCAGAGCTTGATTGTTATTGTTATTGTTATTGTTTTGCCATTGCCATTGCCATTGCCATTGCCATTAAATCAGGTTACTTCTTCTTAACCACTTGTTTAATCGCCATTTCAGCTAACTTCGGTGTTGCGGCTTTCAGTGCACTTGGTGCTACTTTCTTACCGGCTTTTACCGCTTTGTTCAGTTGTCCTTTAACCGACGTCCCTCTTTTCATTGCTTCAAAACGTTGGCGATTTCTCTGAACGTTATTTGCGTCAGCGATGCGTTCGAGCAACGTCTGCCTTAAAGTATCTAAACCAAACTCCCCCTTTTCTGGCGCAATCGCCAGCGGCAAAGCAATGTCCGGCTGTAACAGTGTTTGATTGTATTCGAGCGCTTGAGCAATGATCTTACCCTTGGCCGATATTGGGTTCTCTAAGTCATACGGAGGTTGCCACTCATCTACAGGCTTTAACCTATCTACTTGATTCACAACCAACACCACAATCGGCTTCTTGCGCGAGATGTTCTTAGGATCGTCATAGAAAGCATCAAATCGATCTTTCAACTGCTTATCCAAATCACGCGCAGACTGATTGGCTTTAAGTACCCACAGCACCACATCGGCTTGGGTCATCTCTTTCAGCATTAAGGCTTCGGTTTTGGCATTGCCGTCAAGCCCTTGTAGATCAACCACTCGAACGTCATTGTCGTCGACAAACGCGTTGTAGACGGTTGATGTATCGGTTGATGGTAGAACATCGACTTCAGCAACCAGCTCTTGCTTAAGGGCATTAATCAGGGAGGATTTTCCCGAACTTGTTTGCCCCACCAACACAATTCGCACGGGTTCTAATTCAGGAGCAAAACGTTTCTCGTCGACTTCTGACACATCAGATACAGTTAACGCTTCGTCTTCAATGCTGAATCGCCCGCTATAAAGATCAATCGCTACTGCAGCCACTTCATCAAGTAAGGCCTGTTTGGCGGCGTATTGCATGTCATCCACCACGCCTTTGGTCATGGAAGATGTCGCTTGCTCTCGACCTAAATCGGAAATCACCTTCAATGGATTCAAATACAGGTTCTTAAGGTGGTTGCCCCAGATAGCCGCTTTGAAGATCTTCTGCCCTAGCTCACCGTATTTGTCATAGGCTTCATAGCCCGCTTTGATGTAGGAAACCTTGAGATATTCGATACCCGGAATGTGTTCTTTCACCACCAACTTGTAGCGGCGACTGACCTCTTCGAAGAGTTTTAGGCCTTCAGGGATAGAGAAGTCGAGTGATTTTTTATCAAACTTTTTGGCGACAAACTCAAGTACCTCTAAACCGGTTTGGTCGAGGTTGCCCCACTCTATCTCGACCATTAATTGCTGTCGTACATAGTGCTTTGAATCATTCCAAATCAACAACTCAGCTTGCGACCATTCATCGGATGCTTTGACCATCGCATCATTTATTAACGCACCATTGACTAACGCATCATCAGTGTCAGCAGTCTTAGGCGGTGATTCGGTTTCATCCTCGCTCGCTGGGTTTGCAGACGTATCGCTATAAGTTGGCTTCCGCGAAGAACGGCTAGAAATGAATAAAGGAATGGTGAACACCAAGGTACTCACCGCAATCGCAATCGACATTTCCAATAAGTAACCGTATTTGACCGCCAAGAAGACACCAAAACCCATCATGATAATGCTTGGGAAGATCGCCGAAATCAGAGCTATGCCCCAACGCCCACTGGATAGCACAGCAAGTAATCGAAAGAGGTTTCTAATTTTCTTCATAGCCCGACGCCGCCTTACCTTTTTTCAGGGATTCTTTGTAGATCTTCTGCATCTCTTGTTCAGAGACTTCTTCGCCTTTGTTCTTATGATAGAAGTAAAAACAAGCCGCGCGACCCAAACCATAAGAGGTTCCGAAACTCATGGCCGCAGCAGCAACTGCCCCCACCGTTTGACCATACACTGGAATCAGCTTTATCAGCTGTCGAGTTCCCAATTTCATTCCGTATTGCAACGCAAAGCTGCTTCCCAAAGTGCCTATCAACTCGCTAAACACTCTCTTGTTCCATTCGACCCCATATTGGTTCGCCAAACTATGGAGCATTTTCGCTTGGATCGCAGGTACAGACACCAAGCCAACCCCCGGAATAAGGTCACTGGCGGCGGCGCTTCCTGCATACCAAAGCACTTCATTTTCTACTTGGTCAAAGTTGGCTTCTTCTTGGGTAGAATGCTCTTTGTCTACCACCATCATGCCAATAACAGGAAGGATGTTGGTCAGCTTTTCTAACAAAACGTCAAAGTTATATATTGAGCCACTGTTATTGCTCGAATCATCCGTTTCGAAATCCACCGCGACGGATTCAAAGCCCTTGCCCCAAACCTTCTCTACTTGATTAGAATTGAACTGAATTTGCCTTGCTCGGTCGGTTTCACTCGAAGACAACACCGCCGTATGAACAAGCAGCAAGTGCTTAATTTTCTTTTGCTTCTTAATCTGTTTCAGAGCAGCAAGTACCGAGGATTGTTCAGGTTCATCGGCTTTCATCACCACGACTAACGCATTACCTGCCTGACCAATCTCTTCTAGGTCTTCTTTCGCATCGTAATTCGCTTCACTTAGCCCTCTGGTATCAAGAAAGCGCATCACCGGTTTGTCTTGCGGAAACTCATACGACATCGCCGTCATGGTACATGGGGCAAATCCATTGCCGACTTCAACAGAAGAGTCACCCGTGACCGCTTGAATAAACGATGACTTGCCCGCGCCCGTTTTACCCAACAACCACAAGGTCGGAAGATGTTGACGCTGATATTCATGAGCCTGAGTCAGATCGGGATTCTTGCTCGGATTGATGAAGTCTTTTATTTGATCAAACATGGTTAGACTAACTCTCACTTTATGTTGAGATTCGGTTTGGTGACAAGGCGCGATGACTTATATAATCACAGCATCGTATTTTACTTAAGTTGTTCAGTGGCGCGTTTGTTCAGTGTCACTGTTTTACAATGCTTAAGCGCTTGTTTTTATGAGCCTGTTTTATATACGGTTCTATCACGTATTTAAGCCTGCTCCAAGCTATTGATATGCATGTAGCCATAGTTACCACGGCGGTCTATTCACAATGAGTCGCCAGCAACAAACACAGAGAGCTCAAAAAGAAGTATGGAACAAATTTATTTAGCAGGCGGATGCTTGTGGGGCGTGCAAGAGTTCATTAAATATGTACCCGGAGTGATCAGTACAGAAGCCGGTCGTGCCAATGGCAGCGCCCAGCCAACAGAAAACGAGACAACACAAAGTGATGAGACCCAAAACGCTTATGATGGTTACGCAGAGTGTGTCCAGATTGAGTTTGATCCGAGCATCACGTCAGTCACGGTTTTGATGGAGCATCTGTTTGAGATCATCGACCCATACAGCGTAAACAAACAAGGGGTTGATGTGGGCGAGAAATACCGCACGGGTGTATACAGCACTAACGCCCTGCACTTATCAGAAGCTGCGAACTACATTGCCTCTCGTGAGGACGCAGACCGAATCGCACTCGAGATATTGCCGTTAACTCACTATGTCGCGAGTGATGAGATCCACCAGCATCACCTAAGCCAATATCCTGAGGATCACCACTTGTGCAATATCCCTTGGGATCTGCTGCATAAATACAAATCCTAGGCTTATACGTTAAATCTTAAGCCCTGAGCCTAAAACCTAAAATCAGGACACTAAAAAGCCCCAATAGACATTTACCTATTGGGGCTTTTTCAGTTTCTAGTGTTTGGATCACCTATCGAGTCGTTCTCGAATCGCTCTCCACACTTATCTCACTACTTACATGAGCTCGAATACTGATTACTTCTTGGTATTTTCAAGCACGTAATTTGGACCCGCTGTTTCAGCCGTTACCACTGCAAGTTTAGACACGTCAGCACCTTCGCCTTGGTAAGTGTTGATGCCGTTCTCAACCGTCACTTTTGGTAGTTCAACCGAGTAGCTTTCGATCAGTTCAGAATCCGTCACTTGACCCACGTAAGTTTCATCTGTGTAGGTTGCGCCGACTAATGGGAAGTCATGAGTTGCGCGAACACTGACAAACTCAGGTGATTGTGAGTTATCAACCACATTGTGTTTGAACGCCACATCCACACCTGCGTAAATACCTTCAACTTCTGCGTTGTTGAATAGACTTACACGGTGGCTTTGATTGCCGTAAACAATGCCCCACTCAGTATCGACTAGAGAGTTGTTCTCAATCGTGATGTTTTTCGGCGTCCATTGCTTATTCAACTCTTTGCCCTTCACTGATTGATCTAACTGCTCGCCATTCGCTACATCGATAATGCCGGTGTTAATAACGATACCGCCACGTAGGTCAGCGTTACCTTCAATCACACCATCACGGCCACGAGTGTTAGCAATGTAGTTGTTACGAATCACATGGTCTTCATCGTAGATACGCATACCACCAGTTAGGCGTTTCTCGTTACCCAGAATCATGTTGTTCTCAACCGTATTGCCTTTACCGTGACGCAGTGAAATCAGTGCCGCGCTTTGGAAGATGGTGTTGCCTGCAATCGTGTTGTCACCCGACTTAATAGAGATAAGCTCGCGCTCGCCATCCATATCGATCATTAGGTTGTTTACGAACTTAGAGCTTGAATCCCACTGTGAAGATTTAGAATCGCCGATGCGAATCGCTTCCCAGCTGTTGCCGTTGTAACGAATCGCTTCTTTGATATCGAATTCGTTGAACTGGTTAGGCTTTTGATCCATGAAGATGTTATTTGCGATCAGGTGGTTATCCGCTGTGTCATCTTTTTGAACGCCGATCAAAGTGCCGCGCTTCTGCTTACCTTCGAAACGGTTGTTGATCACTTTACCGTCTTTGCCCCATAGCGAAACCCAAAGGTACTTTGGATACTCAGAACGACGCTCGTCTGGCTCGTACGTGTAGTCGTGGTTGAAGTAGTAGAACGTTGAGTTTTGCAGCGTGTTGCCATTACCCATCATACGTACTGCGCCGAAACGTTCGTTTGGACCACCTTCCGTAAACACTAAGCCACCAAGCGTAATGTCGTCGCCTTTTAGCTCGAACTGAATCAAACCAGTGATCCATGCAGAACCTGCTTGCTCTGCTTTAATAGTGATGTCATTCGCGGTAATCGTCACTTGACCTAAGTTCGCGTATTTACCGTTAGGGATAACAACTTCGTCGCCATCTTTTAGGTTTTCAAATTGTGCTTTAAGCGCAGCGACTTGCTCTTCTGATGCAACGTCTAAGGTGTCACCATCAACTTCAGTTAAGCGGTCACTGCTCAATAGGTAACTACGGTCGATTTCGCTAATAGCGGGCGCAGCTTGTTCAGCGACATTGACTACTGGTGCTGTTTTTTCTTGTGTTGTACAGCCTGTTGCAAAAGCGAGCGTGAACGCGCTAATAATGCTTACCGATAATAGTTTTTTGTTCATCGTACATCTCACGTTAAATATTGGATTATAAAAATGACGACCACCCATTCAGGTGGTCGTGATGTTATTTTGGATGCGTATTAAATTAGCCTTCGGCTGGCGTCACTTCGTCTTGTTGCTCGACTTTGTCATCGACCGCTTTAACAAGTAACAGACCGACAGAGAACACAATCAAGCCACACAGAACGAATACCATGCGTCCCCACATTGGGTTTGGCAGTACAAACATGGTCATTACGCCCACACCCGCTACCGCGATAAGTGAACCCAACATACGACGTTGTTTGTTATCCAGTTTCTTCTGTTCATTACTTTCAGCAACTAATGGTGTCGCTAGGTTGTTGAAGAACTTGTCGACATCTTTCTCACGGTGTTCCGGTAATGGCTTGTAGAACAGTGTTGAAAGAACAAAGAAGCCAGCAGTGAATACGATGTGACCAATAAGGCCGATAGCCACTTTCAGGTCAGCCCACTCACGACCCGTTAGCTCATTTAGACCGAACCAGTTTTGGATCATGTCAGCAGTGATAACGAAACCAACGAAGTAAGAAACCACACCACCCACAACTAGCGTGCCCCAGCCAGCCCAATCCGGTGTTTTACGGATGAAGAAGCCACAGAATGCTGGAATCGTCATAGGGAAGCCGATCAATGCGCCCACGTACATCATGGTGTCGAAAAGGCTCAGACCTTTAAGAGAGTTGATGAACAGAGCAACCAAGATGATTGCGATACCGAAGAAAGTAGATGTTAGCTTAGAAACAACCATTAGCTCTTTCTCTGTCGCTTTAGGGCGAAGAATCGGCTCGTAGAAGTTCTTAACGAAAATACCTGAGTTACGGTTTAGACCAGAATCCATTGAAGACATCGTTGCTGCAAACATAGCGGCAATCAGAAGGCCAACCATACCAACTGGCATGTACTCTTGAACGAAGTAAAGGTAAGCGAAGTCAGCAGCTTTACTGCCTGCTTCTGGGTAGGCTGCTGCTAAATCAACACCTTGACCCGCCATGAACCAAGAAGGCATGAACCAAATGATTGGACCAAGCGTCATCAGTACACAAGCAAGTAGAGCGGCTTTACGTGCGTTGTTTGAATCTTTCGCAGCAAGGTAGCGGTAAGAGTTCAGCATGTTGTTGGTAATGCTGAACTGCTTTAAGAAGATGAACACAGCCCAGATGCTGAAGATGCTTAGGTAGTTAAGGTTGTCACCCGTAATGAACGAGTCCGTTGGGAAGTCGCTAATGATCTGAGTAACACCGCCACCGTGGTAAACCGCAACCACAGCACAGGTCACCGTTACTGCCATGATGATAACCATCTGCATAAAGTCAGATGCGATTACCGCCCAAGAGCCGCCCGTTACCGACATTATCAGTACGACAAGGCCTGTTAGAATGATCGTGGTTGTCATGTCGAAACCAAAGATCCCTGATGCGATGATCGCAAGACCGTTCAACCAGATACCCGCAGAAATAACGCTGTTTGGCATACCCGACCAAGTAAACACTTGCTCATTCACCTTACCAAAACGCATACGAATCGCTTCAATTACCGTCACAACACGCAGTTGGCGGAACTTCGGAGCAAAATAGAGGTAGTTCATTAGGTAACCGAATGCGTTAGCGATGAAGATAATCGCTACGGCAAAACCATCGGTAAAGGCTTTACCTGCGGCACCCGTAAATGTCCACGCACTGAACTGGGTCATAAATGCAGTTGCACCTACCATCCACCACAACATGTTACCTCCCCCACGGAAGTAATCACTTGTCGTACTTGTAAACGTTCGGAACATCCACCCTATCGCAATTAAGAATAGGAAGTAGATGCCAACTATCAGGGTATTGAGTTCCATCTTTAGACCTTTTATTTATGTTTTTTGTTGAGGTCACTATAGATAGATGGCTAGCACATTTGTACTACAATAATCCAAATGCGTGACAGTGATCTTACAGTCTGACACTCAATTAATCATACAAGTGATCAAGTTCAAAGTTGCACCACCTAGGAGCGCAATTCCTCAAGTCAGTGCAGTCATCCGCACTAAATTTCGACCAAAACCCCGAAAAACATGAACAAAGTCTCTAAAAACCGAAGAATGCTCGTTAAAAATTATTATTCGTCACGATCAAAGCTCAAATGTGAACAACAAAAAAATCGTTAGATATAATTTATAAAAATGAATCAAACCAACATATTTATAATACAAATAAGATTGGATATTTGCTTTTAAAAGTTCCCTATATTAGGTCGCTAATAATGAAAACTTGAAAACCACTATTAGATACTGACAGGGATACACGGAAGTGAAATGCTTTTAACACACCCGTTACAGTTTCTCTCGTCCATTAAAAAGGTGTCATTATGAAGAAATACGTTCCAATCTTAATTGCTCTTAGTGCGGTATCTTCTATGAGCTATGCAGCAACACCACGTGAAGATGCTGTTGACTACTTACAGATGCGTAAAGGCGTGGCTTACCAAGTAAACCATTCAAAACCCTTTACTGGTCAATTTGAAGAGAAGTTCGATAACGGCCAAGTCGCGACCCAAGCTCAGTTTGCCGATGGCTTAGAACTTGGGCTAGAAACTAACTGGTATCCGAATGGTCAAGTCGCCTCTAAAGTGAATTACGTAAAAGGTGAGCTGCAAGGCAAAGCTGAAACCTGGTATCCAAACGGACAGAAAAAAGCAGAACTCAATTATAAAGACAATGAACTATCAGGCACCGCCTCTCGTTGGTATCCCAATGGTGAACAAAGCCTGATCGCTGAATACAGCGACGGACAAAAAGATGGTTTGGTAACGGACTACTACCCTAACGGTAATAAGGCAAGCCAAGCGAAGTTCGATGAAGGTGAAGTCGCGAACGGAAAACTAACTCGCTGGAATACTAACGGTGACAAGGTTGAAGAACTGACCTTTAAAGACCACAAAATCACGTCTAAACAGGTGTGGATGCCGACAGAAAGCTAAATACAAACGGGTGAGTACTCGTGTTACAAAGCACAAGTACTCATCTTCTTTAATCTCAAGTAAGCACTGTGCTCTCCATTAATAAGATCTATTGACCTAATCTCCCGCTCCTTCCTTTTCCTCTCCCTTTATGTCCAAAACAATCACTAATAACAAAATAATCATCAATAGCCATTGAAAATAATAAATATTTAACTTGCGCATAACCTTTCCATAAAATACTGTAAGCAAACGTTTCCGTTGCGAGTCAGATCTCAATTACCGACCTCGTAAGCTATCTACACGCAAATAAGAGAAACACGATTCCAAATACGTTGTTGAGTCATATTGTTCTGCTTTGGTGCCCGCCTATGAAAATTAAAACCTCCCTTTTTAGCCTAACTTGTTTATCCATTGTGTCTTTGTTGGTTGTTGTGTCATTCACTGAACTGGCCAACCTAAAATTAATCAAACTTGAAAAAACGCTGATCAAAGTAAAGTCGCTCGAAGTCTCTATGCTTCAGCTCAATAGAACTGAATTAGAGTTTCTAATAAGCCATGAGAAAGCACTCAAGCCAGTATTCGCCAAAGAGTACTCTCACTTTCAACAATTGATGGGGAGCTTTTCCGTCCTGCTCAAAGAGTTTGACATTGCAGTCCCAGAGTTAGACAAGCTGACACTTGAAGTAAAGCAATACGACAAAGACTTCTCTTTAATGGTAGATGCCATCGACCGCAACCCCGCCAAGGTCGCGGAACTGAAATCTGAAATGAAGATGCTGTTTGAAGACATCATCTCGATATTCATCAGCCTTGAAGGCCGCTTAGAACAACAGGTCGAATCAATTCAACAAACCATTACGACCTTTATTGTTGGCTCTATTGTTACCGTCGCTGCATTACTGATGGCACTATCTTTTGGCATTTCATCTCGTGTCGCGAAAAAAATAGCCTCGTTAAACTCAACCATGTTGTTGGTCGCGCAGCAACGTGACTTTACCGTAAAAGCCGACGACAGCGGAACGGACGAAATAGCCGATATCGCAAGGGCGTTTAATACCGTACTCGCTGATATTCGTCAGTTGGTCGGCCAAGTTCAGGGCTCTATTCAAGAGTTAGGCAACATATCTAACCAGCTTCAGCACGATGGAATGGAAGTTGAGAGTGCTTTAAACAAACAACAGCAACAAACCGAAAATATTGCGACCGCGATAAACCAGATGGGCAGCAATATTCAAAATGTGGCCACCAACAGCGAAAATGCCTCATCCAATGCACAAACCAGTTTCGCCACGGCGAATGATGGCCTGAACGACGTGGCATTCACCAGAGACACCATCAATACGCTTTCGACTGATCTCGTCAGTGCGAGTGAAGAAGTGAATCGCCTCTCTGTTCATTCCGAGAAAATTAATACGGTTTTAGAAGTGATTAAAGGCATTGCAGATCAAACCAACCTACTTGCTCTGAATGCAGCGATAGAAGCGGCGCGCGCTGGCGAACAAGGTCGTGGATTTGCCGTGGTTGCAGACGAAGTAAGAACCCTAGCGGGCAGAACTCAGCTTTCAACCGAAGAGATTTCAACGATTATTCAAGGCGTTCAAGACCAGACCCAAACGGTAGTGAATACCATTCAAAACTGTTGTGAGAAAGGCAACAGCAGTGTCGACTCTTGTGAGAAGGCACATTCAAGAATCACATCGGTTATCGCAGACATGGAAACCATTCTAAATAACAGTTTGGAAGTGGCGAATGCAATGAAGGAGCAAAGTGAAGTTACGTCAGAGATCATCGAAAACGTAGATGCCATTAAACAGCTGACACTGACGAATGTAACGAGCGCTTCAAAAAACGCAGCTTCTGCAACTTCAGTGGTAAAGCAAACGGATTCACTTGAACGTGCAGTCATCAACCTAAAAGCCTAGCTCTTAAGCCGTGGTTTACACGCTTATTGAGCCTCAAACGACTCTCTACTCAAATTTCAGATAAAAAAACGCTCATGTTGCCTGTATCAACATGAGCGCAAGGGCAGATCTTCGACTACCATCCCCTACCTTTCTTAACGAAAGCAGAAGTTATAATTAGAATAGTTGGGAGCAATAATCAAAATGCTTTCGCAAGCACTTCAACGATTTCTTCTTTATCGCAGGTTAGAACAACGAGTAACTATTCGAACCCTGTTCATTCCTATCAAGTTCATACTTATATAGCAGGCTATGTCACTGCCTTGCCTACTACATTTCAAACCATCTCTAATTGAGCTTTAAATCACCTCAAGCAATTGCCTCATGCTCTTAAAGCGGTTGGATTTAATCCAATTAGCTTCAAGACCATTCTTACTTATTCGGCTTTGCACCGTCAGTGCATCCAATCAACACAGCAAAGTTATGTGTTGCTATAGAAAGTTAGTAAATAATAATGTATTACAAATAAAAATGATATCTAAAGGTTCAATTTTTTGCTGTAGCGCACATTTATTGACGAACAAAACCATTAAGAATCATCACCTGCAAACCAATAAACAACTAAAAATCATTAACTTACTGTGATACCTCAACTTTGTAACCCTTTGTAAACAGTGGTTTTGTCACTACAACACGATCTAATTCACAGATCATCACGCCTCGGATCGTTACCATATTTGTATTATTTAAATGCAAAATAAATTTGAAATAGCCAAGAAATAATTTCGAAAACAAAATGCATTGAAGACAAGAACTACTCTATTTGGCTTGTAATTATGGCCAATACTCAACCTATAAATATGGAACTAATACCATGAATAAAACTAAAATTGTGATTGCTGTGGCATCTGTACTCGCTGCTGGCTCTGTATCTGCTGCGTCTTTCGATATGAGACACGAATACAAGAGTCATACAGATCAACACGCTACTCGTGTAAAACTTGGCGATAGCATTGGCAACTTCCTTGTAGATATCGAAGCGAAATTCAAGGGAGAAGACGGTAAATTCATGGAAGATTTGAAGAACAATGGTTGGGAGCTTGGTCTAAATTACCGTCATGTACTAAACGATAACTGGACAATGACTTACGGTATGCCAATTGAAGGTCGTGAATCTGGCGTTACATACAAACCTCAAGTTCGTGCAACATACAAAGTGGATAGCGTTGATGGCCTAAGCCTAAGTGCTCGTTACCGTTACGATATGAGACAGAATACGAGCAGCTCAGAGTACCAGTTCGATAGTAATGGCGATGTTATCGTTGATAGTGATGGTGTTCCAATTACGGTCGATCAGAATGTTTCTAACCAACGCCGCCACCGTCTAACGGCAAACGTTAACTACTCAATGGAAAACTGGCGCTTTGGTCTAGAAGGTAACTACTACAAAGCGGATGGATATGACATCTACGACAACGACGATACCAACTACGAGTTGAACGCTAGTATTCGCCACATGATGGGTCAATGGGCACCGTATGTAGAATTTGGTGATGTGAGCACTTCATCAACAAAAGCAACTCGTGAACTACGTAGCCGTGTTGGTCTAACTTACAGCTTCTAAGCCGCACGCTACGTGAAAAATCTAAGATAATTACTGTCCTAATTTTCTAAGACCTAACCAAAAGCCAGCTTAATCGCTGGCTTTTTTATGCTTTGAAATCAGTTCATTCAATAAGAATCGAGAGATTGAAATTACTGCCCTAGTGACTAATTCGATATAGAAATGAAAGTGTCACTTCATCATTAGGGACCACTCGCTTCTGCTGAGCTAACAGCAATTCTGCTGTTGAGACGGCATCGGCCAATGCATTGTGGCTGTTGTATTCAGGAAGCCCGTACCTTTCGCGAGTTCCAGCCAAGGTTAAGTCGACTTCTTCATGATTGCTGATCGCTTTCTCCATGCTCTTCTCAATACACAGTGTATCTAACCAAAGTAAAGGCAGCTGTCTTAAGCCATAGCATCTCAATAGATACTGGCTAATGAACTTCTCTTCAACCACACAAGCATGCGCGACAATGATCTTACCTTTTGCGGCTTCAAAAAACGTCAGCATCGCATCATGAATTGAAGCGCCCTCTTCCAGCATTTGAGGTGTGATGTGATTGATAACCGCGGTTTCAGCGTTAATCTGCGAATCGTTATTGAGATAAATATGCTTGGCCGACGCTAAGTCTATTCGCCCCTTGACCACATCGACCCAACCCATGGACAAGATCAGATCTTGTTCGCTGTCTAAGCCCGTGGTCTCAAGATCCAACACGATATAGTCGCTGTCTTTGGCCAAGTCCGTCATTTCAGGGCAAGGTTGTTCAACAAGATCGTGTAACGCTTCTGGCAATTTAACCGTATTCAAATACTGCTTACGCTTACGTTTAATTCGCTCAAGCGGATGAAAGTAATTTAAAAACGATTTCATTAGCGCGCTCCGAAACGGATTTTCGCTGCTTCTTGAAGATCGGCAATGATCCTAAAGGCATCTTTCAAGTGCTTACGTTCAAAGCTACCAAAACTGTCTGGGTTGATGTTGTTATCTGGTACTTCACCGTTCTTCAAGGCTTCTAACTGATGACCGAAACGGAAAGACAGAATGAACTGATACGCACCAAGGATGTTCTTGAACGCGTCATCACTCAACATGCCTTTTTCATTGGCTGCGGCAAAGCGTTCATCGGTTGCCGACAAATCACATTCCACCGCTAATCCGTAAATACGTGCAAGATCGATAATCAAGTTAATGGCGTACTTCTTCACGTTCAACGTTTTCTTATTCTCACCTGACTTCTCTAATACCAAACTATTGAAGATGCCCAATGGCGGATTGGTGTTCACCGCATCTTTCACTAGAGTGCTTAAGAACTCACGGTTACCGCGAATATTGGAATGCAGCTCATCACGAAGAATGCCTTCAAACTCACTGTTGCCATAGATAGTACGAATCTCTAGGAACACACTGATATTAAGTAAGCGTTCGTACTCAGGGTTTGCGACCCACTTTTTATAGTAGTGCTTCCAAACACCGAGTGGCTGGCACCATTTTGGTGTCGCCGCCATGAATTTACCCGGACACAGTGGGTAATCACAGCTCGCTAATCCGTTCGTTACCATCATCGCAAGGTGTTTAAAGTAAATTCGGTCGCTATCGGTTGCATCGTCAGCCAGTACAATCGCACTGTCTTGATCCGACAACATATGGACTTCATTACGAGCGTGCGAGCCCGCAACAATCCAAGAAAAATCACAAGGTGGTGGGCCTAATTTATCAATCGCTATCTGAATCAATCGGCGTGTGTAAGCGTCCATAATCATGGTCATTACCTTACCGACCGTTTCAGGTGCAACCTTACCTTCCACCAGCGCTTCAAAAATGGCTTGTCGTTCTGAAGTAAATGAAGACATGGTTTTTACGCTGCCCGCATATTTGATTTTCTCGATTAAGAAGATCGCTTGAACACGGTGGTTTTGAACCAAGTGAGACGTAGTCAGCAAGCCAACAACTTTGTTCTCTTTCACAACAGGCAAGTTGCGGATGTTGAATTGCATCATGATAGACGCGGCATGTAACACAAGATCGTCCGGTTTAACCGTCAGTGGAGAATGCGTCATCACCTCGGAGATCAGGTTATCGGTACTGACACCATGAGCAATCACTCGCTTGGTCATATCGCGATCGGTGATCAAGCCAACAATCGTTTCACCTTCATAAATCACCGCACAAGGTGAGCGTTGATGCAGCATTTCAACCGCGACCGATTGGATAGTTTGTTCAGCCTTAACGATGGCTACCTGCCCGCTTGCCACTTCTTCAACCTTACGAATGAATAAGCCTTTCTCTTTATTTGACCACACCACGTCCAATGCTGACTTCAAACGAACCTGAGCCTGCGACGCAAAGTGTTCTGCGCAGCTTGGAAATGCTTTGAACAGCGCTTGAAGTGCCGAGTGTGGAATCACATAAAGTAAGGTGTTTTCGATTGCGATCGCTCGATAGCCTTTCTCATCGTTGACTTCAGAGTCTAAGAACGTAAAGCCGAACAAATCTTCACTACCCAAACGCGCACGAAGTACACCATCCGACTTTCTTTGTTCCATAGAACCGGTCCGAATGATGTAGAGCGACTTTTCTTTACCCGACTCACACAAATCAACCACATCCCCTTTGCCGAGATAAGTGATCTGAACATTAGAGGCAAGTTCACGAAGCGCTTGTTTAGGGATCTTATCGAAAGGGTCTATCTGACCGATAAATTGAAGAATATTTGGCAAAAGAGACTGAGGCATAATCACACTCGCAATAATTTAATTAGTATTATTATATAACTTAAAATACTGGTTACTAGTGATTTTAATAAAACGATAAATAATAGATTAAATATTGGACACTGGTCAGGTTTTCATCAAATTTGAATACAAAAAAAGCACGTATCAAACGTGCTTTCTTGTCGTCCGGTTTGGTAACCGTTGCGATGTTAACTTTAATTATCTTAACTTTTTGAGATAGAAACCCTAAAGAGTGAACTTAGAACTCAGCACTAAAATACCTTCTAAAACAATTAGCTAAAACAATTAACTAGCAATTGGTAATCTATGATTTGTTTCTAATAGATGACTTGCTGATGCTTGACGTGCTTTGTCACTATTTCCAGCCATAATCGCTTCGTAAATAGCGCGATGCTCGTTAATGCATGTACTTCCCTCTTCCGAAGAGTGAGAAATAAAGTTAACAAACATGATCGTTAAAATATTACCGAACGGTAGGTAGAAATCGTTACCCGTTGCGTTGAAAATCAAGCTATGGAACTTCATATCAATATCTAACCAACGCTCTTTATCAAGAGTCTCTTCGCTAGATATCTCTACCATCTTTTGGAAAATTTCTGATAATTCAATTCGTTGATCCGCAGTGGCAAATGTAGCAGCCAATGCGCAAGCTTCAGGCTCAATAGCACGACGTAAACCTAAAAACTGGTGACAGAATTGGTCTGTATCCGCAAGTCCGTCCATCCATTCGATAAGCTGTGGATCTAAGAAGTTCCAGTATGCACGGTCGACAACACGAGTACCAATCTTAGGGCGAGATTCTAATAGGCCTTTTGAGGTCAGAAGCTTAACCGCTTCTCTTAATGCTGTTCTACTGATACCAAATTGCTCACACAGAGCCATTTCACCAGGGATAATAGAACCTTGAGGCAAATTGCCCGACAAAATACCACGAGCGATTTCACGTGCGACTTGCACATGAAGGCTTCGCTTAGAGCCTGAAATAGAATTGAAATGACCAGCCATGTGTCTACTTACTTATTAGATATGTATTATTTAATTCGGACTATAACACTGATTTATATCTCGACCAACTCAGCATCAGAATAACGTGAGGTCACTACCAATATAGGCTAGAGCATTATTTTGACAATCTTGTAAGTATTAAGCTCATCAAACCAAACAAGCCCATTTATTCATACAAATAGTTCTTATTTACACATTTTTTGTATGCGTTAACTCACAAAACCACTCTTCCTGTCACTATTTATGCCGTTAATGATCGGTTTTGAGATGAACATCCTTGAATATAGCAAGTGTTATTGTATGATTTATTAATGCAAATGATCTACAATATAGGCGACTCTGATGTTTAACGATTTAAAAGGCAAACGCATTCTAATTACTGGCTCTACTGCTGGTATGGGCTTAGCTACCGCACGTATTTTTGCAAAGTACGGCGCAAAGATCGGCATCAATAGTCGTGCTTTCAGCCCAAAAGTGGATGAGGTTCTAACAGAACTGACTGCACTTGGCGGCGATGTTGCGTTTTTCCCAGCAAACCTAATGGACACATTAGAGTGCGAAAGATTAGTTAATGAGTTCACCGAACATTTTGGTGGTATGGATGTGTTGATCAACAACGCAGGTGGCTTAGGCGGGCGTGCAAATCTCGAAGACATCGATGACGAGTTTTATGAGCGAGTCATGGATCTAAACGTTCGCTCTGCATTGATGACAACCAAGTTCTCTATTCCCCACTTACGCGCCTCAGCGGCTGAGTCAGGTCAAACATCGTGTGTTATCAGCACGGGTTCTATTGCCGCTCGCGAAGGTGGTGGTGTGGGTGCTGGTATCTATGCCGCATCAAAAGCGTGGTTACACGATATTCACCGTAACTGGGTGAAAGAGTTTGCGAAAGACAATATCCGTTTCAACATTGTTTCTCCTGGCACGATCGACACTGCATTTCACGATGGTAAAAGCGACGAGCTGAAATCAAACATTGCTAACAACATCCCAATGGGACGCTTTGGCAGCATCGAAGAAGTCGCCCCTACTTTTGCTTTCTTTGCATCGCACGCTTGTAGCGGCTACATCACAGGACAAATCCTAGATGTTAACGGCGGACAAATAGCGCCTTAGTAGGTAGCTAAGTTAAATACATAAAACCTGTTTGACAGGTACGAGTAGATGAGGGAAAACCTCACACTATATTAGACGTATACACTGACACCAAAACGCCAGATTCGTCTGGCTTTTTTTGTTTTTAAAATTTCAATTTCAGGTGGTTTAAATGTCAATATTTACATTGGTGGAAGATTCAAGCCGCCGAATTCATGTTCAAGTCGCGAGACAAATTGCTCGTAAAATCTTGTCTGGCGAGTTAGAAGAAAATCAGAAATTACCCAGTGAAATGGAGTTGTGCGAGATCTTTGGAGTCAGCAGAACTGCCCTTCGAGAATCGACTAAGCTGCTTTCAGCAAAAGGGTTGATTGAATCCAAGCCTAAAGTGGGCACTCGCATCAAGCCAAGAACGCAATGGCACTTTTTAGATCCTCAATTACTGTATTGGATTCAAGACTTAGAAGACACCAAGCCCTTCTTATCTCAATTTTTAGGGTTAAGAAAAGCGATTGATCCAGAAGCGTGTGCGCTTGCGGCATCCAACGCTACGGTAGAGCAACGCAAAGAGCTTTCGATTCTTTTCCAAAAGATGACCATCGCGGCAAACGGCTTTGATTATGAAGAGTGGACAACGAACGATCACCTGTTTCACCAAACAATTTTTCTATCGACGGGTAACCAATTTTATATTCCGTTCGCGAACATTCTCTCGACAATCTTCAAGCAGTTTATCGACCATTCAGCCGAAGGCGGCCGCTTCTGTTTAGAAGAGCACAAAGCGATATACGATGCGATTATGTCAGGCAATGCAAATCAGGCTCGAATCGCCTCTCAAGCTTTACTTGATGATGAAAACCAAAAGCTGTCTAGAGTTGAACTGGCCATCGCATAACCGAGATTTACCAGACTGACTCGTGTATCCCAATACACGAGTCAGTCATGTTTTAGCGCCCCCTTTTTTAACCATCCATTACCGTAGTGTTTCACCTATAAATGGTGAACTCGGGTCCTCTCAGAGAAAACTTACGGTTATACACATAAGGTATTGTTTGTGTCTTCGCAATCGTATGTAAGGAAAAACTTCTCTCTCGCTTGGCCCCTAGCCTTAAACGCATTATTGATGCAGTCGATGTTAATGATCGACACGCTATTGGTTTCTCCGCTCGGTGAAATTCCTCTTGCTGCCATGGGGATTGCTACGACCATCATCGCGTTTGTGTTGGGTATTCAAATGGCGCTGGCGAATGGTACGCAACTGGTTCTCAGTCGTGCGGTTGGTTCTGGTGTCACCTCTTCGTTATCCAAAGCATTTTGGGCAGGATTGTTCATCAACTTTGGCGTTGCAGCAATATTCTGGCTTCTACTTACCTTTTTTGAACAACCTTTAATTCAAGCCTTAACCGACGACAAAACTCTTCACCTTGAGATCAGCCACTATCTGGATATTTCAAAATATCTGGTGATTTTCACTGCATTAACGCAAGTTATCATCGCGTTATTTAACGGATTAGGAAGAACCAAAGTTCCGTTTAAAGGCTATTTGATCGAACTGCCGATCAACGCTGTGCTCTCTTATGTGCTTATTCACGGCTTCACAAACTTTGAAGGGGTTGGCGTACAAGGTGCCGCGCTCGGCAGCGTTATCGCTATCACTATTCGTCTTGTGTATTTGATTCTGTGTGTTCACTACGACTCATCTGTTTCACTAAAATTGGATACGGAAAAGTCAGAATTCATCACCAACATTCATCGCCACTTCATTGAGATATTCCCTGTCGCTGCGAATGTGACCATGCTTTCGATTGGTGCCACGATTTACCAATTGCTGTACTCGCAACTCAACATCAATGCCTACGTAGCGATTACCTTGGTGATGCCATGGATACGTGCAGGCACTCAATTTATTACCGCTTGGGCTCACTCTTCCGCGATTACGATCAGCCAAGCGATCGGTTCTAAGAAAATGGGTGACCTGACTAAGAACGTTGATACCAGTATTGATGTTGCAGTCGGTATATCTGTTGTTTGTGCGGTGTTGTTTGCAGGCTTAAGTTTGGTGATTGGCGATGTGTATCCAGACTTAGATCCTTCTACCTATCAAGCCTTGTCTGTTATTGCCCCACTCTACATCTTCTTGCCGATCGTTCGTGGCTACAACACCGTTCACGGACACGTATTAAGAGCACTAGGCAAAACAACTGACGTATTCAAAATCAACTTTACGGGTCAATGGGTCGTTTCAATCCCGCTTTGCGCATTGATCATCTTTGGTTTAGACGGTTCTATCTTTTGGGCATTTGCTATCCAACCATTCGAAGAGATAGTCAAAGCGTTCCCATTCCGACATCTAGCACGTAAGTCTTTAAAAGAGTTTGATGCAAACAAAGCCGACGAGCTGATGTATGACTAATCGTCTTACCTAGCTCCAGAAAAAGCTTCAGCTGAGCTGTCGACAACAACCTTGCCACTTGGCGAGGTTGTTTTGTTTTAGAAGCCAGACTTTGGGGCCTAACTAAATGGTAAGGAGTTGGAGGCTTGGTTGATCTGAGTTAACCAACGTTTAAGCATTGGATAGGATTCACCGTCAACACATCACTAGAAACGGTGTGGCGAACTCGACTGACAAAAAAGGCCACTTAACGTTGTGTTAAGTGGCCTTTGAACATGTTCTTTGAGGCTAGCGTGTCGATCGCCCTACTCTGTTATCTATCTAATCAGCTCTAGCTATTAACTGCTAACTGCTAACTGCTAACTGCTAACTATTTTCCATTCAGCTTAAGTGCTGAGAAAGTCACACTGTTGTAATCGCCATTCTTTTTATCGACAGCGAAATCGCCAGTACCGCCACAACCAGGCCCCCATACAGGGTGAGAATCACTCACGCTACATTGGCCGTATGCGCCAGCTTTGTAGTAGAAGTCATCTTCCGCATAACCCGTAGGTGAATCAAGTTCATCGATGCCCTTACTCAGGTCGATTTCATACTTAACTGTATCGTGGCGAGCCGTTTCAAATGTCAGGTACATCATGGTGCCTTTCACTTCCACTTTGTAACTGAACTCTTCACCTAACGCTATCCCCGCTTCACCCGGATCTGCTGGGTTTTCCCAAGTATTGCCCCATACTGGGTAAGCAATATCGGCACGGTTAGGATCTTTTTTCTCTAGGTTACGTTCATAGTTCCAGAATACTGAACCCATTTCTTGGTCAGGAAACTTCTTATAGAAGATCTTCAGTGGTTCATTACCATGCCCATAACCGGTTCCAGCTTTGATTAGCTCGTTGTGTTTTTTAGCATGAATCTGACCAACCACAACAGAATGCGCTGGGTATTTTTCTGGGAACTTAGCATTAACTGAGACGTGATTCACTTTTAGCGTCGCTTCTAGCGTTCCACCAACCGCACTGTATTCACTGGCTGCTGGATGGCTCGACAATGCCCACTGGTTTCCTTTATCGGCCGTATCAATCGAGAAATCGGCTCCGCGCGGCATCTGACGTAACTCTGAGCGAGCATTTTTCGAGTTCTTAGTCGTAATAGCTTGGTTCTGCACTTCAAATACAAGATTGCCGTCTTTATCGAGATGGAAGAAATCACTATGTGAGTAGCTCATCATGGCTACCCCTTCTATTTCATCAACACGACCATCTTCATTAATATCCGAAGGAATCGTTATTTTCCAATTATGCATATCGAATTTATCGGCAGGTACGGGGTAAGAAACACCGTTATTTGCGAAAGTAACCATTGGCACAGTCGCTAATAACGCCACTGCTAATATGTTTTTCTTAAACATGACTCATCCTTTATTGTTAACAGATACTGAGCACACTCTCAGCACAGAAACTGCTTTTGAACACGAATTAGTACTAAATATTTTCTCTTCGACTTAAATAAACCAACCAGTAAATAAGATTTACACTTAGCCATCTTTTAACTTTTATTAAACATTTGTCGATGGTTTATATCTATATCCCTCAACATGCTCCGCTATGTTAGAACCACAATAACTAAATCATCGACAAAAACGTGGCACCACTCAATATTTGTATTATTTTAACACATGGTAAATTTCAAGAACCCAAGGTTTGTTAATATGAGAACTGAGTCATGATTGATTTGATAGACAAGCCTTAAACTGAGATATTCATAACATTTAGCTATATAAATAGGCCATTAGTCGGAACTTTTGATAGATCTCACAGAAATTTAACCCAGGAATAAATACCATATTTGTCATACATTAATTTAATACCATTTATGGTGTTAATTTGTGAGCCGTGGGTATATTGGATGTATCCAAAATAAAAAAATAATAGTGAGACAAAGGTATGAACTCTGTTACAAAAATTGCTGCAATTGTTGCTACAACTCTTCTTGCAGGCACAGCGACTGGCGCAACTCTTGATTACCGTGCAGAACATAAGCATGAAGACGATAAATACGCGCATCGTATTAAAATTGGCGGAAGTACGAAAATAGCAGACGAGACAAAGCTATATTTTAGCGTTGAACAAAAGTTCGCTCCAAATGCAGAAGGCGATATATATAACCAATTGGAACGCGGAGATTCTGAATTTGATTGGGGGGTTCGTTATGCGCTAGATGAAAAATGGTATTTGCAGCCAGGTATGCCTATTACGTTCGGCGATGAAAAAATGACACTTAAACCACAGTTTCGTGTTGGGTATAAAGCCGACTTCGGCCTAACAACGGCTCTCCGCTACCGTCATGAATTCCAAAACTACACAGACAGTTCAAGCAGTTCTCTCACAAAAGTTAACGGCGACAAAATAGCATTAGCTGGTGAGACTGTTCAGCAAGGTAAATTTACATTGACTGGCGCTTATAAATTCCAAGACGAAGATTTGAAAAACCTTCAATTAAGTTATGAGGCGAACTACGTCAAAAGCTACGAAGATCAAGTCAAAGCGAATGGTGAAGATTGGGAATGGGATTTAGGTGTAAAAATCGGCTATAAATTCGATAACCTAAGACCTTATGTTGAATTTTGGACATCAGATTACGGCTCAGCGGAAGAGAATGAACGTCAGTTAAAAACACGCGTTGGTGTTACATACTCATTTTAATCGCTCTCATGAACCATATCTAACGTGTGCTCTAAATAGGCTTAGAAAATATCTAAGCCTTTTTTATATATAAATACCCCTCTCACTATACCCACCTTACTCACCATGCTTAGTTAATTAAGATCAATTAGTTACGTAAGATCATTGGGCTCGCGAAGTACAATTGGAACTAACCGATAAAACAACAAAAATGGCCGCTAGTACTAGCGGCCATTTTTGTATGTGCAGATGATTCGTTATTCCTGATATTTATCGTGCGACGTCGCTATTTTGTAGAATGTCGCTTGGGCATAGTCATCAAGCTCACCGTTGATGTTTTGATTGTAAACACCCGCTTTGAAATACATGTAACGCCCACCTTGATCGTAACCACTTTCGCTCATATCAACCATTTGAACAACGTCATCTTTGCCTTCACGCATCAGCGTAACAGTCATCGTGTTACCTTTTACATCAATGCGGTAGCTAAACGTCTCGCCAAGTGCAATACCTTGGTCGCCGATCTCTCCTGTCATGTCTCCGACTAAGTTGAAATAGTTATCTGTGCCTTTGTTGGTATTCTCATGAGCAAAATAAACCGTCCCTGTTTCGTGGTTTGGTAATTTTCGGTAGTAAAGACGAATGGGCTCATCATCTTTATCATGTATCTGACCAATGATGAAACGGCCAACTTCGTGCGCGTCACCAGTTGTCGTTGTATGATCAATCTTAAGCGTTGCTTCTAAAACACCATCAATCGCGCCTGCAGCTTTTAGATCTTCAACGGGAGCCGAACTAAATACCCAGTTGTTCTCATTGACACCTTTAGTGCTAATAGATGTATCACCACGACGTAACATCTCACGCATCTCTGTACGTGCATATTTCGTATTCTTTGAGGTACGTGTGCCTTTCACGTATGTCTTGAATACCAAGCCACCGTCGTCTGCTGTGTAGAAAATCTCTGGATGCTGATAACCATTCGCTAAGTTCCATTCAGAGACGTCGTCTGGCTTGCCGTTTTTATCGTGGTCAAAAGGTTGAGATAAATACCATGTCGTTAGATCGAAGTTTTCGCTTGGTGCATTACCCGCAAGTGGTGACTTTGGTAGATTAGTCGGTACAGGTAAAGGAGTGCGAGTGTCGCATTTTACTGTAGTTTCACAAGGATATACCGCTGGTTCCCCAAAGTTACCTTTACGTAAATCTTTACGTGCTTCCTTTAGTGCTTTAGTTGCTGCGGCCATTTCCGCGATCATCACTTTCTCAGCTTCAACCACATCATCGGTAATGATATGACTTACCGGACAAGCATTGATTCCACAGTTAATTGCTGCAAGCTCAGTAACTGAGTTCCAACTATTTTTACTGTTACCGTGACCTACATATTTTACATAGCGCGCTTGTACCGGTTGGAACTGAAAACGCTCTAAGCCAATCACTCTTCCCGAACTTAATTGACCTTCTAAAATCGTTGTCCAGTTTTCTCCATCAACACTGACGAGCAGATCGAACTTAGACTGGCGTTGGTCCCCTTTACTAAATGAAGCTTGAATCGCATCAATTTCAATCACCGAACCGTAATCTAACATTGCCCATTCACCCGCACCGTTTGCAGACCAACGAGTCGTGATATCTTGATCAAAGAGTCGATCAGGGCCGTTGCCATCGTGGCTGCTAGCCGTAATAACGGTCGGCGTTAAAATATTTGACTTGGTGTTAGAAGCACAACCCGATATTGCGAGAATGATAGAGACAGCTAAGACGCTTTTTAATTTGACCTGTTTCATATTGAATCCATTATTGTATTTAAGGTACAGCATTAAGAGCTAAAACGAGATCGACTATGATGACGCTAAAGCCGCTTAGCTAACTTCATCATCTCGACAAGTTTAAATTTTACATATTCTTATAATACAAATAAATCAATTGATAAAAGAAATGAGAAGATGCGCAACTCCACTGGGATTTTCTGATTTAAAAGTGTGTTGAGAGGCAAATCATAGTCACGATAAATAGTTAAAACCGGCTTAGTTTCTCGTAAAAAACTAAGCACACGAGAGAATAAGAAGACTATAAATTCAAATAGAACTGCGCCATAAATTTATTTCCTTTTAAAAGACTCATCGAGTCTCAACAAAAAAACGAGTGCTAAATCACATTATCTCCAACCAAGCATTCACTAAAGGCATTCAATCTTTAGATTTATTTGTAATACAATAACCCTTAATGTATGGTATATTTGAATCATAACTTAAGTTCTTTCTGGATGCTTTTGTGCAATTCAAAGTGGTAATTGAAGCAACTCGCTTTAAGGTCATTGAACACGTTTAACGCAGAAACTGTCGGGGGATCTCGTTAATCGTTATTTCACTTGGATTGTTCATTGGTTTTTCCAGACGGCTAGTCCGAATACGCCCACACAGTCACCAGCTGTGTGGGCTTTTTTTTGCTTTTCATTGACGTTGGGGATGTGATTGCTCAGCTGCACTAACTATCACGCATCAGCACTGCTTTGAAAGGTCGTTCTTAAATGGAAGTAGAAACAGGTAGAGTTTTGCGAAGGTAGAACAGAAAGAAGCAAAAAGGTAGAGCTAGAAGAGTAGAATTGATGGTAAAAAGCTTTGCGAGGAAGAGTGAAACCGTGGAAGCAAACAGAAAGTTGTAGATAACGCGGGATTTGAGATAAAACGGGCTTGTAGATAAGACTTTGTGTTAAAAAAAACGAACCTCGCGGAGGTATCGCCGTCTAACAGACAAGCAATACCCTGGCGAGGTCGTACGTCGATTACTTCTCTAGTTTAGCGAAGTAGTCGAAGATTACTGGTACGTCGTTGTTGCCCATGCCAGCGTCAACAGCAGCTTGTAGGCTTGTTGCAGTACCTTGAGCGATTAGAGACTCAGTACCTAGCTCTTCACAAAGAGCAAGGAAGTAACCAAGGTCTTTGTTAGCGTTAGCAACAGAGAAACCTAGCTTCTCTTCGCCGTCTACTGCGTAGAACTTACAGAATTGCATGAACGGAGAGTTAGATGGACCTGCAGACATAATGTCAAACAGTTGTTGGCCATCAACACCAGCGCGTTGAGCAACAGCGAAAGCTTGAGACATGGTCGCAACAGTTGTCATACCCATGAAGTTGTTTACAAGCTTAGTCACGTGACCAGAACCTAGAGCGCCTAGGTGGAATACGTTTTCGCCTTGCTCTTCAAGAACAGGTTTAACTTTGTTGAACGTTTCCATGTCGCCAGCAGCCATGATGTTCAGAAGACCATCTTTAGCGTGTGCAGGAGTACGACCTAAAGGTGCGTCGATCATGCCCGCGCCTTTTTCAGCAAGAGCAGCGCCGATTTTCTTAGTAGAAGCAGGGATAGAAGTACCGAAGTCTACTAGTACTGCGCCTTCTTTGATGCCCGCTAGAACGCCGTCTTCGCCGTAAACGATTTTTTCAACAACAGCTGAAGTTGTAAGACAAAACTGAACGATGTCACTTGCAGCAGCTAGTTCTTTAGCAGAAGTGAATGCAGTTGCGTTGCCGCGATCTGTAACGCGAGCAACAGCTTCAGCGCTTAGATCCATTACGTTTACGTGGTAGCCGCGCTTTTGTAGGTTTTCAACCATGTTGCCGCCCATAAGACCTAGGCCAATGAAACCGATTACAGGTTTAGTCATGTTCAAACTCCAAATATAGTATTGTATGATTATATGCTCATTATAATAACTACGTATTTCTCGTTACGCAATAGTTTTAGGGCATTGATTCGATGGTTCGATGTAAGTTGTGACGGGGATTCACTTTACGAGAAAATATGGGTCACGCTTTGTACTTACAGGAACTATTTGCCACTTTAAAAACCGTCTATTGATGAAATAACATACGTTAAATGTCATACGATTAGTAAGAACAAGCTACGCCTTTACCTATGTATAGTTCACTACTCCCTTACTCAGCCAGTGATTAAACTGTTCACAGAAAAGTAAGTCATAACAATTTCTAGGAAACAGGCGTTGGCGCCCTATTCTTCTAACAGAGCGATACATGCGGATCTCGTATATGACTCCTGCACATTTCATTCAACATATTGGTTAAGTACTACTCGGTCTTTGTGTATCAGTGTCCAGATTCAGCCCTTGAACCACTGACTTGGCATCGAGAAGTTATTTATCTCTGGCCAATCAAGTTTTCTTTCAACCTGATGGGTTTGCCAACTTATCCAACTTAACTAGCTCGCTCGCCAAACAAAAAAACTCCGAGCTTTCACTCGGAGTTTTTAATATCTAGCTTCTGTTACTTCAGCGAATTACAGTTCGATTGAAACCGTTTCGCCATCAACATTGAGCAATAGCGTGTTGCCTTCAAGCTTGTGAGACACTTCAACTTGCTCGCCTTCGTTCTTATTAGGAACGAGAAGCGTCAGGATGTTGTGCTCTTTCGATGGCTTGAATTCCACTTCCACGTGACGGTGGATCTCAAGATCTTTGAACTCGTATGGGTCAACTTCGCCAAAGCCTTCAACGTTCTTAACTGAAGTGATGTTATCAGCAGACTCGTTGATGAAGTTTACGTCTAGGTGTGCAACTTCGCCACGGATAGTGAAAGACTTGTCTGCCACTTCGTTTGCGAAGGTTGTATGCATTAGCCAAGTCATGTCTTTCTCTTCAGAAAGCGTTGCCTTGTCTTGCATTACGAATACTTTACCTTGAACGAACCAGACTTTACGCTTGTAAGATTCAATTTCAGGAACGAAGTACTTGTAAGATGCCGTCGCATCACCTTCAACCATCTTCACATCAGATTCAGTGTCGAAGTCAGAGATAGTGCCGCCCGCTTCGATACAGAAGCGATCTTGGTGGTTTTCGTAGCCTGTGTTCTTGTTCTCGCCGTACTGACCTTTACCACCGAATAGTGGAAGGTTTTTAGAGAACGTTTGACGACGCCACTTCGTGTGCATATCAACACCGAAACCACCGTAGTAACCTGTTACTGACGCTAGCGTTTCACCAAATGCGTGAAGCGTAAATGCGTTTTGGTCACCGTGAGAGTGGCTGATTGAGCCAAACGGAGAACATTTGAATACCATGTGAATATGGTTATCACGCTCAGTCATCTTGTTGTGGAATGCAGCCCAACCCGTGATTGGGAATACTTTCAACAGTGGATCGTTCGATGGGGCTTTCTCTTCAGGTGCATCCCAAAGGAAGTTAAAACGAAGATCGTCGTAGCCGAAGTCCCACCAACCGAAATTGTAAAATTTCGTGTGAGCTTCAGTATCACGGCCTTTCAGTTGGTTGTAGTACCAAACGTACTCAGGCTTCTGGTTAACACCTGCGTAGTGCTTGATGTTGTAAGCCAGTTTTAAACCTGGGAAATCGCCGATTGAAGACTGGTCACAGAAGCTCGCGCGCTTAGAGTGAACAGGCATACAATAAAGCGGGAAGTCACCGGTGTTTTCGTAGAATGTTTTGTTAAACATGTCTACACCACAGTATGCTTTCAATAGGTCGAATGCTTCGCCTAGGAATGCAGTTTGCGTGTTCCAGTAATCAGGGCCTTCAGCCCAACCGCCGTCTACACCGCCCCATGGTGGGTAGTGTACTGCGTAGTATTCTAGAGCGTATGCAATGTACTCGCCTGCTTTCGGGTGATCATGGTAAAGCGCGATACACGTTGGGATAATAGCAGAAGAGATAGAACGAACACCGTGACTGTTTAGAGGGTTGTTCAATAGATCAACCGTCACTTTCAGGTGGTGCATGATTTCGTCTAGACGCTCAATCAAAGCATCTTGAACCTGCTGACGTTCTTCATCTGTGAAGTAACCGTGTAACCAGTCGTAACCCCAAGCCATAGCTGCGATGACACGGAAAGCCGCTTCATCGTTATAACCACGAGAAGTCACACCTTCTGGATCGTACGTAGACAGTTTTAGAGTCCAAGCTTTTGCTTTTGCAATTAACGCTTCGTCTTCTTTTACAACACCAGCAATCGCTAGGTTACGTGTCGCGTTCAGTGCCATTTGGCAATCAACGTACATTTGACGCCAATAAGGACGCCATAGAGAAGCTTTACCTACCGTCTCAGCTGGGTAAGCTTGAGGCTCTTCAAAAGGAGCAGTCTCAAGGAACTTAACTGTAGAGTTGTTGTAGAAATCATCAAACATGCAGTGAGCTTCATCAGCTTTCACTTTCGCTTTGAATTCTTCTAACTGATCAGCTTGAACAAGAAGACGCGGACGTGCTTCGCTCAAGGTGTCTAGGAATGATAGGTCGAAGTCACGTGTTTGAACTTCGATAGGGAGTAGGTCTACAAGATTACCTGCTGAAGTATCATTCTCCAGCTTCATCTTCCTGATTGCATCAAGAGATTTTTGGTCGCTCATTCTAACTCACTTATTTTTCAAGTTGATTGAAAGGAATTAGCAATAATATACGTCTTATTGTAGGACAATTGAATGTATTTCGATTCAATCGTACAATTTTTTACAGTTTTCGTGATTTGGGTCTGATGTTGTAAGGCTGACACGTTTACTCGATTCGCAAAGCAAAAAAATGCGACGCCCTTTCGAGTCGTCGCATTCTATGGTTTAGCTTTCGGTTACTGCTTTCGCCTGCTTGCCGCCGTCATCAACCGCTTTAACCAGTAGTACACCAACACCACCAACAATCACACCACAAAGGATGAAGACTAGACGCCCCCACATTGGGTTAGTGAGTAGAGCCATTAGCATGATACCAACACCTGCTACCGCAATCAGTTTACCAAGCATTTCACGCTGTTTGTTATCCAATGCTTTCTGCTCAGCCGACTCAGCAACAAGTGGCGTTGCTAGGTTGCCAAAGAACTTATCAACGTCGGCTTGACGCTTCTCAGTTAATGGCTTGTAGAACAGAGTCGATAGGATGAAGAAACCACCTGTCAGTGTGATATGACCAATTAGACCAATTGCAACTTTAACATCAGACCATTCACGGCTTGTTAGCTCTTCTAGACCGAAGACTGAAGACACCATTTCAGCATTAACAACAAAACCTACGTAGTAAGAGACTAAAGCACCGACCACTAGCGTACCCCAACCAGCCCAGTCCGGAGTCTTCTTAATAAAGAAGCCAAGGAATGCAGGGATTGTCATTGGGAAGCCGATTAGAGCGCCGACATACATCATTGTATCGAACAGGCTCAAACCTTTAAGCGAGTTGATGAACTGCGCGATAAGAATAATAGCGATACCAAAGACTGCAGAAGTAATCTTAGAAACAGTTACTAGCTCTTTTTCACTTGCCGTACCTTTACGAACGATTGGTTCATAGAAGTTCTTAACAAAGATACCTGAGTTACGGTTTAGGCCAGAGTCCATTGAAGACATTGTCGCGGCAAACATAGCAGCAACTAGAAGACCAACCATACCTGCTGGCATGTATTCTTGTACGAAGTATAGGTATGCAAAGTCACCCGCTTTTTTACCTGCATCTGGGTAAGCTGCTGCTAGGTCGACACCTTGACCTGCAATGTACCAAGAAGGCATGAACCAGATGAATACACCACAAAGCATGAGTACACAGGCTAACAATGCCGCTTTCTTAGCGTTCTTTGAGTCTTTAGCCGCTAGGTAACGGTAAGAGTTAAGCATGTTGTTAGTAATAGAGAACTGCTTCACGAAGATGAAGAATGCCCAAATACTGAAGATGCTTAGGTAGTTAATGTTATTACCAGAAAGGAAAGAACCGCCTTCCGCTACCGGGAAGTTATTCACGATTTCACCAACACCGCCGCCTTGAACTACTGCTACAACAGCACATGTCACGGTTACTGCCATGATGATAACCATCTGCATAAAGTCAGATGCGATTACCGCCCATGAGCCACCCGTTACAGACATGGCCAATACAACCAAACCGGTAATCCAGATAGTGGCTGTCATGTCGAAGCCGAAGATACCCGAAGCGATGATTGCCAGTGCGTTTAACCATACACCCGCAGAAACAACACTGTTTGGCATTGAAGACCAAGTGAATACTTGTTCGTTAGTCGCACCGAAACGCATACGAATTGCTTCGATTACCGTTACTACACGTAGCTGGCGGAATTTAGGAGCGAAGTATGCAAAGTTCATGAAGTAACCAAATGCGTTGGCTACGAAGATGACCGCTACTGCAAAACCATCGTTATACGCTTTACCTGCCGCACCGGTGAATGTCCATGCACTAAACTGGGTCATAAAAGCGGTTGCACCAACCATCCACCACAACATATTACCGCCCCCGCGGAAGTAGTCACTGGTGGTACTTGTAAATGTTCTAAACATCCAACCTATCGCAATCAAGAATAGGAAATAAATGCCAACAATAATCGTGTTGAGTTCCATCGTGTGTCCTTTGTCCGTTTTAATTTGTTACGAGGACTATAGGAAATTCGACCCTTTATTTGTAGTACAATAATCCAAATAAGTGATGGTGATCTTATTTTGATTGATTAAGTTAATTATATATATGACATAGGATGGAATATGACCAATTCATCAAGGCAATCACTGATATTTTAGATAAAAATTTGACCAATCAAAAAATAAAACAAAATAATAATTTAAAATCAGACACTTACATAAACAAGTAAGACTTTACGCACTAAATTAAAAATGCAACCAAATACATATAAATATAAAGTCCTCAAAAATAATCAAAGCCAAGCCAAAGGACAACCCAGCCCATTAATCACACAATAAACCAGTGTTTTTATCGAAATCGAGCGGGTAATATCATTAGAATTCAATTTAAATATCTAAATATTAAATCCACGAACCCTGTTTGTGTTATCCCAGATTTAGAATACTTAGAAGTAAAAAATCCCGGCTGTCGCATAACTATTTGTCTGATACGGACAGTCTAAAAATGTGTGTTTAGAACGATACTTGGGGATTGTTACCCAGACGTTAAAAATAAGGCGGGTTGTAACGAGGAAGAATAGCTTAACTGACGTAGCGAAAAGGCTGACCCAAAATAGTGCTACAGATGGTGCAACAAGCGGCCTAAAAACCCAAAAAGGCATGCACTTGGCATACCTTTTTAAATCATTTATCTGAGCGTGTGCCTGTTCATCTCGATGTGAGATGGCTTAGGTGCGCTTTAAATCATTTCTACTACGCTGTAGCCAAACGGTGGTTGGCATCTTGCAAGTGAACGGCAGAAGCAATTCTAGCCTTGTCACAATCACCGGCCATGATAGCTTCATAAATTCTGCGGTGTTCATTGATACATGTGCTTCCCTCTTCAGAAGAATGCACGATGAAGTTAACAAACATCGTAGTCAGAATATTGCCGAACGGTAGATAGAAGTCGTTACCTGTCGCATTGAAGATCAAGCTATGGAAACGAGTATCAATGTCTGTCCAACGTTCTTGGTCAAACACTTCAGCTTGATCTACTTCTACCATCTTTTGGAAGATCTCTGAAAGCTCGATACGTTGTTCAGCCGTCGCAAATTTTGCCGCCAATGCACACGCTTCAGGTTCAATCGCACGGCGAAGGCCTAAGAACTGTGAACAGAATTGGTCTACGTCGGTTAGGCCGTCCATCCATTCAATCAGTTGAGGATCAAGGAAGTTCCAGTATGCGCGGTCTACTACACGAGTACCGATTTTCGGGCGGGACTCTAATAAACCTTTAGAGGTCAATAGTTTAACTGCTTCACGAAGTGCCGTTCGGCTGATACCAAACTGTTCACACAACGCCATTTCACCAGGAATAATAGAACCTTGTGGCAGTTCGCCAGACAAGATTCCACGAGCGATTTCACGCGCTACTTGCACGTGCAGGCTGCGCTTCGAGCCCGAAATTGAATTAAAAGTGGTAACCATAAGTTCACTTATTTTATATGTTATGTTTATGTATTATTTAAGGATCACTATAACAGTATTTCAACCTACAGCCAATTGAGTAAAATCAAAACGAATCACAGCTTATTAATTTGCTCGCCTAATCAATCACTTAGAAAGTATCTAACTCTACTCTGCTAGAAACATTATGTTACACCATTCATAAATCCGTCATCAAAAAGCATCGGTTCTGTCATCCTCGATTCCTATACTTCCTTCCAACAAATCACTCTATTGGACTGACATAATGAAACCGACAAAAACAAATCTCACGCTTAGAAGCGCGATTACTGCTGCGCTGATTTTTTCTGGTTCTGCATTAGCGATGGATACGCGATACGAGGACCGCTCTGGTAACTTGGTCGCAGATGTACCCCAAGATGAATCACAATGGGTGGATCCAAACACGCTAATTTTTGCTTACACGCCAGTTGAAGACCCAGCAGTATACGCTGATGTGTGGAGCGAGTTTTTGAGCCACCTTGAAAAAACAACGGAAAAAACGGTTCGTTTCTTCCCTGTTCAAAATAACGCAGCTCAAATTGAAGCAATGCGTTCAGGTCGTCTACATATCGCAGGTTTCAACACAGGTTCAACGCCGCTAGCCGTTAACTGTGCTGGCTTTGCTCCATTCACAATGATGGCGGCTGAAGATGGCTCTTTCGGTTACGAAATGGAAATCATCACACACCCAGGTTCGGGCATCGAAAAGGTTGAAGACCTAAAAGGCAAAAACCTAGCATTCACATCGCAAACGTCAAACTCTGGTTTCAAAGCCCCTTCTGCGATTCTGGATGCTGAATACCAGCTTCAACCTGAGCGTGATTTCAAACCGGCTTTCTCTGGTGCCCATGACAACTCAATTTTGGGTGTGGCACACAAAGATTACGACGCAGCAGCCGTCGCTAACTCAGTATTGAACCGTATGCTTTCACGTGAAGTTGTGAAAGAAGGTCAAATCAAGAGCATCTACAAGTCACAAACCTTCCCAACAACGGCTTACGGCACAGCGCACAACCTAACGCCAGAGCTTCAAGAGAAGATTCAAAAGGCCTTCTTCACTTTCGACTGGGAAGGCACGAAGCTTCAGGAAGAATTTGAGCGTAACGGTGAAGCGAAGTTTGTTCCGATCACTTACCAAGAGCACTGGGAAGTGATCCGCACTATCGATACAGCTAATAAAGTGTCTTACACGTGTAGCTAAGTTCAACCGAACTAAAAAGCCAATCACACATTGATAAAACTAACTGCGGGCTTACGTGCCTGCAGTTATTCATCACTCTTTCGGTTTACTTTCCATGCCTGTCTCAGGCGAACTCTTAGTACACCGCTCTTATAGGAATTCTATGTCTACTCTTACCCTTAAAGGGCTTACCAAGCACTACTCCAGTTCTGATAAAGCCCTGACCAACGTTAGCTTATCGGTGAATGCCGGCGAAGTCGTTGGATTGATTGGCCCATCTGGTGCGGGTAAATCAACGCTGATTCGCTGTATTAACCGACTAACCGAGCCCACCAGCGGCGAAGTTATCTTCTCCAACACCAACCTTGAGACACTGTCTAAGCGACAACTAAGACATTCACGACGTGAAATTGGGATGATTTTCCAAGAGTACGCATTGATTGAACGCTTAACGGTGATGGAAAACGTACTATCTGGGCGTTTGGGATACGTAAACTTCTGGCAAAGTTTTACTCGTCGCTTCCCAGAGTCGGATATCCAAGCCGCTTATGCCCTACTTGACCGTGTTGGCTTATTAGAGCACGCCAATAAAAGAGCCGACGCCCTATCAGGTGGCCAGCGTCAACGTGTTGGTATTGCACGCGCACTCGCTCAGAAACCAAAATTACTGTTGATTGATGAGCCAACAGCAGCACTTGACCCACGTACGGCTCGCCAAATCATGCGATTGATCAGCGAGATTTGTTCAGAGCAACAACTCCCTGCCATCATCAATATTCACGATGTTCAGTTAGCTAAACAGTTTGTCGACCGTGTTGTCGGCCTAAATGCTGGCTGTGTAGTATTTGATGACAAACCAACCTTGCTCACCGAAGACGTACTCACACAGATCTACGGTGAAGAAGATTGGAGCCAGCAAGCAGAAGAAGAGGAAGATGAACTCATCATCATGAACCCTCGCTTGTCTGAGGCAACAATATGACTCAGCCATATCCAAATCAAGCTCAGCAACATTTGAAGTCAGCACAACAGAATCCCAAACAATACCCGACACAGTGGACAAAGCCGCCACTGATATCCAACTCATGGTTGCGTTGGAGTTTGATCATCATCGTCGCGGTGTACTTATACCTTGCGACTCAATCGGTACACGTAAACTGGGCTCGAATCTACGAAGGCAGCGAGCGCGGCTGGCAGTTCATTTTAGCTTTCATGAACCCAGACTTTGGCGGACGTTGGAACAACATCTCACAAGGTTTGATTGAGAGCTTAACCATGACGCTCACATCAACCGTGGCAGGTGTCATTCTTTCAATCCCATTCGGATTAGGCGCAGCCAAAAACCTTGCCCCTACTCCCGTTTATCTATTCTGCCGTGCGTTTATTTCGATCGCTCGTAGCTTACAGGAGATCATCGTTGCGATTCTGTGTGTGGCTCTGTTTGGCTTTGGTACGTTTGCGGGGTTTGTCACGCTGACATTTGCAACCATCGGCTTTCTCGCGAAACTGTTTGCCGATGAGATTGAAGCCATTGACCCTGCACCACTCACCGCAATGCGCGCAACTGGCGCAAGTTGGTTGCAACAGGTGAATTACGCGATTCAAGCGCAGGTTATGCCGCGCTTTATCGGCCTTTCGATGTACCGACTCGACATCAACTTTCGTGAGTCTGCCGTAATTGGCATTGTTGGCGCAGGTGGTATTGGCGCAACATTGAATACAGCAATGGACCGCTACGAATACAGCGCCGCAGCCGCTATTCTATTGATTATTATCGTAATCGTGATGCTGTGTGAATACCTATCGACCATCATCCGCAAGCATGTGCAGTAAGGAACGACTAATGAGCACGCTAAATGACACACCTTCAAGCGCCATGAATCGTACCCGATGGCAGCGTTACGACAGTAAACAGAGCCTAATGCTCTGGATTGGCTGGCTTTGCTTTGTCGCTTTGACCGTTTTTGCCTGGCAAGTCATGAACAAGGATACGATTTGGTACTTTGTGACGGACTCACCGAATCAACTTGCTGATATATCTTCACGTATGTGGCCGCCGAGATGGAGCTACTTAGAGTCTCTGTGGAGTCCGTTGTGGGACACGATCAACATAGCGACACTTGGCACATTGTTGGGGATCGTATTGGCGTTTCCGGTTGCGTTCTTAGCGGCACGTAACACGACACCAAGCATGACGTTTATCAGACCTATTGCGCTGTTCATCATCGCGGCAAGTCGTTCAATTAACTCGTTAATTTGGGCTCTGCTATTAGTGGCGATCATCGGCCCAGGTTTGTTGGCAGGTATTATCGCCATTGCCCTACGCTCGATTGGTTTCGTGGCTAAGTTGATGTACGAAGCAATTGAAGAAGTGAACGCAACACAAATGTCGGCGATTCAATCGACAGGTGCATCTCCGCTGCAAGTGTTGAATTACGGCATCCTTCCTCAAGTGATGCCAAGTTTCATTGGCACGAGCCTGTTCCGTTGGGACATCAACATTCGTGAATCTACAGTATTAGGCTTGGTCGGTGCAGGCGGTATCGGTTTGAAACTGCAAGAGTCGATGGCGATGCTGGCATGGCCTCAAGTGACTGTGATTTTCTGTGCGATTCTCGTAACGGTTATCTTCTCTGAATGGTTGGCTGCCAAAGCTCGGAAAGCCCTTATCTAAATAATAAAACAACGTCAAATAGACGGTTCGCTAGTCAATAAGATCAAAGCCTACTCATTGAGTAGGCTTTTTGTCTTTTGAGGTGTTACGGACAAACCATCGCTTAGAACCGCACTTCATTGACGACAGTCCCTACTCCTTCTATGCTGACACTCACTTGGTCTTTATCGGATAAAGCAAACGTTCTGCCCGGTGTTCCCATAAAAATTAGGTCGCCCGGTTTGAGGGTAAAATAATGGCTCAAATAGCTGACGACTTTTCGAGGCTTGTGAATCATGAACGAGGTATTTTCTTGCTGCACAACCTCACCGTTGACACGAGTGGTCAGTTGTACCTTGTTATAATCGACACCACGAACAATCGTATTACCAATTGGGCCAAAGCCGTCGGATGCTTTCGCTCGTAGCCATTGTAAATCCGTGCCTTGCCAACTTCTTTCTGTAATATCGTTACCCACAGTGACACCAAAGATCGCTTGTTCCGCTTCTTCTTCACTGGCTCGGCTCAACTCTTTACCAATCACAACCACCAGCTCTCCTTCAAAGTGCACGTTCTTCGCTTTCGGTGGCACTTGAATCACTTCACCTGTAAGAATTAAAGAAGAAGGGAGTTTAAGAAACATAGGGGGTGGCGCATCTGCAGGTGATGCTAAGTGGCTGGCGAAGTTCATCCCTACCGCAAACACCTTTTCAGGCTTCGTAGGCAATAATACTTCGACTGACTCAAGAGGAATCGAGGTTTTCGCGACTGAATACTCACTGAAGATATCGCCACTGATTGGCAACACATCGCCTTTATCTAACTTCCCATAACTGATTTTATCTTGATATTGATAGCGCACGAATTCCTCGGTGCTGCCCTTAACTGCGGTTTCCGCATTGACATAAGCAACGCTTGAAATCATCAATATCGCCATTAATCCCTTCATGCTTGATTCCCTTGTCGATTAATCTCCAATCTAACTCTAGTCCACTATGGTTACCTTCGACTTATTCTAGTTATTTTCGGCTCACTCTTGTTATCTTCGAGCAACTCTAATTACCCACGGTCAATTCCAGTACGCGTGAAAGAATAACTCTCAAATCGCAGACATAAAAAAACCGAGCAACTCGCAACGAGTTACTCGGTTTGACTTATTTCCGATATTCTTTGTCATCGACTTTAGTTTCGTTCAGTTACTTAGATGCGAACCCCCTTACAACCGAACATGACATGGCGCTTCGTTCCCGCAAAGCACCACATCAGCACACACCATCGTTAAATGGTAGGTGTGTTGATCATTTACAGTTGAGCAAATGATCCTTCCCACGAGTATGTCTCACCAGCAAACTCAACAGTGTGAGTTGCTTGCTGCTTATCTTCAGCTTGGTTTGAAATACCGTAGTGGTAAGTGTTGCCAGATGTCGTTTGAATGCGCACAACAGTCCCGACACTGTTATGGCCAACAACAGACACTGATTTAACCAGACCACGAGCGCCTACAGAGGCTTCGATAGACTCGTTAAAGTAACCGTGTGTTTCCAATACAGAAGCAAACACATGGTTTTGACCAGACTGACGTAAGATGAACGCAGGCTCACTCTTAAGGTTGAAGTCTGGATCGTTAGCACCAGTGCGAGCAAAGATAACTTCGCTGCCCGCACTCGCGCTGGTTACTAGGCTGTAGTAGCTGCTGTCATGTAGCCAGCTTACTAGAGAACCTTCTTCGTTCACTTTGCCTGAAGCAACGTTCCATAAATGTTGGTAACCGTTGTCTTCACCTAATGGCTTAAGCGTTTTTTCCATGTTGTAATCGAAGTCAGTACGGATGATTTGGCCCGAGTGGTGAACTGGTAAGTCGTACTGGTGCTCAGCGTCAGCTTCGATGCGGTAAACATCAATCACTAGCGGCTTTTCGAACTCAGGAAGGTCAGCAAGAATTACGCTGCGCTGCATGTCTACGCCAGTGTAGTACTCAGAAATCGTGCCGCTCATTCCTTGTAGAGACTGGTCGTCTGCTACGAAGAAGTGCTTCTGACCAAACTTAGACTCAGCCAATGCTGTGTTGAAGTTGTTCTGCGTTTTCTGATCAACCGTTACTGTGTTGTGAGCAACCGTCTGCTTACAGTAAGACTTGTTCTCTGGGATGTAACGGCCGCCAAACTTAGGCTCAACGTTTACCCAACGACCAAAGCCGTAATCGTGCAGCACTTCGTGGCCACGGTTGAATACGCTTAGATGCAGGCCGTCGTAGTGACCGTGGTCTAGTGCTGAGTGGTACTGATGATCAGAACCGTGTTGACCAAACCAGATCAACGCCATGGTATCTGCGGTTTTAGGGTCGTCGTCTTGCTCATCACGGTGACGCAGGATGCTTACGCCGCCTTTTTCGCCTTCAGGGCCGTCCGTTACAAACAGGCTACCCCAGTTGAATGCTTTGATGTCGTCTGCTGCATCAACCGCGTCAGACAGTGTTTTACCAGAAGCATGAACCCAAACGTCTTGTTGGTGATCAGCCATACCAAGCAGAGTTTCAGTCTGCTCGTAACGGTGGTAACACACAGACGTCGCCATGATCACGCCTTCATCGTTGATAGAAATCGTCTTCGATGAATCATTTAGAGCTGGCAATGTGCCGTCTGGGAATGCAGTTTTGAATACAGAGTAAGACGTTGTCTTGATCACTGAATCGTTAAATTCGTAAATACCGATTTCTGGTTGACGACGTTCAATCGCTTCTGCGAAAAGGTAGATTGGACGTAGAGAGAAACGGTGGTAGTAAGGACCTTCCATGTAGTAGCCGTCTGGCGAGAACAGTTGGTCAAGTTGCGCTAAGAAACCGCCGCTTACTTTGTCCAATTTCAGGCCGTAAAGTGCTTTATCTACAGATTCTTGATCGTTGATCGCGTAACCACAGATACCTACCGCAGCCACTGCCCATAAGCCGTGGTTGTGTACGATATCGAAGTCGTGTGCGTAAGTAACAACGAACATTTCGATCATTTGCTTAAGAAGATCGTCTTCGATAAGGCGCTTCTGCTCTTCAGAGATAGTGTGGTAAATGCAGCTGTACGCACAAGAAGCGTAAAGCATCCACATGTTCTCGTTCAACGTTTGGTGGAACAGCTTACCCGGAGGGTTAGTGTCACGGCTTACGTTGCTTTCCAATGTTGGGTATACCGTCGCGTACGCTGTTAGCATATCAACGATGTAATCACGGTACTTTGTTTCCTCAGTGATAAGGAACAAACGACCCGCTAGATCCATATGGATGTAATTTTGCTTGTGACGGTTGTGTTCGTAACCGCCGCCTTCACCGTGACCTGGTACTTCAATGCCAACTTCAGCCATGTAAGCGTCAGTTTGTTTAATGTCACGAGTTAGTGCGTTACCTAAAAGGCTATCCTTGCCAAGTTCTTTACGAAGCTCTGCTGCTTCATCAAAGTTAAGTAAAAGTGGTTGATAGCTCATTATTATTTCCCCTGCTCTGCAGTGCTAAGTTCTTCTAAATTCGTTTTTTGTAACGTTGTCTCTACTGAGTAGAAGCCTGTCCAGCTGTATACTTTGCCGTTCAGTTCTACTTTGTGTTCAGTGCTGTCAGTCGCGCCAAGTTGGTTGCTGATCATCACTGTCACGTTTGATTTCTCTGTCGTAATTTCTACTACTGAACCGATATTGGTGTGAGCCACTACTTTGATGTCTTTCACAACACCACGTGCGCTTACAGATTGCTCGAATTCTTCGTTGAAGTAACCATGCGTTTCAACAACAGAAGCAAACAGTGTGGTTTCGCCTTTGCTGCGTAGAATGAATGCAGGCTCTGAACGTAGGTTGAAGCTTGGGTCGTTAGCACCAGTGCGAGTAAAGATCACTTCAGCATTGTCGTTAGAGGTTGCGCCTAGCCAAGTGTAGTAAGTGTTGTTTTGTAGCCAGCTTACAAGTGCTGTGCCCTTCACTTCACCGCTTGCCACGTTCCATAGGTGTTGGTAACCGAAATGGTCACCTAGAGTGTTTAGCTCTTTGTTTGCTTGGTATTCAAAGTTAGTGCGAACAATCTGACCAGCATATTGGTGTGAGTAGTCGTATTGGTGTTCACCTTCACCGCATTTCTCTGAATCTAAGCGGTAAAGATCCAATAGTAGCGGAGATTCCAACTCTTCAAGATTTAGCATGAACACGCTGCGTTGCATGTCAAAACCTTGATAGTGATCATTAGCAAATGCACTCATACCGTTGATTTGCTCGTCTTCTACTTTGAAGAAGTGTGGTAAGCCGTGTACTGCATCCGCGCGCTCAACATCAAAGTTGTTCTGACATTTTTCATCAATCGTTACTGCGTTGTGAGCAATCGTTTGACGAGCGTAAGATTTGTTTTCATCTAGGTAGCGGCCGCCAAATTTTGGCTCCACGTTAACCCAACGACAGAAACCGTATTCACGTAGCACTTCTTGACCGCGGTTGAAGAAAGAAATACCCAGCGTATCGAAGTTGCCGTGACCCATGCCGTGTTGACCGTAGTTCATCACTAACTGAGAAACGTCGCCTTTCTTATCCTGCATACGGATAAAGCCTTGCGCACCGTTGTGACCTTCAGGGCCTTCGTTCAATTCAACACTTGGCCAGAAAGGCATGCCGATTTCTTGCTCAGCAGACGCCGCTTCATAAGCTTTAGATAGCTCAAGGCCACATGGGTGCATCCAAACTGCGTCTTGAATCTTCGCCATACCAAGAATGTTTTGGTCTACGCCATTTTCAGAAGAGTAATGCTTGCTGTAAACGCTCACTGCAACCTGAACACCCATGTCTGTGATGCCCATGGTGCGAGATGCATCGTTCAGAGCTGGGAATTCGCCGTTCGGGTACGCTGTCGCCAGCATCGCTTGTACCGTGTTACCAATCACGCCACCTTTGTAGTTGTAGATATCCACTTCAGGCATATGACGGTGAATAACTTCAGCGAACACACATGTAGGGCGAATCGCGTAACGGTGGTAGTAAGGACCTTCCATGTAGTAGCCAGAAGGTGCGAACAGTTGAGAGATTTGAGCTAAGAAGCCGCCAGTGTCGTTACGGTCAATGCCGTAGACTGACATTTCAAGGTACTCACGTTTGCCAAGAGCAAGACCACAGATACCCACAGCGGCTACGGCCCAAATACCGTGGTTGTGGATGCGGTCGAAGTCGTGTGCGTATTTAACTGTGAACATTTCTAGCATTGGTTCGAAAATACGCGACTCAATGTTGTCACGCTGCTCTTGTGTCAATGTTGAAGCAACACAAGAGTAAGCCAAGCTTGAGAACATTAACCAGCAGTGTTCGTTCAAGATTTGGTGGAACAAACGACCTGTAGGGTTAGTGTTTTTCTGTACGTGGAAATCAAACGTTAGGTATTTGTCTGCGTATTCTTCTAGTAGTTCTGTAACAAAGTCAGCGTACTTTTGCTCTTTAGTGATCAAGAACATGCGACCAGCTAGATTCATGTACGTGTAATTTTGCTTATGGCGGTTATGTTCGTAACCCCCAGCTTCACCATGACCTGGGACATCAATAGGTAAACGCATGAATGCTTCTAGATCTTTCGCGTTCGCTGCAATGGTTTTGCCCATTAAGCTAGAACGGCCCACTTCAAGATGAAGCTGCTCGATTTCTGCTTCAGTCAACAATACTGGTTTAGTCGTCATATTCTTTGTCACCCTCAATAAAGAGTTTATCTGCTTAAACTTTGATTTAATTTTCAAACCCCACATAAAGTAATACAATATTAGCTTTAATTATACCTATTCGTCGCCAAATGATGAGTAGAGTCACACAATTACCCATAAGTCATTGATGTAGCTGACTAATGGTAAATGTCAGCCATTTATTAAGTTGTTGATTTATTTACGCTATATAAAGTATCGCTTGATCAATATCACACAATTTTAGATATATTGTATTACAATTGAAGTCATTCCCTTATGATGAACACAGTTAAGTAACATTTGAAAGATTTAAACAGATTAGGAGATACACAATGAACTCTTTCTTTATCCTAGATGAAAACCCATGGGAAGAACTTGGCGGCGGCATTAAGCGTAAAATCGTTGCTTACACTGACGATCTTATGGCTGTTCACCTATGTTTTGATAAAGGCGCGATTGGCCACCCTCATACTCATGAGATTCACGACCAAATCGGTTACGTAGTTCGTGGTAGCTTCGAAGCTGAAATCGAAGGCGAGAAGAAAGTGCTTAAAGAAGGCGATGCTTACTTTGCTCGTAAACACATGATGCACGGTGCGGTTGCTCTAGAGCAAGACAGCATTCTTCTTGATATCTTCAACCCTGCGCGTGAAGATTTCCTAAAATAATGAATAGCGCAACCTCAGTTGCTAAGGTAAGCATATGAAATCATTAAACATCGCGGTCATTGGCGAGTGCATGGTTGAGCTACAAAAGAAACAAGACGGGCTTAAGCAGAGTTTTGGTGGCGATACACTGAATACAGCACTTTACTTGTCACGCTTAACAAAAGAGCAAGATATCCAAACAAGCTATGTAACGGCGTTAGGTACTGACCCATTCAGTGTCGACATGTTGGAAAAGTGGCAAGCAGAGGGTATCGACACAAGCTTAATTGCTCAGCTTGATCACAAACAACCAGGGCTTTACTACATCGAGACCGATGAAACTGGTGAGCGTAGCTTCCACTACTGGCGTAGTGACGCTGCTGCAAAATTCATGTTTGATCAACAAGACACGCCTGCTCTACTTGATAAGCTATTCTCTTTTGACGCGGTTTACCTAAGTGGTATTACGCTTGCTATCTTGACAGAGAGCGGACGCACGCAGCTATTCAACTTCTTAGACAAATTCAAAGCTCAAGGCGGCCAAGTATTCTTCGACAATAACTACCGTCCTAAACTTTGGGAAAGCCAACAAGAAGCAATTTCTTGGTACTTGAAAATGCTTAAGTACACTGACACGGCTCTACTCACGTTCGATGACGAACAAGAGCTGTACGGTGACGAAAGTATTGAACAGTGTATTGCACGTACGTCTGAGTCTGGTGTGAAAGAGATCATCATTAAACGTGGTGCAAAAGATTGCTTAGTGGTTGAAAGCCAAAGTGCTCGATACGTTGCACCGAACCCTGTAGACAACATCGTTGATACTACCGCAGCTGGTGATTCATTCAGTGCTGGCTTCTTAGCTAAACGCTTAAGTGGTGGTAATGCTAGCGATGCAGCATTAGCAGGTCATATTGTGGCAGGGACTGTGATTCAGTATCCAGGTGCTATCATACCTCTAGAAGCGACGCCTGATTTGTCTCTATAATTACGCACTTTATATATTAATCAAGGGTTTGCTTAGTTGAAAGCAAGCCCATAATTAACGTGAGAAAGAATTCATGACTACATTAAATGAACAACTAGCAAGCCTAAAAGTAATCCCTGTAATCGCTATCAACCGTGCTGAAGACGCTATCCCTCTAGGTAAAGCACTTGTTGAAAACGGCATGCCATGTGCAGAAATCACACTACGTACAGAATGTGCAATCGAAGCGATTCGCATCATGCGTAAAGAGTTCCCAGACATGCTAATCGGTTCAGGTACGGTACTGACTAACGAGCAAGTTGATGCATCTATCGAAGCAGGCGTTGATTTCATCGTAAGCCCAGGTTTCAACCCTCGTACTGTTCAATACTGTATCGACAAAGGTGTTGCAATTGTACCGGGTGTAAACAACCCAAGCCTAGTTGAGCAAGCAATGGAAATGGGTCTTCGCACGTTGAAGTTCTTCCCTGCTGAGCCTTCTGGCGGTACTGGTATGCTTAAAGCACTAACCGCAGTTTACCCTGTTAAATTCATGCCAACTGGCGGCGTAAGCTTGAAGAATGTAGATGAATACCTATCTATCCCTTCTGTACTTGCGTGTGGCGGTACTTGGATGGTTCCAACTAACCTTATCGATGAAGGTAAGTGGGACGAACTAGGCAAACTTGTTCGTGACGCAGTTGATCACGTTAACGCTTAATCTGTTTTAGATTTCGTGATAAAGCCTCACTTCGGTGGGGCTTTTTGTTATCTGAGGTTTTTCAATAACTGAAGATTTTGTTATCTAGGTCTTTGAGTAACTGAAGTTTGATAGTTTGTTGGACAAACCAAGCCCCCAACACAAGAACAACAGAAAATTTGGCGGATAAATCGCGTAGATAAAGAGTACGGATAAATAACGAACAGATCGGGACGTGAAATAGAAAATAGCGACATAAAAACAATAAGCTACACTTAAATTCCAGAAACAATATTTTGCGATTTAGCACTGAGATTTAACGTGAATCCGATCGCACAACCATGCTCAGTTGTAGCACATTTGTTACGGTTATAATTAAAATCTTATAAATAAGCTCAACCAACACACCATTACTTATATTGTAATACATATAAACATTTGAGCATCAATTTTCCTTGAATCTGAAGCAAATCATAAAAACAAATAAACCCAACAAAAACAATATCTTAAATTAACTTACAGAGCCATTCCAAAAATCAATGCGACCTAGATCATACTAAAGACATATTGTAGTACAAATAAACCTTTGGACGCGTTAATCTAAGCGCAGTTAATTATGATATTTAAAAGGCTGAAAAGATGACTATTGATACTTTTGTTGTTCTCGCCTACTTCTTCTTTTTAATCGCTATTGGTTGGATGTTCCGTAAGTTCACCACGTCGACTAGTGATTACTTCAGAGGGGGCGGCAAAATGTTGTGGTGGATGGTTGGTGCAACCGCCTTCATGACACAGTTTTCAGCATGGACGTTTACAGGTGCCGCAGGACGCGCGTTCAATGACGGTTTCGTTATTGTAATCCTATTCTTAGCCAATGCTTTTGGCTACTTCATGAACTATATGTACTTCGCTCCAAAGTTCCGCCAACTTCGTGTGGTAACAGCGATCGAGGCTATTCGTCAGCGCTTTGGTAAAACGTCTGAACAGTTCTTCACATGGGCAGGAATGCCTGACAGCCTTATCTCTGCGGGTATCTGGCTAAATGGTCTCGCTATCTTCGTAGCAGCGGTATTCAACATCCCAATGGAAGCAACCATTGTGGTAACGGGTATGGTTCTAGTATTGATGGCAGTAACAGGCGGCTCTTGGGCGGTTGTTGCTTCTGACTTCATGCAAATGCTTGTTATCATGGCAGTAACCATTACTTGTGCGGTTGCAGCTTACTTCCACGGTGGCGGCTTAACGAACATCGTTGCTAACTTCGACGGCGACTTCATGTTAGGTAACAACCTAAACTACATGAGCATCTTCGTTCTTTGGGTTGTGTTCATCTTCGTGAAGCAGTTCGGTGTAATGAACAACAGCATCAACGCTTACCGTTACCTATGTGCAAAAGACAGTGAAAACGCACGTAAAGCGGCAGGCCTAGCATGTATCCTTATGGTTGTTGGCCCACTAATCTGGTTCCTACCACCTTGGTACGTAAGTGCATTCATGCCTGATTTCGCATTGGAGTACGCTTCAATGGGTGATAAAGCGGGTGATGCTGCTTACCTAGCATTCGTACAGAACGTAATGCCAGCAGGTATGGTTGGTCTTCTTATGTCAGCAATGTTCGCTGCAACAATGTCTTCTATGGATTCAGGTTTGAACCGTAACGCTGGCATCTTTGTAATGAACTTTTACAGCCCGATTCTTCGTCAAAACGCGACTCAGAAAGAGCTGGTTATTGTAAGTAAGCTAACCACCATCATGATGGGTGTTATCATCATCGCGATTGGCTTGTTCATTAACTCTCTACGTCACTTGAGCTTGTTCGATATCGTAATGAACGTAGGTGCGTTAATTGGGTTCCCAATGCTTATCCCTGTACTACTTGGTATGTGGATTCGTAAGACGCCTGACTGGGCTGGTTGGTCTACGCTAATCGTTGGTGGCTTCGTTTCTTACATCTTCGGTATCTCGCTTCAAGCAGAAGACATCGAGCACCTATTCGGTATGGAAACAGCGCTTACTGGCCGTGAATGGAGCGACTTGAAAGTGGGTCTTAGCCTAGCGGCTCACGTAGTGTTCACTGGTGGTTACTTCATCCTAACTTCTCGCTTCTACAAAGGCCTATCGCCTGAACGTGAGAAAGAAGTTGACCAACTATTCACTAACTGGAACACGCCGCTAGTAGCGGAAGGTGAAGAGCAACAAAACCTAGATACTAAACAGCGTTCAATGCTTGGTAAGCTTATCAGCACAGCAGGTTTCGGTATCCTAGCAATGGCTCTGATTCCAAACGAACCAACAGGACGCTTGTTGTTCCTACTATGTGGCTCAATGGTACTCACCGTTGGTATCCTACTGGTTAACGCATCTAAAGCTCCGGCTAAGATGAACAACGAGTCTGTTGCTAAATAGCTAAACAGCTAAACAGCTAAACAGCTAAACAGCTAAACAGCTAAACAGCTAAACAGCTAAACAGCTAACAAGTTAAACCAATAATGAAGCCCATGTTATTCGATAACATGGGCTTTTATTTGCTTTCCATTCATCAAATCAGAATATGAAATGCATCTCTATCAATGCTCACAAGCCCATCGAAGCCCCTATCTCCTGCCCTCGCTTTATCTTCTTTTACAACCTTTCCAATGGTTTGATCTCTTTCTCTGATTGTTTCTGTTACTTTGAATGACAACACAAACACAACAGATAATTACAATGAAAAAAACATCACTATTACTTGCTTCCATTACTCTGGCTCTTTCTGGTGTAGCACAAGCTGACCAATTAGAAGACATCCAAAAATCAGGTACACTTCGTGTCGGTACTACAGGCGACTACAAACCTTTTTCTTACTTCGACGGCAAAACCTACTCTGGTTATGACATTGACGTAGCCAAACACGTTGCAGAGCAGCTGGGCGTCGAATTACAGATTGTCCGTACTACATGGAAAGATCTACTGACCGATCTAGACAGCGATAAATACGACATCGCGATGGGCGGTATCACGCGTAAAATGCAGCGTCAGTTAAACGCAGAACAAACTCAAGGCTACATGACCTTTGGTAAGTGCTTCTTAGTCGCGAAAGGCAAAGCAGAACAATACAACAGCATTGAGAAAGTGAACCTTTCTTCTGTGCGTGTTGGCGTGAATATTGGCGGGACTAATGAGATTTTTGCGGATGCTAACTTGCAAGACGCGAGCTTCACACGTTACGAGAACAACCTAGACGTTCCGCAAGCCGTTGCGGAAGGTAAAGTTGATGTAATGGTGACAGAAACTCCTGAAGGCCTGTTCTATCAAGTGACGGACGAGCGTCTTGAAGCTGCTCGTTGTGATACACCGTTTACCAACAGCCAATTCGGTTACCTGATTCCAAAAGGTGAACAACGCTTGTTGAACACAGTGAACTTCATTATGGATGAGATGAAATTGAAAGGCGTTGAAGAAGAGTTCTTGATCCACAACTCTCTTAAGTAACTCTTTCGATTTATACAGTGACAAAAAGGAGGCCAGCATTGCTGGCCTCTTTCGTTACGGTTTAATGGTTCGCTTTAACCGTGAGTGATGACATTCTGTTGCACTAACGCATCCAAAATATCTGACGGCATGGTGCCACTTAGCGTTAACTGAGGAGCAAGGTCTTCAACCACAATCACTTGCTCTGCGGTGCCCAAACCATCAGGGTTGATGGTTAGCTCTACATCATTTCCATCCACTTTTGCATCGATATGTTGCAACAGCGTCGTCATGTTTACAGTGGCATCTTTCAGTTCCGGCAACACCTCTCGTAGGTCAATCTGATCACCTTCAGATAGATTGAAATCGGTAATCGTGTCTGCGACACCATCTTCAATATTGAGCCACACAAACGAATCCATTCCATTGCCACCCGTCAGGATATCGGAACCACCTCCACCAATGAGAGTATCGTTGCCGTCACCACCAATAAGGGTATCGTCACCTGACCCACCGACCAATCGATCATTGCCCGATCCACCGGTAAGTTCAGTATTAAAGCCACTGGCGACAAGCAAGGCATCATCAGTTTCAGAAGAAACATCAATGTCTCTTGGGTTCGCGACAATATTGAGGTTTAGATCAATGTTTTGCGATATCGCGATATCGTTATTATCCGTTTCCTCAGACACCGCCTCAACTTTCAACGTGTAGTTACCCGGAGTTAACGGCTTACCTACTGATGGTTGCTCGACGAGTCTTAGGCTATCAATAGCATCAGCCGTCGCTACCCAAGTATCACCCACCTGCGAAACCGTACCTGCATCACTGGTTACATCAACACCATCTGGAACATCACTGATCTTCAACGTCAATTCTTCTGTAATATCCGTTAACGCAGCAACAATACCGACTAATGCGATCCCATTGTTTGCAATCACAGATGAGCTTGTCGTTATGTTTCTTACATAATTAAATGCAGGATCAATAGATAGGCTTGGCGCATTCGCAACTGGCGTAACCGCGATGTCGTATACAACAGGCGTCGTCTCTATCGCGATACCAGAAGGGTTTCCGCTGTCTTTGGCGATAACTTCTAAGCCAATACTATTGGTTGGAGACAGACTCGCATCAAGGAACACACCGCTTGGACTGGTTGGTGTATCAATCAATGCATTTAGGTCACTCAAAGTACCGACTAAGATAACCGAACCAGTGTTGTTGCCGTTGACCATCACCGTCGTCACTGCCGGAAGTGAAACGTTCAATGTACCGTAATCCACTGTCAGCGTGACGGTCATGAGATCATCGGAGAATGTATCAACATAATCAGGGTCACTGACATTGATACCACTCAATAGCTGACCAGCGTCCTCATCAACAACCGTAGTGACACTGTCACCATTGACGACAGGTGTATCGTTCACTCCATCGACAATCGCGGTGATCTCCGCAGTATCGGTTAGGAAATCATTGGCACCGTTGGTAGTACCATCATCTTCGATGGTGTAGGTGAACTTAACGTTACCGCTGTATTCATCAGCAGCCGTAAATATCCAGTACGGGCCAGTAATCATAGCGTCATCAGCACCACCTACGTTCTCAAAGCGCTGTAACTGGCCTTGGCCTTCGTCGAGCACCAGATTGGTCACGGTAATCGTGTCGTTTTCCGGATCGCTCGTAGCAGCAATTAAATCGCCCTCTTTGATGATCAACTGACCTTCTTCAAGGATGTTACCTAAGTCGATATCCGTTGCCACTGGCTGATCATTCACTTCAGTTACCACAACACTGATTTCGCCGGTATCTGTTAAGAAATCATCAGCGCCATTGGTTGTGCCATCGTCCTCAACGGTATAAGTTAACTTAACATCACCGCTGTACTCGTTGGCTGCGGTAAATACCCAGTATGGGCCAGTGATCGTCGCATCATCAGCACCGCCCACGTTCTCAAAGCGTTGTAATTGGCCCTGACCTTGATCGAGCACCAAACTGTTCACAGTAATCGTGTCGTTTTCCGGATCAGTGGTTGCTGAAATCAGGTCTTCCTCTTTGATGATCAACTGACCTTCTTCAAGTATGGTGCCCAAATCAATATCCGATGCCACTGGCTGGTCATTGACTTCAGTAACTACGAGGCTAATTTCAGCATTATCAGTTAAGAAATCATCCACACCGTTGGTGGTACCGTCATCAATGATGTCGTAATTGAACTTCACATCGCCATTGAAATCACTGGCTGCAATGAATATCCAGAATGGTCCAGTTATCCCAGCGTCATCAGCACCACCAGCATTTTCATAGCGTGTAAGCTGACCTTGCCCTTGAGTAAGAGTCACACCGGTTACTGTGAGATTGTGGTTTTCTAGATCAGAACTGGCTGCAATCAAGTCACTTTCAACAATCACGATTTGACCGTCTTCCGCAATCGAGCCTAAATCCACATCAGTCGCCACCGGAGCGTCATTCACTTCCGTCACCTTAATGGTGAACGTAGTTTGATTGGTTTGAGCGGTATTCGGATCACCCGCGTCAATCAAGCCGTTATTGCCACCATCATCGAGCGTTGCATTGATCGTAACTAAACCACTCTGGTTGAGGTAGTTCTGGTCTGGATCGGGTTTGAATGTCACAGCCCCATTGGTCAACGCGGTATTGATGTCGGCCTCTTTACCGGTAATCACCAATGAGCCGTCAGGTTGCAATACAAACGTCACGTCAGGTGAGCTCGTAAACTCAAACACACCTTGCGCTCCTGGCAGTGTTTGATCCACTTGTAACGTCAGAACATACGGCGCATCTGGGTTATCAAAGTTAGCGTCAACATCGTAGATACTGAAGTTATCGATAGCGATGCTAATATCTTCAGGCGTTTCAATGTTGGTCACATTCACAAACGTCGGTTGATCGTTGATAGGATCAATCACTAAATCAACATCGAAGCTGGTTGGCGTACCTAAGTATTCGGTGTTGTCGGCGTCTGTATCCACAGAGCGAACCGTAATTTGCAATGGCCCATTGATGCCAAGCGCATTGCCCGCATCGCTATTGTGTTCACCCGAATTAAATACGATCTTATCGAGCGACTGAGCAGGAACATCAAGTGTCCAAAGCTGCGTCGCCGGATCATAGCTCGCTAACGTGGTTCCGTCTGGATAGAAAATAGAAGCATCTTGAGGCACACCCGCCACTTCAACTCGAAGTGTTTCAGGTGCATTTTCAGTAAATGTTCCGCTTCCTGTTGCAGACAGTTCTTTGTCCAAAATCGTCGCATTGATTTCGATATCAATATTTTGGCCTTCATTGCCTGTCACAGAGTCGGTCGGGTTGGTATCGACATCATCACCAACAGGTACCACATGCAGTTTGAAGCTTGGCAAGTTTGCCGCCGCAGTAGGCACACCCAACAAAGATTCTTGAGTGAAGACTTCCACACCAAACTCGGCGGTACCACTGAAGTTTTTCGGCGGTAAAATCGACAGCTCACTCAGGTCGAATGACAGTCCTGATGCTTGAGGCAGTTGAACACTCCATTCACCACCACCGTTGTTCTTCACTGTGTAAGTTGAGGCAGCATCTGCACTCATTAAGAAGCCATCTGGTACACCCGTAAACTTAATCGAAACGAACTGCTCTGAGCCATCAAGGTCAGTCAATGCGATCGATACTGGCCCCGTACCGGACAAGGAAATAAGCTGATCTTCGTTACCAGTAATCTCGATAACATCCGGATCACTACCCGGCCCTGTGACAGACACGTCATCCACCACAGGAACGACTTCAAAGCTGACACTTGTAGAGAAGGTATCGGAGTCTGTTGCCGTACCCACAGGAGAAGCAGGATCATTATAAGTTGCTGTATCGGTAACGGTGCCGCTGACATTAACCTGCACTTGATTAATATCATTGCCCGTCGGGTAATTTTCGATTGCCCTAAAGAGCACATTATCGAGTGCACCTGCCGCAATTTCAGCCTGATTAAATGTCACAGACGTACCTAATGAAGTGCCCGTATTGTCATAAAATGCGCCTATAGAAGGATCGTCCAACGTCAAGGTAATCGAAGTAAACTCTTCTTGACCGCCTTCGACGCCTGATACTTGATCCGAAATAGTCGAATTGAAGTCGAGTTGAATATAAGTGTCTTCGTAACCCACCGGATCTTGTCCGGCTTGGCCATCGTTATCGACAGGATTAAAGGCATCATCAAGAGAACCCACGACATTCACCTCAATCGTTGGATCCGTCTCTGCATCCGGTGCGACTTTGATGATAACTTCGGTCACTAAGGTCTTCTCATCGCCAGATTGTAAATCTTTAGTCACGATGGTCATTGGCAACCTAAAGTCACCAGAGTAGTTTGGTGGCAAGTTCAACAACAAACCTGAAGAATCGACGGTTGTACCTTGTTCAACCGTTGTCTCGTAAACATATTTCCCGTTCACAAAGTCAACATCACTTCTTCCCGAGAGGCTAATCGGGAATGATGTAGTAGCATCAATGACCAGGATACCATCAATGATCACCGTCACTTGGTCAGGAGAATCATCACGGCCCGTAAAGCTCAAAATGCCATTGAGTGCCGCGCCGAGATCAAGTTGAGTATCTTCAACCGCATCGATAACGCTGTCTTGCACAATGGAGATCCCAGCTGCAACTTTATCCGGAGCAACAAGTACTTCAGGATAAGAAAGCGTTACCTCACCGGTGCGTTGCTCTTGGACGGACGTTTCATTGTTGGCATCTCCAGGATCTGACACTAAGGTATGAATCGTCATCTTGATATTATTAAAGTCCCCCACCACGTCATCTGTATCATTGGCAGGGGTAAAATCTAAGCCATTTGGCGCACTGACGCTAAAGGCATCTTCATTGGTCACAACCCATCGGCCACCACCTTCGTATGAGGCACCAGTTACTAAAAGTTGCCCTAAAATATCATCCGACAACGCGCTTCCGTCAGTGTTAGTCAGCTGAACAATCACTTCGTCAACTTGCTCTTCGACTGTGCTTAAATCCGTTTCTTGGTATCGGATGACGTATTCACCGTCCCAAATTTCGTCTCCGTTAATATCAGTCGTTTGGTTATCACTGTTGGTTGTAAATTTAATTACGCCATTAGCGTCAGCCGTAATCGTAGTCAGGTCTCCAGAGCCATCTTCGTTTGAAACAACAATCTTGTTGTCGGCATCTCCTGGTTCAACCACAGGTCGTACTTGAACGTTAATGATTCCGGTTATATCTGGATCGGCTTCGACATAACCACCATCTTCATCCTCTAGACCGCTAGACGTATACTCATGATCTCGCTCTTCCATTTTAAGCTCGGTGGTCAACGTAAAATCTGCACTAGAATCAGCCGGAGGCGTCATTTGAATGAAGTTATTCGCCAAAGCAATCTGAGTGAATTGCTCCGGTGTCTGACTAGCGTCTTTAGGAGTAATCGTTAACGTACCTGCACCATCGTTTACAACAGTAACATCACCATTTACGGTAGGTGTGACACCCGATGGAATACCGGAAATCGTAATCGAAGTGAAATGCTCATCAGAATCAATATAGTCTACACCTTCGGGGTGCCAATCAATGTTGATAGCCGTATCTTCATCACCGTTAGTCGTGTTGACATAAGTTGCTGATGTATCGATTTGAGGTATAACAAGCACTCGAATTTCTTGATCAAACGTAAGCGTGTGACCATCATTCTCGGTCACAATCACTTTACCTTGGATGTGGATATTCTCTGTCGATGAGTCGACAGGTCGAATGCGAATGCCTGAGGTTTTACCTGCCTCAGTAATGTTCGCTTCGTAGATAGGTTTCGATAGATCAGGACTACCGCCCGGTCCAGTTTCGTAACCGACAAAGTTAAGATCGATCACCGTACCGTCGCCGTCTTCGAGAATAACGCCATCAGGAATACCCGAGAGGATAACGGTTATGGATTCTGACCCATCATCAGCTAATGGTGTAGTGCCAGTATCTGGTCTTCTCTCTCCAGATAACACAGTGAAGTCAAGCAGAGCAAAGTTATCACCGTTTTGACTTTCTTGAATCGTGGTTTGAACGCCGGTTATGCCACCTTCGTTAAACGTCGTCCAATCTGTACCATTCGTCCCACCATAAGGCGTGTCGGCAACACCTTTGACCTCGACGTTGACCGTCTTAGTACCCAGTATTTCTTCATCGACTTGCGCACCTGAAGAAAGGTTCGCGGTGTCTTTAACCACACCGGTGACATCGAAAGTAAAATCCACATTGCTGTGTTTGGTTGGAACAACTTCCACGTTAGCCAAATCGGAATACGCAATTTCTTGGTAATCAACGCCATTGATCGTGATGGTCGGAACGACTGTCGTGGTGCCTAAGAAGTAAAGTACCGCGCCTTCAGTAACATTGCTGATACGAACAAACAGCTCTTCAGAGCCATCGGTATCCACTGACCCAGTCATGGTGATGACTTCGTCTAACGTGAATACGTCCTTATTATTAAGAGGACCTAGATAATCAGGATCATCAATGTTGTCCTCGTTGATCCTAATGCGGCTCACACTGAGTTTTCCAGGGTCGGCGTCAGCATTCACATCGATAATGATGTTTTGCTCTACAGAACGAGCGGTCGTCTTATCGTTTGCTCCACCGTTGGCTGAGTCATCGTATGGGTTAAGCGTCTCTTCCGTAATTGCCGTCGCTTTGAACTCAATCTGCCCTGAGAAGTTATCAATAGGGTTAACTACGGTGCTATTGATATCAGCAGATGCGATGATATAAACACCATTAACGGGCGTTAACACATTGCCATTTTGATCAAGTAACTCAAACTTCCCGTCGCCTTGAACTGCTTCAAGTTCATAGGTAATCGTCTCAGTATTACTGCTATCTTGCGACTGTGCATTCAACTGCAGCGTGACATTGTCTTCATCTTCGTTCACTTGATACTGATACGTGCTACTGGTGTCATCCCAAGTCGCAATATCCGCTACCGCTTCAATCTCAATTCTGAAGTTTGAATTAACAGTGTGATCCGTACTGCCATTTTTCTCAATTTCAAGCTCATAACGAACTCGCCCACCAGTTTCATCCGAACTAGCGTGTTGGTCTGGAACAAAGAACAGGTTATCTATCGTCGCGATAGTTTGTCTTGGTTCATTCGGGTTTGGAGCAAAGCTTTGTTCGAGTGGAGGAGAACCAAATATAATGCTCCCATTTGACTCAGGCACTAATTCAATGTACTTAGCGCTAACACTATCAAAGTAATAGAAAGTACCTTGGTGACTGTCACCTCCGTTCGGACTTTTAATCGTCAACTGCCCAATAGATTCAGCGTTATCTTGGTCATACAGATTAACTTGCAGCGCAACTTGCACTGGTGCATCAGGCAAATCAATCTGGTTATCTTGAACATTCTCAAAAGTCGGCTCATCGCCTGTTGCGTAAGGTATGGTTGAGTCTCTACCCGCATCCTCGAAGGTAGTCACTTTCAGCGCAATTTTTGTAGAATCCCTATCAGTAATCGTTATATCTAACGGTGTTTCAGAGGTGTCTAAATCGCCATCCGTCGCAATCACGTTAATCGAGAAGTCGATCGTATCAAGACCGTCATGATCGAGATAGCCGTTAGCTCTGAATTCAACCTCACCATTTGAGTTGATAAGCAATCGACCAAGCTGTCGGGTATCAACGCCTCCATTACCATCATCGGTTTGCTCGTAAACGCGAATCTGTTGGCTGCCACTGTTTAAATCGAAACCGCTACTGTATGGCCCGTTATTTCCTGTACGGAAAACAATATCTGCACCATTACTTGAGATACCCTCAATTCGGCTCAGTACCGCGCCATCAGCCCCCACATCCGTCGCATTGGCAAACATATCGACTTTAGAACCATTGTAATTCTGACCTTCAAGACGGGTGATCGACTGAGTTGTCACTAACGGAACATCATCCGTCACTGTGATTGTCAGATCAATTGCGTTTGATTGGTCTTGGTCAAAGTCTTCAGCCACGACCGAGAAACCAAGTTCGATGTTGTTTTCATCAGCACCATCAGGATGTTTCAGAGGTTTAAACAGTTCAAACTGATAACTGTTGTTTGAGGTATCGAAAACAATTTCGAACACAGCTTCATTACTCGTCACCGTTTGAGCAGTATAAGTAAATGTTGTGCCGTTTTGTGAAACAGCTTGCCACTCTAGGCTTTCTCCATCGGAAGTTAAGCCAGCCAGAACCAAATCTTCATCAACCAGTTCATACTTCACAACGCCATCGGCACCTTCATCGACTGTGAACAGTCCATTGATAATGGTGTCTTCCGTTTGATCCGAACCAATCCCAGTAAGATCGTCTTCATCAACAACCGTTTCACCCGTTGGCGCACTCATTACTGGCGCATCGTCTAGTACCTCGATTGGCAATACATACTGATTAGAATCATCTCCGTCGCCATCAACCGCAACGACATCGAATGGTATTGTTAATGTATCGAGGTTACTCGGTGTCGTAGCGTGATTGAGAGGGCCAAGTAAGGTAAAGGTGTAAGCACCATCATCAGTCAATACTAATGTGAAAATTGGCGTTCCACTTGGGTCGGTTGCACCTTGGTAGGTGGTCGTATTAGCAGCACCGGTAATTTCGGTGATCTTAATACCTTCACTACCCGACGATAGCGTCGCTTCCAGCGTTGAGATATTACGCAGCTCGTAAACCTCAACTTGGTCTGCACCTTCTGTGGTGACAAACGAACCCGTCGCTTGTGCCAGAGTGCCTAAATCATCTTCATCAACCACAAACGTACTTGCAACAGTCGTATCAGTAATGGTTGGTACATCATCAGTAATGGTCACCGTTAGCGGTTTCATCGCTGAGTCAGTGTTGTCTTTGTCGACTGCGATAACTGGTAAGGTGAAGATTTGATCGTTATTACCTTGCACTGGTAGGTGATCTAACTCTTCTAACAATGTGAAGGTATATTGACCAAGCACCAAGCTATCAAAAGTGATGGTGAAGATATCCGTTTGGACACCGCCGCTTTCAACGTAACCAATATAATTATCGCTGTTCAGAGGATCTTCTTTTAGCTGAACCACCAAGCCATCCGCTTTCAGATCACCTGATGTGTTGAATTGAGCCGTATCAATGCGGAAGTGGCTAACATCATCACTTCCTGCTGTGAAAGTAATGGTTTCAGTTTGGCTCACAGGTAACCCCGGTGAAGAGCCGTCGACCAGATTCGCTTCTTCCAATGCAACCGTTGGTACTGTGTCTATTACTGGTGGAGCACCATCTGCAATCGTCAGTGTCACTGTTGAAGTGACAATATCGCCATCTTTATCTTCCGATGTCACCGTAATGGTCTTAACAATGTCACCACCAGAATGATCGAGGTTACGGTTAGGTTCGAAACGTACATCACCTTCAAGATTGATAAATAAGGAACCTTCAGCGAACACAAATTCTTGCTCACCCGTGTCGGTTTGTACCAGAGACTCTTCGGGTTGACTGCCATAGGTAAACTTAGTGATTGTGGCGCCATCTGCACTTTGCGCAGGCATCACATCAAATGTCGTTGTGGTAGGCGTTCCTGTAGTAGGCTCTGTGATGCTGAGCGTACCGGATTGCATCAATTGGACATCATCACTAATGGTCACAGTCAGCGGTTTAGACGCTGAAATATCACCATCGGTATCTTCTGCATAAACAGAAAGATCAAAGCTCAGATCGTTGTTTCCTAAACCATCAACATGGTCTAAACGCTCAAGCAGAGTAAACGTATATTGGCTCGGATTCGTGTCATCAAAATCCAGAGTGAAGATAACTTTCTCAACACCCGAACCATCCGTCGTGAATGCTATGTAGTCACCAGAGTTTGCAGGGTCTTCACGCAAACTCAACTCAAGGCCATCCGACTTCAACGCGCCATTGGTATTAAACAGCCCCACTTCCACCACTATTTCAGCAATATCATCACTGCTTGCAAGTGAAGTAATGGTTTGAGTCATACTCACAGGGTTTACGCTAGGCGTAGAACCATCCGCAAGTAAGCTTTCTGACAATGCCACACCCGGTACAACGTCGATTGTTGGCCCATCACCATCGACAATGGTGAGAGTGACTTTTGATGAGAAGATGTCGTTATCAAAGTCTGAAGACGTGAACACGATTGACTTAACAATGTCTCCCGCAGAGTGATCAAGGTTTCGATTTGGCTCAAACCTCACATCACCATCTAATGTCACAAACAGTGAACCTTCAGTGAAAACAAACTCTTGTTCACCGCTGATGCTTTGATTCAGAGTAATTGCAGAGCTACCGTCGTACGTAAACTGCGTAATATTCGCGCCGTCTGCACTTGGTATTGGCATCACATCAACTGTAGCCGTTGTAGGAGTACCAGTATTAGGCTCAGTGATGGTTAAGAAGCCATCTTGCATTTGCTGGAGGTCATCTTCTATCGTAACCACTACATCGCGCTTTGTTGACTCAGAATCATCTGTATCAACAGCATAGATAGGTAAGCGGAAAGTAAGGTCGTTGTTGAGCACGCCATCAAGATGGTCGAGTGCCTCAATCAAGGTAAATGTAAACTGAGCTTTGTTTGCACTATCAAAGCTAATGGTAAATACATCGGTAACGTTACCCATACCATCATCGGTATAACCAATGTAGTCACCAGCAGAAGCAGGATCTTCTTTTAGTTGAACAACAAGACCACTTGATTTCAACAGATCGCCCGGATTGAATTCGTTGGTCGCAATTCTAAAGTGACTAAAATCATCACTTCCTTCGGTGTAAGTGATTGTGTGAGTCGAACTGACCGCAGAGCCACTTGGCGTCGAGCCATCCGCTAGGTTAACTTCCGATAAGTTAACATCTGGAACCACATTGATAACGGGATCGATACCGTCTTTGATCGTCAAGGTGACATCCGCGGTATCTGTATCGTTATCAAGATCACTGGTGGTAACGACAATCGTTCTTACGATATCGCCAGATGAATGGTCAAGATCTCGGCTCGGCTCGAAACGAACCTCCCCTTCAATGGTGATGTACAGTAAGCCATCGGTTACGATAAAGACTTGTTCTGTAGAGATGCTTGGGTCTAACGTTACAGCTGTGCCACCATCGTAAGTAAACTGTGTCACTTTCGCGCCATCAGCACTCTGCGTTGGCATGACATCAATGATTGCCGTCGTTGGTGGCGTACCCGATGCCAAATCAGCTAATGAAGGCTCAGTGATACTCAAGGTGCCATCTTGAACACCTTGTACGTCATCGGTGATCGCAACCGTCATTGGCGACATTGCAGAATCATCACCATCCGCATCAACCGCTAACACAGGGACATCGAAGCTTAGTATATTGTTTTGTAATCCATCGACATGATCTAACGCTTCAAGCAGTGTGAACGTGTACTGCCCTAAATTGCTCGTCGAGAAGCTGATCGTAAAGACGTTGGTTTCTACGTTAGAACCGTCTTTGACGAAGCCAATGTAATTACCAGAATTAGCTGGTTGTTCTTTTATTTCGACATCTAGACCGTTCGATTGCAAAGCCCCTGAAGTATTGAACTGCGTAGGGTCAATTCTGAAATGGCTTACGTCGTCACTACCCGCTGTGTAGGTAATGGTTTGTGTCATTGTCACTGGATTGCCCGTTGGCGCAGAGCCATCAGCCAGATCCACTTCAGATAACGTAATTCCAGGAACAAGGTCGATGGTAGGAAGGTCACCATCAACAATCTTAAGCGTCACTGTCGATGTGACAATATCGCCATCGAGGTCAACAGACGTCACTTCAATCGACTTGGTAATATCACCACTAGCATGATTTTGATTACGTACAGGCTCGAATCGTATCTCACCTTCTGTCGTAATGAATACCGAGCCTTCCGTGAACACGAACTCTTGTTCACCATTCACATTTAAATCAAGGCTTTCTGCAGTGTTACCATCGAAAACAAATGAAGTGACTTTCGCTCCGTCGGCGCTTTGACTTGGCATCACATCAAAGGTATTTGATGTTTCAACACTTGCTGCCGGTTCACGACTGGTGATCGTGCCATCTTGCATCAACTGCACATCGTCGCCAATGGTCACACCAAGCTGAGAAACTAACGAGTCATCGCCATCACTATCAACCGCATACACAGGCAGATTAAAGCTTAAATCGTTGTTGCCACGTGCATCTTGATGATCCAGAGCTTCGATTAAGGTAAATGTGTATTCACCTAAGGTTCCGGAGTTGAAGTCCAGTGTAAATACTGTCGTCTCTACATTAGACGAGCTGGTAGTAAAACCAATGTACTGACCAGAGCCTTGGGGATCTTCGCGCAGTTCGACCGCTAAGCCATTCGACTTAAGTGCATCGTTAGTATTGAACTCGGTTGGTTCCAAACGGAAGCGAACCACATCATCACTTTGGTTGGTGAAAGTAATCGTCTCCGTTTGACTCACCGCACCACCGCTTGGCGCAGAACCGTCCGTCAAATTCGTTTCAGAGAGCGTGACACTTGGCACTGCATCGATGGTTGGAATATCACCATCGGTAATGGTTAGCGTAACGGTTGAAGTCACAGAATCGTTATCAAAATCACTTGAAGTAACGACAATCGACTTCACGATGTCTTCGCTAACTGAATGGTCAAGGTCGCGATTCGGTTCAAAGCGCACTTGACCTTGAAGAGTGATGAATAGCTCACCTTCAGTGAAACTAAACTGCTGCTCGCCTACGATGCTTTGATCGAGTGTTTTGACAATACCGCCAAATGAGAATTCAGTGATCGTCGCACCATCGGCACTCTGATTTGGCATCACATCAATGGTGTTGGTTGTGATTGTTCCGTCTGCAAGATTTGGCTCAGTGATATCTAACGTACCGTCTTGCATTATTTGGACATCATCACCAATGGTCACATTGAGCTGAGACACCAGTGAATCATCACCATCACTGTCGACAGCATAAACAGGCAGATCAAAACTCAAATCGTTCTTATCTAGGCCATCTACATGGTCTAACGCTTCAAGTAAGGTAAAGGTGTACTCACCTAGCGTGGTTGCCGAGAAACTAATAGTAAACACTGGAACTTCAGCGTTCGAACCATTGGTAATAAAACCTATGTAAGTGCCTGGATTAGCAGAGTCTTCTTTTATCTCGACTGCAAACCCATTCGATTTAAGTGCACCGCCGACATTGAACTCGGTTGGTTCAATACGGAAGCTGGTCACATCATCACTTTGATTGGTGAAGGTAATCGTCTCAGTCTGACTGACTGCACTACCGCTTGGTGCTGAACCGTCATTAAGATTGGTTTCAGACAGAGTCACACTTGGCACGGCATCAATGGTTGGGATATCACCATCGGTAATAGTCAGAGTTACTGTTGATGTCACCACATCGTTATCTAAATCACTTGAGCTCACCACAATCGACTTCACGATATCTTCGCTAGCCGTATGGTCTAGATTGCGATTTGGTTCAAAGCGAACTTCACCTTGCAAGGTGATGAACAGTGAACCCTCAGCAAAGACAAACTTTTGTTCACCCGTATCGTTTTGATCGAGCGTTATTACCGCTCCGTTATCGTAGATAAACTGAGTGATTGTTGCACCATCGGCACTTTGACTAGGCATCACATCAACAGTGGCTGTCGTCGGAGTACCCGCAGCCAAATCAGCAACCGTAGGCTCAATAATATTAAGTGCTTGGTTTTGCATGACCTGTACATCATCACCAATGGTGACTTTAAGTTGAGACACCAGTGAATCATCACCATCGCTATCAACGGCATAAACAGGAAGATCAAAACTCAGATCATTCTTCGCTAAGCCATCTACATGGTCTAGGGCTTCAAGTAAGGTGAAGGTGTATTGGCCTAAATTGGTATCCGAGAAGCTAATCGTAAATACGTTAGTTTCAACATTCGGAGCCGTTGTCACAAAGCCGATATAGCCACCCGGCGTGGTTGGGTCCGCTTTCAACTCAACCGCCAATCCGTTTGATGTTAAAGCACCACCAACATTAAACTCAGTCGGTTCAATGCGGAAACTCGTCACGTCATCACTTTGATTAGTAAAGGTAATGGTTTGAGTTGAACTTACCGCACTTGCATTCGGAGCAGATCCGTCACTCAGATTCGTTTCTGACAGCGTAACGCTTGGCACTGTGTCAATGGTTGGAATATCGCCATCGGTAATGGTTAGCGTTACCGTTGAAGACACAAGATCGCTATCAGAGTCACTTGAGGTTACGACTATCGACTTAACGATATCGCCACCAGTATGGTCTAGGTTACGATTTGGTTCGAAACGAATATTACCTTGTAGAGTGATATACAATGACCCGTCAGCAACCACGAACTTTTGCTCACCCGCGTCATTTTGGTCAAGCGTTAATACCGCCCCACCATCGTAAGTGAACTGAGTAATGGTCGTGCCATCAGCACCTTCTTCATCAAGTACATTAACGGTAGCTGTCGTCGGAGTACCTGCTGCCAAATCTGCAACCGTTGGCTCTTCAATAGTGAGAGAGTCATTAACCATCACTTGAATATCATCAGTGATAGTCACAGCCAGTGGCGACATTAGCGAATCATCGCCGTCACTATCAACAGCGTATACTGGCAAGTTGAATGTTAGGTCGTTATTGCCTTGAACAGGCGTGTGGTCAATCGCTTCCAGAAGCGTGAAGGTGTACTCACCCAACGTGGTACTGCTGAAATCGAGTGTAAATACCGTGGTTTCGACATTTGAAATATCAGTCGTGAAACCAATATAATTGCCAGAGCCTGTTGGTTCCTCTCGAACCTCAATGCTCAAGCCATCGGACTTGAGCGCATTGTTAGTATTAAATTCACTTGGTTCTAAACGGAATTTTTCGACATCGTCACTTTGATTAGTGAAAGTGATGGTTTCCGTTTGGCTAACCGCACTGCCACTTGGCGATGAGCCATCAGTTAAATCAGCTTCTTCAAGTACAACGCTCGGTACCGAATCGATAGTCGGATTGTCACCATCAGTAATGGTCAGCGTAATGGTTGAAGTCACCGGATCGTTATCGAAGTCGCTTGAAGTCACTACTATAGACTTCACGATGTCTTCGCTAACGGAATGGTCTAGATCGCGATTAGGTTCAAAACGTACTTCCCCTTCAAGGGTGATAAACAACTCACCTTCAATGAAACTGAATTGCTGTTCACCTGAAATGCTTTGATCCAATGTGTTTACGACACCGTCATACGTAAACTGAGTGATCGTCGCGCCATCGGCACTCTGATTTGGCATCACATCAATGGTGCTAGTTGTGATTGTTCCATCAGCCAGATTTGGTTCAACAATATCTAACGTACCGTCTTGCATGATCTGGACATCATCACCAATGGTCACATTAAGCTGAGACACCAATGAATCGTCGCCGTCTGTATCAACTGCATAAACAGGAAGATCGAAACTCAGATCGTTGTTATCTAAACCATCCGCATGATCTAACGCTTCAAGCAGAGTAAAAGTGTATTCACCCAACGTACTCGTAGAGAAGGCAATCGTAAATACAGGTACTTCAGTGCCCGAACTGTTGATAATAAAACCAGTGTAAATACCTGAATTAGGAGAATCTTCTTTTATTTCGACCGCAAATCCGTTCGATTTTAATGCTCCACCCACATTGAACTCGGTTGGCTCAATACGGAAGCTAGTCACATCGTCGCTTTGATTGGTAAAGGTGATGGTCTCAGTCTGACTGACTACACTGCCGCTTGGTGAAGAACCATCTACAAGGTTCGTTTCAGACAGAGTCACACTTGGCACTGCATCAATGGTTGGGTTATCACCATCCGTAATGGTCAGTGTCACTGTGGAAGTCAGTACGTCATTATCTGAATCGCTTGAGGTCACCACTATCGACTTCACTATGTCTTCATTAGCAGTGTGGTCTAGATTACGATTGGGCTCAAAGCGCACGTCACCTTGAAGAGTGATGAACAACTCACCTTCAGTGAAGCTAAATTGCTGCTCACCATTATCCGTTTGATCCAGTGTTCGAACTTGACCGTCATAAGTGAACTGAGTGATCGTCGAACCATCAGCACTTTGCTCTGGCATCACATCGATGGTATTGGTTGTGATTGTGCCATCTGCAAGATTTGGCTCAGTGATATCTAACGTACCATCCTGCATGATTTGGACATCATCACCGATGGTTACACTCAATTGAGATACCAGCGAGTCATCGCCATCGCTATCGACCGCGTAAACCGGTAAGTCGAAACTCAAATCATTATTTGCGAGGCCATCAACATGGTCTAACGCTTCCAGTAAGGTGAAAGTGTATTGGCCTAAATTGGTACTTGAGAAACTAATCGTGAACACGCTGGTTTCGACGTTCGAGCCATCGGTAACATAACCGATGTAGCCGCCCGGTGTGGTTGGATCGGCTTTCAGCTCAACCGCCAATCCATTTGATGTTAGAGCACCACCAACATTAAACTCAGTCGGTTCAATACGAAAGCTGGTTACATCATCACTTTGAGTGGTGTAAGTAATCGTTTGAGTTGAGCTAACCGCGCTGCCACTTGGTGCAGAGCCGTCACTCAGATTCGTTTCTGACAAGTTCACTGTTGGGACATTATCAATGGTTGGGATATCCCCATCGGTAATGGTCAGCGTGACGGTTGAGGTCAGCACATCGTTATCCGAATCGCTAGACGTCACCACAATCGACTTCACGATGTCTTCGCTCAGCGTGTGGTCTAGGTTATGATTAGGCTCAAAGCGTACTTCACCTTCAAGCGTGATGAACAACTCACCTTCTGTGAAACTAAATTGCTGCTCACCATTGTCATTTTGATCAAGTGTTCGTAGCTGACCATCATAAGTAAACTGAGTGATCGTCGCACCATCAGCACTCTGATTTGGCATCACATCAATGGTATTGGTCGTGATTATGCCGTCTGCAAGATTTGGCTCAACAATATCTAACGTACCGTCTTGCATGATTTGGACATCATCACCAATGGTCACATTAAGCTGAGACACTAGTGAATCATCGCCGTCACTGTCTACCGCATAAACAGGTAGATCAAAGCTGAGCTCGTTGTTGCCACGGGCATCTTGATGATCCAAAGCCTCAAGCAGAGTAAAAGTATATTCACCTAATGTAGTGCTAGAGAAGCTCAGCGTAAATACCGTGGTTTCGACATTCGTCGCACTGGTCGTAAAACCAATGTAGTCACCCGACCCTGCCGGATCTTCACGTAACTCAGCGGCTAAACCGTTCGATTTAAGATCATCGTTAGTATTGAATTCCGTTGGCTCAACACGGAAACGAACCACATCATCACTTTGATTGGTCAACGTGATGGTTTGAGTCGAGCTTACCGCGCTGCCACTTGGAGCAGATCCATCGCTCAGATTAGTTTCAGAAAGGGTAACACTTGGAATAACGTCAATCGTAGGGTTATCACCATCCGTAATGGTCAGCGTTACGGTTGAAGTCAGAGAATCGTTATCGAAGTCACTTGAAGTCACGACTATCGATTTCACGATGTCTTCGCTCACCGAGTGGTCTAAGTTGCGATTCGGCTCAAAGCGAACTTCCCCTTCAAGGGTGATAAACAGTTCACCTTCCGTGAAGCTGAACTGCTGTTCGCCAGTGTCATTTTGGTCAAGCGTTCGTAGCTGACCATCATAAGTAAACTGGGTGATAGTCGCGCCATCAGCACTTTGGTTTGGCATCACATCGATAGTATTGGTCGTGATTGTACCATCAACAAGATTTGGTTCGATGATATCTAACGTACCGTCTTGCATAATTTGGACATCATCACCGATGGTCACATTAAGCTGAGACACCAATGAATCGTCGCCGTCTGTGTCAACCGCATAAACCGGCAGATCGAAGCTCAGGTCGTTGTTATCTAAACCATCCGCATGGTCTAACGCTTCAAGTAAGGTAAAGGTGTATTCGCCCAGTGTGGTCGTAGAGAAACTAATGGTGAACACTGGAACTTCAGCGTTCGAGCCATCAGTAATAAAACCGATATAAGTCCCCGGATTAGCAGAGTCTTCTTTTATCTCAACCGCAAATCCATTCGATTTTAGTGCACCGCCCACATTAAACTCGGTTGGCTCAATACGGAAACTCGCCACATCATCACTGCCCGCAGTAAAGGTAATCGTTTCAGTTGCGCTAACTGTACTTCCGCTTGGAGAGGATCCATCAGCTAGATTGGTTTCAGAGAGAGTAACAGGAGGGACCAAATCAATGATTGGATCTTGGCCGTCAGTGATACTCAGCTCAAGGGTTGAGGTATCAGTATCTCCATCACCATCTTCAGCTAAAAATGAAAACTGTTTGACGATAGTTTCACTGCTTGAGTGGTCGATATCACGAGCGACTTCAAAACTGAAATCACCGTTTAATGAGATAGTGACGACACCCTCAGTAAAACTGAAAGTCTGGGGAGCATCGGGGAGCAGGCTTTGATCTAGTGAGTAATCAACACCATCATAGTTAAACGATTGAATTGTCGAACCATCTGCGCCTTCGAAGTTGAATAGGTTATACGAAACAACGGTATCGCCGGCTAAGGTCGGCTCAGTGACAGATTCAACCTTATCAACTAACTCAACAACATCATCTGTGACATTGACGAGAATCTCAGCGGCTTCTGGTGTGTTCGAGCCTCCAGACAGTGCAGAGCGATCTCCATCCGCATCAACGGCATAAATCGGCAGAGCAAAGGTCAACAACGCGTCTTCAGCACCTTGGTGAGAAAGCTCTTCGTACAGAGTGAATTCATAGTTCCCCAATGACGGACTATCAACTTTAACGTCAAAGACCGTAATTCGAGAACCATTGACTTCAACATAGCCTTCGTAAGTTCTTACACCGTTAGTTTCATCAATCAACTCAAGTAGCACAGCCTCACCATTTGAAACCAAGCTGCCACCGGTATTAAATTCTGCCGGTTCAAGTTCATAATGGTCAATGATGTCACTTTCAAAAATATCCGCGGTAATACTGCCGCTGCCAGACACTGCCGCCGTGCCCTCTTGTGAGCCGCCAACAATACCCGCTTCATCAACATCAATACTGTCAACATTAGTGATAACAGGGCTATCACCATCAGTGATGGCAATGTTGATGGTATTGGTTACAACATCTTGGTCAAAATCGGTAACCGTGATTGGTAATGCAAAAGAAAGAGTGTTGGAGCTCACTTCTTCGATTGGCTTAAACTGTTGGAAATTGTACGTGCCATCGGTATCAAGCGAGATAGTGAGAACAACCTCACCTCGGCCTTGGATGGACAGAGTAATCGTTGTTCCATCATCAGAAAGTCTGGCAAGCGTGTTTTGATTATCACTAAGCAACCCATCAAACTGGTCCAGAGCACTAGCATCAAAGACTGCCGATTGAAGATGATCGCTTCCAATAATCGAAAAGGTCCCTTCGATAGCTGCACTACTAGTTTCAACGTTAGTGATAGTAACGCTTTCTGCTGACGGGTCTTCCCAGTCAAACACCGTAACTTGTGCGCTGATTGGTGCTGCTATCGGGTTTCCTGCGGAATCTTCACCTTGAACATCAAAGGCAATATTAATTTGATCACCAGTATAAGAAACCTGGCCACCACCAATAGAAGGCACATGGTCAATAGGTTGAGAAACTGTTGTGGTCAGTGATAGTTCAATGTTATTACCAACACTGATAGCTTCAATATCAATGCGTAGTACTTCGTCAGAACCTAGAACACCGACGATAGAATTGGTCGCCGCATCATAAGTAAACGTAACGGGCTGACCACTTGAGGTAATATCACTGTTTAGTTCATTGAGTAGTGAAGCAAGGGATAGTGCTTCTGGAGCGAAGGAATCAGGAGAGAGAGCCAAACTACCAGCAACAATCGTTTCAATAATCGTTAAGGATTGAGGATAAGTATTGCCTGATATCGAGCCTTCATGGAGCTCTTCACTAATAGATTGACCACCAGCTGAACGGGTTATAGTTCTGAACTCTTCTCTATCCTCATCGATGGTTTGATCTGCTAAACCCGAGGTCTCAAAGAATGTCGATGGCTGAGTCTGTGTGTAGTTATAATCAATCGTCACAAAGCCGGCATTTGCAGAGCCTAGTCCGCCACCAGCAGCCGTTGCCTCTAAGATTTGAGTCGGATCGGCACCACCTAAAATGGCTTCTTGAATTGCAGCAAAGTCGTCTTCGGTGAAGGTTTCTGCGTCTGTTTGCTGTAAATCAAAATTAACCTCACCGGCGATTGGAGCGTCTACCCATGCGGCAGTCTCATCAACACAGCCAACACAATTCTCTCCAACCGGAATCGAATCATTCTGAACGCCTAATACAAGCTCTGACTTGTTGGCCGTAATCACGATCTCATTTTCACGGATGATATCGCCAACTGAAATCTTTCTTGCGCTGCCGTCAGGCTTAACTACGACGACATCTCCACTAGTTGCTTCAACTACCGCAACCTGGCGCGAAACTTCGATATCCATATATCCCCCGTTGTCACAAAGCACTATTCTCTAGAGCTGCGAAAATTATTTGTAATAGCAATTTCAGGTTTTAATTAAACACATATTTAGCTCTCATCAATGGCAATCCATTGTTATGCCCAATCGGCTTGAAAAGAGAGAAGTATTTCACCTGTTTTTTTATAGTTTACTTACCCTTAAGCCTAGTCTTCCCCATAAAAAATGCCATGTCTGTGCGACGAGACGTCTTTTCACAAATCTAGGTATTGTGGCTGGGATTTGAAAACCTGAGTTAAAAGTTAGTAGGATGCTGATTTATATGCAAATAAACGCACAATGTGATTGCACCTCTTCGTTTTATAAATATATACAGTAATAAGGTTGATAAATCATTAGCGAATATGGGGTATTAATAGAGGTGAGATATGCGTTAACAGCAAAGCAGAGGTAAGTCCCACATTTGAGACAGCAACCAGAGTAAAGATGATGTATTTCTATCCAGAATCAATTAAACGACTTGCATAAGCCACACCTGATAGCGCATTAATTCATAACAGGGAGAAGCTGCTCATTTCCAACAATGAGTTACTCTATTTGTCCACCACCAAAAATAAAAAAGCCCACTAAGTTGAACCTTAGTGGGCTTTAAAATCAGTATGTAGCGTTACACTGTTAACAATCAAACACTATGATTTAGCGAGGCGATTCGCCGTCCAAACATAAAGCAGTTCAAGTGCGATAGTAGCTCCAGCTAGAGCCGTAATTTCGCTTTGGTCATACGCTGGAGAGACTTCTACCACATCCATACCAACCATGTTGATACCTTGTAGGCCACGGATGATTTTCAGAACTTTATCTGAGTTCAAACCACCACACACAGGCGTACCAGTACCCGGTGCAAACGCAGGGTCTAGACAGTCAATATCAAACGTTACATAAACAGGTTTGTCACCAACAATACCTTTTACTTGAGCAATGATCTCATCCACGCTCATGTCATTCGCTTGCATCGCATTGATGACATTAAAGCCGTGACCTTCCTGCTTATACTCTGTACGAATACCAATTTGCACAGAATGCTCAGGCGATATTAAACCCTCATTTGGCGCATGGTAGAACATAGTGCCGTGATCGTAACGGCTGCCTTGACTGTAAGTATCAGTGTGCGCGTCAAAATGAATCAGAGCCATTTCACCGTACTTCTTACCGTATGCTCTTAGCAAAGGCAATGTAATGAAGTGGTCGCCACCTAAACCTAACAATGTTTTACCGCTTTTTAGAATCGCATCAGCGGCTGCTTCTAAACGCTGAGTTAAATCTTCAGCATCACCGCAATCAAACACAAGATCGCCAGCATCAATCACCGAGGTATGTTCAAATACATTGAAGTCCCAAGGAAACTTTTTGCCTTCCCACGCCAAGTTTACCGACGCACGACGAATCGCATCAGGCCCCATACGAGCGCCCGGACGACCCGACGTCGCCATATCTAACGGAGCGCCCAACACAACCACATCAGCATCGTTATCAATTGGGTTTTGTACCAATGGACGACGCATAAAAGTCATCGCGTTGGAGTACAGCGAGTAATCTGGTTTGGTAAATAGATCGTTCATTAAAAATCCTCAAGATAGGTGTAACCCATCAAGCCTTGCTCTAACTCTTCAAGTACGCTTTGCTGCTCTTGTGCTGGTACTTTCGCCGTGACCAAATCTTTGTAGTTCTGGCGGATCAGATCTGTATCAATGTGAACATAACGCATCATGTCTTCAACCGTATCGCCTTCGTTGATGTAGTCGATATTAGCTTGACCACTTTCATCAACATTCACCACGACACTGTGAGTATCACCAAATAGGTTATGCATATCACCCAAGATCTCTTGGTATGCGCCTACTAAGAAAAAGCCCATTAGGTATGGTTCATCTGGGTTCCATGCAGGAACTGGCAGCGTTGTTTCAATACCTTGGCCATCAACATACTGGTCAATCGTACCGTCAGAATCACATGTGATATCTAGTACTACAGCGCGTCGCTCGTCCGCATTATCCAAACCACTTAGAGGCAATACAGGGAATACCTGATCGATACCCCACGCGTCTGGTAACGATTGGAACAGCGAGAAATTCACGAAGAACTTGTCGGCTAAACGCTCGCTCAACTCATCCAAAATAGGACGGTGGTAACGGTTCTTAGTACTCATACGAGAGCTAAGTTCGTAGTTAATACGCAAAGACATCTGCTCTGCCCAAGCACGGTGCTGAAGATTCAGCATACCTGTGGCAAATTGGTTGTGCGCTTCTGCGATATCACTCTGCGTGTCGTTGTAGATCTCGATCAACGCTCGGTCATCATTACCCGCATCTAGCTCTAAGAAGTTCTTCCACATGTTGTTTAGCAACATTGGTGCATCAGCTTCAGGCGCAGCCATATCTTCCGGAGAATAGCTTTCTGTACCGATCACGTTAGTAACAAGCACAGCGTGATGCGCAGTCAACGAACGGCCAGATTCAGAAATGATCACAGGTTGTGGCTGATTGTAGAGCTTACAGATATCCCCTACTGTCATTACGATGTTTCGAGCGTACTCAAGCAAGCCGTAGTTCATTGAGTTTGAAGACTGGCTACGTGTACCGTCGTAATCAACCGCCAAACCACCACCAACATCTAAGTACTTCAATTGAGCACCGATATCGCGCAGTTCACAGTAGAAACGAGCCGCTTCGCTCACACCATTTCGTACATCACGAATATTGGCCATTTGTGAACCAAGATGGAAGTGTACTAGCTCTAGAACATCAAGCTGATCTTCTGCTTTCAAGCGTTCAATAACGGTCAGCACTTGTGATGCAGACAAGCCGAACTTCGACTTCTCACCACCACTTGCTTGCCATTTACCTGCGCCTTGAGATGCAAGACGAATACGCAAACCTAAACGAGGTTTCACGCCAAGCGCTTTCGCTTCAGAAAGAACAAGATCAAGCTCTGATAGCTTCTCTAGAACGATAAAAACTTTATGACCTAGCTTTTCACCAATCAGCGCAAGACGGATGTATTCTCTGTCTTTGTAACCGTTACACACGATCACTGAGCTTGCTTTTTGAGCCAGTGCCAATACCGCTAATAGTTCAGGCTTGCTGCCCGCCTCTAGTCCTAGCTGCTTTTGCTCTAATTGAGCTTGGCTCGCTAAAATCTCATCAACCACTTCTTTTTGTTGGTTAACTTTAATCGGATAAACAAGTAGGTAACGATTGTCGTACTGATATTCGTCGATCGCTTGGTTGAATGCGTTACAGATATTGTGCACACGTTGATGCACTATTTGAGGAAAACGCACAAGAGCAGGCAAACCAATATTTCGCTGCTCTAACTGTTTTACGATCTGACTAAGAGGAACTTGATGATCGGTTTCGCTCGGTGAAACATACACCTCGCCATTATCATCAATTCCATAAAAACCTTGGCTCCAGTGCTTTACATTATACTCAGCACGGATGCGTTCCAAATTAACCGAATTTTCCAATTCTAGAGACCTCACACTATAGGGCCATCGACAGAAGATACCTCATTGGAATAGCGAGGTATAACCCAACAAAAAACGTTCAAAAACGATTTGTTGGCTGCATTAACCGATATTATTAAGAGTGAGTCCAACCATTGATATTTGTGGTTACGATTACGTTTCTTTATCGTCGAACCGACTTAAAGTGACAGGTAAGGTATTACAAGGTTTTAGGCCAAAAAACAGGCTGAAGCGCATTAGATTTAAAGCACTTTCTAACAAAAAATCAGGTGAATAAAATACCAAAGACACATAAAATTCTTGGCTAATCTGGTCAAGTTAAGTCAGGGTTGTGACAAATATAACCACTTATCTACCAGAACTGTCGCTATCATCCCGATACCTTGTATCCTGTTATCCCATGCCTATTGATGAGTGCTAAATCATGTCCGAAATGTACACCACCTACGCAAAGCAATACGACTCTGCTGCTCGCGATAATATTTATAATGCCCTATTAGAACGCCCATCAACCATAGCCTTACTAGACGATGTAAAAGACATGGATATTGTCGACCTAGGTTGTGGATCTGGTATTTACGCACAATGGTTTATTGACCAAGGCGCGAATAAAGTGACGTGCACCGATCTCTCTCAGGATATGGTCGACTTGGTGAACGGAAAACAAATCAAAAATGTTTCAGCTTACGCTCAAGATGCAGCCCTTGGCCTACCGAATGAACAAGACAACAGTGCCGATGTCATCGTGTGTCCGCTAGTCTTGCACTACATTGAAGATCTAATACCCGTCTTTGATGATATTCATCGAGTCCTTAAGCCCGGTGGTTACATCGTCTTTTCAACACACCACCCTTTTGCTGACTTTGAATGTACGATTTCTGGTAATTACTACGAGCGTGAATTCATTCAAGAAGAGTGGAACACGGTAGGTACCCCCGTTCAAGTGAGCTTCTACCGCCGTTCTTTAACCGAACTTTGCCAAGCGGTGACTCAATCAGGCTTGCTGATTTCAAACATCACGGAAGGCACTATCGATGAGAAAGCTAAAGAAATTTCTCAAGCGACATACGAGCGACTGTCAAAAAACGTTAACTTTATCTTTATCCGTTGTGAGAAAGCCCCTGCGTAGTCATTAAACGCTTATCTTGGTGCCTTTGATTCCGTTAAAGGCACTCGTTATCTTCTTATCTTCTTATCTTCTTATCTTCTTATCTTCTTATCTTCTTATCTTCTTATCTTCTTACGATAGCTATTATCACCCAACGTCTAAGCCACTTTTCCTCAATTCCCCTTCGAACAAACAACGTGCAACTGAACAAAAAATAAACTTTTCTCGCACATATCTTGTATTCGGTTCAATCTTCTTGTAATTTTAACCGACCAACCAATCGGTCAGCTTTCGAATTTAGGGGATACTATGAGCCATAATCTAGACCTTGAACCAACCACGTCGAACATCAACGACATGGATCAAATATTCAACCGACAAAAAGATCACTACCGCAGTAATGTTAATCCGGCGCTTGAGCAGAGAAGAAAAAACCTCTCGGAATTAAAAGCGTTGCTAATGCGCAACCAAGGGCAATTGATTGATGCGGTGTCTGAAGATTATGGCCACCGAGCAAAACACGACAGCTTGATTGCTGATATCACACCTTCTCTTCACCAGATCAATTACAGCCTGAAGAACCTTAAGAAATGGTTGAAGCCATCTCGCAGAAAAGCAGGCTTAATGCTGACACCCGCGAAGATCACCGTTCATTATCAGCCAGTGGGTGTTGTCGGTATCATTGTTCCTTGGAACTTCCCGGTGATGCTCTCTTTAGGGCCCCTCATCACTGCGTTGGCGGCAGGTAATACTGCAATGCTCAAGATGTCGGAGTTCACTCCTGCGACAAACCGAGTTTTGAAAGCCATGTTGGCTGAAGGATTTAACGAAGATCAGGTTGCGATTATCGAAGGTGAAGCTGACGTTTCCGCGAAATTTAGCCAACTCCCGTTTGATCATATTCTATTCACAGGGTCGACCTCTGTGGGTAAGCACGTAATGAGAGCAGCAGCCAACAACTTAACGCCAGTAACTTTGGAATTGGGTGGCAAGTCTCCAACGATTATTGCTCCGGACTTTGATGTCGCTGACGCCGTTGAACGCATCCTGTTTGCAAAAAGCTTAAACGCTGGTCAGATTTGTGTGGCGCCCGATTACATCTTATTGCCACGAGAAAAAGCCGACGCGTTCATCGCAGCTTATAAGCAGTACTTCAAAAAACTATATAAAGCAGGCATTGAAAGCAAAGACTTAACCTCAGTGATCGATATGCGCCAATACAATCGTTTGAAGGGTGTGATTGCAGATGCTCAGTCTAAAGGTGCGGTTATTCACACTGTCACCGAGCAAGCACAAGATGATGTGAACCACAGAATGACGCCACACCTTCTAACCAAAGTGAACGACGACATGGTCGCAATGCAAGAAGAGTTGTTTGGCCCTATTCTGCCTATCGTGCCTTATGACACTATTGAAGAAGCAATCAACTACATCACAGTAAGAGAACGTCCACTTGCTCTGTATCTGATGAGTCATGATAAGCAGACTCAAGACCAGTTCTTATCGAATACGCATTCTGGCGGTGTTTGTATTAACGACTCTCTAGTGCATGTAGCAGCAGAAGACGCGCCGTTCGGTGGCATTGGCCCTTCAGGCATGGGACACTACCACGGCATTGAAGGCTTTAAGACCTTTAGCCATGCCAAAACAGTTCTAAGTAGAGGAAAAATTAACTTCACCAAGTTAATGCACCCTCCTTACAACAATCCAATTAAAAAGATTCTGTTCAAAGTACTAAATAGATGATTACGAAAAGGCAAAAAATCCTAGATGCTGCACTCCTGCTCTTCTCTCAGCAAGGGCTCGAGGGCACATCTACAGGACAAATAGCGAAAACAGCAGGCGTAGCAAAGGCGACACTGTTTCATCACTTTGAGAACAAATCTCTACTGATTGATGAACTGTTTCGTGAACTGAAAATAGAGCTATTTTCTACCCTTGACCAGCACACAGAAATCGCTGAACAAGATCGCTACCAAGCCTTTAAGTTCATGTGGATCACAGGGCTTGAATGGGCGTTAGAAAATCCAGTTGCGATGAAGTTTTTCACCAATGTTCATTTCGACCCGACGACTCAAACTCGAGAAGTGATTGTTTCAAAGATGTTCGCATCGTTAGACGAGATCATTTTGAAAGGACAAGAAACTGGTGAGCTGATGGTGTTAGACATCAACCTTGTTAGGCACTTCATCCACAGCCATTTTTTGATTTGTGCAAACTGGTTGATTGAGCAGAATGAGTTACCACCAGAGCAGTCAGGCAAATACATCAGCGATAGCTTTGACATGTGTTGGCGAGCTGTCGGCGGACAAAACGTGTAATTTCCAAATTCTTTGAAGCTCTTGCTTTCAAAGAACACTCTAAAGCGCCTCATGGTTATATCTATATAGGCATGAGGCGCTTTAATTATTTGGATACATTTTAATCACATCACCATATTGACTTTAAGCACCCTCTTTCAGTAACATCCCACCATCATTTCAAAAGAGAATAACGCCATAATGAAGTACTAACATCCTGACATCCGATTTATTTTTATAAAAATCATTTGGACACTCGGGGTTAGTGGGCGTTACTTCGTCATCTATTTTCGCGACAAATCAAGTTCTTAAAGATCCGTATTTTGACAACATGTATCTTGCAGAACTGTACCTCAAAGACAGAAATTATCTCAGCGCAGCTTTTCTATCTTTGATTGGTCATCTACCTAAGTAACGTCTTGGCGATCTATTCTTAGACTCCTATGTGGGAGTCTGTGTAGAAAAGCGCCTCACCCCTTTTACTCGTTTACACGTAAAGGGAGGTATTTTATGCCTACTATATTAGCCAACAATCTCTCATTCCAACTCGATACTGGTGAGTGGTTATTCAAAGACATCACCTTTAGTTTGAGCAGTCGCCTGACAGGCTTAGTCGGAAGAAATGGGGCTGGAAAGTCACTACTGCTTTCGTTACTGGTCGGGCAAACACAACCCACATCAGGCAGTGTTTCCAGACAAGGCTCGATCGGCTTTTACTCCCAGTTGCCTTCAAAGCTATTGGATAGCACAACCAGCATTGCTGACTTCTTGGGGATCACCGAAAAGTTAGACGCATTACACGCCATAGAACAAGGCAGTTGCGAACTTCAGCACTTCAATATCGTTGGCGAGGATTGGGATTTACAAGCGAACACAAAGCAACTTTTAGCCACATTGAAAATAACCAGCGGGTTGACCACACCGTGCCATACATTGAGTGGTGGGCAACTTGCCCTTTTACAGCTTCATCAGTTATTCGCATTAAACCACGACATACTGATTCTCGACGAACCTACAAACCATTTGGATAGCGACGGGCGCAATTGGTTACTGGAACAGTACCAGTTGTTTGAAGGAAAAGTACTTGTCGTCAGTCACGATCGAAGCTTGTTGAGACACATGGAAGGGATCTATCATCTCAACAGTTTGGGATTACGTTTCTACAAAGGAAACTACGATGATTACTTCACGCAAATGTCGAGTCAAAGTGAAGCACTGGACAAGCAGATAACGCATCATCAATCGGAGAAGAAACGACTCGAGCGCCAAGCTCAGACTAACAAGGAAAAAGCACAACAACGTGAAGCTCAAGGTAACCGACTCCGAAAATCGGGTAGTCAACCCAAGATATTATTGGATGCAATGAAAGATAAAGCAGGGCGAACCCAAGGTGCATCGGCAACAAGCCACAAGAACTTAAAGGATCAAAACCAACATAAGCTTCAATCTCTTAAAGAACAGCAAGAGCAACTGAAGCCACAAGCGTTGTACCTACAACAAGCGAATCGTTCTAAAAAACACTCACTATTGACCGTTGAAGAGTGTCGCCTGAGCTTTGGTTCTGGTGCTCCTATTAGCTTCTCTCTATCACAAGGGGAACGATGTTATCTAACTGGGGCTAATGGGTGCGGAAAATCGACACTGTTAAAAGCCATTCATGACCAACACTCGAACTATATTGGATCCATTAAGCGCTTAGGGGCGACGGTATACTTGGATCAACACTTTGGTCTGTTAGACACCAACGACACCATGTTCGATAGCTTGATGACACACAGCTTTGGATTAACAGAAAGTGACGCACGAACCTTGTTGGCAGGGATTGGGTTCAGGCGAGACTCTGTATACCGAAAAGTGGCTCATTTAAGTGGTGGTGAAAAAATGAAACTGGCGATGTTGATCGTTAGCCATAAGCAAGACACCCCGCTTCTATTACTCGATGAACCGGACAACCACTTAGACATCGACTCAAAGCAAATATTGGCGTCCGCTTTGCGTGAATACCAAGGCGCATTTATCTTGGTGAGTCATGACAGTGACTTTGTTGAGGAGGTCGGCGTCAGCCAAAACCATATCCAGCTTTAGTCATATCCCTAAATCTTGAGTCTTAAACCTCAGCCAGTTAGGCGAGCTTCATTACTGATGCTCGCCTTTCTCGATTGAGACAAGTAAACTACGCGCCTCGAACATCTATTCATAAGGCTAAGGTTTGCATACTCTAGAACAACTTAAATCAGGGCAACTTAAAGGTATTAAACGCTTAAAACTGTCAGAAGGTCTCACCGAGTTTCCTTTAGAGATCTTGGAACTTGCTGATTCTCTTGAGATTCTAGACCTCTCAGGCAATCAGCTGTCAGATTTACCAGAAGAGTTATCACAGCTGACTAACCTGCGTATTATCTTCGCGTCGAATAACCTGTTCACGCACCTGCCTGATGTTCTGGGGTCACTTCCTAAGCTCGAAATGGTTGGCTTCAAAACCAACCAAATCAAAACCGTTAGCGAGCAGTCTCTGCCGATCCAACTACGTTGGTTAATCCTGACCGACAATGCGATCGAGGTTCTCCCTCACTCGTTGGGTGAAAGACCACGACTACAGAAACTGGCATTGGCAGGTAACAAGATTCGCGTTTTACCAGAAAGCATGGAAAACCTATCAAGCCTTGAGCTGGTTCGTCTGTCTGCAAACCAACTGACTGAATTCCCAGAGTTCCTTATCAAGCTACCAAAACTGGCTTGGTTAGCGTTTGCGGGTAACCCGTTTTGCAAACACCCAAGCAGCTTAGATAGCGTGCCTGCCGTAAGCTCACAATGCTACTCACTCAATCAAGTGCTGGGCCAAGGTGCGTCTGGTGTGATTTCTCATGCTAACTGGTTAAATGGTGACTTTGATTTCCCACAAGAAGTGGCGGTTAAAGTATTCAAAGGCGAAGTAACAAGCGACGGTTACCCACACGATGAACTCGAAGCGTGCCTTCAAGCTGGTCATCATAGCAACCTAGTGAAGTCTATCGCTCAAGTTGATGAAGAGAACTACCTAGCATTGGTGATGGAGCTTATCCCGAGCAACTATTACAACCTAGGCTTGCCCCCTACTCTTGAAAGTTGTACTCGTGATACGTTCAACGAAGGCTTCGAGCTTTCAATTGCTCAGATCAACAGCATTACCGAACAAATGATTGATGTGTTTGAACACCTTCATGCCAATAAGGTTTGTCACGGTGACTTGTATGCGCACAACACCCTAGTCAATGAGCAAGGCCAAATGATCTTTGGCGATTTTGGAGCAGCGACTATCTACGGTTACCTAACTGAAGAGCAACAACAAGGCATTCGACAAATCGAAGCTCGCGCTCTCAAGTACTTTATTGAAGACCTATTGACCGTATGTGCAAAGCAAGACCAAGACCGCGAGCTTTATACTAAATTGGCGAACTTCGAAGCTTAATAGTTCATTGTTCATTGTTCATTGTTCATTGTTCAGAAGTACTCGGTCGAATTGAAAACAACAAAGCCAACATCACTGTTGGCTTTTTATTTGCTCATAAAACGAATCAGCGTTTAACTTTCAACTTGAACAAGTTTCAAGTACGAATGTAGCTCACCGTTCTTATACTCAACCGCAGAGTGGATATTGAGGTCTTTACACGCGACAACATCAAACTGGTAACGATTGTCACCTTTATTGATTTCGACTTGCAGCAACCCGCTTTTCAGCAACCAATGACCTTCGGTTTCAAATCGGTCAAACAAACGATATTCCGTGAGACTACCATCAGAATGAAAGTGAACCTCGGTAATGTACCCTGCTGGGCAACTTTTTACCCAAGTCCGCCCTAAGACATCTTCTTCAACAAAGTTTCTTTTGCTCTCGCACCACTTTAAATAATCGGCACTCTCGCTCAGTTCACTATCAAGGTCATTCTTAGACAGTAACGTTTGGTCTTGCTGTTCACGACAGTAAAGCTGAAGTAGTGTCTGCTGGTTATTACTCATAAATCGCCATCCCTAGCTAGTCAATCTAATCCAATCAGGCTTAAGCTACCAACTCATAAGAGACAACATAAAGTTCAGAGATCCCTGGGTAGATATCTTGAATCACCCCCTTCAGGACTTCTAGCGTCATGTTTTCTTGCTGAGCATGGAACTCACCTAAGTCATCAAACAGGATTGGTTCAACGCTAATGATCTTAAGATTACAGAATACACGTCCCTGCTCTAGCGTGGATACTTCTACAACACTGCCCGGCTGGTAATCGCGCTCAGATTCATCGCGAATAGTAATGGTCTTTTTGCCTGAAAGGATATCGGTTTCAAAACGTTCGAAGAACGTCATAGTAGTAGGTGCGGTCATTTATCTCGGTCGCTTAACATTTAAAGGTTAGGTAAATGTTTATATACCAGAATGCTTGTTCAAGCGAATAAAAATTAGATGCGAGATGCGAGAGAATGCAGCAAAGCCAAATAGCAGGCAATAAAAAAGGAGAACCGAAGTTCTCCTTTTATTAAACCTTTAAGCTAACTCTAAATTATAGAGATGCTTTCGCTTTTTCAACTAGAACAGCAAATGCTGCTTTGTCGAATACTGCGATGTCAGCAAGAATCTTACGGTCGATCTCGATAGATGCTTTCTTAAGGCCATTGATGAAACGGCTGTAAGATAGACCATTTTGACGAGATGCCGCGTTGATACGTGCAATCCAAAGTTGACGGAATTGACGTTTCTTGTTGCGACGGTCACGGTAAGCGTATTGACCAGCTTTGGTAACTGCTTGGAAAGCTACGCGGTAAACACGTGAACGTGCTCCGTAGTAACCTTTAGCTTGTTTTAGAACTTTCTTATGACGTGCACGAGCTTGTACACCACGTTTTACGCGAGGCATTATGCTTCTCCTAAACTAAACGAATTTATAAACTAAAAAGAATTAAGCGTATGGCATCATACGTAGAACTTGAGCAACTTCACATTTAGGAAGGATCGAGTTCGGACGAAGCTGACGCTTGTTCTTAGTAGTACGCTTAGTCAGGATGTGACGTTTACCAGCGTGCTTAAACTTAATACCACCAGCAGTTTTCTGGAAACGCTTAGCAGCACCTTTGTTGGTTTTCATCTTAGGCATGATGAATAACTCCGCATTGTTGAGTTGTTAATAACATAGTAATTAGGGCGAATAAAACCCCGCAACCTGAGGCTGCAGGGTTTAATTACTTGCAAAGCCGTTAATTACTTCTTTTTAGGGGCCAACACCATGATCATCTGGCGACCTTCAATTCTCGTTGGGAAAGATTCGACAACTGCAAATTCTTCAGTATCTACTTTCAAACGATTAAGAACGTCAACACCGATTTCTTGGTGAGCCATTTCGCGGCCACGGAAGCGAATTGTTACCTTCACTTTGTTGCCGTCTTCAAGGAAACCAGTCAGGTTGCGTAGTTTTACCTGATAGTCTCCAATATCAGTTCCAGGTCGGAATTTAATTTCCTTGATCTGAACCTGCTTTTGCTTTTTCTTCTGCTCTTTCGCAGCTTTGCTCTTCTCGAAGAGGAACTTACCGTAGTCCATCACACGACAAACTGGCGGCTCGGCGTTAGGGCTGATCTCTACAAGATCCATACCAGCTTCATTTGCAGCTTCCATCGCTTCAGCGATTGTTACTACACCAACAGCTTCGCCGTCTGCGCCAGTTAGACGCACTTCACGAACGCCACGAATGTCACCGTTTAAACGGTGCTGGTTTTGTTTGGCCGGTTGTTGGCCACGTCTTCCGCCTTTAATAGCTATTCCTCCAGATTGAGCTTACGGCTTGAAACCTCGGCTTGGATGTATGAAATAAAGTCATCCACTTTAAATTTGCCAAGGTCCTTACCTTTACGTGTACGTACTGCAATTTCGCCGGCTTCCATTTCTTGGTCACCACACACAAGCATGAACGGTACACGTTTCAAAGTATGTTCGCGGATTTTAAAGCCAATCTTCTCATTTCTCAAGTCTGCTTTGACTCTAAATCCACTTTTTTGCAGTTTTTTCGCAATTTCTTGTACATATTCAGACTGTTTGTCTGTAATGCCCATAACAATTGCTTGTTCTGGCGCCAACCACGTTGGGAAGAAGCCAGCGTATTCTTCAATAAGAATACCGATGAAGCGCTCTAGTGAACCTAAAATCGCGCGGTGAATCATAACTGGCGTGTGACGCTCGTTATCTTCACCTACGTAAGTTGCACCTAAACGTTCTGGTAATGCAAAATCGAGCTGCACTGTACCACATTGCCATGCGCGGTCCAAACAATCATGCAAAGTAAATTCAATCTTAGGTCCGTAGAACGCACCCTCGCCTTCTTGAATCTCGTATGCAATCTCCATCGCCTCAAGCGCTTGCTTAAGATCGGCCTCTGCACGGTCCCACATTTCGTCTGAACCTACACGTTGTTCTGGACGAGTAGATAGCTTAACAACGATGTTTTCGAAACCGAAAGTTGTGTAAGTATCGTAAACCATTTCAATACAAGCTTTAACTTCTTGTTGAACTTGGTCTTCAGTACAGAATACGTGAGCATCATCTTGAGTGAAGCCACGAACACGCATAATGCCGTGAAGTGCGCCAGACGGCTCGTTACGGTGACATGAGCCGAACTCAGCCATACGTAGCGGTAGATCACGGTAAGATTTCAAACCTTGGTTAAAGATTTGAACGTGACCAGGGCAGTTCATTGGCTTGATCGCGTATTCACGGTTCTCTGAAGAAGTCGTGAACATCGCTTCAGCGTACTTATCCCAGTGACCAGAACGCTCCCAAAGAACACGGTCCATCATTAATGGGCCTTTAACTTCTTGGTAATCGTACTCAGTCAGCTTCTGACGAATAAATACTTCTAGCTCACGGAAGATAGTCCAACCGTTGTGATGCCAGAACACCATGCCTGGTGCTTCTTGCTGCATGTGGAATAGATCTAAGTGCTTACCGATTTTACGGTGATCACGCTTAGCCGCTTCTTCTAGGCGCACGAGGTGAGCCTTAAGCGCTTTCTTGTCGTGGAATGCAGTGCCGTAGATACGTTGAAGCATCTTGTTGTCACTGTTACCACGCCAGTAAGCACCCGCTACGTTAAGTAGTGTGAAGTGTTGGCAGAAGCCCATATGTGGAACGTGTGGACCACGACACATATCGATGTATTCTTCATGGTGGTACAGGCCTGGACGATCGTCTTTAGAAACGTTCTCATCCAAGATTTCGATTTTGTAAGTCTCGCCGCGAGCTTCGAATGCGTCACGCGCTTCCTGCCAGCTAACTTTCTTCTTAACAACCTGGTACTTGGTCTTCGCTAGCTCTTTCATACGCTTTTCAATCTTTTCTAGATCTTCTTGCGTTAGAGAGTGCTCAAGGTCGATATCGTAGTAGAAACCGTTATCTATGGTAGGACCTATCGCCATTTTCGCTTCTGGAAAAAGCTGCTTAATCGCGTGACCTAAAAGGTGAGCACAAGAGTGACGAACGATCTCAAGGCCATCAACTTCATCTTTAGCTGTGATGATTTCTAGGCTTGCATCGTTTTCGATAAGATCACAAGCATCAACACGCTCGCCGTCTACACGACCAGCAATGGTTGCTTTCGCAAGACCAGGACCGATTGATAGGGCAACATCTAGAGTTGATACAGGGTTGTCAAATTGACGCTGACTACCGTCAGGAAGAGTAATAATTGGCATTATTTGTCCTTTACAGTGGTGTTGCACACCAAGCAACACATGAAAATGTTTAATATATGTTTTTCAATCAACGAGTATGTTGATCGGAGATATATGCATAATAAAGATACCCACATAGAAGCAAATACAGATGCCCCATTTGTGAGTAGCCGAACATTGTAACGAAATTATATGAAATGACAATGACAGAGAGAATCTGCACGCTCTCCAACCACTTCGTTTCATAAGGTTTTATCTTAGTAGTGTTAACTTCCTTGCTCCTTGGAACCCTCTTTCCAATCAAGCTGTATCAACTCAACTAATTCTCCTATCTCTTTTGAGTTCGCTCTTCCAACTTATCTCTTACAAACGAGTTATTTAGAGCTAAGCTATATAGAAGCAACGGAATGCGGATGAGATGCATATGGAAAAACAGGCCACTGTTATATCGTTCAAACCACTTTTACCATTACTAATAGCAACTGTTGTTTTTATTCCAACCGCATGGGCCAACAAAGATTACGGACCGCTAATCAGTTATACCCAAGCACCATTACAGTCAGTTCGTCTTACTCCAACGCTCCGCTCTGGCTTTCCACTCGAAGAAAATAAGGTTGAAGTGTTTGCTTCTTTAACCGCCGCAAGTATCTGGGCTAACTCTCACGACTATCATTTAGACTATTATCAGAACCAACTTCAAACAGGCCTGAAATGGCAACTAACAACAGCATGGCAAGTCGAGTTCAATTATCGCTGGCTATACGCTGCTAACAATCACCTCGATAAAATAACCATCAACTACCACGATTTACTTGGCCTCGACCAAGCTGGACGAGATCGAAAAGACCGACACCAATTTGATATTTACGCGCCAGACCACGACATAAATACTAGAGATTTCTCTGGCGACACGCTGACTAACGCTTTCACCCTCTACACTCAATACCAAATCATAGACCTTGAAAACCACGGCTTATCCTTTGGCGTATCCCTCTATCATAACAATGTCAGCCACGGCGCCTTCGAACGAAGCAGCAACGAGCAAAGCGCTCAATTCAACTATGCTTACCAACTCGACATCAATACCTTTTACACAAGCTTAGGGTTCGCCAATCAGTCTAATCGAGAGATAGAAAATGGCTTTTCACATAAGAAAACGACATGGTCATGGATGGGCGATTATCAACTCACGCTATTTGAAAACCATGAGTTACACCTTGAGTATCGTTGGTATGAAGGTGCAGAAGGTGGTGACACTGAATTTTCAGAAGCCGCTAATGAAATAATGCTTGGGTATCGCTACCTAATGCAACGTTCAGCTATCGAGATATCCATCATCGAAAACATCTTCAATATGGATAACTCTACCGACGTTGCCTTCCAATTGGCCTATCGGCATCAGTGGTAAACACGTTTCAGGTCGAGAGAGTAGAAACAAAAAAGCCGAACTAAAAAGTTCGGCTTTAGAAATCGTACTGTCTTGTCCCTACTAATAGAAAGAGTAACTACTAATAGAGGCAACTATGCACTCATAATTCTTGAGACTGCGTTGCGAATGTCTGAATCGGCGGCATTAGCAGGCAGGCTGAATGAGATGTATTGATCGCCACGGAAGCTCATTGAGCGATCGATTTCTGCTAGGCAGTGAACCATTGAGCCTTCAACGATGAATGACAGCTCGATCTCTTTATTATTCATAAAGCCGCCGCTACGAAATTCAATCTCTTGGTAACAGCCAGAACGAGAAGCAAAGCTGTTGCCTTTCAAGAAGCCCTTCTCTACATCAGCTTTCACCATTGCCATACCTGATGCTTCCACGCCTTGGATGATTTTAGCAACTGTTGGCAGTGGGTGTACGGAGATAAAATCGCGGTCTTTAGGATCAATCGCGAAACCGATATCTAGGTTGGTTTCTACCCACACGTGACACTGATTCATTTTTGCGTTCAACGCAGTAACCGGCGTTTCATCATTCAGTTTAAGACGGAATGGAACCAGTTTGGTTTCGCCCGGTTGGATCACGAAAGGCTCTACGGCTTGAATACGACCCAGTGAAAAGGTTTCGTAGCTGGTGCTGTCTTCCGTTTCTACTTTTACTTCTGTGTTAAGAACTAAGTTGATCAGGTCAATTTGTTGCTCAACGTCGCCGCCAACAATGTGAACATTGCCAGACAACTCTCCACCTTGGAAAACTTCAATATTATCTAAGACGGTATCAACCTTTGCGGCACCGATGCCCAACGAGGCCTTTAATTTCTTAAACATATTATTTCCCTTTCTAATTATCTGATTTACGAATAGTTATTGCGTGACAATTTGCGACACTTGCCTCACAGAATCAAGCAATTTGCCCTATCTATGTTGAATAAGGTCACATTGCCCGAGGAAATGTTGAAATCGTGAAAAATTCCGTTACTCTATTTGTATAGTCAAATAAGGTTTCATTATGTCGAAAGCGCCGCTCTACCTTCAGATAAAACAGTTCATAGACGACAATATCACCAGTGGTCACTGGCCAGTGGGTTACCAGATAACCACAGAACTCGAACTCACAGAGCAGTTCAATGTGAGTCGAATGACGGTCAATAAAGCCATTCGAGATCTGGTGTCTGAAGGCAAGCTCATTAGGAAGCCAAGGCTGGGTACTTTTGTTTGTGAACCCGACGAAAAGGCGCAATCTCCCCTGCTTGATATCAACAACATCGCGCAAGAGATCAAAGACAGAGGCCAAACGTATACTAGTCAAGTTATCAAACACGATAGCATTAAGGCTGATGAAAGCACCGCCACACGGTTAGGCGTAATGATTAACGCAGAGGTATTCTATAGTGAAATCATCCACTTTGCGGACAACGCACCAATACAATTGGAAGCGCGTTGGGTGAACTCTCAAGCCGCCCCAAAATATCTAGAGCAAGACTTTTCAACCTCTACGCCCAACGAATACCTTTCAAAAAACTGCCCGTTGAGTGCTATCGAGCATACGGTTGAAGCCATTATTCCTGACTCTAAAATCAGAACATCACTAAAACTTTCTGAATCAGAGCCTTGCCTACTTTTGAATAGAAGAACATGGAGCAAAGAGCGCCTCATCAGCTTTGCATTGCTCTACCATCCTGGCTCTAAGTACAAATTAAGCTCCAAGATACTTCTAGATTAAAGAACATCATCCTGATCGCCGATCACATTTTTGCAACATCAACTTGATTCGGGTCAGCGTTTAGCCTATTTATTTGTATATACATTTAATGTTTAGCAAAGATCTAGGTGATTATGAATTTGATCCTCAAAAACGCACGAGTGGTCTCCATGAGTTCGGGAGCCGATGGCTATCAGCCCTCTTCCCCTCAAAATATCGTTATCGAAAACGGTAAGATCGTGTCCATCTCTTGTTCAAACCACGAGGCACTTGCTTCTGAATTAGAACAACTGAGTACAGATAGCTCTGCGGATTACATCACCTATGATTGCAAAAACAAGCTAGTAACACCTGGGTTAATTGATTGCCATACTCATCTCGTATTTGCGGGTAATCGCGCCAACGAGTTTGAGCAGCGTTTGAATGGTGTTTCTTACACCGATATCGCTAAGCAAGGCGGCGGCATTCTAGCGACAGTCACTGCAACACGCGCAGCTCAAGAGTCTGAACTGGTTGAAATGGCTTTGCCTAGACTCGATGGCCTACTAAGAAGTGGCGTCACCAGCATCGAAGTAAAATCAGGCTATGGTTTAAGTCTTGAAGGTGAGCTCAAGATGTTACGCGCAGCTAAAGCGTTAGAGAATCATCGCCGAATTAAGATCACCACTACTCTCCTTGCTGCCCATGCTGTACCACCAGAATATAAAGAACAACCGGACAGCTATATCGATCTGGTTTGCCAAGAGATCATTCCTAAAGCTGCAGAGCAAGGACTCGCCGATGCAGTTGACGTGTTCTGCGAATCTATCGGCTTCAATTTAGAACAAACCGAACGTGTATTTGCAGCAGCCAAAGAACATGGGCTCGCGATTAAAGGCCACACAGAACAGCTTTCTAATATGGGTGGCAGTGCGCTTGCAGCGAAATACGGTGCACTCTCTGTCGACCATGTTGAGTACTTAGATGAAACCGGAGTCAAGGCACTGGCGGAATCAGGCACAGTTGCCACCTTGCTACCCGGTGCTTTCTACTTCCTAAAAGAGACTCAACAGCCGCCCATCGCCCTGCTTCGTGAACACAACATTCCAATGGCGATTGCGACCGACTTAAACCCCGGCACGTCTCCCTTTGCTGATTTGACGCTGATGATGAACATGAGCTGCACCCTGTTTGGTACAACACCTGAAGAGGCGCTGCGCGGTGTGACTTGTCATGCTGCAGCTGCTATTGGCGACTCACAAACTAAAGGCAAAATTGAAATTGGTTATGCCGCTGATTTAGCTATCTGGAATATCGATCACCCAGCAGATCTGAGCTATCAAGTTGGTGTTCCTCATCTGCATAAACGCATTGTTAATGGCGAGGTGTGTCATGACTCAATCTAAGTCCAACGGCATTCAAAAGAACGCAGAAACCGTACATAACTTTGTGTGGACGGGACGCAATGATCTTGAAGATGGCGCACTCGGCACACGCGTACATCACATTACCAAACAAGTGCAACATAGTGATTTAAGTGACGAGCTTAATGACCACGCCATCGCCTTGGTAGGCTTTGCCAGCGATGCAGGTGTTGCAAGAAACAAAGGTCGAGTGGGCGCGAAACAAGCACCTAACCTGATTCGCCAAGCTCTGACGAATATGGCTTGGCACAGTGACGCTCACATTGCGGACCTTGGTGATATCGAGTGCAATGATGGTCAGCTCGAAGTCAGTCAAAAACAGTGTGCTTCTGTTATTGCTAATGCTTTATCAACCAACAAAGTGATTACCCTTGGCGGTGGTCACGAGGTTGCTTGGGCATCGTTCCAAGGGCTCGCTGAGCATTTAGATAAAGCAAAACGCCTTGATAAAGATCAACCAATACACAAACCTAAGATAGGCATCGTTAACTTTGATGCTCACTTTGATCTTCGTGAATTTGAAAGCAACATCGCTGACGTTAAACCGAGCTCAGGCACGCCTTTTAACCAGATCAGCGATTACTGCCACAAGCATCAGTGGCCATTCCAATACGCTTGTCTTGGCGTAAGTGCAGCTAGCAATACCAAAGCGCTATTTAATAAAGCTGACCAACTGGGTGTTTGGTATGAACACGACCGCAACATGACCCAAGTAAACCAAGTCGCCCAACTGGTTAAGTTGCAAAAATTCATCGCTGAGTGTGATTACCTCTATCTCACTATCGACCTTGACGTATTCCCAGCGGCGACTGCGCCGGGCGTAAGTGCACCAGCGGCAAGAGGCGTGAGCTATGAAGCACTCGCTCCTTTTCTAGAACAGATTTTCAAACACAGTGAAAAACTCATTATCGCGGACATTGCGGAATACAACCCAGACTACGACATCGATGGCCAAACGGCTCGATTGGCGGCACGTTTGTGTTGGGATATAGCCAGTGCAATGGCCAGCGACTAATCCAGCTATACCGATAACTACAACTACAACTACAACGATATAACGTGAAACAGAAGGAATTCCAAAATGACGGAACACCACAACAGTGACCCTCGTCTCGACACGACTCGCGAAATACGCGCACCTCATGGCACCACTTTGCGCGCTAAATCTTGGTTAACAGAAGCACCACTGCGTATGCTGATGAACAACCTAGACCCTGATGTGGCAGAACACCCACATGCACTGGTTGTGTATGGCGGTATCGGTCGCGCGGCGCGTGACTGGAAATGTTATGACAAGATTGTTGAAGTATTAGAGCGTTTAGAAGACGAGCAAACGTTACTTGTTCAATCAGGTAAACCTGTAGGTGTGTTCCCGACTCATAAAAACGCACCCCGCGTACTGATCGCGAATTCTAACCTTGTTCCACACTGGGCGAACTGGGAGCACTTCAACGAGCTCGATAAAGAAGGCTTGATGATGTACGGCCAGATGACAGCAGGCAGCTGGATTTACATTGGCTCACAAGGCATCGTTCAAGGTACTTATGAAACGTTTGTTGCTATCGCGAAAAAGCACTTCCAAGGCGAAGCAAACGGCAAGTGGGTTCTAACGGGTGGTCTTGGCGGCATGGGTGGTGCTCAACCTCTTGCTGCAACTATGGCTGGCTTCTCAATGATCGCGGTTGAATGTGATGAATCACGAATCGACTACCGCTTGCGCACTGGCTATGTAGACAAAAAAGCCACCAGCATTGATGAAGCGATGGCAATGATTAAAGAATCAGACTCGCCAATCTCTGTTGGCCTATTAGGCAACGCTGCTGATGTATTCCCAGAGTTAGTTGAACGTAATATCACGCCTGACGTAGTGACCGATCAAACCTCTGCCCACGATCCACTGAACGGCTACTTGCCACAAGGTTGGACGATGGAGAAAGCAGCGCAAGAACGAACCATTGATGAAGCGAAAGTAGTGAAAGCCGCTAAGCAGTCCATGGCGATTCAAGTTCAAGCTATGCTAGATCTTCAGTACCGTGGTGCTGCAACCGTAGATTACGGCAATAACATTCGCCAAATGGCACTGGAAGAAGGTGTGGAAAACGCATTTGATTTTCCAGGTTTCGTTCCCGCATATATACGACCTTTATTCTGTGAAGGCGTCGGTCCGTTCCGTTGGGCTGCCCTTTCTGGTGACCCAGAAGACATCTACAAAACAGACCAAAAAGTAAAAGAACTGATTCCAGATAACCCACATCTACACAACTGGCTAGATATGGCACGTGAACGCATTCAGTTCCAAGGTTTACCAGCTCGTATTTGTTGGGTTGGTTTGAAAGATCGCGAACGTTTAGGCCAAGCATTCAATGAAATGGTTAAAAATGGTGAACTGAAAGCACCGGTTGTTATCGGTCGTGACCACCTAGACTCAGGCTCAGTCGCAAGCCCGAACCGTGAAACAGAAGGCATGATGGATGGCTCAGATGCTGTATCAGATTGGCCTCTATTGAACGCTCTACTAAATACTGCAGGCGGCGCAACATGGGTTTCTCTCCACCACGGTGGCGGCGTTGGCATGGGCTTCTCGCAACACTCAGGAATGGTGATTTGTTGTGACGGCAGTGAAGATGCATCACAGCGTATTGCTCGCGTACTTCACAATGATCCGGCTACTGGCGTTATGCGTCATGCTGATGCGGGTTACGATATTGCCAAGCAGTGTGCTAAAGAACAGAAGCTTGATTTGCCTATGCTAAACGAAGAACTTCGTCGCCTTTAATTTCTGGAGAAAACATGTTGAATTTATTACTTAAGCCAGGACTTCTTGGCCTACCTGAACTGCGTAAGATTAGCCGTAGCCCTGTGAACCTATCACTCGATCCAGCAGCGATTCCTGATATTGAAGCGAGCATGCACGTTGTCGAGCAAGTGATTGCTGAAGATCGCACCGTTTATGGCATCAATACAGGTTTTGGCTTGTTAGCGAATACCAAAATAGCCCCTGAAGATTTAGAAGTACTACAGAAAAGTATCGTGCTTTCTCACGCGGCAGGCATTGGTAAATTCATGTCTGATGAAACTGTGCGCTTGATGATGGTGTTAAAGATTAACAGCTTGTCTCGTGGCTACTCGGGTATCCGCCTCAAAGTGATTAATGCCCTTATCGATCTTGTGAACGCACAGGTTTACCCATGTGTTCCACAAAAAGGATCTGTGGGTGCTTCAGGAGATCTTGCTCCCCTCGCCCACATGAGTACGGTACTGCTAGGTGAAGGCCAAGCACGCCACAACGGCAAAATCATCACGGGCTTAGAAGCAATGCAGATCGCAGGCTTGGAGCCTATAACACTAGCACCTAAAGAAGGTCTGGCGCTGTTAAACGGTATTCAGGCATCAACTGCCTTTGCATTAGAAGGTTTGTTTGCAGCAGAAGACTTATTCGCGTCTGCAACCGTATGTGGTGCAATGTCGGTCGAGGCAGCGCTGGGTAGTCGTCGTCCGTTTGACCCTCGTATACACCGCGTTCGTGGTCATCGTGGCCAAATGGATGCAGCACTTGCTTACCGCCATATGCTTGACCAAAAGAGTGAGATTGGTGAATCACACACTTGTTGTGAAAAGGTTCAAGACCCTTACTCACTGCGTTGTCAGCCTCAAGTGATGGGTGCTTGTTTACACCAGATTCGTAATTCAGCAGAGACCTTAACGATTGAAGCAAATGCCGTATCCGACAACCCGCTTGTTTTCGCCGACGATGGCGACATCATTTCGGGAGGTAACTTCCACGCAGAGCCCGTCGCAATGGCAGCCGATAACCTTGCATTGGCCATTGCCGAGATCGGTAGCTTGTCAGAGCGAAGAATGGCGCTGCTGATTGATAGCGCACTAAGCAAACTACCGCCTTTCTTGGTCGATAACGGCGGCGTGAACTCGGGTTTTATGATTGCTCAAGTAACATCAGCAGCATTAGCAAGTGAGAACAAAACCTTAGCTCATCCGGCGTCAATAGACAGCCTACCTACTTCTGCAAACCAAGAAGACCACGTATCAATGGCCACCTTTGCCGCTCGTAGGCTTAGATACATGGCTGAAAACACCCGTGGGATATTGGCAGTAGAATATTTGGCAGCAGCACAAGGGCTAGACTTCCGCGCTCCGAATCTATCTTCTCCTCGTGTGGAAGAAGCGAAACAGATTTTGCGTGAAAAAGTCAGCTTCTACGATAAAGACAGATATTTTGCACCGGATATTGAACAAGCTAACCTGTTACTCAAATTATCCGTTCATAACCACTTAATGCCAGAAGGTACTTTGTGCAGTTTCTAGTACTTAAAATACTTTAGTCGACACCAATTAAAGTATCATATAAACAAGGGCTATTAATTAGCCCTTGTTGCATTGAGCCAAAGGCCATATCTCCCTTAAAATCGTCACATACCATCCAACGTATTTATCTAATTGACTGATATATAAGCAAAGTTAACTGGATAGACCATTAGAACGAAGTTAGTTAGCTATAATCCACCCCAGATTTGATGACTAATAGCGATACTATGTTTCTGACACCTTACTTTTCTACTGAAGACAATCAATTTCAATTCACTCGTGAACAGGCTAGCCACTTTGCTAAAAAAGTAGCCGCTGACTTCAACCCAATTCACGATGAAGACAACAAACGCTTCTGCGTGCCTGGCGATCTTTTGTTTGCAGTACTTCTGCAAAAAGAAGGCATCAGCCAAAAAATGCGTTTTGATTTTTCAGGTATGGTGGGTAACGGTATTGCGCTTAGCGTTGACAACAAGTGTGAAAAAGAAAGCTCACTGGTTGACGAGAAAGGCAAAGAGTACCTACACATGTCTTGTGAAGGTGAAAAGAGCCACGATCAAGCATTCATCGAACACGTAGTAACAAACTACGTTAAGTTCTCTGGTATGAACTTCCCACACATCATGGTTCCTCTTATGGAAGAGCAACAGATGATGATCAACTGCCAGCGTCCTCTTGTGATCTATGAGAGCATGGAAGTTGAGTTTACTCGCCTTGATCTTTCTCACCCAGAAGTTGAATTCTCTGGTGCGACTTTTGACGTTGAAGGTAAGCGTGGCATCGTGACACTAAACTTTGATTTCAAAGAAGACGGTGAAGTAGTCGGTAAAGGCGTGAAACGCATGGTAGCAAGTGGTCTTAAGCCATACGACCAAGCTTCTGTCGATGACCTAGTAAACCGCTTCAACGAACGTAAAGAGATGTTTCTAGCTCAGTTCGCAGCTGCCGCTTAATCAGCATCCTTATTTACACATCTCGATGTAAATAAGCTCTAGAATAAGATCAATAAAGCCCAGCTTGATATCCTCAAGCTGGGCTTTTTAGTTTTTAACCATCAAATTATATTTGTACTGATTACTTTTTAAACTTCAGTGGTGAAGGTAACTTTCGTACAATCAAACCACCGAAAAGGACGAGTAACCAATGCCAAGCCAGTGAACCACCGCTGCCGCCGCCTGAGCTTTTTGCATTCTGCGTGCCCTCAGACTTAGATATCTTGATCTCACCGGTATACGCAAAGTTAGTGATCGTAACTCTGTCATCCCCGTAAGAAATAGAGCCATCTTTCACATATTTAATCATAAAGCTGTTATTGGAATCCCTAACCATCGGCAGGTTCACTGAACCAGAAAGCTGACCCGATTCTTTATCGAATTCTTGACCGTTGATATAGAGCTCAAGGTAATCATGATCCAACTCAGACGATACCGTCACATCGAAAGAGACTGTCCCGGTGGGTATACCCTCTACAACCAACATTGTCGATTCGCTGCTACCTATTGATGGAGAGACGATTGTTGATCCTTCGGTACCCCACGCTTGTGTGCTGTAGACACCACTGTTTGGTAAACTCACATAAGAGTTCACAGTATTCGTTACAGATCTCGCCCCTACAACAGAAGCCGTTGATGTAACCGTGCCCAATAGTGAATCAGTGTCAACATTAATGCCAAATTCATGTTCGCCAATTGAGTTTAGGTTATAGCTCACCACAACTTCACAGCTTTGTCCTGCAGTTAAAGTGCTACATCCGTTGTCCGTTATCACCGTATCATTACCTGAAATTGGATAAACACGGTTTACTTGAATGTTTTGATCAGATTTATTTGTGAATTCAAAGGTATGTGAAATAGGAGCCAATAATTTTGCACCTAGCATCTCCACTTGACGGTAACTAAACCCTGCTTTCTGCTCATCAATCCAATCATCAAAATAACTAATATTGGTATAGACTCCGTAGGCGTTAGCCTCTGCACAGCCTTTACCCCAGCTTACAATGCCCAGTTGCTCATATGTTCCATTTGTCGAAACAACGATTGGGCCACCACTGTCACCCTGACAAGAGTCATAACCACCATCACTGTACCCCGCACAGAATGCATCACTGCCAATAAAGGCATAGCCACTGTGAGGAACACTATTACATTCGTACTGGTTAACTAAAGGAACGTTGACTTGGTACAGTTCACTCTTAGATGCATATCCATCTGATGCATCCTGATCTCCCCAGCCCATCACCGTTAGCATCTGACCATCATTCAGGTTACCTCGAACATAACCATCAACGAGATTAACGACAGACTCCGATGGCTGATCAACGAGCTCGATAATCGCTATATCATTGCCTGTCGCTACAGAGTTATAGTATTGATGTACATAAATATTCTCAACAGCGTATCTATGTTGTGCAGCTTGAGAGGCCGAAAGATTTGATACGCCAATCACCACATCGAGATCTTCACGACCATTACCTTCCACACAGTGAGCGGCAGTTAATACATATCGTTCACCAATGAAGCTAGCACCACAAAGCTGACCGTCATAAGCATTCACGTTCCTTGAGACTAGCGCAGCCATAAATGGCCAATTTCCTTGTGTTGCTTCTTTACCGTTTATAATTCGAGCTGAAACATCTGCCAACACCGACGTTGAAGACAGACTCACTACACAGACACCTAGCGACAACCATTTCGCCTGAACAATTTTCATTACCTAGCCTTTATTCATTTTAATAATGAAGCGCAGACTATTTTATAAGAAATCAATATGAAACCTAAAACACATTAATTTGTGATATAGATCAACCAATCGATAATGATTCTTATTTAATTGCTTAATTGTATCTGAATGCACATCAGATCCAGCGTCTAACCTTTTGTTTGTAATCAACATATTCCGCACCGAATAATTGCTCTAGAGCGCGTTCTTCTGGCTTAATTTGGAACTGATTCATGTAAATTACGAATACAAAACTGAGCAAAACACTGAATAGGTTTTGGAAGAAGTAGCCAAAGCAAAACAGTAGGATAAATAGCCCTAGATACATTGGATTTCGCGTGTAGCCAAAGATTCCACTGTCCACGACTGCGGATGCGGTTTCGACTTTGATCGGATTAACGGTGGTTTTCTGTTTGCGAAACTCCCATATGCCTGATATTCCAATAACGCCACTCAATACAATCCCGATACCGAGCACAGCCATTCCATAAGGCAGTGCCAATGTTCCTTGGCTCAACTGCTGAGCACAGAAGTACGAGGCCATGAATACAATAATGAACAGTGCAACGGGTGGTACTTTTAACTCTAGAAACCTCATAGCTTTCCTTATTAACAATTCCATTGTTAGTTTAGAAAAAAGCCCAGCAATTGCTGGGCTAAATGTATTAAAGAATTTTGGCTAGCGCCTGTAATGGATGGGCAAGCTTCTCACCCTCAAAACGCTTCACTTGGCTTCGACAGGAATAACCCGTCACTAAGCAACGCTCTTTCGGTAAGTCTTTCATCCTTGGCTTCCAACTTAAACCGTATATATCTTTCGACATTTGTAGCTTATCGACTTCGTGCCCGAAGGTGCCCGCCATGCCGCAACAGCCAACAGGAACGCTAGTTAACGCAGCACCAAAGTGTTTAAAGATAGCGCCCCACTCTTTTTCAGCGTTCGGCATTTTGGTCTTCTCAGTACAGTGAGCGAACAAGTACCACATCTCTTCACTTGCAGAACGAGCTTCAAACTCACCCAACGATGGCATTAACCATTCATGCACAGTCAGTACATCGAAGTCTCCGCGCTTGTCAGCCAAGATCTCAACGTATTCATCGCGATAACAAAGCACCAGTGCAGGATCAACACCCACCAAAGGTATGCCGATATCCGCCACCATTGACAAGAAATCCGATGTTGATTTCGCTTCTCGCGCAAAACGACTTAAGAAGCCTTTAATGTGCAGTGCTTTACCATTTGGTTTAAATGGCAGTAATACCGGAGTTTTACCAAGCTTTTGAGCCAGAGTGACGAAGTCTTCGACTACCTCTGCATCATAGAAGCTAGTAAACGGGTCTTGAACGATCAACACGTGCTGTTTCTTCTGCTCAGAAGAGAGCCCTTCTAGATATTGAAGATCGAAGAGTTGCAGCTCTTTGCTCGCTAGGCGATTTTTTAGTGTAGGCACCGACATCAGTGGTGCATCGACATAACCAACCGTTTTCGCCGTTGCGGTTTGTATCCACTTTTGACCCAAGGCAGCATTAACAACCTTTGGCGCTTTCGCCATTAGCGGCAGCATGGTTTCAATGTTGGCGACTAAATAGTCTTTTGCAGGGCGTTGGTAACGCGAGTAATAAATGTTTAAGAATCGAGAACGGAAACTCGGCACATCGACTTTAATCGGACACTGACTCGCACACGCTTTACACGCAAGACAACCGTTCATCGCTTCGTGAACTTCATGAGAGAAATCGTATTCATGGCGTTTGTTCATTGTATTACGAACACGTTCCACCATGGTTTTGACCGGAGTATTGTCCTTCAGCGCTTCTTGCTCTAAATCGAGAATATCGACGCCTTGTTCCGTTAGCTGACGCAACCACTCTCTTACTAAGCCTGCGCGGCCTTTTGGAGAATGACGACGGTCAGCCGTGACTTTCATCGAAGGACACATTGGCGAGCTAGTATCGTAGTTGAAACACAAGCCGTTACCATTACATTCCATCGCTTGTTTGAAGCTATCACGAACTTGTACGTCGATCTGACGGTCGTAGAAGCCACGCTTGGTATCGGTGACTTTCACCAATTCAGCGTCGCTTTCTAATGGCGTACAGATCTTGCCTGGGTTCATCTTGTTGTGCGGGTCAAACGCTGCTTTAACACGTCTTAACTCAGTAAACAGCTCTTCACCAAAGAAGTCAGGGCCATACTCAGAACGGAAACCTTTACCGTGCTCACCCCACATCAAGCCACCGTATTTCGCCACCAGCTTAACCACTTCATCAGAGACTTCGTGCATCAGTGCTTCTTGCATCGGGTCACACAGATCAAGTGCCGGACGAACGTGTAGTACGCCCGCATCAACGTGACCAAACATGCCGTAGTTCAACTCTTTTGAATCGAGCAGTACTCTAAATTCAGAGATGAAATCCGCCAAGTTTTCCGGTGGTACACAGGTATCTTCAGCAAAAGCGACCGGCTTAGCTCGGCCTTTCGCCGCACCTAACAGACCTACCGCTTTTTTACGCATGTTGTAAATTCGGCCAATGCTCGCTAAATCGCTGCACACTTGGAAACCAATCACACCCGCTTCTTCGGTTTCGACCATGCTTTCAAGTTGCGCGGTCAGCGCTTGAACTTGTTGTTCAACTTCCGCTTCATCTTGGCCTGCAAACTCAACCATGTTGATGCCAAGCATCTCTTTATCTGGAACATCCATCAGCAGGTCGCTCACGGTGTGCCAAACGATGTCTTGCTTCGCTAGGTTCAATACTCTTGAATCCACCGTTTCTACAGACAGCGCTTTCGCTTCGACCATGAACGGCGCATTACGCAGCGCAGAATCAAACGTGTTGTATTTCACGTTAACCAATGTGCGCGCTTTTGGAATCGGCGTGAGGTTCAGCTTTGCTTCGGTAATGAATGCCAATGAACCCTCTGCGCCACACAGAACACGAGTCAGGTCAAAGCTGTCATCTTCTTCGTTGATCGCATTCTTGAGGTCGTAGCCCGTAAGGAAGCGGTTTAACGGAGGGAATTTATTGAGGATTTGAGCGCGCTTATCTCGACAAACGGCTTCAGTTACTGCAAGTGCATGGTGAGCAAATTCACCTTCAGCAGGCAAACCGTGTGATAAATCAGATTCGAGGCATGAACCATCTGCGAATACCGCTTGCAGTGACAACACATGATCAGAGGTTTTGCCGTACTTCAATGAACCTTGACCAGAAGCATCGGTATTGACCATGCCACCTAAGGTTGCTCGGTTACTGGTTGAAAGGTCTGGAGAGAAGAAGTAACCGTAGGGACGCACAGAATCGTTCAATTGGTCTTTAACGACACCAGACTGAACTCTCACCCAGCCCTCTTTTTCGTTAATTTCAAGAACGTTATTCATGTGGCGTGACATGTCAACCACGACACCTTTCGTCAAGGATTGACCGTTAGTTCCGGTACCGCCACCACGAGGGGAAAAAGTCACTCGTTCGTAAGCAGACTGAGCGCCCACTTTACCGATCAAAACAACATCGTTTGTTGTCTTAGGAAGAATGACCGCCTGCGGCAATTGCTGATACACACTGTTATCAGTCGCCACAGCCAAACGGCTCGAATATTGAGACTCAATGTCGCCAGTAAAGCCCGCTATTTTTAGTTCATCTAAAAAGCGTACGACAACTGGATCGACATCAGCATTGAGTTGAAGTCTTGGTAACATTTGCTTCCTGCCCCTACTTCGCTGATCCAATCAGCATTGGGTTATCTGAGATTTTTAGTAATTTTCTTTGAATTTCGTCACTTTACTACTATTAAGATCATATAAAAAGATGATCAAATCAGAATCTGAATGCAAGAATGGAGAAATAGTCACTTTCGTCTTAATTCAGTCGCAATATACTGAATAACATTTTGTTTAAGACATCTCCATGAGCACATAACAATGAAAAAAAACAAAACAGTCACAACTGAAGATATTCTTCTTAAGCTATGCCAATCAGTATCAAGCGTACTCACTTCAGCGACGGCTTCTCAGGTGTCCTATTCAGCTATGGTGCAAAAGATTAACAAGACCAGCCTTAAACCAGATTTTGGTTGCTTCGTTTTATTTGACGGCGGCTTTTCTGGTCTTGTTGTAATCAATTTTACGTCTAAAGCGGCGTTAGAGATCTATACCAATTACATGCGTAACATGGGCATGCCAGAAGATGAGCTCGCAGTGCTTCACACGTCTGACGAAGTAGGCGATGTTTTGGGCGAGTTAATGAACCAGTTGGTTGGTGATTTCACGAACAAAATTCGTAAAGAACTGCAAACTAACATCACGCAGAACCAACCGAAAATGCTGGCACTGAACAAGCAAGTGAACCTTTCCGTTGATACTAACCTCGATCGTCCACAAGCTCGTCGTGTGACTTTCTCGACTGCAAACAACAACATCTTCTATCTTGAGCTTGCAATGGATAAGACAGAATTCATCCAATTGGAAGAATTTGAAATCGCTGAAGACGAATGTCCAGATAGCATCTTAGAAGCGACTCAGAAAAAAATGCAAGAAGCGAACAAACCAGCACAAAGCTCAGGTAACGATGCAGCAGCAGATCTACTCGATGAACTTGGGATCTAGTTTGCTAAAGCTCTAGCCATAATGACAAATTGTGTCACTAACGCCATCAATGCTCTTGATGGCGTTTTTTATTGCCCCTCAACATTGCCTTCCGCACTCCCATCAGAAACCTTTTAATGCTATCCAAACGAGTTTGGGCTTTCTGTTATCTGACAAAACATGTAAAATGTCGGACTTTTCAAAATTTGCGGTAATGATTAAGTAGTCGATGGATAAGAAAAAAGCCCTAAAGAAAATAGCCAAGTGTCTTGAGCTTGGAAATTCAGCGAACGTCAACGAAGCGGCCAATGCAATAAAGATGGCGCATAACTTGATGCTGAAATATGGTCTCGAGAAAGACGATATTGAATTTATCAAAATGGGGAAAACTCAATCCAGTCACCTGTTGCCGGCAAACATCAGCTCTACTCTGTTGCGCGTTATTCGTGGTATCAACACTAAGTTTGGCGTAGAAGCCGTGTTACTGAACCACAAAGGCCTTAAGCGTGTGGAATTCATTGGCGAAGCTGACCGCGCGATCTTCGCAGCCTTCGCTTTCGACATCATTTATCGTGAATTGAACGAGCATACTGGCCAATTCAGAAACAGCTTTGCAGGATCAGGGACAGGTTCACTCGAAGTCACTCGTCGCGTAAATTCTTACGTTTCTGGTTGGGTAGAAGGTGCGCTTGAAAAGTTGCCAACCATTACCCCAGACGACGAATCAAACAACAAAATCAATAACTATATTGATAAAGAATTTGAAAATATTGACCGTGAAACCTTCAAACAACAACTAAGAGAAGCGATGAAAAACCTCACCGCAGACTACGAAGTTGGTTTGAAGAAAGGTCGCAAGTTGTCTGTTAATCGTCCAGTTGGCGGTGCCCAAGCAGTTAAAAAGATAACTAAATCATAGTGCCACTTTACATTGCTTCAGCGTATTGATAAAAACCATCATTAAGACTTACAGGACTAATTGTTGTCATTCGTTACTTATATGTTTGACAGAAGTACATGATGGAGAAATACGTTGAAAAAAATCACACTAGCCCTAGCGCTTACTGTCGCTTTAACGGGTTGTCAGGCAACTCAACGCCAAAACGCTACAACTGGCGAATCTGAGACTAACTCTGCAACTCAAGGCGCTCTAATTGGTGCAATCGCTGGTGCCGTTGCTGGTGCTGCTACTGGTGACAACTCTAAAGATCGTGGTAAACGCGCACTAATTGGTGCGGCAGGTGGTGCAGCTGTTGGCGGTGGTATTGGTTACTACTTTGACCGACAAGAAGCAGCACTTCGCGAAGAGCTAATGAACTCTGGCGTTCAAGTAGAGCGTGTTGGTGAGAACCAGCTTCTACTTCGTTTAGAAAACGGCATTGGCTTCGAATCAAGTTCTTACGCTTTAGAATCAAGCATTCACAACACACTTCGCGGTGTTGCTCGTATCTTAGTTGAATACCCAGACACGAGCCTAGTGATCGAAGGTCACACTGACAGCACTGGCAGCGAATCATCGAACCAAATCCTTTCTGAGCGTCGCGCTGAATCTGTTCGTGCATTCTTGATTTCTCAAGATGTCGCTGCAGGCCGTGCCATTGCTCGTGGTAACGGTGAGCGCTACCCTCTATGTGACAACAACACGTCTCAAGGTCGTGCTTGTAACCGTCGTGTAGAAATTCAAATCTTGCCGCTTAAGTAGCACGATTAAAGCCCAGTTACCTTTATCTATTGAATTAACCACTATATAGTTGCTTGTCAATCGTATGGCTTATTTTAAGCGTTACGACTTAACACTCAGCCACATAGCGTATTCATACTGATACATCGGCACTGGGCTTTTTTACGAGACTTATCTTTTGCTTATCTTATCCAACTTCTGGTCATCGTCACTTATTAGAACTCTATTTCTAGCCCTAGTCTTTTCCACGATACAATTGTTCGCCCCACATTTCGTTCATGCGGAAAGCAGCACTGAACTCTCATTATCTCCACAACCTCAAGAGCTACAACCTCAAGACTCAACCTCTCAGTATCGATTAGCCCAATCGTATGAGCTGGGTACTGGCATGCCTAAAAACACCGATGACGCATTCTATTGGTATTCGCAATCAGCGGACAGTGGCAATGCAGATGCGCAGTTTAGACTGGGCGAATGGTACATGGCAGGTACAAAAGTCGAGCAAGATAATAAACTCGCCTTAGAATGGTTCATCAAAGCGGCACTGAAAGGTAACAAGCAAGCGCCTCTAGAAGTAGCCAAGATCTATGAATCCTCACTTGATAAAGAACTATTGCAACCGTTAGATGCAGCGCAGCTATGGTATGAAGCAGCTTTAAAAAACAATCCTAATGCAGAAGATGGCTACAATCGCATTCTGGAAGCACAGTTCAACCAACAGCGTGCCAAGCAAATCTCTTCGATTGAGCAGCTCAATGACAACGTCAGTGCAGAAGCCAATACAAATCAAGCAAGTACCTTCCCTTCGGCACTAACTTCTAGAGACCAAGCAACACGTTCTAATCTAACAAGCTCTGACTATATGATTGGCGTAGTGCTTGCCGTTTTGATTGCAATAGTGAGTATCAGCGCGACTCTGGTTATCTCGCGAAAGCGACAAGGCCTGAAGTCTGGTGAGTTAAATCAGCAGCAACAGACACTGGAAGCACAGCTTAGTGCGAAAGACTTCACCATTAAGCAGCAAAAGCGTCAGCTTCAAACAATCTACAACGAATTGAAGAAGCAGAAAAACAACAAAGGTATGAATGCTTTGCAAGTGGCCTGTGCTCTCTTTGGCTACACACCTAAATCTATTCCTGACCAAAAAAGCATTAAGATTCGATACAAACAACTCTCTAAAATCTATCACCCTGATGGTCATGGATGTAACGAAGAAATGAAACGTTTGAACAATGCGCTAAAAACCATTTTACAAAATGTTACAAAACCGTAAACAACTACACATATTCATTTTCCAAGATCGCAAAGATACCGATTTTATTAGTGTTGCAATCGATCCCCCTCTCAAAAACGGGTAACAAACTATTAACTAATGGGTCTTACTTGTGTCATAATTTGCGCCGAAAATACACCTGACTTAAACAGGTGAGGAGAAAATATGTTCACAATAGAAGGCGTTTGTGATTGGTGCAAAAAGCCAAGCCTAGTAAAAAAGCACGACTACCTAGATGGTAAGTGTCACCATGCATGTAAAGAGTGCAATGATATTGCAACCATTGATGTTCGCCAGTTCAATATTGGTGAAATGGAAATGAGAACAAAACTCTCCCAAGCGACACTGAGATAAGTAACACCGTTGAAATATAAGAAAGCGCCTAAGGCGCTTTTTTTGTATCTGGGGTTTATCTTCTTATCTTCTTGTCTTCTTATCTTCTTATCTTCTTATCTTCTTATCTTCTTATCTTCTTATCTTCTTATCTTCTTATCTTCTATACAGGTGTATACAGTGCTTTTCTGCAAAAACCACTGTATACACCTGTATAGAAATCACATTTTTTCAATTTATGAGACAAAATAGAAAAACCAGTCGAATTTAATTTTCAAATAAATATCAACAACTTAAGCTGAAACCTCTTACTTGCCCGCAATAAAACGACCAATAATCCCGCAAAAACCGCTTGATCTTATAAGCAACAAAAACTACTGTATACACATACAGCATGTATATAAGGACAGCAAAATGATTCAAGCACACGTTAAAGCCCAACACTCTAGCCCGCTAGTTCACTGCGCATTTACATCAGTTTCTCGTAAAAGCAAAAACTCAAACGAGGAAGCGTTGTTCGCAAGAATGGCGTTGCTGTCCAATCAACATCAATGGCTGCTGTTTACTGCTCAAACGCCAAGACCATCCGCTAAGCAGCTTAAGCAACACAATGTTTGCTGCGAGCGCGTTATCCATATGAAAGCGTCGAACCAAATGAATGAAGTAGAGACAGTCGAGAAAGCAATACGCTCAGGAAACGCGAGCGCAATCGTTGCGAGTACGTCGATCGACTCATTCAGCCAACAATACCTGAGAACGTTAGGCCAACGCTTTCAATGCGAAGTGTTCTTCATCGATGAAACTTCAGAGCGTATTCATTAAGCCAACCTCGCTTAACAATTTAGCTCACAAACGTAGCTTAATCTTTTAGCTAACAAACTTAAGTTAACTTAACAGCATAGCTCCAAAACACAGCCCAACAGACTGCCTTCCCCTGCCCTACAATTCGCCAATTTTCTAGCGAATAGTTAGGCGGGGGTTTTTATTTGATCAATAGATTTAGCAATCGTTTGCTTTTTATCTGGAAGCAAATAGTAGATTGGGTATAATGCCCGTCTAATCATGTGCACACCGCACTTCTCTGTATGACGTTTGATAAAAGATAGGAATGTCTAAATGAGCCTTGCTGATCAAGTTCTTGCCGTAAATGATGACCTACCAATCCGTACTGATAAACCTGTCCACAGCGGCAAGGTTCGTTCGGTCTACTGGTTAACTGAAGAAGATAGCCAACGACTAATCAAAGAGAAAGGCTATAATGTAGCACCCGATGCGCCTTTAGCCATCATGGTGATCAGTGACCGTATCTCTGCGTTTGATTGTATTTGGCGTGGTGAAGGTAATCTTAAAGGTGTTCCAGGTAAGGGAGCGGCTCTGAATGCTATCTCTAACCACTGGTTCAAATTGTTTAAAGACAACGGCCTTGCTGACAGTCACATTCTTGATATCCCTCACCCATTCGTATGGATTGTACAAAAAGCTCGCCCAGTCATGATCGAAGCGATTTGTCGTCAATACATCACGGGTTCTATGTGGCGTGCATACGCGAACGGCGAACGTGAATTCTGTGGTATCGAGATGCCTGAAGGCCTTGAGAAAGACAAGAAGTTGCCTGAGCTACTGATCACGCCTTCTACAAAAGGGATTTTGAAAGGAATTCCTGGTGTACCAGAAGCTGACGATGTGAACATCACTCGCAACAACATCGAAGACAATTTCGCAGCGTTCAACTTTACTCAAGCAAGTGACATTGCGCATTACGAGAAACTTCTAAAAGAAGGCTTCAACGTAATTAGCCAAGCGCTAGCAAAAGTCGATCAAACCTTTGTCGATACGAAATTTGAGTTTGGTTACGTCAACGATGCTCAAGGTAAAGAAAAGCTTATCTACATGGATGAAGTGGGTACGCCAGATTCATCTCGTATTTGGGATACTCAAGAGTACAACAAGGGCAACATCGTCGAGAATTCTAAAGAAGGATTCCGCCAGTTCTTACTTAACTACTTCCCTGACGCGGATATTCTTTTGAACAAAGAACGTATGCCAGAACGTGAAGCATTAGCTCGTGACAATGAACTTCCTTTGGATGCATTGATGTCTCTGTCTCGTACTTACCTTGATATCGCAGCGAAAATCACCGGTGGCGAGATTGTATTAAGCGACAATCCGAAGCAAGAAATCATTGATGTGCTTCGTGCCGATTACGGACTAATTGATTAGTCGACTAATCACATGCTAGAAAGCTAATAAGCTAGCTAGTAAGCACAAATTTTAGATACTAAAAGGGCCTCAATATTGAGGCCCTTTTTACAATGTATATTTCATCAAAGCTTAGTTAGTGATCAAAGCTTGATAGTGAACTCTTCACCAGAGTTATCTGCAATCACCAAATGACTACGCGATTCAATATAATCAATCTGCTCGTCTTCAAGCGAATATGGCATGACAACCTTGAGCTCATTGATCCCTTCTAGCTTGGCAAGCTTGAGCAAGGTAACAATGTTCGACTCATCACTTTTACGCGTCGACATTGATTTCAATGCCATTTGCCATAAGCGATCTTCCGGGCTGGCGAGCTCTTTAATGCTATCTCTCCAGACAGTACTGAATACTGGCGCGATAGTGGTGAGAGCTTCCAGAAAAGTCCATTTTTTACTGCATGAGGCGCCAAGAAATGTTGTGTAATCGAACTCTACACGCGTCTCTTCCTGTTTATCCATGATGTCCCCCGACACTTTGGCAACACAATATACTCAATATCTATCAACTCTTTCTTTATAGCAATAGGATATAGAAGAATGGTCTTTTATGACCTTTTGATTGGTTAAAAAGGCATATAAAAATCAAACTTGTAACATAAAAAACACTGAAAAATCATATATGCACCTATTTGATTAATATTTTAGAGATAAAACTTATCCATCTATTTTATGTCGATAATCCGACTCGCTTTCTTATATTGAATCCGCCAACCAGACCATGTTGGAAGCTCCCAACGCTTAGGCGATAACTTTCGACTCCCCGACTGATAATGCACATGAATCAGCTTTCTTGCAGGGAAGTATTCGACATCAAGATGTAAGTCAGCAAGGCTCAATGCAAACGGGTATTTTTCCGCAAATTCTGGATATAGCCAAATTGGGATACCATCAAATGGAATATCGGCATGTTCAAACATTTCCAACTCGCTGACATCCGTGACACCTAACACTTCAAGCTGTTCTATAAACCATAGCTCAAAGTTCATTTGGTTAATTTCTGGTGTGTATTGGACTTGTTCATCGAGCCCAAGTTTCACATACAACTGCCAATGTTTGATTTCTTGAGTACGAGCTTGTGAAAAACCGGGAAGATGGACGCCTTTTAACACAAGATCGACGATTGGCTTTAATGATAACTGACCTTCTGCTGCAATAAGTTTGCTCGTAATCGTACGGCCAGCGTACACCAATGTCATCTCAGTAAAAACGCCATCATCATTGACCACGGTTTCACCTTGTTGCCACTCTCCCATCTCCGCTTCAATCATAAGATCCAAAGGAATAGGTGCAGTAACCGTCGCTAAGGTCAGTGTTTGCTTAACACCTCTTCCCGGTAAACTATGGGTATCAAGCACCAACATCGCTTGTGCATTGTCCGGGAAACGATTCTGACGGCCGAGTACTACCTCTAAAACTCCATTAGCAAAGGCTTCTTTTCGTTTCAGCCTGCGCACGAACACCAGTTCTGGGTGAAGTTGAACAATAGTGTCAAGCAGTTCAATGCGTTGGAAACGTGACGCGACTTCTAGCTGAGGAAGCTCAAACACCTCCCGCATTTGCTTAGCCAGTCCTTGTGCTTCATTCAGTGCCTGTTGATCGATGTCTAAATGCGGATAATCGCGACCACGCACAATCTGAATCAACAGGCTTAAATCACACCCTTCTTTCTCTTGTTGAGCGAGTGCTTCAAGATGTTCTGCATTGTTCGGTAACTGATACAAGCGAGCCGGCACAGACAACGCCGCCGTGAGATCGACCATGGCTTCTCTAAGTGCTTTGGTTTTGATTCGCGTGACAATATCGGCATACAAAGCATCAATCGGCAGCGGGTAGAGCTTTTTGCCGTGCTCAGTGATTTGATGGTCGTCATTAATCGCTTCCATCATCAACAAGGTTTGTGTTGCGCTGTTTAACGACTTCTCGGGGATTGGATCAAGAAAAGATAAGCTCTCGATCGAGTTGCCACAACATGCCGCGGCCAACATAGGTTCTGTCAGTTCTTCGCGTTGCAATTCGGGCGGTGTCACTAACTCTAATGCGGCGTGTTCTCCGTATAACCGAACGCAAACACCATCCATCACCCTGCCCGCACGACCAGCTCGTTGCTTGGCACTGGCTCGTGATATGGATTTAAGCATCAGCGTGGTTCTGCCATTACGCTGAACGGTGCGTCTCTCTAATCCTGAATCTATCACCACGCCAATGTCAGGAATGGTTAATGAGGTTTCTGCTACGTTGGTTGCAAGGATGACCTTTCTCTGGCCATTACCTTCAGTATTGATATTACGACCCGATAACGCTAAATCTCGCTCTTTATCACTGACCGACGCATGCAATTTAACGACTTGGATATCTGAATTCTTTGCCAAGGCTTGCTCACATTGAACGATCTCTTTTTTACCCGGTAGAAAAACCAACATATCGCCGTGTGAAGTAATAAGTTGATGATTCACTTCTTCGGCGATGCGTTGCTCTAGATGTCGGCTATCCGGCAGAGCTCTGGATTCATTCGCTCGGTGTTCAATCGCCACTTGATAGGTGCGACCTTCGCAGCTTATCCGACCCGCATTCAAATAGTGGGCGAGACGTTCCCCTTCAATGGTTGCAGACGTGATCACCAAGCGATGGCTCTCTTTTTGTTTCAGAATCGCCACCAGCAAATCGATATCCCAACGCCTTTCGTGAAATTCATCGACAACGATGACATCAAAGCCAGCAAGCCCATCTTCAGATAGCCAACGCAACGCGATACCGGGAGTAACAAAAACAACATTGGTTTGCTCGTTGTATTCCGATTCAAGCTTAATCGCATAACCCACTTTACTACCAAGCTTCTCGCCCGATTGCTGTGCGAGATATTTAGCCAGTGAAGTACACGCGATACGTCTTGGTTCAACCACCAGAACTCGCCCGTGTTGGGAAGCCCAAATTGGTAAGCGCGTAGATTTACCTGATCCGGTTTCAGCCTCTACGACAAGGTGAGACTCAACGATTTGTTCGTGGAATACGTTTTGATAAGCATCGATGGGCAGTAATGACATAAAGAGGGAAAGTCGCAAAAAGTGTGAGCAAAGTATAACGAATTATGACGTTCAAATTCGATAAGTGTGGGACATGGGTAAGAATATCATTTTGTTTGCAAAGATCGGAGGGAAACTATTTACAATTGAATAACTAAACCGTTATCATTTTTCAGTTACCCTTTCTCCCATATTAGGCATCCAATGAACAACGATAAACGCCCTCTATATATCCCTTACGCTGGTCCTGCTCTACTAAGTACCCCTCTTCTAAACAAAGGCAGTGCATTCTCTGCTGAAGAACGTAGCTCTTTTAACCTTGAAGGTTTGTTACCTGAAACAACCGAAACAATCCAAGAGCAAGTTGGACGTGCGTACAAGCAATATTGTAACTTCGAAAGTGATATGGATAAGCATATCTACCTTCGTAACATCCAAGACACAAATGAAACGCTTTTTTATCGTTTAGTTCAAAACCACATTTCTGAAATGATGCCTATCATTTACACGCCTACAGTTGGCGCAGCATGTGAGAACTTCTCAAATATTTACCGTCGTGGCCGTGGTCTGTTTATCTCATACCCGAACCGCGACCGTATCGATGATCTACTGAATAATGCGACAAACCACAACGTTAAAGTTATCGTGGTTACGGATGGTGAGCGCATTCTTGGTTTGGGAGACCAAGGCATCGGTGGTATGGGTATTCCAATTGGTAAGCTAGCACTTTACACAGCTTGTGGTGGTATCAGCCCAGCTTACATGCTACCAATCGTGCTTGATGTGGGTACCAACAACCCTCAACGTCTTGCAGACCCAATGTACATGGGCTGGCGTCACCCTCGTATCACAGGGGCTGATTACGATGCATTCGTTGAAGAGTTCATCCAAGCGGTTCAACGCCGTTGGCCAGATGCTTTAGTTCAGTTCGAAGATTTCGCACAAAAGAACGCAATGCCATTGCTTGAGCGCTACAAAGATCGCATCTGTTGTTTCAACGATGATATCCAAGGTACAGCAGCGGTAACGGTTGGTTCTCTACTTGCCGCATGTAAAGCAGCAAACACCAAACTTTCAGACCAACGTATTACCTTCTTAGGTGCGGGTTCTGCGGGTTGTGGTATTGCTGAAGCCATCATTGCTCAAATGGTGTCTGAAGGTATCAGCGATGCACAAGCACGCTCTCAAGTTTACATGGTTGACCGTTGGGGTCTGCTACAGGAAGGCATGCAAAACTTGCTTGATTTCCAACAGCGCCTAGTACAAACCAACGCAAATACCAAAGATTGGGAAAGCGACGGTACGGGTTTCTCTCTACTCGACGTTGTTCGTCATGCTAAACCAACTGTATTGGTTGGTGTATCTGGCGCGCCGGGTCTGTTCAGCAAAGAAGTCATCAAAGAGATGAACCTTCACTGCGAACGTCCTATCGTATTCCCACTATCAAACCCAACAAGCCGTGTTGAAGCAACACCAAACGACATTATTCGTTGGACTGATGGCCAAGCACTTGTTGCGACAGGTAGCCCGTTTGAACCAGTAACTCATAACGGCACCACTTACCCAATCGCTCAGTGTAACAACAGCTACATCTTCCCTGGCATCGGCCTTGGTGTATTGGCTGTGAATGCTTCACGCATCACTGATGAAATGCTGATGGAATCAAGCCGTGCGCTTGCAACGTGTTCTCCACTAGCCATCAATGGTTCAGGTGCTCTACTTCCACCATTGGAAGAGATCCACACCGTGTCTAAAAAGATCGCTCTTGCTGTTGGTAAGAAAGCTATCGAACAAGGTGTTGCACTAGAGATCACTGAAGAAGCACTACAACAAGCGATTGACCAGCACTTCTGGCAGCCGGTTTACCGTCGTTACAAGCGTACTGCATTCTAATAAGCGTGCTGTACTTTGAATAAAGCGTACTGCGCTTGGAATAAAGAGCGTTAACTACTCTTATAAGAGCCTCTGCAACCGCAGGGGCTTTTTTCTTTACATTGTCTTGTCTTTTTAACTGATTTTTCTCATTTTTATTTGGTATTATCGAGCACTCAAAAAATTATGCTCATGCACAAAGGACCTTACCGAGAGTGAAATTCGATTCTCATATCTTCCGCAACTACTTACCTAAAGCTTGCAAGAAACTGCAAGGCTTTCTGTATGGCTCTTTCCTAGTCTTTCTGGTGGGCAGCGCTGCAGTTATTGCGATCGATTTTTGGGTTTCATGGCAGGCTAAAGATCGCATCATCTACGAAATCGATGAAGTCCCTGAACGCGAAGTCGCCGTTGTGCTTGGCACCAGTAAATATTTGGGCAGAACGCTCAACGATTATTATAAATATCGAATTGAGGCCGCAATTGAGCTTTTTGATCGTGAGAAGGTCAATCAATTCTTACTGAGTGGCGACAATGCTCATCGTTCTTATAATGAACCTTGGACGATGAAACGTGACCTATTGAGAGCGGGTGTCCCCGACGAGCGTATCAATCTGGATTATGCTGGCTTTCGAACTTTGGATTCCATTGTTCGTGCTAAGAAGATATTCGATACCGATAACTTCCTGATCATCACTCAAGAATTTCACTGCGAAAGAGCACTGTTTATCGCAAATTCTTATGATATTCATGCGCAATGTTTGGCGGTTTCCGGCCCAACTCATCACTCAGGCCTCTCAATACGTTTAAGAGAAGTTTTTGCACGAACCAAAGCGTTTCTTGATCTGTATATTATGGGCACGACACCCAAGTTTTTAGGGCCCAAAGAACCGATTCAGCCGAACCCAAAACAAGAATCATCCCCTATTCCTAGCCCAATTGCAGACCCAGCAGATACCGATGTGTAGAAATCTACACATTTTAAATTTGTTGCCTCACACTTCCCCACTGTTACACAAAAACACACCAACACGCCTTTATTAACTTAAGTAACATTCTCCCAACAAAGTCTGACCCTACATCAAGCCATACACCTCGAAGCTTTTTACTTTGAGGACTGTATAACTTGAAAACAAGATACCTCGAAAATAATAAGCACCACTCAATGAAGTCGGTGCACCAATAAAACGAGGATAAACAAAAGGAGCGTCTTATGACGGCACTTGTTACTACACTGAAACACTGGTTGTTTACCCGCAACAGCATGATATTAATCGGCAATTTCGCGTTATTTGCACTTTTGATCAATACCCTCCCGTTCGAAACACAAGTGAACACTGGCCTAAGTATTCTCGTGTTTGTTGCGATCTTATGGTTAACCGAGGCTATCCACGTCAGCATCACCGCTTTGCTCGTTCCCCTATTGGCTGTCTTGTTCGGTGTATTTAACACGCCCGCTGCTTTGGCTAACTTTTCGAACCCAATCATCTTCCTATTTATGGGTGGTTTTGCCCTTGCCGCCGCGCTCAACAAGCAAGAGTTAGATAAAGCGATTGCTGACAAAGTGCTGATACTAGCGAAAGGCAAAATGTCGGTGGCGGTATTCATGCTATTTGGTGTGAGTGCTGGATTATCAATGTGGATTTCAAACACAGCGACCACCGCGATGATGTTGCCTCTTGTTCTCGGCATCATGAACAAAGTCGACCAAAGTGAAGACCGCAACACCTACGTTTTCGTCCTATTAGGTATCGCTTACTGTGCATCAATCGGTGGTATTGCAACCGTGGTAGGTAGCCCACCGAACGCAATCGCAGCCGCAGAAGTTGGCCTAAGTTTTACTGAATGGATGGCGCTTGGTCTACCGATCACGATGATCTTACTGCCAGTCGCGATGATTATCCTGTATGTGATGACTAAGCCAAAGCTTGACCACAAATTCGAGCTAGACCACGCTCCTGTTGAATGGACGAACAGCAAGAAAATCACACTGTCTATCTTCCTTCTAACGGTAACGCTTTGGATATTCGGTAAGCCAATCAATGCAATGATCGGCGGCTTCTCGAAGTTTGATAGCTTGGTTGCGATTGGCGCGATTGTACTGCTTGGCGCTTCTAGAGCGGTCGAGTGGAAAGATGTTGAGAAGACAACGGATTGGGGCGTATTAATCCTATTCGGTGGCGGTATCTGTTTAAGTAACATTCTGAAAGCGACCGGAACCAGCGTATTCCTAGCGCACTCTCTAAGTGGCTTTTTAGAAACAGCAGGCGTTCTGCTAACGATTCTAGCGGTAGTAGCGTTCGTCGTATTCCTAACGGAATTCGCAAGTAACACAGCCAGTGCTGCACTGCTTGTCCCAGTCTTCGCAACCATTGCTGAAGCACTAGGTATGTCGCCAGTTATCTTGTCAGCTCTAATTGCTGTTGCCGCTTCTTGTGCGTTCATGCTGCCAGTTGCGACACCGCCTAATGCGATTGTCTTTGCTTCTGGCCACATCAAGCAGAAAGAAATGATGCGAATCGGTATGGTCTTGAACCTAGTTTGTATCTTAATACTAACGCTGTTCGCTTGGATCTTCTGGTAAGCACGAACGCCTTATAGTTAGGCTATACCTAAACTGGCTGCAGCTCCCCCGCTCAGCCAGAATAAAAATAAAACGCTTTTCCCTTTTGGTGGCCCCGCGCCACCTTTTTTGTTTTTGTACTGGCTACTGGCTACTGGCTACTGGCTACTGGCTAAATCAAACAGCTCATCACTCTTCAGAACAACCTCATTAAATCGCACTGGGTACTAAGCGCGTCCAACCTAACAGCAACATAGAAGCACACATAACCCAAACAACAGTAGCTAATGAGAGTGTCGATACCAAGTTATAGCGATAACTGAACACATAAACCGCACCAAGATAAGCCGCGTATGGCACCAGCGAAAACAGCCCAAATAGCGCCGTAGTGCGTAACTCCACCATAGTTTGTTCAGTACCAACAATGTAATGAGCAATCAAAGCGAAGGTAGGAAACAACGGCACTAAGCCAGCGATGTAAAAGCTCTTACTCTTCGACAACAGCGCAATCAGTAAAACGGCAGCTGCACCAAGCAAGCATTTAAAAAACAGTGAGATCATTTCAATACATTATCCAACAAACCAACAAAGGCTCTAGAGGGTAAACTCATATAGCGCTCATAAAAACGCCACACGTCACATATGCACGTGTGGCTTATAAAGTAATCGACACAATTATCAGATTAGTGACTCAAGATCACCTGATTTCGCCCAGAATGCTTCGCTTGATATAAGGCTTCATCAGCGCGTGCGATCGTCTCCGTCACCCTCTCTTGCTTCATTTCAGCAATGCCAATACTGCAAGTGAGCGAGTCGCCATGGATCCAGAGATGTTGGCTGACCAAAAGTCGAATCTTCTCAGCTTTTCTTTGGGCTTCACCCGCTTCGGTTTCAGGGCAAAAAACAATAAACTCTTCACCGCCCCAACGCACCAATTTATCTGTCGCGCTAATAGAACTGCCCACCACCATACTGAACTCACGTAAAATATGGTCGCCCATTTGGTGTCCGTATTTGTCGTTCACACTCTTAAAGTAATCAATATCCAAATACAGCATGCTCAGCTTTCCATGGCCCTGCTTCACATGCTGTGACTGCATCTTCAACCAATCACGAATCGCGTGACGGTTGAGTATTCCAGTCAACTCATCTCGGTGAGCCATTTCTGAAAACTCGAAGTTTTGTTCTCTCAATGCTCGATTGACGTTCTTCAAGTGATGATGTCTTTTCTCTGCAATCACCATACGCTTTCTTGATCGGTGCAACTCTGAAAGCAGGAACACAGTGCCCGTACCTACCCAAACAAACAGCAAGATCATAAACAAGCTTTCACCCGTGATATACGTACCTTCGAACTCTATACTGCGTATGACAATTCGATGGTGACCAAGCTTCGCACCCGATGCCGTCGCGAACTCCACCATGTTGACATTCGAATACTCAGGCGCTGAGTGCTCTAGCGCAATATCGTTATCGGCGAGCCACCATGTCATCACTTGTAAATTGTCGATCGGAATCTCAATAACTCCACCATCCACGCCAGGCGAAAACTCCATACCGTTGTACTTATGCGTGTACTCGTCATCAGGAATTGAGTAAGCGGGATTATAGTTGCGTAGATACGTTCTTAAACGGCCGCTTGAATCCGCTTCCGCATGATAATCAATATTCACTCTAAAGGTGTGGTACTGCGAAAGGTCAAGGCCAACGGTGATGTCTGGGTTAATACGAATCGATAGGCCGCAATAAGGCCACGGATACTCTGACTCTTTAAGCTCACAGTCGAGAATATACTGCCCATTTTGATAGGATAATTGGGACGTACTGACGCCTCTATCTACTTGATCGCTGGTCGCGATAAATTCATATTGGTCAGGCGTAATTGCCGTTATCACACGATTTCCGCTCACACGGTAATACTGGACAATCGCCAGTGTCGTGATAACTAAAAAGATGACTATTTTATGGATCCACTTCACGTCTAAGCTTCCGGCTTAAGGTCCCTATAGTTGGGATTTCACGATAAAAAATAAGTTAGGTAAATTAGTGATCTTAATGCCAATAATTTACTAAAAAACGTTATATCACGCCTGAACAAAATGTCATACCATAATTTCATCCGCGAATTATTCACGCCGAGAATCAAGTAATATTGCGTATAAAAACAGGCTCTATTTGTTATACTCATCGCATAATCATCGTTAACCGTAGCGCCTGCTGACAGAGCGTCCGAGTCGACGAAATAATAATCAAAATACAACGAGTAATGTCATGTCTTTATTAGCAAAAGGAACACTCAAGAAAATGAGTGCTTCGCTCGATGGTGCGGTTACCTACCGTTTACCTGTCGGTGAAGAGTTTGTAGAGCTAAACCCTCTGATTGGTAAAACCATCAACCTCACTCACACCGGTAATATTTTTTGCTGCTCGTGTGGCAAGAAAACCAAGAAAAGCTACTCTCAAGGCCACTGCTTTGTGTGCATGAGAAAGCTAGCAAGCTGCGACATGTGCATCATGAAGCCAGAAACTTGCCACTACGAAGAAGGCACGTGTCGTGAACCTGAATGGGGCGAAGCGAACTGCATGGTTGATCACTTCGTTTACCTGTCGAACACATCAAGCCTTAAAGTGGGTATCACTCGTCATACTCAAATCCCGACTCGCTGGATTGACCAAGGTGCTACTCAAGGCCTACCAATCTTGAAAGTGAAAACTCGTCAGATTTCTGGCCTGATTGAAGTTGAGTTAGCGAAACATATTGCTGACAAAACTAACTGGCGCACCCTGCTAAAAGGCGATGGCGACGACATGGAGTTGGTAGAAAAAGCCAAAGAACTCTTGCCATTGGTTGAGGATAAAATCCAAGAGATCAGAGCGAATTTTGGTGACGATGCTATCGAGATACTAAGTGAGAACATCACGTCACTCAGCTACCCAGTTGAACAGCACCCAGTGAAGATTGTCTCGCACAACTTTGATAAGAATCCAGAGGTGACAGGTGTACTTCAAGGCATTAAAGGTCAATATCTAATCCTAGATACGGGTGTGATTAACATCCGTAAATTTGGCTCTTACGAAGTTGAAGTGTCTGCATAATTTGTAGAGCTTAAGCGTTTCTCATCGTGAGAAAAGCTTAGCTAATAGCCAAAACTAACAATGCCCTGAAGCCAACACTTCAGGGCATTTTCGTTAGGAATTCGCTTCGTTTTGAAACATTAATTCGAGGAATTAGAGCGCTACCACATCGCCACATACGCGATTCTTGCCAGCCGCTTTCGCTCGGTAAAGAGATTGGTCAGTTAAGTTAACCAGCGCGTCGATAGAAACAGTGCCTTCGCAAGCTCGACTATCACTCACTCCGATACTCACGCTCACATTAAAACGAACTTGCTCATCAATCTTAAATTCGGTTTGATTAAACTGTTGGCGAATCAGATCAGCGACTTGATGAGAAACTTGAGGTGACGCGTTAGGGATAAATACAATGAATTCTTCACCGCCCCATCGACCCGTTACACCACCCGCTTTCTCGACATTACACTTGGTAATATTAGCCAAAGCACAAATAACCTCGTCACCCACCATATGCCCGTAAGTATCATTGATCGATTTGAAGTCATCGATATCCAGCAGCATACATGCGAGATGAGTGCCTGAAGCAAGATGCTCCCGTAACCATTCATAAATGGCTCTTCGGTTAAGCAAATCGGTCATTTCATCGTAATTCGCTTGGTGAACCAACCGCTTTTCCAGCATCACTTTTTGAGTCACGTCTTCAAGCACAACCTGAACGGCGGGCTGATCTTTCCAAGTAATCGCATTGTCATAAATATTAAAAAACCGATGAACACCGTCGAACCCAATATTTTCAACCACCGTGCTCGTACCCGACAGTTCACCAGACACAATCGCTTGATAGTGCTTATAAATACCATCTGTATTTTGCTGTGGCACCAACTCAAGAATGGATTCCAGCGCTAAGACTTGTTCAATGGAAGAGCCACCTTGCAGTTTGACCCAGGATTGATTGACCATCAACGGCTTAAAGTCTCGGTGAACTAAGATGCCCTGCCCTGATTGCATGATCATATCGTGGTACATCTGGTCTTGCTCACGCACCACATTTTGCAGCTGAATCGCAGGAGAAAGGTCGATGACGGTTACTTGCAGTGCAGGCCTGCCTTGCCACTCAGTGACATGGTCAATAGAGAACACCGTGAACTCTCTGCCATTGCGATCAATATTGGTATAGGTATGAACCTGAGGGTCTCGTTGACCACCGACGGTTTCTAGATAATTTTTATAGGCCGCAACATGAAAATCTTCTGGAATGAGATCCAGAAAGCTATCGATATTAGACAGTAGTTCTTCGGGGGATGAGTACCCATAGATGCGAGCATAATTAGCGTCAACACTAACTACATTCATATCTTGAATAGTTATTACACCGTACGTGGATTCGAAATTTATTGAAGACATGGCCAACTCCGCACTCTCGCTATACTCTTCAAACTGGAGCATAACAACAAACCCTGCCAACGCTTCCACACAATCTTTCACGCGTTAGGGACATTAATATTGCCTGTAGTATATCGTACTGTTGCGGGCTTCTCTACAATTCAATCACTAGCACGAGTCAACAAAAGTAGACAAGTCTCTCAATCCTATTGTTCGCGTCAGAAAACAGAAAAAGATAACCTATATCTATGTAACTATTATCTTTTTCTAATTGTGGTTTTAAATTGAACGACGTAAGCCGTTCGTTACTCATTCCAATCGGAAAAATAAGCGACTAAGAAGTCGATAGCCAGCCTTGCTCTCTGTGGAAGAAAGCGACGGTTCTGGTATACGATCCAACTGCTTGTACCTGCTCCCCAATATTCTTCTAGCACTGGAACGAGCTTTCCATTGGCAAGACCGCCATTGAAGCTGCTTTTGGGAAGATAAACAATGCCAAGCCCTTCTTCACAAGCTTTCAGTACCGCACTCGAGTTATTGCTTTTCCAACGCCCATGTACGCGCACCGCATTTAACGGTTTTCCGTCTTTCTCAAACAACCACTGATCACTGTTGGCAATAATACAGCTGTGCAACTTCAACTGTTCAGGCTGTGTTGGAGAACCGAATTGTTCGATGTAGTTCTGACTCGCGGCCGCTGCCATCGGGCGATCGACAAGCTTCCTTGCCACCAAACCCGAATCATCAAGTCGGCCATAACGAATCGCGAAATCAATACCATCTTCGATGAAGTTAACCATATTGGTATTGAAGTTCATTTCGATAGTCAGATCAGGATGGTCTTTCGCAAATTCCATCAAAGCTGCTGCAACATGATTCTCGGCAAACGCACCCGCCGCACTGACACGTAAAGTACCGCTCAGCTGAGCTTGTTGAGACGTGACTTGTTCATTCGCCTGTTGCAGCCCAATAACCAGATCTTTACATTGCTGATAATAGGTATGCCCAGACTCGGTCAAACTCACCATACGAGTGGATCGAGCCAGTAAAGCCACGCCTACCCGCTCTTCTAATCTCGATACTTGGCGGCTGACATGGCTGGTACTGCAACCCAGCTGTTTCGCGGCCGCAGAAAAGCCGTGACACTCGGCTACCGCCACAAATTCATTAATACCTTCAAAGCTATCCATACTTCACCTGTTTACATCTAACGAATTCACATCCGACTAATTCACCTCCACTATTGCTATATAGCAATAATGTTTTGCCTACTCGGCATATTATCACTCAAATGGTTTACTACTAGTATTACAGGTAACGAAACAGCGGTATCTAAATCAAAACAACGACGCTGAAACCAAACAAACGTGCTCAAAGGAACGAATCATGAAAAAAATACTAATCCCAGTAACTAACCACGCAACATTAGGCGATACAGACCAAGCGAACGGTACATACGCTCCAGAACTGACTCATGCACTGAAAGAGATCATTGCTGCGGGTTTTGAGTACGACATCGCGTCTATCAAGGGTGGTAAAGGTCCACTGTATGGAACCGATATTGAAGGTGATTCAGTAAACACCGAGATCTTGGCTGACGATGACTTCCAGAACCGCATTAACAATACGATTCCTGTAAGCCAAATTAACGTAGAAAACTACGATGCTATCTTCTACCCAGGTGGGTTCGGCTTGCTTTCAGACCTAGCAACTGACGAGCAATTCGCAACGATTTCAGCTAAGCATTATGACGATGGTGGTGTGATCGCATCAGTATGTCACGGCCCAGCAGCACTGCTTCCGATTGTTCTAAGCAATGGCGAGAAGCTATTAAGCTCTAAATCGGTGACTGGCTTTACACGCGAAGAAGAGATCGACTTTGGTACGATCAATGACATTCCGTTCTTATTGGAAGAATCTCTTGCTCGTAGCGCAGCGCGTTTCAACAAGGTTCAACCTTGGCATGAGCTTGTAATTGTTGATGAGCGAGTAATTACCGGCCAAAACCCAACCAGTGCGCACGCAGTAGGTGCAGCTCTAGTTAAGCAACTGTCTTAGTTAAATCACGGACTTTAGCGATTAGCGATTAGCGGCTTTAGTCTTAATAGACTTTGCTAAACAGATATAAGTTCATGAAACAAAAAGAGCATACTTCCTACTCAATATTCTTGAGAGAAGCATGCTCTTTTTTAATTCTGTAGCTATTAAGTGCCTGTGACTTTTTGCTAATTACTTCTGCTAGTGGCTTCGCAAGATCCCTTCAAGCACATTGAACAACAAGTCGATCTCTTCAATCGAGTTGTAATGCATACAACCAATACGCACCACACCCTGCTCTTCAATACCCAACTGTTTGACCAAACCTAATGCGTAGAAATGTCCATTCCACACACAGATATTATGCTCACCCAATTTCTTAGCGATGAACTCTGGAGAATGGTCATCAAAGGTAACCGCAAACGTCGGGGTTCTTAGATTCGAATCAAACTCGGTTTTCCCGTAAAGCTTTGCCCCTTCAAGATCGGACAAGCGTTTCAGGAAGTACTCACTGAGTTGGCTCTCGTGCTTGTTATACAGCACGTAGCTTTGCTCTAAACGAGAACGCAATGAATCGGCGGGATCGCCTAACTGTGCCAAGTAATCCACTGCCGCAATCACACCGGCAAGGCCTTCAAAGCTTTGTGTTCCTGTTTCAAATCGACCTGGGCCGATATTGGTTGCAGGCTCAACCTTGTAAGGCTTTAAAGTATGTAGCCATTGAGGCGCAACATAAGCAATGCCAACATGCGGGCCGAAGAACTTATAAGCCGAGCACGCTAAGAAATCACAATTCAGTTGCTGAACATCGATCAAGTGATGCGGTGCGTAATGCACGGCATCGACATAAACCTGCGCACCATGCTGATGTGCAAGCTCAATAACTTTCGTCATATCGACAATCGAGCCTGTCGTATTCGAAGCAAACGTCACCGCGACAAGCTTGGTTTTCTCGTTAAGCAGCGATTCAAAATGCGCCATATCCAAACTGCAATCCGACTCGTCTACCCGAACTTGGCGAACAATCGCGCCTTTGTCGTCCGCCGCTTGCTGCCAACTCGATACATTTGAGTAATGGTCTAACGCTGTGACGATAACTTCATCGCCCTCTTTCCAATCGCGGCTGATCGCTCGGCTAAGTTGGAAGGTCAACGATGTCATGTTCGCGCCGAACACAACGTTGCCAGAAGACTCCGCATTAAGCAGTGCTTGCGCCGCTTCTCGCGCTTGCTGCATTAAGCTTGTGGTCTTTTGGCTAGAAAAATAGTGGCCGCCTAGGTTTGAATTGAAATGGCCCAGGTATTCGGTCATTGAAGCTAAAACATTCTCAGGCACCTGAGATCCACCCGGGCCATCAAAAAAGGTCACAGGCTTGCCGTTATGATATTGGCCTAAAGCACTAAACTGTTGGCGTACATCATTAAGAGTGAAGGACATTGCGCGCATCCTTAGCTGTTAGAACAAACACATCCATATAGCCCATCTCATCGTGGTCTATGGTGCGAATCGGCTGTGCATTGTGCCAAAGCTTACTGTCTGCCAGCATTGCAACCTCGCCATCACCTAACACCTTTCTAAAAAATGGCGCTTCATGTGAGTCTTGATACAGCATGATTTCACCACCCACAATGTTGTGACGGTTCACGCCGATTAAAGCGATATGGTCAAAACCATCTTGGTGAACCCCTTCAGGAGCAACCTGAGTCTCTTCAAAAATAGCGGCAATACGGATTTGATGGATTTCGATTTCTTGTCCGTCTTCAAGCCCGTTGGTTTCAATAAACAGTTCACACATTTCTTGCATGCCTTCACTGCCTAAAATATTCGCTTCAATCGGCTCGAACTGACGAACAACGTCACCTTGAAAGTGATTAATGTTTTCAGACTGAACAAAGTTATGTTTGTCTTGCTCAACGACCTGTCCATTACTGAATTGAACCACCGAGTACCTTCTCAATCGAAACTGGCCATCCGCATGCTCTGTGCTTGGTAGCTTAGAGAATGATGGTGACAACTCCTCAACCGCGTGGTTACTGAGGTGGGTAATATGTAGGGTATTTTCGTGAGCATGTAACATCATCGACTCCTTAATGATTGTTAATTTACTTTCGATATTTAACGTTTTATTTACATAAAGGATACTTGAAGATCTTGTCAAATCAACATTAAACAATCATTTATCCCGTCAGATTTAATAATTCAGACACTAAATCCAACTTAAAAATCAAAAGCAGTGTATAACACCAGAATAAAAGATGACCAACTCTTAAAACTAGCACACTCCACTAGATAGTTATAAATACCTACAAATTTAAATTTAGCGATATTATAAACTAGCAAACCAGGTTTCATATTGTGTCAGCCCTTTCGCTTCAATACGCCAGCCTCCTTGCATGAACTCAGGCACCACGCTCGCCATCATTCATTTCTATGCTTTTGCACAGCAAAATACGACCTACCTATCAGTTGCCAAGCTATTGATTATTTACACAACAAACTGAAATTGGTTAATTTATGACTAAGCCAGAAACCAAACGCCTTTGCTTGCGCGTCTGGAACAGGTCGAGTTCGGGGGGAACTCGGCCGCCCTTAATGGTTTACTTCCTTTCAGGTCGTGGCTTCACTGATCTTCCTCGTAATAAGCTTTTATCTAGAGTCTTGATGGCCTGAAGTGTGCTAACGCTAGGTGCCCCCCTTTCTCTGACAGTTTGTTGAATAAGTTAGTTTTGCCTATACAAGCAACGTATTTAAACAACTAAGATCACAGTAGTTACTTAGGGAAGTGTCGAGAACGTATGGATTCATGCCTCAAATGGATATCAGTCCTTATCGTTGGTTTGGCCACGATAAATCCTGTTTGATTGCAATAATTAATGACACGGCCAGTGATATTAGTATCCCGTTTTTCATTGCTTGTAATCTTGTTGGGTGAACGAAAAAAAGCCTCGTGCGAGTAGCAAGAGGCTTTAATTATTAGTGAATTCTAGGTTAGTAGAACAGCACCATGAACATACCGATGAGTGTCAGTAGAGTGTTCGATACAGCGTAAGGTACGGTGTAGCCAAGCATTGGGATATTACTTTTCGCTTTTTCTCCAACCATTGCAACCGAAGCTGTACTGGTACGAGCGCCACCACAAATACCTAGGTTCAGTGCTGGATGAAACTTAAAGATGTATTTACCAATCAATGGTGCCAGTAGCATTGGGATTGCTGTCGCTGCAGCACCAATTACGAATAGACCTGCGCCAGCGTTTTTAAGGCCTGCAACAAAGCCAGGACCGGCAGAAATACCAACAATAGCAATGAAGATGTTTAGGCCGACAGAGTTCATAAACCATTGCGTCGGTTGTGGCAGACGAGCAAACGTTGGGTGTACTGAGCGCAACCAACCTAATATCAGACCACCGATTAACACACCACCTGATACTGACAAGGTCACAGGTGCGCCGTCAACATTAACCACCAATGCGCCAAGCAGACCAAAGATAACGATGAATAAACCAACCCATACCATATCTGTTTCTGTCGTTGTTCTATCAACGTGACCGACCGCTTTTTCCATACGCTCGGTATGAAGAGTGGTACCAGTCACTGACAGTACATCGCCACGATGAATATCCGTTTGAGCAAGCATCGGGATTTCTTGACTCGCCGCGCCACGAGTAATTTTGTTTAGGTAAACACCACGAGTGTAATCTTCTTTTGCTAGTTCAACCAAAGTGCGGTTAGCAAATTTTTTGTTGGTGACAACAATATCGACCGTTTCAAGAGGCAGATTATCTAGCTCATCATCAACGACTTCTGTCAAATACTGCTGAGCATGAACCAATGCGTCTGTGTGACCAGTTAATGCAATCACATCTTTTGCCATCAGTGGGCTGGCTGCATCAAACTCAATCATCTGACCATTGCGTTTAATTTTCTCTATGAACAAACGCTCTTCTTGGTGCTGAGCTTCAAAGTCAGCTACCGTTTTGTTGTTGATGTTGTCTTGAACTTCATAAGTACGAGACTCTGTGCGATGCCAAACTCGTGCAATACCTTCTTCAGGTGTGCCTTCTGACATTTTTTGTTCGTAATCTTTGCAGGCTTCTTCTAGATCAACGCCCAACAGTTTTGGCCCCACGTACGCTAGAATCATACCAGTACCAATAGTACCGAACAGGTAACAAATTGCGTAAGCCACCGGAATTTGATCGAGTAACTCTTGAGTATTGGCAGCGCCAGATGAGTTAATCGCATCGGTTGCAAGACCAATTGAAGCTGAAATCGTTTGTGCGCCAGCCCAAAGACCAGCGGCCAGACCTACGTCGTAACCGGCCATTTTTGCGCCAGCATAAGTTACAGCAAAGCACAGAAGTGAAATAACCACGGCAAAGATAGCTTGTGGAGCACCATTTTTTGCAACACCTCGAACAAACTGTGGACCAACGCCATAGCCGACAGCAAACAAAAAGAGCGTGAAGAAAATTGATTTAACTTGCGATGATATCGAAATATCAAGCTGACCAATTAATACGCCGGCAATCAAAGTGCCTGTTACTGCGCCAAGGCTAAAGTGACCAAATTTGATAGCTCCTATCCAGTAACCCACAGCGAGAGTCAGGAAAATAGCCAGTGCTTGGTGCTCTCGGAATACTTTCACAATCCACATTGGTTCTGCTTTTACAGATGCTTTCACAGCGGATTTTACAGCAGTGGTATCTGTTTGTTGCGTAGATGCTTGTTCTTGTGCTTGCGCCGAATTAATGAGATTGAAAGAAGGCGTCGCTTGCGTCGCATCAATATTAATGGTGCCAGCGAGCATGAATATGGCAAGCAAGCTTAGAAATACATGTCTGACAAATTTTGTCGGGCACAGTTTGGATAAGAATGTCATGAAAACCTCAAAGATGTTGATGGTAATTTAGTTTGTTATTAATTAAGTGATGACTGGGGCTAAGTGAATAGCCCCAAATTGCGTTCGGATTAACCGTGGTTGAATGAGCTTGCGCTGTCTTCATCAACAGAGTTCACAACAGGGAATTTGTTGAACTTTTCAATCGTACGCTTAAGGTCTTGAACCAATAGATCAACCATGTCACGACTCACACCGTGGCGAATAAGCACACGCATGATGACCAAGTCTTCACGGTTAGAAGGCATTGAGTATGCTGCGATCTGCCAGCCGCGAGCACGAATTGCATCGCTTAAGTCAAACAGGTTAAAGCCTGCATCAACGTCGTTTTTCAAGCTAAAGCTCATTGCAGGGATACCGCCACGACCATCATAAATAATGTCAAATAACCCTAATTTCGCGACTTCGTCCGATAGATATTGTGCTGAGTGGTAACAAGCATCGTGGATGCGTTTGTAGCCTTCTTTACCTAGGCGTAGGAAGTTGTAGTACTGAGCTACGATCTGGCCGCCAGGACGAGAGAAGTTGAGAGCAAACGTTGGCATATCGCCGCCAAGATAGTTCACACGGAAAATCAAATCTTCCGGAAGATCACTTGCTTCACGGAAAACAACCCAGCCCACACCAAGAGGAGCTAGACCGTATTTATGGCCAGATGCATTGATAGATTTCACTCGAGGAATACGGAAATCCCACTCAAGCTCTGGGTCGCAGAATGGTGCGATGAATGCGCCACTTGCGCCATCGACATGCATCGGAATATCAAGACCTGTTTCTGCTTCTAGTTTGTCTAGGGCATCTGCGATCGCTTTTACAGGTTCGTACTGACAAGTGAATGTCACGCCCAGTGTCGGTACCACACCAATGGTATTTTCATCAGCAAGAGCTAGAACTTCTTCAGGTGTCATCAGAAGGCGGTCACCTTCCATAGGGATTTCACGAAGCTCAACATCCCAGTATTTTGCAAATTTGTGCCAGCACACTTGAACAGGACCACAAATCAGGTTTGGTTTATCTGTTGATTTACCTTCTTTGCGACGTTTTTCACGCCAGCGCCATTTCATAGCCATGCCACCTAACATTGCAGCTTCACTTGAACCTGTTGTTGAACAGCCCATCGTGTTTTCTGCATCTGGTGAGTTCCAAAGGTCAGCTAGCATACGAACACAACGGTCTTCAATTTCTGCGGTTTGTGGGTACTCGTCTTTATCAATCATGTTTTTGTCGATGCACTCATCCATGATCTTATGGATATTGCCATCCACCCAGGTTTGACAAAAAGTCGCTAGGTTCTGACGAGAGTTTCCATCTAGGATTAATTCATCAGAAACCAATTGATAAGCAGCGTCTGGATTTGATTCATCACTTGGAAAAACGTGATTGTTAATAGTGCTATCAAGTAATTGATCCGCAAATACGTCATCAGCAGCTTGGTTGTTTTGTTTGTTGTTTAGCATGTTTTTCTCCGTTACATAATTAATAATCAAGGACAGGTTTGTTTACTGTTTAAAACCAGTCTTAGTTGGGACGAGATGAATTATTACCGAATCAGAATATAAAACCATCAATTAAAAATAAAAGAGTCATAATTAAAGAATCAGGAAAAACATAATGGAAGAAAAATGATAAAGAAATAATTACTTGAGTTATTTCTTTGAAATGACAATTTTTCAATTTTTAGGAAAATAGTCATGGAGATACTATTTCAAAATTTACGCCAGAACCCAAAATACAGATTCCTCCTTTGCCTACTAGAGTTAAAGAAGCTCTTAAAAATCAATATCAATATCAATATCAATATCAATATCAATATCAATATCAATATCAATATCAATATCAATATCAATATCAAGAAAATATAATACATATAAATCAACAATTTAATATTTTTGTGCATATTAAAATTATGAATTAATGATGTAAGTGTAATTATTTAATCTTTCCGAATAGATATACTTCTTGGCAACTTATCGAGAGTGGTCAGCAGAGTTTCCTAATATTAAACATCAGTAACACATATTAATTACGTTTGTCCGCTCAATATCAAAACCATTATTAATGGGTGTTAAAATGAAAGACCAACTATTATTTGGCAACGTTTATATACCGAGTTTTATGATACTTGTTATTGTTAGCTTGTTTGCTCTAATGTTAGTTAAGTACTTTCTTGGCAATGTACTAAGAAAGAATAAAATCATGAACCCTTCTTTATGTGAACTATGCCTAGTAATCATTGTTGCTGGGCAGTTTTTATTATTACAGGTAAAATAAAATGAATGTATTTAAAGTATTATTGCCCACAGCTCTTGTTATTGGTGCCGGCTTGACTTGTTATACCTCTTGGGTGGCATACACAGATTCTTTGTGGACTCGTGATGCAAAAATACACGTGGAGATTGCGCAAATCTCGCCGAAGGTATCTGGGGAAATTACTCGTATCGCGGTGACAGACAATCAGTTTGTCCATGCAGGTGATTTGTTATTTACCATTGACGATATGGATTATAATAATAACGTCTCTGATGCCACGTTCTCAATGCTAAAAGCAGAATCTGAACTCAATCAAGCGAAGAATGTGTATCGTCGTGACTCGAAATTATTGTCTGCACGATTGATTTCACCTGAGCAGGTAATGTCAGAAAAGTTGCAAGTTGATGCCAATAGAGCTGAGTATAAGAAGGCAAAACTAGACCTAGCTAAAGCGCAGTTAGACTTGAGTCGTACCCAAGTGGTTGCACCGCAAGATGGTTATGTCACTAACCTTCAACAACGCCAAGGTAACTTTATTAATACTGGCGAAACCTTTGTAGCATTGGTGGAAAGCAACACTTATTACATTCAAGCTTATTTTACCGAAAACAAAATCAAAGAAATTAAAGAAGGGGCGATTGCAACTATCACACCTTACTCTTCTGGGGACACCTTTGAAGGTACAGTGGACGGAATTGGACGTGCGATCACCGACCAAAGTGCCGATAGCTCTGGCTTGGTATCAAATGTAGATCCCACCGTCCCTTGGGTGCGTTTAGCGCAACGTGTGCCTGTTCGTATTAGCATTCCACATGAAGTCATCGTAAATGAGAGACTGATTGCGGGCACCACTGTCTCGGTTACAATTCAATGATGTTACTTAATTGGGCACGGCAGTGGCTCGATCCTGACTCTGCCATTTTTGGTTTTCGTTTTGCTGTTGCCGTAGTGTTGACTTGGGTTTTGTCACAGCTGTTTGATTCAGATTCCACTGGAACGGCAATGATGACGACAGCCATTATTCAAATCACAGGTACTCGGGGAGCCAGCATCCGAAAAGCCATGGCGCGTCTTGCAGGCACTTTTATGGGGGGCGCTTATGTGTTGCTCATAGCAAGTGTGACTTTGATTGATGCATGGCTTTTTAACAGCTTCATTATTTTGGGCATTGTAGTTAGCCTTGGCATCGCTTCTTATTTTCATCACCGAGTTTCGTACATGTTTGCCATTGTGGGCGTAACGTTATCATTGGTTGGATTTCCTGTGGCAGCGGACCCGAATATGGCAAACCTCTTCGACCACGTTCAACTACGATGTGTAGGTATCTCGTTTGGGATAGTGATGTCTATGGTAGCGAGCCTCATGATTCCGTATCCGGATGATAAGCGTGAGCTAACGTTTGTCAAAAAGCAGACAATTCATTTTATCAACACACTTTTTCAATCGGATGCGTCCTCTGTCACTAAATCAATCCGAATTTTTTTGACGATGATTGGCCGAAAATGGCTGGCAGTGGATGATGAAATCTTTGGTAGTCAAAGCGATATGGCTGCCAAAATATCAAGCCGTACAAGTTTTTACGATTGTATCAACATTGCCATTATGGGTATTGAACTGCGTAACATGGGTGATTCTGCTGGTATGACCCAAGATGCATGGCAAGCATTACAAGAGAGTGACTTCATACTTGAAGCAAGTTTTGCACAAGAGTGGTCACTGACAGAAAGTGACTTTTTCTCACTTTTTCACTTTCAAGTTAAGCAATTTGCCGCCCAACTTAACAACTTTTCGCAGCAAAACGGCCTAGTAAAAACTAGCGAGACACAATTTGTAGATAAAATTAGCGATTTTACCGATGGTTATTTGGTGCTAATCAATATGTTCAGGGCAGCACTAGCCCTTTTTCTATTGTCATTTATGTGGATTGAACTGCAGTGGCAAGATGGAATGGGTGCAATGATCATGGCTGGTATGGTGGTATCGGTCTTTGCGGCAAACCCTGGTGCAGAAAAAGCATTTAGTCCAAACATTTATGCCCAGTTTTTGGCTGGAGGATTTGCCTTCTTAGTCAACTTTATTGTCATGCCCATAGGCTCACCAATCATTGTTTATACGGTGGGGTTTATGGGGATTTACATCATGGCGTATTGGTTTAACCAGAGTAAATCGCTATTAAAAATCATCATGATGGTCTCGTTGTTCTCTTGGAGTAATCTTGTACCGACAACCAGTATACCTACTTTTGATTTTGCTCATTTCTTAAACACATTGGTAGCGAATATGGTGGGATTAATTGTGCTTTGGCTTTCTTACCAATTAATACCTTCTAGAACGGCAGTAGATATTGTTAAACGTCGTGTTGAACAACTGGTGCGTAAGGTCAAATACAAGCATAAGAGTGCCATTAACCAATTGAATTTGAACAATCTGTTTTTATCATTTTATCCTCACGTATTAGGTGAGAATGAAGATGATACGGTATTTCGGTTGCTCTACACCAAGTCCATTGTTCGTGTGCTAACAAACGAAATGCTTGATAGCGTGGAGCGCGACGTGCTCCTTTCTTCTTTGGACAGTGATAAAGAGCAACTCCTGAAAAACCAAGCGTTGCTGAAGCTTGTGAGTAGCAGGGTTAGTGATCAAGCACAGTTAAATTACAATTGGTTTGCGCTAATGAAGTTATGCAATAGCACACCTTAACCGTGGCAACCTATATAGAGATTGGTTCGCCAATCTCTATATAGGGTAGGAGTAGCTCGCAATGTAACGATACTTGTCATCGACGTTAGTTCGACAACGCTGTTTGTTTTTATAAAGAGTCTTGTGCAGGGATAAACTAACCTGTCATGACTGTTTTATCTCCATTTTATTTTTTCGGCTAAACTGTTCGATCCAACATAACGACCAATATAAGCTGCTGATTTTATTTACTTAAAATGTATATTTTATATTTTTAATAGGTTTTATTTTTGTATAGCGAAGAGAAAATCATCAATGATTTAAAGGTTACGATAAAATGAAATTTACTTTATTTATTCGCTGACGGTATCGCGCATTATTCATATCGAAACTTACTTAACGATATGAAAGGTAGCGAACGATGAACACTTACATAAACCGTATTAATCAACCTTCTCCGCAGTCTAAAGCTTTACTGCTACTTCTTTCCTTAGCTGCGTCACCGGTTATGGCTGATGATACTCGAACCGATTCTGAACAAACGTTTGATAATTGTGTATTACGTCAAATCCATATGGATGTTGAGCAAGACAGCCTAGAAAAAATTAAAGCTCAGTGTGAGCAAGAAAAAACAGCGGGCCATGCTAAAACCACAACACGACATGAACTAGAAAAAGAAACGGCAGAGAACCCTTTTGTTATTACGCCTTATCGTCAGAACTACCTACTACCGATCACTCATATGAAATCGGTCAATAAAAACCCATACAACTCTGAGGTATTCGGCGATGCAGCCGATGGTTTGAGCGATGAAGAAATCAAATTCCAGATAAGCTTTAAAGTGCCTTTGATTACGGATGATATCTTCAATGAAAGTGACGAGTTGTACTTTGGTTTTACATTAAAATCATTTTGGCAGGCGTACTCGTCTGATATCTCAGCGCCCTTTCGAGATACGAACTATCGCCCAGAAGTGTTTTACGAAACAAAATTGCCTATCGAAGCTGGGGATGGCTTATGGTTCTCTCGAGTTGGTTATGAGCACGAATCAAACGGTCGTACTGATGAGTTAAGCCGAAGCTGGAACCGAATTTATGCGGGTGTGGGTTACGAGGAAGATAATTTTATGATGTACGTTGAACCTTGGTATAACCTGGGCGGAATGGACAGTGATAACACCGATATCGAGGACTACCTTGGTCACTATGAAGTGACGACAGCGTATAAATATGACGTATTAGAGTTCACTGGCGTGGGTCACTACAACTTCAGAACAGGCTACGGCGGTCTTGAAGCGGGCGTCAGCTTCCCACTCTTAGAACACGTGCGTGGGTACGTGCAGTATTTTAATGGTTACGGTGAAAGCTTGATTGATTTTGACTATCACAACCAACGTATTGGTGTCGGCATCTTGTTGACTGATATTATCTAATAAACTGAATTTAAAAGAGAAGCTTTCGATGACAAATATTATATCAATTCAATCACACGTTGTTTTTGGTCATGCCGGTAACAGCTCCGCCGTTTTTCCAATGCAAAGAATGGGCGTTGAGGTTTTGCCAATTCATACCGTTCAGTATTCTAACCATACTCAATATCAGCAAGGCTGGACGGGGCGAGCGTTTGACGCCTCAGATATTGACCAGTTGATTTCGGGATTAAACAATATCGGGCAGCTTGATCAGTGTTTTGCCTTAGTCTCAGGCTATCAAGGAAGTGCAGCTCAATGTGATTCTGTTGTAACGGCGGTTAACACCCTTAAAACCCGTAACTCACAAGCTTTGTATGTATGCGACCCTGTAATGGGTGACCCTGAAAAAGGGTGTATAGTACCTGATGAAGTCACCGATAAACTGGTCAACAACCTGATGCCGATCGCTGATGTGATTGTTCCTAATCAATTTGAACTGACTCAATTTACTGGGATGAAAATTGAATCACTTGATGATGCAGTGAAGGCGTGCGCATTGGCCTTGAGTAAAGGTCCGAAAGTGGTGTTAGTGAAACACTTGCATAGCTTGTCAGATGAAAATTTCTCGATGATGTTAGCAACAGCTGAAGGCACTTACTTAGCTCAGCGCCCTAAACTAGAGTTTGCCAAACAACCGGTAGGCGTTGGTGATTTGATCACGGGCTTGTTTTCTGCAGGCCTATCAAAAGGTTTATCGGCAGTCGATGCTTTTAGGCATGCACACAACGCAGCGTTTGGGGTATTAAAAATGACTCAAGACTGCGGGGAGTGGGAGTTGCAAACCATTAAAGCGCAAAATGAATTTGTCCAGCCTACTTACGATTATCCTGTACAAAAAGTAGGTTAACACTCTAAAAATCCAGTGGCGGTGAGTACGTAAATCAATGGCGGATATTGTCAATGAAACGCGAGACAGATTGGGTGCTCTTGCTACCATACTTCGATGAAAAGAGCGCTAACACAACCAGTTGTCAGTGAAGACGTTAGAAGGTTACTCCGAAGCGTATTTAAGCGCAAAATAAGCTATTGATTCTAAAGAGCCTCAATAATGAAAATTATCGAGGTTTTTTTGTTTTTTGTACAATTCTATCCTATAGTTTTTAACTAAATACAATAAGTTATAAAGAGTCTCGACAGAATTTATGAAGAATCAAAAAGTGCAGTATAAGTTCGACGAATGGTTGTTTGTTCCCTACGAGGATAAGTTTATCCTAGATGGAGAGACCATTGTTATTGATAATAGACTTTCCAAACTATTTCATTTCCTTTGTGAGTACCCAGATACTGTCTTTTCAAGAGACGAGCTGATTGACGAAGTGTGGAATGGTTCGATTCTTTCTGATCAAGTTATCACACAGGCTATTTTTGAGCTTCGTAAAATTCTCAAACAGCATGGGAATCACCCTCATGGATATATTGTTACGGTACCCAAACGAGGTTATAAATTAGACGCTACTGTTGATCGGACAATCGAAGCTCCGAAAGTATTGATTGATAGTGTTTTTAGAAGTGAATCGCTAGAAACTGAAACGTCGGACAATTCAAATGAAGGCGAAGTGCAACCTGAAACAGAATCTGCAGAGTCTGTTATCGCAGAGACTAAAGAAGTTGAACAATCTGAGGCTTTCAATGAAGACCCGGTTGCTGAAGAGCAGGCGCAGACGTCAACACCGTTAGTCGAGCCTACTAAACCCAGTCATCCGCCAGTACAGCCACCAAAGGCACAGACAAAAGAGCCCAAATCAACTAACGTAAAAAAAGCACCTTTGCTGATTATCGTTGCTGTGCTCTGTGCCGTGATAGTCTCTTGGTTTTTTATTAATCAGAACCAAGCCCCAAGCACACATGTAGCGACAAAAGATATCGTTGAAACACCAAGTTATTTATCTCTTGAGCCTAGATACATTCATGTGATTATTGATGATGATGTAAGAAAAGATGATTTGAAAGTCGGTGTCATCAAAACGTTATTAGACTTTTTAAAAACATATCAAGATTTTCGGATTATCTATGATGGTCCCGCTGCCAAGTTAGCGGCAAATGAGATTCACTTTAAAAGCAGTACAAATCAAAATAAAGAACTGTTAGAGATAGAGTATTTCAATCGTATATCGAAACATAAGCATTTAGACCGCAAATATGATGTATCTAATCAAGCATTGAAAAGATCTATAAAATCGTCGTTGGATGATTTACTGGATTCATTCAATCTTGATATCGATAAACAACAGATAGCGAAACTAGTTAATGAATTACCTGATGATAGCGTCGCATTAAACTCAATCTTGACCGCCCACTCAGCTACCTACCATGGTACTTCAGAGCTAGAAGCTCTTGAACTGATAAAACAAGCCGAGATTTACGCACCAGAAAATCCTTACATTGTGGCTTCGGGTTATATCTATAACCTTTCTTATATGTATTTGAATCCCAAGCAAGATAATACAACGTTAATTGCAGAACAAAATGAAAGAGCACTACGAAAATTCACGTCATTCTCAGAAGAAGGACGTAACACTCCAAGAGTAATAGAGGCTATGGTAATGATGGCCTTATCACAGGATGATACTGTAGCAGCCAATTCGTTACTTAATACGATACCTCCAAATCGCCGTTCGGTTCTTTTTTATATTCTAAGTGCTAAAAAAGCAGAGTTAACGGGTAATCGAGATGCCGCAGAAGAGCTTTATTACTATGCGGTATTAGAGGCTTCGACCACTTTAGTACTCGATCTATCTGAAGTCCTATTTTTCAACAGTGATTTATCGGATATAAAGACCAAAATAGAACTGAGCTCTCGTTAGAAACTAGCAACCAGATACACAAAAGGCACGGTAACTGAGGTTACTGTGCCTTTTGTGTTTGAGTTCATTCACCTTGTGTTCGCTTTACCTTAGTTAAGGATGGTATAACCACGTTCAGTCATACAGTTTCTCATCACTTTGTCTTTTTCTCCTGAATATTGCATAGAAGCTTGTTCTTTTTGCGCTGAACCGCCTAAAAACCCCGTCACCAGTCCAATGCCCGCGCCTATCTCTGCGCCTGTTGAACCTGAGCCACCGCCGATTGCAGCTGCGCCAGCACCTAGAGCCGCTCCTCTGCCAACATGCCTAATTGTCGTTCTGCCTGTGCTCTGTGTTTGTTGCAACTGCACTTGGCTACTCAATTGTTCACATTGATACATATCAGCACTGTATTTTTCCTGATCTAAACCTTTTGTGTCGATGATTAAGTTTTGTGAGAAAGCTTGCGGAGCAACCGCAATTGCCATTAGTGATAGTAAAAGTGGTTTTTTCATTTTCTTATCCGTTAGTTGATTAATTAAGATGATCATAACGGATGACAAATCTGAATAAATAAAGGCCGTATAAACCATATCTAATAATCTTCTACTGCAAAGCCACCATCAGAACGTTTTTAATTTCAGGATAAAAACCAGATAAAAATTAGATAAAAACTCAATAAAACTTAATCCTATCCTGTTGTTTTAAATAGATTATATAGAAAGTAGCATAGTGTAATTAATTGATGATAACAAAGCTTGCTTAGTACCTTAGTATTCTCACCACGTTAACCACATCCTATCTAGGAGAGAATATGCCAACTCCAACAAAATTATACCATTCAGAGACATTGAATAAGCTTCGTGATCTGATAACTCCAGCCGCTTTAGTTACTTTTTAATGAAAAAACTTCATATTTAATACGGTATCAAAATGAAAAATAAGACAAAAATTACTCCTCTGATCTTGTTGGCGATGAGTGGAGCGGTAAAAGCGGATTCACTGAGTGAAATCTATGGTTTAGCCAAACAACATGATCCTGAACTGCTTGAAGCGGCTGCTCAACGTGACAGCGCATTTGAGGCGATCAACTCAACAAGAAGTGACTTGTTACCACAAATTGACCTAACTGCAGGGTACGTCTATCAAGATACAGATCGTCATGAGGCTGACGGTAGTTCTGGGAACGTTAACCTTGGATTAGTCCAGTCGATATACGATCGCGGCAGCTGGATATCTCTCAGTATTTCTGAAAAAACGGCACGTGAAGCTGATGCTCGTTATGCGGTTACTCAGCAATCTGTGATTTACAATATAACAGAAGCTTATTTTGATGTTTTATCTGCGAAAGATAATCTTCGTTTTGTGCAGTCAGAGAAAGAGGCTTTAGATAAACAACTCAATCAAACTGAACAACGTTTTGCAGTGGGCAGTGCTCCCATTACTGATGTTCAGGATGCACAAGCGCAATATGACAATGTTGTAGCGCAAGAAATACAGGCTCAAAATTCGGTAGAAAACGCTTTGGAAGAAGTACGAGCGATTACCGGACAGCCTGCTTCAAACCTTTCTGTTCTTGATATCAATCGATTCTCGACTTCGATGCCTGAACTCTCTGCAAATGATCTTGTTCAAAAGGCAAGTAATGAGAACCTACAAATTTTAGCCGGACGTATTCAAAAGGATATTGCTAAAGAGCAAATCTCACTCGCTGATTCTGGTCATTTACCGACAATTTCATTGACCACAGGTTATGAATACACAAAGAATTTTGATGAACCGAACAACCCAGTAACAGGTTATACGCAAGATGATGATGAGAACTTATTCAACATTGGAGTATCTATTGATCTGCCAGTGTATTCCGGCGGACGTGTCACTTCAGAGGGCAAACAAGCTCAATATCAATATGTTGCTGCAAGCCAGGATCTAGAAAGTACTTATCGCGACGTAGAGAAGAATATTAGAGCAATCAATAACAACATTCGTTCAGCTATTGGGTCGATAAAGGCTTATGAACAATCATTGGTGTCTGCAAAGTCAGCGCTAGAGGCAACAGAGCAAGGCTTTATGGTGGGAACACGAACCATGGTAGATGTTTTGGAGAGTACGCAAAACGTTTATCAAGCCAAAAAGAACCTATCGGATGCTCGTTATCAATATATTTTATCAAGAGTTCAGCTGAAACAGGCTACTGGTTCACTAAGTGAGCAAGACATTTTTGATGTGGACGCTGGCTTAACTCGAATCCATTAATTGCGCTCTTAGAATACTATCCATGTGCTCCCAAAGCTTGGGAGCAATACAAATTACTATGGTGCAAGTGCCATTGAACAGGCAAACAAAATGAAAAATTTAACTCGAAATGTAGTTATCACTCCACAAACGCAATCAATGATTAATGAACAGTTATCAGCTTTAATGCAGTTAACCGAAGGCGCTTTACACGTTGAGTATGAAGCTAAATTCAATATTGTATTCCAAGATTATGAAATTAAAGTATCTGCGTTCCTGCCAAGCCAAACCTTTTATCTAAACAGCACTGATTGTGATTTGGACAAGGGACTAGAAGATGCATTTCTTGGACTCCAACATAAACTACAGAAATATGATGATAAAAAGGCAGTTAAACAAGCCATAGCAACTAAGATAAGTCAGGTGGTTCATGCTCTGAATGGTAATAGACAAGCTTTGCTTGCCAAGATTCGTTAACCCAAATCAAAAGCATCATTGCGACAGAATTAAATTTACTTACGTCCAATCCACATTACGAATAAGAGCTGTTTGAAACTTTCTTTCGAGAGTTTTATGCGGCTCTTTTGCATCTGTTATTTATGTTGCGCCATGACCTCGCTGTCGGGCTCTCTGTGATGCCATCTTTTTATCGGCACTAGAACATGATCTTCCTACACCGATACTGTACATAGTTAAGGCGTTTTTTAGTGATAAAAACTGTCTCACGTAGCCCATCAGAAATTGAGTTTTGGCAAATTCACTAAAACTTAGTAATCAGTCTTTAGAAATAGATAACGCACTATGTAGCTGGCTATAAAAAGTAGATAAACTAATGATAAAAGAGCAAAGCGAATTAACTCTAACCACTTGTTATAAAGGTCAAATTTAATAATTAGTTTTTGATTACCCTTAATTTATAACAATGTGTAGATGTTTCATTAGTATTTCTCTCACACCTACTCAATGAGAGAAACAACATGACAAATAAACTACTTAACCTTTCTATTGTAACGCTCGTAACATTTTCTACATTTGCTCAAGCAGCAAATGATGACATTTTAGATACAGCATCCACAACAGCAGAAATACAGGTTGAGTCAACTATTACTTGTGCCGATTTTTTGGAACTAGACCAAGAAATTATCCCTATCAGCGTTAACTATTTAATGGATTGGGATTCAGAAACACAAAGTATTGATACTCATAAAGTTGAAGATTTTGACACTATCGATATCACTCAGATTGTGGAAGTTTGTGAACAAGAACCAACGGCTTTAGCGGTAGAAGTTATTGAACAACAAACCGCAAAAACAAACGCAAAAAAAATTGAAAAAGCACTGTAGGACTAAATAATGAATTCAAATAAAACAATCGCTATCGCACATACTCATGCTGACGCAGAGCATTTAGTCACTCAGTTAGCAAAGCAGGGTTTCCCTATTGATAAAATGTCGATTATCGGCAAAGGCTATGAAACGGAAGAGCATGCTACGGGCTTCTACAACATTGGTGACCGAGTCAAATCTTGGGGTAAAACCGGCGGTTTATGGGGCGGTATCTGGGGAGCGCTTGTTGGTTCTGGTCTTTTTTGGTTGCCGGGTGTTGGTGCTGTACTTGCTGCAGGTCCATTTGTTGCCACGTTAGCAGGGGCAGTTGAAGGGGCAGTTATCACTGGTGGGTTCTCAGCATTGGGCGGTGCCTTAGCGAGTGTTGGAATTCCAAAAGACAGCATCATTAAATATGAAGCTGCAATAAAAACAGATAAGTACCTAGTCATGCTTGATGGTACTGAACAGCAATTGCTCGATGCTCAGGTATTTATTGAAGATCATCCTGGCAGTTCAATTTAATTAATACATTACTTTAGCTTATGTTTTTGAATACTCACACAGCAACTAGGTGTGAGTATTCTACTGAATAGCCAGTAGATAAAGGTTCTTTTAATATACGAAAGCCCGAATAGCTTTTGATGACTAAAGGTAACATCATGGGCTGTGGAATGACCACTCATTTACTTTTAATTCAAAAGTTTGTATTAGATTCTTGTAATCGATGTCTCCGTATTTACCTGATTATTAGTCCTTATATGCGGTGACAATTTTCGTTGCTGTTAATAATAAAATGGTCTCTTCAAACTTCGGACATTTTGTATCTGATCTACCACATAAACCTTAGACACCAAAGTAATCGACTTTCCATATCTATATTTATTCATAAGTCGCTAATATTCAATTTTCCAAAACTCATTTATGTCCAAAAGCAAGCTTCAGAACCTGTAATTCGCCTGCACCCACTACACCATACAAGCATCTTCAAGGTCGATTTCAAAATCAACGGGCGGTAAGTTTATTAAGTGCTTGCTCGTATCATTCAGTAAATCTACTTTTGCGGGCTTCCCTACTTCGTTTGTGTAGATGGTCGCAAGATAAAGCTTGTCTGATCGGTGGAACGCATCATGAAAGCTCACCTCTTTATTTAGCAAGCTGGCTAACAATGGTTTGGTTACCGGAATGTAAGCCCACTTAATGCATTGGCCGGCGTCGTAATCCCCACTCCAATAAACCATGAACCTTTGAGTGTTTTCATTCTTAACCGAAAAGCACTTCGGCCCTAAGACGTCTTGATATACTTCCAGTAGTTCCAATTTACCTAGCTGTGTGCCTGTTGGGAGTAAGTTCATCGCTCGTTCCTCATCTTTCTAACGTTGCCTATCAAACCTTGTCTATAATCTTATAGTTAAATACTGTTTTTATATACAGTTATTTGGACATGTTTTGATATGGCCGCTCGAAATTGAAAAGGCGGCAGCAGCAATACTTAAAGAAGACGGTAATTTCACCGATCTTTAAACCACGAAAACGTTTGTCTCCATTAAGTTCTAACCTATAACGATTAATTACACTTCACCCCTTGTTTAACCTTTTATTGCCTCCATATTTTCCATACAATCCTAAGCGATTATAAATAAAAACAATTTCAATTTCGGAGTCCTCATGAGCGACGTAAAGCACTGTAATTTATTGATTCTTGGTTCTGGCCCTGCTGGCTATACAGCTGCAGTTTACGCTGCTCGTGCAAACCTAAACCCAGTACTTGTTACCGGTATGCAGCAAGGTGGTCAGCTTACAACCACGACAGAAGTAGAAAACTGGCCGGGTGACGCTGAAGGTTTAACGGGTCCAGCTCTAATGGATCGCATGAAAGAGCACGCAGAGCGCTTTGAAACAGAGATCCTGTTCGACCACATTAACGAAGTCGACCTTTCAAACCGCCCTTTCCGTCTTAAAGGCGATTCTGGCGAGTACACGTGTGATGCATTGATCATCTCAACGGGTGCATCGGCTAAGTACCTAGGTTTAGATTCTGAAGAAGCATTCAAAGGCCGCGGCGTTTCTGCTTGTGCAACGTGTGATGGTTTCTTCTACCGCAACCAGAAAGTAGCGGTTGTTGGTGGTGGTAACACGGCAGTTGAAGAAGCACTTTACCTATCTAACATCGCATCTGAAGTTCACCTAGTTCACCGCCGTGATACGTTCCGCGCTGAAAAGATTCTAGTGAAGCGTTTAATGGACAAAGTAGAGAACGGCAACATTGTTCTTCACACTGATCGCACGCTAGACGAAGTTCTAGGCGACGATATGGGCGTAACTGGCGTTCGTATTAAAGATACTCAGTCTGATAAGACAGAAGACATCGAAGTAATGGGCGCATTCATTGCTATCGGTCACCAACCAAACACTGAAATCTTCAAAGGCCAAGTCGACATGAAAGATGATTACATCATCGTTCAGTCGGGTCTTGAAGGTAACGCAACACAAACCAGCATCCCAGGCGTGTTCGCTGCAGGTGATGTAATGGACCACAACTACCGCCAAGCAATCACTTCTGCTGGTACAGGTTGTATGGCTGCACTGGATGCTGAACGCTTCCTAGATGGCCTTAACGATAAGTAAATCTGAGATTGCAGATTTGATTATCGGTGCTCTCGCCTCAGTAGATGCAGGGCGTCATCACATTTTGTTGTAAATCCCTAGAGCCCAGTGGTATATCCACTGGGCTTTCTTTTGTATACTAGCCGCCCTCAACAAATAATAATTATCATTAAGCCTTCATAATGGATAAGAAAAAACAACGCAGCTTGAACAAGTGGCTTAAGCAACAGAGTAAGTTAGCGAAACGCTGGCTTATGATTGCGATTAGCCTTGGCGTACTTTCAAGCGTGTTCTTAATTGCTCAAGCAGCTCTTCTCGCCTCTATTCTTCACCAGCTGATCATCGAGAATGTCGATAAATCTGAACTGGTTGGTCATTTCGCAGGCTTGGCATTATCGGTCGTTGGCCGTGCTGGCTGTACATGGGGACGTGAAATCGCAGGTTATCGCTGTGGTGAACAAATCCGTGTCTACATCAGGCAACTCATCCTAGATAAATTACGTGAGTTAGGCCCTGCTTACATTAAAGGTAAACCTGCCGGTACGTGGGCAACGCTGTTGCTAGAACAAGTAGAAGACATGCAAGACTTCTTCTCTCGTTACTTACCTCAGATGTCTCTGTCGGTAATGATTCCATTCATTATTTTGGTCGTGGTATTTCCAGTAAACTGGGCAGCAGGACTGATCTTCTTGATTACTGCTCCATTGGTACCGATGTTCATGGCACTTGTTGGTATGAAAGCGGCCGATGCAAACCGTAAAAACTTCAAAGCGCTGCAGCGTCTTTCTGGTCACTTTTACGACCGTCTTCAGTCAATGACGACTATCCGTCTATTTGATCGCACCAACGCTGAAACAGAAGTACTTAAAGGTGCATCTGAAGTGTTCAGAACGCGCACGATGGACGTGTTGAAAATCGCTTTCTTGTCTTCTGCGGTACTTGAGTTCTTCACGTCGATCTCTATCGCGATGACGGCGGTTTACTTTGGTTTCACTTACATCGGTGAACTGAACTTCGGTCACTACGGTGCAGGCATTACTCTATTCGCGGGTTTGTTCATCCTTATCTTAGCGCCAGAGTTTTACCAACCTCTGCGTGACTTGGGTACTTTCTACCACGCGAAACAACAAGCGGTTGGCGCAGCCGAAAGTATTGTCGAGTTCCTAGAAACAGACATCACTAAGGTTAAATCAGGCAACACTCAGCTCGATCCGGCTCAAGGCATCAATATTGAAGCTACCGACCTAAAAGTGTTAAGCCCTGAAGGCGTTCAATTAGTTGGTCCTATCTCGTTCGCATTGAACACTCGCCAATCGACTGCATTAGTTGGCCCAAGTGGTGCGGGTAAAACAAGTTTGATCAACGCCATCCTTGGTTTCATGCCTTATGAAGGAAGCTTGAAAATCAATGGTATTGAACTGCGTGACTTAGACTTAGCCTCTTGGCGAAAAACCATTAGCTGGGTTGGTCAAAACCCGTTACTACTGCACGGCAGCATTCATGACAACGTCACCCTAGGTAAGCATGATATCGCTGACCAAGTTGTCGAGAATGCACTTGAGCAATCATTTGCTAGCGAATTTGTAAACGAGCACGGCTTGGATTACATGATTTCTGATCGCTCTGGTGGCCTGTCTGTTGGTCAATCTCAGCGTTTGGCTCTGGCTCGCGCAATGATTCAAGATGGCCAGTTCTGGTTGTTAGATGAACCAACTGCCAGCCTAGATACTCGTAGTGAACAGTTAGTGATGAAAGGCATCAATAGCAATATTGAAAGCCGCACTGCCCTGCTTGTGACGCACCAACTCGCTCCTCTTAAATCAGTCGATAATATTCTGGTGATGCGTGATGGTGGTCTGGTTGAACAAGGTCATTACTCTCAGCTTTCAACTGCGGGTGGTTTGTTCGAAGAGATGCTGAACGCGAACTTAGCTCAACAAGATAATAAGGGTAATTTAGATGCGTGATTTACTGCCTTACCTGAAACTCTATAAAAAGCATTGGTTTGGCCTATCGCTAGGCATGCTATTGGCTTTCGCTACTCTGTCGGCTTCTATCGGCTTGTTAACGCTATCAGGCTGGTTCATTTCAGCTTCTGCGGTTGCAGGCCTTACAATTGCACGTGAAACCTTCAACTACATGCTGCCGGGCGGCGGTGTACGTGGTTTGGCAATGAGCCGTACTGCGGGTCGTTGGGGTGAACGTGTTGTCAGCCACAATGCAACATTCAAACTGTTAACTGATCTGCGTATCTTCTTCTTCAAGAAGCTGGCTCCGCTGATCCCAGGTCGTATCTCAAACCTTCGTGACGCAGACTTACTCAACCGTTTGGTTGCTGATGTTGACGCCATGGATCACGTGTACTTGCGCTTAGTAAGCCCAGTGACGGTTGGTGTGTTCGGGATTTTCTTCCTGACTCTGTTCTTGATGTGGTTCGATAGCTCACTAGGTTTGATCTTAGGTTCTATCCTTCTGATCATGCTGTTGGTTTGGCCAATCTTGTTCTACAAGCTGGGCAAGCGTAACGGCGGCGAACTGACACAGAACAAAGCGGATCTTCGTGTAACGACACTAGATTGGATTGAAGGCTACAGCGAACTGACTCTGTTCGGTGCGGAAGAGCGTTACCGTAATGCGATTCTAGAGACACAACACAAGCTGATGGCAAATCAGTTTGTAAACGCTAACCTAACCGGTATGGCGTCAGCTGCGCTAATGCTGTTCAACGGTTTGACACTGGTTCTGATGCTTTGGCTTGCGGCTGATGGTGTGGGTGGTAATGCACCAGACCCGTTCATCGCGCTAATGGCTTTCGCTACTATGGCAAGTTTTGAATTGTTGATGCCAATTGCAGGCGCGTTCCAGCATTTAGGTCAAACTCTGTCTTCAGCACGTCGCTTAAATGAAGTGATTCTGTCGGAGCCTGAAGTTCAGTTTGCTGAAGAGAAGCTCGACATCAACAAGCCGCTGGATATTACGTTCTCAAACGTGACGTTCAACTACCCTGATTCTGAGCGCAGTGTTCTGAACGCTGTTGACCTAACGATTCCTGCAACGAACAAGGTTGCGATTGTGGGTCAAACGGGTTCTGGCAAATCGACTCTGATTCAGCTTCTAACTCGCTACTGGGACCCGAAAAAGGGTTACATCTCTATCGCGGGCATTGAACTGACGCAGTGGAATGAATCACAGCTTCGTGAATCTATCAGTGTGGTAAGCCAACGTGTCGACATTCTAAATGGCACTTTGCGTGACAACTTGTTGATTGCAAAACCAGAAGCGACCGATGATCACTTAGCGAATATCCTAAAAGACGTTGGCCTAGAAAAGCTGCTTGAGAATAACGCGCTTGATAGCTGGTTAGGTGACGGTGGTCGTCAACTGTCTGGTGGTGAGAAGCGCCGTATTGGTATCGCACGTGCGATTCTTCATGATGCCCCTATCCTGCTTCTAGATGAGCCGACAGAAGGCTTAGATAAGCAAACTGAGCAGAGCATCATGGCGCTGTTCGAGAAGCACTTCGAAGGCAAGACGGTTATCTTCATTACGCACCGTTTGATTGGTCTGGAATCGATGGATTCGATCGTTCTGATTGAACAAGGCGAAATTGTTGAACACGGCTCTCATGATAAACTGTTAAACGAAGCAGGACGTTATTTCCAACTTCGTCAGGCAATCTAGTTAGCCTGCTTTCACAGCTTAAGTAAATCATTCAAAGCCCGAGTTTATACTCGGGCTTTTTATTGCCTGTCACCTTTGATTTTCTCTGAATACCGCAATCCATCAATCCGAATTTATAACTCTCATTCGGTTATTGATATCGGAGTTAATGCCCAAAGCGACATTCAAAATCATAAGGTTTGGCGAAGAAGGCGAAGGGTAAAATAAGAATGATTACTCAAGCTTATTCGTTGGGTATGACTTGGGGAAATCTAAATAATAGCCTTGGTAGTAATCTGCACCGTATCGAGCTGCCGTTTTGAGGTTGTCGCTATTTTCGATACCTTCGAATATGACTTTAATGCCTTGTAAACTCGTTATTGTATCGATCTCTGCAAGGAGGTTGTTTTCTGTCAATTCGTTCAGGCCAAATTCAATCAACATTTCCCGACTTACTTTGATGTAGTTAGGTTGTACCACCGCCATACGGCTATAGCCTGACCAACCTGTTCCAAAATCGTCTAACGCGAAAGATATACCTATGCTCTTTAGATAGGCCGTACCTTTATGTAAGCTTTCAATATCCGCCAGAGGACAATAATCCTCTACGATTTCAACAACAATCTGGCTCAAGTCAACTTGCTCTTGTTTGATCAATGGAAGGTACAGATTGTCTAAGTCTTGCTCATGTGCGAAATATTTGAAGAAACAGGGAGTCAGATTCAGAAATAATTTGGTTTCTCGATCATAAATATTCGAGTTTCTGAAATTCCTCAAATGCATAATGTTCAGGAAAAACTTGAATCTAAACTCCGCCTTTTCGCCAAAGTCTTCGAGTATCTTGAAAAACTTTTTTATGTCGACGCTCTCTCCTTGCATCTCAATACGGCAAAGCGCTTCGTACCCAAACACCGTTTGACTGTCGTGATTGATGGATTGAAATACGCTGTGTACTTGATATCCAAGCACTGTCATCTCATATCGATGGTTGTCTGTGTTCCACTCAAGCATAGGGCGATCTCACTTAGGTTGATTTGTGTTACACAACAACTTCATCGAATCCAATAATATCGCTTCCGCTTCTTCTAACTCCATATTTTGAGCAAACACCACTTCCGCCGCTACCAACTCTTTAATGTGATCCATCAAGGTTTGTCGATCATCCTCAGAGATGTTTTTGCTGCGTAGGTTACACAATCGAATCAACAGGCTTATCACATCCAACCCTTGTGATTCGACACAAGCAAGTTGTTTATACTCTTCAATACCATCCAAGGTATTCGTAACACATTCTTTAGAAACGACTTTCATTCCTACTCCAAAACAAGCAACGCTACTGATTATCCCTCTAACTGGTGATCTTCTATCCATGAATTAGCCGTTGATACTACGTAGACAAAACCTAAATCACCTCATGCAAAAATAACGAAAAACACACCAAATCTACATTCCACATATTTTTCAAACGAACCTGATTTTTGATGGCTAAAACTAAGAAAAAAAATAGAATCGACGGCAAATAGGTTAAGCGCAATAACGACGACAATAATTAATTTTTGAGAAATAGAATGGATAACGATAATTCACTAGTAATTAATGACGAGTTACATATCAACCTAAGCGATCGTTCAATCACCAATATAGAAAACAACACCTTAATCAAATTAAGGCCAAAACCTTTTCTTGTTTTACTTTATCTAGATACTCATCGTGGCCGTTGTATTAGTAAGGATGAACTTTTTTCCGAGTGTTGGAATGGTGCTATCGTATCCGATCAATCACTCACGAATACAATCAGTACACTAAGGAAAGCACTCAATACGATTGGAATCGTCAATATTAAGCTGACAACCATCAGTAAAGCTGGCTATTTACTGGAAGATACAACCACGGATGAACAAGCCGATGAGTTAGGTCAGCTCAGAATAGAAAATCACGACTCGGCTGATTGCCAAACTCAAGAATTACAGGTCTCCGAAAAGCAGAATGCTAACAAAGACGTTTCGCCCGAACGCGACAAAAAGTATGCACGCCCAAAAAAGTTAATGATGCTAATGCTCGGCATTACTTCTCTATCGTTAATAAGAGGTTGCTACAACACGAACAGCATTGACAAGAGCATGAATCAACGTTCGGTATCAACTGAAAACATTTCATACAACCTTGTCGATTATACTGAAACCATAGATCTTGAAACTATTGAGGGAATAATAAGATTAAACTCATACAAAAACTGTAAGGCTAGCCATATTGATATCACGATAACTCAAAACAAAAATGGCATCTTCGAAACGGATTTTTCGATCATCTACAAAAATAAAGCGCGTAACTATTTACAGTCATACAAGGTAAGGAGTGACAGCTCCGAAGTTCGTATCGTACAGCTATCGAGAATACTTAGCTTATGTAAGCTCTCGTTTTAAATAGGTGTGATTTCTTCTTTATCCGTTGATATAAAAGAATTAAATATTTTAGTTTGGTTTTCATTATCTATTTGTTTGAACAAAACCTTAAGAATCTAGCTAGAGTGCGCTCGGCTTAAACACAGGGCCGAATCAAACAAATTCAAGAGACTAAACATGAAAAAAACGCTAACTACGCTAGCTACACTAATACTTACAATGACAATGGCAACAACAGTTACCGCTGCGGACTACCTAACCACCAGCGAGACGGCTCCGACAGGCAAAGACAACACACTGACCCTGTTCCACGACACAACACTCAATCTAGTTGGTAACAATTTGGCTGTGGGTGATGACCTACCTTCGGTCACATTGATGACGAACCAGAATCAACCATACGACACCACAGCGAAAACAGACAAAGTTCGTATTTTTAGCGTACTGGCGTCTGTTGATACGCCGGTATGTAACCAGCAAGCACAGGATCTGTCTAACTTTGTAGAAGCGAACCCTGCATTAACAAATAACATTGAATTCATCGGCTTAAGTGCAGATACAACGTTCGCTCTAGATCGATTCAAGAAAGAGAAAGACATTACCGATAAACTCACTTTGCTTTCAGATGCAAAAGACCACGTATTTGGATTTGAGTCAGGCACGCAAATCAGCGAACTAGGCTTACTTGCTCGTACGACTTTCGTTGTCGACAAAAACAACAAAATTGTTCACATTCAGCGAGTTCCGGAACTCACTATGGTTCCAGACCTGAACAAAGCAGTTGAAGTAGCGAAAGAGCACTTTTAAACACTGCTCTTCAGTGGGCTGGCTGAGGCTGGCCCACTTAACCCTCTCTAGAGCAAAATATCGAACAATCGATAGAGACAATCAATTATCACGAGTTCATTTGTAAGCATTATCAATACACAACTTACAAAAGCTTACTAAGAGGCAATACCATTTCTTGTAACATGCAGGCTTTATTGCTTGCAGATAACTTGGTTCCCTATGGTATACAAACTCACTATTCCAACTCTTGTTCTGACTACGATGCTTACTGCGTGCGGTGGCGGCAGTAGCGGTGGCAAGACCGCTAGCGCCTCAAAGGGTGTCATCGACGCATCAAGCGCAAACTCCGTTGTTACCTTAGGGAGCAACTACTCTCTGCACTTGAGTGTTAAGTCGATTACCCCAGGTACTGACAAAAACGTGAACATTGATATTACTCAGTATGGTAATACACAGAAAGCGAGCGGCAGTTTCGCGCAAGTTCACGGTATTCCAGAGCGCAATTATAAAACCCAAAGCGATGCAGATATCACCTTCTCCGTCACGGCAACAAACTCATCAGGCAAAACGTTCGACGTTGAAAATTTCAATATTTATTACGAAGACTTTAGATCAACAACAACACCTGAAGCTTGCGAATCCCCTCATAATCAGGCTTAAAAACAATGAGGTAGACGTGCATCGCCGTCTTTGATCTAATGAATATCGCTGAACACACATTTCGAACAAGTGGGTTAATAATGCGCGACATTCAGATTCTACAACAAACCATACAAAACCAATGCCCCTCCATTCACAAAAAACGCGTTAGTTCTCTGATACTTGCTACAAAAAGTGTACTTGACGGCTCAGACTTAACGCTGACTAAACTAGGTCGCAAACTAGAAACTAATACCACGGTAAAACATGCGATCAAACGCGTTGATAGACTGCTTGGAAATCGCCAACTACATCGTGAAAAAGACCTTATTTATAAATGGCATGCCTACTTAATAACGGGCGCTAACCCATGCCCTGTGATCCTTGTGGATTGGTCTGATGTTCGTGAACAACTTCGTTATATGACGTTAAGAGCATCCGTTGCACTTGATGGTCGAGCCGTCACAATCTTTGAACAAGTTTTTGAGTATGGCCAATACAATTCACCGAAAAGTCACCAAACATTCCTCGATAAATTGCAGAGTATTTTGCCGAATAAAATCAGTCCGATCATCGTTTCTGATGCGGGTTTTAGAAATACTTGGTTCCGCCAAGTTCAGGAGAAAGGTTGGTTTTGGTTAGGTCGTGTCCGAGGTGAAGTATCAATCAAACAACCTCAAAAACCTTGGGTCTCAAATAAAACCTTTTATCCAAACGCTGTCCATAAACCCAAATATCTTGGCAACTGCTTATTAGCAAAGAGATCACCGATATCTTGTGAAGCCTATGTTTATAAGGGATTAGAAAAAGGCCGAAAAGCCCAGCGCCATAGTAGAACCAGCCAAAAACACTCCGCTACACATCTCTATCAACGCAGTGCAAAGGAGCCGTGGCTACTCGCGACTAATGTCCCTCGACATATCTTAAATGAAGTACAAATTACCAATCTGTACGCCAAGCGTATGCAGATAGAAGAAGCCTTCCGCGATCTAAAGAGTACCGCCTATGGGATCGCACTTCGTCACAACAGAACTCGCTGTACTAAGCGATTAGATATCCTGCTTCTTATTGCGTTGCTCGCTGAAATCTTGATGTGGTGGAATGGCCTAATTGCAGTACAAGCCAAATGGCATTTTGACTTCCAAGCCAACAGCATTAAACACCGCCGAGTTCTATCCATACCTCGTCTAGGGAGAGAGGTACGAAATCATCGGCGATATCAAATTAATGAATCCCAATATCAATGGGGAATGTTCGAATATCAAAGGCTCACACACAACGCAGGACTAGGGAAATTATGAGGGGATCCGTCAGCACCTGAAGACCTTGCTATTGCAGAAGTTGAGAACAATATAAACAACGTTGTTTTATGGAAAAAAGATGACACCGTGACCATCAATAAGCAATTCATTCTTGATGCTACTGGTGTCAAATTTAACATCGACCAAATGAGACCAATGAACCTCTATGTTCGTGTGGGCAATACTTTGAGTAATGGTATTCAATTTGTTCCATCTTTCGCTCAAAGTAACTCAGAGACATTCGGCCGAGTCTCAACAAATGACTGTTCAGTAATCTCAAACACGACAGGTGACCTGCTCGCGAAAGGCATCAAACAACGCACATGCGTAGAAGCACACGGTTATAAAATCCCATTGTTGATTGAAGATAAAACTGTAAACAATTCGGAAGCAAAGGTCGCACACTTTAAGAACATCATGCAATATTACCTTGATAGCTTCCCCGCTCAAGTGACTAAGGCCATTTATGATAGTAAAGCTGCGATGGCATTCTTTTACGATGAAGATTGGGCTGATGGTCCGAATAGAGATGCAGGCGAATATTTAGATGAGAATTACCGCTTCCAAGATCTGTTCGCGACTGAAACTACAGACACGACAACAGGCGAGAACAAACCGGACTTGGCAATGAAAAGAGACGCCGCGTTTGAAGAAATCATCCACTTTGTACACGATTACGGTGTGATGAATTTAGCGGTTCAGTCGCCTTCATCAAAATGGGGCGTGATGCAAAAAGAGTTAGATGAACTGAATGAGAAAGCGATTCTTGCGGGCTCTTACTTTCCTAACGGCCAAGACTCGACGATTGTTGAAGCTGATCTAGACGCAGAGTCGTACGACCAAGAATACCTAGCCTACTCTCTTTATGCCTACTACGACCTCAACTTTAAGGGTTACAACGCGCAAGAATTAAGCTCAGCAACGTTCGCAGAGCTACAAGCGAACGACCCTGAGATGGTTAAGTTTATGGAGCAGTACTTCCCTACTCGCGCAGCCCTGAAAGCTAAATTCCCAGGCTATCCGAACAACTAGTTTGGATTCGGAACTCTAACTAACACGCACAAAAAAGCCGAATGTGATAATCACATTCGGCTTTTAAATAACAAGTTAGCGCTTACAGCTTGAAGCGGCTAATTTCGCTTTCTAGCTCGTGAGACAGTTCAGACAGCTGCGCTGCTTGCTCTGCCGCTTGGTGTGCTTCGTCAGCCAACTCGTTAGACACGTCACGGATTCCCTCAGTGTTACGAGTAATCTCAGACGTTACTGACGCTTGCTCTTCTGCAGCAGAAGCAATCTGTGTTGCCATATCGCTAATGCGTTCAACGGCAGCATGAATTTGCGTTAGGCTTGCAGCCGCTGAGTTTGCGTCATCAACACTGGTTTCAGCAAGCGTACGGCTATCATTCATGATGTTAACCGCTTTGCCTGTTGTACCTTGCAGCAATTCGATAGTTTGTTGAATCTCTTGCGTTGAACCGTGTGTACGTTGGCTCAGAACACGAACTTCATCAGCAACAACCGCAAAGCCACGACCTTGCTCACCCGCACGTGCAGCTTCAATAGCAGCGTTTAGTGCAAGTAGGTTAGTCTGTTCAGCGATACCTTGAATGTTCGACAAGATAGCGTTGATGCTGTTGCCGTGCTCTTCAAGCTCAAGAATCACATTAGTTGCGATTTGAACTTCTTGAGCAAGGTTTTGGATTGAGCTTTGAGTCTGTGTCACTTGACCAGTACCGTGCTCACACGCACCAACCGCTTCAGATGAGTTCTGTGCAGTGTGGTCAGCGTTACCCGCGATCTCTTGTGTTGCTGCAGCCATTTCGTTAACGGCTGTTGCGACCATGTTGATTTCGTCTTGTTGCATCTGGATGCGAGCACTACGCTCTTCAGCTTGTGATGCCGTTTGACGCGCTTGGTTACCCAACGCAGCAGACACTTCACTTAGCTTAATAACCATAGTGTGCATGTTGCCCACGAAACGGTTGAAGTTTGCAGCAAGCTGACCAATCTCGTCATCGCTCTTAGGCTCAAGACGCTGAGTCAGATCGCCTTCACCTGAAGCAATTTCTTCAAGTGCAGCAGAAACACGGTTTAGATCGCGGAATAGGAAGCTCACTAACCAAGAAACCAATACGATCACGATAAGCGTAATTACAACAGCCGTCATGATTAGCTGAGTAAGCAGTGTTGAGTGGTTCGCTTCTTCAGTCGCTCGGTCCATCTGAACCGCGAAGATCCAGTTAGTGTTAGGAACTTTAGTGAAGTAAAGCAGCTTCTCAGCGCCACGCTCTTTGATGATCTCGATGCTACCAGTACGCACTGCGTTCTCAATGATAGGCATAGAGATGTCATTTGAAAGCTGGCTTACCGGCTTAAGGCTCAATGCTGAATCTGGGTGTGCTAGGAATGTGCCGTCAGAGGCATCAATTAGCATCGCGTTTGCGTTGTCACCAACATCTAGGCTAATTACATCGTTAACCAATTGATCGATAAGTACATCTGCACCTACTACACCAACAAGTTTTCCGTTATGACGCACAGGTTCTGCAATTGTTACTAGCAATGCTTTAGTGATCGCATCTTGGTAAGCAGTCGTGATGATTTGCTTACCCGCTGCGTTTGCTTCTTGGTACCAAGGACGTTGACGAGGATCGTAACCTGCGCGATTACGTTCAGGATGTGAACGGTACATTCCGCCTTCTGGAGTACCTAAAAAGATATCGTCAAAACCACCCGCTACACGAGCTTGTTTAAGGAAAGGAACAACATCATCCTCTCGTGAAAAGTCATTAAATGCTGATGCGATATCGGTACGGATATCAATCCAGTTTTTAATACCTTCAGATGCTGCTTCTGATACGCTTTCAGCTCGTAGGTATACGCCATTACGAGTCTGTTCAAATAATTGGTTTGCTGACAACCAAGTCAACGCTGTAGCCATAACGACAACAGCAGATAGGCTAGCACCTATCAACTTCTGCTTTAGTGTTAGTTTCATGTCAAAGTTTCACGAGTGGTGGGAAATCTCGCGCATACTACCCAATATCAGTATTAAATTCGAGCGATTTCACAATTTAATATTGGAATATATTTTTATGTAAACCATGGCCTTAGCTTATGCCAATTCCTTGGCTTTTCGCCAAATTCACGGCGCTATTAAGTGTATGGTTATTAGAAAATATGTCAGCTTCAATACGGTAAAATAGGTATTGGAATAGATAGAAAAATAGATGTAAAAAAGGCAGGAGAGTTTCCTCACCTGCCTTCTTATTATTTAGCATTCGACCGTCTATAAATCGCGGTCGATTTTAGCTTTAAAGGTTAGCGCTTTTCTGTACGCATACCCATTAGCAAGCTCACACACATCAGTAATAGAATGATGGTGAATGGCAATGCTGTCGAGATAGCACCTGCTTGCAGAGCTTGTACTGCTTCGGTACCGCCAACCCATAATAGAGCCACAGCAATAGCACCTTCAAGGAACGCCCAGAACACACGTTGAGGCACTGGCGTATCAACTTTACCACCGGCGGTGATGCTGTCGATTACTAAAGAGCCTGAGTCAGACGATGTAATGAAGAATACTAGAACCAAGATAACCGCAATGATTGATAGCAACGTACCGAACGGTAGAGCATCAAACATCTGGAACATCGCTAGTGATACATCAGTCAAACCATCTTGACCAAGGATACCCACGTTATTCACAATTTGGTCAATCGCCATGCCGCCGAATACTGACATCCAAATGATAGTAACCGTCGTTGGAACAATCAGAACCGCTGTGATGAACTCACGAACAGTACGACCTTTAGAAACACGCGCGATAAACATACCTACGAATGGTGACCATGAAATCCACCAAGCCCAGTAGAATACCGTCCAACCGTGCATCCACGCTTCATCTTCACGACCATGAGGGTTACTCAAAGGAATGATGTTTTCAACGTATGCCATAAAGGTTGTTGGGATAGAACCTAAACTCACCGCATAGCCGATTAGAGCCACTAAGATAAGCAGTAGGAAAGCAACCAACATGTTAATGTTACTGATAACTTTAACGCCACCATCAATACCGCGAAGTACTGAAACAACCGCTAATAAGGTTACTACGGTAATAACAACAACTTGTAACCCCAAGCCAGCCTCGATTCCGAAGACATGCTGGATACCACTTGCTGCTTGTTGCGCACCTAAGCCCAGCGACGTCGCCAAACCAAACAGCGTTGCAAGAACCGCTAGAATATCAACAATGTGACCAGCCCAACCCCACGCTCTATCACCCAAGATTGGGTAGAAAATAGAACGAATAGAAAGAGGCAAACCTTTATTGTAAGAGAAGAAAGCAAGTGACAACGCTACAACACCATAAATAGCCCAAGGGTGAAGCCCCCAATGATACATGGTTGCACCTAGTGCTAGCTTAGCCGCTTCTGGTGTATTCGCTTCAACACCTAACGGAGTCTCATACAAACCGGTGTAATATGCTGCTGGCTCTGCCACACTCCAGAACATCAAGCCGATACCCATACCTGCGGCAAACAACATCGATAGCCAAGACATGAATGAGTAATCTGCGGTTGCATCAACGCCACCAAGGCGGATTTTACCGTATGGCGAAACAATCAGGCCTAAACAGAAAATAACAAAAATGTTACCAGACCAGATGAACAACCAATCAAACGAGTTGATGATTTGGCCTTTAACACCATCAAGTGCTGCTTTTGCTGATGCAGTATCTGTAATAAGAATACCGATCAAAAACAAAGTAATTAGGCCTGCGCTAATACCAAATACAGGGTTATGAACATCAAAGCCCCATTTTTGGACGTTATCTTGACCGACAGTGTAATCCGTACTGTCGATACTGTATTTATCTATACCTTTAGTCATTATCCCTCTCTACGGAATACTAATACGGTCTGTTGACCTCATATCCCTTACTTACCTGCGACTTAATCACAAACTCGAACATACGATCCAAGTAGTACAAGCTGTTGTCACATAATTCAAATACTTGGATGTCTGAAGTTTAGCAGGTTAACTTATTGTTTTCAGTAAACCAGAATCGGTTCGATGAGTTTTCAAGCAAAATTCACGTAATTACTCGAATTACTGACGAAAAAAAGGCCGACTCTGTCGACCTTTATTTGGAAAATACTTTTAGCTCAAAGCACTTTGCTGCTTAACCAATTGATTTTCTGTCCGTAAACCTAGCAATAAGCTTAGGCACATAAGCAATAATATGAATGCAAATGGTAACGCCATTGATACCGTTCCGGCTTGTAGTGCTTGGATGGATTCAGTACCGCCAACCCAAAGTAAAACCGCGGCAATCGCACCACCCATCAGCGCCCAAAATACACGCTGTGGTACTGGCGCATCGACTTTACCACCAGAGGTAATGCTATCGATAACTAACGAACCTGAATCCGAAGAAGTGATGAAGAACACCATAATCAGACCAATCGAAACGACTGAAAGCACAGAGCTCATTGGCAGCGCATCATAAGTGTGGAATAGAGAAAGCGTAATATCTTGCAAACCATTGACACCGATCTCACCAACCTTGTTCGCCACTTGATCAATCGCGATACCACCAAAAATAGCCATCCAGATGATGATTACTGTCGTTGGGATGAACAGTACCGCCACGATGAATTCACGAATTGTACGACCTTTAGAGATGCGAGCGATAAACATACCAACGAATGGTGACCAAGACATCCACCAAGCCCAGTAGAATACAGTCCAACCCTGCATCCAAGTTTCATCATCACGACCATGAGGATTACTTAAAGGAATAAAGTTTTCGATATAGCCCATCAATGCCGTTGGAATGGCTTTAATACCTGCCATGCCACCAGCGATGGTCACGAAGATTAGCAAGCCCAAAGCAACCAACATGTTGACGTTACTTAGAACCTTTACACCGCCGTTAATGCCGCGAACCACTGACATTGTTGCTAAGAAAGTGACTACTGCGATAACAATCAGCTGCATGCCAATACCACCATCGGTACCAAACACATGGTTAATACCACTGGTAGCTTGTTGTGCGCCTAAGCCAAGTGATGTTGCAAGGCCAAAAAGCGTTGCAAGCACAGCCACGATATCAACGATATGACCAAACCAACCCCAAGTTCTGTCGCCTAAGATCGGGTAGAAAATAGAACGAATCGAAAGCGGTAAGCCTTTATTGAAGGTGAAAAAAGCGAGGGCTAGAGCAACAACGGCGTAAATAGCCCAACCGTGAAGACCCCAGTTGTAGATAGTTGCGCCGAGCGCCAACTTAGCCGCTTCAGGAGAATAAGCTTCAACACCGAGTGGCGTTTCATACCAGCCCGTAAAGTAAGCTACTGGCTCTGCAACACCCCAGAACATCAAACCAATACCCATTCCCGCGGCGAATAACATCGACATCCAAGATAGGTTGGAGTGCTCTGCTTTGGCATCATTGCCACCAATACGTATCTTGCCATACGGGGAGACAATGAGGGCAAAACAGAAAATAACAAAGATGTTGGCTGCCCACATGAAGAAACCGTCGAAGTTACCGATGACTTTCCATTTAATTCCATCAAGTGCTGATTTTGCGGTTTCAGGGTCTGCGACTAAAAGTGCGACTAGGAAGAGAATAATCGCTCCAGCGCTGATTCCAAATACTGGGTTATGAACATCAAAACCCCATTTCTGAACGTTATCTTGTCCTACTGTATAATCGGTATTATCAATACTATACCTATCTTTTACAGGCTCCATGCTTCCTCTCTAATTTGTAGCGCACAGTTTGCAACATTGCATTCGGCGCTTAAATTTCGAAAAGAAGAATATCAACCTGTCGCAAAAATACTAAAAAAACCTCCAAAAAGTAGGCATAAATGGCAAAGTTAGTAATTCAATTACACTTTTCATGTAATTTAGCGTAAGATCAGTCCACAAGCCCCAAATTGATAGCATACTTCGCCAATTCTGCAGTTGAGTGAATATCAAGCTTATGCTTAATGTTTTGTCTGTGTGTTTCTACCGTTCGGTAACTGATATTTAATCCCTTCGCGATCTCTTTACTGCTCTCCCCTTTTGCCACCAATTTCAACACCGCTTCTTCACGTCTGCTCAATGGATTCTTGACAGATTGAGTCGGAGTAATCGGTTGAGTAAACAAATTCTGCGTCACTTTTTCACAGAAATAGGTCGAGCCTTGATTGACCGTTTTGATCGCCTGCACCATTTTTTCAGCGGAAATCTCTTTCAACATATAGCCGACTGCGCCCGACTGCATCACCTTCATGATGTATTCACGGTTGTTATGCATAGTCAGCATCAGCACCTTCGCATCAGGGTCTTCTTCTTTAATCAGGTGGGTTGCATCAATGCCGTTCATAATAGGCATGCTAATATCCATCAAGACCACATCGGGACGTAAAGACTTAACAACCTCTACCGCTTCTAAACCATTACTGGCGGTACCTATCACACAAATATCTGGCTCGAGTTCCAATCTCGCCATAAAGCCATCCAGTACCACTTGGTGATCGTCAGCGATCACAACTCGAATAACTTCACTCATTCATTAATCCCTCTAGTGTCAGTAACACTGTAATTTCCGTTCCGAGGCCAATCTCACTCATTAGTTCAAAATCCCCACCAATGAACTCCACTCGCTCTCTCATATTACGCAGACCAATCCCTCGTTTTTCCATTGCTTTATAAGTGTTGAAACCGACACCATCGTCTTGGATCAGCAGTTGCAATACATTGCCAATTTGCTGCGCGATAACCGTCACTTTGGTCGCTTGTGCGTGCTTTTCTATGTTGTTCAAAGATTCTTGCACGACTCGATACAAGGTCGTTGCGGCTTCTGATTTGAGCTTGCCGGGTTGAGTGCTGAACAAAGTCTCGACTTCAATACCCGAGTGAGCCTGAAAATCCAACAACAACGAAGACAATGCCGCTTCTAAGCCGATATCATCCAGTGAACTTGGTCGAAGTTGATGGGAGATGTGCCTCACCTCTTCAATCGCTCGCATCAGTGAATGCTGAGACTTATTCAAGTGCGCCTTGAGATCTTCATTTTGTAACTTATTACCAAGCAGTTCTAAATGGCAACGACTTGATACTAATAATTGATTAATACCGTCATGTAGCTCTCGCGCTAAATGCTTCTTCTCGTCTTCTTGAAACATCACCGTTTTATGGGCGAGCTCTTTCAAATTATTATCCGCGATTCGATGCTCGTGCATGTTGATGGCTAAGGTCAACACGATGATCACCGCCACGGTCACGCTTAAAATGACCACAATGGAAAAGAACGTAGTTTCAATATTCTTGTTGATCGCAGCCTGCATCGAAGCCACTTCTTGATGTACGTCTTCAATATACAACCCCGTGCCAATCATCCAATCCCAACGTTCTAACCAAGCCGCATAGCTCAGCTTAGAGACCACTTCGCCGGTTGAAGGCTTTTGCCACAGGTATTGGTGAAACCCGCCTCCGGTTTGCGCTTCCTTCAACAGCGCTTCGATTAGGAAATCGCCATCTTCATCTTGCAGTTGAAGTAGGTTTTGCCCAATCAACTCTGGCTGGATTGGATGAACCAAATTGGTTCCGTGGCGATCATACGCAAAGAAGTAACCGTCAGAACCATACCTAAGTTTAGACAATATGGTTCGAACTTCTCTTTTGGCTTGGGCTTCTTGGATATCGGGATCGTTGTAGATATGTTCGATGGCATCAAATGCGAGATCGACAGTGTCTTTGAGGGCGTTTTCACGCGACTTGATTAAGCTGTCTCTGAAGATCTCGACCTCTTTCGCACCCAACGTCTTGGTTTGATGCAACGAGATCCAACTAATGCTCGCCGTTACTAGCAGCAACGGGAGTAACGTCAGCAAAATCAGCTTAGCTTTTAGAGGCATTCCTTTTCCTCACAAAAAACGGCTTACTGAACATCAATAAGCCGTTTTACTTTATCAATTTATAGATAGCCGTTGAAACATATCATTCACATTCTAGGCTTCACTCACATTCCATAGAAAGATGGGAAAGCGAGAAGTGATCCAAGTACGAGGATTTGAATCAGAATGAACGGCATCACGCCTCGGTAGATGTCCTTTGTGGTGACGCCTTTCGGTGCTACCCCTTTCAAATAGAACAAACTGAAGCCAAATGGCGGTGTTAAGAATGAGGTTTGCAGGTTCATTGCAATAAGGATAGCAAACCAAGTCATGTTGATGCCCATCAATTCAGCCACTGGCGCAATGATTGGCACGATAATGAAACAGATTTCTACGAAGTCGATGAAGAAACCCAAAATCAAAATAACCAACATGGTGATGATCAGGAAGCCCCACTTCTCACCTGGCAGCTGCAACATCCACTCTTCAACCAGATAATCACCGCCCGTGTAAGTGAACGCCATCGAGAATGCCGTCGCACCAAGCAGGATAGCAAAGACCATCGCGGTCACTTTCACTGTCTCTTTCGACGCAGCAAACACCATCGACCAACTAAATTGACCGTATAACAGTGCAAGAACCAATGCACCTGCACCACCTAACGCTGCCGATTCAGTTGGCGTTGCTACACCAGCAAAGATAGAGCCCAATACAACAATGATCAGCGCTAGAGGTGGAAGAATCGCTTTAAGCGCATTAAACACTTCTTGCTTACGGCTAATGGAGTCATCACGCTCAATAGGTTGAGCCGATTCAGGGTTGAGCTTTGCGTATATCAAGATATAAACAATGTAAGCACCCACTAGCATCACACCCGGCCAAATTGCCGCTTGGAACAAGTCCCCAACCGGTACACCCAATACATCACCTAATAAAATCAGGACGATGGATGGCGGAATGATTTGCCCTAACGTACCAGACGCACAGATGGTGCCGCAGGCTAACCCTTTGTCGTAGTTGTATTTGAGCATAACGGGCAGAGAGATAAGCCCCATTGCCACCACAGAAGCACCCACTACACCCGTAGATGCGGCAAGTAGCGAGCCCACCAGCACGGTCGAGATAGCAATACCACCTCGAACACCACCAAACAATCGCCCCATTGACTCAAGCAACTGCTCAGCAAGCTTGGTCTTTTGTAGAACAAGCCCCATGAAAACGAACAATGGAACGGCCATCAGCACCGTATTTTCCATGATCGATTGAATTCGATATGGCATGAAGGCGAACATTTCGATGCCTTCAGCCCAAACACCAAAGATTAACGCGATACCACCAAAGGTGAACGCAACCGGGAAGCCAAGTAAAAGTGCAAACAAGGCTACGAAAAACATTACTATTCCAATCATGTTCAGCCTCTACTTGTTCTTTGCATGAATATTATTTGCATGGATAAGATGCGGATTAAAGATCTTGTTCAGTGAATGCAGGATTAAACCCACGCCACTGAGTGCCATTAAGAAAAATGAAAGTGGAATCATCGCTTTAATGATCCATCGGTAAGGAAGGCCTCCGGGATCGCCCGACGTTTCGCCAAGATTATAACTTTCTTTCGCAACATCGATTCCAAACCAAGCCACTAACAAACAGAAAGGAAGCAGGAAGACAACGGTACCTATTAGGTCAATAATCGCTTGTGCCTTGAAGCTGAGTTGCTCGTAAAAAACATCAACTCGTACGTGGCCACCCGCTTTAATTGCATAAGGAACACCTAGCAAGAATACGGCTGAGAAAAGGTGCCATTCCATCTCTTGGAAGGCGATAGACACATCGTTAAAGGCGTATCGCATCACAACGTCATACACAACGTTCGCAACAAGAAGGATAAACAACATACTGGAAAGCCATCCCAGTGCATCACCGATACGATTAAATAGGCGTTCAATATAAATTAGACTTCGCATTCCCGACTCCATGGAATTTGAAAAGACATCGCGTATTAGAGTTAGTGCAGCTACAACGAATAGCGCTAACAAGATACACGACGTAGAAAGGGTTCTTGAGCGTATTACAGGATTTATCCTGCTTAATTATTATGGTTAAAATGAACCCGCTGCTTATCTGCTTATCTACTTATCTGCTTATCTACTTATCTGCTTATCTGCTTATCTGCTTGGATACGTAGATACTTAAGCCCTTAGGCACAAGTGATATAGCAGTGCATCTGCTTTGGGTTCATTTAACTTTTAGGTCAACCGCTGTCGACTATTTCGCTTGGCTATTTAAATAAGCTCTGTGTGAAATATCCGTCCATGAGCGCACTTGCTCTAGGTAGCTTGCTTGTGAAGCTTGGATTTCTTTCGCCAGTGCATCTTTCTCAGCATGTGCTGCAAGTAGGCGATCGTTCGCTTCTTTCAGTGCCGACATGACTTCTGGCGGGAAATCTTTCACTTGAACGTCTGGGTATTCTGTTTTCATTGACACCCAGTTTTTGCCGCTTTCATGCGTTGCTTGTGTATACATGTCGTAAGCCGCTGTACGCATTGCAACACGCAAGATTTCTTGTAAGTCTTCAGGCAGCTTGTTCCAAGTACGTTTGTTCACTAGGAATTGAAGCTCAGAACCCGGCTCATGCCAACCTGTGTAGTAGTAAGGCGCGATCTTGTGGAAACCCATTCGTAAATCAAGAGATGGACCCACCCACTCTAGTGCATCAATCGTGCGACGCTCTAAAGACGTGTAAAGCTCACCTGGGGCAATGTTGGTAGGTTTAGCACCTAGCTCCGCTAGAATCTCGCCAGCAAAGCCTGGGATACGCATTTTCAGACCTTGTAGGTCTTCCACGCTGTTGATCTCTTTTTGAAACCAACCGCCCATCTGGATATCCGTGTTACCACCTGGGAATGACATTAAGTTGTGTGGAGAGTAAACCTGCTCCATCAACTCCATACCACCACCGTGATAGAACCACGCGTATTGTTCTGCAGGCGTCATACCGAAAGGCATAGAAGTGAAGTAAAGAGTGTTTGGAACTTTACCTTTCCAGTAATAAGAGCCTGAGTGACCCATGTCGTATTGACCAGACTTAACCATGTCAAAAACGCCAAGTGGTGCTTTATGTTTGTTTGCTGAATCGATTCTGATTTGCAGTCGACCATTCGACATTTTTTCAGCCATCGCAGCCATGTTCTTCGTCGCGTCACCGAATACAGGGAAGTTTGGTCCCCATGTTTCCGCCAGCTTCAAGCGATAAACCTTATCAGCAGCAGTTGCACCAGTAGCGACCAAAGCTAAACAAGCCGCTGCAGTTACCGCAACGTTTTTAAAAACTCGTGTGAGGGAGTTAGAAATGAGACTCATGTTCACGTCCTTTTGTTGGGTTAACACTCTTTCTTTGAGTATTTTTTATGATTCAACATAAGAGTGCACCTTGATGAGGCAACTAGATATCAGGGAGAGCACGCACGACGGACTCACACAAACTGCGTATTAGACCAAAGGATTACGTAGAACTACGTAGGAGATGATTGAGCAATGCCGAATTTAAAGGACTTAGACCATTCACTAGAAGAATGCTTATTGATAAATACCTAAGTGTTAATAATTAAACATCGTTAACAATTGATTGCCATTTCGTGATGGAGACCTATTTCATCATGCACCAAATATGCACCCAAGCGCATTTAATCTATAAAAATCAAGGTTTCAGAGAATCAGACGCCCTACTTTGGGGCTTAATAAATATTGGAATGAAGAACCTGGAAGCTAGAGAAGAAAGAAGAAAGAAGAAAGAAGAAAGAAGATGTAATCCAGACCACGAACTAAAAGCCACAAGATAAAGTATTTATCGTCAACCACACATCGAACCCAGACATAAAAAAAGCCTCGATAATCGAGGCTTAAAAACTTTAACGAAGCGAATGTAATCCCGCGGGATTAGATAGCTTTGTAGATAACCTTGTTACCTGCAAGTTGCTCTTTCGCTACTAGGTTTTCTTCAAGAAGTTTTTTCAATGCGCCTGTTGCCCATGAAGCTGCTTTTGCGTCTTCTTGACCAGCTGCTAGGCCGATACCTTTAGGGTTAATGCCTTCAGCATTGCTAACAACGATGTCTAGAACTTGTTGTTGCTTAGGAGTCAGTGCTACTGCAACTTCTTTTGTTGCTGCTACTGCTTTCTCTACCGCTGGTTTTGCTGCTACAGTTTTTTCTGCTACAACTTTCTCTGCGACAGGCTTCGCTTTTTTCGGCGTTGCCACTGCTTTAACTACAGCCGCTTTAGTGCGTTTCTGCAGTTTAGCCTGCACCTTACGCTTATGAGCAAGTCTCATTGAATATTTCTCCAGTTCACTGCTCTTTTCGCAGTGGTGAAAATTTGAAGCGCGATTTATACCAAAAAACGGGAGCTATTTGTAGAGTGAAGCGTCGAAAGTCGACGAAAAATACCGATATTGTCTACTACCGTCTATTATTTAAACATAGACTTATCAATTTAGGGTCATATACACTGGTTATCCATCCAGACAAAAATATGAAAACTTGGTGTTGCCTATGGACACTCGTCACCTTACAAATTTCTCTTTGCCTGCATTTACGCAATCATATCGAATTATTGCCATCATTTTAGGATTCGCTTGTCTAATCATGGCGTTATACATTGATAACTCAAAATTACTGATCGTGGGTGCATTTTGCATCAGCGCGCTTTTGGGCACGGGCTATTATTTGATGCTTCGTAGCAGAGTGATGTTCACGCTTACCCCCACTCACTTTCAGCAGCATTTTTATAAAGGTGGATGGGTTTTAAAGTGGAGCAATATTGAAAAGATTGGCCTGTGTACTTACGAACAAGAGGGGTGGCATCAACCTCTCCCTTGGGTGGGCATTAAAATGAAAGATTACTCACCCTACCTTGACTCTATCTGCCCCAAAATAACCTGCGAATTATTGCTGAGCCAGCGAGCACTTTTATATCTTGGCGCCAAGCAAGCAGGTAAAGAATCACACTTTGAAGATATGGTGCTCGACTCATCGCATTACCATGCACGTTGCACAGAAAGCGGCTGTATTGAATTGAGCCAATATAAAGAGTCAGAGAATAGTGACGACGATAACGTCAGTGATTACCAGCCACACACTGCCCTTGATTCAACCAATGAATCGAACACTCAAAACGCGTTGATTAAAGATTATTCAGGATTACAGGCGATGCTTGCGAACAGAATGAAGTATCAAAGAGGATTTCACGGCTACGATATTTTCATATCAACCCATGATCTGAATATCAGTGGAGAGGAGTTTATTGGACTGGCTCGACGCTATTTAGCAGCGGCTGAACGCCTTTCTGATTAAAAATAAACTCGCTCGCAATAAAAAGCCTAGCTTTCATAAGAAAAGCTAGGCTTCATTTTCAATCGTTCTTCTATTAAATCAGAGACCTAGTACAGGGGCATTTCATCCGCTACGAATGGGTTTGATGCGCGCTCGCGACCAAATGTAGATTCAGGACCATGACCCGGTACGAATGTCACGTCACTGCCTAGCGGCCAAAGCTTAGTCTTGATTGAAGCAATTAGCGTGTTGAAATCGCCTTGTGGGAAATCCGTACGACCAATAGCACCGTTAAATAAAACGTCACCAACAAACGCCATGCGTGCTTGCTCGCTGAATAGCACGACGTGGCCTGGCGTATGACCCGGTGTATGGATAACATCAATCACCTGGTTACCAAAAGTGACTTTGTCGCCCTCTTCTAACCATGTGTTTGGTTCAAAAGCTTTGCACAATGGGAAACCAAACATCTGGCTTTGATTCTCTAAACCTTGAAGCCAAAAGTTGTCTGCCTTATGTGGGCCAACAATGTTCACGTTCAAGATTTCAGCAAGCGGTACTGTTCCGCCAACATGGTCTAGATGACCGTGAGTCAATACCAAGTTCACCACTTTAACACCTAACTCTTCGATGATAGCAGCCAGTTGCTGAACATCACCGCCCGGATCGACAACGATGCCTTCCATTGTCTCATCACACCACACAATTGAGCAGTTTTGAGAGAAAGAGGTAACAGGGACAACTTGATACTTAAGAGACATATACAAACCTTAGAGGGCAAACTGAAATTTGGGCAAACTATGACATTGGATGTCTACTTTGACAAGTACCAAGCATTCGCTCGCAAATTCAGCTTAACACTACCAACTGCGTACTGGACCAGTATCAATATGGATAAAGTTGCTACGTGCATAATAACCGACACCACCCGCATTCAAGCTTTTAGCAACGTCTCTTAATTCTTTTAGATTAACGCCATCAATACGGAAATCGATCGCTTTACCTAACATATGGTAGCTCTTCTTGGCTACGCCACTCGACTTTGAGCGCAGTGCTTCATTGGTCGCTGGAGAACGGTAACCAGAGATGATTTGAACTTCTTTTTGAATACCCAGTACATTTTGAATCTGAGTGATCTGATCAAACAGGTTCTTATCCATTGGATGAATCTCATTGCGGCGGAAGTCACGGCACAGTTTGCTTAGACGAGCCATTTCATCACCAACATAGTTAGTACCATCGAAATAACAGGTCTCTAATCGTTCACCGGTGTGAAGGTTGTTCATGCTAATCGTTCTTGGTTGATCAGGGTATGAAGCAAAAGCGATAGAAGGAGTAATTGAGGCGACAACAGCGGTACCACCAGCGTAAGTCAGAAACTGACGGCGTGAAAATAAACTTTGAGACATACAACAAAAAAACCAATTAGATCGAACGAAAAATGCACGATACATAATGGAAATTGCTGCGTCAACGTACAAAAACCGCCCAAAAGGTTAGTATTTGTAACCTTTGCACGGTTAGTTATTGATCCACATTATAATTTTATCAATAGAAGCTTGGTTGTCATTTTTTGGTCAAGATCACCCTTATTGGCTTCACTGATGGTTAACCACCCTCTTTATCATATTGGTAGATGTCACCACGATACTGTATGCCCCCTTCTTCAAACAGCACAGTTTGATAGATGATATGCACGGGGATTCGCTTCTTGAGGCGAACCTTAGTATTAGGAGCAAGGTCGTTACTTTGGTTAGGGACTTTCCTTACCTTGGTGGCAAACAACAATTCAGCCAATTCCTCTGCATGTTCGACACGTATACAACCTGAACTATAAGCTCGGAAGTCATCATTAAACAGGCCTTTACTTGGTGTATCGTGCAGGTAGATGGCTCGCTTGTTGGGTGTGTTGAACTTATACAAACCTAGTGCATTACGTGAGCCCGCCTGTTGACGCATTCGATATGGGAACGAATTGAAATTGATGGTCTGCCAATCGATATCTGTGGTGTCGACGGTTTCCATGGTGCGCCAACCATCAATAACTTGGAAGTTGTGTGTTTCTAGGTAGCTTTCGTCCGCTTTTACTTTAGGCAAGATGTCTTTCACCATGATTTTCCATGGTACGTTCCAAGTCGGATTTAGGATGACCGAATCTAGGTTTATCTCTAAAAGCGGTGTTTTTCGCGACTTTCTACCCACGACGACTTTGGATTCAAATACCTCTTCACCATCTTCCCAATACTTCATATCAAAACTAGGGACGTTCACTACGATGAGTGAGTCCCTGTCTCTTGGCCACAAACGAACACGTTCAGCATTCAGAGCTAATGACGTCAATCGATCATCAAAGCTCATGTTGATCCATTTGATCGTATTTGGCCCGACGATCCCATCAGCCGTAAGGCCGTGCATATGTTGGAAGGATTTAATTGCTGTTTGCAGATCTCGATCGAACTCTGGCAAATCAACCGCAATCATCGAGGTATCAACACCGACCAAAGCAATACGTTCAACAAGAGTCGCCTTGTCTGAAAGCGGGTCACCCAATCGCTTCAAACCTTTCTGGTTATAACGTTCAATATTGAGTTCAGACGCGGTTTCTAGCATGGAGTAGGTCGCCTTGAATTGGTCAAAATCTCCAACAGGCGGCGCATAGGACAATACCATCTCTAATAAGTAATCGTTGGTGACACTGCTTTTCAATCTCATAAGAATATGAGGAGAAGGCGCAGGTAATTTAGAATGCAGCTTGCCCGAGAAATACCACTCTTTACCGGCAAGTGGTGCATTCTCAATATAGCTTAGGTAATAGATAAAGGTGTCGGTTAACAAGATATCCAATTCTTGCCATTGACCACGAGATTGATACTGGCGGATTTGTTTTAACTGACGATCAAAAAGAGGCGCCATTTGTGCTTGTTCTAAAAGCGACAATTGGAATTCAAACGCCTTAACAAGTTCAGGTGAATCCCAAAGAATAGGAAGAGAAGAGTCTTGATAAATGCTCTGGGTTAGCTCTGGATAAATCAGCATAAAAGAGAGTTCTGAATCAGCCGGAATAAATCGGCTCTCGTCAGAACTCGTATAGCCCCATGCATGCACAGAAACTAACACCAATAATCCACAGAAGTATTTCGCTAACATGCTTAACCCCGTCACCAATCATCTCATAAGTATGGCAAAGAAATAGGAGTAAGCATGTTATTTTTTAAGGAGTTTTATGAACTAGATTGCACTCCAGTGGTTATCCCACTGAACCGATGATTGCTGACTGGATTTCTCATAAGGCTTGCGTTGCCTCACCACACTGCCCGCTCCAGAGCTGAGTCGAAATTCACCATCAAGCAGCACGGCACCAGAAGCATCAGACAGTGCAGACAGCTCTACCAAATCTTTGGTCTCTTTAGACCAAATACCGTAGCAGTTGCCTCTTGGTGAGGTCGCAATAATCCAATCATCTGACGCCGCAATACTGGCGATATAGTGATTGAACCTTGCCCATTGCTCAGGTTCCGCATTCAGTGATTCAAACTGTCCACCTTTAGTATGCATCGCCAACAGCGAAGGATACTCGTCTGGCTCGCCACGATATTGCTGACCACAAAGTACAGTTTCCGCACCATCATGGGCTAAGTGTCGAATGCTCAGCTTCTTGTCTAGCAATTCAACCTGATCAAGTAGCGTACCTTCAGGTGAAACATAACTTAAACTCGGTTGCATTGAATCCAAGTTTTTCGGTGTTCTACCATCAGTATGAACGCCGCCAACGCCGATCGCGAGATTTCCATCCGGCATGATGATCACTTCATGAGGGCCAATACCAAAGCCTGTGAATTCCTCGACCTTACGATAGCCTTGTGCGACATCGTAAACGCCAATCACACCTTGGCTGCTGTCCGTTTTCCCTTCAGTGGCATACAGTAACTTGCCATCTAATGAGTAAACGCCATGACCATAGAAGTGACGATTATTCCCTTTCACAACTAACTTGATTTGCTCACCGCTTTTATAGTCAAACACCATAAAGTAATCACCAGGACGACGAGCAAAAACCGCCGCATGTGATGATGTTGGGCAAATAGCAACACCGTGACCACGAGCGGGAATCGGCAATTGACTCAATGGCATACCAAATTCATCAGCCACAACTGCTGAATATTGGCCACGACCATTAAGCGCACAACCAATCAACTGGGGATAGTTCGACGCACTCGCCCCATCCTTTCGAGTCGCACAGCCAAATGGAAGCACAGGAACAGCTGCACAACCCAGTGCAGCCTTGAGTAGCGTTCTTCGCGTAGTATCAGTCACCATCGGTAGCATTAAATCCGATTACCACGCCAAGCTCTATCGCCACTTCTTCATGAATCAGGTACTTCAAACGTTCTAGTTTGTTGTATTGAGTCAACACATCTCGGTAGCCCTCTTTGCTCTGCAATAACTCAAACAAGCTAGAGTCTGTAGGCCAGGTATCTAGCGTCAATGTGAACTGGTCAGCAACGCGATCAGCAAGGTCGTTTAAGCCCTTCTCTCTTAACAAGCCATCAAGACCATTACCATCAGCCAGATAAAGCTTTTGAAGTGCTGCTACATTCGCTTTTAGTTGAGTCATCGAGGTTTGTGCACGCCATGATTCTGAGAAGTAAGGACGCGGATGACCGATTTTCGCCATCGGACGACTCAGCTTTTTCATGCTGTAATCAAGTTGGTTGGTCAATAAAGCGATGTATTCAGACTCCCAACGCGTCTCGTCCAGCGCTAACCAAGGGTTAACCTGCCATGCCTGTGCAATCGAAGATGACTTAATCGCTAGGTTTTCAGTAATCGCTTGCGACGATTGGCAACCTAACGCTTTGTCTTGAAGCAATGGTGATTGCTCGTCATAAAGCGACCACTCTAACGCGCCTAGCCCTTGCACTGTCACACTCTGCTGAGCAATTTCGTCTTGAGACCAAACTTTATCTTGCTGAGTCAGCTGGCGCATTTTTAGGCCTGTGGTGTTCTTTTTGTCTGGCCAGAATTGAACATTCCAGCTCTCTTCAAGCGCCGCTGTCGGGCCTCTTTCTTGGCCTTGCAGTGCCATCCAACTGTTCATGGTGAGCTGCCACTGATTTTTCAAGGCATCTAACTCAACATCATTGGTTTGGCAGTAACCCTGCATCAAGACTTCTAGCTCATTGGCTTGCTTGGCGAATAGAACGGCTGAATCAAACTCTTGTTGATAGACACTGCGACTGATGTGATCGGTCGTGTCTGCTTGATAAGACACACCGTTAACCTCAGATGAAGCGGCTTGCTCACCCAATGATTGGCAGCCTGCCATGATTAATACCGACAAAGGCATTAACAAAAATTTATGTGTCATGCTGTTACCTTACTTCCTAATTTTTCTTCTAATTATATGAGTTCATTAAATACGAAACGACCGCTGACCCCGTATTCCTACAAGTTCAGCGGTTATGTGCTTTAGGTTAACTTATGCTTCGGGTTAACTTGTTCTTTGGGTTAACTCGATCGTTGAACGACTGAATCTCAGACCGACTATAGCGAATTCAAAAACGCCAGTAGTGCTTCACGCTCAGTGGCATTCAAAGACAGAACGTTTTGTTTCGCCATTTCTGCTTCACCACCGTGCCAAAGTACCGCTTCCATAACGTTTCTTGCTCGACCGTCATGAAGCAGGAACGTATGACCATTCACTTCTTTGGTATAGCCTAATCCCCATAAAGGTGTTGTGCGCCACTCTTGGCCATTGGCAAGATACTCAGGTCGATTATCGGCTAAACCTTCACCCATATCGTGCAGCAACATATCTGTATATGGGCTAATTAGCTGATTAGACAATGCAGGCAGACCTTCACGCTCTGCCGTGCGGAATTCCGCTTGGTGGCAACTTTGACAACCAATGTCTTTAAACAGCTTTTTACCTCGCACGACAGCAGGGTTATCGACGTTACGACGAATAGGCACGGCTAAATGCTGCGAATAGAACTCAACAAAATCTAAGATGTTGTCGCTGACCTCAGGCTCGCCACCATTCGGAAAATCGTCACAGGTTGACTGTGCTGATGTGCAGTTCTCATTCGGGAACAAGCGACTGGTTAAGCCTAAATCACCGTTAAACGCCGCGGCATTTTGTTGCATTAAGTTCGGCTGCCCTGCTTTCCAACCAAAGCGACCTAACGTCATTTCATTGATTTGAACATCAAGAACATGATTAGCCTTACCTGAAATACCCTGCTTGTCCGCTAATTGCTGTTCAGCAAATCCAAGAATTGTTTCTTGGGAGATACTCTCAAGCAGACCAAGGCCAATCATTGGCGGCGCAACTCGAGCAGAAAATTCAGTTTTAGGATGCATCTCGCCGAAGGCAAGATCCGTAATCTTTAAAGTAGGTTTACGCAGGGTAACGACGGTGCCGTCTTTGAATTCAACAGGAACATCGGTGTAGCTGATGTTCACTTTACCCTCTGGTTTCACACCTTGAAGCGCGAAATCTTGTAACTGGCCGCCGTAAGTCGGTTCTGGAATGCCACCATCGCGTATAAAGGCTTGTCGCTGCTCTGGCGTTTCAGCAGGAATACTTAAGCGAACCAACATTGAAACCGCGTTCTCATCGCCTTTTTCAGGTGCGTGACCACGGCCATCTTTGATGTGACAGTTTTGACAACCGTTAGTATTGAACAATGGACCCAATCCATCACGCGCATCGGTTGATGATGGCGCAGGTACCCAAGGGTTTCTAAAGAAGCTGTTACCTACGCTGAAATCCAAGCGTTTGCTCATTGGCAAGTTGGCGGCAGGAAGAGAAAAAGCGTTCGCGCCCTCTTTCTTTACTGTGGTTTTGCCACCAGAGTAGGTTTCATGGGCGTGTAACGGAGATAAGAAAAACAGTGCGGTTAATAGTGAGGCTGAGAGATACGACTTCATACATTGCCTTGCTGTGTTTTGATTTTAGTTTTTATGTGGGTGTCACTTTCTTGAGTAGCAAACAATTAAGGGCTCCATAAGAGCCCTTATATTGATTTGGCCTCGGGTTCTTAGAACTCGTGATCCGCTGTGTCTGGGTTTAGGCTATCAATGCCAATAACACCCGCAGCACGCTCAATTGCAGCTGTTTGAGACACTAGAGCCACAATTGTTTTGTTTACTAGCGCATTACCTGCAGCGTTGTCAGCAGCAATTAGCTGATCGAAGTGCTGGTTGTTTTTCTCTGCAGAAACAACAAGCTGACCAACTTGTGCACGTGCTAGATCAAACTGCTTTTGAATCTCTTTCGCAGCTTGCTCATCTTTTTGTTCAACTAGGTCAAACAGGCTAGGGCCAGAAAGTAGAGAACCATCTTCACGCTTGTACAAGCCAGTGTATACGTTGTAGATACCTTGCTCGTTGTAGTAGTGAGAGTTGTGCGTGTTATCAGAGAAACAGTCGTGCTCATCTTCAGTAGAGTTTGCTTCTAGTGCAACCTTCATACGCTCACCCGCTAGTTCACCTAGAGACAGTGAACCCATGCCAAATAGCATTTTACGTAGGCCGTTCTCGCTAGATTCAGAAAGAAGCTCTTGACGGTAGTTGCCCTTCTCGCCTTCAGCCCACTGCTTTTCCATCCACTCTAGGTCTTGGATAAGAAGTTCAGCTGATGCTTTTAGGTATGCGCCACGACGGTCACAGTTGCCATTAGTACACTCTGCGCCAACAACGAAATCAGTGTAAGCACGCTCACCTGCACCGCTGTTTGTGCCGTTTAAATCTTGGCCCCAAAGTAGGAATTCAATCGCGTGGTAGCCAGATGCTACGTTCGCTTCAGAACCGCCGATCTCATTAAGGTCTGCGATTAGCTCAGGAGTAATGTTGGTTGCGTCTACTGTTGTTTGACCAATTTGGAATGTTTTGTTCGCAACGATGTTTGCGCTAGCGCCTTCGTTACCAAGCTCATATTGGTAATCAGAAGAAACGTAATCGATAAGGCCTTCATCTAGTGGCCATGCGTTCAATTGGCCTTCCCAATCATCAACAACAACGTTACCAAAGCGGAATACTTCAGATTGTTGGTAAGGTACACGAGACTCAAGCCAAGCTTGTTTTACTTGTTCGAAATTGCCAGCAGAAGGAGAAGCTAAGAAGGTATCAATAGAAGAGTTCAACGCTTTTGCTGTAATTACTGAATCTGCAAACACTGCATGAGCAATATCTGCGTAATGTTCTACAACTTGATCTTGAGTTACTGCTGCGAAAGAAGAAGCAGAGGCAAAAATGAGTGACGAAGTTACGGCTTTGGTCACTAAAGATTTAATGGTCATGAAGCATCCTTGTTGAGCTTTAAATTATTATTCGTAGTAATAGTGCAAACCATTATCATTTGCACTACGGATTGGAATAATACAAACTTACAATTTTATTGCAAGATAAATACAAAAAAACCTCACATTTGTGAGGTCTTTAAACATTTTTGTGTTAGGCGCAACAGTGGAGGCTAATCAGATGTCCAGATTATGCTTACCGTGTGAGACTTTGGCTTTCAAGTAGCTTTCGTTACCCGATTTAATGTGGGCCGAAGTGTTGACCACTTCTGCAATCTCAATACCAAACTCTTTAAGTTCGTTGATTTTCTTAGGGTTGTTGGTCACCAAGCGGATTTTTGTGGTACCCAGCGCGCGTAACATTTCTGCAGCTTCGGTGAAATCACGTAAGTCGTCGCCAAAACCCAAGTGGTTATTCGCTTCGTAAGTGTTCATCCCTTCGCTTTGAAGGCGGTACGCATCAATCTTGTTGTATAAGCCGATACCACGACCTTCTTGGCGTAGATAAAGAATCACACCGCCAGTTTCACCCATGATTTGAATGGTTTCGTCTAGCTGCTCGCCACAATCACAGCGAGATGAATGAAAAACATCACCAGTCAGACATTCAGAGTGCATACGAACAAGAGGTATGTCTTGTGTCTTATCGGCTGATTTAAATATCACAGCAACATGCTCTTTATCTGTTTTCAATCCATGAAAAGACAGAAGTTCAGCATCAATACTGCTTGTTACCCCTACTTTGAAATCTATTCTGGCACGTACTTCCGCCATATTTATACTCACTTGAAAATTCGATGTATTTAACAACACTACATTATTTGTCTAAACAAGTTTTTGTAGCCAACTATCTAATGATAGACACTATGGGGCTGTTAACAATTTTTTTCAAGGTCGACTACGCACAAAGTGTTACATTATAACAATTAATCATCGAACAAGAAAAAACCCCACATTGGTGATACCAACATGGGGTTATAAATTAATCAGTTGCGGCTGAGGCTCTACTTTTTACAGAACGATCAACTTACTTGAGTTTGCTTCCAAATGACGAGTTGAACCCAAGCATTCTCCAGCTCTGTTAGTTCTTCTTGCGTGAGCGTAGAAATACTCGACTTGGCACTGTATTTTTCTCCCCACTTGTCCGATTGGACATGGGTATGGAATTCTTTTTTCAAATTTGAGATTAGGTTATCCACAAATACATCCTTATATAACAGTGCTCAGCCTTTATAATCTCTTAATGTTACAAAATACAGGTTAATTGGTAAACAGTAATACGTAATTTTTATGAGCTCTTTCTAACACTTTTTACTGATAAATATATAAATAAGAGAAAAAGAACGACTGGTAAGAGCCAAAGTAATAGAGTTGAAGCACTCATTGCGGGCTTGTAGAGCACAAATTCACCAAACCTTTCCGTCATGTATTGAGTGATTTCATTATTACTCTTCCCCGCTTTCACCATATTAAATACAACAAGACGCAAGTCTTTTGCTATTGGAGAGTTCGATTCAATCAGATTTTGATTCTGACATTGTGGGCAGCGCAGTGATTTCGCCAAACTAATAGCACGCTGTTGTTGATTAGGGCTTTCAAACTCAAATAACTCGACCTGAATGCTTGTATTTTTATCACCCGCTGTAAACAAATCCTCAGCTAATACAGGGAAGTTGACGACAATAGTAGCGGTAAGTATGAGCGCTATGTTGAGCAGGAACTTCATCATCCATTTGTACCTTTAAAATAGTGAGCGAGTTCTTTGCGCCAAACCGATTCATTAATCACGCCTAGCAACTTCTTCACTATTTGGCCTTCAGCATCGACTAAATACGTCTCAGGAGTACCGATTACGCCCAGCTCTAAAGCCAACTTCCCTTGAGGATCACTGATCACAGTTGAGTACGGGTTGCCGTCGTTGGACAATACATTAAGCGCAGCACCGGGGTTATCTCGATAATTGATACCAACAATTGGAATACCTTCCTTTTGTAGTTCGAGTAAAAAAGCGTGCTCGGTTTTACATATTCCGCACCATGAAGCCCATACATTGACCAGTTGGTAAGGGTGTTGAGTAATATCAGTAAGCGTAAGCTTAGCCGTTTCATAGCTTAATATTTCAGAACTTAATGCTTCAGAATCGAATGACTCATCAGTAACGAGCTTTGCTGCCGTAAATTCAGGGAAAGTCCTTTTTTGCTCTGAAACGCTGGTCGTTTGTTGCTTACTGTCGAGCGCATATGAAAATGCAACGACCAAAGCAACAGCCACTGAAAATAGAGCAATGAGTTTATTACGAACGCTGGTATGCATACTGGGCAGCCTTAACGGTTTTCTTTTTACGATTGGTCAGTGAAAGCACAGCACCTAGAATTGAGAACAACCCACCAAACCATATCCAACGAGCATACGCTTTGTACTGAACTCGAAATGCATAAGCGGTAGCGTCAACTTTCTCACCCATGGTGATATACACATCGCCATGCCAGAACCATTTCATTGCGGGCTCGCTCATGTTCATCACTCGAACTTGGTAATGTCTTCTTTCAGGTGTAATGGAAAAATTTTGCTCGCCAGTATCTAGCTTAAGTATCGCCTTTTCAGCGGTAAAATTTGAGGCGACATAAAGCTCTGTATCTTCATGAGCAAGCGTCCAGTCCATAAACTCCACTTGTTCATCTGGGCTTAATTTATAACTGCGCTCAAACGAGTGGTAACTGTTCATTGCAGCGCCTACAGCCAAGACTGCAACACCAACATGGGCAAAGGTCATCACCCAGACTTTTCGTTGGAACTTGGAACTGCGCGTTACGGCTAAGCCATAAACATGAGTGAGCAAAACCCAAAATGCGAGTGACCATGTCATCAGAGCCATCACTTGTCGTTGGACTTGTTCCACTTGCAACGAATAACAAACGTAACCCAATGCCAACGACATAAGAACTAACAATGAAATAACACCTTTGGTTGCTTGAGGTTTAACACTCAACAATGGGGCTAAGCCAACCACGCCAAGTGCGAGCAAAGCCAAAGGCGCAATCAACAGATTAAAGTATGGCGCACCGACCGATATGTTACCCAGCCCAAGCAGCTCAAAGACCATTGGATAAAATGTACCAAACACCACAACAGCGGTCGCTAATACAAAAATGAGCACCGCGACCAGACTTAAAAAACTCTTACTGGCGAAGCTAGTAATCGGGTTAGATTCAAAAGACTCCCCTCTGATGATAAGAAGAGAGAAAGAGCTCACTAGCACCAACATCAATATAAGTAGTAGCGCGATACCTTTGGTCGGGTCGACAGCAAAAGCGTGTACCGATGTGAGTACACCAGAACGAACAATAAAGGTGCCTAAGATACTCAAACAAAATGTAATGAAAGCAAGGCTTAGAGACCACTTCAGAAGCTGTTGTTTGCCCTTGGCAACACCTAAACAATGCAGCAAGGCTGTCGAAGTGAGCCACGGTAACAAACTGGCATTTTCAACAGGATCCCAGAACCACCAGCCACCCCAGCCTAATTCGTAATACGCCCACCAAGAGCCAAGAATGATCCCTGCGGTTAGAAAGATCCAAGCAACTAGACACCAACTGCGACAATGGGTAACCCAATCAAACTCAATAGGATCAACCAGCAAAGCGGCAACGGCAAATGCCAGCACCACAGAAAAGCCGACATAGCCAAGGTAAAGTAATGGAGGGTGAAAGATCAGGCCGACATCTTGCAACATTGGGTTAAGGTCACGCCCTTCTAGCGGCAAGATCGAATTCATTTCAAATGGGTTTGATGCGAATAAGGTGAACCAAGCAAATATCGCGAGCAGTAGATTCATTACCCACAACACGCGGCTTTGGTATTCATTCGAATAGTGTTTTTGTAAGGCAATCACGCCAGACCAGACGCTGATCGTCAGTACCCAAAATAACAAGGAACCTTCATGGCCTGCCCATACGGCTGCTAGCTTAAAAAATGAGGGTAATTGAGTATTTGAATGTTCAGCGACATAGAGAATAGAGAAGTCATCACTGACAAAAGCATAGCCAAGCAATGCGACAGAAGTGAGAGAAAACAATGCACTTGAAAGAGAGAAACTGCGGATTAAACTTATATTTTGCGTCCGTTTGTTTAGCATTTGATAAAACGAATGCACACCAATAATGCTACTGAGTACAGCAACCAACACTAAACTAAACAGCCCCAAAGAACCGACCATATCACCTCAATAAGGCTCCGCTAGAGCAGAGCCGATCTGAACACGCATCTCATGTTTACTAAAAGCATGTTCATTAATAAGCAGATGTCTAGTATCCAACATCTGCTCACTAATAAACTTGCGCGAAATTAAGCTATCGTTAACTGCCCTGCATAAAGGACAAAAGTTCGCAGCATTAATACGCCCATTAGGCTTAGCGAAGTCACGGAGAAAATATACACCGAGCTATGGCGGATTGAGGTTGGTGTCACTGCATTCAGCAACAACGGTAAAACCATACCAACACCGATGACGCCATACCAGAACCAACTCGCCCAGAAACCACTGCCAATTGCGTTCCATACTGCTTGTTCACTTTGACCACCAGCGAAGATCAGGCCGGTAAAGAAAGTGATAAGAACAAACAACTCAAACATCACGACCGGACGTTCAAATCCGTGGATCCATGAAATACTCGGGCTATGAGGTGATTCTTTAAAGACCAACACACCGAATAAAATACACGCCGCCGCACCCGAAGATAAACTCGAGAACAAGAACAAAATCGGCAGTACTGGGTTATTCAATAGTGGGAAGGTATTTAAAGCTGATAGCAAGAATCCGGTATAAGCGGCAAGCATCAGAGCAAGAACAGCTAAGAATATTTCCAAAGCATTCTCGAATACTTCTAATTTGCCAATCCAGTTACCAACAAAATCGAGTCGTCCTTTTAACCATGTTTGGTCATTCAAGAACACGACAATTTGATCTCTAAATATAATGCCGATCCAAAGGAACAAGATCACCATATACACTTGGAATAAGATCACACCCATCGACATCACAGACGTTGGATTATAGAAGATCATGATCTTCCAAAATGACAGTGGTTTTGTCAGGTGGAAAACCAAAATCAGCAGACCTGAAATGATCCCAAATGGCGCAAGAAAAGCTGTCGCCTTTAACACACCATTATGAGCAGGATCGCCTTCAATAACCTTGCGCTTAAGGTAAATGGAGATCATTACGGCACCCGCCGACATCCCCGCGAGAAATAGATAGATTGCTATAATCCAGTCCCATACCACGGTACCAGACTGAAAAGCTGCGTCCCATGCACTCATAATCAAATCTCCCCTTTTTGGTGTGGCACTTTATAGAGTTTTGGTTGAGTGCCTAGATAGGCTTTATCTCTGTAAACCACCTCGGATTGAAGTACTTGGTTTATCTCACTCTTAGGGTCATTTAAATCGCCGAATGTCAGCGCTTTGGTTGGGCAAGATTCGACACAAGCAGGCAACTTCCCTTGTGCTAGATTGGTATCACGACAGAAGTTACATTTATCGGCTGACTTGTTCTCTGGATGGAAAAAGCGCACTTGATATGGACACGCTAACAAACAGTAACCACAACCGACACACTTCTCTTTGTGGACATCAACAATGCCCGTTTTTTCATCTTTGTAGGCCGCACCTGTTGGGCAAACCATGACACACGGCGCGTTATCACAATGTTGGCAAGAGTTACGAGTAAAACGGTAATCAACATTTGGATATTCGCCTTGGGGTTCGCTCTTAATAATTTCTAAGCGCGACACGCCTTCAGGAACTTTATTCACTTCACGACATGCTTCTGTACAAGCAGTACAACCAATACACGCGGTTTCGTCATGAATCATTCCATAACGTTTAGCACCATCTTCTTGAACATTGGCCAACGTTTTACGACTTGTCACCGCCGCAGTTCCCGCGACACCCGTGGTAAAAATAACGGCACCAGCGCCTGCTAAAAAGTTTCTTCTTGAGCAGCTCATAGATTACTCCCCTTCTTTCTTCTGGTTGAAGTCTGAATGGCAATCCACACACAGCTTAATGGTTTGCTTTTTATCTAAGCCCAACACCTTTGCTTCAGTCGCATGAACATCATGGCAATTTGAACACGTTAAGTTTTGCGCGTGAACATCGTGGGTCCAGCTAGCTTCACGCAGATCATCAGGTTTGTGACAATCAATACATTGGCTATTGGCATCTAAAATTAAGCTAGGATCGAGGAAAACCTTTTCGGTTCCTGGTTGTGATTGAGCCGCGCGATACTTCACCACTTCTGGTGCACCTTCTCGGTGATCGGGGCTAATTGAACTATGACAATCGGTACAATTTACTTCACGGCCAAGTAAAGCGTGTGCACTTTCACCATGTGAACCCAATACCGTTTCTTTTGAATCTTTATGGCATTGAACACACTTGTAGTCTTTGTCGCGGATTAATTCGACTTCATGTCTTGTTGATTCTCCTACTGGCGTAACAGCAGGCTCAGCAACAGCATGAATGGAATAACCATAGAGGCAGAATGCTAGAAGGGATTTAAGCATTATGACTATGGCCAATTTAATATTGCCCATTTTATCCTTTCCTTATACCGGCATTATTTAACTCTCAACTAAATAATATTCCGGTTAAACAAAAGTACCCTTAAACGATATTATTACCGCTTAAATGATATCAATTCTTATTTTGGATAAGCCACAACGCTTTCTATAGTTAGAATATACCTCTAATTAGGTAATACGAAATTTGGATGGGTTAATCTGTGAACGCAATCACCCTATTTATATCATGGTCAATCTAGGTAATTGATTGTTATATATGATAATAATTCTCAATTGAATTTTAATTTCACTAACCTCCAATACCTCTTTAGGGGTATATAAACTTCAACGTGATTGAAGTCACTACCGTTAATTGATCTAAGACAAGCTATATCCAACACGTAACAAAATGTGTTTGTTTATGAATTAATATAAACAGGAATTCTCCAGTTCTTAATTTGAATAGCAAACTCACAACGCTTGGTATAAGAATCAGTATATTGGAGATATCACTGTGAAAAAGCATTGGATACGTAATTCGGTCACAGCACTATTAATGGTTAGCGCATCACTAGCAAGCGCGACCAGTTTTGCTGCGTCTGAACAAAAAGAAATTGGCGACCCTCGTAACGACCAGTTCGAGCAAAACCACCCAGATCAATATCACTCATGGAGACAGACTTCAGAAAGCGAAGTTATTGAAGACGCACTAAAAGAAGATCCAAACATGGTCATCATGTGGGCTGGCTACGGCTTCGCAAAAGATTACAACAAAGCACGCGGCCACTTTTATGCCATTGACGATGTAAGACAAACACTTCGTACTGGCGGCCCAACGGACGAAAGCTCTGGCCCAATGCCAATGGCGTGTTGGAGCTGTAAGAGCCCAGACGTAGCTCGTGTTATCGAAGAGCGTGGTGAAGATGGTTATTTTGAAGGTAAATGGGCGCGTCTTGGCAACGAGATCATTAACCCTATTGGCTGTTCAGACTGTCACGACACCCAAAGCGAAGGCTTTAAGAATGGTGAGCCTGCACTGAAGGTGACTCGTCCTTACGTTGAGCGTGCATTTGAAACGATTGGTAAAAAGTTTGATGAGCAAAGCCGCTTAGACCAACAAGCTTCTGTTTGTGCTCAGTGCCACGTGGAATACTACTTCACAGGGCCAACCAAAGGTGTGAAATTCCCTTGGGACCAAGGTACAACCGTTGGCGACATGGAACGTTACTATGATGCAATCAACTTTAAAGATTGGACACATAAAGTATCGAAAGCACCCATGCTGAAAGCACAGCACCCAGGTTTCGAAACATGGCGCGAAGGCATCCACGGTAAGAACAAAGTCGTTTGTGCTGACTGTCATATGCCGAAAGTGACCAAAGAAGATGGCACCGTTTATACCGACCATAAAGTGGGTAACCCATTCGACCGCTTCGAAGATACGTGTGCAAACTGTCACACTCAATCGAAAGAAACCATGCGTAACATCGTTTCAAGCCGTAAAGCGCAAGTACTAAACATGAAGCTGACAGCAGAGAAACAAATCGTTGCTGCTCACTTTGAAGCAGGCGCAGCATGGGAAGCGGGTGCGACAGAGCAAGAGATGGAACCGATCTTACTCGATATCCGTCACGCTCAATGGCGCTGGGACTATGCTATCGCGTCTCACGGTATTCACATGCACGCACCTGAAATCGCTCTAGAAGTGCTAGGTACTGCCGTTGACCGCGCAGCGGATGCTCGTACTAAGATTGTTCGTCTACTGGCGAAGAAAGGCATCACCGATCCAATCGAGATTCCAGATATCTCGACAAAAGAAGCGGCTCAAAAAGCACTTGGAATGGACATGGATAAGATGAACGCTGAGAAACAACACTTCTTAGACACGGTTGTTCCTAAATGGGAAGAGCAAGCTGAAAAGCGTGAAGCCAACTACGAATACTAGTTTCTTCAATTAGACCAAAAAGTAAAAACCAGTCACACTATTGTTGTGTGGCTGGTTTTTTTAGGTTTTGGGGGAATACACATCAATATCGAACCCCCGATCCACTCGCCAATTCAAGGAATAAACAATGAAAATCTTACTTTCGCTTTCGGCATTATGTATTGCACTACTCAGTTCAGGCGTTCACGCATCTGAGCGTGCTGAGACAGGGTGGGAATTAATAGAGAAAGGTGCATTAGTGGTTGATGTCAGAACACCTGCAGAGTTCGAACAAGGGCATCTAGACAACGCCATCAACTACCATCTTTCTGAAGTGGCTACTCACTTTGCTAAGATAGATAAAGACCAACCCATCGTTTTGTATTGCCGCAGTGGCAATCGTTCAGGGCAAGCTTATCAATTCTTGCGCGCTCAAGGGTTTACTCAAATCCACAATGCTGGTGGCTTAATCGAAATGCAGGAAAACCAATAGTCTTCGAAATGAGGTCTTAAGTAAGATCGCCTCTTTAGCAATTAGCCAAGCTTAACGGATCATCTGTTTGGCTTGGTTGATCGAATGGATAATAGAGACACGATCAATGCCCTTCTGATTGGAATCTAAGATTTGAGTCCACGCATCGATCGCTTGTTGATAGCGCATGCTGATGAAGTGATCGGTAGCAATCAGCATCAATGCCGTACGATCATTGGGATCAAGCTGCATTGAGTGCTCCAACAACGCATTAACATCATCACTCATCGCTTGAGAGCTAAGATAGTAAAGTGCAGTTGCTTTGGCAGCATAGAGGCCAGAAGGCGCTTGAGGATCTAAGCGAATCGCATAATCGTAGCAAGTGAATGCCGCATCAAACTCCCCTCTCTGCATGTACACACCACCAAGCTTAAACCACAAGTCGGATTGATTCGGGTCTTGTTTGAGGCTTTGTTGAAGCTCATCTTCGAAATCTGTCGCCGTATAGTTATTGCTATCATCCAAAGGAAGTTGAGGTAACTCTTGTTTCAGTTGAGACCAAACCAGCACGCTCAAAGCCACCGCAATAAGAGAAATCACCACATTGCCTTTTAGATAACTGCCATTGTTGCTCGCGGCAATAACGACCGCGATCAAAAACAGGCTCATTAGTACCAACGCAACCAACAACCAGATATCCATTCCACATCCCTTTTATTTAGATCTATCCCTACTCTATCGTTTTCGCATTGCCTCGTTATTGATCAAAGTTTAGCGTTCGAGATTTAGTGATCAAACTTTTGCATAAAAGCGACGGGTTAAGGTTGGTGCTGAGACCTAAGCCATAAGCCATAAGCCAAATGAGAAGAGAAGAGAAAAAGAGTGAAATGACAGGCAATAAAAAACCGAGCACTTGGGCTCGGTTTTTTTCATTGGTAAGCTTAATTACTTAACGTAATCGAGATTACTCAGTGTCTTGCTCGCTATCACTTTCAGAGTCAGAAGCATCAGATGCTTGCTCTTCACTTGATTCAGAAACAACAGCTGTTTCAGCGTTTACTGCGTCAGCATTTGCTTCTTCAGTCTCTTCGCCTTCAACAATCTCAGCTTCTTCTACTTCGTCGATACGTTGTAGACCTACAACATTCTCGTCTTCAGCAGTACGAATCAGTGTTACACCTTGAGTGTTACGACCAACTTGGCTTACTTCCGCTACGCGAGTACGTACTAGTGTACCTGCATCGGTGATCATCATCATTTCATCGCCTTCTTCAACCTGAACAGCACCAACTACTGGGCCATTACGATCAGAGACTTTGATAGATACTACACCTTGCGTTGCACGGCCTTTCGTTGGGTATTCAGCCAGCTCAGTGCGCTTACCGTAACCGTTTTGAGTCACAGTTAGGATATCGCCTTCGTTTGAAGGAACAATCAGTGAAACCACTTGATCGTCTTCTGGAAGCTTCATACCACGAACACCAGAGGCAGTACGACCCATTGGACGTACTTTGTCCTCGTTAAAGCGAACCACTTTGCCCGACTTCGAGAACAGCATGATGTCGCTATTACCGTCAGTAATATCAACGCCAATCAGTGAATCATCGTCACGTAGGTTAACTGCGATTAGGCCGTTAGCACGTACGTTTGCGAATTGATCCAGTGATGTCTTCTTAACGGTACCGTCGCCTGTTGCCATGAATATGAATTTCTCGTTAGAGAACTCAGAAACAGGCAGGATAGCCGTAATACGCTCACCTTCTTCTAGAGGAAGAATGTTAACAATAGGCTTACCACGAGCGGTGCGGCTTGCTTGAGGCAGTTGGTAAACTTTCAGGCGGTACGTTTTACCACGAGTAGAGAAACATAAGATGTTATCGTGAGTATTAGCAACAAGCAGACGCTCAATGTAATCCTCATCTTTCATCTTAGTTGCACTCTTACCTTTACCACCACGACGCTGAGCTTCGTAGTCGCTTAGGATTTGGTACTTAACGTAACCTGCGTTAGAAAGCGTTACTACAACGTCTTCTTGAGCAATTAGCTCTTCCATGTCGATGTCATGAACCGCTGCTGTGATTTCTGTACGACGTTCGTCGCCATAGATATCACGTACCGCTTCAAGTTCTTCACGGATCACTTCCATCAAACGCTCAGTGCTTGCAAGGATATGCATTAGCTCAGCGATCTCTTCTAGAAGTGCTTTGTATTCGTCTAGAATCTTCTCGTGCTCAAGGCCAGTTAGGCGGTGAAGACGAAGTTCTAGAATAGCTTGCGCTTGAGTTTCCGTTAGGAAGTATTGACCATCACGGATACCGTATTGGTCTTCAAGCCAATCTGGACGAGCTGCATCAGTACCAGCACGTTCAAGCATTGATGCAACGTTACCAAGATCCCAACCACGAGATACTAGACCAACTTTAGCTTCTGCTGGTGTTGGTGCGTTCTTGATCAGTTCAATGATTTCATCAATGTTTGCAAGCGCTAAAGATAGAGCTTCCAAGATATGTGCACGGTCGCGCGCTTTCTTCAATTCGAAGATAGTACGACGAGTCACAACTTCACGACGGTGATCAACAAAACACTTCAACATATCTTTAATGTTGAAAAGTTGTGGTTGGCCGTTGTTCAGAGCAACCATGTTGATGCCGAAAGTTGTTTGCAGTTGAGTTTGTGAGTAAAGGTTGTTTAGTACCACTTCACCGACAGCGTCACGCTTACATTCAATAACAATACGCATACCATCTTTATCAGATTCGTCACGCAGTGCACTGATGCCTTCAACTTTCTTGTCTTTTACAAGTTCTGCAATCTTCTCGATCAGACGAGCTTTGTTCACTTGATATGGAATTTCAGTAACGATAATTGTTTCTTTACCGTTCTTTTCCATTTCAATGTTCGCGCGCGAGCGCATGTAAACTTTGCCACGACCAGTCTTATATGCATCAACAATGCCCTTACGGCCACTGATTAATGCTGCTGTCGGGAAGTCTGGACCAGGGATGTAGTCCATTAGCTCATCAATAGTGATGTCTTCATTATTGATAAATGCTAAACAGCCATCAACAACTTCGCCAAGGTTATGTGGCGGGATGTTGGTAGCCATACCTACTGCGATACCAGAAGCACCGTTAACCAATAGGTTTGGTATTTTTGTTGGTAAAACTGCTGGTATTTGCTCGGTTCCATCATAGTTAGGAACGAAGTCAACCGTATCTTTATCAAGATCCGTTAATAGCTCACCAGCTATTTTTGACATACGAACTTCGGTATAACGCATTGCCGCAGCTGAATCGCCGTCAACCGAACCAAAGTTACCTTGGCCATCGACTAACATATAGCGTAGTGAAAACGGCTGAGCCATACGAACAATTGACTCGTATACCGCACTATCACCGTGTGGGTGATATTTACCGATTACATCGCCTACTACACGAGCAGACTTTTTATATGCTTTGTTCCAATCATTACCTAGTACATTCATCGCGAACAAAACGCGGCGGTGTACTGGTTTTAGGCCATCACGCACATCTGGAAGGGCACGACCAACGATGACGGACATCGCGTAGTCTAGGTATGAACCTCTAAGCTCATCTTCAATATTTACGGGCGTGATCTCTTTCGCTAGATCGCTCATAGAGCCATTTTCCCTCTATAGTCAGATCGTATTTTTGAATACGTATAAGACCGAAAAATATAACACAAATTTACCTACGGAGGCATCACTTTCCCTCTCCTTTTACCATCTTGTGACCCTTGTAGCCAATCTATTGATGAGAAATTGCACCTCAGCGTCATATCTTGCTGAAACATGGTCACTTTACATCCAATAAACTAGCAAAATTGTAGATCTTCTGGTCAGCAGGAAAAGGCAAGTTATAATGCCTGCAATTTCATGGATGCATTATTTAACTTGGAAATGCCGATTATGACTAAATCACAGAACGTAGACCCAGCAGAAATCAAAAAATTCGAAGACATGGCGTCGCGCTGGTGGGATCTAGGAGGCGAGTTTAAGCCACTACATCAAATCAATCCGCTGCGCTTAAATTACGTGCTAGAGAAAACCGAAGGCCTATTTGGCAAGAAAGTCCTCGATGTTGGCTGCGGTGGCGGTATTTTGGCTGAGAGCATGGCTGTAGAGGGTGCGGTAGTTACTGGCCTGGACATGGGTAAAGAACCGCTAGAAGTCGCTCGTCTGCACGCATTAGAAACCGGCACCAAGCTGGATTACATCCAAAGCACCATTGAAGACCATGCAGAGCAAAACCCGCAAACTTACGATGTGGTGACGTGCATGGAAATGCTAGAGCACGTTCCTGAACCACAATCGGTTATCTCGGCTTGTTCAAAGTTGGTTAAACCGGGCGGCCATGTGTTCTTCTCGACATTGAACCGTAACTTTAAGTCTTACCTTTTCGCTATTGTTGGTGCAGAGAAGCTACTTAAGATTGTGCCTGAAGGTACTCACGACCACGAAAAGTTCATTCGACCAGCTGAACTCATCAAGATGATCGACAATACGCCTCTGCAAGAATTAGGCATTACTGGGCTGCATTACAACCCACTAACAGACACGTATCGTTTAGGGTCAAATGTCGATGTGAATTACATCGTCCACACTCAAAATTTCGCCCAATAACTGTTCGTATCTCTAACAGTATCCCTACCGTAATATCTTTTATAAAAAAGCCCCATGAAAAGAGTTGCAATTACCATAAGATTGCGACTTTTTTCAGTCTAAATTTCGTGCGCCAGCTTCCATTTTGACCACCTCGATTTAAATTTAATCACCTAAAATCCATCGCCCATTTTGCCCAAAGATCAAGGGATTTTTTTTTATGGGAGTGCAAAAATAAAGCATCATTAAAAGGCGGCTTTTATACAATCAAGTCACATCTAACCTCATCAGTTAGTGGTCACTTACAGTTTTTTTTAATCCACCACTTATCCACAAGCAACCCAATTTCTTTACCTTGAAAAATATCAGTTGTAGCACTATCTTGTAACCCAACAAACAAATGACCCCCATATGTTGTGTTTGAACTACAATGTATGGGTAGACCAAGATCACAAAGCCGAAACGTAATTTACAAAAATTACACAGAAACACACAAAAACACGGCCTTGTTCAGTTTTGTTAGGGAAATTAAGCAGAATGAACCAACAACTTACTGTTACCAAGCGTAACGGGCGCAAAGAAACGATCGATTTAGAGAAAATCCATCGAGTGATCACATGGGCAGCTGAAGGCTTGCACAATGTTTCTGTATCACAAGTAGAATTGAAAGCTCACATTCAGTTTTACGATGGCATTACCACGACTGACATTCATGAGACAATCATCAAGTCAGCAGCGGATTTAATCTCTGAAGAGACTCCTGATTACCAATATCTAGCAGCACGTCTGTCAGTGTTCCACCTACGTAAAAAAGCGTACGGTGAATACGAGCCGCCTGCTCTTTATGACCACGTTGCAAAACTGGTTGATATGGGTAAATACGATAGCCACCTTATGGAAGACTACACGAAAGCTGAATTCGAAGAGCTTGACGCGTACATCGACCACAAGCGTGACTTAAACTTTTCTTACGCGGCGGTTAAGCAGCTTGAAGGTAAATACTTCGTGCAGAACCGTGTAACAAAAGAAATCTACGAGAGTGCTCAGTTCCTTTACATCCTAGTTGCTGCGTGTTTATTCGGTAAATACCCGAAATCAACTCGTCTGGATTACATCAAACGTTTTTACGACGCCTCGTCTACGTTTAAGATTTCTCTACCTACACCAATTATGTCTGGTGTACGTACGCCTACTCGTCAATTCAGTTCATGTGTACTGATTGAGTGTGGTGACAGCCTTGATTCTATCAACGCAACAGCAAGCTCTATTGTTCGTTACGTATCTCAACGTGCTGGTATTGGTATCAACGCAGGTCGTATCCGTGCGCTTGGTTCGGAAATCCGTAATGGTGAAGCGTTCCACACGGGCTGTATCCCTTTCTACAAATACTTCCAAACAGCAGTAAAATGTTGTTCTCAAGGTGGTGTTCGTGGCGGCGCAGCAACCGTGTTCTACCCACTATGGCACGGTGAAGTTCAGTCTCTATTAGTACTGAAAAACAACCGCGGCGTTGAAGAGAACCGTGTTCGTCACATGGACTACGGCGTACAGCTGAACAAGCTTATGTACTCTCGTCTTGTTCAAGGGGGCAACATCAGCCTGTTCTCACCTTCTGACGTACCTGGCCTTTACGACGCGTTCTTCGAAAACCAAGAGCGTTTTGAAGCGCTTTACGTTAAGTACGAAAACGATCCTTCAGTGAAGCGTGAAACGGTTAAAGCCGTTGAGCTATTCTCTCTGCTAATGCAAGAGCGTGCTTCTACTGGTCGTATCTACATTCAGAACGTTGACCACTGTAATACACACAGCCCGTTTGATTCTGAAGTAGCACCTGTTCGTCAATCGAACCTATGTCTAGAAATCGCGCTACCAACTAAGCCGCTTTCTAACGTGGAAGATGACGAAGGTGAGATTGCACTATGTACGCTTTCAGCGTTTAACCTAGGCGCAATCAACGAGCTAGACGATCTGGCTGAACTTTCTGAACTGGTTGTTCGTGCTCTAGATGCACTACTTGATTACCAAGACTACCCGCTTCCAGCAGCACGTAAGTCGACAATGAACCGTCGTACTCTAGGTGTGGGTGTAATCAACTACGCATACTACCTAGCGAAGAATGGTGTTAAGTACTCTGATGGCAGCGCAAATGGCCTGACGCACCGTACTTTTGAAGCAATTCAATACCACTTGCTAAAAGCGTCTGTTGACCTAGCGAAAGAGCAAGGCCGTTGCCCATCTTTCCACGAAACCAACTACGCGAAAGGCCTACTGCCAATCGATACTTACAAAAAAGATATCGACTTAGTATGTGAAGAGCCACTGCACTACGATTGGGACACGCTACGTGAAGAGATCATGGAGCACGGCCTACGTAACTCTACACTGACAGCGCTTATGCCTTCTGAGACTTCGTCTCAAATCTCGAACGCGACTAACGGTATCGAGCCACCACGTGGTTACGTATCAGTTAAAGCATCGAAAGACGGCATCCTGAAGCAAGTAGTTCCTGATTTCCTAAATCTTAAAGAGAACTACGAGCTACTTTGGAACATTGGTACTAACGATGGTTACCTGCACTTAGTGGGTATCATGCAAAAATTCGTTGACCAAGCTATCTCTGCAAACACTAACTATGATCCAAGTGTTTACGACAGCGGTAAAGTACCAATGAAGCAACTGCTTAAAGACTTGCTAACAGCGTACAAGTACGGTGTTAAGACGCTTTACTACCATAACACTCGTGATGGTGCTAAAGACGACCAAGGCGATGCAGTTCAAGTGCCGGAAGAAGATTGTGAAGGCGGCGGTTGTAAGATCTAAACCGCAATAAACATTAAGACCCCAGAGAAGTTATCTTCTCTGGGTTTAAAGCATTAACAGGGTTCGTTTTATTACGGGTCCTTAAAGGATTTGAGGCATTTATGGCTTACAGTACTTTTTCTCAACAAAAAAATGACCAACTAAAAGAACCAATGTTCTTGGGTCAGTCGGTAAACGTTGCACGTTACGACCAACAGAAATTCGAAATCTTCGAAAAGTTGATCGAAAAGCAGCTTTCTTTCTTCTGGCGTCCAGAAGAAGTTGACGTGTCTAGCGACCGTATCGACTACAACAAGCTTCCTGAGCATGAAAAGCACATCTTCATCTCTAACTTGAAGTACCAAACACTTCTAGATTCAATCCAAGGCCGCAGCCCTAACGTTGCCCTACTTCCTTTGGTATCACTGCCAGAAGTTGAAACTTGGATTGAGACATGGTCATTCTCTGAAACGATTCACTCTCGTTCATACACGCACATCATCCGTAACATCGTGAATGATCCAGGCGTAGTATTTGACGATATCGTTGAAAACGAAGAGATCCTAAAGCGTGCGAAAGACATCGCGTTTTACTACGACGACCTAATCAAGCTGACTGCTGACTACCACCGCTACGGTGAAGGCAACCACAACATCAACGGCGAAGACGTTAAGATTTCACTTCACGACCTGAAGAAGAAACTTTACGTATGTCTAATGTCTGTAAACGCACTAGAAGCGATTCGTTTCTACGTGAGTTTTGCATGTTCATTCGCATTCGCTGAACGTGAGCTAATGGAAGGTAACGCGAAGATCATCAAGCTAATCGCTCGTGATGAAGCACTTCACCTTACTGGTACACAGCACATGATCAATTTGCTGCGTAACGGCCAAGATGACTTCGAATTCATGCAGATCGCTGAAGAGTGTAAGCAAGAATGTTTCGACCTATTCAAAGAAGCAGCAGAGCAAGAAAAAGAGTGGGCAGAATACCTATTCAAAGATGGCTCTATGATTGGTCTAAACAAAGACATTCTTTGCCAGTACGTTGAGTACATTACGAACATCCGTATGCAGGCTGTTGGTCTAGGTACGGCTTACCCAGAAGCAACGTCGAACCCAATCCCATGGATCAACGCTTGGTTGTCTTCAGATAACGTTCAAGTTGCTCCACAAGAAGCTGAAATCAGTTCTTACCTAGTTGGTCAAATCGACAACGAAGTAAAAGCTGACGACTTTGAAGGATTTGAGCTGTAATGCCAACAATCAAAATCAACAAGCTGACTTCGATTGAATCTAACCCGTCGAATACTCTATTGGAAACGATGGAACAGGCGGGCTTAGAACCAGAATACAACTGCCGAGATGGGCACTGTGGCGCTTGTCGTTGCACGTTGGATTCCGGTGAAGTTGAGTACGTTGGTTTTGCTATGGCTTACACACAAGGCGATGAAATTTTGCCATGCATCTGCAAAGCAAAAACCGATTTATCGCTGAGTAACGTAACTCACAGAAGCAAACAGAAGCGCGCCTAAGCCAACCAGCTTAAGTTTGTTTCGTTTCATTTAGAGTTGCGTGAATTCAAATGTTTTTAAACGCTACGCTTCATTGAAGATAACAAGTATTAAAAAGGGTCCGCCTCCTCTTGGAATGCGGACCCTTTTTCTATTTATGCCTTTAGGTATCTGAGACGACTTTCCTATCACTCAAAGCCTTCTTGTTGGTTCCCACCAAGCAAAACCGGATGTTTACTGTTGAGTCAGGTTCAGAGTCACTGAGCCAATGTAACAAGCGCTTCGGCACTCTCCGCAACCATCACACTTATCTTTGTCTAAGGTAGGTAACTCCCCTACTTCGATTTGAATTGCACTTACTGAACAAGCGGTTTGGCACGCATTACAATCCATTTGCATGTAGTTGTTGCAGCTATCAGCAAAGCTGGGCTTGAGATCAATATAAGGCGTTACCGTTTGATGAAGCGCGCCAGTCGGGCACACTTCACTGCACTTATCACACAGCGAACAACTGTTGTAATCCAAATTCAACAGCGCACTGCCCTCTAGCATCTCAATAACGCTATTTGGACACGCTTGCTCACACAAACCACAACCGTCGCAAAGACGCTCAAACAGCACCTCATCAACCGCTCTTGGCGGCCTTGCATACACGCGCTGTGATTTCTCTTCATAACTTGCCGCAACTTTAACTGGCTTAGAGAGTCGAGTTAAGAAACCGCGTCTATTTGAATTTATTTGTTCAGGCATTAATCGATATATAACTTTTTAGTGGCTACGTTTAAATTATATTTAGATATTAATTGATTAAGCCAATTTATTACATCGCTTGATAGCTTCTTATAAAATGATAAATCTGATGCTATATTTAATTTCTCTAAATAAACAGAAGACCAAGTCAATAAGTGACACTCAATCAATTCACGGGCTGAATTGGTATTGTTGTTTTCTAACAAATACGCATGGGCGAATAGCATTAAACCAAATTGATCTTCTGGCTCTCTTAAACCTGTGTCCAATTCAATATGGTTCAATTCTAGAAACTGTCGATATTCCACAGTCGAGGCACCAAACACAACACGGTCTTTATCTAGGTACACAGAACCCCAAGGTGGCGCCGGCATGTCTCCAACGCCTTCAAAAAGGCGGCTAAACTCTGCAACTAGCGCATCTTCTTGTTCATTTTGAAGTGCTAGCAAGCACGCTTCTGATAGTACTTCACTCTCGACCAATGCTTCGACTATGGTTAACAACTGTTCTTTACTTGCCGCTTGATAAAATAGCGAACCCAATAATTTATGCGTATCGATAATCATTATTATTTATACCGTAATAGGTTTTAACGATAATTATATTAATTAAACCATTCCATTCTTTGATCTAATTTATACATTCAATTCATAAACTTTAAATTGAGCACTTACTTGATTCCTATCAATCAACATTTAAAAATTAAAAGACAAAAACAAAACTACCTATAAAGTGCTAGTCATCAATAACAAAAGGCATCTTAGAATGACGAATAAGAAAGAATCTGGGGTAATGAATCTTACTCGAAGAGGGTTCATGAAAGCTTCTTCTGCGGTAGGTAGCGCAGCAGCTCTCGCGGGCGGCATCGCTTTACCTTTCAAATCCAGACCCGTAGCGGCTGCGGTTGCTGAAAGTGTGGATGAGAAAATCGTATGGAGTGCATGTACGGTAAACTGTGGCTCTCGCTGCCCATTACGTATGCATGTGCAAAACGGTGAAATCAAATACGTAGAAACCGACAACACAGGTACTGACGAATACGGTCATCACCAAGTTCGTGCTTGTCTACGTGGACGCTCTATGCGCCGCCGTGTTTACAACCCAGATCGCCTGAAATACCCAATGAAACGTGTTGGTAAACGTGGTGAAGGTAAATTCAAACGTATTAGCTGGGAAGAAGCTTACGATGAAGTTGCTGGCACCATGCAACGCCTTATCAAAGACTACGGTAACGACACCATCTACCTAAACTACGGTACAGGTACGCTAGGTGGCACTGTCACAAAATCTTGGCCACCAGCACAAACGCTGATTGCTCGTCTAATGAACCTAAGTGGTGGTTACCTGAACCATTACGGTGACTACTCAACAGCGCAAATCGCGAAAGGTTTGAGCTACACCTACGGTGGTTGGGCAGATAACAACTCTTTCTCTGATTTAGAGAACACTAAGCTTAACATCCAATTTGGTAACAACCCTGCAGAGACGCGTATGTCTGGCGGCGGTCTGATCCACCACTACGTAGAAAGCAAAAACAAATCGAACGCAAGAACGATCATCATCGACCCTCGCTACACCGATACTGCTGGCGGCCGCGAAGATCAATGGATCCCAATTCGCCCATCTACCGATGCTGCATTGGTTGCTGGCCTTGCACACGTGATGATCACTGAAGACCTTGTCGACCAACCTTTCCTAGACAAATACTGTGTCGGATACGACGAGAAGACGCTTCCTGCATCAGCACCAAAGAACAGTGACTACAAATCTTACATCCTAGGTTTAGGTGAAGACGGTGTAGAGAAGACGCCAGAGTGGGCTTCTAAGATCACAGGTATTCCAGTTGATACTATCGTCAAGCTTGGCCGTGAGATGGGCACTGCAAAACCGTGTGCAATCCATCAAGGTTGGGGCTTACAACGCACTGCAAACGGTGAGCTAGCTTGTCGTGCAATCGCAATGCTGTCTCTACTAACCGGTTCTGTTGGTGTATCAGGTGGTTCTACTGGTGCTCGTGAAAGTGACATCAATATTCCATTTGTTCGCTTCCCGACTGTGCCAAACCCAGTTGAAACTTCTATCTCGATGTTCATGTGGACAGACGCGATTTACCGTCACCATGAAATGACCGACATCACTGATGGCGTTCGTGGTGCAGACCGCCTTAAGAACCCTATCAAGATGATCTGGAACTATGCAGGTAACTGTATTATCAACCAGCACTCAGACATCAACAAAACACACGAAATTCTTCAAGACGATACCGCGTGTGAAATGATTGTTGTGGTCGATAACCATATGACATCTTCTGCGAAATACGCCGATATCATCCTGCCTGACTTAACAACGTCAGAGCAAGACGACTGGTGTATGGATGGTAAAGCAGCAAACATGCCTTACTTCATCTTCGCGCAGAAAGCGATCGAGCCTCAGTTCGAAGCCAAATCTATCTACGAGATGTGTTCTCAACTGGCGAAACGCATGGGTGTAGAAAAAGAATTCACAGAAGGCCGTACTCAAGAGCAATGGATTGAGCACCTTTACGCGGAAACTCGTAAGAACGATCCAACACTACCAACCTTCGAAGAGATGAAAGAGCTGGGTATCTACAAGCGTAGCTACGACCACCACTACATCGCTTACGAAGATTTCCGTAAAGATCCTGAAGCGAACCCATTGACAACACCAAGTGGCAAGATCGAGATCTACTCAGAGCAACTGGCTGATATCGCGAAGACTTGGAAATTGAAAGAAGACGAAGTGATTCACCCTCTTCCGATTTACGCCGATTCTTTTGAAGGCCACAACGACCCATTAGCAGAGAAGTACCCACTTCAGCTAACGGGTTTCCACTACAAGGCTCGTACTCACTCGACTTACGGCAACGTTGCAGAAATCAAAGCAGCAGCACCACAAGAGTTGTGGATCAACCCTATTGATGCTCAAGAGCGCGGTATTAAAAATGGCGACATGGTGAGTATTTTCAACGACCGTGGCGAAGTTCATATTCCAGCGAAAGTGACACCTAGGATTCTTCCTCGAGTTGTCGCGCTAGGCGAAGGTGCATGGTACGCACCAGATGGTCAGAAGATCGACCATGCAGGCTCTATCAACGTGCTGACCACTCAGCGCCCGAGCCCACTTGCTAAGGGCAACCCTCAGCATACAAACCTAGTTCAAATCAAAGCGCTAACGAAAGCATAAGGTAGGTTGGAATGAAACAATACGGCTTTTACATTGATTCAAGTAAATGCACGGGTTGTAAAACCTGTCAGCTTGCTTGTAAAGATTATAACGATCTAGACATCAAAACGAACTACCGTCGCGTATACGAATACGCCGGTGGTGGCTTCACTCAAGATGGCGATACCTGGGTTCAGAAAGATGTCTTTTCTTACTACCTATCAATCGCTTGTAACCACTGTACTAACCCTGCGTGTGTGAAAGTATGTCCTTCGGGCGCGATGCACAAACGTGATGAAGACGGTTTGGTTGTGGTTGATGAGAGCGTATGTATTGGTTGTCAACACTGTAGCAATGCGTGTCCTTACGGCGCACCGCAATACAATGCGAAGAAAGGTCACATGACCAAATGCGATGGTTGTTACCAACGTGTTTCTGAAGGCAAGCAACCTATCTGTGTTGAGTCTTGCCCACTTCGTGCATTGGAGTTTGGTGAAATCAACACACTTCGCGAGAAGTACGGTTCTGGTGCAGATGTAGCGCCACTGCCATCTTCAAGTGAAACGCTACCAAACATCGTGATTAAACTGAACAAAAACGCGAAGCCTACTGGCGATACCAGTGGTCACCTAGCAAACCCGAAGGAGGTGTAAGATGATTTTTCATGAGTGGTCTTTAATCTTCTTTACGGTGCTGGCGCAAACTGCGGTTGGTGGTTACTTACTGATTGGCGCACGTGCACTGGTACTTAATCATGACGAAGATAAGCTGAACAGCTACAAGGTTCCAATGTTCATTCTGTGGGCATTAATGGGTCTTGGTTTTATGTTCTCGACAACGCACTTGGGTTCTCCATTGCGCGCATTTAACGCTTTTAACCAACTAGGCTCAGCTTGGTTGTCTAACGAAGTATTCTTCGGTGCGGCATTTTTCGCTCTGGGTGGTCTGCAATGGTTACTGTCGGTCGTTAAGAAAGGCGGCATCGCTATCCAGAAAGCAATGATGGTTGGCGCGATGGTGCTGGGTGTTATCTTCATGTACGCGATGATCAGCGTATACATGATCAACACCGTACCGACTTGGGACAACATCTACACGCCACTGAGCTTCATCATGACCATGGTTGTGGGTGGCTTGCTGCTGTCTCAGTTCGTGATTGTATTCGCCAACGACAGTCGCTTTACGGTTGACCGCAACATCACGATGCTGGCTGTTATTGCCGTTGCTATTAGCTTGATTGTGACAGTAGGAAAACTGAACCTAATCGGTGACATCCAAACTTCAGTAGCTAAAGCGTCTGAGTTGGTTGACGGTTTAGGTAGCTATGTGATTCTTCAAGTGGCATTACTGATGGCAAGCTTGCTAGTTTGGATTCTACCTATGCTGAACAAAGCAAAAGTGAACCCAGTAAACCTTGGCTTAGCATTGGTACTGTTCTTAGCTTCAGAACTCATTGGCCGTGGTTTGTTCTACAGCCTACATATGACAAGCGGTTTGTAATCACAGCCCTCTTGTTTAGTTATCTAGAAGGCTAGATAAACTAAAGGCCCAACACCTATTTGGATGTTGGGCCTTTTTATTTGTTCTGATTTAACGTTGGCTCAAGAGGCCTGGTTAACTAAAAGAGCTGCTTACTTGATGATAGCTGAAGGAATAAACATGTCTTTCAATCGCTTAACCGAAGAGTAAGTGCCAAACATAGGTTTGTTGTCTAAGTGTCTTCTCAGCATATCTGCGGCAACGGTTTTGATAATGGTGCGCGCATCTTCACGATTGTACTGGCGGTAGAACTCAAGCACTTGGCCCCACTCACCCGCTTCGCTCGATAGTGCAATGCTGAATGTGTTGCCTTCCAACTTACCCGTCACCAAGGCTAATTCAGTACCGCATTTCTCTCTAGTTGCGCCAGCCAGTGCAAAGGTTGCGGCTAATGGATCGCTCTTTTCGAGTTCACCCTCTTTTGGTTCTGCCATGACCCAAGAATGCCCAAAACAATCTTCAACCTGCTCATTCGATTGTAACCAAGCCGACAATGCGCCTTTGGTCGACACTTCAGACACAGACAAAGTTTTCTTTCTCTCTGCCATGATGTGGCCAATATGGTCAATCATCGGCTCATCAACACTGACGACATTACTCTCTAACAGCTTGTACACCATTTGCAGCAGCTTAACGCGGGTTTCTAAGCCAGACTTAGGGCCAAACAGTTTAACTTCAATGAAAGGTAAATAAGAGCGATAACCCAACTCATAACCTTCAGGCAGTTTCAATTGATCCAACACATCAGAGATACCCGACTCAGATAAGCCAAATGTAAATAGACGACTGCACTCAGAAGCAACCACTTGTGGATAAGCGCGCGACAAATCAGGAAGAATCTCAAACGTCACCATGCGTTTGAATTCACTCGGAACACCGGGAGTGAAATAGAACGTCGCATCATTGATTTTCAGCTTGAAGCCACATGCAGTGCCAACTGGGTTATCGACGATCTCTGAACTTGCTGGCAACAAGGCTTGTTTAAGATTGCTGTCAGGCATCGGCATACCACGTCCAGAAAACATCTCTTCCATGCGATCTAGCCATTCAGGGAACATGACTAATTTCTGCTCTGACGCTGCTGCAGCGGCAGCCGCACTCATGTCATCCGTTGTTGGCCCTAAACCGCCATTGACGATAACCACATCATAGTTAAAGCTCAGCATCAGCAGTTCTTCAATGAGAGCATTCATTTGGTCACCCACAGTGGAACGTTTGGCGAGAGCAAAGCCGTGTTGGTAAAACTCTCCAGACATCCAAGCTGCGTTTGTGTCTACAATGTCTCCATGAAGAACTTCTTCACCTGTGCTTAACATTGCGATTTTCGTCATATTTCTATCCCTTGTGGTCATAAAAAGACACTGCATTATTCATAAACTGGTCTATGGTTGAATTTGAGACATTCCAGCTTTTCACAAATATTATTAATGTTAAATCTAAGGTTTTCTTAGGAAAAGCGACAAATTATTAGTTCCCTAAATCAGGCATTTAATAGATAATTGTGACTCTGATCAATTCTTAACTTCTCATGGAGACCCTTGTGGCCAAATCACCGTTACTAGCGAAGGTTACTGCTGCATTTTCAATGCTAATGTCAGTTAACTCGGTTGCAAGCCAATACGACTTCGACCAGCCAATCAACCTTTCTTATTCGGATGAATGTGCTCAAGACTACTGTGTTAATGATAGCTTGTACACCTACAAGCCAAGTGCCAATTACGCACTGAGCGAATCAAGTGATGAATACGACTTCTCAATCCAACAACCAAAACATATGTTGGTGAGTCAAGAGAAGGATTGGGATTATCTAATGGGTCAAACCTACACTATTCTTGGTTTAAGTGTCGCGACAGTGGGTCTAATGACTCTGCTACCTGAAAGTATCACTAAGTGGGATGATGACCAACGTGATATCAGCTCATTAGGTAAAAAGTGGAAAGATAACGTGTCTGAAGGCCCAGTATGGGACCGCGATGAACACTTCCTAAACTACGTGATGCACCCATATTTTGGTGGTGTTTACTACACCGCAGCTCGACACGCAGGTTACGATGAGTTTGAGTCTTTCTTATACTCTTGGACCATGTCGACGTTCTTCTGGGAATACGGTGTAGAAGCATTCGCTGAAGTACCTTCTTGGCAAGATCTGTTCATCACACCATTCTTTGGTGCGGTTGTCGGTGAATTGATGCTAGAAGCTGAGCAAGACATTGTGGCTTCAGGTGGCGAAGTGATGGGCTCTCAAACCATGGGCGATGTTTCTCTATTCTTCCTAAACCCTGTTGGCCATATCCACTACTGGGTAAGTGACGCTTGGGGTGGTGATGCAGAAGTTAACCTGAACACCAACCCTTGGTGGGATAACCAAGATGCAGCAAGGTTCGCATACGATGCAGGTGCACCTTATGACTCTCAGTTTGTTGGTATGAACTTTAAAGTTACGTTCTAAAATAGCTTTCAGTCTCTGAACTCTAAGTTACTGCATTCCCAGTAACAACGACGACTCTTCTAAAAAGCGGCTCTCTAGCCGCTTTTTTTGTGCCCTACTCTCCATTCTCTTTTTTTGCATCACAGCTTAGTTTCAAAAATTGACGCAGGTCAAACATTGTTCGATGTAAACTTCTACACTGAAATTAAAGAACTTTATCGCGTGATATCAAACATTTAATTAGCAACGATTAATTGAGACTTTGGGGGCTGATATGAACAGTACATTTATCGTAAACTTTATCGGAAAAGCATCACCAGCAACAATCAAGCAACTTGCTGCGGTTACTCACGAAAACGACGGGAAATGGCTCATTAGTAAAGTTAACTTTATTGAAGACCAAGTCGCAGGCGTACTCAAGGTTCAACTTCCAGCCATCAACGAATCGATTGTGAAAGAAGCTTTCAGCGCCAATGCTGATCTTATCGTGCAGTTTGTTGATTCAGACCATACTCACAACGCACAAGATACGATCCATCACCTACGACTCGACTCTAACGACCGAGCTGGCATAGTGAATGAAGTAACACACGTGTTAGACAGACAAGGCATCAGCATTCTAGATATGGATTGTCACCGCGTGTTTATCGCCGGAGGCGGTGGTGTTAGCTCTAGTTTATTTACTTCCAAGATTGCCGTTAAGCTACCAATCGAAGTTTTGATTGATGATGTAGTCAACGAATTGGAAACGCTTAGCGAAGATACTCGCGTGATTATTGAAAGCTAACTGGTAATTGTTGTAGCTAATGATTGTAGCTAATGGCTATACCAAAAAATAAAAAAGAGCAGCTCATCGGCTGCTCTTTTTATTGTTCTGAAGTAAGATTTCGCTACTTAACCGACCATTGCGACAATGAGCGTTTGAAGTCTTCATAGCCGAATTCATTTAGCTTCTGAACTTCGCCACTGCTACGTTCGCAGTAGATTGATGGCATTTTTAGGCCATTGAACCAGTTTAGTTTCACCATGGTGTAACCCGCACTGTCTAACAGATGCAGTCTTTGACCAATTTTCAGTGGCTCTTCAAAGCTTGCTTCACAGAACTGATCGCCTGCAAGGCATGAACATGAACCAATCACGTAGTCATGATTGCCGTTTTCAGACGCTTCGAATACCGACGCTGGTTCATTGTAGATAAGCGTATCAAGGCGATGAGCTTCGGTTGCTGAATCCACAATTGCAGTTTTCTTTACGTTCTCAACAATATCAACCACAGTCACAACTAAGTCAGTCGTCTTAGTGATGATGGCTTCACCCGGCTCTAGGTACATCTGCACGCCGTGTTTTTCAGAGAAGGCTTTTAGCGCAAGACCCAGTCTCTCGATGTCATAACCCGGCCATGTGAAGAACACACCTCCGCCCATGCTCACCCAGTCCAACTTATCTAAGTGCTCACCAAACTGCTCTGAGATTGAATCAAGCAAACCGATAAATGCATCGACGTCTTTGTTCTCACAGTTCATGTGGAACATCACACCATTAATCTCATCGAAGATCTCTGGTTTAATGTGATCTGCTTGCACACCCAAACGCGAGAATTGACGCGCTGGGTTAGCCAAGTCTTGTCCTGCGTAGCTCACGCCCGGATTTAAACGTAAACCCAATGAAGCTTTACCTTCAACAATATGACGGTAAGCAGCAAGTTGGCTTTGAGAGTTGAAGATCATCTTATCGCAGATATCCGCAACTTCTCTCACGTCATCTTCGCTGTAACCGACACTGTAAGCGTGCGTCTCACCACCAAAGGTTTCGTGGCCAAGCTTGACTTCGTATGGGCCAGAGCTTGTCGTGCCATCGAGGTAAGGCTTGATGATGTCAAACACACCCCATGTCGAGAAGCACTTCAGTGCCAACACCAACTTCACACCTGAAATCTCTTTCAGCTGCTTAGCTATCTCTAAATTCGCAATCAACTTGTCTTCGTTGATCATGAAATAAGGCGTTTTTAGTTCGTTGTTTTGCATGTTAATACCTTGCGGCCCTCGAGTTCCCGAAGGCACATGATAATCGAACAAAGCCGACGCAACAGCATCGGCTTGTAATTATACGTTCTCGTCAATCATATGACTTTGAATGGAATTCGCAGAGCTTTGACCTTGTCGCTAGGACATCGCGCGGAGTTTACGAACGTAAATGAGCACGATGGACAACGCGACGAGGGCAAAGAGCCAGAAATTACTTCAAAGTGTGGATCAGAGGTAAACCGACTGTCGGCTCTAGCTCTTGAACATGCCAGTCTAGACCGATTTCAGGCATCGTTGCTAGGAACGGGTCTGGGTTTAGCTGTTCCATGTTGAACACGCCTTTATCAGCCCATTCGCCACGGAAGAACTGAAGTGCAGCAGTAATCGCAGGAACACCCGTAGTGTAAGAAATCGCTTGGTGCTCTACGTCTTCGTAAGCCACTTCGTGGTCTGCGTTATTGTAGATGAAGACACTGCGCTCTTTACCGTCTTTCTTACCTTGAACCCACGTACCGATACACGTTAAACCTGTGTAACCCGGAGCTAGAGATGTTGGATCTGGTAGTAGTGCTTTAAGAACATGTAGAGGCTGAACCACAGTGCCGTCATGTAGCGTTAGCGGATCTGGGCTAAGAAGACCGATATCACGCATGCAGTTGAAGTAGTTCAGGTATGCATCACCAAAGCCCATCCAGAATTCGATACGCTTAGCTGGGATGAACTCTTTCATTGAACGCACTTCATCGTGTGCCATTGAGTAAACTTTGTGAGAACCACAGTTCGGGAATTCAAACTCAAGCATACGAGAGTGACAAGGTACTTGTTTCCACTCTTCATTTTCCCAGTAGAAAGAATCGCCTTGGATCTCAAGCATGTTGGTTTCTGGGTCAAAGTTTGTCGCAAACTTCTTGCCATGGTCGCCAGCATTCACGTCCATTACGTCAATTGAGTCAATCTCATCGAACAAGTGCTTAACCGCGTACGCAGCAAAGATTGATACCACACCTGGATCGAAACCCGCGCCAAGAATACCTGTGATGCCCGCTTCTGCGAACTTCTCACGGTAGCCCCACTGCCAATCATAAGCTTGTGGTACTTGTTGGCCTTCAGAACATAGATCAACCGCAACCGATGTATCTAAATAAGATACTTTCGATTGGTAACACGCTTCCATGATCGCCATGTTTACCCAAGGAGGACCAGCGTTGATCACTAGATCAGGCTTAACTTCTTTAATCAAAGCAACAAGTGCATCAACATCGTCAGCGTCTACTGAACGAGCTTCTAGTTTCTTAGTAGAATCTTTAAGGTTGTTTTTGCCCTTGATAGATTCGATGATTTTTTCACACTTCGCGATTGTGCGAGAAGCGATTGTGATATCACCCAGTACTTCGTTATTTTGTGCTGCTTTGTGTGCAACAACCCAACCAACGCCGCCTGCACCAATTTGTAGAATAGCCATAGTTTTAATTACCCTTGTTGTTCTGCTAGCTCAATGGCTAGAGTTTGAATTTTGTTAATTAAAGATTTGAAATCTGATGTCGTTAAGCACGGATTCAAGATAGTGAATTTCAGCGCGCTTTTACCATCAACGACCGTTTCGCCAAGTACTGCAACGCCACGAGTCAGCGCCTCCAGTCTTAACGTCTGATTCAGTTTGTCTAAATCAAGAACGCCGTTTGCTGATAGCTCGTTGTTCGGTACCGCACGGAACAGCACAGTCGACAGTGACGGCTCAGCAAGCAACTCGAAATCGTCATGCTTCTGAATCAGATCGGCTACCTCAAGCGTCTGCTCTAGAAGGTGGTCGTACATATCACCCAGTTGCTTTGGTCCAACGCTTTGCATCGTCATGAAGACTTTCAGTGCATCGAAACGCTTGGTGGTAGCGATAGACTTATCGACTAGATTTGGCAGCTCATCGTGCTCGCGATTCAAGTAATCTGCGTGATGCAGTAAGTACTTAAAGTTCGCTTTGTCTTTGAGAAGCACTGCGCCACAGCTGATGGTTTGGAAGAACAACTTGTGGAAGTCGACACTCACTGAGTCCGCTTTTTCGATACCTTTTAAACGAGCTTTGTGGCTACTTAAGATAAGCGCGCCACCGTAAGCACTGTCGACATGGAACCAAAGGCCTTGTTGGTTGGCGATGTCAGCAATCACTTCAAGATCATCAATAGCACCGTGATCGGTAGTACCCGCAGTACCAACAACAGCAAAAGGAATCAACCCTTGAGCTTTAAGTGCTGTCACTTCTGCGTCTAGCAAGTCAGGCTTGATCGTGCCATTGGCGTTGGTATCAACACAGCACACTGCCGCTTCACCCAACCCGAGTAGCGAGGCAGACTTTTGAACCGTGAAGTGAGATTTCTTTGAACATAAGATACGCAGCTTGCTTGCGTATTCTGGTAAGCCAAGCTTTTGGATTGAGTGGCCATTGTGCTTATCCGCAACCCAGTCTCTCGCGAGCAATAAACCCATTAGGTTACTTTGCGTGCCACCGCTGGTGAAAACACCGTCAGCTTGTGCGCCAAGTTGGTATTTTTCACACATCCAATCCACCACTCGTTGTTCAACATAAGTCGCAGCAGATGCTTGGTCCCATGAATCCATTGATTGATTCAACGCCGCGATAATCGATTCCGCTGCTACCGAAGCCATAAGAGGTGGAGTGTGAAGGTGTGCAATGCAATCTGGGTGCTGCACGAAGATGGAGTTTGCAGCGACAAGGTCTGCAGTGCTATCTACAACATCAACCAAAGCGTGTTGATTGTTATCGAGATCAACAGCATTGATAGCAGCTTCTAGCACTTTGGGGTCTAAACCCGAATAAGGGGTTTCAACTTGTTCAAAAACGGCTTTCATCGCTTGAGTGGTTTGGTTCATCACGCTAGCAAATTCGTCGCTACCGCCTAAACCTGTCTGGATGAAATGCTTATTCCATTCTTGGTTAGTTTGTTCGCTTGAAGCTGGGTCTTGTTGTAAACCACCACCCGCTGCGATGATCGCTTCTTCCATGACGCGCAGTGCAAAGTCGATCTGCTCGAAAGAGATAATCATTGGCGGAAGGAAACGAATTACTGAACCATCACGACCACCCTTTTCAACCATCAAGCCGCGCTCTAGTGCTGCTCGTTGAATCGCTAGAGTTAACTCGCCGTCTGATTGTGGTTCGCCAAACTTGTTAAGCTCACCATTTGGTTGCTTGATCTCAGCACCGAGCATCAAGCCTTTACCGCGAACTTCAGCAATACAGTTCACACGCGATTGAATCTTCTCAAGCCCATGACGTAAATATTGGCCTGCGATGTTCGCGTGCTCAACCAAACCATCACGTTCGATGATTTCCAACGCCTTAGCGCCAGATACCATTGCCAACTGATTACCACGGAATGTGCCAGTGTGCTCACCCGCTTTCCAAGTATCGATGCTCTTATCAAACACAAGCAACGACATAGGCAGTCCGCCACCAATCGCTTTAGACAAGCACAAGATATCAGGATTAACACCTGATTCTTCAAACGCAAAGCGATTGCCGGTTTTACCCACACCACACTGAATTTCATCAAAAATCAGTAGGATGCCATGCTCATCACATATGCGACGTAGACCTTGTAGCCAAGACGCCGGAGCTGGAATCACACCGCCCTCACCTTGTACAGGCTCAACGATCATCGCGGCAGGTTTCATGATGCCAGATTCGTCGTCATTCAACATACGCTCGATGTAACGAATGCTCGCGTTAGCACCCGCTTCACCACCAATACCAAACGGGCAACGAAGGTTGTATGGGAAAGGCATAAAATGTACGTCAGACATTAAGCCGCTGCGACGTTCTTTGGTGCCAAGGTTACCCATCATGCCCATGGTGCCGTTAGTCATACCATGGTAAGCACCACGGAAAGCAAACATGGTGTTGCGACCTGTAGTTTGCTTGGCTAGCTTGATCGCGGCTTCCACAGCATCAGCGCCAGACGGGCCACAGAATTGAAGAACCGAGTTCGTTGAAAAGTCTTGAGGGAGAAAAGCTTTAACTCGCTTGATAAACGTCTCTTTTGCTTGAGTCGTAATATCAAGAGTCTGGTATGGCAAACCTGAATCGAGTTGGTCTTTAAGTGCTTGGTTAATCTCAGGGTGGTTGTAACCCAGAGAAAGTGTACCTGCACCGGCCAAGCAATCGAGAAAGAGTTGGCCACGAGTATCTTCAACTAAAACACCACATGCTCGTTTAATAGCAATCGGTAGGCGTCTTGGGTATGAACGAACATCCGATTCATGCTGTTCTTGCTCAAGCAAAATAGCATCGGGTGTTAGGTCGTAAGTTCCCTCTACGATAGGAACCATAGTTGAAAATGAATTTGCGATAGTATTAATATCGACTTCAAAGGCGGTAGTCATAAAAGTCCCCTTGAATGTGTTCATACTCACCTCCATCAGACGCAACTGCACACCGTCCCTCTATTGATTTAGAGAGAATTCATAGTGAAACACGCGTATTGTCTAGAAATGAGATATAGCTGTACGCTCGCATAAGTCAAATGACGAATACGAAATTAGGCCGTCTTAGGACAGCAAAAATTAGTTAGCGTGAGCTCAAGGTTCAGTAATGCTACTGTTTTGAAGAATTGGACATTTGTGCAGTATCGGACAGCTATGAAGAACTGGCCCTTTTGGAAATGCAGAGCTGATTAGCAATGTTGTTATTAGTGTGTTCAATGTTGGGTTTCCCATTAGCATGGCGAATTGCGCCATAAGTATCCCGTCTATCAGCTAAAGGCTAGCTGATACCTACCCTACGTAATGTCCCAATCAGCAAGAATGGTCACTACGCGTATCCCCCAGAAGCAATCGTTGCTCTTCTTGAACATTGTTCATTCCGAGATTGCGCGGGAAAATAACATAAAGTGAAATGAACGATCAATAGTTTTTAATAATCGCTTGATAAATAGGAGCGGTGACTGACAAATTGCTGAAAATATCGTCAACACTATCGTTGGGGAAAGAGATCCCCGGTTCATTCGTTCCTCATGCCCGAGGATGACGACGTAAGTATACAAGCTATGTTAGAGAGACTTCGAGAGTATTGCGCCTTTCCGTTACTCCCAGTATGAGGAGCTGGCTCATAAAGATCCCTTACATCATGTCGTTATATTGCTTTATTCAAGACGCTATCTGATGCAATAGGTTAAACACTAGTTAGTCAGCAGGCGATAAGTAGATCCCCGGTTCGCTCGTTCCTCAGCCTGAGGATGACGAAGCGGGTATACAAACGTTGCTAGTGAGGCTTTGAGATCTCAGCATCCTTTCGTCACTCACTAGTACGAAGAGCGAGTTCATAGGGAGTCTCGCTGTTAACGAGCCTTAAAAGCCAACAAAGTAATAAGATGAGTCAAGCCTCAGAGGTCATTTGAGCACAAACGTCATTCCCTAGCACGAGGAACGAGTTCATAGGGAATCTCGCTTTTAAAAGCTAAGTAATGTAAACGAACTTGATAGCGACGTTTTTAGATAGAAAAGAAGTTTGAGTGTGTGTTCAAACAGAAAGAGGAATAACGCATAAAAATCAGAACGGCAGAAACCAAAAAGCCCGAACATTTCTGTTCGGGCTTTTTAATTTGGAGCGATACATCGGGTTCGAACCGATGACCTCAACCTTGGCAAGGTTGCGCTCTACCAACTGAGCTAGTATCGCATTTGCTACATCCGTTAAGACATAGACTTTAATAGATGGTGCCCCGGGCCGGACTTGAACCGGCACAGCGCGAACGCCGAGGGATTTTAAATCCCTTGTGTCTACCAATTCCACCACCAGGGCACGCAATTCTTTATTGCGATGCCGATTACTGAAAAGTAAAACACCATCTTAATGCTGACGCCAATCAACATTACAAATTTTGGAGCGATACATCGGGTTCGAACCGATGACCTCAACCTTGGCAAGGTTGCGCTCTACCAACTGAGCTAGTATCGCATTTTCATTACTCTACGAAAGAGATAATGGAGGCGCCTCCCGGAGTCGAACCGAGGTCCACGGATTTGCAATCCGCTGCATAGCCACTCTGCCAAGGCGCCTTAGTAACTCCAATCGAATCGCTTATTGCCATCCTCTTGGGTACGGGATGCATTCTACGGATTCGAGCGTTTGAGTCAATATTATTTTTGTATTTTTAATTCGTTTGAATAGATTTCATACGAAACAGGCTAAATAGCTGACTTTGTGTGCAAAGCACTTTGTGGACAGGCTATTCAAAGGAGATCTATATCACATTAGATATCCACTATTGATAACTTAACCTTAGGTTAAAGATCAAAAAAGCGAGCCTCAGCTCGCTTCTTCATCAATGGTGTTTTTCGTCTAACAAATCATCTTTGGCGGCCATCAAGTATTGCGCCATTGACCAGTAAGTAAGAACGGTTGCAACATAGAGTGCAATGTAACCCACCCAAATCATCCAGTCGTCGTATCGCCAGATAAGTACCCAAAGAGCAAACATCTGAGAAACAGTTTTGACTTTACCAACCCAAGATACCGCAACGCTTGCACGTTTGCCGATTTCAGCCATCCATTCACGAAGCGCCGAAATGATAATTTCACGACCAATCATGGTCACCGCAGGAATAGTCACCCAGATCGAGTGGTAATGCTCGGTAACTAAGATAAGAGCAGTAGCAACAAGCACTTTATCCGCCACAGGGTCAATAAAGGCACCAAAGCGAGACGTTTGTCCGAGTTTACGAGCCAGCATGCCATCTAGCCAGTCAGTAAAACCCGCTACCCAAAACACCATTGCAGCAGCAAAAGGAGCCCATTCATAAGGTAGGTAAAAAACAACAACGAATACTGGGATTAAAAATAGTCTCAGTAAGGACAAAATGTTAGGTATATTCAAACGCATATTATTAGGCTCTTATCAATTGCGCTTTAATGGTGCGGGATTTTTACTATTGTTTCAATGCTTGATAAATGTTTTCTGCCAAAGAATGACTAATGCCCGGCACTTTGGCTATTTCTTCGACAGTTGCACGCTTAAGTTCTTGTAAGCCACCCATATATTTCAACAAAGATTGACGACGTTTCGGCCCTACCCCTTCGATTCCTTCCAAAGCACTGGTTCGGCGAGTTTTACCTCGTTTCGCTCTGTGCCCTGCTATCGCATGATTATGACTTTCATCACGGATATGCTGGATAAGGTGCAACGCTGGTGCATCGCTTGGTAAGTTAAATTCCTCACCTTCAAGAGTAACTAAGGTTTCTAAACCCGGCTTGCGGGTCACACCTTTCGCGATACCCATCATTCTTGGTCGAAATGGCCAATCACCCCAATATTGAGAAACAATCTCGTGAGCACGATTCAGTTGCCCCTTGCCACCATCGATAAAGATGATATCTGGGATCTTATCGACATCGAGTTGTTTGGAATAGCGTTTCTCAAGGGCCTGAGCCATCGCCGCGTAATCATCACCTCCAGTAATTCCGGTGATGTTGTAACGACGGTATTCGGGTTTAACAGGGCCTTCCTGATTGAACACCACACAAGACGCTATCGTACTTTCACCCATGGTATGACTGATATCAAAACATTCCATCCGTTTAATCACATCCATCGACAACACTTCTTGAAGCTCTTTGAAGCGCTGATTGATGGTCATCTTATGATTAATTTTGGTGGTAATTGCCGTTAGCGCGTTGGTATTCGACAATTTGAGGTAACGCCCACGAGTGCCAGAAGGATTAGTATTGAAGTGAATCTTACGACCTGCAACTTCACACAAGGCTTCTTGAATCGGAGTGACATCTTCCATCAAATCGGCATTAAGAATTAAACGCGTTGGGATAGTTCTTGCTTCATTATGCGCCAAATAATATTGACTTAAAAAGCTCGAAAAGACCTCTTCTCGCACCGTATTGTTGGGAATTTTAGGGAAATGGCTTCGACTGCCCAAGACTTTACCTTGGCGAATCATCAAGATATGGATACAAGCAACGCCGTTCTCTTGGGCAAATCCGAGAACGTCCATATCTTCCATAGAATCGTCAGATACGTACTGTTGCTCTTGTACACGTCGAATCGCTTGGATTTGATCGCGGAAAGCAGCAGCTTGTTCAAAGCGAAGCTCTCGACTTGCCTTGTCCATCTTGTCGATGAGCGTTTCAAGTACGAGCTTATCCTTCCCTTGAAGGAACAAACGAACGTAGTCGATAAGCTCGCTGTACTCTTCATCAGAGATAATAGAGCTAACACAAGGCGCTGCACAACGACCAATCTGGTACATCAAACACGGGCGTGTTCTGTTCGCATAAACCGTGTCTTCACACTGGCGAGCAGGAAAAATCTTTTGTATTAGGTGTAGCGTCTCACGCACAGCGCCGGAATCAGGGTAAGGACCAAAGTATTCGCCCTTTTTCTTCTTAGCACCACGATGCATCGACAAACGAGGATGCTTGTGACCGCTAATGAAAATATAAGGGTACGACTTATCATCACGCAGAAGTACGTTGTATTTCGGTAAGTACTGCTTAATGTAGTTATGCTCAAGGATAAGAGCTTCTGTTTCCGTGTGCGTTACAGTGACATCGATTTTGTCGATATTGCTGACTAAAGCGCGTGTTTTTTCACTGTCGACTTTTTTACGGAAATAACTGGAAAGGCGTTTTTTGAGGTTCTTAGCTTTACCGACGTAGATAACAACAGCCTCGGCGTTATACATCCGATAAACGCCGGGCTGTTCTGTTACTGTCTTAAGGAATGAGACTGAGTCAAACAAGTTGGTCACTATAAGATCTCAGAGTTAAAGGGTCTCAGTATCTAACATTCCATGTCTAATCGCTAAATGCGTAAGCTCTACATCACCGCTGATGTCTAGTTTACTGAACAGTCGGTAGCGGTAGCTGTTAACTGTTTTAGGACTTAGATTGAGTTGTTCTGAAATATCCGTCACTTTCTGACCTTTGGTAATCATCATCATGATTTGAAGTTCACGTTCAGATAGATCAGCGAATGGATTTTCAGACGCAGGCGAGAATTGGCTTAAAGCCATCTGCTGCGCAATTTCTGGCGAAATGTATCGTTGGCCACTATTAACCACTCGAATGGCATTTACCATCTCGTCCGGACCTGCACCTTTAGTAAGGTAACCTGCAGCTCCAGCTTGCATCACTTTAGTTGGAAACGGATTTTCCGTATGAACAGTTAAAACGATGATTTTAACATCAGGGTTGAAACGCAAGATTTTCTTGGTTGCTTCTAAGCCACCAATACCAGGCATATTCATATCCATCAAAATAACGTCAGTATTATTAGTACGACACCATTTTGCAGCATCTTCACCGCTTTCAGCTTCCCCTGCTACGTTCATTCCACGGACGTCTTCAATAATACGTCGTATCCCTGTGCGAACCAGCTCGTGATCATCTACAAGGAAAACATTTATCAAACTTGTATCTCCACACTATTAATTGGCTCTGCAACCACTGTGTCGTTTCATCTATTTGAAACAATTAAACAAAGGAACAACGGGTCGCAGCATTGTGTATATCTTAACTCAATTACTAAATAAAATCTCTGTTGAATATGTGTCGAAACACTAACTTTAGCAAGTACTTATTTATAAATAAGCCAACTAAAACAACAAGCTTTAGGTAAAAATCAACTAGTTAAAACAACACCCAATAAAATTACACAAGATAAAGAGATTTTCAATACCATTGAATCTCGATTCATTACAATTTCACTCTTTTGCCTATTAAGTCCCGTTATTCTTCTCCAATTCTCAAAATATAGAGACTATTTTCGTTTGCTGTTGTGCGTGATGAGGCGCTAGATGGTAGTATTCCGCTCTCCATTTCAATAGGTTACTACATTGGATATTCAGCAAGGCTTTGTACTCACAAGACAAGCGCGAGACTTTTCAGGGCGCACACAAATCGACTTGTGGTTAAGCACCCCTAAAGGCCCTACGCTACTGACTATTCAAAACGAAAAGCCTGTCTTTTTTGTTGCTCAATCTGATATCGAAACGTGCCAATCTATTGCCGATAAAGAGGCCATAGATTGTCAGTTTAAGCCTTTAGAGCTAGCAACATTTGACCAAACCCCTTTAGCCGCTTGTTACACTTCCTTATCGAGAAGCAGCTTCGGGTTAGCTCAAGCCTTTAACGGTGAAGAGATCCAAACCTTTGAAAGTGATATTCGACTGGCCGATCGTTTCTTGATGGAACGCTTTATCAAGGGCAGTATCGAATTCACAGGCACTATCACCCCAAAAAAACAGCATCGCAGAGTATCGAACGCAAAATGTCGAGCTGGCGATTACTTGCCAAGCTTATCCGTGGTTTCGCTTGATATTGAGTGCTCGGAAAAAGGTGTGCTTTATTCCATCGGCCTAGACAGTCCAATGGATAGCCGAGTGATAATGATTGGCGATCCACAAGAAGCAGACACCAATATCCAATGGGTTGCCAACGAGAAAGCGCTGCTTGAAGCCATGATTGCGTGGTTCTCCGAGTTTGACCCGGACATCATCATCGGTTGGAATGTCATTGATTTCGACTTTAGGCTGCTGCACAAGCGTTCGGAATGGAACGAAGTGAAACTCAGCATTGGTCGCGACAATCAACCGAGTTTCTTTCGCAGCTCCGCACAAAATCAGCAGGGCTTCATTACCATTCCTGGTCGCGTGGTTTTAGATGGTATCGATATGCTTAAAACAGCAACCTACCATTTCCGTTCTTGGTCTCTTGAGTCCGTCTCACAAGAGTTACTGGGCGAAGGCAAAGACATTCATAATGTTCATGACCGCATGGATGAAATCAATCGAATGTTTAAGTTCGACAAGCCTTCACTTGCCAAATACAATCTTCAAGACTGTGTGCTCGTAAACCGAATCTTCGAACACACTCACCTACTCGATTTTGCTATTGAACGTTCTCGCTTAACTGGTGTTGAACTTGATCGCGTTGGCGGCTCTGTCGCTGCTTTTACTAACTTATACATGCCTCAGATACACCGAGCGGGTTACGTCGCGCCTAATTTAGAACCCGAGAACTGGATCGCTAGCCCCGGTGGTTATGTAATGGATTCGATTCCCAACCTTTATGACTCGGTTTTGGTGCTCGATTTTAAGAGCCTTTACCCATCGATCATTCGCTCTTTCTTGATTGATCCGATGGGGTTAATTGAAGGACTAAAGCTAGAGTTAGGCTCCGAAGAAGACCAAGCAGTGGCTGGATTTCGAGGCGGTCAATTCCACCGCTCTAAGCACTTTCTACCGGAGATGATCGAAAATCTCTGGGCAGCGCGTGATGTCGCAAAGAAAAACAACGAGAAAGCTTTTTCTCAGGCGATTAAGATCATCATGAACTCTTTCTATGGCGTGCTAGGTTCTTCTGGTTGTCGTTTCTTTGATACTCGCTTGGCATCCTCTATCACCATGCGTGGGCATGAGATCATGAAGAAAACCAAGGTTCTGATCGAAGATAAAGGGTATCAAGTAATTTACGGAGATACCGATTCAACGTTCGTGTCTCTTAATGGCAGTTTTGAGCAAGAACAAGCAGACGAGATTGGTCACTCCCTTGTGGCTTACATCAACGACTGGTGGACGAATCACCTGAAAGAGGTCTACAACCTCACCTCGATACTTGAATTGGAATACGAGACCCATTACCGCAAGTTTCTAATGCCAACCATTCGAGGCTCTGAGACAGGATCGAAGAAACGTTATGCAGGCCTAATCAATCAAGGTGACCAAGAGAAGATCATTTTTAAAGGCCTTGAGAGTGCCCGAACCGATTGGACGCCTCTCGCACAACAGTTCCAACAAACCTTGTATGAGATGGTCTTTCACGACCAAGATCCAAGTGATTATGTTAGACAGTTTGTCGATGAAACATCCGCGGGCAAACACGATGATTTACTGGTGTATCAAAAGCGCTTGCGCCGTAAGTTACATGAATACCAGAAGAACATTCCGCCACAGGTTCGCGCAGCAAGATTGGCAGATGAGATCAATGCCCAGCTTGGTCGCCCACTTCAATACCAAAACAAAGGGCGTATTGAATATTTGATTACGCTGAGTGGCCCCGAGCCCAAGGAGTATTTGAAGAGCGGTATCGATTATCAACATTACATCGACAAGCAGATTAAACCGGTCGCAGAAGCAATTTTGCCGTTTATAGGACTAGATTTTGAAAGAGTTAGCGGGCAGCAGCTAGGTCTGTTCTAGATTGAATCCTCTTTTCGAAGCGACATTAGACTCGAGATATCTATTAAAACTCGAGCCAGACATAAAAACGAAAAAAGCAGAGGAGTGCTTAACTCGCTCTGCTTTTTCATATCAATGGATAGCTTACGATCTTGATAGCTTACGACCCCCTACCCGATTCGAAACTCAGTTTTCTGATACTGCTTAACCAACCATTCACCAAAGCCATCAAGAATACCTATTACTGAACGTTTTGGAATCGCACGCCCAGACAGCAAAATACCCAATCTTTGAATCTCGACTTCTTTCTCTGGATGATATCTCAAGAACTGTTGACCGCACTCCATAGGTGCATCGAACCAATTCTTGTCTCGGTACATAACCAAAGAGTAACTGGCTCGCAGAAGCTTCTTGGCAATAATCACCTGCGCTGCGACTTGCTGCTCTGGCGTTGTTGCTCGGGCAATCTTATTACGATAAACCGCTAACCAATTTTCCGCGTCCATATTCCAATGCTTAGCAATTTCCCAACTCGTTTCGAAATCGCCATAACAGTCCGATAGATCTTCACCATGCACACACACGGCTAAATGCTTGAGCATAAAGCCCCACGTAAAGATGTTGTCGAAATCAACAATCTCGCTTACCAAGGTGGTTTTGATTGCCACTTGTGTGACCTGAGGGAAGCTCTTTTGGAAGCGCCATTTGATGGTATTCAGCAGCGTGGTTCGTTGTTCTGGAAAAGGACGATGGGTAACCACAACCACATCTAGATTCGAGCGACCGACAACGGCTTGCTTGCGTGCCACACTGCCATAAACATAGACACTGTGCAGATTAGAACCTAACCCACCTTTTAGAAAGGTAATCAGATCGTTAACCACAGGTTGAAATTCAGGTTGAAATGGCTGTGTTGGGTCAATAACAGGTAGCTGCATAGGTCGTTTCGGTAAATAAAATAATGATTTAACTGTCTCTCTATGATCGCTTAGGTGACTTTATGATTCAAGCTATTCCTATTTATAGCGTCTACGAGATATAATCACCGGATAGACCCAATAAGGACAAACACAAAATGCCTAGAGCAAGTGAGATTAAAAAAGGTTTTGCGATCAATGTTGATGGCAAAACAGTACTAGTTAAAGATATCGAAGTAACAACACCAGGTGGCCGTGGCGGTCAAAAGATTTACCGCTTCCGTGGTCACGATGTAGCAACTGGCGTTAAAACAGAAGTTCGTCACAAGGCTGATGAAATCGTTGAAACGATAGACGTAACTAAGCGTGCAGTGATGTTCTCTTACGTTGATGGCAACGAGTACATCTTCATGGATAACGAAGATTACACACAATTCATCTTCAACGGTGAAATGATCGAAGACGAACTGCTGTTCATCAACGAAGATACGCAAGGTATGTACGCGATTCTTATCGACGGTACTGCGGCGACTCTTGAGCTACCAACTTCAGTTGAGCTAGTAATCGAAGAGACAGACCCTTCAATCAAAGGTGCATCTGCTTCAGCTCGTACTAAGCCAGCTCGTCTGTCTACAGGCCTTACTGTTCAAGTTCCTGAGTACATTGCAACTGGCGACAAAGTTGTTGTGAACACAGCTGAACGTAAATACATGAACCGCGCAAGCTAAGATACTGATTATGACCGAAGCTAACGACCTAATGTCTTACGACGACGCAATTGACACTGCATACGACATCTTTCTAGAGATGGCTGCTGATAATCTTGAACCTGCAGACGTGATCTTATTCACGGCTCAGTTTGAAGATCGTGGCGCTGCAGAACTTGTTGAAACTGGTGACGATTGGGTTGAACATGTTGGCTTTGAAGTCGACAAAGAGATCTACGCTGAAGTACGCATTGGTCTTGTAAATGAAGCTGATGATGTCTTAGATGACGTATTCGCTCGTCTACTGATCAGCCGTGACCCTGAACACAAGTTCTGTCACATGTTGTGGAAACGCGACTAGGCTCTTCTTAAACCAGCTCAGAGTACTGAGCTGGTTTTCTTACGACTTCATAGCCTCATCACTTTACCAAACTGCAACTCTACAAAATTATGACCAAAGCAAAGACAGATACCCTATCCAAAGGCTATGCCTGTGTTGGATTAGTAAATCCCAAAACCCCTGAAAATGTTGGCTCAGTAATGCGAGCAGCTGGTTGCTACGGAGCAAACTCTGTATTTTATACTGGCACCCGTTATGACCACGCTCGACAATTTCATACCGACACCAAAGAAAAGCATCTTGAGTTGCCTTTGATTGGTGTTGAAGATCTTAAAGATATAATTCCTGTTGGCTGCGTGCCCATCGCGGTTGATTTGATAGAAGGCGCTAAGCCTCTACCTGATTATAAGCACCCACCTCGTGCTTTTTATATCTTCGGCCCTGAAGATGGGACTCTGAAAAAAGAGATCACGGACTTCTGTCGTGAAACCATCTACGTTCCGACTAATGGCTGCATGAATCTTGCTGCCGCGGTCAATGTTATTTTGTATGACCGCATGGCGAAGGGTGATAATTTTTCTAATCATTTGAAAGTGACCTAATATCAATCGTAGCAAGTCAGCCGAGCTGGTGAGCGCTTCTAGCTGGCTAAGCACTTCTACCTGATCAAGCACTTCCACATGATTTGAACTACGCCATATTCAAGACATAAAAAAACCTGCTAAGTTAGCAGGTTTTTTTGTATTCGAAACGTAGGATTAAGCTTTAAGCTTAAGAACTGTAGCAACTACTGGTGTAATTACTTACGTGATCTTGGCTTAGCCGGTTTAGCCGGGCGTCCGTTGTTCAATTTAGGCTTTTTGGTAGACTGAGGTTTGCCATTGGTCGCTGGAGCACTACGACCTGAATCAGGTGTTGTAGTACCGCGAGTTGCAGGCTTCTTACGCTTAGTCTGGTTGCTACGGCCTTTAGGAGCATTTGCGCGCTCTTCGTGACGCTTAACAGCACGACGAATTTTCTGGCTACGAGAACGCTCACGCTTACGAGAAGTGTTTGCAGGATCAAGATCCAACAGTGTCTCTTTTTCTGGCTGAAGTTCAACAAGCTCACGCAAGTAGTTTACTTCTTGAAGGTCTAGCTCTTTCCAACCGCCACGAGGCAGTTTCTTATCAAGATAGATATCACCGTAACGTACACGTTTCAGACGGCTTACTGTTGTTTCTTGTGATTCCCAAAGACGACGAACCTCACGGTTACGACCTTCGTTAATTGCTACGTAGAAAGTATGGTTCATACCTTCACCGCCAGCGTAAACCACATCTTCGAAACGAGCCATACCATCTTCAAGTTGAACGCCACGAGTCACGTTCTTAACTTTTTGCTCGGTTACTTCACCAAATACACGTACTAGGTACTCACGCTCAACCTGACGGCTTGGGTGCATTAGGCGGTTAGCTAGTTCACCATCGGTTGTGAACAACAGTAGGCCTGATGTGTTTGCATCAAGACGACCAACTGAAATCCAACGAGAACCACGGATCTTAGGTAGACGATCGAAAACAGTACGGCGACCTTCAGGATCGTGACGAGTACAAAGCTCACCTTCAGGTTTGTAGTAAGCAAGTACACGACAAACCACTTCTTCAGAGGCTTTGCCTGTAATAGTGTGGCCATCGATACGGATCACTGAGTTCTCGTCTTCAAGACGCTCACCCAACTTCGCAACTTGACCGTTAACACTTACACGACCAGATTTGATTAAACCTTCTAGTTCACGACGAGAACCGTGACCAGCTCGCGCTAAAACCTTCTGTAATTTTTCGCTCATTTACTCTTTTCTACCTAATTGTCGTCTTCACAGACGTCGAATGAATTTTTCGCGACCAAATCGCGGTCGCGTATTATCGCAAATAACCTGCCAAAAAGCACTTGTTATTTACTCTGGCAGGTTTGCTGTTTCGTTACAGACTGTTAATCAGTAACGCTATTATTCAAACGGCGCTGGATCACCGGCACCACGACGTAAAACAACGGCGTCATCGTCACTGAAGTCAATAACCGTGGTTGGTTGCTCACCTAAGTAGCCGCCATTCAAAATGACATCAACCGCATGCTCTAGGCTGTCACGAATTTCTTCAGGATCCGATTCAGTGGTCTCGTTACCCGGAAGAATCAGAGACGTCGACATCAATGGCTCGCCCATTGCTTCTAGAAGGTCTAGGGCAATTTTGTTGTCCGGTACACGAATACCGATCGTTTTACGCTTAGCGTTCATCAAACGCTTTGGCACTTCTTTTGTTGCTTTGAAAATAAACGTGTAAGCACCTGGCGTGTGCGCCTTAAGCAGACGGAAAGCCACGTTATCTACTCGTGCATACAATGACAACTCAGAAAGATCACGGCATAACAAAGTGAAATTATGCTTATCATCGATTCGACGAATTTTACAGATGCGTTCGAGTGCTTGTTTATTCTCAAGCTGACAACCCAGTGCATAACCTGAATCTGTTGGATAAACCACAACGCCGCCATTGCGAATAATCGCAACCGCTTGAGTAATTAAGCGCGCTTGTGGGTTATCTGGGTGTACATAAAAAAACTGGCTCATTGTTGTTCCTCATTATCGAATCTCTCGACTCTATCATCAGAAGGAGCTGGTTCACCTAAAGACTATTCAGATGGTGAAACCGTTTGAAACTCCCAATCTTTCCATACTTCTTCGACCCCAGAAGGTAGCCAGAGATTACGTCCAAGTTCCATCCATGGGGATGGGTAATGGAAGTCGCTGCCTTGGGAGGCTAATAGTTTGTATTGTATAGCATAATCCGCAAGTGTGCGTCTTTCTTGTTGCGCTTGCTGAGGTTGAGCCACTTCCATGGCGTCACCATTTGCTTCAACAAATGCAGCTAATAGACGCTTAACCCACTTGGCGGTCAGGCCATATCGCGCAGGGTGAGCTAATACCGCTTGGCCACCAGCTGCATGAATTGCCGTGACAGCATCACCCATTGAGCACCATGTTGGCGGCACATAACCTGGATTGTTGCGCGTAAGAAACTTTTTAAACACCTGCTGCATGGTTTTCGCGTAGCCATTGTCGACTAACCATTTCGCAAAGTGAGCTCGAGTAATTGGTGCATCACCTGCAATCAACTTAACCTCTTCCAACACACCTTCACGAGTCGCTTTCTCAAGACGTTGAGCAATCATCTCTGCACGTCCGACACGGTGTTGCTTCTGTTGTTCAATTAACGCTTTCAATTCTGGTGATTCAGGATCGACGTTTAACCCAACAATATGGATATCTTTGTTTTGCCAAACGGTTGAGATCTCGATGCCGTTAATCAACTGAATAGGAAGATTGTTATCAGCAATATAGCTGCGTGCTTCTGCAAGCCCATCAGTCGTATCATGATCTGTAATCGCTAACGCTTCGATGTTAAAGCCTAGCGCTCGGTCAATCAGTTCAGGTGGAGTAAGTCGGCCATCTGAGGCTGTTGTATGACTATGTAGATCAATTCTCATATATTCTTTTTCATTGTTTTCAATTTTTATCGTTATATTTGTGTCAACGCACTTGACCTGCAAGCGCAAAACTAGTTAACTAGTACACAAATACGAAGTATCACATTTGATAGGTTCACTATGTTACAAGAATTTAACCAAAACCATAAAGATAAAGATAAAGTTTTAGAACTTTCTTCAGTAGAAGCAAGTTCAGAGCTTAATTGGTGGCGCACTTGGACAAGTTCTTGGTGGGCCAACGTGTACTTCTAATTAAACAGTTTGTTTATAAAAAAGTTATCACTAAGCCCGCTTTCATAGCGGGCTTTTTAATTTGTCGAACATCTCACATTCAACTGACTAACAAATCAACGAATTGACCATATTCTAGATTGGGTGAAAGGTATCTTTATGCGACTATGTACGGCAGGAAATTTAAAGAATCATAAAGGAGGTCTTGTGAACAAGGCCATTGAAATCAAAAAGCTGGGAACCATTGAGGTCATCAATTCTTCCGTTCCTTACTCGCAAGATCCAACCAGTGTTTTTCATACTCTGTGTGAAAACAAAACAGACAGTCTGTTGTTGGAATCTGCTGAGATTGAATCTAAACAGAACCTGACAAGCCTACTCCTTATCGACTCTGCTGTTCGCATCGTATGTCGCGGACATGAAGTAACCTTTCAAGCGTTGACTCAAAATGGTCAAGCGCTAATCGAACACCTAGCTCAAAACGTTAAAACAGAGATAAAATCTGACCTAACGGATAACGTATTGACGCTGACTTTTGTCGAACCAAGCAACGAATTAGACGAAGATTCACGTTTAAGAGAAGCGTCTTCATTCGATGCACTGCGTTTGGTTCAGCATAGCTTTGAGCAAGACGCGGATAACAAACACGCGTTATTCATGGCTGGCCTATTCGCTTACGACATCGTGGCGAACTTTGAACCGCTAGGCGATGCTGAAGCGACCAACAACTGCCCTGACTTTGTTTTCTACGTTGCCGAGACACTATTACGTTTCGACCACCAAGAAAACGAAGGCCTGCTTCACGCGAGCTTGTTTGCTCAAGATGAAAGCATCAAAGCGCAATTAACAGAGCGCCTAGCCGACATTCAAACACAGTGTCAGTCATTGAAAGCCATCACAGAAGTTACGCCACTCGACAATGTTGACGCTGTACCAAGCGTTTCAGATGAAGACTTCTGCCAAACGGTTCGTGATTTAAAAGAATACGTCGTTAAAGGCGATGTATTCCAAGTGGTACCTTCACGTCGCTTTACGCTACCTTGCCCTGCTCCACTGGCTGCTTACAAAGAACTCAAGCAAAGTAATCCAAGCCCTTACATGTTCTACATGCAAGACGAGCTGTTTACTCTGTTTGGTGCTTCTCCAGAAAGTGCACTGAAGTACGAAACTGAAACCAACCAAATCGAAATTTACCCAATTGCAGGTACTCGTCGTCGCGGTAAACGCCCAGACGGTCAAATCGATTTCGACCTAGATAGCCGTATCGAACTTGAACTGCGTACCGACAAGAAAGAAAACGCTGAACACATGATGCTGGTCGACCTAGCACGTAACGATGTGGCACGTATTGCAGAAGCTGGCACTCGCCACGTAGCAGACTTGCTGAAAGTTGATCGCTACAGCCATGTAATGCACTTGGTTTCTCGTGTGGTTGGTCAGCTCCGTGAAGACTTAGATGCCCTGCACGCTTACCAAGCTTGTATGAACATGGGTACGCTAACGGGCGCACCAAAAATCCGCGCAATGCAGCTTATCCGTGACGTAGAAAAAACGCGTCGTGGTAGCTACGGTGGCGCAGTCGGTTACCTAACAGGCGAAGGCACGTTAGATACTTGTATCGTCATTCGTTCTGCTTACGTTGAAGATGGCGTAGCACAAGTACAAGCGGGCGCGGGCGTGGTGTTCGACTCTGACCCACAAGCAGAAGCGGATGAAACTCGCGGCAAAGCTCAAGCGGTTATCTCAGCGATTCAAGCAGCTCATACTAAAAACCTAACAAATAAGAAGGAGTCGTAATCATGGCTGATATTGTATTCATCGATAACTTCGACTCGTTCACTTACAACCTTGTAGACCAGTTCCGTTCATTAGGTCACAGCGTGAAAATTTACCGTAACAACATTCCTGCAAAGGTAATTGAAGCGGCGATCAATGAACTAGACAACCCTGTTGCATTGCTCTCGCCAGGCCCAGGCGCTCCGGCTGATGCGGGCTGCATGCCTGAGCTGATTCAGCTACTAAAAGGCAAAGTGCCAATGATTGGTATTTGCTTAGGCCACCAAGCGATTGTTGAAGCCTACGGCGGTACCGTTGCAGGCGCTGGCGAAATCATTCATGGTAAGGTGTCGATGATGGAACACCAAAACCATGCGACTTACCAAGGCTTACCTTCGCCACTGGCTATCGCTCGCTACCACTCTTTAGTGGCAACGCATGTATCCGATAGCCTAACGGTGACCGCTGAAGTCGATGATTTGGTGATGTCTGTGGTTCAAGAACAAGACAAGGTTTGTGGATTCCAATTCCACCCTGAATCAATTATGACGACCTACGGTGCAACGCTTCTGGCGAACGCTATCGAATGGGCTCTTGAGAAACCTCTTCGCCTTGAGAAAAGCTCTACCCTTGAGAAGAAAGGAAAATAGGAAACGATCATGGAACAGATTAATAAACTTTACGAACAGCAGTCTCTTACTCAAGAAGAAAGCCAACAATTGTTTGATGTGATCATCAAGGGTGAGCTAGACCCAATCTTGATGGCTTCTGCTCTGACTGCATTGAAAATCAAAGGCGAAACGCCTGATGAGATCGCTGGCGCGGCGAAAGCACTGCTTGCCAATGCAAACCCGTTCCCACGTCCTGATTACGATTTTGCAGACATCGTAGGTACAGGAGGCGACGGTCACAACACCATCAACATTTCTACAACTTCTGCATTTGTAGCAGCAGCGTGTGGCTTAAAAATCGCGAAGCACGGTAACCGCAGTGTATCGAGCAAATCAGGTTCTTCTGACTTACTGGACTCGTTCGGCATTAACCTAGCGATGACAGCGGAAGACACTCGTACTGCTGTTGACGAGCTTGGCGTAGCATTCCTATTTGCTCCGCAGTATCACGTTGGTGTACGTCACGCGATGCCGGTGCGTCAAACAATGAAAACACGCACTATCTTCAACATCCTTGGCCCACTGATTAACCCTGCTCGCCCTAACATCGAGTTAATGGGTGTTTACAGCAAAGAGCTAGTACGCCCTATCGCAGAAACCATGCTGCAAATGGGCATGAAGCGCGCGGCGGTTGTTCACGGTAGCGGCCTTGATGAAGTGGCTATTCATGGCGAAACCATCGTTGCTGAAATCAAAGACGGCGCAATTCACGAATACACAGTGACACCGGCAGACTTTGGCCTGAACACTCACCCTCTTGAAGCAATCAAGGGCGGCGAGCCAGAAGAGAACAAAGCCATCACAACCGATATCCTGACGGGTAAAGGCAGTGATGCTCAAGTTGGCGCAGTGGCAGTCAACGTTGCTCTGCTGATGCGTCTATTTGGTCACGAAGATCTAAAAGCCAACGCACAGCAAGCGATTGACGCAATGAACTCTGGCAAAGCGTACGAGCTTGTGAAAAAGCTTGCTGCACACGCCTAACGAACGACGAATTGAGACAAAGAACATGACACAGACTACCGATAAATTGTCGACCCACGTTTCAGTCAAAGAAGCTGAAATGGCGGAAGTATTAGCAAAAATCGTTCGTGATAAATACCAATGGGTTGAAGCGCGTAAGCAGACTCAACCACTGGACGAGTTTAAGGCAGCGTTAACCGCAACAGACCGCAGCTTTTATGATGCACTGAGCAGCGAACAAACGGTTTTCATCACTGAATGTAAGAAGGCCTCTCCGTCAAAAGGTTTAATCCGTGACGAGTTTGATTTGGACTACATTGCATCGGTTTACAACAACCACGCAAACGCGATTTCAGTGCTGACAGACGAGAAATACTTCCAAGGTGACTTCGAGTTTTTACCTAAGGTTCGCAGCATTGCTAAGCAGCCTATCCTGTGTAAAGACTTCATGGTTGATACCTACCAGGTTTACTTAGCTCGTCACTACTCAGCTGACGCAATTTTGCTAATGCTTTCGGTATTGGATGACGAAGAGTACAAAGCGCTGGCTGACGTCGCTCACTCGCTAAATATGGGTGTACTTACCGAAGTCAGTAACGAAGAAGAGCTTCACCGCGCAGTCGCTTTAAAAGCAAAAGTGATCGGTATTAATAACCGTAACCTACGTGACCTTTCGACGGATCTGAACCGTACTAAAGAGTTGGCTCCGCTGGTTCGCGAACTGGCTCCAAACGCAGTCGTGATTTCAGAGTCTGGGATCTACACACATCAACAAGTTCGTGACCTTTCAACATTTGCAGATGGCTTCCTAATCGGCAGCTCTCTTATGGCTGAAAAGAACCTAGAACTTGCGGTGCGCAAAGTAACACTCGGTGAAAACAAGGTGTGTGGTTTAACTCACTCTGATGATGCCGCGAAAGCGTATCAAGCTGGTGCGGTATTCGGTGGTCTGATTTTCGTTGAAGCATCTAAGCGTCATGTGGATATCGAAGCAGCTCGTTTAACCATGAGCGGCGCACCGCTGAACTACGTGGGTGTGTTCCAAAACCACAGCGTAGCAGACGTTGAAAAAACGGTTTCTGAGCTAGGTTTATTTGCGGTGCAACTGCACGGTGATGAGTCTCAAGCATTTGTCGATGAGTTAAAACAGTCACTGCCTGAAAGCGTTGAGATTTGGAAAGCTTACGGTGTGGCTTCTGGTGCTGAAAAAGGCGGTGAGAGCTCGCTGCCAGAATTACTAGAAAGCAACGTGACTCGTCACCTGCTAGATACTAAAGTGGGTTCTCAAACGGGTGGTACTGGCCAAGCGTTCGATTGGAGCCTAATCAACAACCAAAGCGCAATCATGTTGGCAGGTGGTCTAAGCCCAGAAAATGCTAACCAAGCGGCTAAGTTGGGTTGTTTAGGATTAGACCTAAATTCTGGCGTTGAATCCGCTCCAGGTAAAAAAGACGCAGACAAACTGCAACGCGCTTTTACAGCGATTCGTAATTACTAGTCCAAGCTCGGCTCTAGGAATTAGAAAGCAGAAACTAAAAACATATTTGTGAGCTTTGCTTCAGCGAAGCTCAAACAAGATTAAATGACTTGGTGTGAAGACACATCAATAGAATTGAAGGAATAACACAATGGCTAAACTCGATGCCTACTTCGGTGAATACGGTGGTCAATACGTACCGCAGATCCTAGTGCCAGCACTAGACCAACTAGAACAAGCATTTATCGATGCACAAGCCGATCCTGAGTTCCGCAGTGAATTCATGACGCTTCTGCAAGAGTACGCAGGTCGCCCAACGGCACTAACGCTAACGCGTAACCTGACTAAAGGTACAAAAACTAAACTGTACCTAAAGCGTGAAGATCTACTTCACGGCGGTGCTCACAAGACAAACCAAGTACTTGGTCAAGCGCTGCTAGCAAAACGTATGGGTAAGCAAGAAATCATCGCTGAAACTGGTGCAGGCCAACACGGTGTGGCAACGGCTCTAGCATGTGCTCTGTTGGGCCTTAAGTGTCGTGTTTACATGGGTGCCAAAGACGTTGAGCGTCAAAGCCCGAACGTATTCCGCATGAAGCTAATGGGCGCAGAGGTTATTCCTGTTCATTCTGGCTCTTCAACGCTAAAAGATGCATGTAACGAAGCACTACGTGACTGGTCTGCAACTTATGAAGACGCGCACTACCTATTGGGTACTGCAGCGGGTCCTCACCCATTCCCAACGATTGTTCGTGATTTCCAACGCATGATTGGTGAAGAAACGAAGAACCAAATTCTAGCTCGTGAAGGTCGCCTTCCAGATGCCGTTATCGCTTGTGTTGGCGGTGGTTCAAACGCTATCGGCATGTTCGCTGATTTCATTGAAGAAGAGTCTGTTCGCCTAATCGGTGTAGAGCCTGCTGGTAAAGGTATTGATACTGACCAACACGGCGCGCCGCTTAAACACGGTAAAACCGGTATTTTCTTCGGTATGAAAGCCCCACTGATGCAAGATGAGAACGGCCAAGTAGAAGAGTCTTACTCTGTATCTGCGGGTCTAGATTTCCCATCAGTTGGTCCTCAACACGCGCACCTAAATGCGATTGGCCGTGCTGAATACGACAACGTGACCGATGACGAAGCGCTAGAAGCGTTCCAATTGATTGCACGTAAAGAAGGTATTATCGCAGCACTAGAGTCATCTCATGCCTTGGCTCATGCAGTTAAAATGGCTCACGACGACCCTGAGAAAGAACAGCTATTAGTCGTTAACTTATCTGGTCGTGGTGACAAAGACATTTTCTCTGTACACGACATTCTTAAAGAGAAAGGAGCATTATAATGGATCGCTATCAATCACTCTTCACTCGCTTAGCTGAAAAGAATCAGGGCGCATTTGTACCATTCGTAACGGTTGGCGATCCTAACCCTGAGCAATCTCTTAAGATCATGGAAACCTTGGTTGAAGCGGGTGCAGATGCACTTGAGCTTGGTATTCCATTCTCTGATCCTCTTGCAGATGGCCCAACAATCCAAGGTGCGAACATTCGTGCTTTAGATTCTAAAGTAACGCCAGATGTGTGTTTTGATCTTATTGGTCAAATTCGCGCTAAATACCCAGAGCTACCAATCGGCCTACTGATGTACGCGAACTTGGTTTACGCACGTGGTATCGAGAACTTCTACGAACGCTGCGCAAAAGCAGGTATCGATTCAGTATTGATTGCTGATGTACCAACCAATGAAAGCGGCGAATTTGTTGCTGCTGCGAAGAAGTTTGGAGTTCACCCAATCTTTATTGCTCCGCCAACAGCAAGCGATGAAACACTTCAATCAGTTTCTGAGCTAGGTGGCGGTTACACATACCTACTTTCTCGCTCAGGCGTAACGGGTGCAGAAACAAAAGCAAACATGCCTGTGACAGCCCTACTTGATCGTTTGAACAAATTTGATGCGCCACCAGCACTGCTTGGTTTCGGTATCTCTGCTCCTGAACAAGTAAAAGAAGCGATTGTAGCGGGCGCTGCAGGTGCTATCTCTGGCTCAGCGGTGGTGAAAATCATTGAAAACAACGTTGAACAACCAGAAGCAATGCTTAAAGCACTTGCTGAGTTTGTTACGCCGATGAAAGCGGCTACCCAAAAATAATCGACGGTCATTAAATAGAACCAGCGATTCAAATACTAAAAGGCTCCACAACTGTGGAGCCTTTTTATTATTCGTCATTCACGCTAACTACTCATCAGCTTTCATCGCTTTCTTAATCGCAGCCTCATTGAGCGTCGCTTTGATCGGGTCGGTTATCTTCTCCACTAGATCGATGGGCATTGGGAAGATGATGGTGGAGGTTCTTTCGTTAGCCACCTCGGTTAGCGTTTGCATATATCGCAATTGAATGGCGTTGGGCGCTTGATTCAGCACTTCGGCCGCTTCGCGTAATTTGGTCGATGCTTCTAACTCACCCGTCGCATGTATCACCTTGGCTCGACGAGAACGTTCCGCCTCTGCTTGTTTAGCAAGAGCTCGTACCATACTGTCATCCAGATCAACATGCTTGATCTCGACATTGGCAATCTTGATCCCCCAGTTATCGGTGTGTTGATCCAGTATCGCTTGTAAGTCTCTATTAAGCTCTTCACGCTCAGACAACAGCTCATCCAGTTCATGCTGACCGAGCACCGAACGTAGCGTTGTTTGTGAAAGTTGGCTGGTCGCTTCAAGGTAATTCTCAACGTTGTTGATCGCCATCTTCGGATCCAGCACTCGGAAATACACCACGGCATTCACCTTGACCGACACGTTATCGCGTGTGATCAAATCTTGTGTTGGAACATCCAAAACGATAGTTCGTAGATCCACTCGCACAATTTGTTGGATAAAAGGAATGATGATAATCAAGCCCGGCCCTTTCACACCGTAAAAGCGCCCGAGGAAGAACACCACTGCACGCTCGTACTCGCGCAGCACTCTGAACATGCTGGCTATTAACAAGATAACGAGCACGATGACAATACCTATAGTGTGTATAAACATAACCGCCCCCTAATGGTAACGATGGATAAGCAATTAATAATTCAATAACGTTTGTACTAGCATTCCGCGCTAACTAGATTTAGATGATGTCTCATCGGGCAACGCCTCAACATCCAACAACAACCCAGTCAGTTTGGTCACTCTAATAAGTTGCCCCGCTTGCAATTCACTCGCGCATTTGGCTTGCCAGATCTCACCTTCAACCAATACTCGACCCGTACCGGGGAAGCCGCTTACCACTTTGCCAGTGTCGCCGACAACCGCTTCCATTCCCGTAGTCACCGGCTTGTTTCTCACTCGGACTAGCATAGAGATAGTTACAACGATAAAAGCGACAGAGAATAGGCTAATACCGATAATTAACGGCAATGCGATTTGATAACCCGGCACTTCGGTATCCATCAGCATGATCGAGCCCAATGTAAATGCGGCGACGCCACCCAAACCGAAAATCCCGAAGCTCGGGCTAAAGGCCTCTGCCACCATTAAGGCAATTCCAAGCAGAATCAACGCAAGGCCTGCGTAACTCACCGGCAGCATTTGTAAAGAATACATCGCCAATAACAGACAGATACCGCCCAATACACCCGGTAAGCCGACGCCAGGGTTATAGAACTCAAGGAGCAAACCATAGATGCCGATGAGCATCAGAATGTAAGCGACATTTGGATTTGTGATCACCGAGAGCAAACTAAAGCGCCAGTCTTGTTCTCGCTCGACAAAAGCAACATCACTAAGTTGGACTTCCTGACTGACACCGTTGATGGTGATGACGCGTCCGTTGCTCAGTTCAACCAATTGCTGAAGATCGCTGGCAATAAAATCAATCACGTTAAGAGTCAGTGCATTCTCAGAATCCAAGCTGGCTGCCTCTCTTACCGCTTTTTCTGCCCATTCTTCGTTACGTTTGTGCAGCTTAGCCAAACTGACGATGTAGGCAGCTGCATCATTAATGACTTTCTTTTCCATCGCAGTGGTGGCTTTTACTTGGTCTGAGTTCTCTTGTTTAGTTTCGTCTTGCTCACTCGCTGACGTGTTGTCATCTTTATTGGCATCATCTTGAGGAGATAAAGGATTAGTCGGCGCTTTGCCACCGCCGAGAGACACAGGCGTGGCTGCGCCTAAATTGGTTCCGGGCGCCATAGAGGCGATATGGCTGGCAAGTAAAATATAGGTTCCGGCGCTCGCTGCTCGTGACCCCGCAGGCCCAACCCAAGTAGCGACTGGAATCGGTGACGTGGTGATGGATCGAATAATGTCACGCATCGACGAATCTAACCCGCCAGGCGTGTTCATTTTCAAAATAATGAGCTTTGCTTGCTCATCGTGAGCTTGTTCTATTTCTCTCGTGAGGTAATCACTGGTCGCCGGACCTATCCCTCCGTTCACCTCAATCACCCAGACATCATCGGCCTGAGCAAACACTGAGCTGAACAACAGAAGAAACGCAAACAAGTACTTTAATATAAAAGTCATAGCCCCTCTCCTTACAACTGAGATGCTAGATAGACGTTTTATTTAAAGCGCAGAGGTAACATCTTGGTAATAAATAGATACCTTAAGCATAGTTCAGGCTAAATTTCACACAACACGTACCTGTGGATTTACCCCAACATAAACGTTCAAAAAACACTCGCAAATGAAATCAAAATGTTAATGGGACGTTTTCAACACCAACGATTGTAAATCATTCACAAAACCTCCAGCGAAAAAGCTTTTATAAATTCAACAAATAACATCGCTATAAAAAACCAAGGCAAACGATTGCATTGTTGTGCAAAATCAACAAATGACATTAGACCACCTGTTTTTCAGAGACTTTCACCTCTGCTCATATTGATAAATGTAAAGGATACGTGTAAAACTCGTCGCGAAATATTAATCCAATGGTACATCGTACATTGGTGAGTAGTTCTGGGATTTTTATATTTAGTAGCACAGAGGTTATGGAAGTGTTAAAAGAAAAGAGTTTACTAAGCAACATCGGCGTTCAAGTCGTTATTGCAATGATCATCGGTACTGTAGTCGGTGCGATGATGGGTGACAGCGCAACTATGTTCGCTCCACTGGGTGCTATCTTCATCAATTTGATCAAGATGCTGGTTATTCCTCTAGTCGCGGTTGCCCTAATTTCAGGTGCTGCAGGTCTAGGTAATAGCTCATCGGCTGGTAAAGTCGGTGTAACAACACTGGGTTACTTTGCACTAACGTCTGCACTTGCTGTAGCACTAGCGCTTGTAATGGGTGAAGTGTTCGAACCCGGTCGTGGTATCGATGTTTCTGGCGTTGAAGGCATGTTCTCTTCAGAATACGCTGCGAAAGGCGAACTTCCAACGTTCTGGGCAACCATCACTGGCATGATCCCTACCAACGTTTTCCAATCACTGAATGAAGCAAACATTCTGCAAATTCTCGTTTTCTGCTTATTCTTTGGTATTGCGATTTCTAAACAAGCAAAAGAGAAACGTGACCCTATCATCAACGGTGTAAATGCTATCGTTGACGCTATGGTATGGATGATCAACAAAGTTATGATCATTGCACCACTTGGCGTATTCGGCCTAATGGCTGAAGCAGTAGGTACGTTTGGTTTTGGCGCGCTTATGGTCGTGTTCAAGCTGTTCATTGTTTACATCGCTGCGATTCTTATCTTCGGCTTTGTTGCTTACCCACTGATGATTCAAATCTTCACTAAGACTTCAGCTAAGAAGTTCCTAGTAGCAATGAAGAAGCCTCAAGCGGTTGCACTATCAACAGCATCTTCAATGGCGACACTACCAGTAACAATGGAAACGGTAGAGAAAGAACTTGGCGTTCGCAACTCTACGGCTTCATTCGTTCTGCCTCTTGGTGCGACGATCAACATGTCTGGTAACGCAATTTACTACGGCCTAGTTGCTATCTTCTTTGCACAGCTGTTCAACATCGACCTGTCTATGGGCGCTTACGTTGCTATCATCGTAACCTCTACGCTAGGCGCAGTTGGTCAAGCTGGTGTTCCAGGTCCTTCTTTCCTAGTGGTTGCCGTTCTTCTAGCAGCTGGTATCCCTATCGAAGGTCTACCTCTGTTGTTCGCTCTAGACCGTATCTTCGACATGATTCGTACTGCTCTTAACATCACTGGTGATGCAGCATGTGCAGTAATCGTTGATTCTCTAATCAAAGACGAAGAACAAGAAACTGAGCTACAAAAGCAACAAGCGTAAAGACTAAACGTTAAGTTGATGGTTGATTATTAATTGAATTGATACCGCTGACATAAACGAAAAAATCCGAGAGCTTCACAGCCCTCGGATTTTTTTTTGTGTTCTAATTTTTAGGCGTTAGACGAATTACAAATCAGCGCCATAGATATCAAACGTGAAGTACTTAGCGGCAATTTTGTCATAGGTACCGTTGGCTCTGATCTCTTCGATGGCGTTGTTGAATTGTTTCGCCAGTTTTGAATCTTGCTTCCTTAACGCTAGTGCCGTGCCTTCGCCAATGTAGGCTTTGTCGGTTACTGCTTTGCCTTTGAATTCAAAACCCTCACCTTCTTTCTTGTCTAAGAAAGCCAATGACAGTTGATCTGAGTTGCCGAAGGTTAGATCTAGACGACCGTTTTGCAGATCCAGATACACTTCATCTTGGCCGGTATAACGCTTAATGTTTGCCACATCGCCAAACTTGTCTGTTACGTAGCGATCATGAATCGTACCTTGCTGAACACCGATAGTTTTGCCCGCTAAGCCAGCCTCATCTACGCTGAACTCCGCGCTTTTAGCAGCAACAAATACGGCTGGTGTTTGGTAGTACTTATCGGTGAACAAAATCTTGCGCTTACGCTCTTCGGTAATACGCATCGACGCCATGATCACGTCTGACTTTCTCGCCAATAGACTTGGAATTAGCGAGTCCCAACTTTGTGAAACCCAAGTACAATCGAGTTTGGCTTGCTCACACAGTGCATCAGCTATCTCAATATCAAACCCGACAGGCACACCATCACTATTTTTGTAGTTGAATGGCGGATACGTAAAGTCTGACGCTAAACGGATTTCTTTCGCCTGTACTGTTGCACCAAGTAAAGCAGCCGCACAAGCGAGTCCTAGTATTATCTTTTTCATCATTGCCATCCTAGATATGATCTTTATCGAGTTGAGATTGAGTTTTTTTATGTTGAATTTGTTTGTCTTGTTGATTCTGTCCTAATTCGGTTTGGTAGCGTAAAAGTGACGCTATCACTTCCGCCATACTCTCTTGGCTACCAATACTGATTCGCACGCAATTACGTAAAGCCGGTTCGTGGTTTTGGTTCCTTGTTACAATGCCATCCTTCGTCAATACGCTAAACAGTTGATGCCCCGATTTTTGACGTAACAAAATGAAGTTGGTCGATGACGGATAAACGTGTTCAATAAAGTCGAACTGCATTAACTCCGTAGCAAACTGATTACGAATCTCTACCAGTTTAGCGGTCGCCTGTTTCATCACGGCAACACGCTCATTAGATAACGCCTCTAAAACTATCTGAGAAGAACAATCTGGCATTGGGTAAGGGGGAATCAGCTTAGATACGTATTGCATCACGTTAGGGCTCGCCAAAATAAAGCCACAACGTACGGCTGCGAGTCCAAACGCTTTAGATAGAGTGCGAATCACGACTAGATGCGGATAACGCTCAATAAGGTTCACGGCCGATGTCTGAGGTTCAAATTCAATATACGCTTCATCGACCACGACTAGCGATTTACCCACGGTTCCTTCTAGCACCTCAATAAGGTCAGCTTTTGGAATTACGTTGCCCGTTGGGTTGTTTGGTGAACAAAGAAAGACAAGATTAACCAGTTCAGACTTCTGCACGATATCGGCGACATTAAGATTAAAGTCTTCTTGTAATGGTGAGTCTAATGTCTCGATAGCGAGTGCATCGGCGCAAAACTCGTACATTGCGTAAGTCGGAGAACAAATGAGGATATTGTCTTGTGCTGGTTTGCAAAAGGTTCTGATCAGTAAATCAATCGCTTCATCTGCACCGCGAACCGCGACTGTCAGGGCATCAGTGCCACAGTAATCTTGGTAAGCCTTGGCAATGTCTTGCGGTAAGAAATCAGGATAACGATTGTAACCTTGCTCATCTTCAAACAAAGTATTTTCCAGTTCATTGGCATTTAGCCAGACACGTCCATCGCCGCCAATTCTTCTTGCTGATTGATAAGGTATTAATTTTTTTACAGCTTGAGGCACTAAGTTATCAATAAAAGATGTCAAGAAGCTATCCCTTTCATGTAATTACGATTCCTTCATCACTGCCTTTATATTCAATATATGTAACTTATACACATATTGAATCACAAATGATGATTAAGTATTTACATTCAAACAGAACACTATTGATAAATGAATCGAAATAATCACATAATAGCCATGATAAAAAGTCATAGGTAAAGCATGAATAAAACTCTCCCTTCAACAAAAACACTGCTCGCGTTCTTGTCTACAGCTAAGCACCTCAACTTTACACGTGCGGCACATGAGCTCAATGTCACGCAAGGGGCGGTAAGCCGTCAGGTCCTGTCGTTTGAAGAAAGTCTCGGGTGCGATCTTTTCTACCGACATGCTCGCGGGTTGTCATTAACACCTAAGGGAGAAGAACTGGTTCCGCTGATTCAAGATACCATCCAACAACTGCAATCGGCGTTAAATCAAGTTGCCAGCTCTCCATCGAAGATCAAACTCAACGCACCAAGTTGTATCACCTCTTGGCTATTGCCTAAGCTGATGTCATTTCAACAAGCCTTTCCTGAAATTGATGTAGAGTTGACCTCAACCATTAAGCACGTTTTCGAACCAAGCTTTGATCCTTTTGATGCCGTCATTACCTATGGCAAGAAGCCAAGCCAACAATCGATTGTTAGTCAACTCTTGTTCAACGAGCAACTGGCGCCCGTCTGCCAAGCACAAAGTATTAAACCCAGTCACCTTGCTAGTGGTACCTCCTCTCTAATCAAGCCACATAAACTTGCTCAATACACATGGCTACACGCCAATAACGAACAAAGTGACTGGCGACTTTGGTTAGAACATATTGGAAGTCATGACCTTTCAAGCAAGAAAAACCAGCAATTCGCAACACTCGATCAAGCGATGAACGCCGCAATACAAGGTTTTGGGATTGCGATTGGCGACATCACTCTCGCCAAGCAAGACATCGATTTAGGGAGATTGGTTAAGGTTAGTGAAGGAAGTATCTTTTCTGGCAACGGTTATTTTTTACTGCAACCTAAAAACCGTCAAAACCCTTCCCTATCAACTCTGGTTGACTGGCTTGTTGATTAACGGCCTATCAAAGTTGCCAATTCAAGACCATCAAAGCTTGAGTTGCTCGTCATAATGAGAATTTTACGATTCTCAAAATAAAACTATTTCTCGGTAGCTACGTATTGGTGTTTAGAGATTAGAACGGACGTTTATTTAACTAGTTGAAAAGAAAATTAATTCAACTTTTTACGTCAGAAATTCTATCCCAATGGATAAAATGGCATTCGAATTGCTTTGTCATAGATAACCCAACCAATATACAGCAGGTTGCATCAATAACATTGCAGCTTGTCACGGAGGATAGGCTATGACCTTACAAAGACATACATATTACGGCTTAATTCACCACGGAATTAAAACCTTATTAATAGATAGAATTGGCCACTTCACAGAACGCGAATATCACGAGTATCTTGATCTGACGACCGGAAAATCAACGTGTTTTGCGATGAGTGAGCAAGAGCTTGAAAACACTTTAGACACGTTGAAGAGTGAGGGCTACCTTGAAGATATCAAAAAACTGATCCCACGCTACCAAACATCGTCGATGCGGTGACAAGGAGTTCAAACAAAATAGTTTTGCAGCCAATTGTCTCGGGCTATTTAGCATCGAGGCAATTTTGGTTAGACTGTCTGCAACTCAACTAACTGGATACTCAGTGCCACATGAAGCAAATTCTTGATTTCATTCCTCTCATTATTTTCTTTGCGCTTTACAAGATGTACGACATCTACACGGCTACAGGTGCATTGATTGTTGCTTCCGCAGTACAAATCGTTTTGACGTACATCATCTACAAGAAAGTAGAGAAAATGCAGATCATCACATTTCTGATGGTTGCCGTATTTGGTGGCATGACCATTTTCTTGCATGACGACAATTTCATTAAGTGGAAAGTGACTATAGTTTATGCGCTATTTGCTATCGGCCTGACAGTCAGTCATCTAATGGGCAAATCAGCGATTAAAGGTATGTTGGGTAAAGAGATCTCTCTTCCTGAAGCGGTATGGGGCAAGATCAACTGGGCTTGGACTCTGTTCTTCACATTGTGTGCAATCCTCAATGTTTACGTTGCTTTCAACCTGCCTTTGGATGTGTGGGTCAACTTCAAAGTGTTTGGCTTACTGATCGCTACTTTTGCATTTACCTTGCTAACGGGTGTTTATATCTACAAGCATCTACCAAAAGATCAGCAGAAAGAGTTAACGGATAAAAATACCGACGAGAAATAACCCTTAGGGATGAGTCCGCATCCCCTTTTTGATACAATTATTATCAATATGCGATTTAACAGTGGCCAATGATACTCGTGATCATTGGCCACTGGTTGTTTGTGTTCGGTGAATACGTTAAAAATACGACCACCACGAGTCCCGCAAACACATCTATTTTAATTTAAAACAATCAATACCATTAAGAGTACAACAATGACTATTCAATCAACTTTGAACCCGATTGGTTCTTTACTTCTTCGCACCTTGGCGATGCCCTCTGATACCAATGCAGCAGGTCAAATATTCGGTGGTTGGATAATGTCTCAACTGGATCTGGCTGGCGGCATACTGGCGAAAGAGATCTCAAACGGAAAAATAGTCACCGTGTCAGTATCAAGCATCGAATTCAAACAGCCAGTATCGGTTGGCGATGTGGTCTGTGTTTATGGCGACTGCACCAAGATTGGCCGAAGCTCGATGAATATCGACCTAGAGGTATGGGTTAAGCCGGTACTTGATCACGGCATCGGAGATCGTTACAAGGTATGTGGCGCGACATTCAACTACGTTGCTGTAGACGAAAGCGGTAAGCCTCGCCCAATCAACAAATAGTCCTTCGACGACCTTATCTCTCTCAAAGGTCTTTAGTCATTTCGATTAAAAATGCTAAAGACCTTCTCACTCTGCCGCACCATTTCACAATTTCTTATCATTAGCTCTTCCAATACCCATTAGTTCGCGTAAATTAGCCAGATAAATAATTTAACCGCTCTAATTCAGTGAAGTAACATAAGGATATCTCAACATGTGGTACGTAATTTTTTCTCAAGACGTCGAAAACTCATTAGAAAAACGCCTAAGTGTTCGCCCACAACATCTAGAACGCCTACAAACACTTCACGATGAAGGTCGACTTCTAACAGCAGGCCCAATGCCAGCTATCGATTCAGATAACCCTGGTGAAGCGGGTTTCACAGGTTCTACTGTGATCGCTGAGTTCAACTCTTTAGAAGACGCACAAGCATGGGCCGACGCAGACCCGTACATTGATGCTGGCGTCTACCAAAACGTCATTGTAAAACCATTCAAGAAAGTATTTTAACGTGAAAAAATGGATTATTGGCTCACTGGCAGCGGTTCTGCTTGCAGGCTGTGCTTCAAGCGAGCAAGACAAACAAAGACAGCTTGAAATGATGGCGCAGCACCGTGCTGGCGTTTTATCTGCAGGCCTGCCGATTGAATATGGCCCACTGTCAGTCATGCGTGTACTTGCGAAAAACACCGTGATTGAGATCATGATGATCTACAACCAAGATGCAAAAGGTGCTAAGCCTTTAAACCAAGTTGTCGATATGAGTGTGAATAGCTACTGCACCAACTCAGAAGTAAGAGCAAACCTAGACATGGGCTTGGCTTACAACATCAAGATTCGCAACACTCGCGGACAATTGATGGTTGAGAAGCTGATCAGCAAAGATACTTGCCAGAGCAGCAGCTAGATTCGATATTCGAGCAAGCATTAAACAGAAAGGCCTCGCATTTGCGAGGCCTTTTTTGTAGTTCATCGTGGATTAGCGGGTAATCAAACCCTAGTATTAGTTATGCTCAAGCTTCTGAGGCTTCCCACTCTTTAGGCAGTGTCTTAGTCGCCGAAACTAAGTTAGTTAGTGCGGCTTCTGTCTCTGCCCAGTTACGCGTCTTTAATCCACAATCTGGGTTCGCCCACAAACGTTCTGCTGGGATTTTTTCTGCGGCTTTCTTAAGTAAATCCACAATCCACTCTTCTGAAGGAATGTTCGGCGAGTGAATATCGTAAACACCGGGGCCAATCGCATTCGGGTAGTTGAACTCTTCAAACGCTTTCAGCAGTTCCATGTTCGAACGAGAAGTCTCAATGGTAATCACATCGGCATCTAGCGCGGCCACTGAATCAATGATCTCGTTGAACTCGCTGTAACACATGTGGGTGTGGATCTGAGTCTCAGGCTTGGCACTCGCTGCTGAAATCTTAAAAGCATCCACTGCCCACTCTAAATATTCGGCATGGTCACGCTTTTTCAGTGGCAAGCCTTCGCGAATAGCAGGCTCATCAATTTGAATAATGTTAATGCCTGCGTCTTGTAAATCCGACACTTCATCACGCAGCGCAAACGCCAATTGATTGGTGATCTCTTTACGTGAGATATCTTCACGCGGGAATGTCCAACATAAGATAGTGACAGGCCCTGTAAGCATGCCTTTCATCTGCTTTGAAGTCAGAGATTGAGCATAGGTAGACCATTCCACCGTCATCGGCTTTTCACGCTCAATATCCGCAACAACGATTGCTGGTTTCACGCAGCGAGAGCCATAACTTTGTACCCAGCCAAACTTAGTCGTTTGGAAGCCGGCTAGGTTTTCTGCAAAGTATTCCACCATGTCATTACGCTCAGCTTCACCATGCACAAGCACATCTAAATCAAGGGCTTCCTGACGTTTGACCGCATCCGCAATGTGACCTTTTAGTGCGTTGGTGTATTCCGCTTCACTCAATTGACCAGTGCGGTAAGCACTACGCTGAACTCGGATCTCACCTGTTTGTGGGAATGAACCGATCGTTGTGGTTGGTAACAACGGTAAGCCGAGAACTTCAGACTGATGCGCCGCACGTTCTGCATAAGGCGCACTTCGCTCTGCTAACGCTTTAGTGATGGTATTAAGGCGCTCTTGTACCTGAGGCTTATTCACATGAGTCGCGCTCTTACGAGCAACAATTGGTTGGCTGTACGTCTCACACGCTAAGATGGCATTATGATCGCCATCTAACGCGGCCCCCAATAAACTCACCTCAGTGACTTTTTGTTTCGCGAAAGCAAACCAACTCTTCACTTCTTCGCTGAGCGAATCTTCTAACTCCAAATCTACCGGGCTATGCAGCAAAGAACATGAACTAGCCACCCACAGTTTGTCTCCTAGCTTCTCTTTCACTGGCTGTAATCGCTCCAGTTGCGTGGCCAAATCAGCTCGCCACACATTACGACCGTTAATCGCCCCTGCAGAAAGCACCCAATCTTCCGGTAGCTTGTTTACCACTTCATCAAGTTGCTGCGGTGCTGCAGCCAAGTCGATGTGTAAGCCGTTGACGGGCAGCTCTACGATTTTATCTAGCGTGTCTGTCACCGAATCAAAGTAAGTGGTAAGCAATAGTTTTACATCGCCTTGAATCACTTGATAAGCCAGTTTGAATGAATCTACCCACTTAGTCTCAAGTTCCAGAGAGAGAATGGGTTCATCGATTTGAACCCACTCAACACCCAGCTTAGCGAGTTTTGCCAAAATAGCTTGGTAAGCGGTAAGAAGACGTGGAAGTAGAGATAAGCGGTCAAAGTCCTCTTCTACTTCTTTGCCTAAGTACAAGTAAGAGAGTGGTCCAAGAAGTACAGGCTTAACTTTGTGTCCTGCTTTGATCGCTTCGTTCACTTCGTCAAACAGCTGCGGCCAACTCACTTCAAACGAATCATCTTTACTGAACTCAGGAACAATGTAGTGGTAATTGGTGTTGAACCACTTGGTCATGTCAGAAGCCGCTGAACTGTCTTTCGTGACATCATTCGACGTATGCGTACCACCGCAGCAAGTAGATTGAACTTGAGACTGACCACGACCAACGCGGAACAAGGTATCTAAATCTGGGAAAGCTTTTTCATCTTCAGAACCACCAGCATGACGCTTGGGAACATGGCCTAGAAGTAGCGTCGTTGTCAGAACATGGTCGTACCATGCAAAGTCACCCGCAGTTGCAAAGCTAAGATTCGCGTCGGTTTGTACATTCCAGTTACGCTTTCTTAGCTCGCTGCCGAGCTGCTTAAGCTCTGATTGGTTAATCTCACCGCGCCAGTATTTTTCTAGTGTAAATTTAAGTTCGCGTTTTTCACCGATGCGTGGGTAACCAAGAATATGCGTTGTTGTCGTCATGAGTCTGTTCCTTATTCGATAATTTTAATTTCCGGTCAGACTGCCTGTGATGATTTCATTTTTTACAAAGGCGTCTGGATGGCTAAACTATCGCCTTAATCCGATCTATGAACAACGTCCAAATATTCATCTTGTTTATTAATAATATTCATCTTGAATCATCCAAAGATGAACAGTTTAAATCCATCTGGACATCTAGACGTTTACAAGAGAGCAAAAACACCGTAGGGTGATTATTAAGAAATATTGAATTGGCTTAGGGAATATGAGGAATACTCATGATAGAGCTTAAACACCTTCGAACATTGACCACCTTGAGAGACAGCGGCTCACTGACTGCGACCGCAACCTCTCTTCACCTGACTCAGTCGGCGCTTTCGCATCAATTGAAAGACCTTGAGGCTCGTATTGGCGGTCAGCTTTTCCTGCGTAAAACTAGGCCCGTAAAATTCACCTCTGAGGGTGAGATCTTGCTTAAGCTCGCAGATGAGATACAACCAAGAATTGCCAAAGCAGAGAACGAACTCGCGAGCCTGAAAGAGGATGTGAATGGGCGATTGCACATGGCGATCGAATGTCACTCCTGCTTCCAATGGTTAATGCCCGCTTTGAAGGAGTACCAAGTTGCTTGGCCAAGCGTGACCCTAGATTTCTCGTCAGGGTTTGGCTTTGAACCTTTACCGGCTTTGATGGCTGGGGAATTGGACTTGGTGATCACCTCAGACATTCAGCCGCGTTCAGAGGTCCATTACGAACCGCTCTTTGATTTTGAAATGCGTTTAATCACCGCTATTAACTCCCCTTTGGCGGAAAAGCCAAGTATCGATCCGCAAGATCTTAGCGATATCACGATGCTCTCTTATCCAGTTCAAAAGCAGCGTCTTGATGTTGTGAAGCACTTTTTGCAGCCGGCAGGCGTAGAGCCTAAAAAATGGAAACAGGCAGACAACACATTGATGTTGGTGCAGATGGTATCAGCAGGTCTAGGGGTTGCAGCCTTACCTAATTGGGCGATCAGTGAGTTTTCAAGACAAGGGTTAATCGCCAGTAAACCATTGGGCAACGGACTTTCAAGACGATTGTTTGCTGCGGTAAGAAACTCAGAGAAAGACAAACGTTATCTGCAGGCTTTCTTTAGCACGGCAAGACAGCAGAGTAAGAGCCACCTAGATGGGATTGAGGTCGTTTAAGAGACTCGTTGTTGGGTTAGTTTATGCATGCGTTGAACCAGATAGGTATGCGCCAGAAACAAAAAAGTCACAGGTTATCTGTGACTTTTTTATTACCAATACCGACAACAGGCAATGAGTGTTAATTCACGATAGAAGAAACTCTCATTGTGAGCTTATCTTGAGTAAGACTTGAACTGATTCGTCAGTGGGTCGTATTGATAGCCAAGCATATCGAGCTTACCGACGACACTTTCTATATCCATTTCATACATGCTGACCAGCTCTTCAAAACTATCGCATTCCAAACGAAGCTTTTCGTTGACGATCCCGAGCAAGATAATGCTATCGAAACCTTTGACGTTGCTTAAATCCATCCTGAACTCCTAACGAACACACGATTAGAATTAAGTTTAGAACGCTTACCAGCCGCATGCTTAAAAACAGATCACACTTCTTTCGCTAGCACGGATTTTATCGACTAAAAGTTTCGCAAGCTCGACAACCTCTTACAACGCCCAAACCGGTGTTAAGCCAATCACTGACGCTAACAACATCAGCAATGCTATCGTTAACTGCAACTTCTCAGGTGTTTTGACAAACAGCAAATGCCAACACCAAACCACGATAGAAGAGATAAGCAAAGCAAAGCTAAACAACAAGGTTGAAATAACAGGTTCTAGTTGCGCTTCAGACAGTGAATAAACGTTAATCACTGTCGCCAACACCACCAGCATGCCACTTAATACGCCCACAACAGGCAGAACGCGATGAAATGCTTGTAAGCGCGTTCTTGCGATAGTCAGCAGTAAATGTCCGAAAGAAGCACCCAGTAAAGCCACCAACAACACAGTAGTGATAATACCCACTGGGTTTACCTGTTCGCTTGCTTGGATAGCAACGTATGACAGCGCCAAACCACACGCAAGATACATCACCCAGATAGGGCCTGAGTCACGTGTCTTCTTAGTTTGAACTTGAGAATAGAAGTAAAAGATAGCGAATACGATCAGAAACGCTTCAATTCTTAATGAAGCAACAGCAAGCCAAAGCACGCCAATCGCAGGTAACATCTTGTGAATACGGCCACGTTGACCAGGGCAAATATCCCCCTTCACTAAGATTAAAGTTAAGATCAGTTGGGCTCCTAATAACATGGGAGCAAATTGTACTAATAATGATTCGACCATTGTGGATCTACTTATTCAGACTTATTTTCGCGAATAATATCAAAAACTGCCCCGAACACTAATCAAAATCACAAATTAGCGACACGACTCAACGCTTCTACTATGCTGTTTTATGGTGTGGCGGGTGGACGTTAGCGACTGACTCTAGAAAGACACTAGAACTAACAGGGGCATGTTCTACTGGCTAGTCTAGCCTCATGCCGCTATAATTCCCGCCTCAAAAATCAGAGGTTGAAATATGTACAGCGATATCACTCCTATTCACGAACACAAAAAATACTGGGCCGAGTGCTACGGAACAGCACCCTTTTTGCCTACCAGTAGAAAGGAGATGGATGCTCTTGGATGGGATAGCTGTGACATTATTATTGTAACTGGTGACGCTTATGTCGATCACCCGAGCTTTGGTATGGCTATCATTGGCCGTTTGCTTGAAGCTCAAGGTTTCCGCGTGGGCATCATTGCTCAACCAAAGTGGGACAGTAAAGATGCGTTCATGGAACTGGGTAGACCTAACCTATTCTTCGGCATCACTGCGGGTAACATGGATTCCATGATCAACCGCTACACCTCTGATCGCAAACTTCGTCACGACGATGCCTACACACCAAACAATGAAGGCGGTAAGCGTCCTGACCGTGCCACTCTGATTTATTCTCAACGTTGTCGTGAAGCTTACAAAGGCACACCAATCGTTCTTGGTGGTATTGAAGCAAGCTTACGTCGCGTTGCGCACTACGACTACTGGTCTGATAAAGTTCGTCGCTCTGTATTGTTTGATGCAAAAGCAGACATTCTTCTTTTCGGTAACGCTGAGCGTGCACTGGTTGAAGTCGCACACCGAATTGCCGACGGCGAAGATATGTCAACGCTGACAAATATTCGCGGTACTGCAATTAACCTGCCTGCAGCGCCTGAAAGTTACAAAATTATCGATTCTTCTCGTATCGAAAAACCGAACAAAGCCTACGTTCCGGTTAACCCGTACGAAGTAGAAACGCAATGTGATACCAAGAAAGATGAAAAAGAAGAAGTAAAGGCGCAGCCAATTACGATTCGTCCTTCTCGTCACGATGCAAAAACAACCGCGGTTCGTATCCCTGGTTTCGAAAAGCTCAATAACGACCGTATTCTTTACGCTCACGCTAGCCGTCTCCTGCACCTAGAGACCAACCCGTATTCGGGTCGCGCTCTTATTCAACGTCACGGTGACCGCGAGCTATGGGTAAACCAAGCGCCAATTCCTCTTGCAACTGAAGAGATGGATTACGTGTTTGGCCTTGCGTACAAGCGTGTTCCTCACCCGATGTATGGCAAAGCAAAGATTCCTGCATACGACATGATTAAAACTTCGGTTAACATCATGCGTGGTTGTTTTGGTGGTTGTTCTTTCTGTTCAATCACAGAGCACGAAGGTCGTATCATTCAGAACCGTTCGAAAGAATCGATCTTGGATGAAATCGAAGATATTAAAGATAAAGTACCTGGCTTTACCGGTACTATTTCTGACTTGGGTGGCCCAACGGCGAACATGTATCGCCTAGGTTGTTCTGATCCTAAAGCGGAAATCAACTGTCGTCGCCCGTCATGTGTGTTCCCTAAAATCTGTGAAAAACTGAACACAGACCACCAGCACACCATTGACCTATACCGCTCAGCGAGAAAGGTTCCGGGTATCAAGAAAGTAATGATCGCATCAGGCGTTCGTTATGATCTTGCGATTGAATCTCCAGAATACGTTCGTGAGCTTGTAACTCACCACGTTGGTGGTTACTTGAAGATTGCTCCAGAGCATACTGAAAAAGGCCCTCTGGATCTGATGATGAAACCGGGCATGGGCACTTACGATCGTTTCAAAGAGATGTTCGAGAAGTACAGCGCTGAAGCCGGTAAGAAACAGTACCTAATTCCTTACTTCATCTCTGCTCACCCAGGCACGGAAGATGAAGACATGCTTAACCTTGCGTTGTGGCTGAAAAAGCATAACTACGAGTGTGACCAAGTACAGAACTTCTACCCATCGCCAATGTGTAATGCTACGTCGATGTACTACTCAGAGACCAACCCTCTGAAACGCGTGAAATACAAAAAACGTGAAGATGTTCCTGTGCCGAAAGGTGATCGTCAACGTCGTCTGCATAAAGCACTGCTTCGTTACCACGATCCTGAGAACTGGAAGATCATCCGTGAAGCACTGATCAGCATGGGTAAAAAGCACCTAATTGGTGACAAAGCGAACTGCTTAGTCCCTGAAGAAGATTTTGAAGCTCAGACACCAGCACAGCGTCGTAAGTCTGGTCGTCACGGCTCACAACGTTTCGCAACTAAGCACAGTAAAGCTCAACCGGGTCTTGGCGGCGAAAGCCCACGTAACCATTCTAAGCCAGGTGGCAATAAGCCTAAACCGGGTGGTAAGAAGCCAACAGGTAGCCAAAACAACGGCAATCAGGGCAACGGAAAGCAGAACGGTAATGGTAATAAACCAGCGACTGGCTTCATCAAAAAAAACCCCTGCTAGCCAGCAATCGCAAGGCAATGGCGGCGGAAATGGCAAGCCAAACCGCAGCAAAGCGGGCAATGGTCAAGGTGGCAAACCTGCAAGTAACGGCAAGAATCGCCAACGCGCAACACAGCGTTAATATAGCGGCCTTATTTACTTGGTTATCATATTAATAAAAAGCGCAGCTATTTAGCTGCGCTTTTTTGTACCTGTTACAAATGAACTACCCAAAGGTTTCACTTGGTGATGTGATTACAAGGGATTCTAACGGGTAAAGACCCAATATTGACTAAACAGGTAGTTAGTGACCATGCCGACCAAGATACCAACCGCCATGGCAATAAACACTGCCCCAGTAAACGCAGGCAGTAATTCCGTCATCAGCTTAAAACACAGCAAATTAGGTACTGCCGATATCGACGCTGAGAACATGAACTTTTGCCACTGAATCAGTTTTTCAGACCAATTACCCTGCCCTTTGAACCCAAAGGTCAGCACACGATTACCAAACCACGTTGTCGTTGCAGCAGCAATGAAGGAGACAATTCTCGCTGTCATTAAGGGCAACCCAATAACGTAATGCAGCAATGCAAACACTAAGCAATCAACAACAAACCCGCCAACACCAACCACTGCGAACCGAACCATCTTGTGATGGGACTGAAGCCTTTGGCTTTGTGTCTGAAGCTTGTTATTGATCATTCGCAGCCCTGAGTTGACGCTGAACATCACTTTCACTTCGAATGTGACTCAACGACAAATTTGGTTTGATGTTTTGGCTATGACAACTGAATAAAGCGCGCTTTACTTTAACCGTCGGCTCCAAAATACACGTTAACGCGTTGTCTTTAATCTTGGTTTCGACTTCCGCTCTTTTACCAATTAAATAGAACTTGTCGATGCCATCGAGTTGCTCGATATCAAGTAGCTTCTTCGCTTGCCCATGGCTATAAAATTGCCCAGAGAACGGTCGCTTGCCTACATAAAAACTCGGTGATGAATCAGTGATCTGTTCGAAGATAATACGATCACTCTTCTCGTTCGCCTTGCCTAAGTTCAGGTAAACCATCGCGATCATCAATAAGACAGGTAGAACTAAAGCCACGCTTGAGAACCACTTCTTATCTTTTTCCACTACAAGTATAGCAACCAACAAACCAAGAGCAGGAATACCCGGTAACACGTAAGCTGGAAGAATATTACCCGCCATGGTGAAAAGGATCAGAGGCGAAATAAGCCAGCACACAAGGAATGAAAACAAGCCGCGATTTTCAGTATTAATTTCTGCAATTTTCTTACGTCGAGCAAATGCTAGTATAGGCAACACAATCGACCAAGGCGCAGCGGCTTGAATCCAGAATATCCAGATCATGCCTCGCGCTTGATCATGGGCAGAGCCGTAAAGATCCCCCTCCCAACCACTCACAACAAATCGCTTAAAGTGTTCGCCAACGATGAAGTAGTCAATGAAACCCGGCGTTGCCATTTCCGCCATGATGTACCACGGTAAGGCAATCGCCAACATCACGCCTAAGCCCGACAACAGTGGAAAGCGTTGCCAAAGCACTTTGAAAGCGCCAAAGAAGCCGTGTTGTAAGACTAGCCAAGGAAATACTGCGATGCCCATAATGACAATCGCTACAGGCCCTTTTGCAAGCAAGCCTAGTGCTAAACCAATGAAACCAACATAACCCCAAGATCGATTAGTCTTTGCACTATCTTCTCCCTTACAAGCCTCTCCTCCTTGCCAACACAGGTAGAAACCTAGCATTGCAATAGTCATCGCCAAGGTTAACGCGATGTCTGTCATCACCGCACCCGCTGCGATTGAGAAAATACCGCATGTCGCCAACACTACCGCGGCAACCAACGCACTTTGCCCTGTTCGTTTCGCCATGTAAGCCGTCAACAAAATCGTTACGACACCCGCTAACCAATGTGGTGCGCGAACCGCAAATTCACTCAAGCCGAACAACTCAATACCCGCAGCGCTCATCCATGTGAACAACGGTGGCTTACCCCAGAAAGGAATACCGTAATCAAACTGAGGTGTTAACCAATTGCCAGTTTCCACCATCAGACGTGCCATTTCGCCATAGCGCGCTTCTGTGGTGTCCATTAATGGATAAGTTGCCAGAGATAAAAGCCTTAGAACCAATGCAAAAGCCAACAAATACCATAGGTGCGTTCGGTTCAGGCTCATGCTGACTCCTCTAATTTAAAATGTGTTTTTAACGCTGGTGTATCGACCACCGATTGGATCAGATACAAAGGACGATTCTTGGTTTCGATGAAGATACGACCTATGTATTCCCCCATTAAACCAATACTCAGAAGTTGAATGCCGCCAAGGGCAAGTTGAACGACCATCATTGATGGGTAACCCGTGATAGGCTCACCAAACATCATGGTTTTGAACACGATGACCATCCCATACACAAAAGCCGTTAGGGCGACGAGGCCGCCGACTGCCGTTGCAATGCGCAGTGGTCGGATAGAAAACGAGGTGATGCCATCCATCGCCAAGCCGATAAGCTTCAAGTAGTTCCACTTGGTCTCACCACAAAAGCGAGCGTCGCGCTTAAATTGGATCGTCGCTTGTCTGAACCCCGGCCATGAGAAAATGCCTTTCATGTAGCGATTACGTTCAGGAAGTTGATTGATATGATCGACGACTTCACGGCTCAACAGTCTGAAGTCACCGACATTTTCAGGAACATCGATCTTCGCAGCCACGTTCATGACTTTGTAAAAACTTGCCGCTGAAAACTTCTTAAACCACGTTTCACCATCACGTTGGCTGCGCTGCATATTGACCACGTCATAGCCTTCACGCCACTTGGCGATCATTTGCGGAATCAGCTCCGGTGGATCTTGTAAATCAGCATCTAATAGGATTACGGCTTGTCCACGACAATGCTCAAGGCCAGCGCTCATGGCTGACTCTTTACCAAAGTTGCGGCTTAAACCAATGACCGAGATTGAACTATTGATTGAAGTGAATGAACTCACCAAGTCCAAGCTGTTGTCTTTGCTGCCATCGTCGACATAAACAATCTCACTTGTGATCGGCAAGCTATCGAGAACCTTAGTGAGGCGAGAGTGGAACTCTTCCAACACCTCTTGTTCATCGTAGAAGGGAACAATGATAGACAGAGATACCGCAGGATTGATCTGCGATGTAGATATCTTAGGGCGGCTAATATGAAGTTCAGACATAATACGTTCTTCTATTTTTTAATCTGGAACCAATCTACCCTCCCATAAGTGAAAGTTATGTTATTGACATATTTTTCACGCTCACTCAGGATAATGTTACTGTCTATTTCTGTATGAGAATCAAAATGAAACGAGTTCTATTAGTCGAAGATAACCGTGAAATTGCAGGTGTTTTGTTTGATTATTTTGAGTGTATAGGGATGGAGCTCGATTATGCGGATAACGGTGAGCTTGGCTTGCAACTCGCGATGGATAACTCGTTTGATATCATCATATTGGATCTGATGCTGCCACGAATGGACGGCCTAACGGTTTGCAACAAGCTAAGAGACCAAGGTAATACAACCCCGATCCTTATGCTTACCGCATTGGATAGCCGTGAAGACATGTTGAAGGGCTTTGAACACGGTGCCGATGATTACCTCACCAAGCCTTTTGATTTGGATATTCTAGAAGCAAGAATGAACGCGCTGGTTCGTCGTTACCGAGGAAAAGTAGCCTATTCTAAGTTGCAGTTCGGCGAGCTCACCATCGACCAAAAAATCCGTAAAGCTTACCGACAAGACAAGCTTCTTGCGCTCAACCCAACCACTTACACCATACTTGAGATGCTTTGCCAAAATGCACCAGATGTGGTCACTCGTGAAGATATCTCGTACAAATTATGGGAAGAAGACGAACCCAACAACGATGTGTTACGCAGTCACATCTATCAATTGCGTAATCAGCTCGACAAACCTTTCGACACCCAAATGTTGATTACTGTTCCTAAAGTAGGATTTCGTTTGGAGTCATCGAATTGATTTCAAATGTTCTCTCCAGCACCAAAACCCTAACTGGCCGCTTAGCGGTTTTCTTTGGGTTAATGGCCGTGATTGTATCTGCATTCGTCTATGTGGTGTTTATTGCCGCACTGTATTTGTCTGAAGATCGGGTTGGGGAAAAGCGCATTCTTATCGATCGCAACTACGCGGTTGGCTTATTCCAATCTGGAGAAAGTGGTGAGATTCGCATTGATGACCTCACAGTGGCATACAACGACCTGGCTTACATTCCAAAGAAATACACTAAATATATAGAAGGAAAAGATAGCTTTCTGGGCGAAGTTGGCGATGAACCCGAATCACGCATGGTGTATGTCGGTGAGTATTCTGATGAAGGAGAAACCCACCCAATTGTTCTGTTGTCTGAAATCGATCGCGTCGAGTTTGATATCTATGAATTGGTGTATGCGACGACATTTATGTTAACCCTTCTCTCAATTCTGATATTCAGCTTTGGGGCACTACTCTATAGACTCTCCAAGCGTTTGATTGAACCATTCAACTCGCTCTCCGCCCAACTGGAATCGAATAAGCTCAACCTAAACGAAGAGTTTGGTGTGAGTGACGATGCGGCGGTGGAATTTCGTCAACTGACCGATCAACTTAATCAATATCGTCGAGAAATCAACTCCCTGCTCAAGCGTGAACAAGCCTTTGCTCGCTACTCAAGTCATGAGTTGAGAACCCCGCTGACTGTCGCTCGCGGGGCAAATAAGCTACTACTTCGCAGCGAAACAACCGAGTTTCAATCTCGCCAAGTTGAACGTATTGATGACGCCATTGTTCAAATGTCAGAAATGGTCGATGCCCTGCTTGGTCTCGTTCGTTACGAAAGAAACAGTGACGATGCACCGCTGCGCTTGTTCACCCAGCAAGAATTAGAGACTATTGTTTCGAAAAACTCGTTGCAGGCAAAAGAGAAAGAAGTCGAAATAGCCTTACAGATTCAATCAGAACCAACCATCCAAGCCACCAGTACCATCATGAATATGTTGGTCGGTAACTTGTTGAGAAATGCGATTGCTGCGACCAATAGCGGCACCGTAACTATCACTCTTTCCCAAGACACTCTTGTGATTGAAGACCAAGGTGAAGGCCTTCAGGAACAATACAACCCGAATGGTCATGGGCTAGGCTTGTTGATTGTCGATGACTTGTGTCAGCGCTTCCATTGGGACTTTGAATTGTTCAATCGTAGCTGTGGTGGCTGCACCGCGAAAATCGCCTTTCAAACCGATTCACCCGTGTCCATATCAGAGCAAGTAAACTCGTAGCACTAAGTTCAATATCCGACGAAAACTTGATTTAGTTGGTTTACAGCACTCGCTCGCTACTAGATACTCGTTGACCCTATTTGATTTAAAAATGCTGGCTCTTTAGTCAGCATTTTGTCTAAGTGCGATGAAACTAAATAATAGCCCTGTAACTCAGCATCAATACAACGACCACACCTTTTTCTTAAAGCGTGACGACCAGCTTCACTCCCACTTTTGCGGCAACAAAGCCCGAAAATTCATGAAGCTGTTGGAAGATGATCAACCAGAAATCACCACTTTGATCAGCTATGGTTCTGCTCAGGCGAACTCTCTGTTCTCACTCTCCGCACTCGCAAAGATCAAAGGCTGGACGCTTGAGTTTTACATCGACCACCTTCCTCAATGGCTACAAGAACGCCCTATCGGTAATTACCGTGGTGCGATTGACCTTGGGGCTAAGGTTATTTCAACCAAAGAGATGGGCTCTGAACTTCATCCACAAGAATATATCGAACAAGTAAGACAACCAGACTCACACTGCATTGTGTTGCCTGAAGGTGGCCGCTCTCAGCTTTCTGAATATGGCGTAAAACAACTGGCGATGGAAATACTCAGCTGGACGCGCTTCGAAAACAAACACGATTTCGTAGTTGCACTGCCCGCTGGTACTGGTAGCACAGCGCTGTATCTTCATAAACATTTGAAGCTGCACAACATCCCGGTTTTAACCTGTGCATGTGTTGGTGGCAGTGACTACTTAACGCAGCAGTTCAATGAGCTTGGCGAGACCGATCACCCGCAGATATTACCGCTCAAAGCTAAGCACCACTTTGGTAAGTTGTATCAGCAGGATTACCAAACTTGGTTAGATCTACAAGAGCAAACCGACGTTGAGTTTGACCTGCTCTATGACCCATTGATGTGGCAATGTTTAGGACAATGGCAAGAAGACAACCCGACCAAAACCATCATCTACATCCATCAAGGTGGCATCTTAGGCAACGAGTCGATGTTGCCACGCTATCAGCGTAAATATCCAGATATGTGCAGCAGCACGACCAACGCTTCTTGGTAATTGTTCTCCTTACTTCTAACTTCTAACTTCAGCTATTTGAATTTCCGTTTTCTGAAAACAACGGCAAACAGCCATCACACTTAATACGTGATGGTTGTTTAATGTATTTTCCCTTCAATCTTTACCTCCACCGTCACACTTCAAATTAGAGACGGAAATCTGGCGAGAATCATCGCGTTATCTATACTTTCGATTGGAACGTCATTGTCACCGAAAGGAATAACGCATGCGAACACTCACCACGCTAGGCTTGTTTTCAGTTTTACTGCCCTTCTCTGCAATTTCTGGAGAAAACGTCACTTATCAAGTCGACGGTATGGACTACGAAGGTTATTGGAGTGAAGCCAGTGATCAGGCTCCTTTGGTGCTGCTAGTACATGATTGGGACGGCTTAACGGATTACGAGAAGAAACGTTCTGAGATGCTTAACGAACTCGGTTACAACGTGTTCGCCATCGACCTATTTGGTAAAGGCATTCGCCCAACCGAAGTGAAAGACAAAAAACAACACACAGGTGAGTTGTATAAAGACAGAGAAAAAATGCGTGCGCTGCTTAATGCAGGTGCAATGGAAGCCAAACGACTTGGCGGCAACTTAGATAACAACGTGATGATGGGATACTGCTTTGGCGGAGCCGCTGTGTTAGAAGCCGCGCGTGCGGGGATTCCTTCGAAAGCTTATGTCACCTTCCATGGTGGTTTATCAACACCGAAAGGCCAAGATTACTCTCAGACTAAAGCCCCTGTCGTCGTGTTCCATGGCACTGCAGATTCGATGATTTCAATGGAAGATTTCGGAAGCCTCGCAGCTGAACTTGAAACGACCAAAGTCCCACATGAAATGATCACCTATAGTGGAGCACCACACGCCTTCACAGTATTCGGGGCTAATAACTATCAACATGAAGCTGACCAAAAATCCTGGGATCGCTTTACTCATGTGTTAGAAACCACCACTAGATAAGCAGCAACATTAAAACTAAATCAGCCCATGCTCAGTGATAAACATGGGCTAATTCGTATGACCAAGTATTTTGATGAGCTACAAGTAGCGATGAATACTCAAGTCATCAGTTTTGATATCACTCGTAGAGCCACTAACAACGCCTGCCAAGATCTTTCCTGAGCCACACGCCATCGTCCAACCCAAGGTTCCGTGCCCCGTATTAGTAAACAAATTCTTAATCGGTGTTTTACCGATAATAGGTGTTCCATCTGGCGTCATTGGTCTTAGTCCTGTCCAATACTCTGCCTTAGAAAAATCCCCTGCTTGAGGAAAGAGATCTTTGATCACCATATCAATCGTGGCTTTGCGTTTTTCAGGAATGAGGTAATCAAAACCCGCGAGCTCTGCCGTCCCTGCAATACGAATACGATCATCAAAACGAGTCATCGCCACCTTGTAGGTTTCATCCATCACGGTAGAGGTTGGTGATTTATCAGCATTCACGATCGGTAGTGTTAGTGAATACCCTTTGACTGGATAAACAGGAATAGACAGGTCTACTTGTTTGAGTAGCTCACGCGAATAACTGCCTGATGCAACTACGTAAGCGTCCGCTTTGAATACACCTTGAGTCGTTGTAAGACTCTCGATGTTTTGATTCTGATGATTCAAACTTACCACTTCAGTATCAAACACGAACCTAACACCGAGTTGCTTGGCTTTTTCGGTTAAGGCTAAACAGAACTGATGGCAATCACCGGTTTCATCGTGTGGTAAATACAGGCCACCCACCAGCTTATCTTTAACGTCTGCTAAGCCCGGTTCGATGGATAAGCACTGCTCAACATCAAACAACGAATGATCAATACCGCTCTCTTTAAGCAGCTTCATATCTTGTTGAATGAAATCCAATTGTTTCTCGCTTCGAAACACTTGCAATGTCCCTTTCTGCCGACCTTCATAAGCCAGTTGTTCACTGGTTCTTAGCTCAGTCAGGCAATCTCTGCTGTAATTTGCCACTCTCAACATACGAGATTTATTCTGTGCGTATTTGGCTTCATTGCAGTTGGCGAGCATCTTAGTCGCCCAAGAGACCAATTCAGGGGAAAGTGACGGTTTCACTTTTAGTGGCGCATGCTCTTGGGTTAACCATTTCATCGCTTTTAAAGGGATTCCGGGAGCGGCCCATGGGGAGGAGTAACCGTAAGAGATTTGGCCAGCATTCGCAAAACTGGTTTCTTTACCACTGCTATCTTGACGGTCGATAACCGTCACCGAGTGACCCTCTTTCGCCAAATACCATGCGCTGGTCAACCCAATAACACCACTGCCAATAACGATAACTTCCATTGCATCCGCCTTTTATGTCACGCAACATTCTTGTAACTTTCGGACACTTTATTGGGCGGGCATTGACTTAACAATACAGTTAGCGTTGATAAAAAGTCATCACATCATGATTCAAAGAAATACTTGGGATTACAAAACGATGTCGTGAGCATCACTACGTAAAAAAGACGTGTTCTCCATCAAGAAATCAAGGAAGGTTTCGGCTTGAACACTCAGTTCTCTGCCTTTCAAAGATTGCACCTTAACGGTCGCTTTAGATAACACCTCAATCTCCGTTGGCACGACTTCTATACGGCCCGACTCTATCTCTTCTAGAACCGTCAGCTTAGGCATAAATGTGACGCCAAGCCCTGCAACAACAAAGTTAGTCAGCGCAGTAACCGAGTTGGTTTGTAATTTAGGTTGGAGATTAAAATGCGACATTTGCTCAGCATGTTTCACTAATCGTCCCATGCCAGTCGATGTATCGATCAAAGCCAGCGACACATCTTTGATTTCTTGCAGCGTCACAGGCGTCTCTTTCATTGTTAGAAAGTGCCCTTTCGGAGCGATAAGTTCTAGTGGATGACTGCGTTCCACGTGCGTCCGTAGTTTTGGATGCGGTGCTGCTGCGTAAGTGATGGCGAAATCGATCTGCTGATCTTCAAGCATCTTAACCGCATCAAGAGCACCGGCTATTTCTATCGACAAGTTGATGTCTGGATAACGGGTCATAAAGGTCTGCATAGGCTCAGACACTAAGTTTGTGATAAATCCTTCACCTATCGCAATACTAACGCTACCACCTGTCAGGTTTTTAAGCTTGGTCAATTGAGTTAATACTGTCGCCTCACCTCTTATAATGGTGCGATAGTGATTCAATAACTCGTTTCCCGCTTCCGTTAAATAGGACTGACGGTTATTGCGCTCCCACACCTTCATCTCAACCTGATCTTCAAGTTGAGACAACATACGACTCACTGCAGCCGGATCAACATTCAGCATCTTCGACGCTTTACGTAACGACCCGTATTTTGACAAAGCATTAAGGTATTCCAGCGCGCGGATATTAAAGTGGTGCATTCAACTTCCTTGTAATTCCAGTGACACTCAGAACAAGCGTCTCATAAATTCAGTATTAACCTATATTCGAATTTGACGAGATAGGGCTTGCGCTCACCAACTTGTGCACCGAGTCACTTCAAGACAATGGTTGTTCGACTATCCCGGTGTTTTATCTGTTCCAAATAAGACAAAGGCGACAACTTTCGTTATCGCCTTTGTACTGCTGATTGCTGACTAAAAATGAGTAACGACTATTTCAACGCCAATAATTTATCAGTGAACTCAGCGAAACCATAACCGCCGGGTTTCTTCATAACAACAACCGGATGATGTGATAACTTCGTCCAATAGTGTTCAATGTTCGCGACCCCAACACTGAAAGGCAAAATTTCAAACATGTATTGGTCATTCAGCGAGTCACCAACATAGCAACTACGTTCGACTATCTCTTGCTCAGATAGCCCCTTCTCCTTGAGAAAGGCGGTCGATGTCGCTTTCTTAGAGTGCTCACCATACCAAGCATTAATGTGAATAGAGCTTGCTGTGGCATGTGCACCTAAAGCGTGAATCTTAGAGACAATCTCTTCAATAATGCCATCATCGACTTTTGGACGGTTTTGACCGATGTCGATCGCCACCTCACACAAACGGTAAGACTGATCCAACGTTAAACTGAGCTCTGGGTAATCGCTTAAAATAGCTAATACTTGCTCTTTCAGCTTACTCTGATTGGCACTGACTTCTGGCAAAGGGATATCAGAGCGCAATGTCAGATAACCATTTTTCTTTTCCATTATAAACGCGCCGTTCTCACCGAGAACCGCATCGACAGGCCATAGCTGAGCAATATGATCACACCATCCAGCACAAGCCCCTGTCACAGCCACGACCTTTTTCCCTGCATCTTTTAACGCTTTCAACGCCACCAATGTTTCTGGCGGCAACTGACCTTGCCAAGTTAAGGTATCGTCGACATCCGTCAGTACCCAATCAATGCTTTTCCAATTTTGGTCTAAATCATTCGTTACCGAATTCATTTCTACACCCTCAAATCTAAACTAACTTATTAGTGTTAAAGTAAATTCGGTAAAAACATCACTAAACTTTCAGAGAAAGTTAGCAACATCAACACCGACAATAAAGCGAGTAGCAAAGGCACTACTTCTTTTACAAAGTCGACCATACGAACCTTCAAGATGGAACATACAGTAAACATCATAGAACCGAACGGTGGCGTCACACCACCAATCATAATATTAACGATCACGATAATGCCGAAGTGCACCGGGTTTACGCCTAAGTTAAGCACAGCCGGAAGCAACAATGGCGTTAAGATGATCATCGCTGCACCACCTTCGATGAACATTCCGACAACGAGCAGCAACACGTTAATCAACAGCAACAAGAGTAACTTGTTATCAGTAAGTTCTATCAAAGCAGACGCAACATTGTGCGGGATTTGCTCAAGCGTCATGTAGTAACCGAAGACCATCGCTCCGATAATAATGAACATCACACTACTGGTGCCCTGCACCGTTTCACGCATGATTAACGGGATATGTCGCAGGCCAAGCTGACGATAGACAAAAATACCAATAATCGCACAAAGCAATACTGCGATTGCGCCCGCTTCTGTCGGTGTAAACAAACCAAAACGCATGCCAAGAATAATGCCGAAAGGAATCAGTAACGCGGGAATCGCTTTTAGAAAGTAATGAAAACGCTCTTTCGCAGACGCAGGTTCAGAACGAGAAGGCTTGTAACGACGCTTACGAGCGATAAACGCGATTGTCACCATCAGCGATAACGCCATCAAAAAGGCAGGAACATAACCCGCGATAAACATCTGATGAACGGAAACATTCGCTAACAGCGCAAAGATGATTAAATTAATGCCCGGTGGAATAACAGGGCTGATACTTGATGATGCAGCCGTCACTGCAGCTGTAAATGGCAAATCATAACCACGCTTGGTCATTTCAGGCGCAAGAATCTTCGATTGCATCGCGGCATCGGCATTCGCAGAGCCAGATATGCCACCCATTAACGTACTCAACGCGACATTCACCTGCGCAAGACCGCCCGTTTTATGGCCAATCATCGAATCTGCAAAAGCCAATAAGCTTTTACTGATTCCCGCATAGTTCATCACCGAACCAACCATGATAAAAAACGGAATGGCTAACAATGGAAATGACTCTGTCGAGCTAATAAAGCGCTGCATTACCAAGCTGACGGGAATTGAGTCATTGATAAATAAAAAGTACACCATTGCTGACGCGATCAATGAAAACGCAATGGGTATATTCAATAGAAACAGAACAAAAAGAATGAGGATTGGAAGATAGCTTTCCATGAATCGTACCTACTTAAAAGAGCGCTTTAGAGAAGCAACATCGCTGACGATGAATCGAACCGTGTGGATTGCCATCAATGAGAAGCAAAGTAACAACACACCATTGATAGCAAAATATGACATGCCCATCACTGGTGTTACCTTGTTAGATAACATCAAGTATTGATAACTCAGAACGGCCATCAAGATGTTCAGAACCAGTAGGAAAACAGAAACACATAATCTAAACGGAATTTTGGCTTTTTCAGGCAGCATGGCAACCACCACATCAACACCCATGTGAAGCTTATGCTTATAGCAGGAACTAATGCCTAAATAGACAGCCCATATAAAGCAAATAACCGAGAGTTCTTCACTCCAAGGGACAACAAATCCAAACCCATAACGTAAAACGACGTTAATGATGACAACCAAAACGGTAATCGAAATAGCAATAGAGGCGAGGATTTCTTCAATATTTTTCAATAAAAACAAAAGACTTCTCCAATGAAATACCCAACATCACGTCGGTTACTTCAGGAATAAAACGGCCTGAAGGAAATCAGGCCGTCTTCATTAACAAATTAATCTACATTCGCACAATTACTGTGCAGCTCGAATCGTTTCCAACTCTTTCATGATCGTTGCGTGTATACCTTCGCTCCATGTTGGGAACTGGTTGTACACGTCAGCTGTCAACTCATTAAACTCGTCAGAGTTCACTTCATTAAACGTAACGCCTAACTCTTCAAGTTTTTGAGTGTATTCAACATCAAGCTTAACCAGCTCTGCAGTGTTAGATTCAGCGCCCGCTTCTAGCTCTTCATTGATGATTTGCTGTTGCTCTGGCGTAAACTTGTCCCAAAGAGTCGGTGAAATGTAGATACCAACCGTGCCTAGGAAGTGTTTAGTCAAAGACATATTCTTCGCTACTTCATAGATTTTGGTTGAGTACATAGTCAGGATTGAACCTTCAAGGCCGTCAACAACACCTTGTTGAACGCCTGCATAGGTTTCTGGGAATGGCAGAGAAGCTGGAGCCGCGCCCATTGCTGAAAGCGTGCTGATAAACAACTGACTTTGTGGAACACGGATACGCATCCCTTTCATGTCTTCAGAGTTCACAATCTCTTTATTAGTGATCATGTGACGGAACCCAAACATGTAGTCTGCATTCAGTACTTTAATGCCTTTCTCTTCAGCTTTAGCCTTCAAGCCCGCGACAAATTCCGTATCCATCATCGCTAAATATTCATCATACGTGTTGTACAACATTGGGCCTGCCAGTGCAGCGAAGTCTGGTACGTAATCGCCTAGGTAGGTTAAATCCTCAACAGCAATCCAGTTTGCGCCGTTAACCACTTGTTCCAAGTTATCTTTGTAAACAGGTAACTGACCACCTGGGAAAACTTTAATGTTTACCGAACCATCGGTTCTTTCGCGTATTTTGTCGGTTGCTTTGATGAGCTCTTGGGTTAATAACTCGTTTTGAGTGAACACAAGGCTCATATTGATATTAATTGGCTCATCTTTAGCGTCCGCTCCGGCCTTGTCAGCTTCACCACAACCAACAAGTAACGTTGCCGCCATAATTACTGTACCTAATAGCTTTTTCATTTTTAATCACCTTATCGTGGCTATCTTTTCTAAATATAGAGGGTGTTATTAAGTTTTCGTAGAGTATGTAAGTGAATTATTACATTCATATGAACATTTATCTTGGCCACTTGAACACATTGAGGATAAGGTCTCACTATTGTATAAACTCTAACCGACTTCTTTTAACCAGTTCTCAGTTAAAATCGGTTGATATAGTCAATCGATAATAAATCTGTAATAAAACAAAGCTAATGTCTCCTAAATTTTCAAATGAACATCGAGAATGCATTATGATTACAGGCCACCGCGGTGCCGCTTCTTTAGCACCAGAAAATACGCTAGTCAGTATTGAGCAAGCAGCGAAAGCAGGCGCAAGTTGGGTTGAAATTGATACCCAGCTCAGTGCCGACGGTATCCCTATGGTTTTTCATGATAGAACGGTGAACCGCTGTACTGATGGGACTGGGAATATTGCAGATTTAGATCTCACCACACTCAAGGCTTTAGACGCTGGCAGTTGGTTTGGTAGTGAGTTTATAGGAACCTCGATTCCGACGTTAAGTGAAGCGCTAGACAAGTGCCTAGAACTCGATCTAACTCTGAACCTTGAGCTCAAGATATATAACGATAAGGCGATAAAACCTTTAGTTGACCAAGTTATTGCACTGATAAAGCAAAAGGATTTCCCTAGTGAAAAACTGCTCATCTCAAGCTTCAAAAAGGATGCACTAAGTCAGTGCCAAGAGTTAATGCCCGAAGTTAGACGAGGATTCATCTGCGAAGTATGGAATGATTTCAGCCTAGAGTCACTTAAATCACTCGACCTTTACAGCATTCATATTGACCACCGAATTCTTGATGAGAAAACGGCGAAAGCGATCAAAGATTCAGGTGCGGTTCTTAAAATATGGACGCTAAACGACCCCAAATTGGCAAGCAAATATCTCAATCTAGGTGTTGATAACATCATTACCGACGTACCAAATAAATTTTAGTGAGCTTCTATGGAACTGAACCACCGCCAAAAACAAATACTCGCGACGCTTAAAGCAAATCAAGATGTACAGATCGATCATTTAGCCGAACTATTTTCGGTCACTACTCAAACCATTCGTCGTGACGTAAACGACTTATGCGAGCAGGGTTTAGCGCGAAGAGTGCACGGAGGCGTAAGCTTACCGACAACGCTGACTAACACCAGTTATCGATTCCGTGCTGGCGTTGAATCAGAAATGAAAGACAGTATCGCCATGGCTGTTGCAGACGCAATACCTGAAGGTTCAACAGTCATGATGGGGATTGGTACGACCGTCACTCGCATAGCTCAATATTTGTTGGCAAAGCCCGCGTTACGAGTGATCACCAACAACCTGCAAGTCGCTCGAATCCTCGAAGCAAACGAGCAGATTGAAGTGTACTTAGCGGGCGGTTTATTTCGAAGAGAGCATCAAGACATGGTGGGAAGTAGCGTAGTTCACTTCTTCTCAGATTTTGAAGCCGACATTGGCATTTGTGGTTGTGGCTCTGTAACAGACAGTCATTTCGCCATGGAACATGAGCAAGTTGAAGCCGACCTTTCAAAATCTATTATCAAGAACAGCCGTGAAAGTTGGCTTGTCGCGGATGCCAGTAAATGGGGACGCTTTGCGGCACTAAAAGTAGCGTCATTGGAGCAATTTGATCGTATATACACCAATAACAGCCAATTACCTTCGGAGCTAAACATACACTTAGTAGAAGACGCTATTCATACTTAGATAAAAAGGGCTAGCTATTTCAAAATACCTAGCACTCTAAACAAATAAGTTTAGGCATCAAGCACTAGGCTCGGTCGAATCAAATCATAGATGTAATCTAGTTCATCACTTTTCTGAAACTGGCTGTTGATGATGCCACCAGCCATGTGAGAATGCCCACCTCCAAAACCGATCCCTCTATCGTTCAGTGCCCTTTTAACTATATTTGCGACATTGTTATTGGAACACTCTGAACGAAGAGAGATAAAGGTTTTCTCATGACTCTTCGCAGTGAGCACAATGATATCAAGCTCATCAACACTTAATAGAAAATCACCTAATACACCGAGCATATTTTTAGGACAACCTTCAGGAAGCACCGCAAACGCTGCATTTTTTTCACGGCGTAAGTTAGTAAGCATTGAATTGAAAAGTTGTAATTCGTGGAACTCGACCTGATTCCGAAAAATCTTGTTGACCATGGTATTGTCTGCCCTCTCTTGAAGGTACAGCAATGCTTTCAGATCAGCCGATCCTACAGCCCGAGTAAAGTTAGCGGTATCAAAGCTCAAACCGACCAATAGTGCTGTTGCAACTTTTTGTGGCATCGGCAAAGAAAAATAGCGGTAATACTCGACCATCATGGTTGCTGTTGCGCCATAATTTGCTCGCACATCTGAGTACCATACAAAATCAGGTACTTTGACTTGGTGGTGATCAATTACTGCGACTTCTAAGCCTGGAACGTCGGTAACGTTCTTTTCACCAATACAGCCATCAACAACAATAATCTTGTCGTCAGGTTGTAGCTTCAAGTCTTTTGGTTCATAGATCGGAATCTCCAACCAATCTATGAGATTCCTAAGTGACACCCTATCGATGTAACCATGAAAGGTAATAAATGGATGAAAGCCTTTCTTTTTTAACAGGTAAGCCAGAGCGTACGCCGAAGACAATGCATCATGGTCTGGGAAGTCATGAGCTTGGACAATGATTCGTTTATTGCCTTTGAGTCTTTCTAGAAAGGTATCGAATTTTGAATTTGCCATAATCCAACTGCTAATAAAAGCTCTAGCTTTGTAAGAAACTAGAGCTGGTGTGTTAATGCTTAACTCTTATGAATCAAACGATACTCTGTGTTCGATAAAATAGCTTCTTCAAGGGCGTCGACACCTAATGTACTGTAACCATAGAAATTGGGTTTGGCGCTCAATCTCAAAGACTGGACGCTCGAAACGACATCTTCGTCCATCGTTAACGAGTCAACTACAGCGGCCAGCAAATTCCTATTACCTTTTGTCATTGGTGTAATAAATTCACTAACACCACTGATTGAAGAATAGAGATACCCGAATTCCCCGCCGTTGTTTTCTTCAATGTAATAATTACCGGTTCTAGCGAACGACGCTCGGATTTCATTGACACTTTCAATGGCATTAAAAGGCTGATTAAAAAACGCTGAACCACCTGTATGTTCTTGTGTTTCAGGTACAAAACCTTCATCAGGGAAGACAAGGTAAGCGACAATAGCGTTATCTCTAGTAATCGCAGACAGTATGAAATTATCATCTTGATAATACTTGATCACATCATCACTGCTTGAACGTTTTATATATACTGGTGCGCCAAACGTTTGATCCAAAGCTTCAGCGGATGACCGAATATATATTCTCTCTAGCTTTCTATGAGATGGAATATCCGTCATTTGAGAAAGGCCAAAGTCGAACATCTTTTCCAATGCATCAAAGCTGTCATTAAAGCCACCCAAAGCAATAGAAATAACCGATACCAAACCTATAGTACGAGCTAGGCCGCCTTTCTTTTGCTCTTCTAGCAGTGACTCTTGTGCGTCTTGGAGTTCTTGTAATTCCTCTTGAATATCTTTAGAAATATCAGCTCTCTGTTCTTCAGACATTTTTAACCTTTGATCTCATCAATTGTATCCATCAATGCATCTTTGCCGTCTTCAGCACGTTCCTGCACTCGCTCAAAAGCATCGGTGTCCATGATATCTTCAATTTCGTCGCTGTAATTAAGGCCTAGGTAAATACCAATAGCGATGAAAAATAAAGCAAAAATCTTAAACATATTTAATCTCACCTCTTCAAAAAGTTTTACTTATATAATGCGATACGACTGTTCACTTTCTTCAAATAGTTTTTGGTTTCATCGTATGGCAACTTCGCAACTAGGTGGTTGTACACCTCTTCTGGAGTCATTTTGTTGATCACTTTGGATGCTTTGCCGATACTCGTTGAGCGATCTTTGTTGAACGCTCGGGCAACATTACCAGCGCCAGTGTTATAAGCCGCAATTACACAGTACAAACGACTTTCATCATTCTCAATCTTGCGCAGATATTTACTGTTTAGAATATCCAAATATGCGGTACCGGTTTCCACATTGATAACTGGCTGATACAAATCCGAAACCTTCATTGGTTCATCGATATTTCTAACTTGTTTGTTCACGTCATGCCCTGCACTCGTCGGCACCACTTGCATTAGGCCAAAGGCGGGAACATGTGATTTAGCATTCGGGCGAAAAGCGGATTCAGAATGCATGATGGCCATGATCAGCGCTGCATCAACTTCCCAGTTTTTACTCTCTTTTTCAGCCAATGCGCTGTACTTGCTAGCTCGCGCTTTTAAGCTATTTTCAGGAAGCTTAACTTTATAGCTGATCACCTTCTTCGGCTTAATTGGCACAGATGCTACTTCCGCAACCGGCGTTGACGCTTCGGCTTTGGGCTTCAACTTCGCTGTTTTGACCGTTACTTTTTCTGCTACTTCTTGGACAGATGTAGCCTCTACCTTTGTGACTTGTTGTGATTTTTCAGCAATGAACTCAGGACGCTCAATCTTGATGCCAAATTTAGCTCGCATATCATCAAAAAGCTTCGACTGCGCTGCAATACGATCTTGCGCTTTTGCCATCAACGCCATCTTTTTATTGTGAGCACGCTGGTAGATAAATGATTCTGGAATCCCAGTACCTGATTGAATTAACCGCTCCGCCTGAACATCAAGTTCATTCATTTGGCTTTGAGTTTGTCTAATAACGAAGTCTTTCTCTTGCTGCTCTTTTTCCCAAGAGAACAAAACCTCGTGGTCTTGAGCTTTCAAGTCTGATAGCTCTACCACTTGCCCTGCAACTTCTACCGGGATTCCCTTTACAAGATCATCAATCTCTTCTGCACTGCTGTCTTTATCAACTAAAACAGAAACAGTCGCCGTATTATTTTCATAATCCACAGCGGTTTTAACTTGATCATCTTGCGAGTATTCAACTTGTGTGGTTTGAGAAGAAACCTCCCCTTCACCCCACGTTTTAATAAGGTCGGTGCGGCGGTCATCAAGCTTATTGGTGTATTCGTCACGCCATTGCTCATACTCATCCAAATACGCATTTACATAAGCATGGAACTCTTTGAGTGTTTCTTCTTGGGATTGACTTGCATTGACCACTGCATTATTTAACTGCTGTTTTTGGTTATCTGACACCGCAAGCGTAGGGAAACTAATTGCTGCAGAGATTGCGACAGCTAACCCTGTTTTGGCGATCGTTTTATACATAACTAACTCCGAGATTGCATAGAAACAAAAGGCCACTCAATCGGCGGCCTTTTCACTTAACTAATCGTCATACACGATTATTTTTTCAACGCATCGAATGCCGCTGCAAGATCTGCTGCTGCTTTCTCGTTGTTGAATTGATCCCAAAGCGCAGAATCTTCACCGCCAACTTCATCGATAACCTTGTTCATGTTCGCATCATAAGCCGCTTGATCCATACCAACGAGTACGTACAAACCACCAGCAGGGCTAGCTTGGCTTACAATGACACGGCTGTTTGTAAGCGTTTTGTTCACTACGGACTTAGTGATATTTTCAAACGTCTCTTTAACGTCTTCTGTGACTAACGTTACACCTTCAGCAGAAGAGGTTGATGTTACGCCCTCTGTCGCGGCCTGGAATAAGTTACTTACGTCAGTTTCGAATTCAGCAGCAAGGTTTACACGCGCATCATTTACGGCGATCTTGCGCATGACACTCATACCAGCCGCACTTTTCTTTGCGTAACCTTTAGCAGCAGCGGCCAAATCAGTAGGAATCACGTCACAGATCCAGCCTGGCGCAGATACGGTTGGTGCGTCAGGAAAAGTACATGGCGCAAAATTTTGAGCCTGTTCAACCGTGCTGTTGTTGCTTTGACAACCAGCAAGAGCGGTCACTAGTGATACTGCAATAATTAGTTTTTTCATATGTTAAATGCATTCTTTGCGTGGCACGCTAAATCAGCAATTGGACATTTGATCATTGACGCATCAACCTTGCCCATAGTGCCCTTCTTAACCTTCAGTGACGTTTCTTCGTCAATTACAACCCAAGAGTACTTGTCGGTTACGGCATTGATCTCATTATCTACAACATAACCCTCACCGATTGGGTGAATTTCAGTTTCGCCTTCAGGCGACTTGAATGCATTTGCGAATAGGATATCAGCGCCAGGTTGAACCTTCTGGTTTTTGCCAATAGCTAAGCGAACTTGAGTACCTACTTCACAGTGGCGCATCTCTAGAACTGGGCCACTTGCTGCTAACATTTTTTGGATTTCAGTAGAGTAAGTTACGGCCTCTGCAGCCGCTTTAGCTGCCATCGACGTATAGGTTGAGTTACTTATTGGGCAACTTGAATTACTTGTTTCCGTTGAAGAATATTCGTCGCCTTCAAGCTTAATGCGTTTAACAACATCCATACTTGGTAGCGCAACTACTTTTGCTACAGCTTGGACATCGAAATCATAACTACAAGACGCCGGAACAACTTTAGTTTCACCCTCATCATTTTCATACGTACGACGCTCACTGAATGACTTATTTAAGTCTGCTTGAGTAATTTCTGTAATGATTGCGTAGTCTGCGATAGGCACACCTTTGCTGCTTAAACGACCACTCTGTTCAGCTAATTTGATTTCGCCTTTTACTTTATTGGCAATTTTACGATCGACAAGGTCTGCGCCGGTTTCATCGATTTGTGTTTCCAAAGAGTTACGCATTGCCGACTGCATGTTTTTGGCTGCAGAGTTTTTAAACTCAAGCTCTACTGGAAGGACAACTACTTTCGTATTGTCTGAAGACGGTAGCTGAACCTCTGCGGTTTCAATATCTACACGAGTGTCAGGAGTACAAACCAAAACCTCATGACCAGCACAGCCAGCCAAACTCGTTATTACAGCAGTAGCCATCAACGTTTTTCTTAACATTATTTCTCCGAATATCATCAGTTAGTTATATTTCCAGGTGGGGGAACCGAACTTATTATTTGATTAAGCCTAATGCCGTCCAAATCCCTTTTTCTTTTACTTGCTCATTTAAATGGCGAGCAGCGCCTTCATCCGCGTACTTAAAGCTTGTTACTGAATTACCCGTCGATATAATTTCACTACGAGAGATTGTTTTGGCTTTCATGTTGATCACTTTAACGTCTGAAATCAGTGTCGAAATAAAAGCATCTCCCACTTTATTTCGTCGGCGCTCTGAATCAACGTGCAGTACGTGAGTTTGGTTTCTTCTCTTGGAAGTTGAGGTAGCAATATTAAATTCCGATAATTGCTTACCTAATAACTGAGTCGCTTTCTGTGAATTTCTGTCATAAGAAAGACGGATATTAATCTGGCTACTTATATTTTTATGTGTCGCTATAAGTTTATCGATAGAACGAGTATCGACTTGATATCCTGGATCTAAAGGCGCAAGCATTGCTGTTCTTACCGAAACCTTATGCTGCAACTGGGAGGCACTTCGGTTGTCTAGCCACCATAACAATTTATCTTGATGCTGAAGCGCGACAAGCTTCGCTTCAGAATTACTATTCATCTCGTTTATTTCACGAATCAATTGCTGCGTTACTAAGGCTTTTTTAACCCGAACCTCTACAAAAGCACCAAGTTCACTCTCTTCCATTTGTAGATATTCAATACCATTGAGGGTGAGTGATTCGGTTTTTGTATTTACTTTGTTATCTACTAGGCTATTTGAAAAACCAGCACCATTCGTTTCACGTGCGGTTTCTCGCATGTAAAAAGAAGATTCAACTTGAGTCCAAAGCTTTTCATTGATGTTATTGACCGCAATTTTTTTTGCGTGAGATAAGGTCCTTGCCTGTGCCACTGCATAAATATACTCATTTGTATCTACTTGAGGTTTTGAATACCAAGTTGGTTTAGTGGATTGGCAACCAGTAGTAAATAAAAGTCCAACAACTACGGAGAACACTAGAAGCTTTTTTATATTTGAAAACATATGGCACTAACGTCTAATAAATTTTCCGGCATGTTATAGCGACATTTAATAACATTCAAATCGCCCCATTGAGAGAGTGGTTTATTTTCAACCACAAAATGTACATTATTTAAATAATCATAAGTAAATAATTCCTATTCAAGAAGAGCAACTAACACTTAAAACACTATAAGCAACTGATATTAATCACTTTACATTTAATGCAAGAAAACATAAAAACCGTAAAATTTAATTTTATTTATTATCGTTAAAATGGGTAGATAACAAAAAAACAAACCAAAAACGTTCAATAAATAGACTGATTTTGTTTTTATTTAAGAAAGAAATTAACAGATAGATTTAATAGGTGTGAAAAAAATTATTATTAGAATATTGAAACTTAGATTTTTACGATTATTTATGCGATTAAAAATCGAACAACACTAATATCAAAACAAACGATTTTGGAAGAATAAGTTAACACTTACCTCAATTATAAAAACACCCATCCTACGGAAATATAAACCATAACCAAGTAATATTGATGAAATATTATAAAATCAAGAAGGGACGGATGAGAGAGTTACAGGTATGGTCGTATTTGAAGAGGAATTATAACAAGACAATAAGTAGCTCACTCAATCGAGTAAGCTACTGAGAATTGTCTGTAGTCAATGACAAGAAAGGCTCAGGAAGTCACTACATCCCGACAAAAAAGCTAATCACCAACGCATTAATCAAATCGACAAAGAAACCACACACTAAAGGCACCACAATGAATGCTTGTGGGCTTGCGCCATAGCGGTGAGTCACAGCAGTCATGTTCACAATCGCTGTGGCAGTCGAGCCGAGAGTGATACCTCCGAAGCCAGAACATATCACCACTGAGTCGTAGTTTCTTCCCATCAAGTAATAGACTACGAATATGGTAAATAACAGGGAAAGCAAAATCTGGATACTCATGATCACCGAGATATAGCCAAACAACCCATCAAGATCCCAGATGCGGAGCCCCATCAATGCCATAGTTAAGAACATACCTAAGCAGATGTCAGAGATCATCGCTAAGCCTTTGCGACCTTGAGCTATTTTCTCTTGCGTACGACGCTTCTTAAACAGCGCTCGACCAATGTTCCCGATCAGGATACCGGCGATTAAGCAGCTTACGAATAGCGGAAGTTTTAAGCCCATCGAATCAATGACTTCGCTTAGACTGTAACCAAGCATCAGAGTGAGGTTTAGGATTAACCAAGCCCACAGAACGCCGTAGTGGCTTAGCTCTGTTTTTGTTTCACTCTCTTGATACGCACCGACCGTCACGTCTTCTTCATTCGATGGGCTAATTTTGTGTTTATTAAGTAGGTAGTTGGCAATTGGACCACCAATCACACACGCCGCAATCAAGCCAACCGTGTTTGACGCCACACCGAGCTCTAGCGCGTTCGAAATACCAAACTCTTCAACGAACATTGGAGCCCACGCCAACGTTGTACCTACGCCACCGATTAAGCTGACAGAGCCCGACAATAAGCCCGCTTTAGGATCCATTCCGAAGCCTGAAGCTACCGCCATGCCGACCACGTTTTGCAACACGATAAAAACAGCGGCAAGAAACAGCAGAATGAACAACGGTCGCCCACCCTTTATCAGCGTTTTAATATCCGCTTGGAGTCCGATGCCAGCAAAAAAGTAGAGAAGCAAAAAATCTCTGACATCTAGGCTAAAGGTGATTTGAATTTCAAATAGATAGTAAAGCGCAGCTACGGTCGCTGCACAAACAAAGCCGCCAATAACAGGCTCTGGTAATGAATACTTCCTTAATAATTCCGAACGCTCGATCAAACCTTTACCAATAAACAGTAATGAGATCGCGATAGTAAAGGAGAGCAATGGAGAAACTAGGGTTTCTGTCATGGGGCTATGGATTCCTAATAGTTAGATTATTAATATTGCGTACTATTAATAATCTAGATTCATGCCAAAAAATCAAGCGTTTATCGACGATAAAAACACCTAAGATCGTTCAATCTGCGACGGCATTAATAGAGGAAATGACTATCAAGAAAGGATTAAAGGAACTGATACTAAGAATGGATGCGGATGACGTGGAATCTAGAGGCTCTAAAACGAGAAAACCCCAGCATTTCTGCTAGGGTTTTGAATAGTGGTGGAAGGATGGGGATTTGAACCCCTGATACGCTATAAACGTATACTCGCTTTCCAGGCGAGCGCCTTAAGCCACTCAGCCATCCTTCCACAAATTGTGTGTTGAGCTTGTCACTCAACGAGGCGCTACTTTATTGATTCTGCTTGCTTTGGTCAAGGGGCATTCTCAAAAAAAGTGTCTTTTTCGGCTTGTTCGATTACAAATTAACTCATTAGATCAAAAACAAACCAAATTTTATTCTATCGCTACACTTACGCTTGTTGCTTTTCTTAAGCTTGTTGATAGTAGCCAGGAACTCTAAACCATTTACGGCACATATCTAAGAAGTAACCGTACAACACGCCCATACCACATGAGATTACAGCGTTACTAGTTACAGCCGTGACGATCTGGTCGCTTGAAGCACCAACCGCCAATAAAATACCGGCATACACAGGCGACTGGAACAACACGTAAGCTAAAAGGTCAGATATATTCTTCATCAACGAACTTTGTGAAAGCTTTGCACCATTACGCAAGAACCAATCACGAAAAACACCATAAGGCCAAGCGATAGCAATGTTTACCGGAATAGATAACGTTCGAGAAGCAAGAGATTGCTCAAACGTCATACCTGAAATAAACACTTCTACGATCATGCCAGAGATAAAACAGAAAACTACCATAGCAAATGTATCCGCCGCTGCGTTACGAATACAAAATGGACCACGAGACTTCATTGATACTAAACCTAAAATATATCACTGCCTATTGAGTGAATTAGCAACATATAAACAAGGTGTATCTACACCCTACCAGATAATGTCGCTATTAAATCACAAGATTAGTAGTCATACATTCCAAATTAAAAATCAAGTTGTAAATTAACAACCAAAAACCACTTAAAAAGCAGTTACTTCCACCAATAAATCTTATCAAGGTCAAATAGTAGACAATTCGTTATTAATTTTCTGTAACTAAACAACATCTAAGCCATAGGTATATTTACAGTAATGATATTGATGACATCTTGAGAAGGAGGCTCTCCCAGAGATACCTGTTCTAGTGCCTTATCAACTTGATAGGTAAGTTCAGCATTGTTCATTGGCTTGACATGAACACGCAGACTCTCTAACGCAAATCGAATCAACTCTAGATTATTGTCTTCAAGTGCTACGTAAAGCGTGACCAGGAGTTCTTCTGTATTGTCTTTGTTTCGTAAGTCAGGTTTAGGCAACGAGCAGCTTTGGCTTTTTTCCTCATGAAGATGTGTTTTGGGCACATTTCCGTTATGGCTGTCTAATCCATGTTTTTCTAGACGACCATGACCTTCTCTTTCATGAATGGTTTGATCATGGTTGTTGTCGTGATTAGCACTATCACTTTGTTTATTAGCGCTCTCTTCCTCGTGGAACTGGTAAAGCTTGTTTGAATAACGGAATAACGCGTCATCAAGCTCTCGTTCATCAATGGGTTTCGCAATAATGTAATCCACGCCGGCGCCGAGCATGCGTTCTCGAGTCTCTTTGAAGACATCAGCAGTACAACCTAAGATCAAGACTGATGAAACATCGCCAATCAGAGCGCGAATCGCGGTTGTTGATTCAACACCGTCCATTACAGGCATATGGTTATCCATCAACACCAAATCAAAATGCTCAGCAACGACAGCTTGTATGGCAAGCTCACCGTTTTCCACGCTTTTACACGTGAATCCTTTACTGTTCATGAATGTTTCGATGATGATTGTATTGGTCCGGTTATCCTCCACAATCAGCACTTTCAAGCCAGAGTAATCTAACTTCTTGTGAGGCAAGCTCTCTATCTCTCCAGGCTGACAGGGTTGAATCTTTAGTCGAACATCAAAACTCGTGCCTATCCCTTCTTCACTGGTGACGGTAATACTGCCATCCATAAGTTGGGCGATTTTCTTTACTATCGCCAAGCCAAGACCTGTACCGCCAAAACGTCTTGTTGTCGACGACTCTGCTTGTTCAAAAGGCTTGAAAATACGCTTTTGGGCTTCTTTGGAGATCCCAATGCCAGTATCACGAACACGAATACTGAGGTAGGTCTCACTTCCTTCTACGACTTCTTTGAGATACACCTCAACGAAGCCTCTAGAAGTGAACTTCACAGCGTTGTTCAGAAGATTAAACAAGATTTGGCGCAAGCGTGCTTTGTCCGAGAAGTACCAACGACCAGAAGGCACCTCAGAATACACTTTGAATTGAAGCCCTTTCTCGGAAGACAATGTGTAGTAGACACTGTTAATACTGCCGATGATCGAATCAAGCGGGAATCGAGTTTCATCCAAATCTAACCTGCCCTGCTCTATTTTAGAAAAGTCTAATATCTCATTGAGCAAAGTCATCATATGATCGCCCGAATCATACAAACTCTTAAGATGCTTCTCTTGGTCAGAATTTAGCGGCGTTTTTAGCAAGATCTGAGCGGTGCCCAACACCCCATTCATTGGCGTGCGGATTTCATGTGACAGGGTCGCGAGAAAAGCGGTTTTAGCATTGGTTGATGCTTGAGCTTTGACTTTTTCCGCTTCGAGGTAAATGGTCTTTTCGTTGAAGGTTTTAATCAAGTGGCCGATTTCATCATCACTTGAATAATCAACATCAATGATTTCACCCGCTTTCGAACCATCGACCTTAGCGGCGATGGTCGTTATCGGACTAATCAAATAGCGGTTCAATAAGTAATAGCCGGCCATTACACACAGTAGTAATAGCGGCACAATACCGCCCTCGATACTCATCACTTGGCGAAAAACTTCGTCTGCCACACGTGACTTTGAGTTAACCACATCCACTTGCCAACCAAATTCGCCAAATTGGCTGCTACTGATGTAGATCCCTTCAACGAGATTGAAGTTATGGGAAACCAACACTTGGTTGAGTTTATCTCTCAGCGTAATACCAAGGTTGTACTCTTCTGCATGGTTTTTAATGAAACCCAATAGTTCTTCGAGGGAAAGATCCACAGTCGCAACACCCGCGAAAGTTCCATCGTAATAATAAGGGGAAGAAGCAGTGATCATTCGAACGTGTGTGTACGGGTCGATATACACATCACTCCATGAGATGGTTCCCTGTAGCTTGTCTACGACAGACGTGTACCAATATTCTTCATGATAAGGGGCGTTTTTAGGGTTGTTATAAGAAAACAGTTGGTCAATTGTGCCGTCGTCGGCTTTGTTGAAAAAATAGCTGTTAAGCAGCTTTTTAGAATCCAACACATAAGGTTCAGGCCAAATACCAGCGCTGACGATCGTGTCATCACTCGCCGCCAACATCGACTTAAACAGCGGGATGACATCCTTACCATTGCGATGTGCCTGAGCGAAACCAACTAAACTATCAACAAAACCTTGAGAGCTACTGAGTGGCTCTGTAATCAATGCGGACAACAGCTCCGTACGCAAGTCGAGGTTTTGTTGTAATTTGGCACGCACAGGGGATTCTACGACGTAATACGTCACGCTGCCGACAATGGCAATAAACATCGCAAGGTATAACCCAAGCGCTACCATGCTTTTTTTCTTTAAAGACGACCGTATCTGCATAATTCTTTTATTGTTTTCTTTTCTGTTAAACCTAGTGTTTATCACCAACGACATCAAGCCTTTTTAGATTGAAGCTTGATTGGCACAAGTTCATTGGTACTATAAGCGCAAATATGTTCCCTTTTACGGTACCTCACTTTGACCTTACAAGATATTCTTGCGCTTCCAGAGTTGGAAGGAAAGCTAATCACAGAACACAAAACCATGGGATTTGTCACTGCAATGGCAGCGGCGCCTAATGTGTTAACACCGCATGAGTGGCTACCGTTCCTTTGGGGTGGTGAAGAAGTCGCTCCATTTACGGATGGTGAACAACTTGAAAGCTACATTGAAGTTATCATCTCTCTTTGGAACAAAACACGTCCTGAGCTAATCGAAGGCACGTGGGTTTGGCCTGAAGATTGCCAACTGGATGATGCAGAAGTGGTGAATACCGCAGCTCGCGATTTCTGTGAAGGCTTGCTTCAAGGCTGGCAGATCGCCCGAGATGATTGGGAAACACTGATGCCTGAAGACAGCGAAGACAACGCCCTTGTCGGTGGTGTGTTACTTTCACTTAGCATGCTTTACGATCCAGAAACGTCAATCGCGACACTGGCAGAGCAAGGTATTGAAGGCCTAGAGCAATTCGAAGAGATCTTCAACGCTGTTCCTGTAATGCTTTGTGGACTAACGCAGCGCGGCATCGCATTGGCAGAAGCGCAATAACCTCTGCCAAAGAAACAAGCTCTACAAAAGATACTAGCTCGGCAAAAGAATGAGCTCGACTCGCTCAACCGAACGATAACAAAAAGGCCTCACGATGAGGCCTTTTTTAGATCTGAAGGAATGGTGTTAGTTTAAAAGCCTTTCCAATCGAAGTGATCGATTCGCTCATCGGCAATATAAAACAACTTAGTCCCACTGCTGACAACTTGATCAAGTTCTGGGTTAAGTGCAATACCGCTGCCAGTATCAATCGCTATCAACGTTGCTTGATACTTCTCTTTAAACACAGTGAAAATAGGCGCAACGGTCACAGGCTCGGCGTTTTCAGGGAAATACGTTGAATACTGTGTCATGCCTCTTGTGGAGCTTAATAACTCTTGATGAAGCGCACTAGAACCGGGGTCGACTGCAGCTTTGGCCAGCATTTCCGCACCAACAGCAGGAATACATTCTGAATTTGGACAATGCTTGTGTAGCAAGTCGCTCAATGCTTCATCTTTAAAGTAAACCAAAAGGTGCGCCTTAGGGTTTCGGTTCGCACAGTAGAGCGCCGCAGATAAAGTAATGTCATCTTCAGGGTTATCAATCAGAATACAACTGGCTGACTCAATGCCCGTTTTCTCCATCTCTTTACCATCAGTGTAGCTATTCACTTTAACGAAGTTGATTTCACCAGGTAGCGGGTTCTCAATATCTGAACGAGTACATAATACGATTGGTCGCTTGCCCGTTTCTTCATGCTGCAACATGCGAATGAGATGAATGGTTCTTTGCTCATTCCATCCAAGCATCAAAATGTGGTTGTCCACTCTAACTCTCCTTTTTCCTAGCAAGCCTGCTCGCCAATATTCAACACCCTCTGTCGCCACTTTACCGAGTAGTGCGGCGAAAAGGCTCAACCCACCTGGAATCACAAATAGAATAACGATCCACTGCCCCGCTACCGTGGTCGGTGATAAATCACCATAACCAACTGTAGAAGCCGTCACCACCAAATAGTAAGCGAATACGGTAATCGAACTGGTTAAATCTGTTTCACCCGCCAAATACAGCATCGACCACGATAGAACTATGTAGCCAAGAAAAGTGAACAGTAAGTTTTTGCCATTCAAAACAAAGATGTTTGCTTTGATCCAGCGTTTGAGTTGTAACCAGATTATCATTCGAGCCTCAAATCCTTTTCTGTTACTTACATGCTAGAAAAAATACGCGATATCAACAAGATGTATCATCAGAAAAAGATACATAAGATCAACATTGATATCGATAGCCAATACTAAGATACAAAAAAACCAGCACTCGGCTGGTTTTTCTCTTGATGGTAAAAGCAAAACAGTGATTAAGCTGGACTGCTTATTTCATCACGGCAACGAAATTAAGCGTTGCCTTTAACCTGTAGGTTAAGCTGTTCGGCAAAATCTAGCATGCGGTTCAATGGGATAAGAGACTTCACACGTAGTTCGTCAGAAACGAAAATTTCGTGTTGCTTACCACCATGCTCAAGTGCGTTTTCAATCGCTTCAAGGCCGTTCATTGCCATCCAAGGACAGTGTGCGCAGCTACGACAAGTTGCACCAGCACCCGCTGTTGGTGCTTCAATCAGTTCTTTTTCAGGAACCAATTGTTGCATCTTGAAGAAGATACCTTTGTCAGTCGCAACAATCATCTGTGGATGAGGCAACTCTTTTGCCTTCTTAATAAGTTGGCTTGTTGAACCTACAGCATCTGCCAGCTCAACAACACTTGCTGGTGATTCTGGATGAACCAAAATAGCCGCTTCTGGGTAGACCGATTTCATTTTCTTCAAAGCATCAGCTGAGAATTCATCATGAACGATACACTCACCTTGCCAAAGCAACATGTCAGCGCCGGTTTGATTTGCGATGTAAGAACCTAGGTGACGATCTGGGCCCCAAATAATGGGTTTGCCTTCAGCGTCTAGGCTTTCAACGATTTCTAAAGCAATACTCGACGTAACCACCCAGTCTGCACGAGCTTTAACAGCTGCAGAGGTGTTCGCGTATACAACCACGGTGTGGTCAGGGTGAGCATCACAAAATTCTGTAAATTTGTCAGCAGGACAACCAAGATCAAGTGAACATTCAGCTTCAAGTGTTGGCATTAGAATGCGTTTTTCAGGCGTCAGAATCTTCGCAGACTCACCCATGAAACGAACACCAGCGATGATCAAAGTGCTTGCTGAATGACGGTTACCGAACTTAGCCATTTCTAAAGAATCGCCAACGAAACCACCAGTTTCTTCAGCCAGAGCCTGAATTTCAGGATCTGTATAGTAGTGTGCAATTAGAACTGCATCTTTTTCTTGAAGTAGTTTTTTGATGTTCGCGATGTGGGCCTGTTTCTGAGCGTCGCTCAATGGAACTGGCTTCGGCGGAAACGGGTAAACTGTATCGATTTTATCTAATATATGACTCATTGCTCTTGCTCTACGCACTTCTTCCGAGGATTAGAGTATTCTACACAGGACAGCGATGAGGATCAAAAAGGATTGGTTGCAAGCGGTGACTAGCTAAGACTTAAAACGCATAAACAAGGTGATGCGTTTGCGTCACAAAGCGGCTGAGTAAAAATTAAGGAAGTAAGCAGGTATAAAAAAGAGGTACCTGAGCACCTCTATTTTGTTTATAAGTGGGTTTTCGCCACTTTAGCCGAAGCACTGTTTGGGTACTCGGTAACGACTTGTTGGTAATATTTCTTAGCTTGCGTCGCGTTATTGTTGCGTGCAGCTATGTCACCAAGCTTAACCAGTGCATCAGCTCGCTTATTTGAATCTTTGTACGACACAACAGCGGCAAAGCTCTTCACAGCTTCTTTATCTTGCTTCTTAGCGAAATAAAGCTGACCTAACCAGTAATGTGAGTTAGGTGTGAAGGTAGAATCTGGGAAGTCTTTTTGAAACTTTTGGAATGCAGCGATAGCACCCGTGTAGTCTCGTTGCTTTAGAATCATATCTACAGCATTTTGATAAGCGGTTTGCTCATCGACATCAGTACTGAACGTACCAGAAGCGTCTTTAGAGCCTTCGCTCGCCGCCACTGCTACCGTTGCTGTTCCTGCTGCTTTCACCTCGCCTCTTACACGATCCAGTTCAATGAACAGTTCACGTTGGCGCTCTAGCATTTGCTTCATATCGTAACTGTTTCGTTCCAACTCACCACGAAGTTCACTGATCTCCAGTGCCATGTCGTCGATTTGCTGTTGCATTTGAAGCTGAACGAGGTTGCGATTTTGAAGCAGGCGCTCTAAACGCTCGATATCTGATTCGTTAGAGGCTGCTGATCGAGAGGAAGATGATGAATTGGTTGCGGTGCTATTGAGATCGGATACTGGAGCTGGTGCAGCGAACGCGATGTTCGCTGCACTTGCCAGTAACGAAAGCAAAATGACTCGCTTTGTGTTACTGAACATGAGGCAATTCCTCAATTATATAGCCTACTAAAATTAGTAAACTAGTACTGCGCGACGGTTTTTAGCGTACACATCTTCAGATTGACCTAGAAGAAGTGGCTTCTCTTCACCGTAGCTTACGATAGAGATTTGGTCTGCTTGAACACCTAGAGCTTGTAGGTATTTCGCTACAGCTTGTGCACGACGCTCGCCAAGTGCGATGTTGTACTCAGGAGTACCGCGTTCATCAGCGTGACCTTCGATAGTAACGTTCATGTCAACGTTGTTGCTTAGGTAAGCTGCGTGAGCTGCTAGAATTTCTTCGTAGTCGCTAGCGATAGTAGAGTTATCGAATGCAAAGTAGATTGTTTGAGTTTCGCGTAGCGCTTGCTCTTTAAGCTCTTGCTCAGACAGTTGAGCGTTAGCATCAATTGGCGTTACAACAGTTGTGTCTACGTTGCCTTCTGAACCTGAAGTTGTTTGGTTGCTTTCAGTACCTGAAGTTGCAGATGTTGCTTCATCAGTTGAGCTACATGCCGTTACTGCCATCACTGGTAGTGCAATCATCAAGCCTTTAAGAACTTTGTTAAGTTGCATCTTTTTTTCCTTACGTTATCAAACTTAGTTTCTACAGCGACTAAGTGCTATAGATAGTTAATTGCCACAATAGTTAACACTATCAATAGCTAAAAGAATGTATCACTTTAACTAGAGGAACGGTGACCATGCAGGCGCTCGTACGCGTCCGTTGGTTGCCGGTAATCTAGCTTTAAAACGACCATCGATAGAAACCATCGATAGCACGTTTGTTTTGTTGTAGATAGAGCTATAGATAACCATACCTCCATTCGGTGCAATGCTTGGAGATTCATCTAACAGTGTTTTTGTTAGCACCTGAACCGCACCGGTTTCCAAATCTTGCTTAGCCAAATTAAAACCTGAGTTGCTGCGATTTACCATGATCAGGAATCGTCCATCAGGGGTGATCTGGCCACCTAAGTTTTGGCTACCTTGCCAAGTAATACGAGAAGTCGAATTATTGGACAAATTTACATTATAAATCTGAGGTTTACCACCACGATCCGACGTGAAAATAAGAGACTTGCCATCTGGGTGCCAGAATGGTTCAGTATTATTAGAACGCCCGCGGGTAATTTGAGTCAGCTTACGGCTAGCAAGGTCAAGTGTGTACACTTGAAGGCTGCCTGTTTTCGACAATACCAATGCCAATGTCTTACCGTCTGGAGAGAATCTTGGCGCGCCATTGTGACGAGGGTATGACGTCACCTTCTCACGTTCACCGGTGTAAATATTCATAATGAATATTTCAGCTTGGCCATTTTGGAAGCTTACATAAGCCAGCTTCTTACCGTCTGGTGACCATGCTGGTGACATAAGAGGTTGTTTAGAGCGAAGTACTAAACGCTCATTGAAACCATCGTAATCAGCAACACGAAGTTGGTATGGGTATTTGTCTTTGTCATTCACTACCACGTAAGAGATACGAGTTAAAAACGCGCCTTTCTCACCAGTCAGTTCTTCATACACTAAATCAGAAATACGGTGTGCATACTCTCTCAAGCGTTTGCCAGGAACCGTCGCTTTCTTATTGAACAAAACGTGGTCTTTAGAAAGTACCAGTTGGCCTTCATCACTTAGCGCACGGCTTTGTCCTTTGGTCAGTTGACCACGAACAATGTCAATCAACTGGTAGTTGACGACGTATTGCCCTTCAGCATTTTTAGTAATGCTACCGGTTAGTAATGAATCAACGCCTAGGTTAGTCCAAGCATCAAAGTCGACCTCTGTTTCGCTGTAAGGCGTTTGAGGCATTTTGCTTGTTGCAACTGGGCTGAATTTACCACTACGTTGTAAGTCAGAAGCGATAACCGCTGACACATCGTGTGGCAAAGGTCCTGCACCTTCCCAACGGAAAGGCACAATAGCGATAGGTCTAGCAGAGTTTATACCGTCTGTAATAACCAGCTCCAGCGCTGCATGTGCAAACTGGCTGCTTGTCGCTATTACGAAAACAAAACTCAGTAATAGTTTTTTTAACACAAGTTCGTCCTTTTACTCTGGTGATACAGTTAAGTTGATGTCTTTCAGTGATTTCACAATGTCCGGGTCTTTAGGCAATGGATAAGATTGCACTTGTGCCACGGCACGCTTGGTTGCTGCGCACAAACGGCTGTCTCCATCCAAAATACTCAAGCTTCCCAGAATCGCATTCGAACCCGTTGGAATGAGCTTAAGGTTCACTCGACATGAGCGTCCTCTGTAGCTGTCTTCTAACAATAAGTTCTGTTGAATAAGCTGAGTATAAATCGCACCGTAGCGCTGTGCTTCATCACTAATAAATTGTTGTTTAGCCGAAGAGTTTTGAGTCGACTCAGTTTCAAGCCCAGCAAAGATATCGTTCAATGCTGCCTCTTGTTGTTTGCGCTCTTTTTCGGCTCGTGCTGCAGCTTCTTTTGCTTTACGGGCTTTCTCCGCTGCTGCTGCCGCTTCTTTCTCTTTCGCTATACGCTGCTTTTCAGCACGTTCAGCGGCTTCTTTTTCTTTGCGAGCTTTGTCTGCTGCCTCTTTCGCGGCTTTTTCTTTTGCCACGCGTTCTTGTTCAGCTTTGGCGACAGCCGCTTCTTTGGCCTTGCGTTCTTTCTCCGCCTTAACCACAGCGGCTTCTTTTAGCTTACGATCAGCTTCTGCTTTCGCGGCTTTCTTTTGTTCTGTCTTTAAACGAGCCTCTTCAACTTTACGTTGTTTCTCTTTTTCAACTCGGCGTTTTTCAGCTTCTCGCGTCGCTTTCGCTTCTTTGGCTTGTTTCTCTTTCAGCTTGCGGATGTTTTCTTCTTCCGCTTTACGATTCTTTTCAAGTCGCTCGCTTTCGCGACGTAACTTGTCTAACCGTTCTTGTTCTTTCTTACCCGCAGCTTCTCTTTGTTGACGAATCTGTTGGGCTTGCTTGCGAACCAACTGAGGGTCAATCACGACCGCCTGAACCATCTGCCCTGTAGGCTTAGGTTCTGACATCGTGAAGTCTGCTCCCCAAATAAGAGCGACGAATAGAATGACATGCAGCCCGATTGAAATTAGAAGCGGCGTTTTGAAATTATTGGATTTTTTATTATTCGCTTTCATGAATGCTACGGAGCTATTCCCTTATATCCGTTAAAAGGCCAACCTTTGGCACACCTGCACGGCTTAATTCATCAAGTAATAAAACAACTTCAGCGTAAGGCGTTGCGGCATCACCGCCGACCGCCACTGGAGAGTTAGGATTCAGAGACAATTCCGCTTTAACCCGAACAATAATGTCTTCAATTGACAGGCCTCGTTGAACCTCTTCATCGTTAACGCTCAAGCCAAGCTCACCATCTTTGTTCACTTCAACGATAATAAAGCTCGCGTTCTCGTCACCCAGTAAATCTTGAGCTGATTTAGCCGTTGAAGCCTTTGGCAATTCAACATCAACACCTTGTGTGACGAATGGTGAGGTCACCATAAAAATAATCAGCAAAACCAGCATAACGTCGATGTAAGGTACAACGTTAATCTCTGCCGTCATTTTGCGTTTTTTAGGTTGGTATCCAGCCATCTATTATTCCCTGCCAGCCATCGCTTGACGGTGAAGAATGCTGTGGAACTCTTCAGAGAAAGTCGCGTAGTTATGTTCGAGTTTACCTACTCGGCTACTGAAGCGGTTGTAAGCCATAACAGCAGGAATAGCAGCAAATAGACCCATTGCTGTTGCAATCAGAGCTTCTGCAATACCAGGTGCAACCATAGCGAGTGTCGCCTGCTTCACTTCGCCTAGTGCGATGAATGAGTGCATGATGCCCCACACGGTACCAAACAGGCCGATATAAGGACTGATAGAACCGACGGTCGCTAGGAAAGGTAAGTTAGTTTCTAGCTCATCCACTTCACGGGCAACCGCAACGCGCATTGCGCGACCTGTGCCTTCCATAATGAAATCAGGAGAGGTGGCATTAGATTTACGAAGGCGAGCAAATTCGGTGAAGCCTGCGTAGAAGATTTCTTCAGTACCAGAAAGCTCGTCTTTGCGTTTATTGCTCTCTTGGTACAATTTAGCAAGATCAACGCCAGACCAAAATTTGTCTTCAAAGACTTCTGTTTGTTTAGAAGCTTGAGATAATACTTTACTTCTTTTTATGATCATTGCCCAAGAAACAACAGACATGCCCATAAGAATCAGCATGACCATCTTAACTAGTAAGCTAGCTTCTAATATTAGGCCTAAGATTGAGATTTCAGCAGTCACTATTCGTTAGCTCCGTGAGAATAAATGTTGGCATTGCTTTGGGTTTCATTTTTTGATTATCGATACATGCTACCTTAACCATTGCTTTACACAATGCCTTGCCATCAGGATTTACGATCTCTTGACAGAAGACCAAGGTAGCTCGCTTCAACTCGTAAATATTTGTAATGACTTGTAAAGAATCATCAAGTCGCGCACCTTGAATAAAATCAATGTCCATATGTCGGACTACGAAACCGATATTTTGTTCTAACAAGACTTGCTGAGAGACGCCAATTGAGCGCAACATCTCAGTTCGAGCGCGCTCAAAGAACTTAAGATAGTTGGCATGATATACCACCCCACCAGCATCGGTGTCTTCGTAATACACTGTCACAGGCCAAGTAAATGGCTTAGATAATCCCTGCAATTTGCTACCACAACCCAAAACGATAAAGATCTCACTATAACCTAACTCTTTATCATTAAAAGTATATGGCAGTGATTTATTTGATTTGAAAGACGAAAAAAAAGGCCATCTGTATAAGATGACCTCTTTTTGGCTAAAAACCCAACAACTACCTAGGTTTACTTTGTTATAAACCTAGTCCACAGCCTCATTTAGATAAGGCGCAGCACTGTTAGATAGAGCAAAATCGTGAGTGAAACGTAAGGGCTGAATAATAACTGCCACATCCAAGCTCTTGGTTTAAAACCGATACCATAAACCATGCTCGAGCATACAGCCCAGATGAACATAGGCCCAATGATAGCGTTAAAGCCACCGATGCTTGCCGCATACGTTTCAGGATCCCACATTACTAAACCAACATGCATGAAACCCAATATTAGGGATAAAGCTCTTAACAGAGTCTTATCCATTGGTTGATGCAATTTAGCAACTTGCTCTGCGAGATTACTCACTGTCTTTATCCATCATTTCTGAATGCTCAAGCCAAAGAGCATTGATGATGCCGAATGCACATGCTAGAAGTACACCCAAAATCCATGCGAAATACCACATAAAATTTCTCCTAAGTTATTTAACTTCTAGCTTAGTAAGCTGAAACGTCGTTATCTTCGATGTGTTTCTTATCTAGACGACCAAACATTTTGTAGTATGTCCAAGTCGTGTAGCCCAGAATCACAGGAACCATTACCGCCGCAACTCCAGTCATAAGCCCAAGCGTTAGCTCACTTGCTGTTGAATCCCACATAGTCAAACTATGGCTAGGGTTCAGGCTAGATGGCATTACGAATGGGAACATTGCAAAACCAGCCGTTAAAATAACACCAGCGTTAGATAGGCTTGAGAACAAGAATGCGAAACCACCACGCTCAAAGCGAGATGCAATCACAGCAAGCAGTGGCATTGCTACACCAAGAATCGGTGCAGCCCACATTGCTGGATACGTTTCGAAGTTTGTCATCCAAGCACCAACTTGAAGTGATACTTCTTTGTTTAGTGGGTTTGAATCAGCAAACGTATCGATAGTACTTGTAATTACATAGCCTTCGATAGATTGAACCCAGAAGCCACCAATAACGAATAGAGCAATAGCAATTAGGCCAGTGATCTGAGCAACGTTACGAGCGCGACTGTGCAGCTCTTCTGTTGTCTTCATTTGAAGCCATGTTGCACCTTGCATCACGAACAACATCAGAGCCAACACACCACAAAGCAATGCAAACGGGTTTAGCAGAGCGAAGAACGTACCATGGTACTTAGACATCATGAATTCGTTCAGTTCGAATGGAACACCTTGTAATAGGTTACCAAATGCCACACCGAAAATGATTGGTGGAACTGTGCCACTAAAGCAAAGTGCGTAGTCCCATGTTTTACGCCATTTTGGATCTTCAATCTTAGAACGGTAATCAAGAGCAAGTGGTCGTAACCAAAGCGCTGCTAACGTCGCGTACATCGCGAAGTAGAAACCAGAGAAAGACGTCGCGTAAACCAAAGGCCATGCAGCAAACAATGCACCACCAGCCGTAATCAACCAAACTTGGTTGCCATCCCAGTGAGGGGCAATCGTGTTTAGCATAATACGACGTTCAGTGTCGCTCTTACCGATAACAGGTGAAAGGGCTGCAACACCCATATCGAAGCCATCAGTTACGGCGAAACCAACCAGTAGAACACCGATCAATACCCACCAAATAAGTCGTAAGCTTTCGTAATCAAACATAATATTCCCTCACTTATACTTCGACTGAACGGCTAACTTTGTCTTCAACAGAGTTATCGTTTTGTTCGAAGTGGTAACGGCCTGTCTTTAAGCTACTTGGACCTTTACGTGCGAATTTCAGCATTAGGTAAACTTCAGCAATTAAGAACACTGTGTACAGTGCCAGAATAGCGAATAGAGAAGTCCAAAGCTGTTCAATAGTTAGTGCTGATGCAGCCACATTAACCGGTAGGATTTCACCAACCGCCCATGGTTGACGACCAAATTCAGCAACGAACCAACCCGCTTCGATCGCAATCCAAGGTAGTGGGATTGAGAATAGCGCAGCTTTAAGTATCCATGGTTTCTGTTCGATCTTCTGACGACACGTTTGAACAAACGCCGCACCAAATACAAACAACATGATGAAGCCACAAGCAACCATCAGACGGAATGACCAGAATAGAGGCCAAACTGTTGGGATAGAATCATCCGCAGCCATTTGGATTTGGTCTTCTGTTGCATCAACAACGTCGTCTGTGTAGCGCTTAAGAAGCAGACCGTAACCTAGGTCACCTTTCACTTCGTCGAACGCTGCAATGTTTTCTTCAGACTTGTCACCTGAACGTAGCTTTTCAAGCAGCTCGTATGCGTACATACCAGTACGGATACGATCAACGTGATCATCACGTAAGTCACGCAGGCCCGTTACTTCAGTATCAAGCGAACGCGTTGCGATTATACCCATTACGTAAGGGATTTTAATTGCGTAGTCAGTATTCATTGTTTCTTGGTTTGGAATACCAAAAACAGTAAATGCAGCTGGTGCTTCTTCCGTGTGCCACTCTGCTTCTACCGCAGCGAGCTTCACTTTTTGAACTTCACCAAGCTCGTAACCAGATTCATCACCTAGCACGATTACTGACAGGATCGCCGCCATACCGAAAGATGCTGCAATCGCAAAAGAGCGACGAGCAAAGGCAAGGTCACGACCTTTAAGAATGTAGTATGAGCTGATACCAAGGATGAACATTGCACCCGTTGTGTAACCAGACGCCACTGTGTGTACGAATTTAACTTGCGCTACTGGGTTTAGTACAACTTCAGCGAAGCTCACCATTTCCATACGCATGGTTTCAAAGTTAAATTCCGCGCCCACTGGGTTTTGCATCCAGCCGTTCGCTACCAAGATCCAAAGTGCTGAGAAGTTAGAGCCAAGTGCTACTAACCACGTTACCGCTAAGTGCTGACGCTTTGACAATCTGTCCCAACCGAAGAAGAAAAGACCAACAAAAGTAGACTCTAGGAAGAATGCAACAAGCGCTTCAATAGCTAGCGGAGCACCGAAGATGTCTCCAACGTAGTGAGAATAGTAAGACCAGTTCGTACCAAACTGAAACTCCATGGTTAAGCCTGTCGCTACACCAAGAGCAAAGTTAATACCAAACAATTTACCCCAGAACTTGGTCATGTCCTTGTAAATTTGTTTGCCAGTCATTACATATACTGACTCCATAATGGCAAGAAGAAATGCCATACCTAAAGTCAGTGGAACAAATAGGAAGTGATACATCGCTGTAAATGCAAACTGCAATCGCGACAGATCAACAACATCAATCATGGTAACTCCTTTGTGTCGGCTGAATGACACTTGTGTGATTATTCACCGCAAATATCCATGTTAAAACAATTTATATGATTGTTATTACAAATTGAAATTTGTAGCAAAAACGTACCGTTATAGTTAGATTATTGTTAAGCATGAGCTAATATAGCTGGCGCTAATATTACTGGTAAAATCAGTATGTTTCAAAAGGTTTATAGGAGAAGTCTGCGTTGATTTGTATCAATTTTATTCAAGCAAATTAGAGTTATTTTTAAACAATCATGATTAAAATCACACCAATTTTAGCGTTGTTAATAACCGCGCATGATATCTGTGACAAAAGCTCAGCACCACTTCAACATCCAAATTACAACTACCTATAAAGTATTAACAAAAGATATGACAGTTTATTTCATTTTTTGTTAGCTAAATCAAACTTGAAATCAAAGTTTCCATTTTTGAATTTCTCTATTTAGCCTTTTTATCGATTTGCTCAAAGAGTTGTTATTCAATAAAAACCAAAAAATCCCAGCGCTTATGCAACTGGGATCTTTAGAAATGAATAAGTTAACGATTTGAAGGTTTATCTATTCCGAAGTGTAAATACGCTCTATCGGTAGCAATTCGCCCTCTTGGTGTTCTTTGCAAATAACCCTGCTGAATCAAATAAGGTTCCAATACATCTTCAATCGTATCTTTTTCTTCACCAATCGCGGCTGCCATGTTGTCGATACCGACCGGACCACCACCAAACTTCTCCATAATCGCAAGTAGAAGCTTTCTGTCCATGTAGTCAAAGCCTTTGGCATCAACGTCCAACATATTGAGTGCCTTATCCGCTACGTCTGGGCAAATATGTCCGTCAGCTTTCACTTCCGCGTAATCTCGTACACGGCGTAATAAACGGTTCGCGATACGCGGTGTACCACGAGCACGACGAGCAATTTCTAATGCCCCATCCGACTCCAATGAAAGTCCAAGGCAATCTGCACTGCGCTGAACGATATTTTGAAGGTCTTCAACCTTGTAGTACTCAAGACGCTGAGTAATACCAAAACGGTCACGTAATGGCGATGTTAGTGAACCAGCACGAGTGGTTGCACCAATCAAAGTAAATGGAGGAAGGTCAATCTTGATAGAGCGAGCCGCAGGGCCTTCACCAATCATGATATCCAGTTGGTAATCTTCCATTGCTGGATACAGAACCTCTTCAACCACAGGGCTTAAGCGGTGGATCTCATCAATGAAAAGCACATCGTTTTCTTCGAGGTTGGTTAATAGCGCGGCTAAATCGCCCGCTTTTTCTAAAACTGGACCTGAAGTCGTACGGATGCTCACATCCATTTCATTGGCAACAATGTTCGCCAACGTGGTTTTACCTAAACCGGGAGGGCCAAAAATCAACAGATGATCCAGAGCTTCATTTCGCATTTGAGCGGCTTGAATGAAAATCTCCATCTGGTTACGAACGTGGTCCTGACCTTGATAGTCGGCTAGCGCCTTTGGACGTATTGCACGGTCGATAACATCTTCATCTTTAAAGACCGGATTATCCGGTGCAATCAGGCGATCGGCTTCAATCATAAATTCTGTTATTCCTAACTCTGCGTACAGGCAAAGTGAATGAGTCTATTTTGTAGAACAAGTGTATGAGGTATTAAACCATCGACTTCAGTGCTTCGCGAATCAATTGTTCGCTGGTCATGCCATCTTTAGCCACTTGAGCAACAACTTTAGAGGCTTGAGTCGGTTTATAACCCAAGGCAAGTAATGCGCTTACGGCTTCTTCTTCAGCATCGTGAACCGTTGGCATCGAGTCCATTGGCGCTGCATCTGTTGCAGGCGTAAACAGATCACCTGCGCCCCATCCTTTCAGGCGGTCTTTCATTTCAACAACCAAACGCTCTGCCGTTTTCTTACCAACACCCGGCAGTTTAACCAGTGTCGAGATATCTTCACGTTCAACGCTCTGAACGAATTGGCTTGCCGTCATTCCAGAAAGGATACCAAGACCAAGTTTAGGGCCGACACCATTCGCTTTAATTACTTCACGGAACAAAGCACGCTCTTTAACAGTGTTAAAACCATAAAGTAGCTGAGCGTCTTCACGTACCACAAAATGAGTGTAGATAATTGCTTCTTCGCCTACGTTTGGTAACTCATAAAAACAGCTCATTGGCATTTGAACTTCATAACCAACACCACTGACTTCAATCAATAATTCTGGTGGCTGTTTTTCTATTAATGTACCGCGGAGACGTCCGATCACAATTCACTCTCTTGATGGAATTTAATTTGAAGGACAGAATATAAAAGAACTGGATACTTATCCAGTTCTTTGTGTTTTTGAAGTGAATTATTTAGGCTTGTTTGGCTTGCGAGACCACGCTGTTCAAGCTCGCGACCAATTCTTTAACCGAAGTCACATGACCTGTTAGCTCAGAACCATAATTCGCGACTAAGCCTGACACCGATTTAGTTTCCGCCACACTTTGCGCCACTTCTGAACTGGCGAGATCGAGCTCTTTTAGCGAATTCATCTGCATTGCCATAATATTGGTGAGCTGATTAACATCTGTTGATATGGTTTGCACCTCAGAGATAATACCGTTCATCTCGCTCGCCGTGGTTTCGATGATTGCTCTGCCGTGTTCAACTTCTTCTTTACTGCGGTCTAACAGAGTTCGAATCTCTATCGCCGAATGACTGCTTTTCGCCGATAGCTCTCTTACCTGATCAGCTACCACAGCAAAGCCTCTTCCTTGCTCACCTGCGCGAGCCGCTTCGATTGCCGCGTTAAGTGCTAACAGATTGGTTTGCTCAGCAACCGAAGTGATCAAATCAGCGACTTTCATGATTTCTTGATTACTTTGAATGATCTGACTGATTGCATCGGTTGAAGCTTCTAGTGACTCTGAGCTCTTTTGCGCTTTGGTGCCAACCGCTTCGCTGCGCTCTTTCAGTTCACCCACAAATGAATTGGATTCTTCGATGCCTTGGGTCATTTGATGGAGTTGTTGGCTCATCTCTTCTGCAGCGCTCGCTTGAGACTCGCAATTGACATTCAACACTTCGACTTGCGCATGCAAGTCTTGTGACTGCTGATCCAAATGAACCGAAACACCCTGTAGACTCTCTGAATTCGAATTGGCTTGGTCGAGCACGATAGAGAGCCGACCTTCACTTTGCGTCGCTTGATTGGCAACGTGTTGGCTCTCTGAAATCGCATCCTCTGCCATTTCGATGGCCACCTCTTTTTGCTTAGCAGTAAATGCTTGAGCAATACAGATCACCACCAGCGGCATAATCACACCGGACCAAGTTTCTACCACTACCGCATCAGGGGTTAGCTCAAGCTGGGGAAATGCAAGTCCATTGAGGTGTGCTGACGTCATCACTAATGACACACCGATAACCAGTCCACTCCACACCAAAGCCACGATTCGTGTTCCTGATAAGAAGAAAGCGACCACTAACAAAGGCACCCAATAAGCTTGAGTGGAAGCCACTACCCCACCGCTTTGATAAATGATGTTCAACGCGTGGACAGCCATGCCGACAAAACCAAAGTTAAGTGCAAGGCTCGGCTTACTCGTCACACGAAGTAGCAGTGCCGAGATCAGTTCGAATACGATAAGAAATACAGATGTGACGACCAGAAGTTGCTCTTCGTGCTTAGTCCACTTGATTAAGCTATAGACACCCACGAAGAATGCGATAAAAGTGAAGAGTAATAAGATATCGGCTTGTCTGACTTCGTTGTTACTCCACCCGTTACTTTTGGGTAGAAACAGCGCGCGCCACAGCTTGATTGGGTTCATCAGTGATCATCCTTGATTAACTTGTAAGACCTCCGACCAATGTTAATAACATGTTAAATGATACGCAATGTTATTATCTGGGTTATGTTCGAAAGATCTCATTTCATCAAGGATTTAGAGGCGTATTGTTTTGATATGAGCCAAACAGGGCGTGAGGCTCATCAATAGAATAAGTTTAAAAGGCAGAATTAGGAACTAACAATAGAATGAGATTTAACGGTAACGCCCTTTTCTTGCTCCTGTTGCTTTACCTGCAAGTGCGACCAAGGTTTTATTGGTGTTAGCGTGAGTGATCGCTACGCCTAGCGCATCGGCTGCGTCGGCTTGTGGCTTAGCGGGTAGTTTGAGCATGCTCATCACCATATTCTGAACCATAGACTTATCAGCGCCACCGTTACCTGTCACTGCTTGTTTGATCAAACGAGCCGCATATTCATGTACAGGCAAGTCTGCATTCACCGCAGCTACAATCGCACTACCACGAGCTTGGCCAAGTTTAAGTGCTGAATCGGCATTCTTCGCCATGAACACTTGTTCGATCGCAAACACATCAGGCTGAAACTGAGTAATGATCTCACTCACGCCCGCATAGATTTGCTTTAAGCGACCTGGCAGTTCTTTTTCAGAGGTACGAATACAACCGCTACCTAAGTAATATAGATGGCGACCATTTTGACGAATCACGCCATAGCCGGTAATACGAGAGCCAGGGTCAATCCCTAAGATAATAGACATAACTTCAAATACTGATTATTTATACATGCTTTATGAGCTTAGTATATCGAACGCAAAAAAAAATGCCCGTCAAATTAACGGGCATTTCGTTGTTCTGCGAAAGAAAAAGTTCTATCGAAAACTCACTGTTTGATTAAAAAGTTGAGCTTAATCGTTTGATTAGTCTTCTTTCTTCGCTAAGTTAACAGCGATTGCTAGCTCTTCCAGTGATGCTGGGTTTGCTAGGCTCGGCGCGTCTGTTAATAGACATGCTGCAGCTGTTGTTTTCGGGAATGCGATAACGTCACGGATGTTCTCTGTACCACAAAGAAGCATTGCTAAACGGTCAAGACCGAATGCTAGACCTGCGTGTGGTGGCGTACCGTACTTAAGTGCTTCAAGTAGGAAACCGAATTTCTCTTGTTGCTCTTTAGCTTCGATACCTAAGATACCAAATACAGCCGTTTGCATTTCTGCGCTGTGAATACGTACAGAACCGCCGCCTACTTCGTAGCCGTTGATGACCATGTCGTATGCATCAGAGTTAGCCGCAGCTGGATTTGCTTTTAGCTCTTCCGCGCTCACACCAAGTGGTGATGTGAATGGGTGGTGCATTGCGTGAAGGTTGCCTTCGCCATCTTCTTCGAACATTGGGAAATCAATAACCCAAAGAGGAGCCCACGCTTTCTTGTCTGTTAGCTCTAAGTCATCACCTAGCTTGATACGAAGTGCGCCCATTGCTTCAGCAACGATGTTCGCTTTATCTGCACCAAATAGGATGATATCGCCAGATTCAGCTTGAGTGCGCTCAAGAAGACTGTTGATTACGTCTTCGTTTAGGAACTTAGCAACTGGAGATTGGATACCTTCCATGCCAGCAGCACGGTCGTTAACCTTCATCCAAGCTAGACCTTTCGCACCGTAGATACCTACGTGCTCTGCGTAACCGTCGATTTGCTTACGAGTCAGCTTAGCGCCACCCGGTACACGGATTACTGCTACGCGACCTTTTTCGTCGTTCGCAGGGCCAGAGAATACTTTGAACTCAACGTCTTTAACCAAGTCAGCAACGTCGACTAGTTCTAGTGGGTTACGTAGATCTGGCTTATCAGAACCGAAACGACGAATCGCTTCAGAGAATGGCATTACTGGGAATTGACCCAGTTCAACATCTAGAAGCTCTTTCCACATATCGTGAACTAGCTTTTCAGTGATGTTACGTACTTCTTGAGAAGACAGGAATGATGTTTCGATATCGATTTGAGTAAATTCAGGCTGACGGTCAGCACGTAAATCTTCATCACGGAAACATTTAACGATTTGGTAGTAACGGTCAAAACCAGACATCATCAGCAGTTGCTTGAACAGCTGAGGAGATTGAGGAAGTGCGTAGAAGCTACCTTTATGAACACGGCTTGGTACTAGGTAATCACGAGCGCCTTCAGGTGTCGCTTTCGTTAGTACTGGTGTTTCGATGTCTAGGAATAGGTTCTCGTCTAGGAAACGACGAACGAAGCTAGAAGCACGTGCACGAAGCTTAATACGATCGCTCATTTCTGGACGACGAAGATCGATGTAACGGTACTTAAGACGCTGCTCTTCAGAGTTCGTTTGGTTGAAGTCTAGTGGAAGCGCTTCTGAACGGTTGATGATCTCTAGGCCAGTTGCGTAAAGCTCAACTTCACCCGTCGCCATATCTTTATTTACTTGGCTGTCAGGACGAACACGTACTTCACCAGTAAATTTGATACAGAATTCATTACGCAGTTGGTTAGCGATCGGAAAGATATCTTTCATATCTGGATCGACAACAACCTGAACGACGCCTTCACGATCTCGCATATCGATAAAGATAAGACCGCCTAAATCACGGCGACGGTTTACCCAGCCGCACAATTCTACAGTTTGTCCCGCCAGGGACTTGTTCAGGTTACCACAGTAATGGGTACGCATAATGAATTTCCCAATCTCTTAATTATTTACTAATTTCCAAGCTGTCAGTGGTCATTCCACACAACAGAGCAAAGGAACATTTATACGCGGAAACTCGCTTAAAATCGACCTTCCACATTCGAATTTATTGTGTTTTATCTGGCTTTGCTGCTTTTTAGCCCATCAAGTGCGCAAAGATTCATCAAAACCGAAAAAATTGCGATAATTATATCTCGAAAGTACCTTAATCAGCAAAAGTCTCGTACAGTAGTTTTTCGTTTCAACCCAAAAATTTTTTGTAATGACTGATGGCGTGATAAATAACGGTGTAATAGATGGATGCTAGTGTAATAACAACTGAAACTTTACCTCTAAGACTTGGATTAACAATGTGGTCTCATTCTGAGTGGCAAAGTCAGTTCTATGGTAAGGGAACAAAACCTGCTGAACGCTTAGAGAAGTACACCCAAGTTTTTCATACAGTTGAAGGCAACACGACTTTCTATGCGACACCCAGTATCTCAACGGTCAATAACTGGAAAGCCGCGAGTCACGATGATTTCAAGTTTACTTTTAAGCTGCCTAAGTTCATCACCCACCAGCAGCACTTAAAACATTGCCAAGCCGAACTCAAAGAATTTCTGCTCACCATGTCGCCCCTACACAGACGCATTGGTCAGTGGACGATTCAATTACCCCATAGCTTCGAACCCAGCATGCTCCCTGCCCTGCAAAAATTTTGTACCTTGTTTCCAAAAGACATGCAGCTCGGCGTCGAAGTTCGTCACCTTGGTTTCTTTGATAAAGGCGATGCCGAAAAACGTTTCAATCATTGGCTAATAGAAGAAGGGATCAATCGCATCATTATGGATAGCCGTCCTGTTTTCTCCGCACCACCGACCACAGAAGCGGTGATCGACGCACATCAAAAGAAACCACGCGTTCCGGTTCATGCCATTGCGACGGCAAACAATCCAATGGTTCGCTTTATTGGACATCCAGATCAGGAACCCAATCTCGCTTTCTTTAAACCTTGGTTCGCGAAATTACCAACTTGGTTAAATGAAGGTAAACAGCCTTATTTAATGATCCACACCCCAGACAATAATCACGCCCCTGAGTTGGCGATTGCTATCTATAAGCAATTACAGGCGCAAGTTGCTGAACACACACAGATAACCTTGCCTAATTTGGCGGAGTTTCCTGCTCAAAAAGGTGACCATCAAATCTCGATGTTTTGATAGTAAACAACCACTAACACGCGTTCACTTTCATCAATCTCAGTTTTCGTGACACAAGCGATTTTTTTACGTAAAATACGTCCCCTTTTATTTGGTACGAATTCTGTGCCGATTACGCTGACTGTCGAGAGAGAATGCAATGAGCAACAAAGACAATATCTTTTCCGCTCCCATTGATAAAATTGGTGATTTCACCTTTGATGCAAGGGTTGCTGAAGTATTTCCAGATATGATTCAACGCTCGGTTCCTGGATATAGCAATATCATCTCTGCTATTGGCATGTTAGCTGAACGCTTCGTAAAACCACACTCAAACATCTACGACTTGGGTTGCTCTCTTGGCGCAGCAACGCTTTCAATGCGCCGCCACATCCAACAAGAAGGCTGTACGATTTTTGCTGTCGATAATTCGGAAGCCATGGTTGAACGCTGTAAGCTGCATGTAAACGCCTACCGAAGCGATACGCCAGTCGAAGTTATCGAAGCTGATATCCGTGAAATCGAGATTAAAGACGCTTCAGTTGTTGTGTTGAACTTCACCTTACAGTTCTTATCACCTGACGACCGCTACGCGCTGCTTGAAAAGATCCATGCTGGATTGCGTCCGGGTGGTATTTTGATTCTGTCTGAAAAGTTTGTGTTTGAAGATGAAAGTTCAAATGAACTGCTTATCGATCTGCACCATGATTTCAAGCGTGCAAATGGATACAGCGAGCTTGAAGTCAGCCAGAAACGCAGTGCTATCGAAAATGTGATGCGTCCAGATTCTATTCCAGTTCATAAGCAACGTTTTGAAAAGATTGGCTTCTCAAGTAGCGAAGTGTGGTTCCAATGCTTCAACTTCGGTTCGATGTTCGCGATTAAATAGCGCTCGACCACAATTGGCTAAAGTCTGAAGCTTTCATACTTTAGCCCTTAATTTCCTGTGTTATGGCGATAAGGCTGTACACATTATGAATTCCACAACGGTTATTATTATTCATGTTTAATTTTGCTAACTTTTATCAACTCATTGCCCAAGACACTCGCCTACAGCCGTGGCTCAATGTTCTTCCTCAACAGCTGACGGATTGGCAAAATGCAGAGCACGGTGACTTTGACCGTTGGTTACGTGCACTGAATAAGATCCCGCAAGGCGTGCCTAATCAAGTTGATTTAAAGAACTCTGTGACTATCGGCAGCAGCACACCATTTCAAACAGGTGAACTTAAAAAGCTAGAGAGCTTATTAAAGACGTTCCACCCTTGGCGCAAAGGTCCTTATACCGTTCATGACATTCATATCGATACAGAATGGCGCAGCGACTGGAAATGGGACCGTGTACTTCCACATATCTCACCGCTTAAAAACCGTTCAGTACTCGATGTAGGTTGCGGTAATGGCTACCACATGTGGCGTATGTTAGGTGAAGGTGCTCGTTTGACCGTCGGTATCGACCCGTCTCACCTTTTCCTTGTTCAGTTTGAAGCTATCCGTAAGCTGATGGGCGATGACCAACGCGCGCACCTTTTACCTTTAGGTATTGAACAGCTGCCAAAACTGGAAGCTTACGACACTGTATTCAGCATGGGCGTGCTTTACCACCGCCGTTCACCGCTTGATCATTTGATTCAACTAAAAGACCAATTGGTATCTGGTGGCGAACTGGTACTTGAAACGTTAGTGATTGAAGGTGACGAAAACGCTGTTCTTGTGCCTGTTGACCGCTACGCGCAAATGAGAAACGTGTACTTCTTCCCATCTGCTCGCGCATTGAAACGCTGGCTTGAACAAGTTGGCTTTGAAGACGTTCGCATCGTTGATGAAAATGTTACGACGATTGGCGAACAACGCACAACAGAATGGATGACACACAACTCTTTGCCAGATTACTTAGACCCGAATGATCCAAGTAAAACGGTTGAAGGTCACCCAGCGCCGAGACGTGCAGTTCTTGTGGCGACAAAGCCGTAAATTCATTGTCCGAAAGCTATTGTTCTGGTGACCACCGAATAATAGCTTTTAGTAGCAATGAAGCCATCACATCTGTCGCAGTAAACTTTGACTTAAAAGCGCGTAAATTGAACAAAAATTGACTTATGTTTAATAAGTGAGCTATTTCAATTGACGATAACTGGCGCAGCGCTCACATTGCGATTCAATATGACCAGACTCTTACATTAGGATGCTTCACGCATCCTTTTTTGTAGGCTAAACTTCTAAATAGTATGAACTATTCTCTAATTTCCAAAGGTTTTTTTTATGTTTAAGCGATTATCGCCAATTGTGGCGGTTGGTTTGCTCTCTGGCTGTACCCTCACCAACGGTGCGGCCTACCACCAAGAAACTCTCGACGCTATTGCCCGCTCAGAGACAAACATCGCAAATAAGGTTCAAAACCTTGAACTGCAAGTCAGCAATCAAAGTGATTATATAGAAAGCTTAGAAGAGGAAGTTATCACCCTTTCTAACCAATTAGATGTTCACCTAACGAGCATGGAACACAAAGTTATTGAACAGCTAGAGGAAGAAGAACCTGTAGCAGTGACAACCCCACCTATCGCTACCACATCACAACCGACCATCCTTGGCGGAATCGAAAAAGTATCCATTGATTCTATCAACCAAAGCTTTGATGCGCGTGTTGATACCGGCGCAACAACCTCTTCTTTAAATGCTGTAGACATCAAAGAATTCGAGCGTAACGGTAAAGACTGGGTGAAGTTCCACTTAGCAGATAAAGCACAATCACCAGAAGACCAGAAATGGATTGAAGCACCTGTGGTACGTTTTGTGAAAATCCGCCAATCAACCAATGATCAGACAGAACGTAGAGCTGTGATTGAATTATGGGTGAAAGTTGGAAAAATCCATGAAAAAGCGCAATTTACATTGGCGGATCGCTCTCAAATGAGTCACCCTGTATTACTAGGGCGCGAATTTATCAAAGACATAGCGCTAGTAGATGTAAGTAAAAAATACGTACAAACGGAAGTTAAATAACAATAGTAGGGTAAGCTATGACGTCAAGAATTCCATTTTATATCTCAATTTTCCTGCTTATCGTAGCAGGTATAACACTGAGTATGTTCAGACATACAACCTACGGTGTACCCTGGACTCCAGGCGAAACTAATCAGGTTTGGGACATTGAAGCTCGTATAGAATTCAATGCAGTGGGCAAAGAAGCAAAAGTTTCACTAGCCGCACCTCACACACAGTCTAACTTTACACTTATCGGCGAGTCAGCTTCATCACCAGGCTACGGTATTTCATACTTGAATACAGATTCAGGTCGCCGTGCTGAGTGGTCAATTCGTCATGCAGATGGCCCACAGACTATCTACTACAAGACACAGTTCTTAGTCGATAGCCAAGCGAACGTTACCTCAACACCTCCAGAAGGTGAAGTGGCTCAACCAAGCTTTGACGGCCCTGAAGAAGCTGCAGCTCTTGCTTTGATTGACAGAGCAACCAAGCGTTCAGCAGACAACATCACCTTTACTCGTGAGTTAATCAAAACGCTTAACGATCCAGACAGCCAAAACTCAGCGCTGATTCTGAATAACATGACCAAAGTGGATGCGACACACAAGCTACTTTCTGCCGCTAAAATCCACAACAAAGTTGTCGGTGTTATTGAGTTGGAAGACGGACGTCGTCGCCAATCAATCCAACACATGAACCAAATTTGGGATAATAACCAGTGGGTTCTATTCTCTCCTGAATCTAGCGAGCAACAAGTTCAACCAAACCTACTCATCTGGGACGAATCAAATGTCTCTCTATTAGATGTAGTGGGCGGCCAGAACAGTAAAGTTCACTTCTCGATGATTGCTCAGGAAATCTCACCAACAGAAGCAACCAGCAGTAAAGTCTCTGCCGACCAACTGTTGAACCTCTCGATCCACAGCCTACCGTTAGAAGAGCAAGCGATGTTTAAAACCATCATGCTGATTCCAATTGGTGCGCTAATCGTTGTGTTCCTACGAGTTATCATCGGTCTTAAGACTTCTGGTACGTTCATGCCCGTTCTGATTGCCGTGGCATTCGTTCAAACGCAGTTGGTGACAGGTATTGTAGGCTTCCTACTGATTGTTGGTACTGGTCTTATAATTCGAAGTTACTTATCCAAACTCAACCTCTTGCTCGTGGCCAGGATATCCGCCGTAATTATTACGGTAATTATGATTATCTCGATATTTACTGTCGTCGCATTTAAAATCGGACTTACCGAAGGCCTATCGATTACGTTCTTCCCAATGATTATCTTGTCTTGGACTATCGAACGTATGTCTATCCTTTGGGAAGAAGAAGGCGCGAAAGAAGTTGTACTACAAGGTGGCGGCTCACTATTTACCGCGGTACTTGTTTACTTAGGTATGACTAACCCGTTCATTCAACACTTAACGTTCAACTTTATTGGTTTGCAGCTTGTAATTCTAGCGACCATCTTGCTACTAGGTAACTACACAGGCTACCGCCTAACCGAGCTTCGTCGCTTTAAACCGCTAGCGGAGGACTAAGTTATGTTTGATCAATTTACTTCACCGTTTAAGTTGAAAGACAAAGGCATAATGGGGATGAACAAGCGTAACCATAGTTATATTGGTCGCTATAATGATCGTTCCAAGTATCCACTCGTTGATGACAAGCTTAAGACTAAGATTATCGCTGAACAGGCTGGTGCAACCGTACCAAAGTTGATTGGCGTAATTGGTCACCAAGCTGAAGTAAAAACAATCCATAAAATGGTTAAAGAGTGGCCTGGCTTTGTTATTAAGCCAGCACAAGGAAGTGGCGGTAAAGGCATCCTTGTCGTGATCTCTCATAAAGATGGGGTTTACACTAAACCATCGGGTTCAACCATTAACGAAGAAGACGTAGAGCGTCACATTAGTAATGCTCTAGCCGGTCTTTTCTCACTAGGTGGTAAGAACGACGTAGCCGTAGTTGAAAACCTCATCAAGTTTGATGAGTGTTTCGAAGGCTTCAGTTACGAAGGCGTGCCAGATGTACGAATCATCGTATTTAAAGGCTACCCTGTGATGGCGATGATGCGCCTTTCTACTTCAGCTTCTGACGGCAAGGCAAACTTGCACCAAGGTGCTGTGGGTGTTGGTATTTGCATCGCGACCGGGAAAGCCGTGCGTGCGGTTCAGTTTGACCAACCAGTAACTCACCACCCAGATACAGGGAAAGAGTTGGCGGCACTTCAAGTGCCGCATTGGGAAAAACTACTGACTCTTGCATCAAGCGCTTGGGAAATGACAGGTCTTGGCTACATGGGTACTGACATGGTTTTAGACCAAGAAGAAGGCCCTATGGTACTGGAGCTTAATGCTCGTCCTGGATTAGCGATACAGATTGCAAACGGCGCAGGTTTATTACCTCGCTTGCATCATATTGAAAACCTAGGTACACCTGCTGAATACCCAAAAGCTGCAGAGCGCGTTGCCTACGCGGCTAAGCAATTTGGTGTTCACGGTAGCGAAATTGTATCGAGCTAATCTAGATTAGGAGCGAACCAAGTTAACCTTGGTCACTGAGTAAGTAATTCGATACCTAATCGAGTTCAATAGAAAAGCCGCATAACTCTGAGAGTTACGTGGCTTTTTAATGTCTGAAGTTTAGGTTAGCGCATTAATACCAATCGTAGTAAATAACTGTTCACCCTAGTTGGTTAAAATACTCGATAACTGCGTTAGAATTTTTGATTGTAGAATAACTACTTATCAAAACTTCTTGTCGAAAAGAGCAGCCTTGCTCTCAAGCCTTTTTCCTGCGCTATTTCTGATCACTTACTTACTGTGATTGGTATAAGCTAGGCCTCTGTTGCTTCAATTTCAGGCTTACGGATTGGATCAATACGCACAGCCGCTACTTTAAACTCTGGGATCTTGGCATGTGGATCCGTCGCTGTCGTCGTCAAGCGGTTCACCGGAGATTCCACGAAATGGAATGGAATAAACACCACCCCCTTCTGCATCCTCTTAGTGACAAAAGCAGTAATCTCTATCTCACCACGACGTGTCGATACTTTTAACATCTGTCCATTCGAGATCCCTAATGCTTCAGCATCATAGACACTGATCATTGCACGCGGCCCGGCTAAGTTATCTAACCCTTTTGTTTTGCGAGTCATGGTACCTGTATGGAACTGCTCCAGCACACGTCCCGTTGTTAGCACTAATGGGTATTCTGAGTCTGGCAGCTCCGCCGCGTATCGAAACGGAATAGCTTCCATTTGACCACGCCCACGAGTGAATTGAGTTTGGTGCATGATACGAGTGCCGTCAGGGTTGTTCTTATTACTCGGCCACTGAACACCATTCACTGTAATATTCTCCCAACGTAAGCCACCATACTGCGGTGTCACTCTTGCTATCTCATTGGTGATATCGGCAACGGTGTTATAGCCCCAACCGCCGCCCATTGCGTTGGCGAGCATCTGAATAATCACCCAGTCTTCTTTCGCTTCACCGGGAGGTAATACTGCTGGGTTAATACGCTGAACACGTCGCTCAGTATTAGTAAAGTGCCCCGACTTTTCAGCAAACGAGCAAGATGGCAGAACCACGTCTGCATACTGCGCGGTTTCGGTTAAGAAGATGTCTTGAACGACAAGGAAATCCAGCGCTTCAAGCCCTTCAATCACGTGTGCTTGGTTCGGGTCACTGAGCACTGGGTTTTCGCCCATCACGTATAAACCACGTACGTCACGGTGACACGCCGCATCTATGATCTCGGTGAGTGTTAGTCCCGTTTCAGCAGGTAAATCGGAAACGCCCCACTCCATCGCAAATTTTTGACGAACTATTGGGTTATAGACTTTCTGATAACCCGGTAGATTGTTTGGCAACGCGCCCATATCACATGCACCCTGAACATTGGATTGACCACGTAATGGGTTGATACCACCACCTTCAATACCGATATTGCCACAAAGGAGTTGCAGGTTAGCAATCGAGCGAACGTTATCGTGCCCTGTGGTGTGTTGCGTAATACCCATTGAGTAATACACAGCTGTGCGTTCTGCGGTGCCAATCAAACGCGCCATCGCGAAGATATCTTCGGCTTTCACACCAGTCACTAGTTCCACTTTGTCTAAGGAATAGCTTGGCGACATCACCTCTTGTAACAAGGTATCAAAGCCATCAACTCGGTCTTCAATATACTCTTGATCATACCAACCGTGCTTGATGATCTGTTGCATCACACCATTGATCAACATAACGTCAGTACCCGGTCGATGCGCTAAATAGAGTTCAGCATGATCGGCGATATCGATCCTTTTTGGATCAGCGACAATAAGACGAGCGCCACCATGTCTCACCGCTTGCTTGATGTGCGAACCAATAATTGGGTGCGCCGAAGTGGTGTCTGACCCAATAATAAAGATCACATCTGAGTGCTTGATGCTTGGAATATCATTGGTCATCGCCCCACTGCCCAGAGAAGCTTCAAGCCCAGTTACGGTTGAAGCGTGGCAAAGACGAGCGCAGTGGTCGACGTTGTTGGTTCCAAGCTCACGGCGGATGAATTTTTGGAAAGCATAATTGTCTTCGTTGGTGGTTTTAGCCGATGAGAAACCCGCTAGAGCATTGCTGCCAAAGCCTTGTTTAATAGCAGTAAATTTATCAGCGATCAATTTAATCGCTTCATCCCAACTTGCGGGCTGTAGCCAGCCATCTTTTCGGATTAATGGTGTGGTTAAACGCGCATCGCTGCCGACAAAGTCGAAACCAAATCGCCCTTTCACACACAACATGCCCTCATTGACCGGAGAGTCTCCCCCTTCGATATAACGGATTTTGTTTTTCTTCTCGTCGACATGCATCGTGAGTTTGCAACCCACACCACAATAGGTGCAGATGGTGTCGACTTTCTTAAGTAAATCTGTATCACCTTGCTTTCTGTCACGAGCATCCACCATCGCGCCTGTCGGGCATACCTGAACGCATGAACCACATTGCACACAGTTAGAATCGCCCATTAGGATCTTATCGACCCCGAAGTTAGGACGACACTCAGGCCTTGACGCAGGTTTACCATCTGATTGGTTCATGAAGCTTAAAACACCATGAACATTCTGTTCACGACACGCTTGGATACACTGACCGCAACTGATGCAGCGATTGGCATCAAAAATAATGAATTCAGAGCTGTCATCGACCGCGAATTTTTGTCTTGTTAAACCGACCTTAGTTTCTTCCGCGCGAATCGCTTGCCAGCTGTCGTTAGAAGCCACATCGATTTTATATTCTGGATGCGTTTGCGTTGCCTTGTATTCAGTCGAATAGTCTCGCAGGTCACAATCGGTATTAGCTTGGCAACCACACTCTAAACACCTTGCTGCTTCAGCTATCGCATCGGCATTATCAAAGCCAGTTTCTACTTCTTCAAAGCTTTGCTCGCGCTGCTCAGGGGTGAGCTCTGGCATGATCTTACGAGCCATTCGCTGTATCGATTTATACTGCTCTGGGTCAACGGCTTTTAGCTGCTTTTGCTTTCTTGAATTGAAAGGCTTGGCTGGGATCTGGTTCATGTCACCATTAAAGAATCGGTCGATCGCTTGCGCAGCAATTCGGCCATCTCCCACCGCTTCGACAGCGGTTGCAGGGCCACGTCGGAAATCGCCAATACTGAAGATATTGCCTGTTCCCGTGTGCATGGTTTGTGGATCAGCGTCAGCGGTATTCCAACGCGTTAACGGGATTTCTAGTGACTCATTGTCCATAAAGCTCAGATCAGGCTTTTGCGACACGGCAGCAATCACGGTATCGAAATCCTCAACAAAAAACTCACCCGTAGGTTTCGGGCTTCGACGACCTGAGGCATCAGCCGGCCCCAAAGCCATACGCTCTAATCGGATTTCAGATACGTGACCATTCTCATCCGCGATATTTTCAGCTGGATTGGTCAAGAAATGAAATTTGACGCCTTCGTGTTCGGCTTCTTCGATTTCGTAGTCTTCCGCCGGCATCTCATCTCGTGTTCGTCGATAAATCAACGTGGTATCAGCTCCATCACGGACTGCAGTTCGAGCGCAATCAATCGCGGTATTACCACCGCCGATCACTGCGACTTTTTTACCTGTAGTGAAATGCTTGTCGGTCACATAGTCTTTTAGGTAATCGACACCTAGGTAACAACCTGCTAGATCACTTCCGGTGTAATTCATCTCAACGGCTTGTGACGCACCAACCGCTAAACAAACCGCATCGAAGTCGTTGCTTAAATCCGACAATGTAAAATCAACGCCCAACTTTTTGTCACATTCAACAGCCATCCCGTTGCGACACATCAACTCAATTTCTTTATCGAGAATCGACTTTGGTAAGCGATATTCAGGGATACCGTAACGCAGCCAACCACCCGCTTTGGGCATCGACTCATAAACACTGACGTCATAGCCCTCATTCGACAGATAATAGCCTGCCGTAAGACCACCGGGACCACTACCAACAATGGCAACGCGCTTGCCTTTGTTTGGTTTCTTAGGGGGCATGTAGCTCTCTTGAGCGGCTAGATCCGCGTCCGCTGCATGTCGTTTGAGCTGGCGAATCGCGATGGATTCATCGACCAAGTTACGACGACATTCGGTTTCACAGAAAGCAGGACATACACGACCAATCGAAAGCGGCATCGGTAGCGTCTTTTTAATCACCTCTATCGCTTTGATGTGATCATTTTGAGCAATATGATGTAGGTAAGATTGGATATCGACGCCAGCAGGGCAAGCGGTTTGGCATGGTGCCTCACAGTCAGCGTAATGATCGGTCATGATGCGGTTCAAAGCTTCTTGTCGATGGTTCGTTAACTGTTTTGACTGAGTGGTAATATTCAGCCCATCAGACACTTCCAGCTCACAAGAGCGAGTAACGCCAACGCCATCAACTTCAACGACACACAAATCACACGGTACTTTATCCGCTGTTTTGTTCAAACCACATAAAGATGGGATCTCCAAACCACATGTTTTTGCCGCTTCAAGAACAGTTTGCCCTTGCTCGACGATTCGATATTTCCCATCAATAACGATTTGAATCATACCTAAGTCCTACCTTTACCTTTCGCACACGCGAGTTATCAACAATTAAAATTTAAGTAATACAATATTATTAATATTATTAAACCTATGTCATTACCATACATTATTTGTGGTTTTGTGCGTGTGACCTCAAACAAGTTCCATTGATAATAACCATAAGGTATGAGTGGTCTTATCAGTAACTATGAGAGTGGATCGGATGAAGAGTTTGAATGCAGAAAGTTATATTCGAGATGCAAAAAAGCCCCTAATGATTAGAGGCTTTGAATAAATATCATTGAGTCGCTTTCGAGCTTATAGCCCGGCTATCAAGGTTATTGCTCAGCTTCTTCGATAAGCTCTTGCACCGGAGATGCTGGTTTGTTTTGAGCAAAACCACGCAGGCCAACAACATGTACATGTTCGTGGTCTTTGAAGACCTTACGAACCAGTTTGTAAGTCGTACCTTTCTCTGGGCTAATGTTCTCTGGCGCAGCAATCAGAAGTTGCATACCTAAACGGTCACACAGTTCAAACAGCGTAGAAATCGACTTAGAATCCAGACGTGCGGCTTCATCAAGGAACAACAAACGACATGGAACGATGTCTTTACTGCGGAGTCGACGAGATTCCTCTTCCCAGCTCTGAATAACCATCAATAGGATTGACTGACCCGTACCGATCGCCTCACCCGTAGACAGTGCGCCCGATTCCGCTTGTAACCAACCATCTGAACCACGGTTAACTTCAACACTCAGCTCTAGGTAGTTACGGTAATCCAGCAGCTCTTCACCAAGAACTTGTGGAGAACGTTGACCCATATCGATATGTGGGTTCACACGTTGGAACAGTTTCGCCATCGCTTCAGAGAAGGTAAAGCGCGTTGATTCGAACAAGTCTTTATGCTGCTCTTGTTGAGTCGCTAGACCTGATAGCAAGATCTCGTGGCTTTCACGGATCTTAACGTTCAAACGCACGCCCTTAACCTGACCAAAGTAGATGTTCGACAGACCTTGGTTGAGCATACGAATACGGTTCTGCTCACGCTGAATCGTTTTCTTGATGATGCTTGCTACAGATTCAGAGCTGATCGCTAAGCGGTTTTCACGCTGCGTCAGTTCTTCTGTTAGACGAGCAAGTTCAACTTCCATCTCTTCGATTGCTTCAACTGGATCATCCGTATGAATGATGTCTTGGCGAATGCGCTCACGAAGATGTTGGTAAACCGCAATGTAGAACAGAACTTTACGCTCTGGATGCGCGTTGTCTTCAGATAGACGCAGCGAATCACGTAGGTCTTCATTGTCAGACACAGCCAAACGCAGTGCACCCAGTGATTTATCCGACATAGAGCGAAGCTCGCCTGCCGTTAGGTAAGCCAACTCACGTTTGTGCAGACGACGTTCAACATCATTCTCACGCGCTAAACGAAGTACTGAACACCAACCCGCTTTCGCTGCAACAACGAAGGTACGAAGCTCGGTGTACTCTTTCTGTACTTTCTTAAGACGCTTAGCCAGTGCTTTCATCTCAAGTTCAGTCGACGTAATGGTACGCTCGTATTCACTCTTACGACCACGTGAAGTGTGCAAACGCTCGTGCAGTTCATCACGACGACGTACAGCACGTTCTTCAGCGCCTTCATCAGCATTTACGCCAAACTCTTGAAGCTCTTGTTTGAACTCTTGAACCGTTTCTTGTTTCGCTTGATGTGAGCTCTTCAGTGCTGCCAATACTTGGTTGTACTGGTTCATCTGTTCACGAGCTTGCTTCAAGCCATCACGGCCTTTGGTTCTGGCTTGTTCTGCTTGAACCAACTTCGCTTTCAATTGCTCGCTCAGTTCGCTGCTCTTGTTAAGCAGGTCTACAGAATCCGCGTAAGCAAAGTAATGACGACGTTCAATCAAATCAGACAGAGCAAACACTTTGCCTTTCAAGCTTTGTAGAGCTTGGTCAGCTTGTTGGTATTGCGCTTCTAGTGCCTCGAACTGTTCAGGGTCAGCGTCAAGTGCTGAAACGATCTGCTCTAAAGACGCCAATGCTTTACCATGGTTGTTCAGGTACGACTTCTCTTCACTCAAGCGCTCTAGCTGCGCTTCCAATTCAGCAAGACGTTCAACCAATGTTTCATCTTCTAAAATACGAACCATTGGTGCTAATTTATCTAGCGCACCGATTGCCTGTTTGCTTTGTAGAAGCTGGCTACGTTGCTGTTGCTCTTTAGAGTTTAATTCAGCCAAAGAACGAACAATTTGGTTACGCTTATCACGAATAGACACTAGCGCCTGTTCAGGATCGGTGTTAAACGCAACGTGTAGGTGTTTAGCAACAAAGCTATTGAATGCTTGGTATAAGCGATTCAGCTTTTGTGCATCAAACGCCGCTTTCGCATGGTTTTCCACAACAACATCACGCTCTTCGCGTAATTTCTCTAATCGTTGCTCACGAGCAGCGCGACCAAACAGTGGGATCTCTGGGAAACGAGAGTAACGCATTTGGCGATCATTCAGCTGAACACACACGGCGCCTTCTAATTCGTCAGCATTGAATGAGCTGTCATCAAATGCATCGACATCGCCTTCAAGGATGTAAAGGTCGTCTGGGCAATCTTCAAGATCCACCAGCTTCTCTTTAATACCATCAAGATCAGACACAACAATCGCGTGACGAGCCGGGCCATACATCGCACTGAAATACGGTGCATCGCCAATGGTAATGTCGTCATAGATCTCAGAAAGCAGCACACCACCAAGGGTATCCGCTAGGCCTTTCAAGCGAGGATCATTAGAACCACCCGGAGACGCTAAGCGTTCAATCTCTTGTTCAAGTTGCGCACGACGAGTCGCTAATTGATCTTTCGCGACCGCTTGAGATTTTTCGCCTTCAAGCACTTGCTGCATTTGAGTCATCACCGCTTGGCTATCTTCTAGCTCAGCATCCGTTTGATCTCTTAATGTCTCAAGCGCGTCGTTGGCAGTGATCCATGCTGGAGCAATTGACTCCAGTTTTTGAATTTCTTGATCGTGATTTTGTTGAACACGACGTTGCTCGCTTTTCGCTTCACGCAGTTCTTCTTGAGCGTACTCAAGAGACTCGATCTGCATAGCATGACGTTCGCGTTCTTCATCAAAGATCGCTTCATCCGTGAGTAACACGTTGTGTTGCTTTTGGTATTCAGTCGCTAGCTCTTTAGCTTGACGCTGCTGCGCTACATCACGAGCCATATCGCGGTGCTGTGCACGCCACTGCTGTTCATTTTCAACAACGTGTTTTGCGTTGCGGCCTTTCTCTAACGCTTGTTTCGCGCCGTGAGAGGCATCTTTACGCTCAATATCGCCAACAATGCTTTTAACAAGAGACAGCGCTTTGTCGAACTGTGCAGAGGCAGCAGAAGACATGTCTAGCTTATGTTTAGTCGACAGTAGCGTTTGAGTGCTTGATTCTTCTTGTGCTTTTAGCTCAGAAACCAAAGTTAATGCGCTTTCTGCGGTAATAGAGTCATCACCCAGCAACTGCTTAGTTTTTTCTAACGCTTGAACGGCTTGTTGGTATTGAAGTGCACGAGTCTGCTGAACATCCAACGCTTGTTGGTAGTCAGCAAGCTGAGTTTTCAGGCTATCCACTTCTTCTTCAGTAATGGTTGCCTGTTCTTCAGCAAGAAGTACTCGTTCTTGAGCTTCTTCAACCACCATCATCTGCTCTTCTAGACGCTCATTAAGCTCTTCTAAATCTTCGCTGTAGCGAGCAATTTTCTCTTGCTGACGAAGTGCAGTTTGAACCAACTGAAGATGATCCGAAGCTGCTTGATAATCTTGCTCAAGAGCAGATTCTTGATCAACCAATTGCTCCAACTCTTCTTGAACTCGATTCAACAGGTTGTTTTGATTAAGCAAGGTTTCACGTGAGCCCAACAGTTCGCCACGGAACTTCATGGTTTGATCAAGCTTATTACGGCGATCATTCGCATGGCGCATGTAATCCGCTGCCACGTAATTGGTCGATTCTGTGATCAAGTGTTTGAACAAGTCACGATCCGACTGAGTCGTTTTGATCGCTTCAAGTGTCATACGGTTTTCGCGAAGTGCTGATTCCATGTCTTGGAATGCTTTCTTCACACCACCATTTTGTGGCAGAAGGTAATCACGTAGCGAACGCGTAATTGCACTTGAGATACCACCATAAAGCGATGCTTCAATCAGACGGTAGAACTTAGAACGGTCGCTGCTGTTACGCAGTTTCTTCGGTACCACACCGTATTCAAACATCTGTGAGTGGTAATCAACAATCGAAGAGAAAGCTTTAAAGTGCGCGCCTTCGTATTGTGCTACCGCCGCTTTCACGTCATTTAACTGGCATACGCGAGCATGGCTGTCTGAAACGTTCTGAATCAAAACATCGGTTGGTTTCACATGGCTTGGGAGGCCTTGGATAACAAACGGTTTGATGTCTACTTTCTTGTCACGACCCGCTACTTGCTGCAGTTTTACCGCAAACAATAGGCGCTGGTTACGAGAGTTCACAACATCTAACGCCGCATAACACGCGCCAGGTTGAAGCTTACCGTAAAGACCTTTGTCACGAGAAGACTGTGAACTGCCGGCTTCCGTTGTATTACGGAAGTGCAGAAGGCTTTGGTCAGGAATTAACGCTGTAATGAATGCCGCCATTGTGGTCGACTTACCCGCACCGTTACCGCCAGAAAGCGTTGTAACCAATCCATCAATATCAAAGGTACGCGCAAAGAAGCCGTTCCAGTTGATCATGGTTAATGATTGATACTTACCTCTTTCAATCATGCATCACCTTCTACTTTGTTCTGTTCGCCAAGGTTTGATTCATCATCAAAGCCGGCTTGATCGTTAAAAATGTCTTGCTGACCGTTTTCGTCTACGTCTAGTTCTGATGCGGCTTCTGCCTGCTCTTCATTTAGCAAGCTGCCTTGGTTTGGCTCTTGTGTATGAACCACGGCTTCACCATCACGGATAAGACGTAACTGAGCTTCTTTCATGTCGTCGCCAACACGAACATCAGCACCAAAACGGAACACCGCTTCACTGATTCGGAATTTGCCCGTTTCACCAATCGCAATCAACATGCCGAGACGGCGTAAACGACGTAAAGATGTGCGTACTTTTTCAAAGAGCTTTTCTTTATCCAAGTCAGAACCCGAAGCTCGGTTCGTCGCCAGTTTCATCAGTTTTTTCTCATCAGCTAGCGAAATCAGTTCATCAAATAGCTCATGATTAGTAAAAATACCTTCGTGGGCTAAACGCTCTGGGCTTAGGTACAAAAAACACAATACCTTGCCAACGAGCATATCGAGCTCAGACAAAACACTTCGGCCAATCAAAGACGTAGAACGCGGGCGCAGATAGAAGAAACCTTCAGGCGCTTTCACGAGTTCCGTGTTGTAGCGTTGGTAAAAATGCTGAAGTTCTACTTCGAAATCAGAAAGCAACGCGTGGTTGTCTAAATCTTCTGTTGAAACATGCTTACCTGAACGCAGCATGCTATCTAGCGCAGGGAACAACGGGTTCGCTATCGCTTTTACCAGTTTCTCTGGCATGTAATCATCAGTACTTGTTAATGACATTTGCTTGTACCTTTGCACCGAAATCGTTGATTGCCTGCCAATCTGGCTGAATAGCCTGATAGTCAGACGCTGAGTAACCTAAGCGCACGGCTTGGTCGACAACAATTCTGGCTAAATCAAAATGGTGTGTGCGAGGGTGTGCTGCGAGGTAATCGCGCAGCACAAGACCAAGATCTATTGGCGCACCTTGCTGTTTGTGAGCTTTTAACATCTCTGCAATTCGGTCTGAAAGCAGATCGTTCACTTGCTCGAATTCTTCGTACTCTACGTCGATTGGCGCTTGCCCCATCACTTCGTCATCACGAAGCACCAAGGCTTCATCACGAAGATCGGTGAGCTTTTCAGCATCGGCATAAGTCAGTAACCAAGGCGCATCAAAGTAGTCGGTAACCGACTGACGCAAGCGCTGGCTAAAGGCACGGTTTTTATCCATATCAATCGCGGTACGGATAAACTTATGCACGTGACGGTCATAACCGATCCATAAGTCGATCGCCTGTTGGCCCCAACTTGTGATTCGATCGAGTTTCATTTGCAAACCAAACAAGGTTTCGCCTACGAACTCGAGTTCATCATCACCGTACACAATTTCTTGAATATCGAGGATCTGGGTTTGCAGTTCGTCACCGGCCGCTTGCAAGGTGTCTTGCAATTCTTTTAGCGTAGCTGAGGTTTCCGATAGCAAATACTCACAGTTATTGATCGCTTCTCGCCAATCTTTATTAAGCAGATCAGCGATTTGCTGTTTGACGGTTTGTTGCTGCTCGTCCATCACACGCTGGTTTAAATCGATCTGATCGAAGATCTCACCCACTGAATATTTCAAAACGCCATAAACGTTCTTTTGCCAGTGGCCAGGTGTTCCGCCTTTTTGCGCAGCTTCAATCGCTTTAGCCATCTCATCTGCAACCATCGAAAGTTGAATCGACAGTTTTAACTTAGAGAATTGACGGTGACGTAAGTAATAATCTGAAATTCCGATCGCAAGTGGAGAAAGACGGTAAATACTTGCACCGTCGGTGATCTCACTAGTAAAACGACTGATCAGTTTTTGTTTAACCAACTCGTTGATAGCGTTGTTTGCACGGAATGCAGACGCTTCGCCGGTATCTTCAAACAGACGAGTGACAATGGTAAATGCATCGTGCAATTCACCTTCACCTAGTTCTTCATCGAACCTTTCATTGCTTAGCACTGCGATAGCAATCAAAAATGCTAAACGCTCTGGCGGCAAGTTTAATGAAAAGTCATGCTGCTTGACCCAGCCTACCAACTCATCAATTGGCTGCTCTTCGGCAGTTTGAGTCATTTCACTCATTGTGGTTCCTGTTACTGTTTTTCGTAATATCGAACATGTTAGATATTACGCCTATTTCTTTATGACGCGGGCTTCTTACGATTGCATAGCGCATGTTGTGGCTTCTTTTACCACATTCACCGCTGCTATTGCGCAGGTTTTTGAGCCCAAACGTGAATATAACGGCCTAGTGACAGATATGGCTCTTGGCGACATAGCTGTTTTTCTAGTTCCAATACATCTTCAAATTGGTAATCGCCCATGTACTCCATATTACCTATGTAGTCACTGAAGGAACGAATGCCTGATTTACCACAGATTTCTAGACCAGCGTCTTCTATCCATTGATAAACCTCTTCTGGCTTCAAGCCTTTTTGTGGTTGCAGCTTAAACCGTTTTCGATGTGGCATCCCATTCAATACATGAGGAATGTTGCCACAAATCACATTTTTCAGGACTAATCCGTGGTGGTTGTAAAACATTATCGAGGCAACGCCACCGGGTTTTACTTGTTCCAGTAATAAATCAAGCGCCTCTTTAGGATCTGCGAGCCATTCCATTACGGCATGAAACATCACAAAATCGACTTGGCCTTCAAGGTGTTCTGCCACTTTTTGTACCGGAGAATGAATAAACCGATACTGTTCTAACAAACCCGCTTCGTTGATACTTTCTTGTGCAAGCTTAAGCATCTCAGAAGAGAGATCACACAGAGAGACGTTATGCCCTAACGACGCAATTTTTTGCGACATCTGTGCAAGACCACCTCCAGCATCAAGAACATGCAGAGGCGAAGCTGAATGGTCAAATTTGCTCAAAGCTTGTTCTAAATCTTCCCATACGATGATCTGACGGATCTCTCCTTTGTCAGAGCCGTAAATATTTTTTGCAAATTTGTGGGCAATATCGTCGAAATTACGGTCTTCAGTCACGGCTACTTGAGTTATTATGTCCTATCGTGCCTGCTATTCTGTCACAGGAATTTCAGGAATAAAGAGGCGATGTCTCTTTTTACTACTAAGTGATGTTTTTTCGGACTATTCGGATATGTTTGAGCTGAAAAAAGTAGTGTCTTCGCTATTGATGCCACTGCCAGCAATGTTAATTCTCGCTTTTCTGGGTTTAGCCCTAGTGATGTTTACTACCAAAAGGAAGACTGGTTGCCTAATTACCCTTTCAGCCCTCTGTGGTATTTTCCTAATCGCTTTCCAACCAGTTTCTAGTCAACTTTTAATGCCAATGGAAAGGCAACACACTGCATTTTTACCCGTCGATGAAACCGTCGATTATGTAATGGTTCTCGGAAGTGGTCACGTCGTCGATGATCAAATACCACCTACATCGGAGCTTAGCCGCACAGGTTTAATGCGCTTAAGTGAAGGGATCCGCATTCTACGCCTCTACCCTGGAGCGAAACTTATTTTGTCTGGCTATGGGGCAGGCACTGAAGTGAGCAACGCAAGAATGATGGCTAAGGTCGCGCTAGCACTCGGTGTCGCAAAACCCGATATCATTCTGCTTGAAACCGCAAAAGATACGTGGGAAGAAGCTCGCCAAGCCGCTGCATTCGTGAAAAACAAAAGAATGGTGCTCGTGACTTCAGCAAGCCACATGACTCGCGCACTTAATGAATTCAATGCCGCTGGCATGAAACCATTACCCGCTCCAACCAACTACCTTGCACAAGAAGGGATTGTTGAACCTTGGAATAAGTACATGCCAAAAGCACTCTATCTTGAACAAACAGAGCGTTACTGGCACGAAACAATGGGATTGGTTTGGCAGAGCCTACGTGATTGGCTAGACACAAGCAGCGACCCAGTTGAAGAACCGATTGTTCTTCCTGCTGCTTCTAGCTTAGTCGATGAAAACGGCGCAGCTTCTGCAGCGCAACCTCAATAAACTAAGCTAATCAGTAACTCTGCGAATGAGTAAAACTGAGTAACCTAGTAAGTTGCAGCTGTTCAATTCGTTAATTGTAAAAACCAAGTAATAAAAAGCCGAGACATCAATGACGCCTCGGCTTTTTTACGTTCAAATTTTGTTGCTGACTAGAACTCCCGAAGAGAATCAGTCACCAGCAAACATGTAACCTTCACCGTGAACCGTCACAAAGATTTGTGGGTTCTTAGGGTCGAACTCCATCTTCGCACGCATGCGACGGATTAGCACGTCGATGGTTCGATCATTTGGAGCATCCACTCGGTGGCTGATCATGTTCAAAATACGTTCGCGACTTAACACTTGGTTAGGGTAAGAAGAAAGCGCAACGAGCAGCTCATATTCTGCTTTAGTCAGCTTAACTGGCTCACCATTTTTACTTAAAGCACGACGAGGGATATCAAACGTCCACTCACCAAAACGAACCACAGATTCGTCTTCAGCTTCAACTGCCGTACCAACCGCGGTTTTGCGAGCCGCAGCAATACGCCAAAGTAAGTTTTTAACTCGAACTAATAACTCGCGAAGTTCGAAGGGTTTAGTAACATAATCGTCTGCGCCCATTTCTAGGCCTACAATTTTGTCGATGCTATCCGTGCGTCCAGTAACTAAAATAATCCCAATGTCCGATTGACTGCGTAATTCGCGAGTTAGCATCAATCCATCTTCGCCTGGTAAGTTGATGTCTAGCATAATGAGATCAACGTTGTTTTCTTCCAACACGTTTCTCATCTGAGCGCCGCTTTCCGCTTCGCTCACTGTGTAACCTTCGTTCTGGAAATATCCAACCAGCTTACTTCGGGTTACCACATCATCTTCTACGACTAATACGTGATAGCTCATCTACACCACTTTTCTTATTTAATAGTTTCAGTAACCATTCTATTCATAACTAGTAACAATTCTAGTGGTACAGCAGATAAAAGCGAGAAACATGAATCTTTTTTGATACAAGACAATCTAAAACCTTGCTATTTATCGTCCATCGCAATTCAATATAGGCATTACGACTAACGAGTCACTTTGCGTTTAGCAAATAACCTTGTTATTGAGCCTTGGTGTGCTTATACCCAAATGACTTCGCGATGCTTGGGTATATAAACATCACAAGACTAAATCAGGATCTATGAAATGAAAGATACGAAAGCATTCAACGAACAAAGAGCTGAAATCTACTGGTGGCTATCAAGCTTGTTCGCTAAAGAGCTCACACAAGAAGAACTCGACCACTACCACTCTGTTGAGATCCGTTCTTTCCTGACTGGTTTAGGCGAAAACGAAACACTCAAGCCTGCGATTGATAAACTGGTAGACGCATTGAACCGTCTACAAACACGTGAAGATGCCCAACTAGAACTGTCTGCTGACTTTTGCGATCTATTTTTAAAGACAGATAAACATGGTGCTCTACCTTACGCTTCAATGTATATCGGCGAAACAGGTCTATTAAACGATAAGCCAGCTAAAGACATGGAAGAGATCATGGCTAAGCACAACTTGGTGGTTAACCAAGATCTGAAAGAGCCAGCAGACCACATTGCTATCGAACTTGATTTCCTTGGCAATCTCATCATCCGTTCAAATGAAACTGAGCTTGAAGAAGAATTAGAAAAATCGTTCACTGTTCAACAGCAATTTATTGAACAACAACTCCTTACTTGGGTACCAAAGTTCAACGTTAAATGTTGTGAGATCGATTCATTCGGTTTCTATGCATCTGTGGCAACTCTTCTCGTGGCCTTCTGTAATTTGGACACTCAGTATTTAGCGGGTGAATAAGATACGCTGATGATTAAGTAAACAAATTCAATAGAATGTGACAATTCACCAAGATTTCTGGGTGAATTTTATTGCGAGTAATTTCTAGTCAGTCTAAAATTGTGACCGCAAACGATAAAATATGAAACATTCACGAAATGCTATGCTTATTTAAGTTCAGAGCATTTCGGTGTTAAGACAAGCCGCTCAATAGCGGTTTTTTGTTTTTTAGCACTTTAGTACCCCAAAGAGCCCTACAAATTTAAGCTCTTAGTTAGGTAGCTTAACGGCTACTTTATTCCGTACTTTGGGAAAGTAGCTTCTAATAGGATAAAACCATGGCCACTATAAAAGATGTCGCTCGCTTAGCAGGCGTATCAACTACCACCGTTTCTCACGTAATCAACAAGACACGTTTTGTTGCAGAAGCGACTCAAGAGAAAGTAAATAAAGCCGTAGACGAGTTAAACTACGCACCAAGTGCTGTTGCGCGTAGCTTGAAATGCAATTCAACACGTACTATCGGCATGTTAGTGACTCAATCAACAAACCTCTTCTTCTCTGAAGTGATCGATGGTGTTGAAAGCTACTGCTACCGTCAAGGTTACACTTTGATTCTGTGTAACACGGGTGGTATCTATGAGAAGCAACGTGACTACATACGAATGCTTGCAGAAAAACGTGTAGATGGCATCTTGGTTATGTGTTCCGACTTAACAGAAGAACTTCGTGGCATGTTAGATCGCCATGCTGATATCCCAAAAGTTGTCATGGACTGGGGCCCTGAAACCTCTCAGGCTGATAAGATCATCGATAACTCTGAAGAAGGCGGCTATCTAGCAACCAAGTACCTGCTAGAACGTGGTCACACAAAGATTGCTTGTTTAAGTGGCCACTTAGACAAAGCAGCATGTGTAGAACGCATCGCGGGTTACAAACGCGCACTCAATGAAGCGAAGGTCGCAACCGACGAAAAGCTCATCATTGAAGGTAACTTTGAGTGTGATACCGCTGTACTTGCGGCTGATAGAATTGCTCAGATGGAAGATCGCCCTACCGCTGTGTTCTGTTTTAACGACACTATGGCACTTGGCCTGATGAGTCGCCTGCAACAGCAAGGTATTCGTATTCCTGAAGATATTTCGGTTATCGGTTACGACAACATTGAACTTGCAGAATACTTCTCTCCACCATTGACGACGGTTCACCAACCTAAGCGTCGTGTTGGTAAAAATGCATTCGAAATTTTGTTAGAGCGCATTAAAGATAAAGATCATGAAAAACGTGTCTTCGAAATGCACCCAGAAATTGTTGAGCGAAGCACAGTTAAAACGTTAAATTAATTGATAAATCGAGTTTAATTTCATTAAGCGCACCTTTGAGTGCGCTTTTTTTATAAGCAGATAAAATAAACCCAGTTGCATAACACCAAGATCATTAATTGAAGCAATATCACATTTTGAAATATCAGGTGTGAGCCTCATTCAACAAAAACTTTATTCTATTCAGTCAGTCACGCACAGGGCAAACCACTCGAAAGAGTGAGACGCAAAGCTTCCGGCCTAAACCACTCGTTGGTATGGTAGCGGGGTTACCGATGGCAAAATGCGGTAATTACTAACAATTTAGTAATTTACGGCTTATTGACAATTTAATTGCAACATTTTGCTAATCTCTCGGACCTGCTTATTTGGTGGCGTAGTTCAAATACACCGAGATAGATAACATGGATAAACCGATACTAAAGGACTCAATGAAATTATTTGAGCCCCTAGGAAAAATAAAATCACGCTCAATGTTTGGTGGATTCGGGCTTTTTGCTGATGACACTATGTTTGCTCTGGTTGTTAACGACCAGCTGCACATAAGAGCGGACAAAGACACAACAAAGCAATTCGAGCAACAAGGGTTTCGACCATACGTCTACAAAAAACGTGGTTTCCCTGTCGTCACAAAGTATTTCGCATTGCCGGAAGGCTTGTGGCAAGACCAAGAGAAAATCTTGCAGCTTGCTACGACGTCTTTGGGGTTTGCTAAAGAAGAGAAAGCTGAGCAATCTTCTGCTAAGCCAACTCGATTAAAGGACCTCCCTAACCTTCGACTCGCTACCGAGCGTATGTTAAAAAAGGCTGGGATCGATTCTGTAGAATGTTTATATGAATCTGGCTCTGTAAACGCATTTAACGCCATCAAGGAATCACATGCTTCCTCTGTCAGCATTGAGCTGCTTTGGGCGCTAGAAGGTGCGATCAATGGTACTCATTGGTCTGTTATACCGCAGCAACGTCGTGAAGAGCTTATCAGTCGCGTCAATTAATATTGTCAGTTCAAACTATCTACATAACTAAGCCGCATTCTTGCGGCTTTTTTTATATCTGTTGAAAGTTAATCTATGCTTTGCCTGTCTATCTATACTAATGGTATGCATTGAAAAATTAGAGGAAGTATCAATGAGTAAGAAAATGATATTGGGTATCGTATTGGTCGTAACGATCGTCTTGTTAGGCGTCAATTTCGGCCAATACCTAACACTTGAGAATGCGAAAGCTCAACAAGCTGTTTTGAATGACTACATCGAGAGCAATTTTATTGCCGCTGCTGCAATTTACTTCGCCGCCTATGTCATGATCACGGCTTTCTCAATTCCTGGCGCTGCGGTTGTTACTCTGTTAGGCGCTGCCTTGTTTGGTTTCTGGAACAGTTTACTGCTGGTATCTTTTGCGAGTGCTATTGGTGCAACTCTCGCCTTCTTAAGTAGCCGCTACCTGTTACGTGACTGGATCCAAACCAAGTTTGGTGACAAGTTAGCAACGATTAACAAGGGCGTTGAAAAAGACGGGGCATTTTACTTATTCTCTCTGCGTCTGATTCCTGTCTTCCCATTTTTCCTTATCAACCTGTTAATGGGGTTAACCCCAATGTCGGTAACTCGTTACTACATCACAAGCCAAATAGGGATGTTGCCAGGTACTGCGGTTTTCTTGAATGCTGGTACTCAACTCGCAGAAATTGATTCACTTTCGGGTATCGTATCTCCTTCAGTACTATTGTCATTTGCCTTGTTGGGGGTATTCCCAATTATTGCTAAATGGTTGATGAGTAAGTTCCGCTCAGCACCTGTGGCTGACTAACGTGTATAGCGGAATAACGTATATAACTGACTAAAACCCAAAGCCGAATAAGGTTCTATTTCAATGAAAATCTTCAGTGCATCGAATCCTACAGAAGCCCATATCATCTGTGGATTGTTAGAAAGTGAGAATATTGCGTGTGAAGTCCGTGGTGAGGGCTTGTTCGGTTTGAAAGGGGAAATCCCATTCACTGAGGAAACTGACCCTTACGTATGGTTATATGAGCCAGAATTGGCCAGTAAAGCCCGCACGATAGTCAATGACTACCAAAAACAGCAAGATTCGATCATCTATGAAGAGTGGCGTTGTGGTGAGTGCCATGAAGTCAACGAAGCGCAATTCGGTTCTTGCTGGCAATGTGGTGCTGCATCACCAGAGTAAGAACATTACGAACGATACTCCTCCCTTAAAATAAAAACGGGAAGCTAATATTAGCTTCCCGTTTTTATTTAATTCGATTTATTTGTTCAGATAGCGAACCAAGAGGATCATTGGATTTGTTTTTGAATAAACGCGATAGAACGTTGGTTGAACTCTTCAGGGTTTTCAACATTACACACATGTCCGCAATTCGCTATTTCCACTAACTCACTCGACTCGTGCGCTTCAACCATCTCTTTTACCGGCTTGATGAACATGTAGTCACGTTCTCCCATCAAATAAAGAGTCGGGATCGGCAACTCTCTATCTTTGAAGTATTTCATTAGAGGGTTCACATCAGCGGTAAGGATGAACCAACGTTTAAATTCTTTTTGACACAGTTTTTTGGCTTCGCGGATAAATAGATGGCGAGATTCTTTTTGGCTTTTCTGCGGCATAACAACATAAGCAAAAAGGCTGTATAGCCACATGTATGGAATGATGTGCTTGCTTAAATTACCCAGCTTTATTAGTACTTGAGAGCGAGTATTGAGCTTAGTCACTGCACCACCGAGTACCATTGAACGCACGCGCCCTGCCGCTAATTCCGCTACGTTGCGAACAATAATCGTCCCGAGAGACATACCAACGAAATGCGCTGAACGGATTTTTAGATGATCAAGAACTTTAAGGATATCGAGCGTGACCGATTTGAACGTATAGCGGTTCGTAATCAGGCCTTTAAGTATGCTGTCTGACTTACCATGCCCTCTAAGATCAATGAGAAGCAAGTTGAAATGTTGTTTATACGCTTTGATCTGTTTGAACCAAATAGAGGAGCTTCCCCCCGCGCCATGCACAAACACAACCCACTCATCGCTCGTAGGGTGAGTAAATGTTTTATGAAATAATAAACTCTCAGACATACCTATCGCTTTAATTATAATAATGGAGCTATGCCTCATGGTGAGGCGATGGCTAAGGATATCACGCTATTGAGCAGATTAAGTGATAATAGTGTCAAACCTAACATTAGTCATGTGAATACCTGCCCTCCTTTTCTACCTGACTAAAATGAGTTTGCAAGTTTTGTCTTCGTAAACGTGATGTGTTCTGACCAAAAAACAAAAAGGCACTCTAGTCTCAGAGCGCCTTCTTTCATTACAAACTATTACTAGCTGTCAGCTTAATTTTAAAACTATTTCAGCGAGTTAAAGTGCCGAATGGTACATTGCAAGATACTCTTTTGCCGCATCTTCCCAACTAAAATCTTGCTGCATGGCATAAAGTTGAACACGCTTAATTTCAGATGGGTTTTGTGCGTAAAGCAGCAATGAACGATGTAACACAGCCAGTAACGCTTGTGGTGTCGGTTCATCAAACGCAAATCCAGTTGCGATCTCAGGATCCTGATCGTAATCATTCACGCTGTCTTTTAAACCACCGACAGAACGAACAATTGGTAAAGTACCGTAAGCCATGCTGTAGATTTGGTTTAAGCCACAAGGCTCAAATTCAGAAGGCATCAAGAAGAAATCAGAGCCCGCTTCAACCAAGTGTGCTAATTCGTTGTTATACGCTTCAACAAACGAGAACTTGTTTGAGTGAAGTGCCGACAACTCTTTTAGCTGACTCGCTAAAACCGGATCACCAGTACCCACAATCACAATCTGCAAGTCGTTCTTCAAGAACTGTTCGATGATAGGCAGTAAGTAGTGAACACCTTTCTGATTAGTCAGACGACAAACCATGCCATAAACCGCACAATCGGTGACTGGTAGGCCAACATCTTGTTGCAGTTTTTGCTTACAAGCTGATTTCCCACGAACCATGCTGTGTTTGGTCGCTTTGTATTTACGAGGTAGGAAAGCATCCGTTTCCGGGTTCCAGGCACCGTAATCACAGCCATTCAAAATACCAAACAGGTCGTTAGATCTGTGTTGGAATTCAGCTGCCATACCATGGCTACCTAATTCCGTCTTCAACTCTTGTGCATAAGTTGGGCTAACTGCATTCACTTTATCAGCACACAACACACCCGCTTTCAGCATCGTCACGTGAGTATCACTTACGGCAGCTTCAGGAACATTATGGCTGTGCATTTCAGGCAAAGACTGCAACTCTTCGTAAGAAAACACGCCTTTAAAAACGGCATTGTGAATAGAGATTACGCTGCGTGTGTTTTTAAAAAAGTCGTGTTGTTGATAACGAGACTTAAGCAAGAAGGGAACAAAACCCGTGTGCCAATCATTGGCATGAACGATATCGGGCTGAAAGCCAAGTTTAGGAAGCATATCCAAACACGCAGCACTAAAGAACGAGAAACGCTCTCCGTTATCGGTATAAGCGTGATTATTTTCAGCGTACATTTCAGGGCGTTCGAAATACTTGGCACATTCAATACCAAAAACTTGAACACCTTCGACGCTCAATTTCTTAACTTGATAAGCGGTGTGAGGCCAATGATCCAGCTCGGTAGCCAAGATGACTTCTGCTGAATCAATGTTTGGGATGTTTCGATAAGCGGGGATGGTCACTCGAACGTCTTGTTCGAGTGTTTGTAACGCTTTAGGCAGTGCCTTGGCTACATCAGCCAAGCCACCACTTTTAATTAAGCCTTCAACTTCAGACGCTACAAAAAGTACCGAGAGAGTCTTAGTAACCAACTCGTGCTCCTTTAGAAATCACGACTACACCATCGTCAGATACGTGGTAATGCTTTTTATCTTCTGTCAGGTTTACACCAATCTGAGTGCCTGGTGCAATGTCGGCATCTTTATCAATGATAACGCGACGTAGTATACAACCTTCGCCAACCTTCACATCACCAAGTAAGATACTCTCGCTGATATCACACGCTGATGCGATATTGCTGCGGAAACCCAACACACTCTTTTCAATGCGCGAACCACGAACATAACTACCGCTACACACAAGGCTATCAATGATCTGAATTCGACCATTTGCCGAGTCAGTAAAGGTAGCTGGTGGCAGTGGCGGATAATAAGTGTGTAGAGGCCATTTGCGGTTGTATAGCGAGAATGGCGCATCTTTCTTAAGAAGGTCCATATGAGCTTGCCAGTACGCGTCAATCGTACCTACATCGCGCCAGTAAACTTCTTCTTTTTCACCGGTAATGCGGTTGGTGCTGAAGTCATAAACAAACACATCACCACGTGGGAACATGTTTGGAATAATATCTTTACCGAAATCGTGAGTAGAATCAGGCTTATCTGCATCTTCTGTTAGTTCGGCAAATAGCTCTTTTGCTTCGAACACGTAGTTGCCCATTGAAACGAGCGCAGATTCAGGATCGCCTGGAATCGGCTTCGGATTTGCAGGTTTCTCTTCAAAGCCAATCATGCGGCCTTCAGCATCAACCTCGATAACACCGAATTCTGATGCTTCAGCAAGCGGCATGCGCAGTGCAGAAACGGTTAGCGCTGCTTTTTTCTCTTTATGGAAATCAAGCATCTGCTTGATGTCCATTTTGTAGATATGGTCAGAACCAAAAATACAGACTTGATCAGGTTCTTCCAACTCCATAAAGCCCATGTTTTGGTAGATAGCATCTGCTGTACCTTCGTACCAACGCTTCCCTTTACGCATTTGCGCAGGAATAGGGTCAATGAAGCGATCTGTTATGCCACTGATATTCCAACCTTTTTTCATATGGTGGAACAGTGATTGTGACTTGAATTGTGTTAATACATAGATCTTCATCAGATCAGCATTAACGAAGTTGTTCAAAGCGAAATCAATTAAGCGGTAGCTACCACCGAAAGGAACCGAGGGTTTGCTGCGAGATTCAGTTAAAGGTCTTAAGCGAGAGCCTTCACCACCAGCAAGAATCATTCCCAATACACCAGCCATTTTATTCTCCATATATTTATAGCTTGTCGATGTCAGTACTCGTAGAGGTATCTTCCTCTGGGGGATGAGCACTAACACTTGTTTCGGTACTTAACGAATATCTATTCACATACAGTGACAGTATCCTAAGCCAAACGTTGTTATGTGTGCACTATTCTTTGCACTTGGTTTGATATACGTTATCGACTTTCCTGTCGATTTCAATTTTTAATACGCCATTCTGTGTTACGCAAGCTTATTGCTTTCCTAAGACTTAAAGCAGCTCACATTACACCGCCTGAGCGAAACATTACATTAACACCCGGCACACATCAGGTATACAACTAAACACTGATCTGTGACTTACAATATTTTAATTAAGTTACATTCTCGTTAAAGTTTCATAAGAAGATAATATAAATTTTTTAATTTATTTCACCCTGCGAATTTAATAAATCTCCACAAGTGAGACAGTAACTCATACAGTTGCATATTTACTCATGTTTAGATCAAAAAAAAGCAGCCTAATGGCTGCTTTTTTGATCAATAAAGTTCAATTACTTTTCTTTGGGCTTCTTACGTTTATCCGTTACTTCCCATTTGCCGTCGATATACAAAGCGGTCCAACCAGAAGGTTTTCCGTCTACTTCAGTTCGAACATAGTTCTCTTTGGTCTTACGACTAAAGCGAACTACTGCTGGCTTACCATCTGGATCAGCAGCAGGTGCTGATGCTAGGTATTGGAATTTAGGTGAAATACGGTCTTTAAAACGAACAAGCTCTTCCACCAATGGTGCACGAGTTTCACGTGATTTAGGGAAATTACTCGCCGCCATAAACAAGCCAGAAGCACCATCACGAAGAACAAAGTACGCGTCTGAGTTTTCACATGGGAGCTCAGGGAAGTGCACAGGGTCTTCTTTAGGTGGCGCAACTTCGCCGTTTTTCAGAATCTTACGAGTGTTTTTACAATCTTCACTCGTACAATCCATGTATTTACCAAAACGGCCATTTTTAAGAACCATGTCAGAACCACACTTGTCACACTCAACAAGTGGACCATCATAGCCCTTCACTTTGAACTCGCCGTGTTCAACCACATAACCTTCACAGTTAGGGTTGTTACCACATACGTGCATCTTACGCTTATCGTCAATCAGATAAGCATCCATTGCCGTTTCACAGATAGGACAACGCTTTTTAGCTCGAAGTGCTGCGGTTTCAACGTCTTCTTCTAGAACGTTGATTATGCCTTCTTCATCACCAAGGTTGATCGTTGTCTTACAACGTTCTTTTGGTGGAAGCGCATAACCAGAACAACCAAGGAATACGCCTGTTGAAGCAGTACGAATACCCATTTTACGGCTACAAGTTGGACACTCAATATCGGTTTCAACGATATGGTTTGGCTTCATGCCACCCGCATCTTCATCGAGATCCGCTTGCTCTAGGTCGCCAGTAAAGTCTGTGAAGAAGTTATCTAGAACGCCTTTCCAGCTCGCTTCACCTTCTGCGATTTGGTCTAACTTTTGCTCCATACGAGCTGTAAAGTCATAGTTCATTAGGTCATTGAAGCTGCCATCTAGACGGTCAGTAACAATTTCACCCATTTTTTCAGCATAGAAACGACGCTGTTCAACTTTCACATAGCCACGGTCTTGAATCGTCGAGATGATTGACGCGTAGGTTGACGGACGACCAATACCACGCTTCTCTAGTTCTTTAACCAATGCAGCTTCCGTGAAACGTGCTGGTGGCTTAGTGAAGTGCTGTTTAGGGTCTAGAGCAATCAGGTCAAGCTTATCGCCGATTTGAACCGCAGGAAGAATAGTATCTTCATTCTTACCCATTGGACGTTGAACACGAGTCCAACCATCAAATTTAAGGATACGACCTTTCGCTTTCAGCGTGTACTCATCCGCTTTAACACTTACTGTTGTTGAATCGTATTGCGCTGGCGTCATTTGACACGCGACGAATTGATTCCAAATCAGCGAGTAAAGTTTGTGAGCATCAGCATCAACACCATTTAAGTCTTCAGACTTCACATCAACGCTTGAAGGACGAATCGCTTCGTGGGCTTCTTGTGCGCCCTCTTTGCTACCGTAAACAAGTGCTTTAGCTGGCAAATATTGCGCACCAAACTCAGAACCGATGTATTCACGTGCGGCCTCTACAGCCTCTGAACTCAAGTTAGTCGAGTCAGTACGCATATAAGTGATGTAACCCGCCTCATAGAGACGCTGAGCCAACATCATGGTTTTCTTTACGCCGTAGCCAAGACGCGTACTCGCAGCTTGTTGCAACGTTGACGTGATGTAAGGGGCAGACGGCTTACTCTTCGTTGGGCGGTCTTCGCGTTTACATACTTCGTATTGAGCTTTGTCTAATACACTGACGGCAGCTAAAGTTTGCGCTTCGTTTACCGGTCTGAAAGCAACACCATCTTTCTGTGCAACTTGCAGTCTGAAATCTGTTTTATCCGTCGTTTTAGTATCAGCATGCACATCCCAGAACTCTTCAGGGATAAAGGCGTTGATCTCGCGCTCACGCTCAACCAGTAGTTTTACAGCTACAGATTGAACACGGCCAGCGGATAAGCCTCGTGCTACTTTTTTCCAAAGCAGAGGTGACACCATAAAGCCCACAACACGGTCCATAAAACGTCGTGCTTGCTGTGCGTTTACGCCATCGATGTTTAGCTCACCTGGAGTTTCGAAAGCTTGCTGAATAGCATTTTTAGTAATTTCGTTAAAAACCACTCGTTTGTATCGCGTTTCATCGCCACCGATGATCTCACGAAGGTGCCATGCGATAGCTTCTCCTTCGCGATCCAAATCGGTTGCGAGATAAACATGGTCTGCGTTCTCAGCCAGTTTTTGCAATTCAGCAACGACTTTTTCTTTACCTGGTAGAATTTGGTAGTTCGCTTCCCACTCATTATATGGGTTGATACCCATCTTTTTAATAAGCGCTTTGCGATCTTTTTCTTTCTTGATACGAGCTTTATCTTCTGGGCTCATACCCTTGGTTGAAACTGCAGTAGCCTTTTTACCAGTGCTTTGACCTGCCGTTGGTAAATCACGTACGTGACCTACACTCGACTTAACGACAAAGTCTTTGCCAAGATATTTATTGATGGTTTTAGCCTTGGCCGGCGACTCCACTATAACTAGCGATTTACCCATATTGACTCTAACGTCCTTAATCACGATGCTTCAGCACCAACAATTTAACTTGTGGGCTTTTACGCATGATATTCTAAATTCATTGCTTCTTTTTTTACTATTGTGCGAGATTACTAGAAGATCAACCGCTTTTTTCAAAATTGGATCTGATCGGTCGACAAATCGACGACTCAGCGGATAAAAGGGTCACAATGTAAAAAAGCGATAAAGTACTCACGAAGAATACTTGCAAGAGCCTATTCATCAGGCATTACGTATAAACGCGGTCATACTAAGCTTGTCCGCGAATCTAACGCGAGCCCCATTCAATTATTTTTGTCATAAATCACAAAATAAATGATGGAGATTCGAAAAGACTCTCTTATTCGGTTGTGAAATCATTGAATTTCTAGTTCTACACAATAAACTCAACGATATATTCAGTTATCAGAGATGAACTCATGACAAAGAAAGTAATAGCAGAATTTGATTTACTGCTTATCGCAAACCAAATTATCCAATCACATGATGACTACATTGAAGGCATGCGCACAAACAGCGTAGTAGAAAAAGACGACGTACTCGTCTTTAAGGGTGAATACTTCTTAGACAGCAACGGATTGCCAACAGAGAATACAACCGCAGTATTTAACATGTTTAAATACTTAGCGCACCATCTTTCAAAAGAATTTACGCTTCAGCAATAATGAAAAAGCTTGCCATTTAGGCAAGCTTTTTTACTTCCTGAACCTTTCTACACTCAATATTTTTATTGGCTCAGCATTTTTAGCTTGTCGAAGTAGTCAGGGAAAGTCTTTGAAGTACAACCTGGATCATTAATGGTCACAGGTGTATCACTCAACGCCACCAACGAGAAACACATCGCCATACGGTGATCATCATAGGTGTCTATCGCCGCATGTGTCAGTTCAGCAACAGGGTTAACGATAATGTAATCTTCACCCTCTTCGACCTCTGCGCCAACTTTACGAAGCTCTGTCGCCATCGCCGCTAAGCGATCGGTCTCTTTAACACGCCAGTTGTAAACATTACGAATGGCCGTTGTACCTTTAGCAAATAAGGCTGTCGTTGCGATAGTCATCGCTGCGTCTGGAATATGGTTGTAATCCATATCAATGCCTTTCAGATCGCCACAGCGAGAGATAACGTAGTCATCACCCCATTCAATTTCAGCACCCATTTTTTCAAGCGCATCAGCGAATTGAATATCGCCTTGGATACTGTTTTTGCCAATACCCGTGACTTTAATCTCGCCGCCTTTAATCGCCGCAGCGGCAAGGAAGTAAGATGCCGATGACGCATCGCCTTCAACTAAGAAGTCACCCGGTGCAGAGTACGATTGACCCGTAGGAATCACGAACTCTTGATAATCGTTATTGATCACGTCCACACCAAATTGTTTCATAATGTGTAGCGTGATATCGATGTAAGGTTTTGAAACTAATTCGCCATCAATTTTAATGGTCACGTCGCCTTCAGCTAAAGGTGCAGCCATTAAAAATGCCGTCAAAAACTGACTAGAAATAGAACCATCAATAGAAACCGTACCACTCTTAAGGCCAGTACCCTTAATTTTTAACGGTGGGAAGTTTTCGTTTTCTAGATATTCTACATCGGCGCCTGCTGCTCGCAATGCGGTGACTAGATGACCAATTGGGCGCTCTTTCATTCGAGGTTCGCCAGTCAGTACATATTCGCCATGGCCTAAGCATAATGCTGCGGCTAATGGACGCATCGCTGTACCAGCGTTACCTAAGAAAAGCTCAAGAGCTTGGTCGCTTGAAAATGCACCACCAACGCCCGTTACTTCACAGACGGTTTTATCTGCAGACAATTGATAATCAACGCCCAACTGAGTCAAAGCATTCAGCATGTGGCGGATATCATCACTGTCTAACAAATTGGTTAGGCGTGTTGTTCCAGTCGAAAGTGCCGCTAAAAGAAGTGCACGGTTAGATACACTTTTTGAACCAGGTAAGTTAACTTCCCCGCTCACTTTTTGAATTGGTTGTAACGTAAGGCTTTCCATTAAATCTTTTAGTCCTTGTACCACCCGAAGCCACTGGCGCGTATTTATTTTCGGGTGATGAATAATTCTTCGTACTTGCAGACTAACGAACTTTTCCGATGAACTCCAGAGCTAATCCCTCCGTTAAAGGCTATTAATTCGCCAACTAAACGTATTTACATACTAGTATGCTAGATCCACTCGCACGCCATCAGAAAAATATAGGATTCGCACGTCATCACCACGATTAAACAACATAGAATTGTCGACATCTTGAATGATGTTGACCAGCTTATTGTCTTTGGTTTTGACCAATAACTCGACCAACTTGTATTCAACTCTATATTGGGTGTTGCCTCGATTACGCGCAATGCCCGCCCCAGCGACAGCACCAACGGCCGTAGCCACCTCTTTACCCGTGCCACCACCAAATTGGTTACCGATCAAGCCACCAATCGCCGCGCCTAGTAAGGTTTCCCAACCATTCGCTTTCGATTCAACGATTTCCTGTTGCGTGATATATCTAACCGTATCAATTTCACCATAAACGACCTCGTTAACAGGGCGAGCTTCGTTCCGGTTGTAAGCTGCATTTGCCAACATGGGTAAAACAAGTAAAATCCAAAGCAACTTTTTCATGGTAAAACTCCTGAAGACCTCTTGGTCATTGATTAATCTGTAATGCGGTACTTATGACTATATACCTAACCGAGCTTGATACTACTAGTATAGAGTTTCCTTCGCCCTTTGAAGCCCTCGACGAACCGAATGGCTTGCTCGCCTTTGGGGGTGATTTGTCACCGATGCGAATTTTAAACGCTTATAGCCAAGGTATATTTCCATGGTATGGGCCTGGGGAGCCTATACTTTGGTGGAGCCCTGCACCGCGAGCAGTATTTAATCCTAAGACATTCGAACCGTCAAAAAGTCTTAAAAAGTTTCAAAGAAAGCACAATTATCGAGTTAGCATCAACCAAGCGACCGATAAAGTGATTGGTTACTGTTCATCGCTCAGACCTCAAGAAGAAACGTGGTTAAACGAAGACATGCAAACCGCCTACCGCGAATTGTCAGCATTAGGTTTTTGTCACTCGGTAGAGGTTTGGCAAGACGATGAGCTGATTGGAGGCCTATACGGCTTGCAGAGAGGTCAGGTATTTTGTGGTGAATCGATGTTTAGCTTGAAGACTAATGCCTCAAAAATTGCGCTATGGTATTTCTGCAGACACTTTAAGAAATTTGGAGGAAAGCTCATCGATTGCCAAGTCATGAACCCACACTTGGACTCGTTAGGCGCTATCGAAGTAGAAAGAGATGAGTTTCTTAGTGCTCTGAAAATACTCAAAGAAAATCAGCTTGACGATGGATGTTTTGAAGCACAATGGCTAGAGGGAATGCCTTCATGAGTTCAGATTTACAACAAATCAGAATTGGATTAACCGATAACCATGCTTGCAGCTATCTGCCACACCTCCAAGAACGTGTAGCAGTGACGCTCGATGAATTTATGCACACAGCAGATAACTACGAAGTACTGCTTGCGAATGGGTTTCGTCGCAGTGGCAGCACAATCTACAAACCGCATTGTGACAATTGCTCAGCTTGTCAGGCTATTCGCCTTTCCATCCCTGAAATAAAGTTTTCAAAAAGCCAGCGACGAATCCTGAACAAAGCCAAGTCATTCCACTGGGAATTTAAAGACACGATGGATGACAACTGGTTTGATTTATACAGCCGATACATTACCGCTCGTCATCAATCCGGAACCATGTATCCTCCAAAGAAGGAAGAGTTCCTACAGTTCTCCAAAAACGAGTGGCTTACTACACAATACATGCACATCTACAATGAGAACCAGTTGGTCGGCATCGCTGTTACCGATGTTATGTCTCACTGCACCAGCGCGTTTTATACCTTCTTCGACCCTGACATCGATATCTCTATGGGAACCTTAAGCGTTTTGTTCCAGATTCAACACGCGCAAAAAGAGCAAAAACAATGGCTATATTTGGGTTATCAAATCGATGAATGTCCTGTTATGAACTATAAAGTACGATTTCAACGTCATCAAAGGCTAGTAAATCAACGGTGGCAAGGGTAGAATACGCGACAACTTTACATATTTTGATTTTAACGGCACAATCAAGCCGTTGAAAACCGCCAAGTTTCGAAAGAGGATTAGATGGCTAAAGAAGACGTAATCGAGATGCAAGGCACTGTCCTTGATACTCTACCAAACACGATGTTCCGTGTTGAGCTTGAAAATGGTCACGTAGTGACAGCACACATCTCTGGTAAAATGCGTAAGAACTACATCCGTATTCTTACTGGTGATAAAGTAACTGTTGAGATGACTCCATACGACCTTTCTAAAGGCCGCATCGTCTTCCGTGCTCGTTAATTTTTAATTATCGAATACGATAAAAAACGGAGCTCTATGCTCCGTTTTTTACCGCCTATACAAAGGCAAATAGATTCGCTAATCGCTTTATAAGTCACTCTATTTCCTATGGTAGAGTCCCTAACCCGCGTCACGCTCAGCTAAAGCCTCACCCTTCAATGTTTAACCCCAACTCTATATCGCCAAGTAAATACTCATTATTACGCTCTAGTCGCATCTACGCGCATTTCTAGCTGTCTTTTCAAGCACCCAGATACAAAAAAACGCACAACCGAAGTCATGCGTTTTTATCAAAGTATTGCGTTTAAGTGCGTCTACTCTTCGTTAGTGACTAATAATAGTTAGCTACTAGCTAGCCTCTAGCTCTTAGTGCATCACTTCTTCTTTGGCACCTACGTAAACAAAGTCCAATTCATCTTTCTTCAGAGACACTTTCACAGTACCGCCGTCGACCAAACTACCGAACAACAATTCATTCGCAAGCGGCTTCTTAAGCTTCTCTTGAATAACTCGGCCCATAGGACGTGCGCCCATGGTCTTGTCATAGCCTAGATGTGCTAACCAGTGACGAGCATCTTCAGACACTTCTAAAGAAACACCACGTGCGTCCAGTTGAACCTGAAGCTCTACAATAAACTTATCGACAACTTGGCTGATTACACTTGGGTCTAAACTGTTGAACCAAATGATATTATCAAGACGGTTACGGAACTCCGGAGTGAAGACCTTCTTAATCTCACCCATTGCATCTGGCGCATGATCTTGTTGGATCAGACCGATCGATTTCTTCTCGGTTTCCGCGACACCTGCGTTGGTTGTCATGACTAAGATCACATTACGAAAATCCGCTTTGCGACCGTTGTTGTCCGTCAAAGTACCGTTATCCATCACTTGTAATAACAAGTTAAAGATATCTGGGTGAGCCTTCTCGATCTCATCAAGTAACACAACAGAGTGCGGGTTCTTGATTACTGCATCAGTGAGTAGACCACCTTGATCGTATCCTACATAACCAGGAGGAGCACCAATCAGACGGCTCACAGAGTGACGTTCACCGTATTCAGACATATCAAAACGTAGCAGCTCAATACCCATCAGTTTAGAAAGCTGAACCGTCACCTCAGTTTTACCCACACCAGTAGGACCAGCAAATAGGAATGAACCAACAGGTTTATTGTCTGCTCCTAATCCTGCACGAGTCAGCTTGATCGCTTCGCTCAATACATCGATCGCTGGATCTTGTCCGAATACCAACATTTTCATGCGGTCATCCAGTTTCTGCAGCGTATCTTTGTCTGAAGATGATACTGACTTTTCAGGAATACGAGCCATTTTCGCAACCATCGACTCGATATCAGCCACGCTCACTGTCTTCTTACGACGACTTGCTGGAGCTAAACGACTACGAGCACCTGCTTCATCAATAACGTCAATCGCCTTATCTGGAAGGTGACGTTCATTAATATACTTAGCAGACAGCTCCACAGCGGCACGTAACGCTTTATTTGTGTAACGCACTTCATGGTGAGCTTCGTATTTTGGCTTCAAGCCAATCAGAATCTTGGTCGTGTCATCAAGTGATGGTTCAACAATATCGATTTTTTGGAAGCGACGAGATAACGCACGTTCCTTCTCAAAAATACTGCTGTACTCTTGGTAAGTGGTTGAACCGATACAACGTAATTTACCACTGCTTAGTAGCGGTTTAATTAAGTTTGCAGCATCAACTTGTCCACCCGACGCAGCACCCGCACCAATGATGGTGTGAATTTCGTCGATGAACAAGATAGCGTCTTCTTCTTTTTCCAGTTGCTTAAGAATGGCTTTAAAGCGCTTCTCAAAGTCACCACGATATTTAGTACCTGCAAGCAGTGAACCAATATCTAAAGAGTAAATCACGCTGCTCTGAATGATTTCAGGCACCTGCCCTTCAACGATACGCCATGCAAGACCTTCTGCAATGGCCGTTTTACCTACACCCGCTTCACCCACTAACAAAGGGTTATTTTTACGACGACGACACAATACTTGAACCGTTCGCTCAAGCTCTTTGTCACGACCGATGAGTGGGTCAATATTACCTTGCTTAGCCACTTCATTAAGATTGGTTGCAAAGTTTTCTAGACGGTCTTCAGAATTTGCTTCTTCAGCATTTTCTGCACCACCGAATGAATCAGGCGATGAAGCACTGTCGCCTTCGTTGCTTGCTTTGGTAATGCCGTGCGAAATGAAGTTAACGATGTCTAAGCGACTGATGTCGTTTTTCTTCAGTAGGTATGCCGCATGAGATTCTTGCTCACTAAAAATAGCCACAAGCACGTTTGCACCTGTTACTTCACTGCGACCTGAAGATTGGACATGAAAAACCGCGCGCTGAAGTACTCGTTGAAAGCTCAGTGTTGGCTGGGTTTCTCGAGTTTCATCGTTTTCTGGGATAAGCGGGGTTGTTTGATCAATAAAAATATCGAGCTCATTACGAAGAGCATCGAGATCAGCCTGACAAGCTTGGAGCGCTTCCTTGGCCGCATCATTTTCTAATAATGCTAGTAGGAGGTGTTCGACAGTCATAAATTCATGTCGCTTGTCTCGCGCACGAGCAAATGCGCCATTTAAACTCGACTCTAATTCTTTATTTAGCATAAGTACCTCCTAAGGGAACAACAGTGTTGTTCGAGCAATTTATACTTGCTCCATTGTACATAGTAGCGGATGCTCATTTTCCTTTGAGTACATCCTTACCTGCGCTACCTTTGTTTCGGCTATTTCAGCACTGTATGTGCCGCAAATAGCTTTACCTTCATAATGAACCTTGAGCATCACTTCCGTTGCTTGTTCGATATCTAGTGAGAAAAACCGCTCGAGGATCTCGATGACAAAATCCATTGGCGTGTAATCATCGTTGTTCAATACAACGTTATACATAGCCGGTGGCTTTACTTTTGTTGCTTCTTTCTCCAGTAAATCTGAGCCTGGAGCTGCCCATTCGAAGTTTCTGCTCATATCAGCTTTGCTAAGGTTATTTTTCGGAATTCGTGAGTGCTTACTTAACTCAAATCTACCACATTCACGCTTTACGGTGTACTAAGAAACTGCACCAAGAAACAGTACCAAAAAATATTCCTCTATACTGAGCCTAATCCACCATTTCCATCGCTGCAAATAAAAGATCTCTATTAACAGAATTAACATATGTTATTGATTAAAAAGACACCATTACTATTGACGCTGACCATAAGATCACCACTAAGTTACTATTTAGTTAATAGTTTGTGGTTAATCTCGAATGTGATTTGTTATTAAAATTGATCACTTTTATACCAATTTACTATTGACTGCGCTCAATCATTAGCTACATTGGTGCTAAAAGGTTTTTCTTAAGCAACCTTAACAATAAGCAAAAAAATGCAACAACAAGGAATTATTACGCAAGGTAGCGTTAATTTCCGTAAGCAATGTACGAGATTCAAGTTATCAGCTGAAATCCGTTAGCTGGTAAGAATGATATCAATCGCACTTACGACAATTGATATAACAACGTTAGTAACAAAATGCATGAGGGATGTATAGCATGGCTACAGGTACAGTAAAATGGTTTAACAACGCCAAAGGGTTTGGCTTTATTTGTCCAGAAGGTGAAGACGGCGATATTTTTGCCCATTACTCCACAATACAGATGGATGGTTATCGAACCTTAAAAGCGGGTCAGCAAGTCGACTATGAAGTAGAAAGTGGACCTAAAGGCTCCCATGCTAGTTCCGTTGTTCCTGTCGAAGGCAGCGCCGCTAAATAGGCGATTGCCAAATCATGTGACCTTCATCAGTCTTAATTAACGGCTGACAGGTAAGCAGAATATTGAAACCGCTCATTTGATACCTTTAATACAGGATTAAATGAGCGGTTTTTCGATCTGGGAGCTAAATAGTAACTCACTGTACAATTCGTCCAGGATGTTCACGCCCCAATCTAGGTCAAGGTCTAAAAGTGCATTATGAAAAAAAAGACGCTTTAACGTTATCGTTAAAGCGTCTTTCGTTTTGACTTAACTGTCAGATTAAGCGACTCGTTAGCAACCCATATTCATGACTTGCTAACGGTGAGTCTAATCACTATGCGTCAATGAATGCGTTCAATGTAGCACTCGGGCGCATTAGCGTTGAAACTAGTGCATCATCAAGTAGGTAATAACCCCCTAAATCACCTGCTGGACCTTGAGCGTTGTTTAGCTCAGCAACAATCGCTTCTTCGCTTTCAGCCAGTTGACTTGCAACACCTGCAAACTCAGCAGCTAGGTCGGCATCAACCGTTTGCTCAGCAAGTGCTTTAGCCCAGTATGTTGCTAGGTAGTAGTGGCTACCACGGTTATCAAGCTCACCGACTCGACGTGAAGGCGATTTGTTTTTGTCTAGGAATTCACCCGTCGCTTTATCAAGCGCATCAGCGAGAACTTGTGCCTTAGCATTACCAGTGACAACGCTTAGGTGCTCTAAAGATGCCGCTAATGCCAAGAATTCACCTAAAGAATCCCAACGCAGATGGTTTTCTTTCTCTACTTGTTGCACGTGCTTAGGCGCAGAACCGCCAGCACCTGTTTCAAACAGACCGCCGCCATTCATTAGTGGAACAATCGACAGCATTTTAGCTGACGTACCAAGCTCTAGAATTGGGAACAAATCAGTTAGGTAATCACGTAATACGTTACCTGTAACAGAAATAGTATCTAGACCTTCTTTGATACGAACCAGAGAGTATTGAGTTGCTTCAAGTGGAGCAAGGATCTTAATTTCAAGACCATCTGTATCGTACTCAGGAAGATAAGCTTCTACTTTCTTAATAAGCTGAGCGTCGTGTGCTCGAGCTGCATCTAACCAGAATACCGCAGGAACACCCGCAGCACGTGCGCGAGTTACAGCAAGCTTAACCCAGTCTTGAATTGGTGCATCTTTAACCTGACACATACGGAAGATATCGCCTTCCTCTACGTCTTGCTCAAGAAGAACAGAACCAGAAGCGTCAACCACTTGAACCTGACCAGCAGCTTCTAGGATGAAAGTCTTGTCGTGAGAGCCGTACTCTTCCGCTTTTTGAGCCATCAGGCCAACGTTTGGTACGCTACCCATCGTTGTTGGATCGAAAGCGCCGTTCTCTTTACAGAAATCAATAACCGCTTGGTAGATGCTTGCGTAGCTGCGATCTGGGATCATAGCTTTAGTATCTTTTTGTTTACCTTCTGGATCCCACATTTGACCTGAAGAACGCAGCATTGCAGGCATAGATGCATCAACAATGATATCGCTTGGTACGTGTAGGTTGGTAATACCGCGGTCTGAATCTACCATCGCTAGTGGTGGTTGAGTCTCGTATACCGCTTGTAGGTCAGCTTCGATCGCTTCTTTCTGATCTTGAGGAAGCGCAGCTATTTTTGCGTATACATCGCCGATGCCGTTGTTAACATCAACACCGAGTTCTTCGAATAGCTCACCGTGTTTAGCGAATACGTCTTTGTAGTAAACCTTAACCGCGTGACCAAAAATCACAGGGTCAGATACTTTCATCATCGTCGCTTTCATGTGAAGAGAAAGCAGTACACCTTGCTCTTTTGCTGATACGATCTCTTTTTCAAAGAATGCAACCAAAGCAGCTTTGTTCATTACTGAAGCATCGATGATCTCTTTATCTTGCAGTGCAAAAGCAGGCTTCAGTGTTTTCTTCGCGCCATCTTTACCTACGAATTCAATGCTCACTTCTGTAGCACCTTCAATCGTTACTGACTTTTCGCTACCGAAGAAGTCTTTGTCGTCCATACTTGAAACGTGCGACTTAGAATCTGCAGACCATGCACCCATTGAGTGTGGATTTTTCTTCGCGTAATTCTTAACAGAAAGTGGAGCACGACGATCCGAGTTACCTTCACGTAGCACAGGGTTTACTGCACTGCCTTTGATTTTGTCGTAAGTCGCTTTAACGGCTTTCTCTTCGTCAGTATTTGCTTCTTCTGGATAATTAGGAAGTGCGTAACCTTTTGACTGTAACTCTTTAATCGTTGCTTGAAGCTGAGGTACAGATGCAGAGATGTTTGGAAGCTTGATAATGTTCGCTTCTGGTGTCTTAGCCAATTCACCTAATTCTGCTAGTGCATCACCAATACGTTGCTCTTCGTTCAAATAGTCAGGGAAGTTGGCAATAATGCGCCCTGCAAGTGAAATGTCGCGAGTATCAACGTTAATACCAGAAGAAGCTGTAAAAGATTGAATGATTGGTAGCAGAGAGTAAGTTGCTAGCGCCGGAGCTTCGTCTGTAATGGTATAGATGATCGTTGGTTTTTCAGTAGGCATGAAATTTCCCTATAGTTCTTACAAGCTCATTTAAAGTAGTGAGCATGTTATAAATTGACCAGTAAGCCACTCAAAGAGTGAAAACTGCTTACTCGATAGTCGTACTCTATCTTATTTTTCATACAATCTTGATGACAGCATGAACCAAATCCGTGAGTGCGTTGTTATAATAAAACACGAAGGTATAATTAAACAAATCAGGCTTAAGAGTCCATCAACTTGTTCTATTTTGTGTCTTTTAGGCGCGCAAATGATAGCTCAATTCCGTTTCAGTGAAAACTTTTCAGCACACTTCGTTTACATTTTTGCAAGGTAGTTAACATGTCTACTCGCTCTCGAGGCGCATCTAGCTCAGACAAACCAGCTCGTTCTGGTACCACATTAAAACAAAACGGTAATAGACCAAGCCGCGGCAGTGATAAAAATAACACTGGCAATTCGCACAAGAAACCGCACTCAAGTAAACACCGATACAAAGGCAAGCCTACTAGCGCAAAACCCAAAGTATCACTTGAAGATCGCAAAGTAATCTTATTCAACAAGCCTTTCGACACCCTCAGTCAATTCACTGATGGTGAAGGCAGGAAAACACTCGCCGACTTCATTCCGGTTAAAGATGTTTATGCTGCCGGACGACTCGACCGTGACAGCGAAGGTTTAATGGTATTGACCAACGATGGAATCTTCCAAGCCAAATTGACTCAACCAAACTCAAAGTCACCGAAGACTTACTGGGTGCAGGTTGAAGGCGCACCTTCTGAGGAAGATTTAGATAAATTGAGAAAAGGCGTAGAACTAAAAGACGGCATGACACTGCCTGCTCAAATTGAAGTGATGTCTGAACCTGTAGTGTGGGAAAGAACCCCTCCCGTGCGTTTCAGAGCCGCAATACCGACAACATGGTTAGCGATTACTATCATTGAAGGGCGTAACCGTCAGGTAAGACGAATGACAGCAAATATCGGCTTCCCTACCCTGCGTCTTATTCGTTACTCGATGGGCAGTATGAATGTGGGGCAACTTCAGCCTGGTGAGTGGAAAGAAATTTAGAGTAATAATTCGACAAGTAGAGAAATGGCCGCTGTATAACGGCCATTTTTATATGCGTTGATAAATTTTAGGCACAAAAAAGCCAGTCATAAGACTGGCTTTTACAGCTTTACTTAACTAAAAGTTAAACAATTAGAAGTAGTAGTAAGCAGCTGCGAATACGTGAGTTTCTTCGTCAACGCTTGAAGAGCCTGAATCTAGCTCTTGTTTGATATCAATACCCATGTCAACTTTGTCGCTGAGAGTGTACATAGCAGCAACGTTCATGTAAGACTGATCGATATCAGAAGTAACGTTAGACTCTGTTGTGTTAGTTGCGTAACCAGCAGCAAGAGTAAGCTGTTCAGTTAGAGCGTAACCAGCAGAAGCATAGAAACCTGTTAGTTTAAGGTCAGTTGTGTTGTTTTCAACGCCAACTTTACCATCATCAATCCAAGCGTTAAGACCTAGTTTTAGTTTATCTAGAGTTACGTTACCAGAAACAGAAGTTACTGTGTAATCAGAGTCTTCACGTGCTTCGTAACCAGCGTAGATGTTAAACATCTCTTGTTCTACACCGATGTAACCATTGTAGCCCATTTCGCCTTTATCACGGTTATCATCAGTATCAAAAACAGAGATACCGTAAGCGATACCAGAAGTAGCACCTTGGAATTTAGCTACGTTGAAGCCATCAGAAGCATCACCAGCTGAAGCACCAAATTCGTACGTGAAGTCACCAGCGCCATCTACTTTATCTAGAGCTGTATCGTTTTCCCAACCAAGAGAGATAACGCCTGCGTCAGTAGTGAAACCTAACCATGCTTTATCTACGTCAGTAGAAGGACCAGATTGGATATCAACTTTTTGCTCATCAGAGCTGTAGTTTAGCTCTAGGTCTGTTTCAAAGTAACCAACCCAACGGTTGTTTTTGTAGCTAATAGCTAGAGTTAGACCAGTAGCCCAATCATCGTAGAATGCTTTAGTACCTGTGTCGTAGTAACCACCAACACCCCATGCACCAGATACAGAGAACTGGTCTTTATGCATGTCATCAAATTCAAAAACTGGCTTAGAGTTTTGAGAACTTGTTTCAACTGCGAATGCAGAAGTTGATACCGCTGCGATAGCTAGCGCTAATAGAGTCTTTTTCATAATAAATCCACTGCCTTTTCTAAGAATGGGAGATCCTTGCCCGGTTCCCTTTTATTTTTTATGACTGGTCATTACCACTCTTTGTTGGTTAATCACCGTCACTAAATTTCGAGGTCTAGATTGCAAAAGATTATCCTGCGTGTCAAATAAACTAAAAACAGACCTAAAAAAAACACAAGAATATAAAAATCAAACACTTACATTTTTTTTCATCATTTTACGAGCAACTTATCCTTAGTTTTATCAGGAAATATAATAATCCTAAAAAAGAACAATACAGAACTTAACACCAAAAAAAGGATGGGTAACAACTAAAAATCAGAACTTAACACCTGTAGCTAAGTCTTTTTTAATATTTATATTTCGCAAGATAAATAAAATCGTTAAGTTCCTGATGGTTCAGTTTTTTTTTGTGAACGAGATCTACCTTTGATTCAAAAGCAAGCTATTTTGCCGTAAATGTACCGGCTAGTGATATGTGCTACTATCCTCGCTCCGTTACGTAGGTCACAGTATGCTAACTACTAAAATTCAAAAATCCATTCGCACCAGTTATCAAAACCTCCAAGATCAGTTGGACAACTTTGTACCTAGACGTGCTCAAAATTACCTTGTTGCCGAAATTGCGAAGACACTTTGTGGTCAATACCATAAAAGTAATCGCATGATCGTAGCTGAAGCAGGAACAGGGATCGGAAAATCACTCGCCTATCTCATGGCAACGATTCCTGTCGCTGTGCTCAATAATCGAAAAATCGTCATTTCAACAGCGACGGTTGCGCTTCAAGAACAGCTCGTAAATAAAGACCTCCCTCTATATAGAAGACTTACTGATAGAGAGTTCTCTTTTATACTCGCCAAAGGTAGACAGCGTTATTGTTGTACCGAGAAGTTAGCCGCCGCTTGTGGGGTTGATGGTGGACAAATGGCGATGTTCGACTCTAAGCCAAAGAAGAAAGACATCGAACAGCTTCAAACCATGTATCGTAGTTTGGCTCAAGGTAAATGGGACGGGGATAGAGACTCATGGCCTAAACCAATCGACAATATGATTTGGCAAATGATCGTGAGCGATAAGCACAGCTGTAACAACAGTATGCCGACTCATCGAGATTGTCCTTTCCAGAAAGCACGCTCGGAGCTGGATAAAGTCGATGTGATTATTGCCAATCACAGTTTGGTCATGGCTGATGCTGACCTTGGCGGCGGTGTGATACTTCCAGAACCAGAAAATAGCATCTATATATTTGACGAAGCTCACCACTTACCGCACGTCGCAAGAGACCATTCCTCCGCTGCTGCAAGCTTAAAAGGAGCGGCAGCGTGGTTAGAGCGTCTGAATCAATCCATCACTAAGTTATCGGGTCTGGCTGATGAAAAGCGAGTACATAGATTTAGAAATGAACTGCAAGACTCTGTTCAACAGCTGGTTCCGACTCTGACTCAAATGAGCAAACAATTTGATGCTAGCTACTTTGAAGACGGCCTGTATCGTTTCGAACACGGCGACTTGCCGGAATGGTTGGAAAGCGAATCGAAAGATCTGAAACAGTTGACTCAAAAGACAAGCCAAGCCGTAGCCAAAATCGCTGACCTTATCGCAGAGCGTGTAAAAGATGGAGAGCTTTCGGCAAAGTTAGCAGAACCTGCGCTGGCTGAAATAGGCTTCTATATACAAAGAACAGAAAATCTTGCTCAAGTTTGGCGTTTAATGGCTGAGCCTAAACGCCAAAAAGGTGCGCCTTTGGCGCGTTGGCTTGAATTGAGCAAAGAAAGCGAAGGGGACTTTGTTGTCAATGTCTCTCCGTTAGAAGTTGGTTGGCAGTTAGACCAGCAGATTTGGAGTCGCTGTGTCGGTGCTGTGCTCGTTTCAGCGACAATGAGAGCGCTTAACTCCTTCGGTTTTTTCTGTCATCAAGCCGGTATCAGCCAGAAAGAAGAGGATGGTGTACAGTTTTTAGCATTGGCATCACCATTCGATTACCAAAACCAAGCAGAGCTGATCGTTCCTGCAATGAAGTATGAGCCACAGGCGCCTCAGTTTACTGAATATCTTATTGAAATTTTGCCTAAGGTAATAGAAGACAACAAAGCCAATCTCGTTCTATTCTCTTCTTACTGGCAAATGAACAAAGTTGCCGAAGCTTTGGCAACAGATTTCGTTAAAAAATCATGGGCTTTACAGGTTCAAGGTGATACTTCACGTACTGAAATCCTAAAAAAACATAAAAAGCTAATAGATCAAGGTAAAACAAGCGTTCTATTTGGAACTGGCAGCTTTTCTGAGGGTCTTGATTTACCAGGTGAGCTACTTGAAAATCTGGTCATCACAAAAATCCCATTTGGGGTACCAACCTCACCGGTTGAACAAGCGCACTCTGAATATATCGAATCAAGAGGCGGTAATCCATTCATGCAGATTACCGTTCCTGAAGCGAGTAAAAAGCTTATTCAATCTGTCGGACGGTTACTGCGAAAAGAAAGAGATTCTGGTAAAGTCACGATCCTTGATCGGCGCATAGTGACGAAGCGATACGGGAAATCCTTACTCGACTCGTTACCGCCTTTTAAAAGAACAATAAAATACTAATTTAGCCATCGTATCGGTGGCTCTGGGTCTACCATCGCTTGACCTTTGCATTCACAACTGTGCATGGCTAACCCAAAGGTTACGCATGCTGCTGCCCTACCAGCACATAACGAGAACAATAGCTATTTATGGAAATGATTGAACCAACCATGTTGGTTGTACTTGCTTTGGTTGCATTTGCAGCCGGCTTTATTGATGCGGTGGCTGGCGGTGGCGGAATGCTAACAGTCCCTGCTTTGTTATCACTAGGCCTGCCGCCACACATTGCGCTTGGTACGAATAAACTTGCTGCGACCTTTGCTTCATCAACAGCCGCTGTCACTTATTATCGTAAAAAATTGTTTAAACCTGAATGTTGGATAAACGCATTCATCTCGACATTAATTGGCGCAACCATAGGCACCCTTGCAGTCGATGCTATTAGCACTGAATGGCTAGAGAAAGTGTTGCCACTAGTCATTTTGGCTGCTGCTGTCTATACCATTTTCCACAAGACTCCGGATGTCAGCCACAATGTGTCTCCTAAGCCTTGCCCTGTTCTTAAGAAAAAACAAAAGTACCAAGGGTTCATACTGGGGTTTTATGATGGTGTAGCTGGCCCAGGTACTGGCGCTTTTTGGACAGTTAGCTCTATGGCCCTTTATCGTCTAAATATCTTGCTTGCCTCTGGCCTATCAAAAGCAATGAACTTCACCAGTAACTTCACCTCTCTAGTTACTTTTGCAATTCTAGGGCATATCGATTGGGTACTTGGTTTAACCATGGGTGTATGCTTAATGGCAGGTGCATTCGTAGGGGCACACTCAGCCATTCGTTTTGGCGCTACTTTTATAAGGCCTGTGTTTGTAACCGTTGTTAGCGTTCTTGCTATTAAACTGGCTTACGAAGCGTGGTTTGTAAACTTATAGCCACCAGCGTTCGGGAAGAGACATGAATCATTTTTCAAAACTTAAAAGTGTCCTTGATACCTTGATTGGCCATTGCTCTCAAGTTGATAAATCGAGGGGCGCTTACCATCAAGCGTTATTCGACAGAACCTTATTTAAATGTAGTGCGTCTATTTTACTTCCCTACGCAATGGAAGCTCAGACTACCTACCGCATCATATTGCGAGAGCAAGCCAATAATCAGCTCAATGCATCTCGCGCGACTTACCTAACCGAAAAGTTAACCAATCAGATAGCAGCTGTCCAAAGAGAGTTAGCCAATCACGATTTACGGTTAGATCGAAAAAGTAAGTCAGGAAAAAATCTTAACGACCTATATAACGAACTCGCTCAGCATCAAGATTGGCAAAAGCGGTTGGTCGATTTAGTTCGAGTACGAAAGTTAGCGTTTGAATCTGCGCCTCGCCACAGTAAGAAAAAAGCGGACGAGGCTTGGCAATTAGCAAAAGAACGATTAGAACGCTGCCAAGACTCCATGAAAAATATTGAAAGATTGATCAACTTAGAGAACCCTAAGCGAAATGAGCACTGATAACACATCATCACCACTGGATAACGCCCCAGAAGAAGTTAAGTTAGCTGTCGACTTGATCTATCTGCTCGAAAGCAACGAAATCGACCCAAAAGTAGCGTTAGAGGCAATTAAAATTGTCCAACAAGATTTACAAGCCAAACTAGCATCTAGCATCTAGCATCTAGCATCTAGCATCTAGCATCTAGCATAAATATAGACAGGATTCACATGTACCAACTTAGCTTTTCTATGCCCGAGTTTCTTGAAAACTACTGGCATAAAAAACCAACCATCTTAAAAGGTGGATTCCAAAACTTCGTCGACCCTATTTCACCAGAAGAACTTGCTGGTTTATCGATGGAAGAAGAAGTGGATTCTCGCTTTATATCTAACCTTGATAATAAATGGGAAGCAGAACACGGCCCTTTCTCTGAAGATAAGTTCGGTGAACTCACTGAAACTCATTGGCAACTAGTAGTGCAAGCAGCAAACCATTGGCATCAAGGCGCTAACCAGCTGACTGAAGCCTTTCAACAATTGCCTAACTGGTTATTCGACGATCTGATGATCTGCTACTCAGCACCTCAAGGTGGCGTAGGCCCACATATCGATCAATACGATGTGTTCATCATCCAAGGTCAAGGTAAGCGACAATGGAAGGTTGGAGCAAAAGACGTAGGTCAGTACCAAGAAACCATTCAAGCTTCTGCTCTTCGTCAAATTGAAGGCTTTGACCCAATCATTGATGAAACTTTAGAACCTGGTGATATTCTTTACATCCCGCCAGGTTTTCCTCATGAAGGCACAACCTTAGAACCTTCAATGAGCTACTCTATTGGTTACCGTTCGCCAAAAGAACAAGAGCTAATCAGCAACTTTGCGGATTTTGTACTGGCGCATGATATGGGTGACGTTCACCTGCATGATCCTGAATTCAAATCTCAAGATAACTACGGCAAGATTCGCGCGTCTGATTTGAGTAACCTAACGGAGATGTTGATGTCAGCGCTTGAAGAGCCTGAAACCATCAAAGACTTCATGGGCTGCCTGTTAAGCCAATCACGCCACCAGCTTGATATCGTTGCGCCTGAGCCTCTATGGACAGCAGAAGAGATCGCTCAACACCTAGAGTCAGAAGGTGAGATCCACCGTGTATCTGGCTTAAAAGCGCTCTACCACGAGAATGAAAGCAACACGGCTTACATCAATGGGGAAGTGGTCAAGGTTGAAGAAGCGGATTCATCACTACTAAACGTACTTTGTGACGACGAGGTGATTAATTCAACAACCAATCTTTCGCCTTCAGGTGTAACCGTCGTGACGGAATTGGTGAATAAAGGTTACTGGTTTATCGAAGACTAACTTCGTTAATCGGTTTCGGTGGATATCATCGAGATCTAAAGCCTTAGAACCGAAGAAAAACAAAAGGGACAAATGAAATCTTCATTTGTCCCTTTTTCTATTCAACAGTTAACTAAGCTTAAAAGCGATACCGTGAACAACTATACCTTAAACTGATTCACCAGCTTTTTCTGCTGCTGAGACAATTGGTCAATTTCACTTCCCACTTGCTCAGACGCCGCCGCTTGCTCCAGAATCTTCGCGCTTAAATCACGTATGTTAACCACACTTTGATTCACTTCACCGGAAACGGATTGCTGCTCTTCAGCGGCTCGAACGATCTGACTGTTCATATCACTGATCGCCTCAATAGAAGTAAAGATCGAACCTAGATCTTCAACCGCTTTCTGAACGTGCAGTGCTGTATCATTCGCAAGTATGTTACCTTCTTGTATTGCTTCAACGACATCTTGTGTTCCTGCATGAACCTTATCGATCACCGCTCTAATCTCACCAACTGAGGACTGTGTACGACTTGCTAGATTTCGAACTTCATCAGCAACCACAGCAAAACCTCGACCTTGCTCCCCTGCCCTCGCGGCTTCAATAGCAGCATTCAAGGCTAGTAAGTTGGTCTGCTCAGAGATCCCCTCAATAACACTTAAGATCTCAGTAATATTGCCGTTGTTCTTCGCCAACTCTTCAACAATCGGAACAGCGCTCGACATACGATCCACCAGCTTTCTCATTTCACCCGCTGAAAGCTCTATAACCTCTTGTCCTTGTTGAGCCGAACGGTTCGCTTCACAAGCGGCATCCACCGCTATTTCTGCATTTTGCACCACTAAGCCCGAAGTTTGAGTCATCTCTTCGGCAGCGGTAGCCACTAGATCCACTTCTTTGAATTGAGATTCACTGCTTTCACGCGTACTCGACGCAGACGACTTGGCCTGACTGGTTGTATTCGCGACTTGCTCTGTGGTTTGAATGACTTCTTTGATCGTGTGCTGAAGTTTATCTAGGAATTGGTTGAAGCCTTTCGATAATTGACCAATCTCATCTTGCGATTTAACTTCCAATCGCTGAGTAAGATCTCCTTCACCAGAAGCTATGTCATTCAGTCTCTCAACAACTTGTCGAATAGGCCTAACGATAGACAGTGAAGCAAAGGCGATGATTGCCAGCCCGAAAACAATGAAAATGATACCAGCGATCACTTCCGTCTGAATGCCTTCGCTCAACTTAGCGCTAATAATAGAATCGAGTCTGCTTGCATCAGCAACCACACTATCTCTAGGGATCTCAAAAAGCACCCCCCAAGTCTGGTTAGCAGCGATAACTGGAGCAAATGCGAGTAACCACTCACCATTATCACTCCATTGCGTTGTCACTTCACCGCCGAAAATAAAGTCGGTCATCAAGTCACTGTTTGTATTGTCACTTTGAAAGCTTGAACCAACAGCAATGCTTGAATCATCAGAAGCGATAACCGATCCGTCTAGGCTAACCACATAAACGGCACCTGCGCCATCAAACAAGCTTTGATCAGATTGAGTTACCACATTGGTTAAGCCATCGAGTCTTAAGTCGATACCTAAGAAACCAATCGCCATATCATCGACTAAAATAGGTACAGATATTGAAGACGTAAGTAATGCTTTACCACCACTATTTACTACTCGCGGAGTACTGATACAGGTTTGCCCTGAAGACAGAGGACAATAAAACCGTTCACTATTACTATCATCGCTTAATATCGATTCTGAAAGCACATTCGACAGGACATTCTCGCCGTTATCGGCAACCTTCCAGTAAGGCGCAAAGCGGCCTTTTTCGTTAGATCCAACATAATCAGCATCGACATAGTTCGCATCTTCACCATCAAGTAAATCTGGCTTAAAGACTAAGTACGCCCCTTGGATCGAATCAAAGTTTAAAACTGAGCGACGTACCATTTCATCTAATGCAGTACGAAGTTCTTCACTTGGCGTAAAGTTCTCATCTGCATTGTTTTTTAGAAACTGAGCACTAGAAGCCAGCATTTCTGCGCGGTAGATGGCTTCATCGACATAGCGTTGAGTTTCTTGAGCATTGAGCTGAGAAACAGACGCGAGCAATTGCTGAGTTTTATTGATAACTGATTCTGAACTTTGAGATTTGATGACTTGTTGATTACTCGTCGCGTTGTAGATCGAGAAACCAATAAGAGACAGTGAAGTAATGATTAGGCAACAACCTGCTAAGAGGGTGATTTTCCACTGTACCGATAGAGAGCGCATTTAATATCCTTATTTAAGCCAAAAGACTTCCATGACCGTCACTATCACATTGATGCTCCATTCCAGAGCTCAATGTAAATAAATGAGATGAATAGCTTAGCCGATGATTACATCACAAATTGCACACATATAAAACGAAAGTTTATAGAAATGTTAATAAGTCGTGTCATTTGTCTTTTGTTTCTGTGATTTCAAGAGCTTTCGCCTTGTCCCTCTAAGTTAAATCATTGAAGCTAGAACGCCCTACTTGCGATGTTCACTACTTAGAGAAACGTTTTAAACTATCACCATTAAAAGGAATGTTGTTTTCTCAAGGCAACCTTTACTTGCGACATTTTAAGGGAACCTAATCACCCTTTACTTCTTTAAAACCCCACCCATTTCGGATTAGTTTTTATAATCCAAACTATAGATTTTTATCTTGATCAACTTCACATTTTTTGATTGCTAAGTCGCCATTCAAGCTCTAATATCTCGCGCCTAGATTCCCTGAATAATTTATTCATTTGGCTCTCCTCAATGGAGCGCTAAGGCTTTTTACGTCTTTAATTTTTGGAGAGATACGCAAATGTCTGCCTCGTTTCCATTAGCGAAACTTACCTTTTTAATCGCGATCCTGACTGCCGTAGGTCAAATGACTCAAACGATGTACGTGCCTTCTATCGGTCATATGTCGGGTGAGTTCTTGGTTTCTGCGTCTTCACTTCAAGCGGTGATGGCGTGTTACCTGATCCCTTATGGTCTGTCACAATTTGTCTACGGCCCACTTTCTGATCGCCTAGGTCGTAAACCCATCATCGTTGCTGGTTTGATCATCTATATCATCGGTACTTTGATAGCGTTGTTCGCTCATGAATATGAATGGTTCTTAGCAGGTAGCTTTATCCAAGGTTTGGGTATCGGTTGTGGTGGTGCGATGTCTCGTACATTGACTCGCGACTGCTTTGAAGGTGCAGAGCTGCACCGTGCAAACAGCTTAATCAGCATGTGTGTGATTTTCTCACCATTGATGGCTCCTGTATTGGGTGGTTACCTAACAGAAGCTTTCGGCTGGCGTTCTAGCTACTTGTTCCTTGCGCTGTTTGGTATCGCTGTTGTTATCACCATGATGACGAGCATGATGGAAACACTGCCAAAAGAACGACGTAAACATGAATCGGTTGTAAACAGCTACAAATTCGTTCTGTCTGACAAACGTTTCCAAGGTTTCTTACTAATATTGGTCGCAACCTTTGCTGGCGTAGCCGTCTTTGAAGCAGCGGCAGGCGTACTACTTGGCGGTGTACTTGGCTTACCTGCAACCACAGTAAGCTTGTTGTTCGTCTTACCCATTCCGGGTTACTTAGTGGGTGCTGGCTTATCTAGTTACATCGCACAACGTCGCTCTGAGCGCCGTGCACTGAATGTCGGCCTAGTGTCGATCTTAGTCGGCTCTGCCGTGGTCTTGATACCGGGTCTGTTTGGTCAAACAACAGCACTGACTTTGATTGGCGGTGCAACCATTTACTTCTTGGGCGCTGGTATCCTATTTCCAGCAGCAACAACCGGAGCGCTTTCGCCATTCCCATACCATGCTGGTACAGGCGGCGCGATCTTAGGCGGCATGCAGAACCTAGGTGCTGGCATCGCAACACTATTGGCATCGTTCTTCCCTGCTCAAGACCAGCTGCCACTCGGTTGTTTGATGATTGCAATGTCATTTATCGTGATGCTTGGTTTACGTTGGGTCAATCGTAAACATGACCACTCAAACGAAATGCCATTGGCTATTTAAAGTAAAACGCAAATCTTGACTACACAAATAGAGGGACATGCTGAAAAGTGTGTCCCTTTTTTATTACCCGTTTACCCTCGCCTAGTGTCTACCACCAATTTCATAAAACATTACTTTGATTTTTTGGAAACAATAACAGACACTTACGTTGAAAGTGCATATCCAGAATCCAATTATAAATAACATCACTGGAAGAAAACTAACCACTAAAGGATGCTGGCATTAAAACGAGTAAGGTGCACACTAAGGATATAAAGATGCGTTTCGCTCTAACCACATTAGCCGTATCGGTCGCGCTTGTCGCCGGATGCAGCAATCAAGGAATACCGACCATGAACCACTACTCTCAATCGCAACTTATCGCTCAGCAAACCAAAGCCCCCGTTGCTAAGAAAGTCCCTCATGCAATGACGATTCATGGTGACACTAGAATCGATGATTATTACTGGATGCGCGATGACGAACGCCAAGACCCAGAGATCTTGCAACACCTTGAGCAAGAGAATCAGTACGCAGAGACTGTGTTGAAACACACTGATGCATTACAAGAACAGTTATTTGATGAGATCAAAGGCCGAATCGCGAAAGATGACAATTCGGTACCAGTTCGTAAAGGCAGCTACTTCTATTCAAATGAAGTCACGGGTGACAACGAATACGAAGTTCACTTGCGTGCAACAGACTTTGCAGGCACAAACAAGCAAGTCATCTTAGACGTTAACGCACTGGCAAAAGAACACGAATTCTTCAGTATTGGCAGCTTAACGATCAGTCCAAACGAAAACTTGTTGGCCTATGGCGAAGATACGCTGAGCCGTCGTGTTTACACCATTAAGATTAAAGACCTCACGACCGGTGAATATCTAACTGATGAAATTGAAGGTGCCTCGAGTTCAATTGCCTGGCAAAACGACAACCAGGCCTTCTATTACATCAAGAAAGATCCACAAACGCTGCTAGGTTACCAAGTTTTCCGCCATGTCTTAGGCACACCTCAGACAAACGATGAGTTGATTTACGAAGAAACCGACACTGCTTACTACACTGGCTTAAGTAAGAGTAAAGATGGTCAACAGGTGTACATTTGGCACTCGAGCACAGAAACCAGCGGTGTTTCAGTCATAGATGCCAACGACCCACACGCGAGAGCGGAACCTTTTTACCCACAAGAAACGGGCATTGAGTACAGCATCGCTAAATTGGGTGACTGGTACTACATCTACACCAACTACCAAGCCGTCAACTTCCGTTTAATGAAAGTCACAACCGAAGACATGCACGACCGTTCAAAATGGGTCGATGTCATCCCAGCCGATGACAATACTCAACTTGTCGATTTCGAACTGTTTGATGACCATCTTGTTTACGAGCAACGTGCAAATGGCTTATCTACAGTGAAAGTACGTCAACTATCAACGGGCAAAGAGTTCCCACTAGAGTTCAATGACGCCGCTTTTGCCGCTTACCTGACTGGTAACAATGAATTAGATAACTCAAAAGTTCGTGTCTACTACAGCAGCTTAACCACGCCAGGTACTTACTATGATTTCGATCTAAATTCAGGTGAATCCGAACTCATGAAGCAAACACCCGTATTAGGTGATTTCGAAGCGGATAACTACCAATCAGAGCGAATCATGGTGACGGCTCGCGATGGTAAGCAAGTACCTGTCTCTTTGGTTTATCGCAAAGACTTATTCAAGAAAAACGGTACGAACCCAATCTACCAATATGGCTATGGATCTTACGGTTCCACGATTGAACCGACCTTCCGCTCAGCTCGTCTAAGCCTACTTGATCGAGGCTTCGTTTATGCGATCGCACATATTCGCGGTTCAGAAATGCTTGGGCGCCCTTGGTATGAGGATGGCAAGAAACTGACCAAACAAAACACATTTAACGATTTTGTCGATGTAACCAAAGGGCTTGTTGAAGAAGGCTACGGAGCTCAAGATAAAGTATTTGCGGTGGGCGGCTCTGCTGGCGGTCTGTTGATGGGCGCAATCATCAACCAAGCACCAGAACTGTACCGTGGTATTGGCGCACATGTTCCGTTTGTAGACGTGGTAACAACCATGCTTGATGAATCGATTCCTCTAACCACAAACGAATATGACGAATGGGGCAATCCGAACGATAAAACCTACTACGAATACATGCTGAGTTACTCGCCATACGACAACATTAAGGTACAAAACTACCCGAATATGCTGGTAACAACAGGTCTGCATGACTCACAGGTACAGTACTTTGAGCCAATGAAGTGGGTGGCGAAACTGCGTGAAATGAAAACAGACAACAATGTGCTGTTGTTCAAAACCGATATGGAAGCCGGTCACGGTGGTGCTTCTGGTCGATTTAAACGATTGAAAGAAGACGCACTTGAATATGCCTTCTTTTTAGACTTGCTAAAAACTCAGTAAGCTCAACGTAACTGTAGGTATTCACACCATTTAACGTCGCCATTTTGTCTTTATAAAGTGGCGACAGAAATTATTAAGCATGGTTAAATACGATGAACCATGAAATCAACCAAATCAAAAAATCTTTGAGAACTCGCAGCACAAAGGTTTCCGAGAGGTATAAAAACAAATGAAAGTAATTAGCTTTAACATCAACGGCCTTAGAGCCCGCCTTCACCAACTGCAAGCGATTATCGACAAACACCAACCTGACGTGATTGGTCTTCAAGAAATTAAAGTGCACGATGAAGCCTTTCCGCTCGCTGATGTTGAAGCGATGGGTTACAAGGTTTACTTCCATGGCCAAAAAGCGCACTACGGTGTAGCTATGCTGTGTAAGCAAGAGCCTATCTCTGTACAGAAGGGGTTTCCTACAGACAATGAAGACCATCAAAAGCGTATGATCATGGCGACGTTTGAAGACGAAAACGGTGAAAAAGTTACCGTGCTTAATGGCTACTTCCCTCAAGGGGACAATATCAAGCACGAGACTAAATACCCATACAAGCGTCAATTCTACAAAGACTTGATGACTTACCTAAATGACTATCACAACAAAGATGAACAAGTGATCGTGATGGGCGACATCAATATCAGCCCTATCGACGCAGACATCGGCATCGGTGAACCAAACGCGAAACGTTGGTTGAAAACCGGTAAGTGTTCTTTCCAACCAGAAGAACGCGAATGGTTGAAAACACTGATGGATTGGGGTTTTGTGGACAGCTTCCGTTTACTACATCCTGAAGTGAACGATCAATACTCGTGGTTTGATTACCGCTCAAAAGGCTTCGTGGACAACCGCGGCCTACGAATCGACGTGGTACTGGCGACCCAGAAACTTGCTGATAAATGTACTGAAGCAGGCATCGACTACGAACTGCGTGGCATTGAAAAACCGTCAGATCACGCTCCGATTTGGTCGACGTTTAAGTAACGAGTAAATTAGTTATTATCAATTAAAAACGGCGCTATGAAAGCGCCGTTTTTGTCTCAAAAAATTAGCTTCTCAGAAAATCAGTTAAGCGGTCTTAGGTAAGCGAGGAAACGTTTCTCTGCGAACTTGAAGATCGCGATGATGATAAACGTTAGCGCCATGTAGAACAGACCTGCTGTTAAGAAAGATTCGAATGGAGCGTAGTAACGTGAGTTCACCAAACGTGCAGCACCCGTCAAATCCATAATCGTTACGATGCCCGCTACCGCTGAACCGTGAAGCATAAAGATAACTTCATTACTGTAAGCCGGTAACGCTCGACGAAGAGCACTTGGCAGAATGATACGGCGGTATGTCTTCGGTGTACTCATGCCATATGCTTTTGCTGCTTCCACTTCACCTTTCGGTAACCCGTTAATAGCACCACGGATGATTTCAGCAGTATAAGCCGACGTGTTCAGAATAAACGCAACCAATGCACAGAACCATGCGTTTTCCCATAAGGTATCTTTTACAGGGAAGAATTGATCCATTCCGTAGTAAATCAGGTACAACTGCACCAATAATGGCGTACCACGGAAGAAATAGATGAACGACCAAGCAGGAGCGTTAATCAGCATATTTGGGCTGTTGCGAGAGATAGCTAATGGTATGGCTACACATAAGCCAATAATCAAAGCTACACAAACCATCCAAGCCGTTGTCCATAAACCACTAAGGTAAATCGGCAGGCTTTCAATTATCAATGAAAAGTCCATAACTACCTCGCGTGGATACTAAATTTGCGTTCAACCAACTTAAGCAAGCCCGTCGAAACACTGGTGAAGAATAGGAAAATAAGTGCCACTGTCATATAAAAGGTAAATGGCATTTTGGTTGAACCTGCAGCCAATGCGCTAACACGTACCATGTCTTCTAAACCGATAATCGAAACCAATGCGGTGGTCTTAAGTAAAACCAACCAGTTGTTACCAAAACCCGGCAGTGCATGACGAATCATTTGCGGAAGCAGGATACGACGGAACGCTAATACAGGGCCCATACCATAGGCCTTTGCCGCTTCCATTTCGCCGCTATCAACAGCCATGATGGCACCACGGAAGGTTTCAGCCATGTAGGCACCGAAGATAAAGCCAATCGTTAAGACACCGGCAATAAATGGGCTGACATCAATATAATCAGGTAAGTAAGCGGTCCACTCATGGTTAGGGTCACTCGACGTGAACCATTCATTGAGCCACTCATTGATGGAATACAAACTGTTGTTTAAAAGGATTTGTCCACCAAAGAAAATCAACATCATCAATACGAGGTCAGGAATGCCTCGAATAACGGTTGTGTAGAGGGTTGCGATAGCACGAGCCCAGCGATAAGGCGCGAGTTTAGCTAAGGCACCTAGCATACCAAGAACCATAGCTAAAATTAGCGACAGCAAGGCAACTTCGATCGTAAGCACCGCCCCTTTCAGGATCGAAGCTTCATATCCTTGTAAATCAAACATAATGAATTCCAACAGAACTGCGAAAAAGTTGGTAGACAGGGAGAGGGTAACCTCTCCCTTAAGAAGTGAACCTAGAGATTACTGGCCGTATACGTCGTAGTTGAAGTATTTAGCCGCGATATCTTGGTAGATGCCTTTTTCACGTAGTGAAAGGATTGCAGCATCTAACTGTTTAGTCAGATCTTTGTCTTGCTTACGTAGAGCAATACCAAAACCATCGCCGAACCATTTAGGATCGGTTAGAGATGGACCAACAAACTCGTAGTCTTCGCCACCCGCTTTGTTGAGTACGCCTTCTTCTAGAGCCGATGCATCACCCAGAACAGCAGCAACACGACCGTTAGCTAGATCAAGGTAAGCTTCATCGAATGAACCGTAACGAACGATTTCTACTGTGTCGCCGTAGTTGTCTGTTAGGTACTTATCGTGAGTTGTTGCACGTTGAACGGCAATTTTTTGACCACTTAGATCATCAAAGTTAAGGCCTGCACCTTTTTTAGCGATGAACTTGTTTGGGATAAGTGCGTACTTACCAGTAAAGTCGATTTTTTTCTTACGCTCTTCTGTAATCGACATTGCCGCGATGATCGCATCATATTTACGAGCAAGTAGAGAAGGAATAATGCCATCCCAATCTTGCGCTACGATCTTACACTTCACCTGCATTTCAGTACAAAGTGCGTTCGCCATATCGACATCAAAGCCCTTTAGTGAACCATCCGCTTCAGTCCAGCTAAATGGAGGGTAAGCACCTTCAATACCGAAGCGTACTGTTTTCCATTCTTTTGCTTGAGCTACGCCCGTTGCAGCAGTTGCAGCAAGTGCCGCTACTAATAACCACTTTTTCATATCCCTACTCCTGTGATTTAGGTTTTTATGTTTTGCTAATTTTAATATTGTGTTTGTTGATACTTATTAAATTACTTGTTGTGTTTTATTGCTTATACCGCTGTCATCGACCTTAACAACAATATTTCAATTTTGATTTTCTTCAATCGACTACGTACATAGGTGCTTATTAGTAGATAGAAGAGATAAACTGTTGTAGACGCTCTGATTCAGGTGCCGTAAACAGTTTAGCTGGATCGCCCTGTTCTTCCACCAGACCTTGATGTAAGAACATCACGTGGTTGGATACATCACGAGCAAAAGCCATTTCATGTGTTACCACAAGCATGGTTCTTCCTTCTTCGGCTAAGTCACGCATTACACCAAGAACTTCCCCTACTAACTCAGGGTCAAGTGCAGATGTCGGTTCATCAAATAGCATTACTTCAGGATCAACCGCTAACGCTCTTGCAATCGCAGCACGCTGTTGTTGACCGCCAGATAAATGACCCGGGTAGTAATCTTTGCGCTCATATAGTCCTACTTTCTTCAGTAGCAGCTCAGCATTTTCAATGGCTTGTGCTTTAGGTACGCCTAAGACATGAACGGGTGCTTCGATAACATTTTCGAGAACGGTCAGGTGAGACCAAAGGTTGAAGCCTTGAAAAACCATAGCCAAACGAGAACGGATTCGTTGAACTTGTTTTTCATTTGCAGGAACGGAAACGCCTTGGCGGTTATTTTTCATTTGAATCAATTCGCCATTAACCCAAATTTCGCCAGCAGTAGGTGTTTCTAAGAGGTTGATACATCGAAGGAAAGTACTTTTACCCGATCCTGAAGATCCGATAATCGAGACTACATCGCCTTTATGCGCAGAAAGTGAAATTCCCTTTAAAACTTCATTTTGACCAAACGTTTTGTGTAGATCCTTTATGTCCAGCGCCGGTACATCTTTCATGCGCTTTCTCTCCCAAGTTTGTGAAAATGCAAGGTACTCCGACCTTTTCATGCGATACAAACTAGCACCACACGAAACAACATGCAACAAATTATTAACCTAATAAATTGGAATAAATAGCGATTCACTCTGACTTGTTATGCAAAAGGTAGCGTTTTCGCCTCAATTTAATGAATGAGTTCTATCAATAAGCTGTAATTACACTCCTTGCATTGTTTAAATAAAGTTAATCAAAATGAGATTCTCGTAGCTTGGTGTCTCACAAGAAAAACAAGTTTCGTGAACTTAGATACGTCGAGATCAGCAAAATATAATCTGCGCGTTCAACACAACACACCCACCATAAGGCACAATTATTTTAAGGTTATTGCATTGTAAGCATTTGACCTGGAGCCGTTGGGAAAACGAGTAATAGTGAAATAACTCAATAAGAATTGGGCATTGAGCTAGAGTCATGGCGACAAAGGCTCTAAGAAGATAGGTAAACGTCAGTTTGTGAAAAAAAATTACATGATTCATCAATGAGAAGTTAATGAAACGCTTCGTTTTGTAGCTTTCTTTCACATACACTCATAAAGTGATCAAGATCAATCACCCTAAAGGGTAAGCTTGTTAGACTTCTCAGCACACAATAAGGCATTAAAAATGCCAAATATTTCTTTTAACTTAACTGCATAAAGCACATCAAAAACGTGCAACATAATGTTAATAAGTTATAACTAAGAAATAACTAAGAAATAACGCAATTACGCGAACTTATAGAATTCAATTTTAGAATTACTAACATAAAAATATGAGGAATCTATGTCAGACGTTGTCAATAATGCGAACTCTGAAGTAGAAGAGAAAAGCTATAAAGAGCTTCACCGCCCTGCTTCTGAATTTGAGAGCCGCTCAGATTACTTAGATCACGAACTTCAAATCATGAAGCCTCGTCGTTTTGGCCTAAACCTTCCAGGCCGTGATTTCCGTTTTGAACTTGAAGATCTTGTTCCTGCACTTGCTGGTACCATTGGTATCATTGCGATGTACTCAGCAGTAATGATGTCTTGGGCCGATGGCCTAACTCAAGCTTGGGATCACGTAAACTTGGGTAAAGACTTCGCGATTGAAGTTGCTCGTGTAGAAATGCTTATTCCTGCACTGCTGTTCTGTATTCTTGCTTCTGGTTTCTTTAACCCTAAAGCAAACCTTGCCGGCAACCACGGCCCAATGATCCCTCTTATCGGTACCATCGCTCTTGCTGGTGCTCACCCTCTTGCATTGGCAATCCTTATCGGTGTCTTTGGTCTAATCCTAAGTTTCCTTAAAGGCGGCTCTAAACTTGTTAACCTGACTTCGGAAGGTACGGCAGGTGGCTTGCTTATCTTCTTAGGCCTAACCGGTACCATGAGCCAAATTAACTCGATTCAAGCATGGGCGGTTGGTCTTCAATCTTCTACTGTTGAAGCGGGTAGCATGGGTTACGTTGGTTTAATCGTTCTTGCTATTACTATCGCTATCTACGCTTTCTTAGCAAAAGTGAACAAGCGTTGGTTAGCTATCCCAGTTTGTGCATTCACAGGACTTGCTATTGCATTAGCATTGGGTGCTGGTTTTGATATCGTATTCGAAACTGAAATGGGTATTCCAAACCTAAACCCAGTTTACTGGTGGGGTTCTACTTCTGAAGGTTGGATGCTTGGCTTGCCAAACGTTGAACACTTCATCGCTTCTCTACCATTCGCAATTCTTGCCGTAGCAATGTGGTCGCCAGATTTCCTAGGTCACCGTATCTTCCAAGAACTGAACTACCCTAAACGTTCTGAAAAAGTTCTTATGGATGTTGATGACACAATGACGATGTGTTCTGTGCGTCAAATGGTGGGTACTGCAGTGGGTGGTGGTAACATCACATCTTCTTGGGGTACGTACATGATCCCAGCGGCAATCGCGAAGCGCCCTATTCCAGGCGGCGCAATCTTGCTTGGTTCTCTATGTATCATCGTTGCGATTCTTGGTTTCCCAATGGACGTAGCAGTATGGCCACCAGTAATGCGTGTTGCGCTACTTGTAGGTGTATCTCTACCTCTACTTGAAGCGGGTATGCAGATGGTTAAGGATTCAAAAGATTCACAAGCGGCTGGTATCTGTATCTTTGGTTCAGCAGTTGTTAACCCGGTATTAGCTTGGGCTTTAACAATGCTGCTTGATAACAACGGTCTGATTGGTGATAAAGAGCGTGCGAAGCGTCTGTCATTTGTCGACAAGATTGTTATCCCAGTCGGTGTTCTGGTTATCTGTCTAGTAGCAATGCTTGCAGTTGGTATGCTAGAAAGCCAATATGGTCTAAAAGCTTGGCTATAATGGTCTTCACTACACAAAAGTAGTATTGAGACTAAAAAAAAGTTTGGGTGGCAACCCTTGTCACTCAAATTTTTTCAACTTTTTTTGGCATTTATTGATTTAGTTTAAGGTTTGCAGGAATTTTTTAGCGTAGTCTTGAATTCATAGAGTAAAGACAACATATAAAAAGTAGTGACAATATATATAACCATATGAAGCTTATATGCTCATATATATTGTTATTAATAAGAGTGTACTACCCTTACGAGGGGCGCTGGCTCAACAGTGTTAAGTACGAATTTTTTCTACTAAAAAGGTAGGTATGTCATGGCAGAGCAATTTGCTAAAGCTTGGGAAGATTTTGCTGCAGGTGAGTGGCAAAGCGAAGTAAACGTTCGTGATTTCATTCAAAAGAACTACACGCCATATGAAGGCGACGAGTCTTTCCTAGTTTCTGAAGGTACTGAGGCGACTAATACGCTTTGGGCTTCGGTAATGGAAGGTATCAAACAGGAAAACGCAACTAAAGCACCTGTAGATTTCGATACTTCTGTTATCTCTACCATCACTTCTCATGATGCGGGCTACATCCAAAAAGACCTTGAAACAATTGTTGGTCTACAAACTGAAAAACCACTAAAACGTGCAATCATCCCTAACGGTGGTGTACGTATGGTTGAAGGTTCTTGTAAAGCATACGGTGAAACTCTTGACCCGATGGTTTCAAAAATCTATTCAGAATACCGTAAAACACACAACGCTGGTGTTTTCGATATCTACACGCCTGATATCCTAAAATGTCGTAAGTCTGGTGTTCTGACTGGTCTTCCTGATGCTTACGGCCGTGGTCGTATCATTGGTGATTACCGTCGCGTAGCACTTTACGGTATTGATTTCCTAATGAAAGACAAAGCAGCTCAATTCGCTTCTCTACAAGAGCGTTTCGAGAACGGCGAAGATCTTGCAGCTACAATGCAACTGCGTGAAGAGATCTCTGAGCAACATCGTGCTCTAGGTCAAATCAAACAAATGGCAGCGACTTACGGCTTCGATATCTCTGAGCCAGCTCAATCTGCTCAAGAAGCGATTCAGTGGACTTACTTCGGCTACCTAGCTGCTGTTAAATCTCAAAATGGCGCTGCAATGTCTCTAGGTCGTACTTCGACTTTCCTAGACATCTACCTAGAGCGTGATATCGCTGCTGGTAAAATCACAGAAGACCAAGCTCAAGAAATGATCGACCACTTCGTAATGAAGCTGCGTATGGTTCGTTTCCTACGTACTCCTGAGTACGATGAGCTATTCTCTGGCGACCCAATCTGGGCAACAGAGTCTATGGGTGGTATGGGCATCGACGGTCGTACGCTAGTAACGCGTTCGAACTTCCGTTTCCTTAACTCTCTATACACAATGGGTCCTTCTCCAGAGCCAAACATCACTGTTCTTTGGTCTGAGCAACTGCCTGACGGCTTCAAACGTTTCTGTGCGAAGGTATCTATCGATACTTCTTCTATCCAGTACGAAAATGATGACCTAATGCGTCCTGACCTTGATTCTGATGATTACGCAATCGCTTGTTGTGTATCACCAATGATCGTTGGTAAGCAAATGCAGTTCTTCGGCGCTCGTGCTAACCTTGCAAAAACTATGCTTTACGCAATCAACGGCGGCGTTGATGAGAAGCTTAAAATGCAAGTTGGCCCAGTTGGCGACAAGATCACTGACGAAGTACTTAACTACGATGACGTAATGGGTCGCCTAGACACATTCATGGACTGGTTAGCTAAGCAATACGTGACTGCGCTAAACAGCATCCACTACATGCACGACAAGTACAGCTACGAAGCGTCTCTAATGGCTCTTCATGACCGTGACGTTCGTCGTACTATGGCTTGTGGTATTGCTGGTCTGTCTGTTGCTGCTGACTCACTGTCTGCAATTAAGTTTGCTAAAGTGAAGCCAATCCGTGATGAAGACGGTATCGCAACTGACTTCGAAATCGAAGGCGATTACCCTAAATACGGTAACAACGACTCTCGTGTAGATGATATTGCTTGTGAACTAGTTTCTACGTTCATGAACAAGATCCGTAAGCTTAAGACTTACCGTAACTCTATCCCTACACAGTCAGTTCTTACTATCACGTCTAACGTGGTTTACGGTAAGAAAACAGGTAACACTCCAGACGGTCGTCGTGCTGGCGCTCCTTTCGCTCCTGGTGCAAACCCAATGCACGGTCGTGATGAGAAAGGCGCTGTAGCTTCACTAACGTCTGTAGGTAAACTACCGTTTGCTGACGCACAAGATGGTATCTCTTACACGTTCTCTATCGTGCCAAACGCACTAGGTAAAGAACAAGACAGCCAACGTGCTAACCTTGCAGGCCTAATGGATGGTTACTTCCACCACGAAGCTGGCATTGAAGGTGGTCAACACCTATATAGTTGGTAGTTAACTCCTTTAAAAAGTCTGACCTAAAGGCATTTTTACCTGTAAAAACAATAAGTAATCAGGTCATCAAAATGATTTTAGAGCACACTTTTAAATAGGTCATCAAAAAAGTAAAAATGATGACCTCCAAGAATAAAAAAGTCATCAAAATTAAGTCAACTTTAGAAGGTAAATATTATGATCCAAGGTATTCAAATTTCAAAAGCAGCAAATGACGAACTAATCAATTCAATCTGGCTGCTAGACACAGAGAAGAACGAAGCACGTTGCGTAGCAGCAGCTTCAGGTTACGAAGCAGACCAAGTTGTTGCTGTCGATGCACTGGGTGAATTCGAAAGCCGTGAAGTGGCAATCGAAACTGCTCCGAGGATCGAAGGTGGTCAGCACCTGAACGTCAATGTCTTGAAAAGAGAGACTCTAGAGGACGCTGTAGCACACCCTGAGAACTACCCTCAGCTAACTATCCGTGTATCAGGTTATGCTGTACGCTTTAACTCTCTGACTCCAGAGCAGCAGCGTGACGTTATTGCTCGTACATTTACAGAATCTCTTTAAGATTTAGCACATAGTAAAAAGCCACGGTTAAAATCTGTGGCTTTTTCATACATTAGCTATCTCTCTTCTGGTTGCCCAAACCGAACAATCTTGCCACCGCTCTCTTCCTTATCAGCATTCTCAAACAACTTATCGCGCTCATTGAAGGGAACGCAATCGAATAGTGCCGATATGAGATGAAATTCATTCTCTTGCAAGCCCTTGAGAGTATCTTCTTGTTCCTCAAGCAACTGGTCTCGACTTTCCAACTTATTGTTTAACAGTTCAACTTGTTCTCTTAACTCGCTGTACTTTTCGTCTCTTTTATCAACCTCATCTTGGCGTTCCTGTTGCTCACCATCTTTTCCCGCATTGATAAGATCAATCTTCTCCATGATGTTTGGGTGCTTTTTTAATGCACCTCGTGTTACTCCCGCTTCAATTTCTACTGTATTGTAGTTCAATTTAACGGTCTTTCTGTTGAGTAACGTCTTTGATGTATATGTACCATAGCGAATAGCATCTATCGCATTGATATATTTTTCCAAAGCATTAGACATTAACCACCTCCACGTTCTCGTTACCATCAATTATCGCCAACAGCTCATCTGGAACCTCGTAAACTTCATGCTCAAAATCAAGATCCTGAAGTATTTTTTCCGCTGAGCGAATATCAAGAAGGTACTTGGTAGCACTACTTCTGTTCAGTTCATTGCTATCCAATAGCAATATGATGTTTCTCATGGCTGTCATTCGCAATGATTCTGCTGTTAAGGCATCTTCTATGATATCCCATGCGCAACCAACACATTCAGAAAGGTCAATGGATGCCCTCATTGCACAGGTTCTTTTTGTGCAATACATGCCTTGTCCTATAGCGTGTATGTGGACTTTTCCTGTTTTTATTTGGTCTTCCCAATAGGTTGCGTCTAGCTTTCTTTGGTTTTCTCTTTTAGAAAAGTAATCTCTGTCTTTCATGGTATCTCGAACCAAACCAGTACCAAGACCACCTGCTAGACGCTCTTTATTCGCAAGCTTCGAGTAAAGCCTTGCAATCAATTTTGAGCATTTAGCATTTCGCATGTTTTGAACTTCGGTGTAAATCTTTTTAAATGACCATGCATTTCTTGCATACCATTTTGTCATTGCCATCGAAACATGACTAAGCTGCTGCTTCAATTGAGGGTAATCCATTAACTCATAACCAATAAGATAATAAGCAAAAGAACGTCTGCACTGGTGGTTAGTAAAATGGAATTTATCACCAACGTTGAACGTCTTCTCAGGTTCTGAAGCTTTCAAAAAATCTATGTCATTCAAATTTAACGTGAGCAGGTCTGTATATATTGTATTGATTGCTGAGTTTACAACCTTACCAAAACCAACTTTACCAATAGGTTGAGGATGATAGACTTCGCTTAGAGCAGCAAAAAAGTATGAATACTCCCCCTCTTTAAACCTTTTCCTAAATGGCTTATGGATCGAATTAAGCACCTGATAAGCTCGAAACCCTGTTCTGCTGGTAACATATATGTCATCTTTGGTCTGACTATCAAATGTAATTTTCTCTTGCTTGGTGGTAAACATGTAAATTGTCCCACCTTTTACTTTTATATGGTCTTGAGCGCCATATTCTGTAGATACTCCCCATAGTTCTCCAATTCGCATACCACTTAATGAGCAGCACAAAAAACAACAGTGTCCTTGAAGTTCACGTAAGTAATCATTGAACTGGCTTCTTCCCTTTATGATCCTACTTCCTATCACCACCTTGAACTCAGGGTAGTGCTTTTTTACACAATCAAAACTGTACTGAATCTTGTAGCCATTCCACACAGAAAGCCATTTATCGTTACTATTTTTTTCGTTATCAACTATTGCAATACCTGCTTCTAAAAAGGACTTCTGTATGTTTAATGCCATATCCTTATAACTTGGAGCTAAACACGTAGTTAGACTTAGCGTTCCAGTTCTTAGCCGATGAATTATATCGGCTTTAATCGAATCAGTTTCCGCGAGATAACATTCCGTTGCTTCACTTAGAGCTTCTATGTGCTTAAAAGCATTCTGCATTTCATCAGAGGAAGTATTTACCATTTCGAGAAACTGCCTGTGTGGGATAACAGGATACTGCTCGGATTCGGTAACAACTTTATTAAATGTTTCTGGCTTTAGCTTTTCATGGATCGGTATAGCAATGGATATGTGCGCAGAAGCTTGAACAAGTCTATTTATGGCTGACAGTGTTTTGTTTCCTTTACCGTTAACCGTAAAGCCCTGCTCATTAATCATCTTGAAAATCGCATCAATATCGAGTTCATGAAACCCTTCCAGACCAATATCAATTGCTGTTTTGGCAATATGAGTAAGCTTACCAACCGTATCAGAAATGTTCTGATATCCATAAGGAACGGTGTCTGAAAAAAGTTCCCAAGCAGCAAAGCATTTGATTTGGTTCCTGAAACAAGTTGGCAAAATGTAACCATCAAATGATTTTTTTGTACTGTGATTAAAAAGCAACCTTTCTGATTGAAAACCATCGCCAAACTCTGAGACTGACCATGAGTTGCAGGAATACATAACTTGCTTACCTGTACCTTTCTCTTTGAGTACAGGCATTTTTTCCAGAGACTTCCAATCCCCTTTTTGTACAGCAGGTAAGAGAACATCAGTTAGGTGGTCTTCTTCAAAGTAGCTAAGAAACTCTTCGTAAGATACGGTTCTAGCATTGCTTTTACTTTTGATGTTTTTCACTGTAAATACCTTCCTAACAGCATTTGAGTCTTGTAAAAGTCAAGCAAACAGGAAATACCTGCCTTTCTCTTCCATGATTTTTAGTGCTTCTTCAATCACTTCTTCACTAATATTTTCCTGTAAAACCCTCTCAAGTCCATCCAGTCGTTCTTCTAGTTCATCGACATTTGCTGGATGATTGTCAATAGTGTCAGTCAATGAATCCAAAAAAGAAATATACTTATAGATCTGATATGGATGCTCTACTAGCTTACACGAGCCACATTCATAACATTTGTCATACTGGAAACAGGCTATATCCCCCCCCTCAGATACCTCCATTTTCTTTGCTTGAGCCTTTGCCAATTTATGCTCTTTGCCTGCAAAGTCTGGTTTACCATTGCAATGTGTTCCGTTGGGGTTTGTTTTGGGTTTGCCTTTCGCCAAATACTCGTCAAATGTTAATACATCCACTTTCCAGTCTTTCCTGACAATATCTTTTGCCAGCTCTAAATCCGCGCCCTTAGCAATTTCTTCTAGGATTTGTATAGACTGAGCAGTGATTTCATTGTTGCGTTCAGGGTGTCCGTTAACATACCTTGATTCAAATATCTCTTTGGAGTTCTGAAGCATTAAGCGAGCTGAATACTCATTACCTTGCAGATACTCATTGTCAGCATTAGTTAACCTGATACGTCTAGAGTTAAGTGATATAAAAAAATACGAAGTGCTAATGCCCAACATGCTCAGCAGCTCGCTATCAACAGGGTGCATATTGTAAGGCGTGGTTTCTTGTTTCCGTCCTTTGGGTAATAAATATGCTGGATTTTTGGCTGGCTCTATAGGCCGCTGGCTTTCTTCTTGTCCCGTAAGGTCAATATGTTCTCCAGTATATTGATTAATGCCTTTGGGGTTTCGCGTAAAGCGGTATGGAGAGTTCCTTTCAAACGCCAGTTCTTCCACCAATTTGACAGCGTCAATATGCTGCACTGGCACTTTAAATGTTATCTGTTTGCCATCAGTATCTTTAGTGGTAACTGTAACGATATTATTTTCATCTTTATCAGAGTACGTTAGTGGGATTGTAGCTGTTCGCAATGTATCACTCGTCATGCACTGTAAGATAGCTGTTGCTATACGATGAATTGCTAGAGTTCTCTGGTTAGTGCTTGGCTTATAATACTTGGTCTCATGTTTGATCACGTAGTGGTCATCAGCCAGAGTTTTCTTATATGTTTGCACCCTGTTATGCTTCACTAATTCAGTAAATGCTTCAGACAAACGGTCTATAAGTGACACCCTAATATCAGCGAACAGCTCAAGCTCCCTCGCAACTTCATCATGATCTGAACGAATAGCTAGCTCTACAACTTCTCCATCTTCATCAATATCATATATAAGCAAACCTTTTTCATCAGGATTAAAGGTGGCAGATAGTTCTTGAAGCATTAGTAAAAAAGCTATGCCATTTCGCTTGTCAATACTGGCTTCCAGTTCACCTTCATGGTTGGCGATTTCATTACTGAGCATGGACTGCACAACTTTATTGCCACGCCCTTTATAGGCTGTAATTCTCGCAAACTTTGATGACTTGCCCTCTACGCCTGATTTTGTAATGCTGATTGGACGACATACTCTAGCAACCACTGAATCGTTGAAAGAGGTGTAATGACAAAATATGTAATAAGCAATCTCCATACAGAAAGAAAACAACGCCCTTGGTGTTTTTTTTCGAAGGCAAAGCATTGATAAACCAGAAGGTGTATTAGTCTTCCCAAGAGACTCTATTACTAATTTATGCGCGAATTCTGTTGAATTTGAGAACGTAGTATCACCTTTAAACTCAGATATAAGCAAAGGAGCGATAATAAAGAACATTTCATTAAGCTTTTGAATTGATTCGGTATGTTCTCTAGGAGAGTAGGGGAAAGTAGGCTTCTTTGGTAATCCAGCTAGAGAGAATTGTTTTAATCCCTTATCCCAAGAAAATATATCCAGCCCCACTGACTTGAAAAAAACGTTTAACAACCGCTTTTTACCTGCTGCCGTTTTTTCAGAAATACCTAGCGGTTCACCATCTTCATACATGAACCTATGTGCTTTAGTTCTGCTGCCATACTCAACTAGCGTCCAAAGGAAGCCTTTTCGCGAAAAGTAAGCTCGATAACCAGCTTTGGAGAGAGGGTCGATATCCTTTTTGTCCAGATACTGTAAATAATGCCTAGCTGCCAAATATAAGTTCTTAGCTTGGCTGTATTGCTCAGCTCTAATGTTATCCAATATCTGAATTTTGAGCTTTTCAATATATTTATATTTGATACTGGTAGGCTTATACACATCCAGTTCAGTTAAAACTAGCGTTCTGGTATTGCCTCTATTTTGATATGAAACTTTGTCAGGTATTGATATCGGTTTAGGTGCTGTTAGTTCAGTGCCAAGAACATCAAGTATTGGACTTTTAGCCATTTGCCTTCTCCTATGCAGCCAATTTGTTGTGTCGTGACGCTATGTGCCTAAACGTTTCTTTATCCTCTAAAAAGCTAACGTAAGCTTCAGTTTCAGTATGTTTAGAATGCCCCATGAGCGATTGCAGCTCTCCTCTATGGAAGCTGTAGGGTAATTTGCTTTTTGAGGCTGTTCTGATCAGAAAATCTGTGGCAAACGTTGATCTAGTGTCATGAAATCTGTAGTACCAACTGGGGTGTTCCATCCTTATTTCAGCTCTGATTCCCGACCAAAATTTCTGGATTGTTTTCTTGCTATAATTGCCTGCTGAGTAAGAGCTAATGAATAATCGCGGATCATCATTAGATATATCATCATCTGACTTATTAATATTCTGCTCTGACTGGTCGTGTTCTAAATTTTCAGAATCCTTCTCATTTGCATCCTTAAGAGCCTGTGTTCGTATTGCAGATGATTTGTACTCAAAGAGCCGTTCCATTAGCTCCGTAGGTATCTCTGTTGTGCGGGTTTTGCTGTTCTTAGTTTCAACTCCTTCCTTGACATCTAGAACCAAAGAGCATGTTTCAGTATTATGCATAGGTTGGTAAATCGCACTCTCATTCAATGTGGCAATTTCATTGATTCTTAAGCCCCCTTTGATGCCAAGTTCAACCCATAGCTGTTGGGTTTCTGCCTGATAAAATTGCTTTTCTTTTCCAGAAGCACGATCTAACTTGCTGTTAAGGTATCGGTAGAGAATATCTTGATCTTCTTGCGTGATCGGCTTTAAAGACAAATGCCTCGGTATATCAATATCCTTGGGAAAGCCAGACATCAAGCTGTTGGTCTGGACTGTGATCATGGTGTTCTTCGTTATATGACTAAGCATCTCATTTTCACCAAGATCATCTCTTTTTTGTCTTGGTATACGTGTAGTCTTGAATTCCAAAGGCTTACGGGAAGAACTCCACTTCAAAATCGCCTCTTTATTCAAAAACTTGTAATAACGAGCAATAGATCTAGCATATGTTTTAGCTGTGCTTAGTGATAAATGACCTTTCTGGTATGCATTGTTTTTCACCAGAGCTTTAAGCACTTCACCAAACTGATGCACTACACCATCAGCAGGGTCTTTGAATACATCCCTATACGACTTGCCCTCACCATCGAGCCATCTAGCGAACATCAGGAGAGCATATGCATCTGACGCAATGGATTTTGTTGTCTTCGCTCGATCCCTAAGAAAAAGGTTTGCAGGAAAGTCTAAATGACCATCTCCCCTGACTAGCAAAGGCACTTTTTTTCTTGACTTTGTCAATCTGAAATTTGGATATTCATCGCCATCTTCTTGTTTCACCACAAGGTTGGGATAAAGACAAACTTCAAAGTAACCAAGTCTAATCTTGCACTCACCATAAGATTCAGCTTCATGCATAGTCATCATTTCCAAGAAAACCACCAACCTCAATATTACATCCAAGCATTTAAAAACCACAAGGCAGCAACAGAAAAGAAAGGCAAACAGTCTACTTTGGTCACATTTTGATGACCTACTTTTGATAAGCAACTTTACGCATTAAATTTTACTTATGTGTAAAGTTGTAAGGAACACGAAAATGGATGACTGCTTGCGTAACAGCAGCACAAGATAGACAAACACTACTGTTCTCTAGGTGCGATAACCAACTGGAAACAGAGGGGGTAAGGTGTCTCCACGTAAATTAGCTGCAATGGTTGATATCTCACACACAGCCGTAGCTCTTGGCTTTACCTTTGGCTAAGGGAGTTACGATGGAAGATGTAGAAGAAAAAAGTGAAATAGCTAGGGCGTGTTGATCTTTGCTGTACATTTCGCGTTCAACAATACATCGGTAACCACATTAACATGAATGCCAGCGATAACATGCTGGCATAATTCCTTTCTAGCTTGTCATATCTAATTGAAATAGCTCGATAATGCTTAATTCTCCCAAAGGCATTTTCGACCAAGTGACGATACTTGTATAGACACCAATCCATACTGTCTTTGTCTATATCTTGTCCGTAATTGCGTTTAGCAATTACTGTTTCTCCGCCACGTTCCTTAACAAAAATGCGGAAAGGTTCGCTGTCATATCCTTTATCACAAACGATGGTATTCACTTCATCGAGTTGCTCAACTAAGCTTTCGGCATGCACTATATCGTGGCGTTGTCCTTCTGATAAATCAAAGCAAATCGGCAGGCCACCACTATCCACGGCTAAGTGAATTTTGGTTGAGTTGCCCCCGCGACTTTTTCCTATTTGCTCTGAGCTTTCAGTCGCTGCACCTGTACTATGCTGATGCGCTCGAACTATAGAGCCATCAAGAAAGACCCATTCAAAATCTGCCATGCTAGATAAGCTTTTGAAAAGTTTATCTAAAACCCCTTTCTTTGACCAAAGATTAAATCGTCTGTAAACGGTACTCCACTCTCCGAACTCAGAGGGCAGATCCCGCCAAGGAATGCCTGTTCTCATTCGATAAAGTATTCCTTCAAATGTCATTCGATGTTCAGTTTTATCGTAAATACGACCCGTACTTTTCATAACTTGGAGTAGCAGTTCCCAGCGAATATCAGTTAGCATTGTTCTTGGCATGGTATTGGTTATGGTTTTACTTTTGGCGAAGCAAATTATAACTCTTTACCATGCTGTTCAAAAAACACTCACGAAAGATCAACACGCCCTAGTAATCTATGTTCGGAAAGCACTGTTAAACAGGAATCACCCTTTCTATAAAGATGCATTCCTGAGTCCAGTAAAAAGCCCATAATATCTTTACTATCAATTCGTTAGTAAAGCCCCTTCCCTAACAACCATGCGAACAAGATCACATGACTAACCTTTAGAATAATATTATATTGTTTACATAATACAGCAAGAAGAGAAACCAAAAAATGCTAAAAGGATTTATGTCTCTATTTGAAGATAAGTTTTCTAAACAAAATATCTTGGCGCAATTAGACAAAGATATCGCTTCTGGAGAGGGATTTTGGACAAGATTCAACCAGCACGATTTTGACATAAGTAAAACTAAGGAAGGGGATGATTTCAAATCAATAGTTCTTGTTCACATTAACTCCGCGATACTTGAGTATTGGCTTATCGAAAATAACTACGTTGAACCTCTACTAAGAAAGCAAAGGCAGCTAACATATGTTGATGAGTATGGAGATAAAAATACAGATGATTTTGACAAGGAAATTGATAAATTTGTAAAAAAAAGAAGGTACTCCATTGAAGACTACGTATATCAATCAGCTCCAAACTATTACAAAGAACTTGCTAAGTCATTTGACGGTGAGATCTATTTATTTACTGATGACTTAAGTGACTTACTATTAGGGATGAGTAGCGCTGTCTTTTCCGTGCTTTGGGATGCAGCAGAGACCTCAAGTGATACAGATAACTACCAAGAAGATAACGATGATATTACACCATATGAGTATGAGAAACTGATATCACAAAGACTTACTGAGCTAGGTTGGGACTCTTACGCTACTAGCGGCTCAGGAGATCAAGGAGCAGATGTACTAGCTGAAAAATATGGCGTTAGTATGGTAGTCCAGTGCAAAATGTACTCAAAGCCTGTAGGAAACAAAGCTGTTCAAGAAGTTTCTTCCGCTAGAGATTACTATGAAAAAGATCTCGCACTAGTAGTAACAAATAATGACTTTACCAAGTCTGCACGCCAGTTAGCTGACTCTCAACAAGTTTACTTGTTACATGACTCTCAGATTGAAGAATTCGATTCGCTCCTGTTCGCAGAAGAGCAGTAGTTAGCTGCCCTGTCAGAACTCACAATAAGGAGATAATATGAATTTTTCCGATTTCTCAGTCATAGGTTTAATTGTTCTTGCGGTACAAGCTATCATTCTGGCGATTTATACTGGATATCTTAAGAATGGGTATCTCCCAGAAAAAGGGAAACTACGAGCTTTAGCAGAAGAAAATGAAGATATACGCGAGAGACTAATTAAGAATACAGATATTGTGGAAAGCATACGTGACGATTTAGCAAACAAGTCATGGGCAATGCAGCAGGTATGGGCAGCAAAGAAAGCTTCATACGACCAAGTATGGAAGAACCTTCTAGATATGAAAGAGTATGTTTCTGACCGTATGGCCGTAGATGGCTCATACTACGAAATCTTCATAAACAACTGTGGCTATTCTGGCATTGATGAAGACATGTACCCAGAAGAGCAAGTCAAAGACTATTATGAAACTGCTGACCAAGAAATTAAATTGGAAAAGGAAAAATTCAATCGAAAATACAATACTGAACAGTATGTTTCAGAGCTGGAACTAAAAAAGAAGCAGTATATCAAAAACCTGAATATATCCATCAATAACATAGAGTTACAGTCTATATACTTATCTCCTGATATAGCAAAGGTAAGCTCCTTCCTGAAAGAACTAGTTTCACACCAATTCAAAGATAACTCATATACATGGGAAAACTCTGAACAAGGGAGCCTCTCTATGTGGGAATGGTACGAGCACATATTAGAAGAGTATGAAAGGCTATCGAACGAGATAGATCAACAAATGCTGTACGTTAAAAACCTCGCGAAGCAGGAACTACATCTTTGAGCAAAGAACTCTGACACTTATTTATTCAATTAATTCATAGCACTGACACGCACTAGACTTAACCATTTAAATGTGTCGCTTCGCCCCAACTTCAAAGTTGGAATGCAATTATCCGCGAACAGAGGTAAAACTCTCAACAGATAACAATGACTTGTACTGAGTGGCTCTGCTAGTCCTCAGAACAAGGATACAGCATGGATCTAGCCAGTGTGTATTTGGCGGTAAGAGTCGCAACGGCAATCGTTGTGCTAGTCACTTCTTGCGTAAAACTTTACAAAGAGCTGCGTAAGTAAACTATAGGTCAAATGAAAATCAAAACTTACCCTTAACGGGTCTCAGGACAACCAAAGTGAGTTAGTCTTGAATACATCGAAAAATAAATCTTAAATTAGTAGCGTCTTCACCTCGCATGATTGCCGAGTTTGGCGCTCTCCTCATAAAAACGAGAACTCACATTCAGAAAGAATAGCAGCGGTCATATTGCGCCAATTATGTGTAAATAATTCAGCCTCGTGTTGATCATGCAACTACCTCCACCGTACAGTGGTGAAGCCATCCATTTTCAACCAAGCTTCCAGCTTGAAATGTTCGATTCGAGGCATAATTCCACAGAAATAGATTTCCACTTACACTTTTTACACCTGTAATCACATGTAAAGTTCTAAGGTCGGATTCAACCTCTGGTTGCTCAACTATAGATTTCTTTTTTTGTTTTTTATCTTCCAAAAAACAGAAAGTCATCATTTTTTCGAGAAAACCTCCACTTTTTTCGTGAATTTCAAACCCCCAACTTTACACCTTAACGTTAACGTTCTTAACCGCGAAACTCTTGAAGACGCAGTTAAGCACCCAGAGAAATACCCTCAGCTAACAATCCGTGTATCTGGTTACGCTGTACGCTTCAACTCTCTGACTACAGAGCAGCAAGCTGACGTAATCGCACGTACATTTACTGAATCTCTATAAGCTCACGCTTAATAGACAAGTAAAATGATATTAGCCCCGCCAATGTGCGGGGCTTTTTTATATCACCCAGAAATTTATTATTTCGTCTTCACTATACGAAACGTCAGATTGAGCAAAAAAACCCGTCATCTATTCACTTTTTTTTCACACCTAAACTCTAATTACGGTACTATCTTGGTTCATAATTTAAGAGTAACTGCTCCATGAAATACCTGCGTTGTTTACCCCTGATCCTTCTCTCTTTTTCATCTTTAGCATCTGAGCGTTCTACGCTAACTTTTGCTTTAGATAATGATGGTATTTTTGGTGTCGACCAAGACTATACCAATGGCTTATTTCTGGGTTACACATCGTCAAGTATTACGCCATACAATTGGGTGAAACCATTGAGTCTTTCCTACTGGGGCGCAAGCTCTCTAGATAAATGGGAAATCACCATTGGCCACAAGATGTATACGCCTTCTGATATTGAGTTAGAAACGCCATCGGCTAATGACCGCCCATACGCAGGTTACCTACATACAGAATTTAACTACATCAGTTTGAACCCACAACAAGCCCAACGTTTTAACATTACCTTCGGTACCACAGGCGAACGTGCGCTGTCTGAAGATGCTCAAAAGTTGGTTCACTCGATCACAAAATCAGATGAGCCTATGGGTTGGGAATATCAGGTTGATGATGAGTGGGCGGGGAGCGTTGGTTATTTAAGTCATTTCAACCTAATGCGTAATCAAGCATTGGCGAATACTGACTACGAGATCTCTAACGTTTCAGAGATCAATGTGGGTAACTTTAGAAGTGATATCTCGACTGGCTTTATGTTCCGTTGGGGCACTGACTTAGGCGGCAACTTTGGTGCAGCTAACATCAGCACTGAAAACCCATTTAAAGCTGGCATGATTGGCGCATCTAATACGGGTTGGTTTACCTATGCTGGCCTTGAAGGACGTTACCGATTTAACGACCTAACAATCGAAGGTGATCGTTCAGGTGTCGACGAATACGCCAATAAAAATAGCCAAGATCCAGCTATCTACGACGTAACGTTAGAGAACATCCAAGCGACAGCCGTACTGGGTTTTGCTTGGTATAACCAATATGTTGGTGCCTCTTTCGCGCTAACGGCCAAAACGCCTGATTACGAAGAAGCGAAAGAATCAATGTACACCACTGGCGGCATCACCATGTTTGCATTCTTCTAGCCACCAGCAAGGGCTTTCGTCCTTAACTTTTCAAGTTTAACAAAGGCAATCATCTTCACAGGTGATTGCCTTTATTTTTAAAGACCTCGTTACCATTTGACCCTATTTTATGTACCGTTTTTGTAATAAAATAAACGGTATAAATTCCTCTACGAGAATAGCTCATGTCTACAACTGGTCGCATTCACTCATTCGAATCTTGTGGTACCGTCGATGGCCCTGGTATCCGCTTCATCGTGTTTCTTCAAGGCTGCTTAATGCGTTGTATGTACTGCCATAATCGCGATACATGGGATCTTCATGACGGAAAGGAAGTAACGGTCGAAGAGATCATCAACGAAGCAAAATCATACCGTCATTTCATGAAAGCCTCTGGTGGTGGTATCACCTGTTCTGGTGGCGAAGCGATGCTACAACCTGAGTTTGTTCGTGACTTTTTCCGCGCAGCTCAAGCCGAAGGCATTCACACCTGTCTTGATACTAATGGCTACATTCGTAAGCACACAGAAGTGATTGATGAAGTACTCGAAGCCTCTGATCTAGTGATGCTTGATCTTAAGCACATGCGAGATGAGATTCACCACGATTTCATTGGTGTATCGAATAGACGTACTCTGGATTTTGCACGCTACCTACACAAAATCGGTAAGAAGACTTGGATTCGTTATGTGATTGTTCCTGGCTACACGGATACGCCTGAAGATGCTCATCTTCTTGGTGAATTCATCAAGGATATGGATAACATCGAGAAAGTAGAACTGCTTCCATACCACAAACTTGGTGCTCATAAATGGGAAGCTCTGGGTTACGACTACCCGCTTGAAGGTACAAACCCGCCAAGCAAAGAGAAAATGGACGAGATTGTTGCCGTTCTTAGTCAGTACCATTCAAACGTAAAATACTAATTTAGACTTACGTTAATAGTGATTTCAAACGCCTCAATTTCGATTGGGGCGTTTTCTTTTTTGGTTAAAACAATCCTTTCACTTTTCTTTACAACTTTTGTTTATCAATTCAAAAAATCATATTAAATCCGTGTTGAGATCATGTTTCCACTCGTAGGAATGCTGTTACTCTTACTGCAACAAAAGAATATAACATTTAGTTTTTTAGTGAGGCTCCTCCCATGGAAATGACCAATGCTCAGCGTCTAATTCTATCAAATCAATATTACCTAATGTCTCAAATGGATCCTGAGAACTCAGCTAAATACCAACGTCTACAAACGGTTGTAGAGCGTGGTTACGAACTTCAAATGCGTGAACTGAACAAAGAATTTGGTTGTTTGACTGAAGCAGAATGTCGCGAAGTTATCGACATCATGGAGATGTACCATGCCATGCAAGAGTCGAACAAGATGCTAGCAGAACAAGAGCGCGCTGAAGTTGATCAACGCCGCCTGCAGTTCCTAGGTTTTGATATCGCTTCTGAAGCACAAATCGTACATTACGTACGTTTCCTTGTTGATTCTGAAGGTCTTTACCCTCAATTCGACAAAGCAGATCACCACTTCAATAGCCAAATGCCAATGCTAGAGAAATACCGCCGCATGCTAACAACATGGCGTAATTGCCCTCGTCAGTACCACCTATGTGCGACAGAGCTTTCTCAAATCTTTAGCGCTTAATACGTTAATACATAAGCTTTAAGTTGGCTTATCACAGTTTCGAAAAAAGGGTTACTCATGATGAGTAACCCTTTTTTAATGTTCGTGTATAAACAGACAAACCAAAGTAATTAGAAGACGTAAGCAACACCGACGTTTGCAGCCATGTTAATGCCACTTTCAAGTATTGGGCTGTTCTCAATATCACCTTCAAGGTTGGTATAACGAACACCGCCGGTTACTCGGATATTTGGCGTCACATGCAAATAACCACCTAAGCCAATAAAGTACTGACCATCCCAGTCTGCATCGAACTCATTCAAATTAGTTCTCGCCGCTTCTGCTGAACTCACCCCGTACAAGTGATTATTCAAACGCTCACTGTTATAGGCATAGCCAATAGAAGGGGTAATCGCCCAACCATTGCGACGAATAGGTAAACGCCATGCCGCTTCTGCATAGATGCCATTGTGTCTAAACCCTAAGTCAGAGCCAGCTGTCGCTTCAAACATCCCCACCAAGGTGATCACTTGGTAGCTGATACCACCTAACACTGATGCTTTACGTTCATCTAATTTTTGAATATCAACGTTATCAGAATCACCCGGCTTTAATGTTCTCGAATCATAAACCGCTCGAAACACAATATTCTGTGGAGAACCAGCAGGAAGTAAGCGATAACCTGCACTGAATCCACGCATGAAAAAGTGCTCACCTTCATAACCAATCATAGGGATCACAGCACGGTTTGACGGTGTATCTTTATAGACAGCAGGAGAATAAGAAGCGGCGACGCCCAGTGACCACTGTGAGATTTTTGCATGTGTTGCTGTCGAAGCCAGTAACGCAGCACTGATAGCCACTATTTTAAACCCATTATTCTTCACTACATCTACCTATTTATTGAGCAATTTTTGATAACGCCGCGCATTATATGGTACTTCATTCTAGGAAATCAATAGAGCTCAGTTATACATCTAATACACATAAATCTAGTATGGGTATTATTAAGCGACCTAAAATCACAAAACAAACGGCTATATCCTCTCGAATGTAAAATAATTGGATTCTACACGCCTCAAGTTGCCTATTGCTCTCACTACGTTTTTCACACGCAAAATTGTAAATAAATACATAATTGTTAAGCAAAATTGTGGAAGCGGGTCTAATCTTAAAATGTAGGGAGAGCCTATTTTTCAATCGCTCATCAGTTTTGACTGGTTAACAAGGGGAATGTGACTATGAGTATTTTTGACCACTATCAATCACGTTATGAAGCAGCCAAGGAAGAAGAGCTCACATTGCAAGAGTTCTTAGGGCTGTGTAAAGACGATAAAAGTGCTTACGCTAACGCTGCTGAGCGCTTACTACTGGCCATCGGCGAACCGGAGGTTATAGACACCGCTCAAGACCCCCATCTAAGTCGTATTTTCTCGAACCGTGTCATATCGCGTTACAGCGAGTTTAAAGATTTCTATGGCATGGAAGATGCGATTGAACAGATTGTTTCTTACCTAAAACACGCTGCACAAGGTTTAGAAGAACGTAAACAGATCCTTTATCTACTTGGCCCTGTGGGCGGTGGTAAATCTTCTCTTGCTGAAAAGCTAAAAGCACTGATGCAAAAACTGCCAATCTATGTGCTGTCTGCTGATGGTGAGCGAAGCCCAGTAAATGATCACCCCTTCTGTCTGTTCGACGTAAACGAAGATGGCGATCTTTTGAAGCAAGAGTACGGAATAGAGAAGCGCTACATCCGCTCTATCATGTCACCTTGGGCTGCAAAACGCCTCCATGATTTCGGTGGTGATATTTCTAAATTCAAAGTCATCAAGCTGCGTCCTTCGATTCTCGACCAAGTTGCGATCGCGAAGACAGAGCCGGGTGATGAAAACAACCAAGATATCTCTTCACTTGTAGGTAAAGTCGATATTCGTAAACTTGAGCACTTCTCTCAAGATGATCCGGATGCCTACAGCTACTCTGGTGCACTGTGTAAAGCCAACCAAGGTGTGATGGAATTTGTGGAGATGTTCAAGGCGCCAATCAAAGTCTTGCACCCTCTACTTACGGCAACACAAGAAGGTAACTTCAACGGTACCGAAGGGCTTTCCGCTCTGCCGTTTGATGGCATGATTTTGGCTCACTCGAATGAGTCAGAGTGGCAAACATTCCGTAATAACAAGAACAACGAAGCCTTCCTTGACCGTGTGTACATTGTAAAAGTCCCTTACTGTCTACGCGTCTCTGAAGAAGTGAAGATCTACCAGAAATTGCTTGAGCACAGTGAACTCTCAAATGCACCATGTTCACCAAGTACACTCGCTCTGCTATCGCAATTCAGCATCCTTTCGAGACTGAAAGAGCCTGAAAACTCTTCTCTGTTCTCAAAAATGCGTGTTTACGATGGTGAGACTCTAAAAGACACCGATCCAAAAGCGAAGAGTTACCAAGAATACCGAGATTATGCTGGCGTTGACGAAGGCATGTCTGGACTATCAACGCGTTTCGCCTTTAAGATTCTGTCTCGCGTGTTCAACTTCGACCAAGCCGAAGTGGCGGCAAACCCGGTTCACTTGTTCTACGTTATTGAACAACAGATCGAACGTGAGCAGTTCCCTCAAGAAACCGCTGAGAAGTATCTTGAGTTCTTGAAAGGATACCTAGTACCGCGTTACGTAGAATTCATTGGTAAAGAAATTCAGACCGCTTACCTAGAGTCTTACTCTGAGTACGGACAGAATATCTTCGACCGTTACGTCACTTACGCTGACTTCTGGATTCAAGACCAAGAGTACCGTGATCCAGAAACCGGACAGCTATTTGACCGTGCTTCTCTGAATGGTGAACTTGAGAAAATCGAGAAAACAGCTGGTATCAGTAACCCTAAAGACTTCCGAAATGAGATTGTGAACTTCGTGCTTCGTGCCAAAGCCAACAATAACGGTCAAAACCCAGTTTGGACGAGCTACGAGAAACTGCGCACTGTGATTGAGAAGAAAATGTTCTCCAACACAGAAGAGCTACTTCCTGTTATTTCGTTCAATGCTAAGACCTCAACGGATGATCAGAAAAAACACGACGACTTCGTTGCTCGTATGATGGAAAAAGGCTACACCGAGAAACAAGTGAGACTGCTATCCGAGTGGTACCTAAGAGTTCGTAAATCCTCATAACCAAACTGTACTGAGCTGTTCAAGTGAGCAGCTCGTACAAACCAATAACTCTTACAACCTATAAAAGTAGGATCGCGACATCAGCTGAGAGGGAGTTCTTATGGCACAATTTATCGATCGGAGGCTCAATGGCAAAAATAAGAGTGCTGTAAATAGACAGCGCTTCTTAAGACGCCATAAAGAGCAAATCAAAGAATCTGTGGCCGATGCAGTTAACCGACGCTCAATCACCAATACTGAAACGGGTGAAGACGTTACTATTCCTCATAAAGACATCAAAGAGCCTAGCTTTCATCAAGGCCAAGGCGGCGTAAGAGAACGTGTTCATCCAGGTAATGACCAGTTCATCACGGGTGACAAGATCGAACGCCCTAAAGGTGGTGGTCAAGGTGGCGGTTCAGGTCAAGGTGATGCGAGCCCTGATGGCGAAGGCCAAGACGAATTTACTTTCCAAATATCAAAGGATGAGTACCTAGACATTCTCTTTGAGGATTTGGCACTCCCTAATCTTGAAAAAAATCAGGTCAACAAAATCACTGAATGGAAGATACACCGCTCCGGTTACCAAAGTGCGGGGATTCCATCCAATATCGCTATTGTCCGCTCTCTACAACAATCTCTCGCTCGAAGAACGGCGATGACGGCGGGCAGAAAGCGTGAATTAAATACTCTAATGGAGCAGCTCGACCAAGTTAAAATGACTGAGCCTGCACAACCCTTTGAAGAAACACGTCTAAAAGAAGAGATCGCCGAACTGCGTAAACGCATTGAGAGCGTGCCATTCATTGACACTTTCGATTTACGTTACAAAAATTACGAGAAGCGCCCTATTCCATCCAGCCAAGCGGTAATGTTCTGTCTAATGGATGTATCGGGCTCAATGGATCAAGCAACCAAAGACATCGCTAAGCGCTTTTATGTGTTGCTCTACCTGTTCTTGAACCGTACTTATGAAAACGTCGATGTAGTGTTTATTCGTCACCATACTCAGGCTAAAGAAGTCGACGAACATGAGTTCTTCTACTCGCAAGAAACTGGCGGCACCATCGTTTCTAGTGCACTGAAACTAATGAAAGAAATTGTCGCAGATCGTTATCCTGCTAATGAGTGGAATATCTACGCAGCACAAGCTTCTGATGGAGATAACTGGGCTGATGACTCGCCTCGCTGTAAAGAATTGCTGGTCAATACACTATTGCCGACTTGCCAATATTACTCTTACATCGAGATTACGCGCCGTTCACACCAAACGCTTTGGCACGAGTACGAGAAGCTAGAAGCGAGCTTCGATAACTTCGCCATGAAGAACATTAAAACGGTGGATGATATTTTTCCTGTGTTTAGAGAACTGTTCCAGAAAGAGACAGCGTAAGGGGGCTTGCCATGACAGCGAAATCAAACGTTGCAGAAAAAGACAAAGCGACACAGAAGAGAAACGACAAGATGCTGCCTGATGGTCCAGATTGGACGTTCAACCTCTTAGAGCAATATCACGTAGAAATTAAGCGTGTGGCGCAGCATTACCGCTTAGACACTTATCCGAACCAGATTGAAGTGATTACCTCTGAGCAGATGATGGATGCTTACTCCAGTATTGGTATGCCCATCAATTACAACCACTGGTCTTTTGGTAAGAAGTTCATCCAGACAGAACAAAACTACAAACACGGCCAAATGGGCTTGGCGTACGAAATCGTGATCAATTCAGATCCGTGTATCGCTTACTTAATGGAAGAGAACACGGTCACCATGCAGGCGCTGGTAATGGCTCACGCTTGTTATGGCCACAACTCTTTCTTTAAAGGCAACTACCTGTTCCAAACTTGGACTGATGCAAGCTCGATTATCGACTATCTATTGTTCGCGAAAAAATACATTACTGATTGCGAAGAAAAATACGGTGTAGCTGAAGTCGAGAAACTTCTCGATTCTTGTCATGCTCTCATGAACTACGGCGTAGACAGATACAAACGCCCAGAGAAGATTTCCATTGCGGAAGAAACCGCAAGACAAGAAGAACGTGAAGCGTATCTGCAATCTCAAGTGAACGAACTTTGGAGAACGGTTCCTCAGAACAAAAGTAAGGAAGAAGAAACCAAGATACGTTTCCCTAGTGAACCTCAAGAAAACATTCTCTACTTTATTGAGAAGAACGCCCCACTGCTTGAACCTTGGCAACGTGAGTGTGTTCGTATTGTTCGCAAGGTAAGCCAATACTTCTATCCTCAGAAACAAACTCAAGTAATGAATGAGGGCTGGGCAACCTTCTGGCATTACACCATTCTTAACCACCTTTACGACGAAGGCTTGGTGAGTGATAAGTTCATCTTAGAGTTCCTACACAGTCACACCAGTGTGGTTGCTCAACCCGCCTACAACAGCCCTTATTTCAGTGGGATAAATCCTTATGCACTTGGCTTTGCGATGTTTAGAGATATCCGACGCATCTGCGAAGAGCCCACCGATGAAGATAAAGAGTGGTTCCCTGAATTAGCCGGAAGTGATTGGTTAGAAGCCGTGCACTTTGCGATGCACAACTTCAAAGATGAAAGCTTCATCAGCCAATACCTTTCTCCAAAAATCATTCGTGACTTTAAGCTGTTCTCAGTACTCGACGACGACCGTAAAAATACCATTGAAGTCAGTGCGATTCACGATGATCCTGGCTATCGCCTGATTAGAGAAAAGCTCGCGGCGCAGTACAATCTAAGCAACCTTGAACCGAATATTCAGGTGTTTAATGTCGATGTTCGTGGTGATCGCTCAATGACACTGCAATATGTGCCTCATGACCGTATCCCGCTAGATAAAGGCTACGATGAAGTATTAAAACATCTTTATCGCTTATGGGGCTTTGATGTGATTTTGGAAGAGCTCAAAGACACAGGTCATAGAGAAATATTGACCACCTGTCCGAAACGAAATGATTATGGAGCCAAGATTTAATGCTAATCACAATAAGTAAGTGATTGGTATAAGACTCCGCTCCCCCTACAACATAGTGGTTAAACCCGCTCGGAAGTGGAGCAATAAAAAAGCGCATAAGTCTGATGACTTATGCGCTTTCTTTTTTAAGGCTCAAACATCTTCAACAGGTACTAAACCTAGAACTAGATATTAGAGGCAAAACTAAATAAGCTTAAACAATCGGCTTTTGACCGCGTTCAATCAGCTTCATCAGCACGCTGTCTGCAGATTTACCTGCAACGCCTGCTAGCTTATCTGACAGTTTTTTCTTTTGTACGTAGTGAATCGCTAGAACCGTCTTGTCCTTACATGCCGCTACGACTAAATCATCAGAAGTGCTAATCTCATCCACCAGCCCAAGTTCATGCGCTTGTGTACCAAACCAGTGCTCACCCGTTGCTACTTTTTCAAGATCTAGCGCAGGTCGATGGTCACGAATGAAGTCCTTAAACAAACCATGAGTTTCCTCTAGCTCTTCTTTAAACTTCTCGCGTGCTTTATCACTGTTCTCACCAAACATAGTAAGCGTGCGTTTGTACTCACCTGCCGTTAGCTGTTCGAATTCAATGTCGTGCTTTTTAAGCAGTTTGTTGAAGTTTGGCAGTTGAGCGATAACACCAATAGAACCAACAATAGCAAAAGGTGCAGATACAATTTTGTCTGCGATACATGCCATCATATAACCGCCACTTGCTGCGACTTTGTCTACCGAGATAGTCAGAGGCAGACCTGCTGCTTTGATACGATCAAGCTGAGAAGATGCCAAACCATAGCCGTGAACCATACCACCGCCAGACTCAAGCTTAAGCAACACTTCGTCACCTTCGCGAGCCACAGCCAAAACCGCCGTCACCTCTTCACGTAGAGAAGCCACTTCTTTAGCATCAATGCTGCCGTTAAAATCAAGAACGAAGAGGTGTGGTTCACGCTTGCTATCAAGCTCACCCTCTTTCGCTGCTTTCTTCACTTCTTTGCCACGTGATTTTACTTTTTCTTTTTCCGCTTTCTTTTCTGCTTTATCACGTGCTTTGATGAAAGCATCATCATGCAAATGGTGCTCTAGTTGTTCAATCGTTTGTTTGTGGTGCTCAGATAGGTTCGTGATTTCCAGCTCACCTTTAATTGCGCTTGATTTTCCACCCACAGATTTAGCTATCACTAAAATTGCAATGATGGCGATTACAACGGTCGCAATCTTGGCTAAAAACAAGCCGTAGTCCAACAAAAATTCCAATGTCATATCCCCTATTGTATGAATTAGTGTATTGTAACCATCTTGTCACGATTACCAAGAATTTCTCATCATTCCTGCGGTTATCTGTGTGATTAAACATCAATGGAATGACGAACATAATAAAAGAAAGAAGGATAAGCACAGTGGATTACCCAATCTCTACAGATGCCCTCAAAGATAAAGTAATTTTGGTTACAGGTGCCGGTGCTGGCATTGGTCGCCAAGCCGCACTAAGTTTCGCTCAACATGGTGCGACTGTTATTCTGTTAGGCCGCAATGTCAAAAACCTTGAATTAATTTACGACGAAATCGAAAGCGCTGGTTACCCACAGCCTGCGATTATCCCATTGGATTTAAAAGGTGCGACAAAACAGAACTACATCGACATGGCTGAAACCATTGAATCACAGTTTGGTCGTTTAGATGGTCTACTGCATAACGCAGGTGTACTTGGCACGCTAAGTCCATTTGATCAAATCGATGAAGAGACGTTTGATGGCGTCATGCAAATCAACGTTAAAGCTGAATTTCTAATGACTCAAGCGTTACTGCCTGTCATTAAGAAAGCGGAAGCGGGTCGTATTGTCTTTACCTCTTCAACGGTTGGTCACTCTGGTCGTGCGTTCTGGGGCACTTACGCGATTTCAAAGTTTGCTACAGAAGGCATGATGCAGATCTTAGCCGATGAGCTTGAAGGTACCGATATCCGTGTTAATGCGATTAACCCAGGCGGTACTCAAACACGCATGCGTGCAAAAGCGTACCCAGGTGAAGATGCGAACAAACTAAAAACGCCACTCGACATCATCCCGCTGTATCTACACTTAATGAACCCAAGTGTGACAGACATTCATGGCCAATGTATCGACGCTCAACCTAAGTAGTTGATATTATAACCAATAACAAGAAGTCGCTTTAATAGCGGCTTTTTTTGTATATAAATCAACCATCTAGCAGTTGGTTCACCGAATTTTCGTCATTTCTCTTTGCATCTTTTTCATTGTTAAATATACTGTATAAATATACAGGTATTTAATTATGCATGAACTAATAAAAAACTTACAAGACCGCCAGTTAATCTGGAAAGGATTACAATCAACAACGCAAGGAAGTACCACTTCGACAGGCTATCCTCAATTGGATAAACAGCTTGATGGAGGCTTCCCGACGCACGGCGTTATTGAGGTTGAATCACAACAAGGGATCGGCGAACTTCGTCTACTCACGCCTTATTTAGCTCAACAAAACTCACAGAAATTGGCCATTTTCATCAATCCACCAGGGAAGATCTGTGCTGAGTATTTCAACGGCCAAAACATTCCACTAGATAACATCCTAGTCATCCAACCTCAACGTGATCTCGATGCATTGTGGGCCGCAGAGCAGTGCCTCAAAAGTGGTGCCTGCCATTGTGTTTTGCTATGGGGAGCGGATCTAGAAATACACCAAACCAAGCGCCTGCAAGCGGCAAGCGAAACGGGCAAGTGCCTGCAGTTTCATTTTAAAACCACCAGCCATAATCAGTTATCCCTACCCGTATCTTTAAGCATGAAGCTGTCTTCTCACACCCAAGGGTTAAAGGTTGAAGTCACGAAAAGAAAAGGCAGCTGGTCGTATGGCAGCTTTGTTCTGGACATGAGCCAGAACTGGCCGTTACTCACAGAAAAAGTCATCAATGAAAACAATTCGACTCACGCTTTGTCTGGTAACACAGTGCTGGCTTTTCCTATTGCGAATCAAGGCTAACGTATGCTGTGGCTGTATCTGCATTTCTCATCCCTACAATTGGACACCTTATTTAACTCTAATGAATTGGGTTCGAACGAAGAATCACACAATCAGCCTCTTATCATCGTCGATGAGAAAGATCATCGTGTGCTGCAAGCTAACCAAGCCGCGTTGCAATCGGGTATCACACTCGGCATGGGGCTAGGGTCTGCGGCCGCGCTTTGCCATAACTTACACGTCCACCCTTACAGCATTGAGCTAGAAAAAAGTAAGCTGAAAGAGATTGCTCAATGGGCCTATCTGGTCACTTCTGATATGGCGTTGTTGCCACCCAATGGTTTGTTGATTAAAGCCTCTAACATGCTGTCGCTTTACGATGGGCTAGATAACTACTGGCATGAACTCAAAAGCCATTTAGAAACGCTCAATATCCAGTTCAGCTTTGCTACAGGTTATTCGCCGCTTTCTGCAATCCTTTTAGGCAAACAATCCATCAACCAAGCGACGAACAATGTTCAACAGATGAAGGCTTGGGTTAACCAACAAGCTCTGAGTTCAAGCGAGCTAGCAACTAAGCAAGTTGAGCGCCTGAATCGTGTTGGTATCAATGTCGTAGAAGACCTATTAAAGCTGCCTTTGCAAGATGTCGCGCGCCGCTTTGATATCGACTTGGTGAACTATGTGGGTCGTCTTAATGGGCAGTTCAAGCACCCGATTGATTTCTATCACCCACCAGAGAGTTTCCAACAATATTTGGAGCTGTTGTTTGATATTGAAAACATCCTATTCATCGAAAAGCCTTTACTGAAATTGCTGAATCAGCTCGAATGCTTTTTGAGGTTACGTGACCGAGTGGCTTTCGAGTTAACGCTGACTCTGCATCTTAGGGATAAAGACGACCATCATGTCTCTTTTTATTCAGCACAGGGTGATTATCTTGCTGTCAAATGGGCGAACCTAACGCATCTAACCTTAGAGTCACTGAAGATAACAGCACCCGTACAGGGGCTGACTCTCTCTTTGATTCGTCATGGAGAACCGCAAGTCGCCTACTATGATCTTTTTGATGGTAATACCGGAACGCTTGCTTCGTTAGATTTGCTCTCGCTGCTTCAAGCAAAGCTTGGGCAAGCTTGTATTCGAACACCGAAAATACAGCATGACCCAAGACCAGAGAAGGCCAACCAATATTCACTACCGACACTGGGAAATACGGTAAAAAAGGGACAAATTTCCCAAGAGGCCACGCAACAAACTGCGACAACTCCCAGCATCAACCAACAGCGACTCAGACCGAGTATTCTACTTCCCGTCCCCGAAGCCTTAACCGAGAGTGTCACTTTATCTCAAGGCCCTGAACGCATTGTTTCTGGATGGTGGGATGGCGAGAAAATCATTCGTGACTACTTTATTGCTCACAGTGAAAACGGCCGCTGGCTATGGGTATTCAGAACACCCGATAAACAATGGTTTTTGCACGGCTTATTTAGCTAGTCTGTAAGAAAGTCAGTAAGACAATTTAGTCGCTCACTCCGTACGACTTACTGACGATTTCAACGTCCCTTTTCAATCATGTTCACTCGCAATGGTTAAGTGAGATTACGTTATGTCTCAGCAATACTCAGAGCTCTTCTGCCAAAGTAATTACTCCTTTCTAGAGGGAGCTTCGCATGCGGAAGAGCTTGTTTTACAGGCCGACTTTTTACGCTACAAAGCACTCGCTGTTACAGACGAGTGCTCGGTGGCGGGCATCGTTAAGGTTCACTCTGCGATCAAGCAACATAAACTGTCGCTCAAGCAAATTGTCGGGAGCATGTTTTGGTTAAATGAAGAGTGCCAAGTTGTCTTGTTATGTCCGAATAGAAAAGCCTACGCCGAGCTGTGTCGTATTATTACCAATGCGAGACGTCGTAGCAGCAAAGGACATTATCAGCTCTCTGAGTGGGATATCATGTCGGCTAAACACTGCTTCATTCTTTGGCTTCCTCAACAGAAAAATGAAGACGCACATTGGGGGCAATGGCTTTCTCAACACCACTCCGGTCGATTATGGATTGGCTTACAACGACACCTAAAACAAACCGACCAGCAGTACACGGATTACTGTGTTGAGCTGTCACAACATCACCAACTGCCGATTACTGCCTGTGGTGGCGTGCTGATGCACAACGCTAATCGCTTACCCTTGCAGCATTCACTCACTGCGATCAAGTGCCAACGTCCGATTACTGAAGTGGGTAGTCACTTACTCGCCAATGCCGAGCGCTGTTTACGCAGCATCAATAAGATCTCTCATATATTCAAAGCTGAGTGGCTAGAAGAGAGCAACCGAATCTCTGAGCTGTGCGAATTTGATTTAGACAGCTTGCGCTACGAATACCCGAGCGAGCTGATACCTCAAGGTGAGACACCCATGAGTTATCTACGCATGTTAGTCGAGAAAGGAAAACGAGCTCGCTTCCCGCAAGGCGTGCCTAACGACATTCAACAAATCATAGAGAAAGAACTGGGGCTGATTGACGAGCTTGACTACCCTTTCTTTTTTCTCACGATCCACGACATCGTCATGTTTGCCAAAAGCCAAGGGATTCTTTACCAAGGTCGAGGTTCAGCGGCCAATTCCGTGATCTGTTACTGCTTAGAAATCACCTCTGTCGACCCAAGACAAATCTCAGTGCTATTTGAACGCTTCATCAGTAAAGAACGTGATGAGCCGCCGGATATTGATGTCGATTTTGAGCATGAGCGCCGTGAAGAAGTCATCCAATACATCTACAAAAAATACGGTAGAGAACGCGCAGCACTTGCCGCCACTGTCATTTCATATCGCTTTAAAAGCGCGGTCAGAGATGTCGGCAAAGCATTAGGGCTACAGGAAACCCAGCTTGATTACTTTATTAAGAACACCAATCGCAGAGACAAAAGCTTAGGTTGGCAAGCACAATTAACTCAATTAGGACTACAACCTGATTCGTTGAAGGGGCAACAGTTTATCCATTTGGTTAATGAAATCATTGGCTTTCCACGTCACCTGTCTCAGCATGTTGGTGGCTTTGTGATCTCTTCTGGGCCTTTGTATGAATTGGTTCCCGTTGAGAATGCGGCAATGCACGATCGAACCATTATTCAATGGGATAAGGATGATCTAGAAACCTTAGGCTTGCTGAAAGTCGATGTGCTCGCGCTTGGTATGCTTTCTGCGATTCGTAAATGTTTTGACCTTATCAAACACTTCCATGGACGCTCTCTCTCTATCGCTGAGATCACTCGTCTTAAGGACGATCCTCAGGTTTACGGCATGATTCAACGGGCAGACACGGTCGGTATCTTCCAAATTGAGTCACGAGCGCAAATGAGCATGCTACCAAGGCTTAAACCGAGGACTTATTACGACTTGGTGATTCAAATCGCTATCGTACGTCCAGGGCCTATTCAAGGCGATATGGTTCATCCGTTTCTAAAACGTCGAGACGGTATTGAGCCAATCAGTTATCCGTCTAAAGACGTGGAATCGGTACTGTCGCGCACCTTGGGTGTACCTATCTTTCAAGAGCAAGTGATTAAACTCGCGATGGTCGCTGCAGGGTTCACAGGTGGTGAAGCGGATCAGCTCAGACGCGCGATGGCCGCTTGGAAAAAAAATGGCAACGTCTTTAAGTTTAAAAACAAGCTTATCGAGGGCATGCAAAAGCGTGGCTATGAGACAGAATTTGCCGAACAGATCTTTAAACAGATATGCGGCTTTGGCGAGTACGGCTTTCCTGAAAGCCACTCGGCTTCATTTGCAGTATTAGCGTATTGCTCAGCTTGGTTGAAATGTTACTACCCAGAATGTTTCTACGCATCTTTACTGAATAGTCAGCCTATGGGTTTTTATAGCCCCTCACAGTTGGTACAAGACGCACAACGGCACAATGTGGCGGTTCTTCCGGTATGTGTGAACGCCTCACAAGACAACCACACTGTCGTCGCTCATCAAAATGGTTTGGCTATTCGCTTAGGGCTACGACAAATCAAAGGCCTAAGCGAGCATGGTATTCAAAGCGTGCTCGCCAATCGCCCACATTTAGGGTATCGCCATCCTAGTCAGGTAAAACAACTATCGATCAATAAAAAAGACATCGAGCTGCTCGCCTCGGCTAATGCGCTGCACAATGTTTCAGGTGATCGTTTCCAAACTCGTTGGGCACTCATGGACTCCGCTTCTGACCTACCTCTATTTCGTCAGGCTTATGACAAGATAGAACACGCCTTGCATAAGCCAAATGAGATGCAGGATCTATTGGAGGATTTCACCAGCGTTGGCGTATCGTTAAACAAGCACCCTATCACCTTGCTAGAAGAATCGAACCGACTTGGTCGATTCACCCATATGAAAGACTTAAAACAACAAAGACACAAATCCATGGTCACGGTTGTTGGATTGGTCACTGGCAAGCAATCACCCGGTACCGCAGCCGGTGTCACCTTTGTCACATTAGAAGATAACACAGGCAATATTAACGTTGTGGTATGGGGAGCCACTGCACGCGCACAGCAGCAAGCTTATCTGACAGCGAAGGCTTTAAAGGTTCAAGGAGTCTTAGAGAAGGAAGGCGAAGTCGTGCATGTGATTGCGGGGAAACTTATCGATATAACTGATGAAATTGTTGGCTTGAACACCAAATCTCGAGATTTTCATTAGCGATTCAAATAACCCTTTCATAAACGCCAGAAAAGGAAAAGGGAGGCATCAGCCTCCCTTCAATTCAAATCGTTGAGTTATGACTCAACTTCAGCTTCCGTACGTCTTTTCTTAAATTCCCTATATAGTAATAAGCTCAAAGTCATTACGACTTTTGAAGTCAACCATATCATTAAGAGGAACTACCTTAGATTGTGAGTGAAAAGTTACGCTAGTAGTTGAGCATATTTTGTTAAGAAAAATATGCTCCGTCAATATTAGCAAACGTTTTCCATAAGGTCACTCAAAACAAACCGTACAGCTGCATTAATTATAAAATCTGGCGCATTCGCTCTTGAGTCACTTCAACCAAGAGATCCGGTTGGAATTTAGAAATAAAGCGGTTACACCCTACTTTCTCAACCATGGCTTCATTAAAACTTCCACTTAATGAGGTATTTAGCGTGATAAACAAGTCATGCATTCTAGGGTCAGTACGCACTTCATGAGTCAGTTTATAACCGTCCATTTCAGGCATTTCGGCATCGGTGATCATCAGCAGTATTTCTTGATTGATGTCTTTGCCTTCGTCACACCACCCCTTCAGCAGATTAAGCGCTTGTAGGCCATCGCAACATTCAATAATGTTCAAACCCAGTTGCGATAAGGTGCCTTTGATCTGATTGCGCGCGGTTGAAGAGTCATCAACGATAAGCACACTACGCCCAACCATTTCATTAGCAAGCTGCTCATCTAAAACACCGTCAGAAATCGAAACGTCATAATCGATGATTTCAGCGAGTACCTTTTCAACATCAATGATCTCAACGATCTTATGTTGCTCTTCTTCTTGAATGTGCGTGATAGCAGTTAAGTAGTTTGCACGACCCGTTGTCTTTGGCGGCGGCTGAATTTCAGTCCACGTCGTATTCACGATATTACGCACTTGTCCAACCAAGAAGCCTTGTACGGTTCGGTTGTATTCGGTGATGATTAAGTTATTTTCTTGAGTCTCATCACGAGATGGCGGGAAGCCAATCGCACTACGTAAATCAATAACAGGCACCGATTCACCACGCAAAGAAGCCACGCCCGTAATATGATGGTGGGAGCCCGGTAAGCGGGTTAACACTGGCACTTTTAGGACTTCTTTCACTTTAAATACGTTAATCGCAAATAGTTGACGACTATTTAAGCTGAATAACAAGAGTTCCAGACGGTTTTCACCGACTAGTTTGGTTCTCTGATCAACCGAATTTAAAACGCCAGACATACAACACCTTAGTGACAAATAATAACTGAGGCTACAATAGCCTACTTCAATAGGTTAAAGCAAAGCGCCATTGCACAGAATGCTTAAACTAAGTACAACAAATAACGTTATACATAGTTTAAGGAGATGATAAGAGTTAGGTAAGGCTATAGGAAGAGTAAAGAGGGATTAACCTTCAATGACTTTCATCAATAATTGACCATCGTATAAAGCTTGTTTAACAAGCGCAGCGCCCGGCATGGTTGCTTGTTTATAGAAGCGAGATTCCACCAGCTCTAAATCTTGATGGTAAACCGATAAACTCTGCTCTTCGATACACTTTTGAATCGCAGGATACAACACGCTTTTAGCCTGATTAATAACACCACCCACCAAGATCTTCTCAGGGTTGAATAGGTTAATCACAATCGCAATCGCAGAGCCTAGGTAACGGCCTAATTGTTCAATCACTTCTACCGCTAGTGGATCACCCGCCGCTGCGGCAGCACAGATTTGTTCAATCGTGACATCTTCAAACACAGTAAGTGTTGATTCTTCACCATTGGCTAATCGCTCTTTGACTTGCTCACGGATCGCCTGCGAGCTCGCCACCGTTTCTAAACAGCCTCGGTTACCACAATGACAAAGCTTGCCCTCTTTCTCGATCTGAATATGACCCAATTCACCGATGTTACCGTGACGACCTTGTAGAACTCGGCCATCTAGGATAATCCCAGCACCGACACCATGGTGAATCGAGATAAGAACTGAATTATCGTTATCTTGTGAGTGACCAAACAGCTTCTCAGCTAATGCCCAAGCTCGAGTATCATTGGCAATAAAGACCGGTAGACCTGTTTCTTTGTAGATCTCGGGGCCCAACGCTAAATTTTTAACGTTGTAGTGCGGCATCTGCAGCACAATACCTTGCTCAGAATTCACGAGGCCCGGCAGAGTAACGGCAATACTGGTTACCCTATCGAGCTGTTCCGCATAGGTTTGGAAAAACTCATCAATTTCATGAAGAAGACGAGCAAGCACATCCTCTTGGTCACGTTCGTGAATATCAATTTTAGTATCGATAAGTACATCGCCACCCAACTCATGAAGCGCGATCGTGAGATACCCACGACCAAGACGCATCGACAGAAACTGCCAACCTTCATTATTGGTTTGCAAACCCACAGCAGGACGTCCACGAGTCGTGGCTTCTTGAACCGTCGTCTCATGGATAAGGTGGGCTTCAATAAGTTCGCGGGTAATTTTAGTAATACTCGCCGGAGCCAACTCACTTTGCTTGGACAGTTCGATACGAGAAATAGGACCTTTAAGGTCAATTAGTTTATATACACGACCAGCATTGACCTGTTTGATATGATCAATATGGCCCGGTTGAGCCATGTACATTTTACGCTCCAGAAATCATCAACGGGTTAATTTTTTTACTTTGCGAAGTAATTGTGAAGTGACTTGGTATATCGCCGTGACCAGTATCACGTATATACATGAATCTTTGTGTATCTAGTCAAATAGTTTAAGAAAAATTAACACCCACATCGATAATTTGAGACTTAATTTTCATAAAAAAACATCGTGTTTGAGTCCTAAATTCAATAAATAACAGCAAATACAGAAATATCTTCCTAGCTCCCAATAAATTATCAATTAATGCATATACTTAATTCTGTCTTGTACAAGATTTTCTAGGTCTCACCTTCGGAGCATTCATGACATCAGAATTAAGAAAAACAAAAATCGTCACCACTTTAGGACCATCAACAGATAAAGGTAACGTCCTTGAAGAGATCATCAAAGCTGGCGCCAATATCGTCCGTATGAACTTCTCTCACGGCAGCAGCGATGACCATATTCAACGCGCTGAAAAAGTCCGAGCAATAGCAAAAAAGTTCGGCACTCAAATCGCAATCCTCGGCGACTTACAAGGTCCCAAGATTCGAGTGTCTACTTTTAAAGACGGTAAAATCCAACTCGCAGTAGGCGATAAGTTCACGCTCGACAGTAGCCTAGGTTTAGGTGAAGGCAATCAACAAGCCGTAGGCCTCGATTACAAAGAATTACCAAATGATGTGTCAGCTGGCGATGTGCTGTTGCTTGATGATGGTCGCGTTCAATTAAAAATCACCGAAGTTGAAGGCTGCCGCGTTCATACTGAAGTCACCATTGGTGGCCCGTTGTCGAATAACAAAGGCATCAATAAGAAAGGCGGTGGACTGTCTGCAGAAGCGCTCACCGACAAAGACAAACGAGACATCATCACCGCCGCTCAAATCCAAGTCGACTATTTGGCCGTGTCTTTCCCACGCAACGGCGCAGACATGCACTACGCTCGTCAGTTGGCGCGAGAAGCAGGATTAGAAGCTCACCTTGTCGCTAAAGTCGAGCGAGCGGAGACCGTTGCCACTGTGGAGAACATGGATGACATCATAATGGCCTCAGATGTCGTCATGGTGGCTCGTGGTGACCTCGGAGTAGAAATTGGCGACCCAGAGTTAGTTGGAGTACAAAAACAGCTTATACGCCGTGCTAGAGCGCTTAATCGAACAGTGATCACCGCAACTCAAATGATGGAATCGATGATCTCCGCGCCAATGCCAACTCGTGCAGAAGTCATGGATGTGGCCAACGCCGTACTAGACGGCACCGATGCCGTGATGCTTTCAGGTGAAACCGCAGCGGGTGATTACCCCGTTGAAACAGTGAAATCAATGGCCGAAGTCTGTATCGGCGCTGAAAAGATGGCGGGCATTAACAACCAGTCTAATTACCGTATTGACCGTACCTTTGTCACGGCCGAAGAAACTGTTTCCATGGCAACCATCTACTCTGCAAACCATATGGAAGGCATTAAAGGTGTGGTGACTCTAACCGAATCAGGCCGCACTGCTCTGATGATGTCGCGCCTAAGTGCCGATATGCCTATTTACGCCTTATCTCGTAATGAAGGAACGCTGAACCGCTGTACTTTGTATCGAGGTGTTACCCCTATCTACTTCGAGACAGAAGCCAAAGACAGCTTTGATATCGCACTGTCTACGCTCACTTGTTTGAAAGAGAAAGGACACCTTAAATTTGGTGACCTAGTGATCGTCACTCAAGGCGACATTATGGATGTGGCGGGCTCAACCAACTGCATGAGAATCTTGCCTGTCACTTAATCAGTTAGTGTTTGATTAGGTCAGTTCGTTGATGAGCGACCCTGCCAAGATCAAAAAAGGGTTATTGAACTAAGTTCAGTAACCCTTTTTCACTTCAGAATCTTATTAGCCCATTGCGTACTAACTTTCAAATTCGAGTATGACTTATCAATTTCGAATATTATTTATCAGCAGCGCAAGTCACCAACTGGGGCATATGTGAGCTGCGAGCGTTTTCCGTTGAAGTATAGGTTTCGACAAACCGGTAACCCGCCTCCAACCCTAAGTCGTAATCGTACAGCAAGTCTTCCTTGTCACTCATCAAAGAGCTCGACTTAAGCGGTTTGCTAGGTGCAATTTGAACAACAAACGCATCGTCCGGTGGGGAATTCAAAAAGTTCTGAGTTAATGAGTAGGTCTGATAATGAACCATCAACATGTCAGCTAAGCCAGAATCAAACTTATCGCCAATCAAATGACTTAAACGATAAATATCATCAGCACCAAATAGCCATCGTCCACCATTGAGCAGATCAAGGTGCCCTCTATCGCGCTTTTGCTCTTTTGAACGAAGAATTTGCTGCTGAAAGAATGACGTCCAATCGGTTTTCCATTGTTCTACTTTTTGTTGCCAATGGTCTTGCACACTATCAAACGACTCACGGAACCATTCCAACTCTTCTGCCGAGATCGGCTTAGGTGCTTTCACTAAGGCGTGTTTACGTTGAATCTCATTGGATAGCTCAATCCCCTCTTCCAACACAGGCTCTGTACGTATCACGACTATCGAGCGAGCTTGCCTACGCCATGCTTCTTGCACAGGAATAGACGCAGACACGCCACCGTCAACATAAGCACTGTCACCAATGAAGATTTCATCATTGTACAAACGAGGGATGGCACAGGTCGCAATCATCACCTTGTACCAGTCTTCTCCCATCAACGGAAAATAATGGTCTCGTAAATCTTTTGAATCGGTTACTGCCGCAGAGAAATGGCGATCACCTAAGGTTTGTCGTCCCAAATCAAGATCAAGCTTGTATGGGTAAGCCATGATTTGTTCTAAGGCCCACTCTAAACCTAAGTTCTGGCGCTTTCGTATATAGGAGAAAAGATTGAAGAATTCTGGAGCCGTCGTTAAATCAAGAACAAACGAACGACCTAGCCCTTTATCGCGGCACAGATAGGCACACAAATTAAGCGCACCCGCTGAGGTGCCAAAGAATTCGTCGAAGGGGTCAAAATTAGAAAGAAGAAATGCGTCCAGCACACCAGCCGTAAAAATACTTCGCTGTCCGCCGCCTTGGGCAACCAGTGCTGTTTTTCCAGCAATAAACTTAGCGTAGTAATCTAAGTCTATTGCCGAATCAATATTGGTTATAATCCCACTATTCATTATTCCCTGAGTATAAAAACTCAGCCTCGCAATAGGTGGTATTAGCTACCAATCGCAATAAAGCCAAATGAAAGAATGATGGTGTAGATTACGACTGTTATTTGTAGCGCATTTTTCAGATTATGGTCCATAAACACCTCTGGCTTATTATTAATTTGTCGAGTCTCTATTTAAGTATTATCAGGTGTGTGAAGTATCTTCAAGAATCGTCGAAATTAGTCGCACAATATTGATGTAACCATCACAATTAGTAAGTGTATGGATAAGGATATACTCATGAATAACAAAGCAAATATGATTGCGCTTGTTGCGCTCATTTCCGCTTCAAACTTGTATGCAGCACCGGAAATTATTATCACTCCGATGATTGGTTATACAGGTGGTGGTAGCGTCGAAGACCAGGATGGTAATACTTATGATATGGAAGGTTCAGAAAACTTCACCTTCGCCATTGAAACTCCGCTTGAGAAAGGTCGTATCGGCTTTTTCTATTCTAATCAGAGCTCTGAACTAGAAACACTCAATCTAAGCTCCTCAATTCAATACCTACACTTTCAAAGCAGTATCTACTACCCAGCTTCCTCTGCGTTGTCAGGATATCTAGGGTTAGGTCTTGGTGCGTCTTACGTTGATGTAGATTGGGCGAAAGATAAATATGGGTTCTCAACCTCCATCTTCGGCGGCTTGGAATACAAATTTAGCGATCGCTTAGCACTGAATACACAAGTGCGTTGGTTAGGCACGGTTGTCGATAACGACACATCCGGTGTTTGTAACGTGCCAAGCAATGGCCAAGACTGCATTATCCGTTTTGATACCGACTGGATGAATCAATTTCAAGCTAATGTTGGATTGAGTTTTACCTTCTAGGTTGAGTCCCCATATTGACTCAATAAGCCTTTAGACTAGAAGTATTCTAACGAAATGAAAAAGCCAGCTGGATGCTGGCTTTTTCATTATAAAAACAGTTTTTAGTTCAAGTTAGAACTTGTAGGTCACACCCAGTGCACCACCTATTTGTAACTCAACACCTTTATACATGTCGAGCTCAGGGTGAACTTGTGCGTAAGCATTCCAACCTTCGTAGAAATTCACTTTCACGCCTAACGGCACACGCAAACCAAAATCATCATTCCATTCAGCCCACGCACCAGCACCGACATACCAGCTTAAAGGCGCTTCAGTCTCAAACTGACCGCGCTTAAAAATATAATCGAATGCTGCACCATCATTACCGACTGTGGCGCGATACTTCTGATCGAACTCAACAACAACACTTAGATCTTGGTCGACGGCTAAGCCAACTTCTAGGTTTGGAGCTTCAGAAGCATGAGCTAGCGATACTCCGCTGCAACACATAAGGCCAATTAGGTAACGATGTTTCATAATATTCTCAGACTGTGTTCAAAAAAGATAGATTACTTAAATCAAAACGGATGTTGTCATCATAAAGTTAAAGATAAGAGGTACCCAAAGCGGGCAATTGAGCATTAGCACATCGAGTTATTCGATAACTGATTGAGTTGAAAAGAGTAAGCGTAAAAAGGGATGCCATTGAGCAGAAAACAAAAAAGGAGGCCTTTCGGCCTCCTTTCAATCTATTGAATCAGTGAATTAACCGTTGTTACGGATCCACTCATCCATGTCTGTCTTAAGGTTGTCAGACTTAGTACCGAAGATAGCTTGTACGCCACCAGCAACTACAACAACACCTGCAGCGCCTAGTTTCTTCAGTTTGTCTTGGTCAACAAGAGCTGTATCAGCTACTGCTACACGCAGACGAGTAATACAAGCGTCAAGACCAGTGATGTTCTCTTTGCCGCCGAATGCAGCAACTAACTCACCAGCAAGCTCTGTACCAGTTGCAACGATTTCGTCTTCTGACTCGTCTTCGCGACCTGGAGTTTTAAGGTCAAGTGCTTTAATCACAGTGCGGAATACGATGTAGTAAATTGCAGCGTAAGCAATACCACATACAACCATTAGACCCATCTTAGACGCGTTGCCAGATAGAACTAGGAAGTCGATTAGACCGTGTGAGAAAGAAGTACCGTGTACAAAACCTAGAGTGTTCGCAAGAACGTATGCAGAACCAGCTAGTAGAGCGTGGATTGCGTACAGTACAGGAGCAACGAATAGGAATGAGAATTCGATTGGTTCAGTGATACCCGTTAGGAATGAAGTTAACGCAGCAGAAGCCATGATACCCATTACTTTAGCGCGGTTTTCAGGTTTAGCTGAATGTGCAATCGCGATTGCAGCAGCAGGTAGACCGAACATCTTGAACATGTAACCACCAGCTAGCTGACCGAAGCCATTGCCCGCTGCACGAGATGCGTCATCAGCAACTAGGTAACAAGTAAGAACACCGTTTTGAGTTTCGCCAGCAGCGTTTACACAAGTACCAGCTTCGAAGAAGAAAGGTACGTTCCAAACGTGGTGAAGACCAAATGGAATCAGAGAACGCTCAACGATACCGTAGATACCAAACGCCACTTGTGGGTTCTGGTGAGCAGCCCAATCAGAGAACGCAGAGATAGCGCCGCCAACTGGTGGCCATACTACAGATAGTAGGATTGCTAGACCAATCGCAGAGAAACCTGTGATGATTGGCACGGCACGCTTACCAGCGAAGAAGCCTAAGTACTCTGGTAGTTGAATACGGAAGAAACGGTTGAATGCCCAAGCAGCAACACCACCGACTAGGATACCACCTAGTACACCAGTATCGATTTTATCAACGCCCATTACACCAGCCATTACGCCAAGTGTAGCAGTCATGATGCCGTAACCAACGATAGCAGCTAGACCAGCTACACCATCGTTGTTAGTAAAGCCAAGTGCAACACCTACTGCGAACAGTAGTGCCATTTGACCAAATACTGAACCACCCGCTTGTTCCATTAAGTTTGAAACAATTTCTGGAATGAAAGGAAGATCTGCTGCACCGACACCTAGCAAAATACCCGCAACTGGTAAAACTGATACTGGTAGCATCAGAGACTTACCAACTTTCTGCAGGCTAGCAAAAAGGTTCTTAAACATGTTTATGCTCCTGATAAAGATAAAATAATTATATGGGTCCTAACGGCACACCCCCGTAGCCTATATGTTAGCACCCTGCGAAAATGTAACCATGTATTGCATTATATTTTCTGCCGCTAAATATATATTGATGGGGAACTAACTTTCTAGTCACTTACGAAATTTAGTTTCAAAACACGTCTTGGATCACATGTCAAATCAAGAAATGCAATGCTTTACAAGCCAGTAAAACATTGAAAATAAACATTATTTTTAAAGGCTTCTATTATTTTACTGGGTAAATAAAATAGGAGCTAATGTTATTTTTAGTAACAAAATTACAAATGTTAGAAATAGGGCTCTCAAGTTCAACATAATTAGTAAACATTAAAAAAAAACGCACTTTTGGTGATCAAAAACACAAAAAGGGAGCTTTCGCTCCCTTTTATTTCTTAACTTAGTTTTTTATCGCAAAAAAAGTTTTTGGTAGTTTTTGGTCGTTTGTTCAGCAACCTCTTTCATTGACAGTCCTTTCAACTGAGCAATATAAGCTGCCACTTCGACCACATATGCAGGCTGATTTTGGTTACCACGATATGGAACAGGAGCCAAATATGGAGAATCCGTCTCAATTAACAGTCGTTCAAGCGGTAAATTCTTTACGACTTCTTTAAGTTCTGTGGCTTGCCTAAACGTAACGATCCCTGAGATCGAGATATAAAAGCCAAGTTCCATAGCCGCTTCAGCGAACGCTTGATCCTCAGTAAAGCAGTGAATCACACCACCGCACTTCTCTGCTCCACCATCGCGTAAAATAGCTAACGTATCTTCACGCGCATTACGAGTATGGATGATCAAAGGCTTATTTAGCTCTACTGCCAACGCGACGTGTTGCTTAAATCGCAGTTGTTGGAGCTCTGCTGTCTCTGGTTGATAGTGATAATCTAAGCCAGTTTCACCAATCGCTACCACTTTGGGATTGCTTGCGTATTCACGCATTCTGTCTAAGCAAAAGTCGCTCTCAACATCGAGAGGATGCACGCCACACGAAGCCTTAACGTTATCAAACGGCGAGATCATCTCGAGCATATTTTCAAACGAATCCAACGTAACACCAACAGAAAGGAGGTGATCAACGTTTGCTGCTTTCGCTTTATTAACCACGTCTTCTACGCTTGTGTGTAAATCTTGGTAATCCAGTTTGTCTAAATGACAATGGGAATCTACGAACATGTTTCCTCGCAAGTGGCAATCAGCCAATTCATTATGAGTAGCTCCGTATTGAGCCCAGGGTGTTGCTTTAATTGTTCAATCAATATCAATAGTTTATTCGACGCTGCATAAGCACTTTGGTAAGACATCACTCCCGACAACACACTAGCGCTTGGGGTAACCGCTTCACTAACCAAGCCAAAATGCAGCTTTTGCACGTCAGACAGTAAGTGCCATAGCCAACCTAATTGAACCAGAGGCTCCTTACTCAACTCCGTAGAGAACTTCAACATGTCTGGTTGAACGCCTTTAATAACATCCACAAAGCCATCTAGTGCTTTGGTAGAAGCTTCGACGCCACCTTGATCAAACATTGCTTTAGCTTTCAGAGGTGCGTTGTCGTTCAGTGCCAATATGTACTGAGGAACCGTTTTACCGACTTCTCCATTTAACCATGCCGATCCTGCATCCAATTGCGGGCACACCACATTAAATTGCTGGCAACGGCTAAGAATAGTTGGCATTAAGTGATTACTGTTGCGCGTCGAAAGAATGAAAATACAATTACTCGCAGGTTCTTCCAGCGTTTTCAACAGCGCATTAGACGCCGATTCATTCATCGCTTCAGCCGGATTCAACAAGATGACACGCAAGCCGCCTAACTGGGAAGATTGTTGAGCCCAGCGGTTACTCGCACGCACTTGATCAACGGTAATCGACTTACCTTCTTTCTCAGGTTCAATCACATGGAAATCCGGGTGACTCCCCGACTTCATTAATTCACAGCTGTGACAAAAGCCGCACGCTTCACTTTCGTAGTTAACACACATCAGTGCCGACGTGAGCTGACTAACCAGCGCTTCCACGCCAAGCCCTTCAGGCGCATTAACAATCACAGAGTTAGGAAAACGTTCTGCGTCGAGACTTTTTTTCCACTCACTCCATACCGGTGTGAGCCAAGAATACACTTCAGCCATGATTACCTACTGTTTATCAAGCCAAGCACCTAGCGCGACTTTGATATCAGCAGCCACTTGCTCAATCTCTTGCTGTGCATTAACCACAAGAACCGTTTCATCTTGTGCTGCAATCTCAAGGTAACGTTCACGCGTACGATCGAAAAACGAGATATCCATCTTTTCGATTCTATCGAGCTCACCACGGCCTCTAGCGCGTTCAAGCCCTACTCTAGGGTCAAGATCCAAGTATAGGGTTAGATCTGGCTTAAAACCGCCTAGCGTAGTTTCTTTCAGTGATTCCATCGTAGTGCGTGCGATCTGACGGCCACCACCTTGATAAGCTTGAGATGACATATCATGACGATCACCCAACACCCATTTGCCACTTTCTAGTGCAGGCTTGATGACGTTTTCTACTAATTGAACACGCGCCGCGTACATCAGCAGCAATTCTGTCATGTCTTGAAGCTTCTCGCCTTCGTGTTCTTCTTTGACCAATGAGCGCATCTTCTCGGCAAGCACGGTACCACCGGGTTCACGAGTATTAACGATGTCCGCGACACCAGCTGCTTTCAATGTCTCAACGATGGCATTAATAGCTGTACTTTTGCCAGCACCTTCAAGGCCTTCAACCACGATAAATTTCGACTGATTCATAATTCTTTCTTTATTTGTTTTTTCTTAATTGCTTTAAGTAAGCTCGTACTGCACGGTTATGCTCAGTCAAACTCTTTGAAAATACGTGACCACCTGTTCCACTCGCAACAAAATACAGGTAGTTGCTCTTCTCTGGATTCAGAGCCGCGTTGATAGACGCTTTACCCGCCATCGCGATCGGTGTTGGCGGTAAACCGCTCATTGTATAAGTGTTGTACGGCGTTGGTGTGCGTAGATCTTTCTTTCGAATGTTGCCCTTGTAACTATCGCCCATGCCGTAGATAACCGTTGGGTCAGTTTGCAAACGCATACGCTTGTTCAGACGGTTAACGAACACAGAAGAGACACGCTCACGTTCTGACGCAACAGCAGTCTCTTTCTCGATGATAGACGCAAGGATTAACGCTTCATAAGGCGATTTAAGAGGCAGCTTATCCGCTCTGTTTTCCCACTCTTCATTCACCACATTCATAAGATCTCGGTGGGCGCGTTTCAACAGATCTAAATCCGTTGTGCCATAGGTGTAGTGATACGTTTCTGCTAAGAAAAGACCTTCAAGCTTTTCATTTTCAATACCCAACTTTTCAGCGATCTCTGTCTCAGACACACCGTCCAACGTCTGTTGAATGAATTCGTTATCTTTTAGCTGAGCAAGCCACTCATCAAAACGACTGCCTTCGACGAAAGTAATCGTGAATTGGTGCTCTTTCCCTTCGACCAGCACTTGTAGCGCTTGCTCAAGGGTTAAACCCGGCTCAAGCAGGAATGTACCCGCTTTTACGTCTACAAGCTCAGGATGTAACTTGCGAATCAGCTTCTCGTACGGAGACGCTTCAAACAGGCCTTCATTAATCAGCTGTGCGAGAACGCGGTTAAAGCTGCTGCCTGAAGCAACGGTAACCACCTGCGGTTTTTCTAATTGAATAACTTGTTTCAGGTTATCTTGCGCTTGGTTGTAAACGTAGAACCCAGCAGCACCGGCTGCAATTAGGCACAAGATAATAAAAATAAATAACTTTTTGATCACGAGTTTAGTTGTCCTTGAAGGCTACGAGTAACGGTTCCAATGTTGAATTGGGTATCACTAATACGGGTAACGGGGGCAACCCCTAAAATGGAGTTGGTCATGAAAATTTCATCAGCTTGCATTAGCTGGGATAGGCTGTAGTCACTAATTGTAACGGAAAGTTCAACCTGATTCAGCGCGGTTAACACTTGCTTACGCATAACCCCGGCGACACCACTTTGCGTCAGTTGAGGAGTGTGAATCGTCTGCCCTTTTCGCCAAAACAAATTGGCCATGGTGGTTTCAATCACATTACCTGAGATATCAAGCACCACACCATCAACTTTATCGACCTGATCCATTTCATCTTTCATCAAGATCTGCTCAAGACGATTATTGTGCTTATGGCCTGCGAGCAGTGGGCTCAAACCCAATGCTTGTTGGCAGATACCGAGTTCTACACCAGAATCTTGCCACGCGGAATAATGACTAGGGAAATCAAATGTACTGATGGTTATCGTTGGCTTGGCGATATTCTTGGTACTGTAGCCACGACCGCCAGCCCCACGACTAACGTGCAGCTTAATCCCTGCTTTTTCATTGTGAGGCTTGTTTTTGTCTTGAAGATTCGTTGAACCATCAAGGCTCTTTGTCCCATGAAGATCAATATCTTGGATATGTTGAAGCGCATTATCGAGCCAAAGGTTAACCACATCCCAATCAAGTGCGGAAATGCGTAACGCTTTAAGGCAATCATCGACACGACGCTGATGATTGTGTAAATGTTGAATCTGACCATCTCGGACAAGCATTGTCGTGAAACAGCCGTCTCCGTACTGAAACGAGCGATCCAAGATATCGATAGTTTGTTGGCTTTCTCCATCAACCCAGAACATGTTTTTCCCCATAAAAAGAAACGGCTCAATGCTAAAGCATCAAGCCGTTTAAAAACAAGTCTAATTGTGACTATCTACGAGTGTTTATGTCTTTAATAAGATGATTAAATCTTTTTGAAGATCAAACAGCCGTTTGTACCACCAAAACCGAATGAGTTACATGCAGCATATTCCATGCCGCTAACTTTACGCGCGGTGTGAGGTACTAAGTCAATATCTAAGCCTTCTTCAGGATCATCTAGGTTGATTGTCGGTGGGACAATTTGGTCAACCAAAGACATCGCTGTGATGATCGCTTCAGCAGAACCCGCAGCACCTAGAAGGTGGCCAGTCATTGATTTCGTAGAAGAAACCAATACTTGCTTACAGCCTGCTTCGCCAAGAGCACGTTTAATACCCTTAACTTCAGCTACATCACCCGCAGGAGTCGATGTACCGTGTGCGTTAACATAACCGATTTGTTCACCAGTCACGCCAGCATCACGCATAGCCGCTTCCATCGCTAGCGCGCCACCAGAGCCATCTTCACTTGGAGATGTCATATGGTAAGCGTCACCCGACATACCGAAGCCAACTAGCTCACAGTAAATCTTAGCGCCACGAGCTTTCGCATGTTCGTACTCTTCAAGAACCATCATGCCTGCACCGTCACCAAGAACGAAGCCATCACGACCTTTGTCCCATGGACGAGAAGCTTTTTGAGGCTCATCGTTACGAGTAGACAGTGCTTTAGCCGCACCAAAACCGCCCATACCTAGTGGTGTAGATGCTTTTTCAGCACCACCCGCTAGCATTGCGTCAGCATCGCCGTATGCAATCATACGAGCCGCGTGACCAATGTTATGTAGGCCAGTCGTACATGCCGTAGAAATAGCGATGTTTGGACCGCGTAGACCACGCATGATAGACATGTGACCCGCAATCATATTCACGATCGTCGACGGAACGAAGAACGGGCTGATTTTACGAGGGCCTTTTTCAGTTAGAGCTTGGTGACCTGCTTCGATCAAACCAAGACCACCAATACCAGAACCGATAGCAACGCCAACACGAGGGGCGTTTTCTTCAGTAATAGTTAGGGCTGAATCATCTAAAGCTTGAATACCTGCTGCGACGCCGTACTGGATGAACAAGTCCATCTTACGAGCATCTTTTTTAGTCATATACTCTTCGCAGTTAAAGTCTTTAACTAGACCTGCAAAACGAGTTGAGAAATTGGTTGCATCAAAATGATCGATATTAACGATACCACTTTGACCAGCTAGCAGGGCTTTCCAAGAAGATTCTACAGTGTTGCCTACCGGCGACAACATACCCATGCCAGTGACAACTACACGACGCTTGGACACGATATTACACTCCGGGGATTGAGGTGATTTAAGATGAGGATAGATGAGTTAGATAAAACACAGGCGGTCAAGGTGACCGCCTGGGAGAGATTATTACTGAGCGCTAGTTACGTAATCGATAGCAGCTTGAACAGTAGTAATTTTCTCAGCTTCGTCATCTGGGATTTCAGTGTCGAATTCTTCTTCTAGAGCCATTACTAGCTCAACTGTGTCTAGAGAATCTGCACCTAGGTCATCAACGAAAGAAGCTTCGTTTTTAACTTCAGCTTCGTCTACACCTAGCTGTTCAACAATGATTTTCTTTACGCGTTCTTCGAGGTTGCTCATTTTTTCTTTTCCTTTACAGAGTTCGCTTTATGCGATGTTTTCCGTAGTTTATTCAATCTATTGAAAGTTGCAAGGTCAACTTTTCTGGTCAAACCACAATTTTCACGATTTTAACCGAAATTACGTATGATCTTGACTTAAATCATGCACAAATGTTGCACATAATTTACACCATGTACATACCGCCATTGACGTGAAGTGTTTCACCTGTGATATAAGCTGCCGCAGGTGACGCCAAAAATACCACAGCTTCAGCGATTTCGCGAGGGTCACCTAGTCGACCTGCTGGTACATTCGCCAAAGTTGCTGCACGTTGGTCATCATTTAGCGCTTTAGTCATATCAGTTTCGATGAAACCTGGAGCAACAGTGTTCACTGTAACGCCACGAGATGCAACTTCACGAGCCATTGATTTAGTAAAACCAATCACGCCAGCTTTTGCAGCTGCGTAGTTAGCTTGACCAGCGTTACCCATAGTACCTACTACAGAACCAACGTTTACAATACGACCTTGACGCTTCTTCATCATGCCACGCAATACAGCTTTAGACATGCGGAAGATAGGCGTTAGGTTAGTATCGATGATGTCATTCCATTCGTCGTCTTTCATACGCATAAGTAGGTTATCACGAGTGATACCTGCGTTGTTAACTAGAATGTCGATCGCACCAAATTCATCGTTGATGGTCTTCAGTGTAGCAGTAATTGAGTCAACATCCGTTACATTAAGAGCAAGACCTTTACCGTTCTCGCCAAGGTACTCGCTGATTGCAGCAGCGCCGCCTTCAGACGTAGCAGTACCGATAACTTTAGCACCACGCTCAACTAAAAGTTCAGCGATTGCACGACCAATGCCACGGCTTGCGCCTGTAACTAGTGCAACTTTGCCTTCTAAATTCATCATAACTTCTCTATTAATTGGTTATTTACTTAGCAGCGTCTAGTGATGCAGTATCATTAACTGCAGCAGCTGTCATAGTTTTAACAATACGTTTTGTTAGACCAGTAAGAACCTTACCTGGACCTAATTCTAGTAGCTTTTCAACACCTTGCTCATTCATCGCTTGTACACCTTCAGTCCAACGAACTGGGCTGTATAGCTGACGAACAAGTGCGCTTTTAATTTTTGCAGGGTCTGTTTCAGCAATAACATCGACGTTATTGATAACAGGCAGTGCCGGCGCGTTGAACTCTAGAGCTTCTAGAGCAACCGCTAGCTTGTCTGCTGCAGGCTTCATAAGAGCACAGTGAGACGGCACAGATACAGGTAAAGGAAGAGCACGTTTAGCGCCTGCTTCTTTACATAGTGCACCAGCACGCTCTACTGCCGCTTTGTTACCCGCGATAACAACTTGACCAGGTGAATTGAAGTTAACTGGAGACACAACTTCGTCTTGTGCCGCTTCTTCACACGCTTTAGCAATCGCTTCATCATCTAGACCGATGATTGCGTACATTGCACCAACGCCTGCAGGAACTGCTTCTTGCATCAGTTGGCCACGTAGCTCAACTAGCTTGATCGCTTCTTTAAAGTCGATAACACCCGCACACACGAGTGCAGAGTATTCGCCTAGGCTGTGGCCTGCTAGGTTTGCAGGTTGCTCTAGACCAAGCTCTTGCCATACACGCCAGATTGCAACAGACGCTGTTAGTAGAGCCGGTTGAGTACGGAAAGTTTCATTTAGATTTTCTACTGGACCATCTTGAACCAATGCCCATAGATCGTAACCAAGTGCTTCTGAAGCTTCAGCAAATGTCTTTTTAACAACATCATACTGTTCGCCTAGGTCAGCAAGCATACCGATAGCTTGAGAGCCTTGGCCTGGGAATACGATAGCAAATTTGCTCATTGTAATTTTCCTTTAAGCAAAGCAAAAAATTGAATAAGGCACATAAGTTATGTGCCTTGTTTGTTGATTATCGCTCGGGGTTAGAATTTAACTAACGCAGAACCCCAAGTGAAGCCGCCGCCAAATGCTTCAAGTAGAAGCGTTTGACCACGTTTAATTCGCCCGTCGCGAACAGCCTCATCAAGGGCCGTTGGTACGGTAGCTGCCGACGTATTGCCGTGCTTATCAAGAGTAATCACTACTTGATCAAGCGACATAGTCAGCTTTTTAGCGGTTGCCGAGATAATACGGTAGTTCGCTTGGTGTGGAACTAACCAATCAAGCTCTGACTTATCCATATTGTTCGCCGCTAATGTGTCTTTAACTAGCTTAGAAAGCTGAGTTACCGCCACTTTAAATACTTCGTTGCCCGCCATGTGCAGCCATTTGTCTGCATCACCGCCACGCTCTGGAACTTCTAGGCTTAGAAGCTCGCCATATTTACCATCAGAGTAAATGTGAGTAGACAAAATACCTGGCTCTTCGCTTGCGCCTACAACCACCGCGCCTGCAGCATCACCAAATAAGATGATAGTAGAGCGGTCAGTCGGATCACAGGTTTTTGACAGTGCATCCGCACCGATTACCAAAACGTTTTTACACATACCTGTCTTGATATGTTGATCAGCAACAGACAATGCATAGACAAAGCCAGAACACGCCGCAGCTAAATCAAAGGCAGGACAGCCTTTGATACCAAGCTTACCTTGTACCTGACATGCCGAAGACGGGAATGTATGGCTACTGCTAGTTGTCGCAACGATGATTAAATCAATATCTTCTTTGTCGATACCTGCCATCTCAATGGCATTCTCAGCAGCGTAAAACGCCATATCCGCAACGGTTTCGTTTTCCGCTGAAATACGACGCTCTTTAATACCTGTTCTAGCAACGATCCACTCATCGCTAGTCTCTACCATTTTCTCTAAGTCTGCGTTAGTACGCACCTGAGATGGCAAGTAGCTGCCAGTACCTAAAATTTTGCTATACATGAAGACTAATAATGCCTCTCGAGTAAAACCGCTTCCAAACGATCGCTAATGCGGCTGGGGACTTGTCGTTTGACCTCGTGTACTGCTTCACCAATCGCGTTGACGACTGCAGACACATCAGCACTTCCATGACTTTTAATGACAATGCCGCGCAATCCTAACAAACTTGCGCCGTTATACTGGTCGGGGTTCAAGGTTTTTAATTCAGTAAATAGCTCAGAAAACAACATTCTGGCGATCCAACCCTTTATTGTTGAAGCCATCATGCGCGTTTTTAGCTTATCAATAAAGAGCTGAGCCGTACCTTCGCACGTTTTTAAGCAGACATTGCCCACAAAACCATCACATACGACGACATCGGCAGCATCTTGAAGTAATTGATTACCTTCAATATAGCCTATGAAGTTCACAGACTGAGTATTAGACAACATTTCAGCGCATCGTTTCACAAGGTCATTGCCTTTGATTTCTTCTGCACCGATATTCAAGATAGCGACACGTGGAGCGCGACCTAAATGTTGTTCCGCTAATGCACTGCCCATTACAGCAAACTGAAACAGTGAATCTGCATCACTAGAAACGTTCGCTCCTAAATCAAGCATCCATGTACGGTTGCCAGAAGCAGTAGGCAAAGCTGAAACCAATGCAGGCCTATCAATACCGGGAAGGAGTTTGAGTCTGAAACGAGATAACGCCATCAGTGCGCCAGTGTTACCACCACTCACACAAGCATCAGCCTGTGATTCGGCAACCAGATCGATAGCAGCACGCATAGAACTACCCTGACTATTACGTAAGGCTAGTGAAGGTTTTTCAGAATTGGAAATAACTCGATCACAATGCTGGATACTCAAACGAGAATCAGGCATTCGACCTAATGAAGATAATTGAGATGTGATCGCGTTTCGATCACCTATGAGAATGACTTTTAGCTCTGGGAAATACGACAGTGCCTGCACGGCGGCAGGCACTGTTACACGAGGACCGAAGTCCCCGCCCATTGCATCAAGCGCAACGGTTAGATTTTGCAAAGGTCAACCTTACTTGTTGATAACCTTTTTGCCGCGGTAGAAACCTTCGGCAGTCACGTTGTGACGTAGGTGAGTTTCACCTGAAGTTGCGTCTACAGAAAGTGCAGCTGTAGTTAGCGCATCGTGTGAACGACGCATGCCACGCATTGAACGTGATTTCTTGCTCTTTTGTACGGCCATTGACCCTACTCCTATGTAAATTCTTAAAGATACTTACTAATAAGTTACTTCTTTAAGTTTTTTAAAACATCAAATGGATTCGGCTTTTTATCTTCCTCAATTTCTTCAGGAAGTTCACCAAACACCAAGTTATTTGAGTTAACGCTACATTTTGCATCGTCGTGCATTGCTATTTGTGGCAATCCAAGGATGAACTCGTCTTCAACTAATTGAATCAGGTCTAACTCACCGTACTCGTTCAGATCTACCAAATCGTACTCTTCCGGTGCTTCCTCTTCACTTTTCTCGCTGTAAACAGGAGTATAAGTAAATTGGACATCGCACTCATGTGCGAAAACCTCATTACAACGTTGACACTCTAAATCGACTTCGACGTTAGCTTTACCAGAGATAACGACTAATCGTTGTTCATCAAGCCCAAATGACATTGAGACTTGCGCGTCACGTTTTACGCCTTCAGTTGTTTCAGTTAAACGCTTCAAAAGACTGACTTGAATGATACCATTCATATCGAGTCGTTTTTGAGCCGTTCTTGCCGGATCAACTGTACGCGGTATTTTTTCCTTTTGCATAGGGCGCGAATCTTATCTTCCAAATCGTGTTTAGTCAAAGGAAATGGCAAAAAAAATGTACTTTCCTACCTTTCCTGTTCAGAGCATTATGAATAGCAGGATAAGTTACGTTATCCTGAACTAAATGCTTACACGAATTGTAAATTAAAATGAGAAATTACCAACTAGTTTTAGCTTCTACCTCACCATTTAGGCAAGAGATCCTCAAAAAACTACAGTTAGGCTTTGTCACAGCGAAGCCTGACTGCGATGAAACGCCACTTCCAGAAGAGACACCTCAACAATTGGTAATGCGTCTTGCCGAGACAAAAGCCAAGTCTTGTACTGTCGAACAACCAAGCCTAGTGATCGGTTCCGATCAAGTGTGTGTGATTGACGGAGAGATCATCGGCAAACCGCATACTCGTGAAAAAGCGATTGAGCAGTTGTCTCGTCAAAGCGGCAAAAGCATCACTTTCTATACAGGGATAACCGTATGGAACAGTGAAACCAATCAAGCCGACACTCGCTTAGATACCTTCGTCGTGCATTTCCGCGATTTAACCGAGCAACAGATCATTTCTTATGTTGAGAAAGAGCAGCCTTATTACTGCGCCGGCAGTTTTATGTGCGAAGGGTTAGGTATTGCATTATTTAAGCAAATGGAAGGTAAAGATCCGAATACCTTGATCGGTTTACCTCTGATCGATTTAGTCGATATGCTTGAGGCACAAGGAATGAATGTGTTGTAACGGGTACTTACCACTCTGTTGGAGATTCCCTACTCCTTCCTTTGTCAGTCTAGGGAATGACGCAAGACGCCACTTTATTTAATCAGCTCATAATATAGAACGTGACTTTAAAAAGTCGTCATCCTCAAGAGCGAGGGACGAGCGAGTTGGGGCTCTTCTACAACAGATGAAAACAAAAAAAGGTTGACGATATTCGTCAACCTTTATCATTTGCGGATAGCTAATACTAAACCCTGGAAGAATTATCTCTTCCGTATCTTGTATCTTGTATCTTGTATCTTCTTAAAGCTTACGTAGGCCAGTCAGTGCTTTTTCCAATCTCGCTTCCATTGGCGCCGAGATATCCATCTTCTCTTCGCTACCCGGGTGGGTAAATTTGATATTGGCTGCATGTAAGAACAGACGATTCAGTCCTACTTTACCCGTATAAGCATCGAAACGACGATCACCGTAACGGTCATCCCAAGCAATTGGGTGTCCAGTGTATTGAGCATGCACACGAATTTGGTGTGTACGACCCGTAATTGGACTTGCCTGAACCAAAGTTGCGTCTTGGAACTTTTCTAAAACTCTAAAGCGCGTTTCAGAAGCTTTGCCATTTGGATTAACACGAACAATACTGTTCACTTCGTTCTTCAGCAGTGGAGCATTAACAACCTTACAGCTGTTCTTCCACTCCCCCATAACCAAAGCAAAATAGTACTTCTGTACGGTTTTCTCGCGGAACTGTGCTTGAAGGTGTCTTAGCGCAGAACGTTTCTTGGCGATAAGCAGAATACCTGACGTATCTCTATCAATACGATGCACAAGTTCAAGAAAACGCGCGTCGGGACGAAGTGCTCTTAACGCTTCAATTGCGCCGAACTTAAGTCCGCTACCACCATGAACCGCAGTGCCTGATGGTTTATTCAAAATCAGCATGTGATCATCTTCATAGATGATGCACTGTTCCAATTCCGAAACCTTATTGAGTTTCGTGCTTGGTACACTGTCTTCTGTTTTCTCTTCAATAGTGACTGGCGGGATACGAACTAAATCACCTGCTTTTAGTTTGTATTCAGCCTTGATGCGTTTTTTATTAACGCGGACTTCGCCTTTACGCACGATTCGATAAATCATGCTTTTCGGGATGTTTTTTAATTGGTTGCGTAAGAAGTTATCAATACGCTGACCAGCCATATCTTCGTCAATGTCGACGAACTGGACTTGGGTTCTAATTTCGCTCATGCGGCTATTGTATCACTGTCACTTTTGATAATTGAGGTTTTCTTAGCACTATTCCGTACTAATTTATCCTTAATCCTCACGGAATCCTCCCTAAATAGCGACTGAAGTCCTATATTTCTTTGATTCTTCGAACAAAAAAGCATCAAGATTCCTGCAAATTAAAATATCAATTGATAAATTATTTATAGACAGTGAGTTAGAGCTATCAAAACCCAAACAAAAACTGTTTTTTTTACCGCATTCCGACAAAGCAGATTGCTGTGTTTACCGACCGCTGCTATAGTTCACAGCTGCTATCAGTGGTTTGACTATTATTTAAACAGCTAACCATTCATAAGCAAGTAAATGAGTAGATAACTCAGATTAGACAGTGCTGCAATCGGCGTAAGACACGGTCAACTGAGTTCCTTATCGCTCTACTCACGTACGCTCATGTTGAGTATTCACCGCCACATCGCGGATCATAGGCTAACTCCCTATGATGACTGACGTGCCCCAGAGCATCCCTCTCCAGCCGGGAGGCTGCACCGATAAAGCCATGGGATCTGGCACCATGAGAAACGAATAAAGCGATAAGAACAATGATGAAAATAAGAAAAGACAATGAGAATTTCTAAATGAAAAGAATGTTAATTAACGCAACTCAAAAAGAAGAGTTGCGTGTCGCTTTGGTTGATGGCCAGCGACTGTTCGATCTAGATATCGAAAGTCCAGGTCACGAGTCAAAGAAAGCGAATATCTACAAAGGACGTATTACCCGTATTGAACCAAGCCTAGAAGCGGCATTTGTTGATTACGGCGCAGAACGTCACGGTTTCCTCCCTCTTAAAGAAATTGCCCGCGAATACTTCCCTGAAGGTTATACATACCAAGGCCGTCCTAGCATTAAAGAAGTGCTAAGAGAAGGACAAGAAGTAATCGTACAAGTTGAGAAAGAAGAACGTGGTAGCAAAGGCGCTGCACTGACAACTTTCATCTCTTTGGCTGGTAGTTACTTAGTTCTTATGCCTAATAACCCTCGTGCTGGCGGTATTTCTCGTCGTATCGAAGGTGATGAACGCACTCAACTGAAAGCAGCATTAAGCACTCTTGAGCTACCTCAAGGCATGGGCTTAATCGTGCGTACAGCTGGTGTTGGCAAAAGTGCAGAAGAGCTAGAGTGGGACTTGAACGTTCTATTGAATCACTGGGGCGCTATCAAGCAAGCTTCTGATTCAAATGCAGCTCCTTTCCTTATTCACCAAGAAAGTAACGTTATCGTTCGCGCGATTCGTGACTATCTACGTCGTGATATTGGCGAGATTCTAATCGACAGCAATACTATTTTTGAACGTGCACAAGCGCACATTCAATTAATACGCCCAGATTTCATGAATCGCGTTAAGAAATACGATGGTGAAGTACCACTATTCAGTCATTACCAGATTGAAAGCCAGATCGAATCTGCTTTCCAACGTGAAGTTCGTCTTCCATCTGGTGGTTCTATCGTGATCGACCCAACAGAAGCTCTGACTTCTATCGATATCAACTCTGCTCGTGCAACAAAGGGCGGCGATATCGAAGAAACAGCACTTAACACTAACCTAGAAGCAGCCGATGAAATTGCACGTCAATTACGTCTACGTGACCTAGGTGGTCTTGTTGTTATCGACTTTATCGATATGACTCCGGTTCGCCACCAACGCGAAGTAGAAAGTCGTCTACGTGATGCTGTTCGTTTAGATCGCGCACGTGTTCAGATTGGTCGTATTTCTCGCTTTGGTCTTCTAGAGATGTCTCGTCAACGTTTGAGCCCATCACTAGCAGAAGCAAGCCACCACATTTGTCCTCGTTGTACAGGTACTGGCGTTGTTCGTGATAACGAATCTCTAGCACTATCTGTTCTACGTCTGATCGAAGAAGAAGCTCTAAAAGATAACACTGCGCAAGTTCTTGCTGTAGTCCCTGTTCCTATCGCTTCTTACCTATTGAACGAGAAACGTCGCTCAGTAAACCACATCGAGAAGAACCAAGAAGTTAAGATCACTGTTGTTCCTAACTCTGACATGGAAACGCCACATTTTGAGGTTATCCGTGTACGTGAAGGTGAAGAGTTCGATCTACTGTCTTACCTACTGCCTAACAAGCTAGAAGCTCTAAAAGAAGCGGAAAGCAAAGAACCAGCAGAACAGACTATTCGTCCTAAGAAGATCGAAGAGCCCGCTCTGAAAGGTTTTGCGGCTCCAGCTCAATCAGCACCGACTCCTGCTCCAGCCCCTAAAGCTGTTGAAGAGAAGAAAGTTGAACCAGCTGCTGCAACGCAAGAACCAGGTCTAATTGGTCGTTTCTTCAAAGCTATCGGTAGCTTCTTATTTGGATCTTCAACTCAAGAAGAGAAGAAAGAAGAAGAGAAGCAAGAAGAGAAGCCTAAGAACAACCGTAACAACGGCAACCGTCAACGCCGTGATCGTAACGACAACCGTCGTCGCAACCAACGTGGTGAGCGCGGTGAACGTAATGAGCGCAGCGAACGTGGTGACAATCGTAACGAAAACCGTGACAGCAAACGCCGTCGTAAGCCTGTACGTGATGAGAAGCCTGAAGAGCAAAAAGAAGCAGCTCCACAGCAAACTCGTCAACCACGTCAACCACGTAAGCCTAAGCAAGATCGTCGCAATAAGCCACGTGAAGAGCAGAAACTACGTGAAGAACAAGCTCCATCTAAATTAGCAGAAGAAGGTCTACAGCTAGCAGCAGAAGCGCAAGCTGATAAACCTGAAGCGCCGAAGGCGAAGCCTGAAGCAAAAGCTGTGAAGATTAAAGAGCGTCGCCAGCGTCGTAAACTGAATAAGCAAGTTCGTGTTAAAGACCAACTAGCTCAAGCAGAAGCTGACAACAATGCCGATAACGCTTCAAAAGAGCAAAAGGCACAAGCTGTAGCTCAAGAACAGAAGGTTGCTGAGCAAGTTGAAGCAACTCAAGTAGACGCAGAGCAAACTGAACAGGAAGAGCCGAAGCAACGTCGTAACCGCCGTTCGCCACGTCACCTACGTGCAAGTGGCCAACGTCGTCGTCGCGGTCGTGATCGTCGCCCTAACCCATTCCGCCTGCGTAAAGGTGGTGTAGCTTCTCCAGAGATGGCTATGGGTAAAGTGATGCCTCGCTTCATTCCAAAACCTCACCATAATCAGACAAAACCTGAAGTGGCAGAAGTTGAAGTAGCAGTTGAAACTCAAGTTGTTGTACAAGAGCAAAACGTAGCTCAAGAGATGGCACCGCAAAGTAACACAGCTATGGCAGGCGGCTTTGCATGTCCTGAACTTGCGATGGGTAAAGTCATTATCCGCCGTGAAGAAGCTGAAACTGTCGTTGAAGCTCAGGTAACTGAAGCTCCTGCGGTAGTTGAAGAAGCTCCGGTAGTTACAGCACCAGTAGTTGAAGCTCCTGTTGAGACAGTTAAAGCTGAAGAGGTTGTAGCAGAAACAATTGTTGAAACTGAAGCTGTTATTGAACCAGCAAAAGCGGTTGAAGCGCCTAAAGCTGAAAGTGCGAAAGTAGAAGAAGCTCCTGTGGTAAAAGCACAAGCTCCTAAAGCAGCACCGAAGGCAGTAGAAGCGAAGAAACAAGCTGGCTCTCCAATGACTAAAGCTCCTGGTCCTCAAGAGATCAAAGAGATTCAAGTTGTTGCGGCTCCATTCCGTACTGAGCGTTTTGTATCGAAAGGTGCAGGTAGCCAAGCAGCGTCAAATAAAGCCGGCGCTGGCATGACTAAACCTCAATACTAATGAGCTTCGCGGAGTAATCTGCAGAGAACTATCTAAGGGCGACTTATTCATAAGTCGCCCTTTTTTTATATCCACAGTTCCGATTAGTTATAATAGATATATTACTCAAAATGGGGTTCAACCTTGAACTTAATCACATTTTTGGGTAGCATTCGCGCACTTATATTTTCGACACTTAGCTATTGCCGCTCTTTTTCATCACTGTTTGGCTACGCAATACACTCGTGTCGGTAAACCCATTTTAAGCATAGCTGAGCAAACATGTTCGAATTCCCACAATTTTCAAAGCACTCTGTAAAAAATGATGTGCTTTCAGGTCTTACAGTAGCCTTAGCTCTGGTACCTGAAGCCGTAGCATTCGCCTTTGTTGCAGGCGTTGACCCAATGGTTGGTCTTTACGCAGCATTCATCGTAGGTTTAATCACTTCTGTCTTCGGCGGTCGTCCAGGTATGATTTCTGGTGCAACTGGCGCAATGGCTGTAGTAATGGTGAGCCTAGTAGCAACCCACGGCGTTCAATACCTCTTTGCGGCAGTTATGCTGGCTGGCCTTCTGCAAATTGCAGCGGGTGTATTCAAGCTAGGTAAATTTATCCGTATCGTTCCGCACCCAGTAATGATTGGTTTCGTGAACGGCTTAGCGATTGTTATCTTCTTAGCACAACTTGGACAATTTAAAGCACCAGACGTAACCGGTGCACTAACTTGGCTACCAAGCGGTCAAATGACACTGATGTTAGGCCTAGTTGCGCTAACAATGGGTATCATCCACTTCCTTCCTAAACTAACAACAGCAGTACCATCTTCACTGGTTGCTATTGTTACGGTAACGGCTTTGGTTGTAGGCCTTGATCTTGAAACTCGTACTGTTGTTGATTTTCTACGCACTATGTCTGGTGACGAAGCTGCGACACTTGCAGGCTCCCTACCAACGTTCTCTATTCCGGCTGTTCCGGTTTCTTTCGAGACGCTACAAATCATCCTGCCATACGCAATTATCCTTGCGGCTATCGGTTTGATTGAGTCTCTACTGACACTAACGGTACTAGACGAAATGACAAACACTCGTGGTCAATCTAACCGTGAATGTGTGGGTCAAGGTATGGCTAACGTAACGTGTTCAGTATTTGGCGCGATGGGTGGTTGTGCGATGATCGGTCAATCGATGATCAACGTAAACTCAGGTGGTCGTGGTCGTCTTTCAGGTATCGTAGCTGCAGTTGCACTACTGATGTTCATCCTGTTCGGCTCTGCGCTTATCGAAATGATTCCTCTAGCAGCGCTAGTGGGTGTTATGTTTATGGTTGTTATCGGTACGTTTGAATGGGCAACCTTCAAACTGGCTCGTCGCGTTCCTAAGCAAGACTTCTTCGTTATCGTTCTTGTAACTGTAGTTACAGTACTAACAGACCTTGCGGTAGCAGTTGGTGTGGGTGTTGTAGCTTCTGCACTAATGTTTGCATGGCAACATGCTAAGCACATCTACGCAGACACATCAGTAAACGCTGAAGGCTCAAAAGAGTACAAAGTTAATGGTCCAATCTTCTTTGGTTCAACCGCTAACTTCCTTGAGTTGTTTGACTCATACAACGATCCACAAGATGTTATCGTTGATTTTGCAAACTCACGCGTTACTGACCACTCAGCAATTGAAGCAATCGACACTATTGCCGATCGTTACGCTGCTCTGGGCAAAACTCTTCATCTTCGTCACCTAAGCCAAGACTGTGTTGCTATGCTGCACAAAGCGGGTAGCTTAGTTGAAGCGAACGTTGCAGAAGACCCAATCTATAAAGTAATGTCTAAGTAATTTTAGCCATCGCTTACCGTTAGATTTAGAAAGGCCGACATTGAATGTCGGCCTTTTTTATACCTGTCATTTTATATCGATTGCGAACATAGATTCGGCGTTAAATAGAGCGCAATATCGCTTCACTAGACTCTTCAATTAAGTCCAAAACCAACTCAAAACCATTCCCTTCGCCATAATACGGATCGGGTATCTCTTGATATTGGGACTCTCCAAAGCTCAAGAATAGCGCAAGCTTGTATTGGAGGTGAGCCGGACACTGGCTCATTAAATCATCCAAATTTGCCTTATCAGCCGCGAGTATTAGGTCAAACTCTTCAAAGTCATTCATCACGACTTTGCGTGACGTAATACCTTTGAAGCTGTAACCACGTTTCTCACCTGCTGACTTTGAACGAGAGTCTGGTGGGTTGCCTTGATGGAAACCAATCGTCCCTGCAGAATCTATAACAACATCCACTTCTAGCTGATTAGCTTTCTTCCTTAATACCGCTTCACCTGTTGGCGAGCGACAAATATTTCCCATGCAAACAACGAGTATCTTCTTCATTCGTAATCACCTGTTCTTCCGATGGTTTTTGCTATGGTTAAGTTAGGCTATGATAGGTGCAATCACAACTTAAAAGGATTTGTTATGTCGACTGAAGACAACAAAGAGCAACGCCACAAAGCAAGGCAACAGAAAGTAAAAGAACAAGTCGATGCACGTATCGCAGCCGCGCAAGAAGTGAAAGGGCTGTTATTGGTTATCACTGGTAATGGTAAAGGTAAATCAACATCAGGATTTGGCACCATCACTCGTGCCGTCGGTCATGGTAAGAAATGTGCGGTCGCTCAGTTTGTGAAAGGAACTTGGGATAACGGCGAAAAGAACGTTCTCCAAAAGCTGGATGTTGAATTCCAAGTCATGGGAACTGGCTTTACATGGGAAACCCAAGACAAAACAAAAGATATTGAAGCCGCACAACGTATCTGGAAAGAATGTCAGCGTATGCTAGCTGATGAGTCCATTGACGTGATTCTGTTTGATGAACTGACCTATATGGTGAGTTACGGCTACATCGAGCTAGATGAGGTGGTAGAGGCTCTCAACAACCGCCCGAAAATGCAATCTGTGATCATTACCGGTCGTGGTGCACACCGCACTCTGACAGAGATGGCGGACACGGTATCTGAAGTTCGTAACGTGAAGCACGCTTTCGAGTCCGGTGTTAAAGCACTACAAGGTGTCGATTGGTAATCGCATTCAACTAGAGATTCCCGACTCGGTCATTCTTCCCTCTCGAGGATGACGACTCTTCAGTGTTACTCCCTCAAATAAAGGACGAGCACCGCTCGTCATTCCCTAGAACGAGGAACGAGTCTCATAGGGAATCTCTTTGCTTACTCAGCCCGGATAATAATCAGCTCCCAAACAAAAGCGCCATTCCTACAACAGGAATGGCGCTTCTTTTATATGCGAGTCAGGTAAAGATTAGTTAAAGAAACCTTTCAACAAACCATCAACCGCTTCTTTAGTCTTCTCGTCTTTGATCTTATCCGTTAGCTTATTCACGCCACGGTCGATCTCTTTCTGTGCTTTTTGTTTCAGCACATCATCAAAAACAAGCGCAAATTTCGGATCAGCCCACTGGCCTGTCACCTTAATAGGAATCGTCACATCTTTCAGATCATCGATGTTCTTACCACCCTGACCTTCTAATGAACCAACAATTGACGTTCTTACTAAGAAGTCGACGGTTTCATTAATGAAGTTTGCTTTGCCTTGGCCAGTAACACGTAGCAGTGGCGACTGTGCAGATAAGTCGTTAGTTGAAACCCAACCCTTATCGACCTTCAGTGTCGCTTTCATTGCGCTGAAGTCAGTCTTTTGAGCCTCATCTTTGCTTTCGACTTTTTCGCCTTTGATCTTCGCGTAGTTTTCTCGAATCAGTTGAGCAACGTTAATACCATTCACCGCGCCATCTTCAAAGTTAATCGCGATGGTTCCAACTAGGTTCTTCTTGATTCCAGTTGGCGTCAGGCTCTTACCCTTAACGTTAACATCGATATTACCGGTACCTTCAAGCATGTCGTTGTTTGCAACATCAACCAGCAGTGGTTGAACCTTCACGCCTTTGATTTTCTTCTTAGCCGTGTAAGTCGCCGGAGTTTTACGAGCGTCTAACTTCGCAGTAGCAGAAATAGAACCTTGGTAAAGATTCGATGTGAATGAGGTTAGCTCTGCGATACCACGGTTTACCGAGAATGCTGCTTTAACGTCCTGCATTTTCGCATTGCTCGCCTTGAACTTATCAATCGTGATGTCACCTTTCACGTCGAGCGTTTTCAGTGCCGAAAGATCCGGTTCAACTTCTTTCGCTGGAGCCGAGCTGCCAGCACTTGAAGTTGAGCCACCAGCTGAACCAGAAGGAGCCGTACTTGCAGTTTCTGTTGCGTTACCTAAACCTAAGAACTCATCTAAATCGATGTTCGGGCTATGAAGAGAAAAACGAACCTTTGGTATTTCAGATAACGTTACGTCGGCTTTACCATCTAACGCGATAGAGTTAGCTTGCAGCTTCTCTAACACAAAGCTCAAGTGGCTCTTAGTTAGATCAAAGCTTAGGTCAGACAACATATCCACTTTCATTGGTGACTGAGGAAGCGTGTCACCTTTGAATGTTGAGTCTAACGTTAGCTTGTTCAATGTTACTTTTGAAATCGCGCTATCGACTGTTAGCTCACCACCACCTTTAAGATCAAGGTCAAGACCAGCCGCATTACCAATCACAGCGTAAGTCAGTTGGTTAACCTTATCGAACTCAAACGTATTCAAGCCAATCTTCGCTGACTCGATCGACGTTGCTGGATCATTGAACTTCGCATTAAGGTCAATATTTCGTAATGCGTAGCTTGCGAAGCCTTCCGCTAATTTGAATTCAGCACTGCCGTTTGCAGAAAATTTCTGTTGGTTGTTTTCACCAGAAGCGGCAAACGTCGCAGTTGTCCATGTATCAACAGCAAACTCAGAAAGATTCAAAGACACATCGTATAGCTTAGTGAATGAACCCGCTTGCTTGTCGTCCATCTCAAACAATGCATTTGAAACAGTTACGCCTGCAAGGTTGATCGTCCAACCAGATGCTTCAGTTGCGCTTTGTTCTTGAGATGCAGGTGCAGATTCAGCATTTGTGTCTGCTACAGGCTCAGATCCTTGAGGCGCTGACGCTTGCGTTAGTGCATCAATGTTCTTGCGACCATCTTTAAGCGTTTCTAAATAGAATTCTGCACCGTCTAGAGTGATGTTGCCAATCTCTAGTTGGTTGCTAAATAGCGGGGTAACCGAAACATCAACACCAACGGTATCAACCTTAAACAGGTTTGGTTGGGTGAATCCTTCAGGGTTACGTAATTCAGTTTGACCAAGTTCGAAGCCAATAGATGGGAAGAATTGCCAGCTGATATCACCCTCGATCACGAGCTCTAGGCCTGTGTGTTTTTGGGCTTGTTCAACAATTAATGGCTTAAATTGGTTAGGGTTCACTAACAGCACTAGTGCCAGAATTGCTGCAACGACAACAAACACTGGTACAGCTATGAAAATGAGTAGTTTCTTCATCCGCATATTCCTTGCTTAGATTCCAAAAGAAAGTGGCACTATAAAAGTGCCACTGATTCGGTAAAAAATAAAGCTAAGTGAGTCACTTAGACAAAAATTTTACTTAATTAAGACTTCAACAACTTCGCAATGTGCGCTTTTAGCACATCAATCGCGATGCGGTTTTTACCACCACGAGGAACGATGATGTCTGCATGTTGTTTTGAAGGCTCGATAAACTGCATGAACATTGGACGTACTGTTTCTTGATATTGCTTAAGTACCGTGTCCATTGTACGACCACGCTCTTCTACATCACGCTTAACACGGCGTAGTAGACAGATGTCTAACGGTGTATCCATAAACACGCTTGCGTGCATTAGTTTACGAAGACGCGGGTCTGTTAGAAGCAGAATACCTTCTAAAATGATCACTTTCTTAGGTGTAAGTGTAGTCGTTTCAGAAGTACGTGTGTGCTCTGTATAGCTGTATTCAGGAACTTCTACCGCATTGCCACTCATTAGCTGCTGTAGGTGTTCACATAATAGATCATGATCCAGTGCATTTGGGTGATCGTAGTTAGTTTTAACACGCTCTTCCATACTCAAGTGGCTTTGGTCGCTGTAGTAGCAATCTTCCGTGATAACACCAATTTGATGGTCGCCTACTTTCTCGCGCAACTCATTATAAATTGTACTAGCAATCAGACTTTTTCCTGATGCTGAAGCGCCAGCGATACCTACGATGACACATTGATTATTATCAGACATTAATTTTGCACCCGATATGGTTTGGTGGTGGGAAGAGATAAACCGCCTGATTATAGGGGCTAAACAATATAGATTCTAGTCGCCATTCTTGCTAATTACAGTCAAATTGATGTTATCTATACATTAAATGAATATAATCGTTTGCTTTCGAATCACTAACGTACAACTATTTGCACAAACCCAATGACTATCTAACCAAATCCAAAAGCTATTTATCTCACCCAAATATTATTTATACGGCTTTAAGGCTGATCTACTCTAATCAACCATAGAAAAGTTAATCGCTTCCGGTCTTGCTTTTCCCGTCCAGAACATCTTCGCAGCCACATTTTCAGCCAATTCAAGGTAGTGACGAGTATGTTCGCTGTCCGGACGACGTATAACGGTTGGGCAGCCCGCATCGATGTCTTCTCGCACATCAATATGCAGTGGAATCTGCGCCAAAATATCAAGGAAGAACTCCTCCGACATAGCTTCTGCACCACCAGCACCGAAGATATGCTCTTTTTCACCACAGTGGCTACAGATATGGTAGCTCATGTTTTCCACTAAACCTGCAACTGGCACGCTCACTTTATCGAACATCGCCACGCCTTTACGTGCATCGGCTAAAGCCAAATCTTGAGGTGTCGTCACGACTACCGCGCCGGTTACTGGGATCTGCTGTGAAAGCGTTAGCTGAATATCACCCGTACCCGGTGGCATGTCGATAACAAGGTAATCCAATTCAGGCCAAACCGTTTCGTTCACGAGCTGACCTAATGCTTTCGCCGCCATTGGACCACGCCAGATTGCCGCATCATCTTTTGACACAAGGTAACCGATAGAATGAGTAAAAATGCCATGAGCTTCGATTGGCATCATCCATTTGTTATTCTGTACTTCTGGTTTTGCGTCTAGTTGACCAAGCATCATAGGCACAGATGGACCATAGATATCCGCATCCAACAAGCCCACTTTTGAACCTGACTTAGATAACGCAAGCGCAAGGTTTACAGAGGTTGTGGATTTACCTACCCCACCCTTTGCCGACGTCACGGCGATAATGTTCTTAACGCCCTTCAAAGGTGTCGCGACTGTTGTTTCTAGCGCAGACGGCTTCACTTTTACTTCAAATTGGAAAGCACTCACAAGCTTTTGCTCAATCTGGGCATTAATCCAATCTTCAAGATCAACAGCAAGCTGATTGGCAGCAAAAGGCAAGGTAATAACAAATGATCCACGCGGATCAACCGATACAATATTTTGGTGTAGCGCCCACTCTGGTATGAGGATTGGTGACTCGAACTCATTCAACCATGAACAGAAATCTTGCTTAGAAGTAAAGTTACGCATTGGGGCTCCTTTTTTTATTTATGCTATCACCCACGAGATGAAGACTGAACCCCTAAAAAACTAGGGGAATCCTTTGTCTGATACCTTGGCGTATCACACGTTATAAAGTAGTATTACCTCTCAAAATTTATACCTATCAAAAAAGCGAATTATTAAGTATGGCAACTGATCCAAGACAACTTTTGGTAACTTGTGCGCTTCCGTACGCTAACGGCTCTATTCACCTTGGCCATATGCTTGAGCATATCCAAGCTGATATCTGGGTTCGATACCAGCGTCTACGTGGCAACACTGTAAACTTCATCTGTGCTGACGATGCTCACGGCACGCCAATTATGCTTAAAGCTCAACAGATGGGTATCACACCAGAAGAGATGATCGCTGCTGTTAGTGAAGAGCATCAAAAAGACTTCGCTGGCTTTGATATCAGCTTTGATAACTACCACAGCACACATAGTGAAGAGAACCGTGAACTGGCTTCTCATATCTACCTTGAGCTTAAAAAGAACGGTTTCATCTCTAGCCGTACTATTTCTCAGCTTTTCGATCCTGAGAAAGAGATGTTTCTTCCAGACCGTTTTGTAAAAGGTACTTGCCCTAAGTGTAAGTCAGAAGACCAATACGGTGATAACTGTGATAACTGTGGTGAGACATACAGCCCAACTGAACTGATTAATCCAAAATCAGCAGTTTCTGGCGCAACTCCAGTAATGAAAGACTCTGAGCACTTCTTCTTCGACCTACCTCAGTTCGAAAGCATGCTTAAGGAGTGGACTCGTTCTGGCTCTCTACAGAATGAAACTGCAAACAAAATGCAGGAGTGGTTTGAGTCTGGCCTGCAACAGTGGGATATCTCACGTGATGCGCCTTACTTCGGCTTCGAAATCCCAGGCGAAAAAGACAAGTTCTTCTACGTGTGGCTAGATGCGCCAGTTGGCTACATGGCTTCTTTCAAGAACCTATGTGACAAGCGTGACGATCTAAACTTCGACGAATACTGGAAGAAAGATAGCACAACTGAGCTTTACCACTTCATCGGTAAAGACATTGTGTACTTCCACTCTCTATTCTGGCCTGCAATGCTAGAAGGTTCTGGTTTCCGTAAGCCAAACAACGTATTCGTACACGGCTACGTAACCGTAAACGGCGCTAAGATGTCTAAGTCGAAAGGCACATTCATCAAAGCAAGCACGTACCTAAACCACCTAGATCCTGAGTGTCTACGTTACTACTACGCTGCTAAGCTAAACAGCCGTATCGATGATTTAGACCTTAACCTTGAAGACTTCACTCAACGTGTAAACGCTGACGTAGTAAATAAGATTGTTAACTTGGCTTCTCGTAACGCAGGCTTCATCACTAAGCGTTTCGAAGGCAAGCTTTCTGCTGAATTTGCAGAACCAGAGCTTTATAACGAATTCGTAGCAGCAGCTGAGCGTATCGGTCAACTGTACGAAACTCGTGAGTTTAGCCGCGCTATTCGTGAAGTAACGGCACTAGCAGACAAAGCTAACCAATACATCGACGAAAAAGCACCTTGGGTTCTTGCAAAAGAAGAAGGTAAAGAGAAAGAGCTTCAAGAAGTTTCTTCTGTAGGTATTAACCTATTCCGCGTACTCATGGCTTACCTGAAACCCGTAATGCCAGAGCTAGCCGCTCGCACTGAAGCTTTCCTAAACGAAGAGCTAACGTGGGAAGCGATTGCTACCCCGCTAACTGATCACGAAATCACTAAGTTCAAGGCGCTATTTAGCCGTATTGATCCGAAGAAAGTCGAAGCAATGATCGAGTCTTCTAAAGAAGATGCAGCCGCTGAAGCAGCAGCAAAAGAAAAAGCGGAAGCAGAAAAAGAGCAAGCAAGCCAAACTGAACTAGACAAAGAACCAATCGCAGATGAGATTGAGTTCGATGCCTTTGCAGCAGTCGATATGCGTATAGCTCGTATCATCTCTTGTGAAGAAGTACCAAAAGCGAACAAACTACTGAAATTCCAACTGGACATCGGTGGTGAGACTCGCCAAGTATTCTCTGGTATCAAGTCAGCGTACAAACCTGAAGAGCTAGAAGGCAAGCTAACTGTCATGGTAGCAAACCTTAAACCTCGTAAGATGAAGTTTGGTATGTCTGAAGGCATGATCCTAGCTGCTGGCCCTGGTGGCAGTGACTTATGGATCCTTGAACCACACGAAGGTGCTCAACCAGGTATGCGTGTAATGTAATGCCGGTTTAGCCACTTAAAAATCCCCATAACAGCCATGTTATGGGGATTTTTTATATCTATGGAAAACAAGCGTTCTCTGTTAGAGTCGCCTTCAACTATGCTATGTAGAGTAAAATGTGCTTTATCAAATCCAATATATTTGATTGGAGCCATATTCACTCCCAGATACCTTTTTAGGACTACCCTGTGACTAACAATGAAATCTTGCGTCGTATTCAACACGCACTAAACCTTAAAAATGCACAAATCATCAAAGCTATTGAACAAGCTGACGTTATCGTTGCTCACGATAAAGTGATTAACTGGCTGAAAGAAGATAACGACAAGTCATGCGCAACGATGAAAGACAAAGAGTTAGCGGTATTCCTAAATGGTTTCATCAACCTGAAGCGTGGCAAGAAAGAAGGTGAGCAGCCAAAACCTGAAGTTGCACTAACGAACAACATGATTTTCATGAAGCTGCGCATCGCGCTAAACATGAAAGCTGAAGATGTGCTTGATGTACTAGAAGTTGTTGGTGTGAGCTTAAGTAAATACGAGATCGGTGCTTACTTCCGCAAGCCAGAAAATAAGAACTACAAAGTGTGTGAAGACCAATTACTTTGTGATTACTTAAATGGTGTTCAGTTTACTAACCGCCCAGACTCAGAAGAGTTTGCAGGGTAAGTGACTGCCTATTGATAAGTTGTCACTAACTATCAATAAATAAAAAGCGGCGAGATAATTTGATTATCTCGCCGCTTTTTGTTTTCTTTACGTCGTTTACTTAACAAGCAAACTTAACAGTACTTTGATGAAAAGACTTAGCTGTCATCTTCAGTAAAGTTTGTTGGTAACGTTGTTTTCATCTCGTTCCAAATCTGTGCGCTTGCGATACCGTAATTACGAATCACAAGTGGTAGGTTTTCACGCTCACCACTTTCACAAATAACAAACAAGTCTTTGTAGAACTCCATGGCTAAACGACGAGCTTCCGGGTTAGAGAAGTAGTAGCTGCCAACACGGTCGTAGAGCTTACGAACACCGTTAAAAATCAGTCCGTAGATTTGGTTACCTGAATGGAATGCTAAACGTTGGAAAAGCATGTAATCGTAGAAGTTAAACGTTTTAGCAATTAAGATCGTTTGACGCTTCGCTTCATCTTTTTCTACGTCTTCTTTCACTGACTGTTTGATCTTGTCAGCATACGGAGAAGACTCTAGGAATTCATCCCATGTCGGTGCCGCAAGTAAAGCTTCACAAGATTCAATCACGTTAGTAATCGTACGCTCAGACGCTTCTTTATTTGCTTTGAAAGCATAACGCATAAAGATAGGACTGATATTGGTACGTGCAGCAAGCAAGTCTTCTACCATTTTACTTGCGTTATCAACATCCAACGTCATTAACGTATCAAGAATATGAAGGCCTGAGGTTTCCATAAACTGGTTAACTTTTGTTGGCTTGCCGTGTTGGATCGTCAACCAACCATCACGAGCAAGACGTTGTAGTACTTCACGAAGCGTAGTACGTGTAACACCAATCAGTTCAGAAAGCTCACGCTCTGCGGGCAAGATAGAACCTGGAGGGAAACGGCCATTCCAAATACTTTCAATGATATACTTTTCTGCAAATCCTGCCGGGCTCTTCGCCTTAATGACCATCTACACTTCAATCCAATTTAATTATTATGTTCTAATTTACTCATCATACCACTAGTCTTACCTAGCTGAAATACCCCCAAAAACTTTACTCACCCAAATATAACAATAGAGCTAAAGCTCTAAAGTTAAGCACACGTTTACACTTAGAGTTTGGAAAGCAAGTGACTATAAACCACCATTACAACAACTTATTAACACAATAAAATCCGTTAAAAATCAATGGCATTGGTCATATTTACAAGGTAATTAAAATGCAATATTAAGTTGTAATAATCACACATAAACAGTCTTTATTATGTTGATTTCAATCATTTCGCTGAAATATTGATTCTAGTCGGTTTTTATCACATTTTAAGTGGTATGCTTGCGCTACTTTGATCGCGTTTCTCAACAAAAAAGAGGTATTTTTAGTGCTACAGGGCTTTTCCTGTTGACTAAATGTTATCTAAGAGTAGAGTTGCGCTCAAAAATAAGCAGTGCTTGAGTTTCTAAGGGAGTGACTTGGCAAGACCACAGAACATTACATGGAATGTAGTTTTTCTAAGTCACTGTTAGTTATAGTTTTTAATCAATTTTATAGCTCGATTCTCAAAATGTTGTATTGCTTGTCTATTCATAATCAACATAAAAGAGTATTAACATGCCGATGTCTCTCGGAAACGCTTTTATCAAGAACTTCCTTGGTAAAGCTCCTGATTGGTATAAACTTGCCATCATTTCCTTTTTAATCATCAACCCGTTTGTTTTTTTCCTAGTTGACCCATTTGTTGCGGGCTGGCTGTTAGTGGTTGAGTTTATTTTCACTCTAGCTATGGCTCTCAAATGCTACCCTCTTCAACCAGGTGGTCTATTAGCTATTCAAGCAGTCGCCATTGGCATGACCAAACCAGAAATGGTTTATCACGAACTGCAAGCAAACCTTCCTGTATTACTCTTGCTCGTATTCATGGTTGCTGGCATTTACTTCATGAAAGAACTGCTTTTGTTCATTTTCACGAAGATCTTGCTTGGCATCCAATCTAAAGTCTTACTCTCTGTTGCTTTCTGTGTTGCTGCTGCTTTCTTATCAGCATTCCTAGACGCACTAACAGTAATCGCCGTAGTTATTAGCGTTGCGGTCGGCTTCTACTCTATTTATCACAAGGTTGCATCAGGCAAAGGTACAACGTCTGCGCACGATCATACGCATGATGAAGAGATCTCTGAGCTAACTCGTGATGACTTAGAAAACTACCGTGCTTTCCTACGTTCATTGCTTATGCACGCCGGTGTTGGTACAGCACTGGGTGGTGTAATGACCATGGTAGGTGAACCACAAAACTTGGTAATTGCTAAACAAGCAGGTTGGGAATTCGGTGAATTTATCATCCGAATGCTGCCTGTAACGCTGCCTGTTTTTTTCTGCGGTATTTTAACTTGTGCACTTGTCGAGAAATTCAAAGTATTTGGCTACGGTGCAGAACTGCCAAATAACGTTCGCCAAATCTTAGTTGAATTTGACAACAAAGAACGCGCAAACCGTACAAAACAAGACGTAGCAAAACTATGGGTTCAAAGTGCAATCGCAGTTTGGCTTATTGTTGGCCTTGCGCTTCACGTCGCTGAAGTCGGTTTGATTGGCCTTTCAGTTATCATTTTAGCAACGGCATTTACTGGTGTAATTGAAGAACACTCGATGGGTAAAGCCTTTGAAGAAGCGCTACCATTTACTGCTCTTCTTGCTGTCTTTTTCGCAGTCGTTGCTGTAATCATCGACCAGGGACTATTTAAGCCAGTGATCGACGCAGTACTTCACGTTGAAGATAAGGGCGCACAGCTCGCACTCTTCTACGTAGCCAACGGTATCTTGTCGATGGTTTCAGATAACGTGTTCGTAGGTACGGTTTACATCAACGAAGTGAAAACTGCACTGGTTGAAGGCATCATCACTCGTGACCAATTTGACCTACTTGCTGTTGCTATCAACACAGGTACTAACCTACCTTCTGTTGCTACGCCAAACGGCCAAGCTGCATTCCTATTCTTATTAACATCGGCACTTGCCCCGTTAATTCGACTGTCTTACGGCCGCATGGTTATCATGGCTTTGCCATACACTATCGTACTGGCTCTTGTTGGCCTTGCTGGTATCGTGTTCTTTGTTGAACCGATGACAGCCTGGTTCTACGATGCAGGTTGGATCATTCAGCGCACAGGTGAAGCCGTTGCTCCATTGGTTTCTGGTGGTCACTAATCTGATTTTGTGTTGCGAAACACAATAAGTGTATCTAACTAATCAAAAATATTAGTTGATTAGGAAACTTATCCAAGATAAAAAGCTCTGAGTATTCAGAGCTTTTTTATTTTATAGACGGGATTAAATTCGTGAACTTTTTTGCAATGCTCAAAGACTTCTCTAAGGGACGTTTATCTTGGCTTTTACTGCTGGCTTTCATACTATTTTTTGAAGCGTGTGCCCTTTTCTTCCAGCACGTAATGATGCTTGGCCCTTGCGTGATGTGTATCTACGAGCGCGTTGCCATGCTTGCTATCGGTGTCGCGGCAATGATTGGCGCTATAGCCCCAAATAACCCGATATCACGTTGGCTAGGCCTTGCTGGTTGGGGATTTGGCGCGTACAAGGGTTTGACGCTGGCTTTAGAGCACGTCGATTACCAGTTCAACCCGTCTCCTTTTGCAACCTGTGACTTATTCGTGACCTTCCCTAGTTGGGCGCCACTAAACAAATGGGTTCCGTGGATGTTTGAAGCTTACGGAGACTGCAGCAAGGTTGTGTGGCAGTTCTTAGAGCTTTCTATGCCTCAATGGCTAGTGATTATCTTCGCGGGTAACTTGGTTGCTTTCGGCTTTATTGTTGTGTCTCAATTCGTTAAATCAAAGAATGACTAACAATTAGCTCATCATGTGCAGAAACGAAAAAGTCGACCAACAGGTCGACTTTTTATTGCTTAAGCTTTTATCACTTAAAGAGAATCTGATGCTCATTCAAGCTTAATCTATCAACAAGTCTCGATTAGCTGTTTTTGCCGCAACATTGCTTGAATTTCTTGCCACTCTCACACGGACATAGATCGTTTCGACCAATATCTTTAAATGGGTTCACGCTTTGTGACTTATTACCCAACATGGCTTCATCTGCCGCAAGTGCCACTTCAGAAATCATCAAATCAATCTGACCAACCAAGTCAGCAAGCGATGGCGGATTCTGAAGGCCAGCAGCGACCATTTGTTGTTGGGTTTGTTCTTCGTCGATCGCCAACATCAATGTAGTTAGCAGCGCTTGTAGCATACGTAGCGTACCATCCGCCACGGTCACACTTTGCCACTGCTCCTCAATCGTAGGCCAAACCATCATAAAGCCTTCCGCGAAATCAGCGAATTGTTCGTTAAAGTCACCTTCCGCAAACACATCGGCTAGTAAGTATTCACTACGCTGAATCAGGTTGTGTTGACGGTTAATTTGTTCCGTCACGATTGTTACCAGCTCTTTGCCCGCTTCAGGCGCGACGATAGCCAGCCATTCTTCAGGATCTAATGGTTTAGTCGCTAGGTTAGACGCAAGGATTGCACCTTCAATAAACTGCGGTGTAATGTCTGTAACTTGTTCTGGTAGGCTTAATAATTGATATGTCATGAAAGCTCGAGTGTTTTAAATCATTTTGTCCATTATAGCGTTATCAAACCCAGCATGTCGCCACTAACCGCTCAAGTAAACATGACAACAGGAGCCCCACTCTCGTAGTGACAATCCTGTGAGCAAACCGTACAATCACGCCTCTTAATTTTTGGTCCACTCAGTTTCGGTAAAAAAACAGCATGCGAGTAATACTTGGCCCTATGGAGGGCGTCCTTGATCATCTAATGCGCGAAATTCTTACAGAGATTAATGACTATGATCTCTGTGTCACTGAATTCGTGCGTATCGTTGATCAACTTCTTCCCCCGCATGTTTTCCACCGTATTTGCCCTGAATTACATCAAGGCTCTCAAACCATGGCAGGTGTACCTATCCACCTGCAGCTTCTTGGACAACACCCAAATTGGATGGCTGAGAATGCCTTCCAGGCGGCCAGCTTAGGCGCTAAAGGGATCGATATTAACTTTGGGTGTCCTGCTAAAGCAGTAAACAAAAGTAATGGTGGAGCGTCCCTGTTAAAAGAGCCAGAGCTCATCTATCAAGTAGTGAAAGCTTGCCGAGAAGCGGTCCCTGCGCACATTCCCGTGTCTGCAAAAATTCGATTAGGTTGGGAACACCCTGAAGAATGTTTTGAAATTGTCGACGCGATCGAGCAAGCAAAAGCTGACGAACTTACCGTGCATGCGCGAACCAAAGTTGGCGGCTACAAAGCCAGTGAAATCAAATGGGATTACATCAACCAAATAAGAGAGAAGACCTCTCTGCCGTTGATTGCGAATGGGGAAATTTGGAACTATCAAGATGGCCAAGATTGTATTGAGGCAACGGGTGTCGATTCATTAATGGTCTGCCGCGGCGCTTTTAATATTCCAAACCTTGGTAATGTCGTTAAGCACAACCACCAGAAAATGCCGTGGGATAGAGTGATCGCACTTTTACTGCGCTATTCAGAGTTTCAAATTAAAGGGGATAAAGGCATGTACTACCCCAATAGAGTGAAACAATGGTTTGTCTATTTAAGTAAAGGCTACCCTGAAGCGAACGAACTGTTTAAAGAAATTCGTACTTTCAAGAAAGCGCCGCCTATCGTAGAGCGCCTACAACGCTATCAAGAAGAGCATTTCCACTCAGCTTAATATGTCTTAGCCAGGGAGAGTCATCAACCCCTCTCCTCCTTTAAAGCGCAAGATTTGAGTAACGTGGTTAAAACTCGATTCGGTCTTTACCGGTCGTCTTAGCCACGTACAGTTTTTCATCGGCGTACTTAAATATCTCTTCAAAGTCGAGTTTGCTTTGCTCCGTTTCAACAATGCACACGCCGCCAGATACCGTGAAGCCATTAGGGATGATATCCTCAGATTTAGAGCAAACCGCGCTTTTTACACGCTGCAATGTTCTGATTAATGTTTCTCGATCATCCCCTTTCAGATAGACAACGAACTCTTCACCACCAAATCTCGCAGCAACATCACTACTTCGAATGCTATTACTTATCTGGCGCGACATGTAACGGATGACATCGTCGCCTTTATCGTGGCCGAAGGTGTCATTTATCGACTTGAAATCATCGATATCAAATACCGTTAAAGCAAACAACTGATCATGTTCTACGCTGCGCCAAAACGCTTCTAAACCACGTCGATTCAGTAGCCCGGTCATTGGGTCTTTGGCTGCAAGATCTTTGAAATAACCGCGTTCAATATTGGAATTAACGTAAAAAAAGATGGTTACAGAGAATAGATACACAATGATAGCGACAATAAGGCTGTCTTTTTCATAAACGAAAAAGTGTCGAGCCTCATCAACCAAATTCAATTCGTAGTACATAGCATGATGAGATGCTACGCCCTCTAGCTCAATTTTATGATAGAAAGCGGCGGAATCTCTTGGGCTAGTTAAGGTAGTATCAATAATATCGATTCGACCGGCTAAGTGTTCATTAGCAATAGCAAGTAGTTTTCCAGCGTCAATATCAACCGATAACATCCCTTGATGTTCGCCTTTATGAAAGACAGGGATCGTCATGCTGATCATACGGTCAAGAGAATCAAACCGATATGCAGGACCAGATAAAGTCAACAGATCAGGGTTGTTGGCGGTTTTTTGCCAATATGGACGGCTTTTGATGGTCGAAAGTAATTCCTTTCCTAACCCTTTGGCAAAATCTTCCGGTGACGAAATAACGTACCCACGTTTATCAATAAAGTGGACACCATCGTGGTATTCATCAAGTTGGGAGAGAAATGAGAGAATAGGTGCTAGAGCTATTTTCTCCGAAGCACTTTTATAGGTACTACTTGTTTCTGTACATAAAGACTCTTCACCGACCAGCATGTAGTCAATATCAACAGAAGGGATATCGGTAGTTTTGCCTTCGGCAAGAAGCAGGCTATCAATTGGCCAAATTTGGCATAGGCCATCAACCACCTGTTTGTTGTGGTCAAGGAAAAGAGGGTTACCTGATTTGTAATAGTTTGAGAAACTATAATCTAGCGCGGTAACGATCTTAGTCGTTCGTTTAAAAACTTCTTCGATACGTTGAAATTCATTGCTGATATCTTTCTCTACCGAGTCAAAATGGTTCTTTGCAATCAAGCTAAGTAACATCGCTGCGATCACAGCAGGGAAACCAAAAACAAAGGTAAGGCTAAAGTGCCTGTTAACTTTCATATCATGTGCTCTTAGCGCTTAGCTATTTTCATTTACCCCATTAATATTATGACATTAATCGCCGGCTCTCTCGATGTAAAATAATGTAAATTCATATTAACAGCATAGCTTACGGCCAAATAACCGATTCGGAGTGAACTAAATAACCACTTATAAAAGAACAAATTAGAGAAATACGACCATTATGTTGAGTTAATTTACTAATTTCTATCAACTGTTTTAATACTGTTAACAAGATTATTTATATGCAACCTATGTTCATCATTCTAGTTATTACTAACGGCTAACAATCGCACGATCGATCACAGACTGAGGAAGGGTTACGCCCAGTTCACGAGCCGCATCCAAATTGATGACAAGCTGTGAGCTCTTCGCTGTTTTCACATTCAACTTTCCAGGCTTTTGTCCCTCAAGTATTGCCGCTACATAATCAGCAGTTTGAACACCTACGTCATAATAATCTAGACCTAAACCTGCAATGGCGCCCTTCCCTACATAAGACGTTGCCCCAGCTACGACTGGGGTACCTGATTGGTTTGCTGCTTGAATCAGATCTTCAATACCACTTGCTACTGTGTTGTCGGTCAGCGCGTAGATAACATCTGATTTTTTAGCGATAGATTCAGCTTTTGATTCCACATCATCGATAGTCAGTGCTGTTGCGGTATAAAGTTTGAGTCCATTCGCTCGCGCAGCTTTCTTCAATAACTTTATCAATGCCACCGCATTGGCTTCTGCAGGGTTGTAGACAACACCAATGGAACTCGCTTTAGGGAGCAGTTCTTTGATCAACGAAACGTGTTGCGACACAGGAGAGAGATCAGAAAGGCCGGTCACGTTTTTTCCGGGGTTGTTGAGTTGTTTGACAAGCCTTGCACCGATCGGGTCGGTCACAGCGGTAAATACAATTGGAATAGATCGGGTCGCGGAGACCAATGCTTGCGAGGTAGGCGTGGCTATACCAACTAATACGTGAGGATTTTCGCTAGCCAACTCTCTTGCTATTTTTGCGGCTTGCGCTGGACTACCATCGGCCATCTCATACGAGAACTCTAGATTTTTTCCTGGCTCATAACCTTTCGCTCTTAACCCTTCAAGAAGCCCCAAACGTGTCGCGTTCAGATCAGGATGGTCTACAACTTGTGAGACCGAGACTTTGGCAATATTTGCCATCGCGCTGCCAGTCCATAGCAACAAAAAACAGCTGAAACCAGCCGTTAATACTCTTCTTACAGAACCCATTAATATTCCCTTCATCAAGCTCTCGTTGTTATTGCTCGATCTAAAGAGACAACATCAAATTCACTATTGACACTTTTACCAGTAACTATTGATAAGTTGAAGTGATATTTAACAAAAACACAACAAGGCTCGAAATATGTGAGGAAAGGTAAGTTTGCTTAAGTTATTAGGTAAGCAATGAAGTGAATAACGAGAGATAAGTGAGATGAATAATGAAGATCAAAAGGAACGAATCTGAGAACAAGCCAACATCGATGTGTAACTGTCCTCAGACGATAGGGAAAGACAAGATATTCTTAGAACCAACGTTCCATTGAAGATTTATCTAACTGGCGGAAAGCGCGATTTAAAATGATCGCCAATTCTTTATAACGAGGGCGTGGCTTCATTGGTTCCAATGCAAAACCCGTTTCGCTGATCTTCTCATGTAATTCTCGATACCAAGAAACCAATGCTGGCGGTAATTGAGTGTTCGAACGGTTACCTAACCACCACATGCCTTGAAGTGGCAAGCTGATCGCAAACAACGCCATAACAACAGCTTGTGGCATCGCATGATAATTATTGAAGACCATTTGTGTAAGAATACTAATAGCGGCTATCGCTGGCATCACTTTCACACCAAAACGCGTGGCTTTAATGATGCGCTGTTCAGGGAAGATAGCGTTTAACTCTTTTCGAACAGGCCAGAGATCCATGTACTTTTGGCCATCTTTTAAACTGCTCGCTAAACTAACTCTATTACTCATATGAGTCTCCCATTAAAAAAAAGTTGAAATCATCAACTAAAAACACAAAAATTTGACGAAAAATAATATTCTTTCAAATTTTTTTGTTATATTTGCACAATATCGCTATTATTTGCAGACCTCAATCTCATTGTTGCCCTTATTTACAATTTAAGCAACTTTGGGACGACTTCTGCAAGGAATGCAAAAGCCTCTTTTTCTGAAAAAAGTGCGCTTTCACTTTAATACGGAAATTAACGTTTTTTTGACCAAGGTTAGTACGCAAGCCTATGTGCTTCGACTATTCTTGAGATTAATTTTCATCCTTAACTGATTTCGATCAGAAAAATAAACAGGTAGTCATTAATGTCTAAGCTAGTTTTAGTTTTAAACTGTGGTAGTTCTTCTCTTAAATTTGCTGTTGTTGATGCAGAAACAGGTGCTGAGCACCTAACTGGTCTTGCTGAGTGTCTTGGTCTTCCAGAAGCTCGTATGAAGTGGAAACTTGATGGCAAGCACGAAGCACAACTAGGCGCGGGCGCAGCTCACGTAGAAGCACTATCTTTCATGGTAGAAACTATTCTTGCTTCTAAGCCTGAGCTTAAAGCTAACCTTGGCGCTATCGGTCACCGTATCGTACACGGTGGCGAGCAGTTCACTTCTTCTGCACTTATCACTGATGAAGTACTTAAGGGTATTCAAGACGCTGCAACTTTTGCACCTCTTCACAACCCAGCTCACCTTATCGGTATCGAAGCGGCTCAACAGAACTTCCCTGGCCTACAAAACGTTGCTGTATTTGACACTGCGTTCCACCAAACAATGCCTTCTGAGTCTTACCTATACGCTCTACCGTACAACCTGTACAAAGAGCACGGCATCCGTCGTTACGGCATGCACGGTACTTCTCACCTGTTCATTACTCGTGAAGTAGCTGGTCTACTAAACAAGCCAGTTGAAGAAGTTAACATCATCAACTGTCACCTAGGTAACGGCGCATCTGTATGTGCTATCAAGAACGGTCAATCTGTAGATACTTCTATGGGTCTTACTCCTCTTGAAGGTCTAGTAATGGGTACTCGTTGTGGTGACCTAGATCCTGCGATCATCTTCCACCTACACGACGCTCTTGGTTACTCTGTTGAAGAAATCAACAACATGCTAACTAAAGAGTCTGGCCTAGCTGGTCTAACTGAAGTGACTTCTGACTGTCGTTTCGTTGAAGACAACTACGGTGAGAAAGAAGAAGCAACTCGTGCAATGGACGTGTTCTGTCACCGTCTAGCTAAGTACGTTGCTGGTTACACTGCAACTCTAGAAGGTCGTCTAGACGCAATCACTTTCACTGGCGGCATCGGCGAGAACTCTGGCCCAATCCGTGAAATGGTTCTTAACCGCCTAGGCATCTTCGGCATCGAAGTTGACGGTGAAGCTAACCTTAAAGCTCGTTTCGGCGGCGAAGGTACTATCACTACAGCTAACAGCCGTATCCCTGCAATGGTTATCTCTACTAATGAAGAGCTAGTAATTGCTGAAGACACTGCGAAACTAGCAGGTCTTTAATTGATTTTTCTGACTAGCTTCACTCGAAGCTAGTCAGTTTTTCATACTACGAAAATGGGGCTCAACTTCTATTCCTACCCCAATTTAAATGTCGGTAGGAACAGAAGTTGAGCTTTTTTTATTTCCAATAGTCAAAGGTGTTCGTCAATGTCCCGTACTATTATGCTTATCCCTACAAGCGCTGGTGTTGGTCTTACTAGTGTTAGCATGGGTGTTCTTCGCGCTATGGAGCGTAAGGGCGTAAGTGTTTCTTTCTACAAGCCAATCGCTCAACCTCGCAGCGGTGGTAACCAACCTGATTTAACGTCTACTATCATCAGCGCAAACAGCGACATTAAGATTGGTGAGCCAATCGCAATGACTAAAGCTGAAGCTTTGATCGGTAGCGAAAAAATGGACGAGCTTCTTGAGTCTGTTGTTGAGCAATACAACAAGATCAACAAGGACGCAGAAGTAACGCTAATCGAAGGTCTAGTACCTACTCGTAAGCACCCATTTGCTAACCAAGTGAACGCGGAAATCGCTAAAACACTAGGCGCAGAGATCGTTTTCGTTGCGACTCCGGGTACATACAACCCTATTCAGCTTAAAGAGCACATCGAAGTAGCATGTTCTAACTTCGGCGGCACTAAAAACAAGAACATCTCAGGCGTTATTATTAACAAACTGAATGCACCTGTTGATGAAGCTGGCCGTACTCGCCCTGACCTTTCTGAAATCTTCGATGATGCAGATAGCGCTCAACAAGCGAACCTTGAAGTAATGCAAATCTTCAACTCTAGCCCTATCCGTGTTCTTGGCTGTGTGCCATGGAGCATCGACCTAATCGCAACTCGTGCGGTTGATATGGCTAAACACCTTAACGCTGAAATCGTTAACGAAGGTGAAATCTCAACGCGTCGTATTAAGAGCATCACTTTCTGTGCACGTTCTCTACCGCACATGATTGAGCACTTCAAACCAGGTTCACTGCTAGTAACTTCTGCAGACCGTCCTGACGTTATCGTTGCTGCGGCTCTTGCTGCGAAGAATGGTGTTGAAATTGGCGCAATCCTACTGACTGGCGGTTACGACATTCCAGAAAGCATTGCTAACCTTTGTGCGCCAGCATTCGCTTCAGGTCTACCGATCTTCAAGGCTCAAGGTAACACTTGGCAGACGTCTCTTAACCTACAGAGCTTCAACCTAGAAGTACCTGCAGACGATAAAGAGCGTATCGAGTTCGTTAACGATCACGTTGCTAGCCACATCGATGGCCCTTGGATTGATTCTCTATCTGAAGGTACTCAAGGCATTCGTCGTCTAAGCCCACCAGCATTCCGTTACCAGTTAACTGAATTTGCTCGTAAAGCGGCTAAGCGTATCGTTCTTCCTGAAGGTGATGAACCACGTACTGTTAAAGCAGCTTCTATCTGTGCTGAACGCGGTATCGCAACTTGTGTGCTTCTTGGTAACCCAGACGAAATCCGTCGTGTTGCTGCACAACAAGGTGTTGAACTAGGCGCTGGCGTTGAGATCATCGATTCTGCATCTGTTCGCGAAAACTACGTAGCTCGTCTAGTAGAACTTCGTGGCGCTAAAGGTATGACTGAAGTTGTTGCTCGTGAGAAGCTAGAAGATTCAGTATTCCTAGGTACTATGATGCTTGAAGCTGGCGAAGTTGACGGCCTAGTTTCTGGTGCTGTTCACACAACGGCGAACACAATCGTTCCTCCGTTCCAGATCATCAAGACTGCACCTGATGCTTCTATCGTATCTTCAATTTTCTTCATGCTTCTGCCTGATCAAGTACTTGTATACGGTGACTGTGCGATCAACCCTGATCCAACAGCTGAGCAACTTGCTGAAATCGCTATCCAATCTGCTGACTCTGCAGCGGCATTTGGTATCGACCCACGCGTTGCTATGATCTCTTACTCTACTGGTGAATCTGGTAAAGGTGCAGACGTAGATAAAGTACGTGAAGCAACCAAACTTGCTCAAGCGAAACGTCCTGATCTAGTGATCGACGGTCCTCTTCAGTACGACGCAGCAATCATGGAAAACGTTGCCGCTTCTAAAGCGCCTAACTCTCCAGTTGCAGGTAAAGCGACAGTATTCGTATTCCCAGACCTAAACACAGGTAACACGACTTACAAAGCTGTACAGCGTTCAGCAGACCTAGTATCTATCGGTCCAATGCTTCAAGGTATGCGCAAGCCAGTAAATGACTTGTCTCGTGGCGCTCTAGTAGACGATATCGTTTACACAGTAGCTCTAACGGCTATCCAAGCAGACCAAGCGGCTCAAGCTGAAGAAAAAGTGATTAACTAATTTTTCTTTTGTAGAAAGCAAAAAACCCTAGATTCTTATCTAGGGTTTTTTTATGTCTAATGCTTAAAGTTATTTGATGATCTTAAGATTAATCTAACCTCGCCCGTGGGCTGATTCTAAATCTAGTGTTGGTCCTTTTGGCACAACTTGAGTTGGGTTTATACCCGTGTGGCTGTAATAGTAGTGACGCTTGATGTGATAAAAGTCGGTCGTCTCTTTGATGCCTTCGATCTGGTAGAGCTCTTTTAAGTAACCCTGAATATGGACGTAGTCTGAAATTCGCTGCTTATTACACTTAAAGTGCCCAACATAAACGGCATCAAATCGAACCAGAGTGGTAAACAAGCGCCAATCCGCCTCTGTAATCTCGTTACCCGCTAAATAGCGATGTTCGCTAAGGTGAGCGTCTACTTTGTCTAAGGCTTCAAATAACGCATCATACGCTTCTTCGTAGGCTTCTTGTGTCGTTGCAAAGCCCGTTCGGTACACACCGTTGTTAATGTTTGGGTAGATATAGTCATTCCACTCATCAATCTTCTTTGCCAGTTCCCACGGATAGTAATCATCGGTGTTGCCTGTCAGTTCATTAAACTCTGAGTTAAACATACGGATAATCTCAGACGACTCGTTACTCACAATGGTGTTAGTCTTTTTATCCCACAACACAGGCACCGTCACTCTACCCGAGTAGTCAGGTTTGGCTTGAGTGTAGATTTGATGCATGCGCGTATGACCAAACAAAGGTTCAGGCAAACCCATTTGCCAGCCTTCGCTCATCATATCGGGGCAAACAACCGTCACGTCAATGTGATCGGTTAGGTCTTTAAGCTCTCGGAAGATAAGGGTGCGGTGCGCCCAAGGGCAAGCCAATGATACGTACAAGTGATAACGGCCGCTTTCAGGCTGAAACTGCGCGGACGCTTTATTCTCTACCCAGTGACGAAAGCCTGCATTTTCACGAACAAACTTGCCACCGCTTTCCTTGGTGTCGTACCAAACATCATGCCAAACACCTTCAACTAACTTGCCCATATCCAAACCTCTGTCATCCATACTTTTCTCTAGTATAAAAAAAGCCTACTTTTTCAAAACTAGAAGAAGTTGGCTTAGTTGTTCAAATTATTTGATGAAGCTTATTTAATATGAAGCTTTAGACACAAAAAAAGCGCGACTCTAATAACTAGTCGCGCTTAAGCCTGTCACAGGCTGAACCGTTTTAAATAGGCTCTAGACTTGTACGTGCAAGCAAGATACTGCGTGAACGTCATCGCCTTGAATCGTTGGCTTAGTTTGCGCACACGCCTCTGTTACTTGCGGGCAACGAGTACGGAACACACAACCTGATGGTGGGTTGATTGGTGACGGTAGATCACCCTCCAGCATCTGAATGGTTTTACTGCGCTCTAAGCGAGGATCTGGAATCGGAACTGCAGACATCAACGCTTTGGTATATGGGTGCTTAGGGTCTGAGAACAAGGCATCTGATTCACCTAGCTCAACAGCATTACCTAAGTACATCACCAATACACGGTCAGAGATGTGTTTAACCACTGACAAATCGTGCGCGATGAATACCAAAGACAAACCAAGCTCTTTCTGTAGTTCTTTCAGAAGGTTAACTACTTGAGCTTGGATAGAGACATCCAGTGCAGAAACAGGTTCATCACAGATGATCATCTTAGGCTTCAAGATAAGTGCACGTGCAATACCGATACGCTGGCACTGACCACCAGAGAATTCATGTGGGTAACGGTTGATTACGTTTGGTAGTAGACCAACTTTTGCCATCATCTCTTTAACTCTGTCCTTCACTTCTTGTTTAGAAAGTTCAGGGAAGAAAGTCTCTAGAGGCTCAGCAATGATGTCGCCGACTGACATACGCGGGTTGAGTGATGCTAGTGGATCTTGGAAGATCATCTGAATCTCTTTACGAGTCTCACGACGTTTCACTTCTTGCATCTTAGTCAGGTCCTGACCTAACCACATCACTTGACCTTCAGTCGCTTCAACCAAACCGATAATCGCACGTGCAAAAGTCGATTTACCACAACCAGACTCACCTACCACACCTAGCGTTTCGCCTTCGTAAAGATGAACATCAACACCATCAACGGCTTTGAGGTTTGATGGTTTCGCCCAAGGCCAAGCAGACTTAGCCGCAATGCTAAAGTGAACTTTTAGGTCTTTAATATCTAATAGTAATTCTTTACTCATTTTGTCCAAGTCTCCCAGTCTGAAAAACAAGCACGCTGACGGTCTTTAGCAAATGGCTGTAGAATCGGTGCTTCTTGCTTACAACGGTCCATTACACGGTGACAACGGTCTTGGTAAGGACAACCTGTTGGTAGGCGAAGTAAGTTAGGTGGGTTACCTGGAATCGTCGGTAGAATTTCACCTTCGGTATCCAAACGAGGAATCGCTTTAAGCAGGCCTTCCGCATAAGGGTGGCTTGGCTCGTAGAAGATTTCATCAACCGTGCCATATTCCATGGTACGACCTGCGTACATCACAAGTACTTTGTCACATGAGCCAGCAACAACACCCAAATCATGGGTGATCATGATGATTGCCGTATTGAACTCATCTTTAAGTTCGTTCAGCAATTCCATGATTTGCGCTTGAATGGTTACATCCAGAGCAGTTGTTGGTTCATCAGCGATAAGTAATTTAGGACGACACAGCAGTGCCATTGCGATCATCACACGCTGACGCATACCGCCCGAAAACTCGTGCGGGTACATGGTGATACGCTTACGTGCTTCAGGGATTTTCACCGCTTCAAGCATGCGCACTGATTCTTCAAACGCTTCAGCTTTACCCATGCCTTTATGCAGCATCAGTACTTCCATCAACTGATCACTTACTTTCATGTAAGGGTTCAGTGACGTCATTGGATCTTGGAAGATCATCGCGATCTGTTCAGCACGTACTTTGTTCAGCTCTTTTTCAGGCAGGTTAAGAATTTCATTGCCTTCAAACTTTGCGCTACCTGAGATGATGCCGTTCTTAGCCAGCAGCCCCATCAGTGCAAATACCGTTTGTGATTTACCTGAACCCGACTCACCAACAATACCCAGCGTTTCGCCTTGGTTAAGTGAGAAGTTCAAGTCGTTTACTGCGGTTACGATACCATCTTGCGTGGTAAATTCGACGCGCAGATCTTTGACATCTAATAAGCTCATCATTGCTTCCTTCAATCTTTTATAGCTTTTGTATTTTTATTTGCTATTTCTTTATCTGTCTTTTGGATCAAGCGCGTCGCGCAGACCATCACCCACGTAGTTAAAGCAGAACAGCGTAACTACCATGAATGCCGCTGGGAATGCCAGTTGCCAAATAGCAACTTCCATTGTTTGCGAACCTTCTTGTAACAGTGCGCCCCAACTTGTCATAGGCTCTTGAACACCAAGACCAAGGAAAGATAAGAATGATTCAGTAAGGATCATGCTCGGAATAAGTAGCGTCGAGTAAACCGCAACAATACCCAATACGTTCGGTACGATATGACGTGTAATGATCTTCCATTTACTTACACCACATACGTGAGCAGCCTCGATGAATTCTTTGCTACGTAGACTCAACGTTTGACCACGTACGATTCGTGCCATATCGAGCCAAGCAATAGCACCGATAGCAACAAAGATAAGTACAATATTACGACCAAAGAATGTTACCAGTACGATCACAAGGAACATGAATGGTACTGCGTACAAGATCTCTAGGATACGCATCATCACTCGGTCAGTACGACCGCCAATGAAACCTGAAGCTGCACCGTAAAGCGTACCAATCAGTACCGCTACAAATGCGCCCATCACACCAACCATAAGAGAAATACGGCCGCCAATCATTGTACGAACGTATAAGTCACGACCTAAACTGTCGGTACCAAACCAGTGATCCGCATTTGGGCCTACGTGCATTGCGTACCAGTCAGTATCATCGTAAGCATGCTGCGCCAACATAGGTAAGAAGATTACCGAAAGCACCATGATAATTAGAATGAACAGACTGATCATTGCCGCTTTGTTGCGCATAAAACGAATACGCGCATCTTGCCACAAACTACGACCTTCAATTTCCAAATTCTCTGAGAATTTTTCGATCGCTTCTAAGTTTTCTTTTTTCTTCAACATAACCATGCGTCCCTGCTAGTAGCGAATTTTCGGGTCAATAAGCGCTAGTAAAATATCAACGATTGCGTTGAACAAGATGAATAGGAAACCAATCAAAATGGTTACACCCATTACTAACGAATAATCACGGTTAAACGCGGCGTTAACAAACAGCTTACCGATACCCGGCAGGCCGAAGATGGTTTCAACAACAACTGAACCTGTGATGATACCTACGAACGCAGGCCCCATGTATGAAACAACAGGTAGCATTGCTGGCTTAAGCGCATGTTTAAGAACGATATAACGGTAACTTAGACCTTTAGCACGAGCGGTACGGATAAAGTTACTGTTTAGGGTTTCAATCATGCTACCGCGAGTGATACGAGCAAAGGTTGCTACGTATAGAAGAGACATCGCGATAACGGGTAGGACGATGTACATGTACGTACCACCGTGCCAACCACCTGCTGGGAATATATGCCAGTGTAGAGAGAATAGGTAGATAAGCGCTGGTGCCAACACGAAGGATGGCATCACCACCCCGAGCATGGCGGTCGACATTATGGTGTAGTCGATCCAGGTGTTGTGCTTCAAGGCGGCAATGGTTCCGACCGTTACCCCCATCAATAATGTGAAGATAAAGGCAACAAAACCTACCTTCGCAGATACTGGAAGTGCAACCGCAATCAGCTCATTTACTGTGTAATCTTGGTATTTAAAAGATGGACCAAAATCACCCTGAAGGATGTTGGTCAAGTACGTGGTGTACTGTTCAAATACAGGTTTATCTAAGCCATATTTAGCTTCGATGTTAGCCATAACTTCTGGCGGTAATGGACGCTCGCTTGAAAACGGGTTACCCGGTGCGAAACGCATGAGAAAGAAAGATATAGTGATCAACACCAACATGGTTGGAATCGCTTCAAATATCCTTTTCATAATGAATTTAAGCATAAACTCACTCTTTCAGTCTGTGACAATTAAAATTAGAAAGACGCTACATGCGCGCCCTGCGCATGTAGTGTCTGTATCGTTATAGTTATATTAACTTTTTAGAATCTAAGCTCTTATTATTGAGCTTTGATGTATAAGTCTTTCGAGAAGATCTTATCTTCCGCGTTGTTAGTAGGGAAGCCACCAACGTGCGGATTTAGTAGACGTGATTTCACGTATTGGTAGATAGGTGCGATAGGCATGTCTTTAGCCATTAACGCCTCAGCTTCTAGGTAAAGTGCTTCACGCTCTTCTGCTGATGTAGAGTTAAGTGCTTTATCAATGAGTTGGTCGTACTCAGCACTATCGTAGTGAACACCACCGGTAGTGTTGTTACTCTTCATTAGCGTTAGGAATGACGACGCTTCGTTGTAGTCACCACACCAACCAGCACGTGCTACTTCGAAATCACCTGAATCTTTAGAAGATAGGTAAGTTTTCCACTCTTGGTTTTCAAGCGTTACTTTAAGGCCTAGAGTTTTCTTCCACATAGAACCTAGCGCTACAGCAATCTTCTTATGGTTCTCAGAAGTGTTGTAAAGTAGGTTGAAGTTAAGTGGATTGTCTTTACCGTAACCCGCTTCTTCAAGAAGACGAGCAGCTTCTTCATTACGTTCTTTTTGAGACATCTTGCCGTAAGCAGGAAGTTCAGGGTTAAAGCCAGCTGTGATTTCAGGCGTTAGGAAGTAAGCTGGTTTTTGACCTTGTGCTAGGATTGCGTCACTTACGATATTACGGTCAATTGCGTAAGAGATAGCCTTACGTACACGAACATCATCAAATGGTGCTTTCTTAGTGTTAAAGATGTAGTAGTAAGTACATAGGTTACCCGCTACAGATACATCTTCCGCGTGTTCTTTCTTAAGACGCTTGAAATGCTCTACTGGAAGTTCGTTTGTGAAGTCGATTTCACCAGATAGGAAACGGTTCATTTCCGCTACTTGGTTTTCGATTGGCAGGAACGTTACTTTGTTTAGAACAGTCTTATCATTGTTCCAGTATTGGTCGTTACGCTTAAGTACTAGGCGTTCGTTAACAACCCATTTATCAACAGCAAATGCACCATTACCAACAAAGTGATCTGGTTTAGTCCATTGGTCACCGTACTTTTCAACAGTTGCTTTATGTACTGGCTTAACAGTTGTGTGGCCCATCATCATTACGAAGTATGGTACCGCTGTTTCTAATTCAATAACAAGTGTGTTCGCATCTACAGCTTTAACGCCTAGCTCACTCTTGTCTTTCTTACCCGCGACGATGTCTTTCGCGTTCACCATCTTGGTATATTCCATGTACCAAGCGTATGGAGAAGCAGTGGCAGGATCAACTGCACGTTGCCAGCTGTAAACGAAATCTTCAGCTGTTACAGGATCGCCGTTAGACCATTTTGCGTCTTTGCGTAGGTGGAAAGTGAATGTTTTGTTGTCTGTCGTTTCCCAGCTTTCGGCTACACCTGGGATTGTATTACCTTCGCCGTCTTGGTTCACTAGACCTTCTAGAAGATCACGAATTACGTGAGATTCTGGTACACCTTGAGATTTGTGTGGGTCGATAGTCGCAACTTCAGTACCGTTACCGCGAACAAGTTCCTGAACTTTTGCTAGTTCTGTACCTGCTGGAACTTCAGCAGCGATAGAAAGAGTAGAAGTGGCAGCAACTGCCAAACCAGCACCTAGAAGAAGGGCCTGAGTGATTTTATTCTTGTACATTTAATAAACTCCAAGTTTTACGTATTGCATCCATGACTTCTTTGCTAAGTTCACTGAACGGCAGTGATTTAGATTTATTTAGCTCAAAATTTAAGCATAAAAATCTAAAACCTTACAAAGATTGAGGCACACACTATCAACCATTGAAGTAATTTGCCATAAACAAGTCGCAAAAAATCGGATAATTCTCCGATTAACTCAAGGTAATAGTGTAAAACTCTAATAAAAACCTAATGCATAGTGAGTTACACATAGGGATTAATTAAAAAACAGCCTTTAGTGTTGATGTATCTGTGTTGATACTTTTTTTTAGCATCTTATGCTAGAACACTGTCGGCAAATTAACATTAATGCCACATGAAATCTAATTGCACATCACATATCCCCTAAATAGACTCCACTATTTGTGAGGGTTATCACTTTATACAAAACAGCATAATGCACTGCACCAAAACAGATTTAGAAATGCACCAAGACAGACAAAATCACGCACCGAATTTATATGCAACTTGAGTGATTAACCATTTATTAATGCACCTTTTATTTATAAATAGCTTTGTAGCATCCACAAAAAAGCCGACCTTAATAGTCGGCTTTTTACTGTCTCAATCAACAGAGTAAATTTTTGAAGCAACATCATATTGCGAGAATTATTTCTCCCAGCGGTCCGCAGCTTTAGTATCTGAATCGCGAGAATCAACCCAGCGAGTAGTTTCAGTGGTGCGTTCTTTTTTCCAAAATGGCGCTTTAGTTTTCAGAAAGTCCATCACAAACTCACACGCTTCGAAGGCTGCACCTCGGTGCGCACTCGATACACCAACGTAAACAATCTGGTCACCGATATCTAGGTCACCCACGCGGTGAATCACTCGCATCTTCTGGATAGGCCAGCGCGCTTCAGCTTGGTCACAGATCTCGCTCAGCGACTTCTCTGTCATACCCGGATAGTGCTCTAGAGACAAACCAATCACGTTGTCGCCAAGGTTCATGTCGCGAACTTTACCAACAAACGTCACAACCGCTCCCGCAGATGTGCCTTGAGCTAGATAATCGTATTCGCCACCCACAGAAAAATCTTCAGCAGTAACTAATACTCTTGGATCAATAACTCGAGAGTCATTCATGGCTAACCTCCAGTAACAGGTGGGAAGAAAGCCACTTCGTCGCCGTCTTTCACTTCAGTCGTCAAAGGTACGATTGATTGGTTAAGCGCAGCCAGAAGCTTGCCCTCTTCCAATGCGATATCCCATTTGCCTTCTTGTGTTACAAGGTGGCTGCGAATCGCTTCAATCGTCTTGAACTGCGTATCAACTTCAACGCTATCAACACCGACAAGTTCACGAGTTTGAGCAAAGAACAGTACAGTAATCATGATTCCACCTTGAAGTGACCTGATTTACCGCCGGTCTTCTCTAACAGGCGTACATTCTCGATAACAATGTCTTTCTGAACAGCTTTACACATATCGTAAATGGTTAGTGCAGCAACAGAAGCAGCCGTTAGCGCTTCCATCTCTACTCCTGTCTTACCAGCAAGCTTACATACTGATTCGATGCGAACCTTATTTTCAGACTCGATTGCCTCAAGTTGAACTTCGACCTTAGTTAGCAGCAAAGGGTGGCACAGTGGAATCAGGTCCCACGTCTTCTTCGCCGCTTGAATGCCAGCAATACGTGCCGTTGCGAAAACATCACCTTTATGGTGGCTGCCAGAAACAATCAGTTGTAGTGTTTCTGCTGACATTTTAACGAAAGCTTCTGCTCTCGCTTCACGTACTGTCTCTGCTTTAGCCGATACATCGACCATGTTCGCTTCGCCAGACGCGTTAATGTGGGTAAATTGGCTCATGCTCAAACCACCCTATACAGAAAGATGTGGCATGAAGTTACAAGGACGGTGGCTAGCATCCATCTGTTGCTTGATGATCTTAGTCCAACCTGTACGACACGCACCTGTAGAACCTGGCATCGCAAAGATTACTGTGTGGTTAGCAAAGCCCGCAATCGCACGAGATTGAATTGTCGATGTACCGATCTCTTCGTAAGATACTTGACGGAAAAGCTCACCAAAGCCTTCTACTTCTTTGTCGAATAGTGGCTTAAGTGCTTCAGGCGTGCTGTCACGAGATGTGAAACCCGTACCGCCAGTGATCATAATCGCTTGAACGCTGTCATCCGCGATCCACTTAGAGACAATCGCACGGATCTTGTACATGTCATCGATAACAATTTGCTTATCAACCACGTTGTGGCCTGCTTCTTTAGCATGCTCAGCTAGGTAACCACCTGACGTGTCATTTTCTTCTGTACGAGTATCTGAAACGGTTAGTACTGCGATGCTTGCTGCTTGGAATTTGCTTTCTGCGTGACCCATTTGTTCACCTATGTAAATTTTTCAATGATTAGACTGATTCGCCCAACTTAAAGAAGCTGAGCGATAAAATGCTTTAGAGTATGTATAGCGGGTTAACCGCCGATTGACGCCAAGTTTGGAGTCATGCCGCTGTTGCCATCATGCAAGAAGTGGCTAACGGACTTGGTTTGAAGCTGAGCCTGAATTCGATCAATGAGCTCTTGCTCTTGCTGATCTTCTTGAATCAGATCTCTCAGTTCAACACCGTGGTCGCCAAACAGACATAGGTGAAGTTTACCAGTCGCAGAAACGCGCAGTCGGTTACAACTCTCACAGAAGTCTTTCTCGTAAGGCATGATCAAACCAATTTCACCCTTGTAGTCTGGGTGGACAAACACTTGTGCTGGGCCATCGTTAACCGCTTTGACTTTTAACAGCCAACCGTTAGCAATAAGCTGATTGCGAATCGCAACGCCAGATACATGGTGTTTATCGAACAACTCGTCCATCTCGCCGGTTTTCATCAGCTCGATAAAACGTAATTGAATAGGTTTGTCTTTGATCCAATTAAGGAAGGCTGGTAATTCCTGACTGTTGAGGTCTTTCATCAATACAACGTTGACTTTGACTTGTTCATAGCCAACCTCAAACGCTTTATCAATGCCTCGCATAACCTCAGTAAACTTATTCTCACCAGTGATCTGATGGAACATGCGTGAATCTAAACTATCCACGCTCACGTTTATATGGGTTAAACCAGCATCACGCCACTGCCCTACTTGTTTCTCCATGCGGTAGCCATTAGTTGTCGTGGCTACTTTTTCGATGCCCGGAGTAGAAGCAACGGTATGTATGATTTCAGGAAAGTCTTTACGCAGACTCGGCTCTCCGCCTGTAATGCGGATCTTTGAGGTACCACAATCTGCAAACGCTTTTACAACGCGTTTGATCTCGGGAACACTTAAAAAAGACGAGTTTTTTTGCCCTGACGGTTTGTAACCATCCGGCAAGCAGTAAGTACATTTAAAGTTACAGACGTCTGTAACCGACAAGCGCAAGTAATAAAACTTGCGATGGAATCTATCTTCGAATTGTTGCGCCACGGAACACCTTTCCAAACACGGGAGGCATAATCATTTCCAATTAAGCCCTTGTGACAACATGTCACTGGCTCTTGACGCGTATCGGTACAGCAAATTCCACTGTGCGACTTAGCATACGAGAGCTCGGAGTTATGGCAACTGCACGTTATATTCACACGCGCAGTAGCTGAGTAATAAAATACTTAATATTTGTACGTGAATCTAGCTCTGATGACAAAAAACGGGTCACATCGGCAAAAAAAACGTATCAAACCCTCAAAATAACTCTTGTTGAGTATCTGACGAGAAGCATTTAACCTAAATTATAGTTGGTAATAATCTAACAAGAACAAAAAATGAATATTTACGCTTCAAAGAAAGTCGTAGCAATCGGTGGAGGCCATGGCTTAGGTCGCATGCTTGCTGCATTAAAAGACTTTGGTAGCAATGCAACTGGCATTGTTGCAACAACAGATAACGGTGGCTCAACCGGACGAATTCGAGACTGCCAAGGTGGTATCGCTTGGGGAGATACTCGTAACTGTATCAACCAATTGATCACTGAACCTTCCATCAGCTCGATGATGTTTGAGTACCGTTTTCGCGGCCAAGGTGAGCTGGATGGTCATAACCTCGGCAATCTGATGCTTACTGCCTTAGACAACTTATCCGTTCGTCCGTTGGAAGCCATCAACCTGATCAGAAACATGCTGAAGGTCGATGTGAATATCGTCCCGATGACCGAGCATCCTTCCGATCTAACCGCGCTATCAATGGATGGTCGTTGGGTAACCGGCGAAACTAACGTTGATGACATGACAGAAAAACTGCGCATGATGGACTTGTCTCCAGAAGTACCTGCAACCAAAGAAGCTGTTGCAGCCGTCGAACAAGCCGATTGTATCGTTCTTGGACCCGGCAGCTTTCTGACCAGTGTTATGCCCCCTCTTCTCCTTCCTGAGATTGGCAAAGCCATCGCTGAGAACACCAAGGCTAAGGTTATTTTCATCGAAAACCTTTCGCCAGAGCACGGTCCTGCAGGAAAGATGACGCTTCAAGAACAATTGGAGTGGTGTGAACGTACCTGTAAGGCAAGAAAAATAGACATTGTACTGGGCAATGAACCACACCCTGAATTAGAAGGGCAATGGAATTGTGTGACCACTGATCTTGCCTCTCCTAATCGAGATTGGCGACACGACCGTTTAAAGCTTCAACAAGCGATTCGGGCTCAACTGGCTTAGTGGCTTAGTGCCTTAGTGGCTTAAGCTAAACACCAGAAGCCGGTAAAAACAAAAAAGGAGCATAATGCTCCTTTTTTAATATCTGCTTATGCCACTATCAACCGTTTTAGAGATCCGTCATCAACTGCTGATATTCCGTGTACGTTGATAACAGAAGTTCTTGCATATCTTGAAAGTCAACCTCTGTCACGGGTAACGCTTGCTTCACTTTTGCATCCACACTAATCGCAAAATTACACAAAGAATCGGCACCAAAGCTCGCGGCGCTGCTCTTTAAGGCATGGCTAATGTCGGCCAGATACTTCGATGTATCCGTGTCTTTATTGAGATCTAGGTGCTCATAATATCCTTTCAATTCACCTAAAAATATTTCCAGTAACACTGGGACATTCTCTTGCCCGATTTCACCGGCAAGTTCATCAACCTTTTGCTGATTTAATACTTTCATCATCGTTCTTTCTTATTGTTTGGTGACTACTGTTTCGCATTCCACGTTTGCAATTTACGGTAAATCGTCGATGGACTGACATCCAAAAAGCCTGCCGCGCGAGGGATGTTACCATCACACGCTTTTATGGCCTGCTCGATAGCCGTTTTCTCAGTGATCCACAATGGGAAAATATCTTTTACCGTGATGTCTTCATTCTGCTTCTCTTTCAGTCGCAGACTGTTTTCAATCGGTTGATTCAATGGCGGCGGAAGCATGTTCAGAGTAATCTCTTTACCATTATTCAATACCACCACATTTCGTAATACGTTTTGTAGCTGACGAACGTTACCCGGCCACTCGTATTGGTTAAAGCGATCCAGCACTTCCTGAGCAAAACGCACAAAGGCCTTACCTTCCTCAACAGACATATAGCCCAGCAGAGAGTACGCAATTTCAATAACATCTTCCCCACGCTCACGCAGTGGCGGCAAGTGCAAAGGAATCACGTATAAACGATAGTATAAATCTTCTCTAAAGCGACCTTCTTGTACTTCTTTCCAAGGGTCACGGTTAGTTGCACAAACAAAGCGCACATCAACGCTCTTCATTTTTGAAGAACCGACTTTTTGGAAAGTACCGGTTTGAATAAAACGCAGAAGCTTGGTTTGCAGTTCAAGATCCATTTCGCACAACTCATCGAGGAACAGGGTTCCACCATCTGCGAGTTCAGCCGCGCCTTGTCGATCCGTTGCCGCCCCAGTAAAGGCGCCTTTAACGTGACCAAACAGTTCACTCTCAATCAAATCTTTAGGAATAGCGGCACAGTTAATCGCAATGAAAGGCTTATCACCACGCTTACTCGCAGCGTGAATCGCTTCTGCACACACCTCTTTACCGGTGCCACTTTCACCTGTGATGAAAATACTCGCTTTACTCGATGCTGCAGAATCGATCGTTCGGTAGACCTGCTGCATGGTTTGGCTGCTACCAATGAAGCCTTGATAGTTTTGATTACCGGGATGTTCAGCGCTGTTTTTGAGTTTTGTCGCTTTGCGGATCGCGTTGTTCACCGTAATACGAAGTCGGTCGGCTTCACACGGTTTGATAAGGAAATCTTGAGAACCATGACGCATCGCTTCAACGGCCGTATCGATCGAGCCGTGAGCCGTCATAAAGATCACAGGAACTTCTGGGTATTTTTGTTTTACAGCAAATAGCACGTCCATACCCGTCATATCAGGTAGACGTAGATCTAAAAAATATCCGCCTTCTTAGAAGGCGGTTTTGCTTTATAACCCCCTAGAAGGGGGCGTCCACGCTATCAGTTCTTCAATAACTGCAGTTGTTGTTCATACTCTATGTCCTGTTTATCTTGGTGTCGGACATATCGTCGAATGACTTCTTCATTCACACCGACCGTATCTACAAAATACCCTCTAGCCCAAAAGTGATTTCCCCATAGTTTCTTACGTATATGTGGAAATTTATTGAAAAGTCTAATTGCTGTCCGGCCCTTTAAAACTCCTAACAAACTCGAGATCGACAACTTGGGAGGAATAATGACAACAAGATGAACATGATCTGGTTGAACATTTAACTCTAAAACCTCGCAGTCTTTCATATTGCACAAAATATAAATTGAACGATAAAGCTCCTTTCCAACCTTATCTTTCAAAATCTTATATCTATACTTTGGAGTCCAAACTATATGGTATTTGCAACGCCAATAGACATGTGATGAACTTCTGTAATCGCCCATGTGGTTGTTTCCTCTTACTTGTGGTGAATAAGAGGTTACTTCTAACATGGGCACTTCTTCAGGCTATAGCCTAGAGGAACAATCACCACCGCCCTAGGCGGTGGTTTTGAGGAGCCAATAAAATAAGGTCTGGGATTCGATGATTCAAACTCTCAATTGCATCGCGGCCTGTGCCGACAATGTTGATATCAATCTCGAGCGGTGTAAGATACGAGCGATATAGAGCCGCTACTGAAGCGGTATCCTCTACCATCAACAAATACTTCGATTTGTTATCTAGCGTTTTTGATTGCATATCCTAGCCATTATAATTTGCATTTCTTATTATAATCGCATTCCGCTTTGCATTATGCAAATTAACCACAGTATTTGTGGAACATTTCTTTCCCTGTTTAAAACAATCAATGTGTTATCGATGTGGCACGAACGATGCAGTTATCTAACTGACCTTCGGGTCACCTAGCCAACTGACGTTGTTAGTGGACCTGTGTTCACAAACGTAAGCCAGTAGAACATTTACTACTGGCTGTTTTTTTGTCTGAAATTCCAGTCCCGACGAGCTAACCTTAACTATTGGTAATGAACTGCTTTCTTAACTGTTCAATTTCATCACGCTTCTGTGCCGCCAATTCAAATTCCAAGTTCTGAGCATGTTGATACATTGCCGCTTCCAGTTTACTGATCTCTTTATCAAGCTGCTGTGGTGTAAGCACTGCATAACTTTCAGAAGGTTCAGCGACCTTAGATAGCGGAACTTGCTTAGATTGTCGCTGTTGTTTGGATTTAGTCAGGTCACCCAGCTCCATAATATCTTTGATATTACGTTTCAATGCTTGCGGCGTGATGCCTTGCTCTTCATTGTAAGCTTGTTGTTTTTCTCTACGACGATCAGTTTCATCAATCGCTTTTCTCATCGACTTAGTAATCGAATCACCATATAAAATTGCTCGACCTTCCAAGTTACGTGCCGCACGACCAATGGTCTGAATCAGAGAACGCTCAGAACGTAAGAAGCCTTCTTTGTCTGCATCAAGAATCGCCACCAGCGATACTTCAGGCATATCCAAACCTTCTCGAAGTAAGTTAATGCCCACTAACACGTCAAACTCGCCCAGTCGAAGATCTCGAATGATCTCTACACGCTCAACCGTATCGATATCTGAGTGCAAGTAACGAACCTTAACACCATGCTCACTCAGATATTCTGTTAAGTCTTCAGCCATTCGCTTAGTTAACGTCGTGACCAGTACACGTTCTTCTTTCACTGAACGTATTCTGATTTCAGACAACAGGTCATCAACCTGAGTCGCGACAGGCCTTACTTCGATGATCGGGTCAAGTAAGCCAGTAGGACGCACTACTTGATCAGCAATCTCACCGTCTGATTTCTCAATCTCATAATTACCCGGCGTGGCCGACACAAAAATAGTCTGAGGAGCGATCGATTCGAACTCTTCAAACTTCATCGGTCGGTTATCTAACGCCGAAGGCAGTCTAAAGCCAAACTCAACCAAGGTTTCTTTACGCGAACGGTCACCTTTATACATGGCGCCAATTTGCGGCACAGTTACGTGTGACTCATCGATAATCAGCAAACCATCATTAGGTAAGTAATCAAATAACGTCGGAGGTGCTTCACCTTCATTACGTCCACTCAAATAACGAGAGTAGTTTTCAATACCTGAGCAAAAACCTAGCTCCGTCATCATCTCAATATCAAACTGAGTTCTTTGGGAGATGCGCTGTTCTTCGAGAAGCTTGTTGTTGTCTTTTAAATATTGCGCCCTATCGCGTAACTCATCCTTAATCTTCTCAATCGCTTCAAGGATTTTCTCTCTTGGAGTGACATAGTGCGTTTTTGGATAAACCGTAAAACGAGGTAAGTCTCTCTGTTTAATAGCACCGGTTAACGGGTCAAAAATACTGATACAGTCTACTTCATCATCGAACATTTCGATTCGAACTGCGTCTTGGTCAGATTCTGCGGGGAAGATATCAATCACTTCACCACGGACACGGAACTGACCACGCTCAAATGCTACATCGTTTCTCGAATATTGCAGCTCAGCCAAGCGGCGTAAGATATCACGCTGATCCATGACCTCACCGCGGCTCAAGTGAAGCATCATCTTCAAGTAAGACTTGGGATCACCAAGACCATAAATAGCGGATACAGAAGCGACAATGATGGCGTCTTTACGTTCAAGAAGCGCTTTGGTCGCTGATAGCCTCATTTGTTCGATATGGGCATTCACAGACGCATCTTTCTCAATGAAAGTATCCGTGGTTGGAACGTAAGCTTCTGGTTGGTAGTAATCGTAGTAAGAAACGAAGTACTCGACGGCATTATTTGGAAAGAAGGATTTCATCTCACCATAAAGCTGAGCAGCCAACGTCTTGTTCGGTGCTAACAGAATGGCAGGTCTTTGCGATTGGGAAATGACATTGGCAAGAGTAAAGGTTTTACCTGAGCCCGTTACCCCTAATAGAGTTTGATGTGCCAAACCAGAATCTAATCCATCTAGTAATCTGGTTATCGCTGTCGGCTGGTCACCGGACGGGCTGTAGTCCGATACCAAATCAAAGAGTTTGCTCATAGGTTGCCATTTCCATACTGTGTTTTTAATCAGGTCATTGTCACTCTAGGAGCCATCTCGTTGCAACTATTATCTAGAGAAATGCGCCTTAAGATTGAATATCAGTGATAGCTTTTATTTTTAGAACTTGGTATTATCCGTGCCCCTGCAAAGTTTCCCCAGCTAAATTACTCGAATTTTAATCCACTACTTTTCCCCAAAAAATCTAAAAATACCGCTTGTTTTACTGTTCGCTTTATAATCTATAAAAGTTATACAATCGTGATAGTTTGGTGCTATTCCTTTAAATACATCACGTTAGCTATAATTTTTACATTTTCAGACTTATCCCAATTATTGTTGTTAAAGTTTCACACACACACTTATCCACAATTTTGGTGGATAACTAAAGCAAAGCTAAATCCGATAAGGCGTCCAAGAAAGTAAAGTTTTTTATCTTACTTTTTTCTGCTATTTTTTGTTGACAGAAAATAGGTCTCTTATTAGAATTCGCGTCGCTAACAAGCAATTCCCCTTTAGTTCAGTTGGTAGAACGGCGGACTGTTAATCCGTATGTCGCAAGTTCAAGTCTTGCAAGGGGAGCCAAATTCAGAAAAAAGCTCAATCGAAAGATTGGGCTTTTTTCGTATATAACTGCGACTAACTTGCTCCAAGTTAATATCACACCCGAATCGTCGGACCGTGCTACCCGCCCGCGTTCAAGTCTCGACAAGGGGGCCAAATTAAAGAAACCGCATCACTCGATGCGGCTTTTTGCGTTTTGAAGCGACTGGTTTGTACCAAACCGATGTCTCAGCCGAAGCATCGGCCTGCACTAAGCCTTGTGTTCTAGGACGATCAAAAAAGCCACGTACGAATCCGTGGCTCACTTAACTTTTGAGACTACAAACTACCCGAGAAGTAATGGGTATCCCGTAGAATCCATTTATATTGTATTATAGGTGACGAGCGATCGTGTCCGTCAAAACCGCAGCTACCTTATCATCGCCAGCTTGATCGCCTTTGCTGTAGGTATTGATCTGACGCTTCGATGAATCGTGGATATTAGTGATGGCTACCACTTCTCTCTCGATACCAAATCCAACCAACTTAATCATCAATTCTTTATTTTTGAATGAGTCGCCAACGATCACGATAGAGTTAAAATCTTTCAGTAGCTCTTTAGTCAGATCTTCAACTTGAACATCATTACTATTAATAAAAAAGATATCCGCAGACTTCGCAGAGCTTCGCTCTCCAGCAGACTTCAGTTGGATTTGCTGCATCTCATTGAATACACCATTATCTTGCGTTCCAATGGTAGATAGGCTCGCAGCGTTAGAAGCCAAAGACAATAGCAGTGTACTAGCAAAAACAGTACTTTTAATAAAATTCATTCTCTTTACCCTCTAATAACTAAAGAATTGTTTCTTTCATGATGCGGAACGTTTGACCTTTATCGTCAATATCGCAATCAGTATCGATCGTAATGCCGTAGTTAGAATCTCTTTGGTATAAAGTTGACTCATTCTCATTAATTGACCAACTACTGCCATACATATTGAGATAGGCGCGCGAAACCGTCACCGCATTGCCGAATACCAGTTTTTGCTCACGACAAGTATTCCGTTCAGCAGTGTAGTTTTCCTGCCACGTCTCATAGCTCTTTAGATCGTAAACTCGGTACAGGTCTTCACCCCAAATTTCAGCAGCGTTCTTTACATGCCAAAATTCTGCAGATGGAGCATCTCTGTAATACCCAGCTTCTCCCACAGCTTTTGTATTAATAGTCTGGACAACCGAGTGGCCGATATCATTGCCTTCATCAACCGAGGTGTAATTCAACATATTGTGTGTCTGGCTCGATTCTTTGGTTTGGCTAAAACCAAAGCCTACTCCGAGACCAGCAGACGGACCATCTGATTTGCTCGCTTCAAAAGAGCCAGTAATATCGAAACTAAAAGACGTACTCTCAGCTAACGAAATCTCTTTGTTCAAATTACTCGAACTTGGAAAGCTTTGCTGGTTCACAAACAGATTTCCATGTCGGCTTTGAGGGAGACAATGATCGTTGATTGTGTCGTCTTCACACCTCTCACTTAAGTACTTCCAAGTCAACCTTGTTTGCTCTTCAAGATTGTTAGGTGCTTCATTAACCGCTCTGCGGTGCATCTGGTTGTAAGCATCCTCACCTGACATGAAATTAAATTGAGAATTACCATGGAAGATCTGACCTAAGTATGCTTCTCGGTAATAAAAGTGTGGCGCAACTTTCTCATCTTCCCACTCGAAAAAATAGCCTCCGTCGGCAAGGGTTTGACGCGTGACATTCATGCTACCGTCAACCGCCATAATATAGTTAGTCTTATTTGACTGAGAAAACATCAACAAATCGATGGTACGTGCGACATCAACCTGTTCATGAATTTTGTACTTCTTCTTACCATAGCTATAAGCACCATTCTGAGAAGTGATAATAAATTGCTCTTCAATTTGACCATCTTCTATTCTGGCATGCTGACAGAGGTTCGCAATTTTTCCAGGTAAACCCTGCTGCTCTAGGTGATTGTTAATGTATTCTACTTTGGCATTAAAGATATCACAGGCTGTCGCCGGATCATCGTACGCAACATACTCATCAGCCCCTTTGAAGTAGGCATCATCAATCCCAGGGATAGGAGATGCATTCGCATAGCCAGCTAACATGGAGACTGTTATCAAGCTTAAACTGAAGCGTTTTAATTTCATCACTCGTTCCTTTTAACTGCATTTGCACCAATATCGATGCCTTTTAAAATTAGCGAGTCAAAAGAATATATTCACAATTAAATAGTGATAAAAAAATCTATTTTATTGTTGAATATTCCTGATTGATAATTAATTTGTTATTGAATACTTTATATCTCTCTGGAAAAGTTAAATCAGTAATTTCATATTCTTTATCCTTAAACCTTCGATAACAATGGGAAATAAGCCGACCTTGTTCTGTCCGAAATGAAAGACCGGAGTGTCCTATGTTAATTCTCTTTCGCCATACTAGTAGGTCTTCTAGCGAATCGACCTTCTCTATTTGAATTTGTATTTTTTCAAAGTATCCATCAAAGTTCATAATTCAATATCTGACTAAAGCCAAAACCTTTCCAACTCGTTTTTATAATTCAGGTCTTTATGAAAACCAATTTTCAACACACTATGATTCTCGAAAATTCAGCCAATCATTAACTGACCAATCGATAAATAAGTACATTGTTTTTATATTGTAAAAAGCTACATTATTGTGGCTTTTATTTTAGCGATAGTGGCAGCAGAAGAGCAGAGCCGACTAACCGCACTACCCTCCACAATCACTGAACACACTCTAATTTTTGACTATTTACAATAAACCAAATGAGTCAAGTAGTACTGAAAATCAAGTGATTTCAAGAAAAATCAACATTTAGAATATGTTCATTTATAAGTTAGACTCAATTCCCAGTCAGAGAATTCAAAGTTATCCATCTCAATAATGAACAGCCCATTTTCGCTAACTGGCAGCTCCTTAGTCGCTTTGATGTACGTATTTATAGGCTCAAGATATTTGTCCGCTGATGTCCACAAATGATGCGCATGATCATAAATATATACGACATCACCATTCTGGATGCAGCTTTCGGATTCTGTTAGGCGGCTGATCTTCATGAAGTCAGAAGAGTCGTGATCTTCGGTATAATACGTATTACGACTATAGGTCCAGTAGTAATCTTTATAATCATCTTTCCTTGAGATCTGAACATAGTCATTGTCGTGAATACAAGTACCATTATATGGATGCCAGTTATCTAACTTAAACTTAGCGTTGGATTGCTCTCCATCACGACCGTAGGTAAGCCAGCCATTAGGCACATTTGGATCCGCGTAAACATATTCTCCAGTCGATCGATGCTTTAACCTGATTGAGTTATATGGCTTATTGATTGGACGCACACTATGAATTGGCGTGCTTTCATCTGCATACTCAAACGCAGCGACAGGGAAATGGTCTGAATACTCATAAAAGTAATACGGCTCCTGTGTGCCAGGTAAAGCAACTCTATCCGATGCGATATCTAACACTTGGTTATGCCAATTCTTGGGTTGCTTGTGGCTACGCTCGACCAAAACATAGTCAAGTAATTGCCCTTTTAGATCAGAATAGTTTGCGTGTGCTAAACCATTTACTGCAGGGTTCCATGAGTAAGGCGCACCAGCGTAATTGGTCGGCTCTGATACATTTAAGGTCTCGAGCATTGAAGAAAACTCTTGTGAGTCCTTTGCTACATTTAAATCACCAGCAATAAAAAACATTTCGTCAGCTGAGCGGTTTGCCCCCAAAATATAGCTCTCTATTTGTGCAAACTGGTCTTGTCTAACCACAGAAGGAGGAGTGTTGCAGGTATCATCGTCGGCTTGAACGTGAGTGCCGATAATATTGTATCTCTCTCCACCTTTATTAATGACGGTATGTATAAAACCTTTTTGGGATGCCCAATCTGCACCACACCCATCTCTGAAGATCACTTGTGACTTATACTCAATCGGATATTTACTGAATACAATCACGCCGCCATCATCAAGAGATGTCGATCGCCAACCTTCAGTGTGATCCCAACCATTTTTTGTACGGCCCAAGACAGGAGTTAGATATCCAAACTTCTGAGCTAGTGCATCGATAAGTATTTGGCTCGCTTGGTTGTCGAACACTTCGTTAAATATAACCACATCGGTATCATCAAAAACCGAAGAGTTCGCCAATAACTGTGCTCGTTTATTTGGATTAGTCCCACCAACGAAAACGCCGAGACGATGATCCAGCATATAAACGTTATAATTCATTATCTTAGGGGGTGAGCTGATCTCCTCAGCTAGCGAATTAAGACTGATCAGTATGAGCAAGACTGATATTAGATATTTAGTCATGGTTAGTGCATCTCCTATTAAACTGAGATGCATCCTCCCATAATGACACAATTGATAATAATGAAATAGACCTAAAAAAAATATCAAACCATAGTTAAAATATTAATAGTCACCATAAAAACCTTCAATTGGTAAAGCCTCAACTTTTACAGCAACCATTTTCTTTACAGGACTATTTGAAATGATAATCATATATTGGTTCGGCAACTCTTCAACAACTTGAACCGATTTAAAAAATGATAGCTTTTTTCGCGCTTCAATATATTTATCATAAACGAGCATGTCGTCATCATGTTCAAAATCAATGTCTCCATGATCAACGCGTTCTTCACGCAAGCTTACATTAAATAGCCCATTACTCTTGCGAATGAATTTTCCTTTTGTGTAAATATCTAAGGTGTTATTGAGTCCAGCTTCTTTTATAATCGTAACCGCCTCAAAATTTCCATCACTGATCACGACGTCCATGTGCTCCGTGGCCATATAGTCACCATCTATTGTCATATAAAGGGTCGTAGAGTTGACCAAAACATTATTTTTCGAACGTAGACTATATGCAATGGAAACCAGCATTAAACAAAGACAACACAGAAGAAAGTAAACACTTTTATTTTTAGTGAACATAGCGACTAAGCTCCGCTTTAACCATACCAACCAGATCATCCGTTGATTGAGGAGATTCAAACAAAACCACTAAATTGACAGGCGGTGCCAGTGGCTTGAGTATTACAATAGATAAACTTTCTTGAGAATGAGCAAGGATCAATCGGCTTAACCTACCTTGTTTAACTTCTTGAGAAACCAAAAGCTTAACGCCTTTTGCAACCAATTTGGCCTCTTCTTCATTATCACAATAGACAGTTAAAGCTTCGCTAGAAAACATTTTAGTCAGTGGAAGCCAGCTCGTTAACTTAGGGGCTTTTGCAGTGAACACCAACGGAAACAATGCCGCAATCGCTATGAATAAGCAGCCTAGAACAATATAGATTTGGTTACGTCCGAATGTGAATCGTGTTTTTTTTTCAGAACTCTCTTCAAAGCTCTCAGTCTTACAACTTGGGTCCCCAGCTAATAAGTTGTCTTGGTTATCTGATTTATCATCATCGTCTTCTAGCCACGACACCGCCTCACTTTCAAGTTTATAACCAACCTTAGCGACCGTTTTTAGATACTTTTGTTGCTTCCCATTATCCTCAAGCAAAGTACGTATCGCGCTGATCGATTGTGTCAGTGAGCCTTCAGAGACATGTTTTCCTGGCCAAGCTCTTTTCAACAAATCTTCTTTAGTATTAATTTTTCCAGCGTTTTCACACAACATTAGAATCACAAGATGATCGTGATAGCCGATGCGCTTTTCTTCATTTTTGAGTAAATCAGTCACTAACGGGTGGTCTAAGTGGATTAACCAATTATTTACTTTGTACATAAATTAGCCTTGAAAAATGAATAACCATAATATTTATACAAATATAATTTTCATGGATAAATATTGGGGTTATTTAAAATAATTTTTATATGTCACTTGATTCATTCAACCATTTACCACTAACCGAACGTTAACAGGATTAATTAAATGGTTATTTAAAAAGGCAAAATAAGTAACTTTTTTGTAAACGCAACTATATATAAAAAAAGCGTCGCCATGAAACAAAAAAAACTAAAATACATATATTCCAAACTTGATAACTATTTCATAAAAAAAGAGAGTGGATTTCATTCGATTGTTAAAGAATATTACAATTTAACTCAAAAATTGACTTACAATTACAGGAAATGTAAGTAGTTTTTTGTTCTTACAAAAAAAAACCTCTAGCTACACGTTCGCTCAAAACCTCATTTACAACAAATTAATCTCCGCGGATTAAGTTTGGTGTCCGGTTCATTTTCATCGTGCAACTTTTCACGTGTCGAGAGATATAGCCAAGCTTTTAATAATTGCTAGCCTAGCACGCCGCTCCGTACCTAGGTTCATTACGCCTGACTCGAAAAGCTCCCCACCCACTCACAAGAAATACGGAGGTTTACGTTAAAACCGTTAATTTCCTGCTTAAGAAATACATCTCCTACAACCCAAAAACTTCCATACTGCGCGGTGTTAGATGTGGCACTTTTGAACATCAATGAAAACCACAACTTCATTCAGTCGATCATCTATGGTTTCGGCGCAGCGGTTGGTTTCTCTCTTGTTCTGACGCTATTTGCTGCGATGCGTGAACATATCGCGGTTGCTGATGTTCCAGTACTATTTCGATCATTACGCTATCCATTTTAGCCGCTGTTTTGGCGTTATTTTGGCTTTGCTTCTATTCGCTTTAAAGTGGAAATCGATCCTATCGTCGATCAAATTGATACTATTCTACCGCAGGCTCAATGTGCCTTTTTGCATTTTGGCTACAACAGAACTCGATAAGCTCGCTGTTAGTTGACCAACACCCATAAAAAAACGCCTCACAAGGAGGCGTTTGAGCTGAGCGACTAAACTGAGCTTTATTCTAGGTTAGACGTCGTTTTAGCGGTTATGCTTCTGCTGTAACAACATTAGTCTGAGTGTCACTACCCGCTTGGTCTTGATCAAACCCTTCATGCAGGTGGTAGTAACGCTTATAAACCAGAGCACTTACCATCATGAGAATCGCTGGTAAACCTACCATCATAAACTGCAGTCCCATGATAGTGCTGTCAGACTGTTCCACGTTTGGTACATAACCCACCACAGACAAGCCCATACCAACAATAAAACCACCAGCCGCGCCTGCAAACTTAACAAGCATCGTTTGAACAGAGAAGATAACACTCTCACTGCGACGACCTGTTTTGTGTTCACCGTAATCAACAACGTCAGCAAGCATTACGGTTTGCAGTGCGTTAGCGATACCCACACCAAACTTGATTGCAGCACCCGCGATACCGATTAGAATCGCGTTACCTGGAGCGATAAAGCCCATGATAAGTAGAGTGATACAAGACAGCACTGGGAAGCCACAAGCCATAACCCATAGGTGCTTGCGTGGTAACACTGATGCAATACGAGGGAACAAGAATACGCCTGCAACTTCAGCGATACCTGCCACCATCATATAAACGGGGAACAAGTCAGCGTTGCCTAATGCGTAAGAGAAGTAGTAAATCGCAAAACCACCAACTAGCAAGTTTGCTATTTGGAAAGATAATACCGTACCAATAAGTGCTTTTAGTTGATCATTCTTACCAATGATAACCAGTACATCTTTAAAGCTGAAGCGCTCAGCTGGTTTAGCATTTGCTGGTGCCGATTTTTCTTTTACGTTGCGCGCAATCAAGAATGCACTCATCACGAACAGAACAGCAATCAACATAGCAACGTTGAAGAAGCCTTGTCCTTGGTCGCCATCACCCAGTTTACCGACAATGTGTAGCCCGTAAGTACCCGTAATAAACCACGCCAAACTAGCAAACAATCGTGGCCAAACAACCAGTTTTTCACGCTCTTGACGAGAGCTCGATAGTGCAGGAATCAAAGACCAGTATGGAATATCCATAATCGTGTACGTAAGGCCCCACAGAATATAAGCAGCCGCTGCATAAATGTATAACATAGTGCCTTCAAACATATGCGTACTAAAAAGGCCAACAAGCACTACAGCATTCAACAGAGTTCCAATCACTATCCAAGGACGGAATTTACCAAACTTAGAGCGCGTGTTATCAACGATAACGCCCATCATTGGGTCGGTCACCGCGTCGATAATGCGCGCGGCCAAAAAGATAGTACCCACGAACGCCGCTGACAGCCCAGCAACATCAGTGAAGTAAAACATTAAAAAGATGTAGATTGGAGCACAGGCAAAGTCTTTACCTAAAGCCCCTAGTCCATACGATAATTTGGTTTGTAGAGTAATTTGATCAGACATAGTATTTCCTTCAGGCGCGTAACTTCATCTCCTAACAGACGTTGAAACGCTTACCTTTTATTTATAATAATTTATCCACTCAAGTTCTGTTTTAGAGCCACTCTGTGGTCGCTTCTTAAAACACTCAAGTATCAAGTCCGACGCTAATGTAACCATTCCAATGCACAGATACTGTGATCAACAACCACTGAGTGGAAACGTTTTCAGTCAAATATCTAAAGTGAGAGATCGAACAATAAAACACTCGAATTGATAGAGAATATCGCTAATTAAAGTGCTCAAAACAGTTCGTAGTGTGAAGTAACGCATGAGAACGATTACATAAGTGCAGTAGCACGCTGGGAATACCACAGTTCTCCAATCTATAAGGGTGCATCAAATTGATTAGATAGTTCATGACGGCTTATTAACGGCAATAAAAAACCGCGTAGTTTCACCTACGCGATCCGTCAAATATAAAGCCTATGCTAAAGCTTACTCGATACGTTCAAACTTAATCAGCATCGCTGTTTCTGCATCGAGTATCGGCATCGTCAGCCCCACCTCGGCACACCAAGCACCTGATAATTCACAGCCAGACTCTGTCCATGGCGGTTGATAATTCACTATATCATCGTAATTTGACGGTTTATCAATCACAGATACCTTGTATAAACTTTGTGGATCTAGCCCAGGTATGCGCAAATGGCCACTCAACGAATTGGTTGGCATCGCCAGCTGTGCAATCATCACCACCGCTTCTGACACATCTTCGGAAACGACCGCATGGATTTGATGGGCACTATCGTCCGTTGGTACTCGCCAAGTTCTCCCGCTATGCAGTAACGGACGCAGCATCTTATGTAGCTTAATATAGTGTTCAAAGCCCTGTTTCTCTTCTTGAACTTCTTTCACAGGGTCTAATTCAATCCCCATATGACCAAACAGTGCTGTTAGACCACGAAACTCAATACTATGACGACGACGAGTGCTGTGGCAGTGGCTCGCGCCAATATGACTTCCCATTACCTCTGGAGGGAAGAAGTAACTCATCCCGCGCTGAATAGTTTGCCTTTCTAAGGCATCATTATTATCTGAAGCCCAAAAACGTTGCGTACGCTTAAGAACCTCAAAATCGATACGACCACCACCAGCCGCACACGATTCAATATCAACCATAGGGTGCTTCTCTCGGACTTTATCGACCAACTCATAATAACGAGCGGTTTGTTGATGAGCCGCAGCCCTGCCTAGATGCGCAGGTTGTACAACTTCTCGGTTCATATCCCACTTAATGTAAGCAATGTTGTACTTACTTAAGAAGTGATCAAGGCGCTCAAACAGAAAGTCGAATGCTTGTTGATTCTGAAGATCGATAACATATTGATTGCGACCCGTTGGTTGGTCATAGCCGTCTACAGCGAGCAACCAATCTGGGTGGGCTCGATATAAGTCAGAATCCTTATTGATCATCTCAGGTTCAAACCACAATCCAAACTCCATACCCAATTGATTAACGTGTTCAACTACCGGCTCTAAACCATTTGGGTATTTTTCTTCATCTAAGAACCAATCCCCTAGTGCTGCTTTGTCTCCGCAGCGCCCTTTGAACCAACCATCGTCAATGATAAAGCGCTCTACTCCCATATCCGCAGCTTGGCTAGCCATTGACATAATATAATCAGGATCATGGTCAAAATAGATGCCTTCCCATGTATTAAGATGGATAGGTCGAGGCTTTTGTACGAAAGACTCCGGTAAGATGGAACCACGCACATGGGAGTGAAACTGGTGACTCATTCCATTTAGACCTTCCGAACTAAAACTGGCATATAACCAAGGTGTCGTTAAGCTTTCACCTTCATCCAATGCAATCTCGCCCGGTAGATAAATAATCTCGGCTTGCACGTAGCGACGACCGTCTGCTTTTACATCAGCGCGCAATCTGTGGTTACCACTCCAAGCGAAGTGAATCCCCCACACATCACCTGCCATTTCATTGAAGTTAGCCGTACCAACAACCATCGCTGGATAATGTTCATGAGACGTTCGTCCGCGACGATTTTCTTGTTGGTAGCCCCCTTGCTGTAAGGGTTGACGCACCGTTTGGAACTCATGTACCCAACGGCCGTAGTACGTCATCAACTCATTAGCTCTTGCTGGTAATGGTAAAGTATTGGCGAGACGGCTCACCTGATAAAGGCCGGCTTTAACGTTGGTTAAGGTGTGACGAGACTTCACAACATCATGTTTATCAAGACATAATTCGGTTGCTAAACGTAAGCCTGCACGCACATCTTCACTCTCAATGATTAAGCTAGATGGTGTTTGTTGAATATCCGTAATAGAGAAAACAGGCGCCCAGTCCAATCCATCTCGGTGTCCTTCTAATGTCGGGCTGCTGAAAACACCGCGCCCGAGCTCTGGGCTCAGCGACATAGCAACATCATTATCAAGGCGACCGTAAGGAACTGGTCTTTGAAGAGAAACACGAAAGTTCGCTAGATCTCCACGAACTGGAACTCCCCAATGCAGAATTTCAGCGAAATCACCAAGTTCAACGATCAGTTGCGAGTCTTTACCCGTGATTTCTACTAGGGGTTTATTCGTCATTTTATTTAACCTTAACGCGTTTAATTACCCCGTATCATAGTTATTGAGCTGAGAGTTTCTGTGATCAAACCCAAAACCATGAAAACGTTTCCATTAAATATTTTAAGATTAATAGAGTCAAATAATACTCCCCAATTCAAAGATTTATGCCAAGCACCATCTCAACTCATATAATCCTGCGCCCAAAGAATAGGGATATCCCACATTAAATAAAGCGCTATAACGTTAAAATAAATAGGAGTTTAACAGCAATTAAACCCTTAAGATTCATTGCTTTATGGTGGCTATGTAATTTGAAAATTGGTTCAAACACATTTCTTCTTGAACTCGCCACACCACACTCGTATTCTTAACCTTTAGAGTACAACTATGAAGTGTCTCCCTGGGTCCTAACTTTTACATTCCAGCTTGACGGTATAGAACGCAATGCCTGTAGCCTAGCTTTGGCATTGAATTTGATACTTGCTTCCTTATCTCACATGCCCAGTTATCATTGACTGGGCTGATTTTCCCCTTAAAAAAGCTCCAATCCCTTGCTAGATATTGCCTCGCATCACTATTATCTATGTTCGAACACAACGAGCAACTTCAACTCTAGCGCACGTTCAACCCCCTCAACACCTCTGAAATAGAAAACGATTCCATTAAAAATCCACAGAAATCTCTATAAAACCGCCAACACAAGCTCAATAACCAGATCAAAATCACACAAAATAATCACAAACCCATCAATAGAGTAAAAATGCCAACCTCATCATGAAAACGTTTCCATTGTTTATTTACACTCTCGCTCGAGTTAGGACTCAAACAGAAAAATATCCACCGGTAAAAATAGAGACACTTCATAAAGCCAGACACTAGCAACAATATTAGATGTCACTGCAAAAAAACCGATGGCCCAATAGAATTATTACCAATATTGAACACTTTAAGAGTAGGAATACCATGAAGGCATTTTCAAACATCATCCAAAGACGCGATTGGGAAAACCCACAGTCTGTGAATATCCACTGCCTTAATGCGCACAGCCCATTATCAAGCTACCGCAGCCTTGAGCACGCTCGAGACGGCATTGAGTCACAACGCAAATCTCTTAATGGGCAATGGAAGTTCAAATACTTTGATGCACCTGAACAAGTTGACGGTGAATTTATCGAAACAAGTTTCAATGACTCACAATGGGACGAGATTACCGTACCATCGAACTGGCAAATGCAAGGCTACGATAAACCTATCTACGCCAACGTAAAATACCCATTTGAAGTGAACCCACCGTTTGTACCGGCAGAAAACCCAACCGGTTGTTACCGCACTCAAATTACGTTGACTAAAAATGACCTAAAGAACACCCAACGTATTATCTTTGATGGCGTCAATTCCGCTTTTCATCTTTGGTGTAATGGCAATTGGGTTGGGTACAGCCAAGATAGCCGCTTACCTGCCGAGTTCGACTTAACTCAGTATCTAACTGTTGGCGATAATACACTGTCTGTTATGGTGATACGTTGGTGTGATGGTAGCTATTTGGAAGACCAAGATATGTGGTGGCTAAGCGGTATTTTCCGTGATGTGACCTTGCTAGCTAAACCAAAGCAGTGCATTGAAGATGTGTTCGTTACGCCTAATTTAGACGCATGCTATCGCGATGGTTCACTGTCTATTGTCACCAAAATTACGGCACCAGACACTTACCAAGTTCAGGTTCAACTGTTTGACGGTGAAAACGCAGTAACTGAGCCGCTTATCGATCGCCCTCATAATCGACGAATTGACGAGCGTGGCACCTACGACGATGTGGTATTCCAAACTCTTCATGTTCGAGATCCGAAGAAATGGAGCGCAGAAGTTCCAAACCTCTACAGAATTGTCGTGTCATTGCTCGATGAACAAGGTAACTACCTAGAAAGTGAAGCTTATCAAGTTGGCTTCCGTAAAGTCGAAATGACAGACGCTCAGCTAAAGCTAAACGGCAAACCGCTATTGATTCGCGGCGTAAACCGTCATGAGCATCACCCAGAATTGGGGCATGTGATGACGGAAGAAGATATGATCCGTGATATCTGCTTAATGAAGCAATACAACTTCAATGCTGTGCGCACGGCTCACTACCCTAATCATCCTCGATGGTACGAACTGTGTGATGAATACGGTTTATATGTGTGTGATGAAGCAAACATCGAGACTCACGGCATGCAGCCGATGAACCGATTATCTGCCGATCCACAATGGGCACACGCGTATATGAGTCGCTATACACAAATGGTGATGCGTGATAAAAACCACGCTTCTATTATCATTTGGTCTTTAGGGAATGAATCCGGATACGGCAGCAGCCACAATGCGATGTATGCATGGTCAAAACAGTATGACCCTTCTCGCCCAGTTCAGTACGAAGGCGGCGGTTCAAACACCACAGCAACCGACATCATTGCTCCAATGTACGCACGTGTTAACAGCACTATCGAAGACGATGCGGTTCCGAAATGGTCTATCAAGAAATGGGTTTCTTTACCTAATGAGCAACGCCCGCTGATCCTTTGCGAATACGCGCACGCAATGGGTAACAGCCTAGGTAGCTTTAATGATTACTGGGATGCATTCCGAGAATACCCTCGCCTACAAGGCGGTTTCATCTGGGATTGGGTTGACCAAGGATTAAGTCAGTGGGATGAGAACGGTGAACACTTCTGGGCTTATGGTGGAGACTTTGGCGACATCATCAACGACCGTCAGTTCTGTATCAACGGTTTGATCTTCCCAGATCGCAGCGTACATCCGACCTTAGAAGAGGCGAAATACTGCCAGAGAATGATCAATGTTACGTTAGCAGAGCAAACTGAAGATCAATGCCGCCTAACGGTAACCAATGAAAACCTGTTCCGAGCGACTGACAATGAAATCTTACGCTGGCAATTGCTCGAAAATGGCATCGTGATTCAATCAGGGCAACAAGTATTATCCGTTGCTGAAGATAGTAAACAAGACCTGGTAATTGACCTTGCTTTCACGCCAAAAGCACAAGCCGAATATCATCTCAACACCGATATTACCCTGACTCATTCAACCAAGTGGGCAGAAGAAGGCCATGTTTGTGCGACGGAGCAATTTGCTTTACGAAACCATGCTGGCTTGCAATTCCCTAGCACTGCAAATGCTTTGGCTCCTAAGTTAAATCAGCAAGACAATAAAGTGGTCGTGTCTAGTCTAGATGAAACACATCAATGGCAATGGGATACAAAGAGTGGATTGTTGACCCACTGGATCGTTGATGGGCAACCGCAAGTTATCAAGGCACCTGTCGATAACTTCTATCGCGCGCCACTTGATAACGATATTGGTATCAGTGAGATAGACAACATCGACCCAAATGCATGGGTTTGTCGTTGGGAACTTGCAGGCATTGGTCAATGGGAACGTCAGTGTACAAGTTGTGTAGTGCAAGCACTCGCAGACTCAGTACAAGTGACGTCAGTATTCGCCTACCAATTTAATGGCCAAATCCAAGCGATTACAAAATGGCAATACACCTTAAATAGCTTAGGTGAAATGAATATCGCGATTGATGTCAACTTAGCCGATCACTTACCACCGATGCCGCGCATTGGTCTTGAGATGGAGCTGCCGTTACCACTCGAAACAGCCAATGAAACTCCAGTTTCGTGGCAGGGATTAGGTCCTTTTGAAAACTATCCAGACCGTTTGGCCGCTGCTCGCTTCGGTTTACATAAACAGACACTGGATCAGATGCACACGCCGTATATATTCCCAACCGATAGCGGTTTACGTTGCGGAACCAAAAACTTGAATGTTGGAAATATCGGGATCAAAGGCGATTTTTCATTCAGTGTGAGTCAGTACAGCCAACGACAATTAACGGATGCTAAGCATACCAATGACCTGACTCGTGAAGAGAAAATCTATGTACGCGTAGATCACCAACATATGGGCGTTGGTGGTGATGATTCTTGGAGTCCAAGTGTTCACCAAGAGTTTCAACTCACCGACAATCAATATCGTTATCAGGTTACGCTGACAAGCGCATCGTAAGTAGATTCGGATCAAGCGACTTGCTTTAAAGCCACTTGGTTCCCTATTACTTTGGGTTACCTGTAATTACACTATTTCACACGACAGCAGTTCAAACGACAACAGTCCACACGCCAATGTGACTCAAAAGCCAAGCTCAAATCTAGAGCTTGGCTTTTTATTTTCAAACTAGTCAGCCAACAAAAAATAAACCATCAAACCTCGTCATATTTGATGTTTAGTATTTGAATTGCCTAACTATCCGTTGTTAAATGTCCAACCACCAGCACACAGCATTATATTCAGAATAAGAGAGCGGAATGGCTACCATTAAAGATGTTGCGAAGGAAGCAGGCGTATCAATCGCGACCACCTCTCGAGTAATCAACAATGCACCTCACACCAGTGAAACCGCAATTACGGCGGTAAAAGCCGCTATGGAAAAACTCGGCTATCGCCCAAATGCCAACGCCCGTGCATTGGTCAGCAAATCTTCAAACGCGATTGGTGTACTGGTTAATGATGTTTCTGCCCCGTTCTTCGGCTCGATGATCAAAGCCATTGATACCGTGGCAAGTGAGCAAGAAAAACAGTTACTGATTGGCAGTGGATATCATGACGCGACCAAAGAGCGTAATGCGATTAACCTGCTTATTAACAGCCGCTGCGAATCACTAGTGGTGCATAGCAAAGGCATTAGCGACGAAGAGTTAGTCAAGCTGGCAAACGAAGTACCCGGCATGGTGCTGATCAATCGTATTGTTCCCGATATCGAAAACCGCTGTATTGCTCTCGACAACCGCCGCGGCTCTTACATCGCGACTGAGTATTTGATTAAAAACGGCCACAAACACATTGGCTACATCTGCTCGAGTCACGATATTGAGGATGCTCACGACCGCTTAGGTGGCTATTTGGATGCATTGAAAGATCACGGTATTGAATCGAACGATGAGTACATAGAATATGGTGAACCTGACGAGCTCGGCGGTGAGCAAGCTATGGTTAACTTAATGGCAAAAAACACAGATATAACTGCCATTGCCACGTATAACGACTACATGGCAGCAGGCTGTTTGGCGTTATTACAAGAAAATGGCGTTCGTATTCCAGAAGATATGTCTGTTATTGGGTTTGATGACGGCCACATTGCTCGCTTCATCTACCCCCGGTTGACCACCATTCGTTACCCAATCCAAGTCATGGCTAATCAAGCGGTTAAGCTCTCTCTGCAACTCGCAAGTGACGAACGTAAAGAGCACCCGGAACATAAGCTATTTATGCCAATTTTAGTCCGCAGAGCCTCTGTTCGAAACATTAATTGAGAGAGCTCAGGTTCATAAACACTAAGTCATTTCGTTCATCGACATTTTTTACAATAAAGAAAATAGGATTGATTCGATGAGTTATCATTGAGTTAATCTTATTTTTCATTCCCAGCAAATACCCACCTATACTTAACCTGAACCATCTTAATCAAACGGTAACCCGTTGATTTTTTCACCAAGTGTCTAAATCCCTAGTGATCCTTGGTTGTTATTAGGTGAGCAAAGCAGGATAATATCGGGATCGGAATCTCAAGAATTAATCCATTATGACCGAATACCTTTTGTTGTTGGTTGGCACAGTGCTGGTCAATAACTTTGTGCTAGTGAAGTTTTTAGGGCTATGTCCTTTCATGGGAGTCTCCAAGAAACTGGAGACTGCGATTGGCATGGGCCTCGCGACGACTTTCGTTCTGACGTTAGCGTCGGTATCTGCATACCTAGTAGAAACCTACATCCTTACCCCTCTGGGTATTGAATACCTGCGTACCATGAGCTTTATCTTGGTTATCGCGGTGGTTGTTCAATTTACGGAAATGGTCGTTCACAAAACCAGCCCGACTCTATATCGCCTGTTGGGTATCTTCCTGCCTCTTATCACCACCAACTGCGCGGTGTTAGGTGTGGCACTTTTGAACATCAATGAAAACCACAACTTCATTCAGTCGATCATCTATGGTTTCGGCGCGGCTGTTGGTTTCTCTCTTGTTCTGATCCTATTTGCTGCGATGCGTGAGCGTATTTCGGTTGCTGATGTTCCTATGCCATTCAAAGGCGCATCGATTGCGATGATCACAGCAGGCCTGATGTCTCTGGCATTTATGGGCTTTACTGGGTTGGTGAAGTAAGAATGAGTACCATCTTAATTGCAATCATTGCACTCGCCGTTTTAGCCGCTGTTTTTGGCGCTATCTTAGGCTTTGCTTCTATTCGCTTTAAAGTCGAAGCCGATCCGATCGTTGATCAAATCGATACCATTTTACCGCAAACTCAATGTGGCCAGTGTGGTTACCCTGGTTGTCGCCCATACGCAGAGGCGATCGCTAACGGAGACAAGATCAACAAATGTCCTCCCGGTGGCCAAGCAACTATTGAAAAACTAGCAGACTTAATGGGCGTAGAAGTTGAAGACTCCGCTCATGACTTAGATAACAAAGTAAAAACCGTTGCCTTCATTCATGAAGATATGTGTATTGGCTGTACCAAATGCATTCAAGCCTGCCCTGTCGACGCCATTGTTGGTGGCACCAAGGCACTTCACACAGTAATCAAAGATGAATGTACAGGTTGTGATCTATGTGTCGCACCGTGCCCTACTGACTGTATCGAAATGATTCCAGTGGCAACAACGACTGAAAATTGGAAATGGCAGATGAACATCATTCCTGTTACTGATATCACTAACCAAGCAACTGATGCGACCGCGTCAGAGCCTAAGGCATAGGGTTAGTATGATCTCTTTAATTGAACAAATTCGCACGGGCTCTATTTGGAACTTCCCGGGCGGTGTGCACCCTGCTGAAAACAAGAAACAGTCGAATACTACTGACATCGTGCATGCAAGGCTCCCAGAAGAAATCGTTCTTCCAGTGAAACAGCACATCGGTAAGCCTGGTAACTTGTTGGTTGCTGTCGGTGATGCCGTACTCAAAGGTCAACAACTGACGGCCTTAGAGACTGGTTTTACTTTGCCAGTACATGCACCAACATCGGGTGTGATTACCGCTATCGAACCACGAACCACCGCTCACCCTTCAGGCTTGAGCGACGTGTGCGTGGTTATTAAACCTGATGGCCTCGACGCTTGGGTTGCAAAACACCCGGTTGAAGATTTTTCTACAAAAACATCCGATGAACTGCTTGATGTAATTCGCCAAGCCGGTATCTCAGGCATGGGTGGCGCAGGCTTCCCCACCGCTAAAAAACTTCAATCGGGCTTAGGTCGTACCGACATTTTGATCGTCAACGCTGCTGAGTGTGAACCTTACATCACCTCTGATGACAAGTTGCTTCAAGAACATGCCGACGAAGTATTAAAAGGCATCGAAGTAGTTGAACACATTCTTCAACCAAAGCTGACGGTTATCGGCATTGAAGACAACAAACCAGACGCGATAAAAGCACTTGAGATTGCAGCAAAAGACAAAGATATCGTCATTCGCGTTATCCCAACCAAATACCCTTCTGGTGGTGAAAAACAGCTCATCAAGATCCTCACCAATAAAGAGGTTCCGGCTGGCGGCATTCCTGCAGACATTGGTGTTTTGGTTCAAAACGTCGGCTCGCTTTACTCAATTAAGAGAGCGGTAATCGACGGTGAGCCCGTAGTTAACCGCGTGGTAACTTTAACCGGTAAAACCTTTAAGCAACCTCGTAACGTGTGGGCACTATTAGGTACACCAGTACACGAGTTACTAGAAGAGTTTGGCTACAAAGCGGATAAAAAACTGCCGCGTTTGATTTTGGGCGGCCCTATGATGGGCTTTACCTTGCCACATGCCAATGTGCCAATTACCAAAACGTCGAACTGTATTTTAGCGCCAACGCGTCGTGAGATTTCACCAAGCACTTACGAGATGGAATGTATTCGATGCAGTGCATGTGCCGAAGCTTGCCCCGCATCACTTCTTCCTCAACAACTGCAATGGCATGCAAAAGCCAACGAGTTAGATAAGTGTGAAGAGCTGAATATTAAAGACTGTATTGAATGCGGTGCTTGTGCGTTTGTCTGCCCAAGTGAAATCCCTCTTGTTCAATACTATCGCCAAGCGAAAGCTGAAATCAAAACAAGAAAAGACGAAGCAACAGCTGCAGAGCGCGCCAAGATTCGTTTCGAAGAGAAAAACGCTCGTATGGAGCGCGACAAAGCAGAACGTGAAAACCGCTTCAAAAAAGCCGCGGATAATCGTCGTAAAGACATGAAATCGGCCGACGGTGACGACGCAATTGCTGCTGCTATCGCACGTGTTAAAGCTCAAAAAGCGACGGCAGATCAAGACACAGCCGCAGAGCCAACCGTAAAACCTGCAGTTGCTGCTGCCATTGCACGCGCTAAAGCGAAACAAGCTGCTGCTCAAAAAGAGAGTAATTCTGAACCTGATAACTCTGAAATGTCGAAACTACGTGAAGAACGTAAGAGACAAGCACGAGAACGTAAAGCACAGCAAGCAGCTACTGATAATCCAACAGGAAGCTCTGGTGATGGCAAGAAAGACGCTGTCGCTGCTGCAATAGCTCGTGCTAAAGCCAAGAAAGAACAACAAACAGAATCAGCTTCTGAAGCTCCGGTTGAAAAATCAGATGACGCTAAGAAAGATGCTGTCGCTGCAGCCATCGCTCGCGCTAAAGCAAAGAAAGCTCAACAAGTGGAATCGGCTTCTGACGCTCCAGCTGAAAACTCAGGTGACGCTAAGAAAGATGCCGTCGCTGCAGCTATCGCGCGTGCTAAAGCTAAGAAAGCTCAGCAAACAGAGTCAGCTTCTGAAGCTCCGGTTGAAAAATCAGGTGACGCTAAGAAAGATGCTGTCGCTGCCGCTATTGCTCGTGCTAAAGCGAAGAAAGCACAGCAAGCTAAACAGGTCGAAGCAGAAGCAATCGCTCCTGAAATAGAAGTGGAAGCTGAAATTCAATCAGAACCAGTGGATCCTAAAAAAGCTGCTGTCGCTGCTGCAATAGCTCGAGCTAAAGCCAAAAAGGCGCAGCAAGCTAAGCAAGACGAAACAGCAGAAACGTCCGAACCTGTGGTTGAACTTGAGTCTGAGACTCAACAAGAATCAGTCGACCCTAAAAAAGCGGCCGTTGCCGCAGCAATAGCTCGCGCTAAAGCGAAGAAAGCACAGCAAGCAAAACAGACCGAGACAGAAGAAATACTTGAGCCTGTGACCGAAGTTAAGACTGAGACTCAACAAGAACCAGTCGACCCTAAAAAAGCAGCGGTTGCTGCAGCGATTGCTCGTGCTAAAGCAAGAAAGGCGCAGCAAGAGCAAGACAAAAAGAATAATGAGGAGAAAGAGTAGTGGCCTTCTTTATCGCCAGCTCACCGCACGCGCACAATCGTAGAAGCACCCCCGATCTCATGAAATGGGTCGCTATTTGTGCATTGCCAGGTCTACTAGCTCAAACCTACTTCTTTGGATGGGGTACTCTCATCCAGTTGGTATTTGCTATTGCACTTGCTGTTACCTTTGAAGCCGCTGTAATGCTGCTAAGAAAACGTCCACCAGTGATGGCATTGCGTGATTACAGTGCGGTTGTGACCGCTTGGCTACTCAGTGTCGCGATTCCCCCACACTCTCCGTGGTGGATTCTAGTCATAGGTATGTTCTTCGCTATCATCATCGCAAAACACCTTTATGGCGGCCTTGGACAAAACCCATTTAACCCGGCGATGGTGGCTTACGTTGTTTTGCTGATCTCATTCCCAGTTCAAATGACGAGTTGGAATGCGCCGACCAGCTTAACCGCTGAAGCAACGAGCTTTGTTGACTCATTTTTGATGATCTTTACCGGTTTCAACAATGAAGGTTTGTCTCTGCAGCAAGCGCGTCTTGGTATTGATGGCACCACCATGGCAACACCACTTGATGCCTTCAAAACGGCATTGACGGCAGGCAACACCGCTTCTGAAGCTCTGTCTCAACCACAATTCAGCTGGTTAGCTGGTGTGGGTTGGGAATGGGTTAACCTTGCCTACCTAGTCGGCGGCTTAGTGCTCATTAAACAACGTGTGATTCAGTGGCATATTCCAGTCGCTTTTATTGCTAGCCTTGCGCTGTTTAGCCTAGTGTTCTTAGTGTTGACGCCAGGTGAAACCGCTTCTCCAACCATTCATCTATTGTCTGGCGCAACCATGCTTGGTGCATTCTTCATTGCAACCGATCCGGTTTCAGCCTCGACAACAGTGAAAGGTCGCTTGGTATTTGGTGCCCTGATTGGCGGGTTAGTCTTTATTATCCGCAGTTGGGGTGGCTTCCCTGATGGCGTAGCGTTCGCTGTATTGTTAGCCAACATGTGTGTTCCACTGATTGACTACTACACCAAACCTCGTACATACGGCCACTAAGGAGCGGATACCATGCTAAATGCAATTAAGAAAAATGGCCTTGTACTCGCGATTTTTGCGTGTGCTTCAACAGGTTTGGTAGCGGTAACTCACTACCTGACCAAAGACCAGATTAAGCAGCAAGAACAGGCTCAGTTACTGTCCGTGCTTAACCAAGTTATCCCGCACGATCTGCACGATAATGAACTGTTTTCAGCCTGTACTCTGGTTCAAGCCGAAGAGCTAGGCACTGAACAAGCGATGCCAGCTTACATTGCTAAACTCAATGGTGAACCAAGCGCGATTGCGATCGAAGCGATTGCACCAGATGGTTACAACGGAGCGATTAAGGTCATTGTTGGGATGAAAATCGACGGTACGATTTTAGGTACTCGCGTTCTTTCCCACCAAGAAACTCCGGGATTGGGTGATAAGATTGATCTACGAGTGAGTGATTGGATTCTCTCATTTGCTGGTAAGCAAGTGACGGATTCTAATCTTGACCGTTGGAAAGTTCGTAAAGATGGTGGTGACTTTGATCAGTTTACTGGCGCAACCATTACGCCAAGAGCTGTCGTTAAGTCAGTGAAGCAAGCGGTGCAGTACGTGAACCAAAACAACCAAGCATTGCTTGCTCAACCTCTAAATTGTGGTGGTGAATAATGAGTGACCATAAAACACTAATTAAAAATGGCATGTGGGCCAACAACCCTGCCCTAGTGCAACTCCTTGGCTTATGTCCGCTGCTGGCTGTCTCTTCAACTGTGACTAATGCTCTTGGACTAGGTATCGCTACCTTGCTTGTATTAGTCGGGTCGAACGTGTCTGTTTCTCTGGTTCGAAACCATGTGCCAAAAGAAGTACGTATTCCAGTATTCGTGATGATCATTGCTTCACTGGTAACCTGTGTTCAACTTCTGATGAACGCCTACGCGTATGGCCTTTACCTCTCTTTGGGTATCTTTATCCCGCTGATCGTAACCAACTGTATCATCATTGGCCGAGCTGAAGCGTTCGCGTCTAAAAACGAAGTGCTACCGGCTGCTCAAGATGGTTTCTGGATGGGCCTTGGCATGACATCGGTACTGGTTGTATTAGGTGCGATGCGTGAGGTTATTGGTAACGGAACCCTATTTGATGGCGCAGACCTGCTCCTTGGTGATTGGGCTTCGGTATTACGAATCCAGATATTCCAATTTGATAACAGCTTCTTGTTAGCCCTACTACCACCCGGTGCTTTTATTGGTGTTGGTTTCTTGATTGCTTTGAAAAACATCATCGACAACCAAGCTAAAGCTAGACAGCCCAAACAAGAAAAACCAGCCATTGAACGCGCTCGCGTTACCAATGCCTGATAAGTTACAGTAGCTTAAATCCTGCTGAGTAGCTCAACCGCTCAGCAGGTAAATAGATTGACCAAGCACACATAATAATGACGCTCATAAGAGCGCGTAACCGATGATAAAGCCTGAACCATTGCGGAACTTGTTATTTTAAAACGAGTAAGTTTGAAAGAACTTCGCCGGAACTCAAGCCCTAACTATTTGAAAGTAATGTCGCTATGAATAATGTAAAACGAGTAGAAATACTTGAGCGTTTAAGAGAAAACAATCCAAAGCCAGAAACTGAGCTTAACTGGAACAGCCCTTTCGAGTTGCTGATCGCCGTGCTCTTATCTGCGCAGGCAACCGATGTCAGCGTCAACAAAGCCACTGATAAGCTGTACCCTGTGGCTAATACTCCACAGGCTATTTTCGACCTAGGTGTCGACGGCCTAAAAGAGTACATCAAGACCATCGGCCTATTTAATTCGAAAGCAGAAAACACCATCAAAACGTGTCGTATGCTGCTTGACCTACATAATGGTGAAGTACCAGAAGATCGCGCTGCGTTAGAAGCCCTTCCAGGTGTAGGCCGCAAAACAGCAAACGTAGTGTTAAATACTGCATTCGGTTGGCCAACCATTGCCGTTGATACTCACATCTACCGTGTATCAAACCGCACCAAGTTAGCGATGGGTAAAACGGTCGACGATGTTGAGGCAAAGCTGCTCAAAGTCATTCCCAAAGAATTCAAATTAGATGTCCACCATTGGCTCATTCTTCATGGACGTTACACCTGTGTCGCGCGTAAACCACGCTGTGGCAGCTGTATCATTGAAGACCTGTGTGAGTACTCCCCACCAAAAAAAACGTAAAGAACTAACGTGCGATAAAGATAGGGATTCCAGTTGGAATCCTTTTTTTTGCTTTACAAATATTAAAAAAGCACATATGGTATATTTATGTGTAACTGACAACGAGCTTTGTAATGATTGATTTGAGTGAAAGTATTCAAGTTAGGATATACAAAGATATAGATAACGCTTCTTTTCCCGTAGTTGTTCGCGGGAGTGGTCTACCTTGCTGCTTGTACCTTAACGCTTATCTCAATGGCAATCATAAGTCCACACTTTCAAAGGTGAATTCAAAAAAGGGGAAATCAAAACAGTCACCATCATTCTACACTCGAAAGAAATATGCTTATGAGTTGAAATTTTTGTACTGCTTCTTCATGCAAAAGAACATTGACCTTGTCGAGCGTGTAGCAAGTGGCTCTTTTCTATCTATCGAGGAAATAGACGGTTATATTCGTGCTTGTAAATTCTATGTGGACACTGAGGATGAGAGCGAAAGCGGCACTGTAGTTAGCCTTAGCGATAAAAGAATTAGGGATGCAATCCATGCGACAACCAACAGTCAACCAGAAGTATCAGCGCATACTTTTCATCAACGCCTCAACCGTCTTAAAGCCTACATTGAATTTTTATATGTGTGCCATCACTACGATAAAGCTGAGACTGAACAGCAAATCTCCACGGATGACCAATTTAATAAATTCAAACTCTACATCAGTACAGCAATTTCTAGCTCCCGAAAAGACAATACCATCACAAAAGATCCCCTTGAATCGGTCATTCCATCCGATAAATTTTTTAATTTATTAGAGGTTATTCAAGAGCGTTCTTCAAACAACCCCTTCAAGTCGAGCAAGCTTCGAAATCAAATTATCACTCAGATATTGATTGATACAGGTGTTCGTGTTGGGGCTGTCTTGAAATTGAAAGTGAGTGATTTAGTGGACGATTGGGACAATCCTAGATTCCTGCTCACCCGAACCCCCGATGACCCTACGGACACAAGGCGTCTTCCCGCTGCAAACAAAACAAAAGCATTATCTGTTTCAATCTCTCACGATTTAATGAAGCTGATTAAGCTCTACATCGAAACAGTGCGCAAAAGTACACCAAACTCTCATGAACATGATTTCGTTTTCATCTCAGAAAAAGGAAGAACTATCGGAAAGCCAATGTCTTACAACGCAATTCACAAAGTCATTAAGACGATTGGAGATTGTGTTGGGATAGCACTACATCCACATCTACTTCGTCATAAGTGGAATGAAATCTTTGAAAACAAAGCCAAAGCCAAAGGGTTCTCACCGGATAAAATCGAAGACCTTCGCAAATATGCAATGGGTTGGGTAGAAGATTCAAAAATGGCATCAGTCTACAACGAGTTCCAGTTAGCCATGACGGTAGCTGAAATTTCATCCAAGAACTTGAGCCAATCCGTACCCAACCTGAGAGGTAGCAAATGAACAGCGCTGAACTTAAAAGCTTAAAAAAAAGCTATGAAGGTAAACGAACTTTTCAATCAAAAGAAACGGGTTACGAGTTTGATCTCTTTTCTGATGAATGGTTGCTTGGCTACAAGAAGCTGCTTAACCTTGGCTGGATGAATGCGTTAGATAGCGAAGCCTTTCTCGACCTACGACTGGCTATCGCGCACGCTGCCAAACATTATGCTTATTTAAGCATAAATGGGCATGTCAGCACCTTAAAAACCATTTGCGATTACTTAGAGCCAACGACTTTTGAGGCGTGGTGGTTAACGCTCACAGGCTATAAAAAGAAAATAAAAGATGCCCTATTCACATTTAGCAAACGAAGTCATGAGTACAGCAGCAGTCTTCTTACTCCGCTCTATGACCTCGTTAAGAATGAGAGTTTAGGCAGACAAGGTGGCTCAAAAAATATCCTTAATGAAACAACGGGGGCTTACAGTGAAATCGAGCGTGATAACCTTCTTGAAGCACTAAGAATTGAAACCCTCCATGCACTCAGCAGTGAGATTGCAACAGCAAAGCCTTTCACTCGCCTAAGAAACGTTCTGGCTTGTCAGTTGATGGTGGCCATTGTCAGAAGACCTACGCAACTGGTTAAAATTAAATGGTGTGACCTTTTGCGTGTGGGTCAAACATTTAAGTCGCACAAAGAAAGCAACCGTGATTGGAAGCCTTTAACACAGCATCATTTTTCTGACGTAGAGCAATTGCACCTACGAACCTTCAAAGGTAAAAATGGAGCGTTTAGAGTCGATGCCGAGTCACGTTCTCATCGCTTGGAGCCAAATCTGTCTGAATTGTTGCTTCAGTATTACCAAGTGTACGAAACCTTCCTTTGCGCTTCATTGAGCAAGAGCGGCGTTGTCCTCTCTGAGAGTGAAACAAAAGAGCTGATGCAACGACTCCCCTTGTTTCCAGACCAAAGTTTATTCTCCGCGAAATTTGATACAAAAGAGAGTCTCTTTCAATCCGTGAGCGATACATCCGAAGCATTTCACACCTCTTCAGGTTCTCTTAGAAGCAGCATTATTTACCTCTTCAATAAAAAGCTCGATATTAAAAGTGATCGCCTCGTTCATCAGCCTCTTGAATTTAAAAACAATCGCTGGCGTCATACCCAGTTAACCCTCGCCGCTTGGATGGGGTTAAGCCCTGCGCAAGTTGCTGCAATTACAGGTGTCACGATAGAAGCAATACAAAATTACCTTGATTTAAAAGCGCCTGAACGAGTCAAAATTGACGAAGCCTTTGCGGGTAACAGTGTCATACAACGTTTTGATAGCGTATCTTCGAAAGAATTACAGCAACACGCTGACTTTAAGGTGAAAAGCCCGTTTGATGAAGAGATGGGACACAAACTTAACCCGACTAACTGCTCAAGCTGTCAATCAAAGGGAGCCGCCCCAATAGGGTGCTATCCCTGTGATAACTTTCGACCTTTGGAAACCGCAAACCATCAGCAATATTTAGATAAGGCAGAGCGTAAACTGGCGATTAATAGTCAATCAGGCCACCCCGCTACGGTTAAACGACTGCAAACCATTATTCTCTATATCAGAGTGACAATTATGCTGTGCGAAGAACGACAAACCATGAAAGTGGGAGAGTGCAAATGAGTCAGATTAACCGCTATATTGATAATCAACACGCTTACGTCGCCAAAAAGAAAGCGCAGCCTCTGATTGGATTTACCAACGCTCAAGGTGAGCCTGCATCATGGGAGGATATTACTGTCACGTTTACCGACAGTGACAACAGAGCCCAGAATATTTTGTTTTGTAATCTAAATAGAAATAAGCCAAACGTGGGAACGCGCTTCACGGACGAGGATCGATTAGCACCTGAGACGCATGACTTATTATTTACCTATACACTTGATATATTGAAAGAAAACGTATCTATAAACTCTAAAAGAAATAAAATCACAGCCGCAAGACTCTTCCTTTGCCACCTAAATGAGAATATCGCGACCGCCACCCTTGAAAGGATTCAATCTGCCATCAACCTGATGACATACAGCGCTAACTTAACACCTTTTATCAACTGGCTGCATCAACATAAAATGCTCGCGAAAAGCTGTCAACCCGACATCAATACTACCAACGAAACAGTTAGCCGTAAAAGTGGCGATGATGCATTGCAAGCGGAACAAAACAAGCTTCCGTCGAAAAACGCATTACTGGCGCTCGGGGCTATCTTCTATGATGTTATTCCAGCCTATCAGGATGGTGACAAGGAAAATGTTGAGGCTTGGCAACCTCTTTTATTACCAACGCAAGAGCAGCGAGACAGCTTTAGTTGCACAATGGCAGCACTTGGCATGGCTTCACCCAATCGAATCGGCGCAGAGCAAGTGCTTTTAACAGTGCAACGCATAAAGCCTCACACACAAGTTGTCGATGGCAAGAAAAAAACGGTGCATTACCTCAACTGGCGAGGTTCGAAGGGGTACAAGGATAATGCAAACCACATTAATGCAGAAATGGTCGATAGCTTAGACAGAGCCTTGCACTACACAATTCTCGCTACAGAGCCTGCAAGAGCGCTGGCTCGGTTCTATCAAAAGCCGAACCGCCCTCTAAAAGAAGTGCTCGGTGAATTTAAGCCCAGCGATGAGAATATTGCCCTGCTTAATCCTTCCATGAGCAAATCAACCAACCTATTACATCTTGGCTTGCTGCTAGGCTTTTTTGACGGTAGTGACAAATGTGTGCGAGTTACACCTGACACAAAAGGGGCAACCGACAAAACAGATGTACGAAACCCGCATAATCCAAAGTTCATCAAGCCCGTTGCACAGCTTGAAGCCTTCGACACACTGGTGTTTAAGGAACGCTGTCCTTACTCTCAAGCGCTTACAGGAAGTAATTCCGCAATTCAGTCTCAATACGATAAGTACACAGCAGGCAAGAAAGAACCCACCGTGGCAGAGTTTCAGAATCACACCATCGAGATGAATCAATCTCACCTAAAAGGTTACAACAGGCATAAAACTAAGCATGTCGATTTTGAGAGCGCACTATTTGCCTACACACAAAAGCAGTTTGGCGGCAAAGTGACACACCCCTTCCTTTTAGTGCCTATAAGCTCGCTAAGTGGCCTCTTTTCTGACGACCTAATCAAAGGCAATAAAAATCGGCTTACGCTCTTTGAGCGACACGGGTTCTCATCCAGCTTTTTGCTCAAGCCGCACCAACTGCGCCATTGGCAAAATGATTTTCTTGCGAAAAAAGGACTGCCTCACCACCTTATTTCTATGTTGTCAGGCAGAAAGAGCGCCGAGCAGACACTGACCTATATCCATACCACTGACGCTCAAAACGCTTCTGTCATTGGGGATATCTCTTACTCTAATGAACCAGAAAGCGAGGTCGAAAATAAGCTAAAGCTTCGTATCTCGACCATGGAACAATTTAATGAGGCTATCGACAATGAAACGCCGACTTTTGTTCATGAGACAGGCTTTTGCGATCAAAACCTTGCCCTCTCACCCTGCACGTATATGTCGGAGTTTGAAACGCAATGTGCGTTATGCTCATCTTCTTGTCATGTAACCCATGATAGGGAGGCAATCGACTTACTCCAGAAGGATTTGAAAGTGCAAACGCACAACTTGGAAAGGGTTCAGGCGTCTATCAACTTTGAAACAAGTGAAGGGCAGCACAAGTGGTACAAAACCCATTATCGCAATACTTGCATGCTAAAAAAACTCATTGAAGTGCTGTCCGATGAGGCAATAGAAGAAGGTCGTATGGTGCGATTGCTAGCTCGTTCAAACAGCATAAGAATCACTAATTTAGAGACCCAAACGGTGGAAGAGCAAAAGTTAGCGTTGCCTGATGCCGAGCAAGCCCTGCAAGCTGCTATTGAGGCAAAAAACGACAATAAAAGAGATAAAGCCACAGATAATTTCTTAGGCTTTTTGGGCTCACTCTAGGGTAAACAATATGGCACTTAAATCACTAGAAACCGACCAACAAATTTCCATACAGGCCCTTATTCGAAGCTGGGAAGGCAAGTTAACCTGGGATTTATTAGTCACAAAAATAGAATCCAGCTTAGGTATTGCCACAACGAGACAAACGCTCGACAAGTACGCCAATATCAAGCACGAGTACAAGCAGAAAAAGCAAGTTTTAAGGGGCAAGCCTGTTTCGCCTGAAAACAAGGAATTGCTTACTTACTTGCAAAAAGACGTGGATTTAGCAGAAAAGGTGATACAGCTGGAAGCGCAACTTACGGTCGCACAGTCAGAGATTGGTAAGCTTCAGGCTTTCATTCAAAAGTTATCCAGCATAGGCAAAACTAACCCAAGTGTCATGGATGTGTTTCAAAAGACCTTACAAGACGTTGAGCGCAGCAATAAGTAGAAATAGAGCTAAACCTCGAATTACGATATAGCGAGAGATAACATGGCAAGTGGTCAGCAGAAAGCACAGCAAAACTTGGAAGCATTTGAAGTGTGGAAAGCCACACAGACGGACGATGACTTTAAGCAAATCATGTTCCGAGGTCAGCTTAATCGAAACGAGGTGGCAAAGGGCATCGGCTGTGGAAAATCGGCGTTAAACCAAAACCCTGCCCTCAAAGAAGCGCTCAAAGCCTTAGAAGATAAACTGCGCGGCAAAGGTGTCCTGCCACCGTTGAGCGACGCTGCCAACAAAAATGAGGGCAAACCTCAAGCCTACGACAACACAGCAAATCGAAAGCTGCTCGATTCAAAACGGGTGTCGTCATTAGAAGCTGAGAACATTGAATTGAAAGCCAAGGTCAGGGAGCTTGAAAAGCGACTTGAGCGCTTTGGTGAGCTATCTGAAACTTTATCCGAAATGGGGTTGATGCCACGATGAATAGCGCTTTGCATGAAGACCAAATGCGTGTCACCAGTATCCCTTATCGCTCGAACAAGATGGTGATATTCAGCGGTGTACCGCTGGCGAAAGACTCTTACAAAACTAATAGTGGGAAGTATTACGTCACAATCAAAGCCGACCCCGATAGTATCCCTGTGCTTCCAACGCTGGGTCAGCACTGGTCAGTCAAAGGCGCTCGCCAGATAGAAAATATGGAGATGGGTGATTATGTCATGCAGCAGCACACGTATGAATCACCCAAGCATGTTGAATGCATGCTGCCCGAAACTGGCGAACAACTCATTCGTTTTATCGCAAGAGAAACTGACTTTAAAGGCATTGGTGAAAGCAAAGCTAGGGCGCTCTGGCAGCTCTTAGGTAAAGACTTCCATGCCACACTGCAAAATGACATCCCAGACTCTAGAAAGCGTCTAACATCGATTCTGAGTGACGATTCAGTGGAAGCGCTCTTTAAGGGGTACGCCAAATATAAAAATCTGGCACATTGCAACTGGATGAGTGAGCACAACATCCCCGCCAGTGTGCAGCAACGGCTGCTCAAGCATCACGGTGAAGCCTCTATAGAGGTAATTAAAGATAATCCTTATGCTTTGATGGGCTTTGGTCTTTCGTTCAGTGCCATTGAAGATATTATCAAGGCAACGGATTTTAAGAGCGATGTTGCGAAGGATGACCCAAGAAGGCTCAGCGCGGCTCTGGAAATGTCTATTCGCAAAGAGATTGAAAAAGGTCACACCTATACCACTCATGCCAATGTGCGCCCTTACCTCAACAAACTATTGAAAGACAAAACACTGGTCACTCAGTCGTTCCAATCCGGCCATGATAAAGCTCAGTATATTTTAAATCCCGACACAGGAGCCTACCACCCAACGGCGCAACTTCTGATGGAAAGTGTCGTTGCCAAACGGCTTAATGCACTGACTAAGCGAAATGACTTATTTGATGAAAACGCCAATGCTGCCTATTGCTCTGCGGCTGCGGAACTGCCCTATGACTTAACCTCCAAGCAAATCGAGGCCGCAATAACATGCCTGGACAACTCTGTAAGCTGCATTACTGGCGGTGCTGGGACTGGCAAGACAACGGTACTTAGAACGGCTCTCAGGGCTTACCGTCAACTCGGCTTTGAGATACACGCGGTTGCGCTCAGTGGTCGCGCTGCAATGAGGCTACATGAGTCAATCGGCTTTATCACTTCAACTATTGCTAAGTTACTTCGTAAGGAACCGATTGAGCCAAGTGTTGAGCAGCCGAATCATCTACTGGTGATTGATGAAGCGAGCATGATTGACTTGCCGACGATGTATCGCCTTGTGAATCACATTCATCCCTCTGTACGATTGATATTCACTGGCGACCCGGACCAACTACCACCGATCGGCTGTGGTAAGGTACTGGCAGATATCGTTAAAGCAAAAACGGTGGCTAATACGATGCTGGATATCGTCAAGAGACAGGAAGGTTCAACGGGTATCCCTGAATACTCAATGCTCATCAATCAAGGTGTGATACCTGATCAATTAAGCACGGGGACAATACACTTTCACGAAACCAGCACAACAGACATTGCCAAAGTCTGTTGTGAGCTTTACCAAGAGTCCCCTGAAAGCAGTCGTGTCATGGCTCCAACCAAGGCGCTCGTATCAGAAATTAATAAACTCACCCAACAAGCGGTCAATCCAAACAGCGATAGCCTTGAATTCGAAATCAATGGCGACAAGTTCTTTCTACCACTTAGCTTGAATGATGCGGTTTTATTCACGCAGAATCATTACGAGAAAGGCATTCAGAACGGCTCTCTTGGCACTCTAACCAGCGTCAAGCCTTCTGGTGACAGTTACGGTGAAGTAACACTGGATACGGGTGAAAAGGTCGAGGTAACACAAACCGTTCTAGACTGCATGGAGTTGGGTTATGCAATCACCTTGCACAAAGCTCAAGGATCACAGTTCCCGCGCATCATTATCGCCCTGCAAAAAGGAAGAATAGTTGATAGAGCTTGGCTCTATACTGCAATTACGAGGGCTGAAAGTGAAATTCATATTGTCGGTAGTAGCAAGGAAATGAAGCAGATTACCGAAGCACTTAGCCACTCTCATAAGAGGAACAGTTACCTGGAAAAGCTGTTGCAGTAGTATTTTGTTGCAGTAGGTATTTAAAACTCGTTTATGCCCCAAGACGTGTTTAGAACGCATGAAACCATCATGAGATTTATTTGTGAAACAGGCTGTTTCACAAATCATTCTGAATCAAAAATGTCGGGTGGACGACACTTGTTACCAAGTGCCGTCTCCCTAAGAACCCAGCGTGCAACTTTCACTGCACTAGGCTCAAGCCTCCACGAAGGCATCGTTTGATACCCAGCAACTTATAAAGCAGTCGAAGCAGGTTCGTTCCAAGAGTTACGAGCTAGCCTTTTAGATTTTCTCTTTACCAAGTATTCTTGGTAAAGAGGGTCAAAGGGTGTCGCTGCACTTCGGATTTTCACATGCCTTTCTATTGGCACTTTGGCTATTTGGAAGAGATTGAACTGGCAATCCATATCCATGATCTTCTGCCAACCGTGAAACTGCCACTGGCCTTTTCGGTTGATGAAGTATTTTAGGGCGATCCAAGTTTTAGACTTTGTTGGATGGCGCCTTTTTGCCCAGTGCCACAATGTATGGAATAGCTTGTGGCCTACATATCCGAATACTTGTTTGGCAACGCAGTGTCGGTAGTAATTCGACCACCCCCTAAGTTTCGGATTTATCAGTTTGATAAGATCATTCACTGGTAAGGTTACGTGCGTTTTGACGAGTTCACGCAGATTACTCAAGAACATCAAAGTGTTAGATTTACTCGGTTTAATGAGCAATTTCCCTTTGTACTTCCTATGGTTAAAACCTAGGAAATCAAAGCCATCGTTGATATGAGTAATGTGCGTTTTCTCTTCGGATAATGTTAAGCCTCTTTCCGCTAAGAAATCAGCAATCAACGGTTTGATATCGTTCTCGAGTACTTCTTTTGAAGCGCAAGTGACGACGAAATCGTCGGCATATCCAATAAAGTTAGCTCTTGCTCCTTTCTTAAGCGCGGTAGACTTAATGCGCTGTTCGAGACCCGATAACGTCATCAACATCAAGGTGGGGGATATAATTCCGCCTTGAGGAGTGCCTTCGTCGGTGTCGTAAAACAGCCCTTTGTCTACAAAGCCTGACTTTAGCCATTGCTCCAACATCCGTTTATCGATGGCGATGTTATCCATAAGCCATTGATGCCCGATTTTGTCGAAGCAAGCTTTAATATCTCCTTCAAGAACCCATTTAGCCGATTTCTTTAAAGCCAAACACTTGAAGCACTGGTCGACAGCGTCAGCCGTGCTACGATTTGTTCTAAAGCCATAACTATTCGGGTCGGCAGTTGTTTCTGATATAGGCTCTAGCGATAATAGGTGTAGTGCTTGTTGTGCTCTGTCTATCATGCATGGGATGCCCAGAGGTCGAAGCTTGCCATTCTTTTTGGGGATATAGATACGCCTGAGTGGTTTCGCTTGGTAAGCTTTCCGACTCAGTTGATTTACTGCTTTCATACGACGCGTGTCTGTATTCCAGACAACGCCGTCTATTCCAGGCGTTTTACTGCCTTTATTTTGAGAAACTCGCTTAACAGCAAGAAGTTTTGCTGAGCGAGAGTGAGTCAGTATCCACTGCAATGCTTTTGCTTTGCCGTGTTTACCGTCTCTAGTTGCCTTTGCGATACGCATTTGAAGCTTTAAGACGTTCGCCTCTACGGCCTTCCAGTTAATGGATTGCCACAGTGCACTGTCAGAAGATGCACTAATCTCATTCGAAATCGTCATTTGCTTTTCTTCCTTAATAAAGTTCTTCAAACTCTCTCGCAACGAGAGACCAGTTGGAAGTGGGCTCACTTTCGTGATCAGGCATAAACCTGTATCTGCGTCATTACAATGCAGCCTTTGCTTTTTCCAACCTCCTCTACCCGCATCACTATCGGCCACAGGGGCTTTCCCGTAGGGAGAGATACAGGCTTACCGTGTTCCGTATGTCACGCAATGTCAGTTTAGATGCCCGCTATGGTGCGGAGAGTTCAATGATCACGAAAGAGCATGGGGCAATCTCTTTCCGACTCTCGTGCCTTTTGGCTACAGCGTATTAACCACTTCCGCTGTTTCACAACATAACGCACCTTACGCGGATTCACTTATGTTCATCATGCTGACTACCTAGCACTCACCCGATGTTGTGGTTATCAGGAGGATCGTTATCTCACGATTTCAATCCCGATTGGAAAATACCAACCTTCGTTACATTGTCAAAGCCGCTACTTTATTCAGGCTCCTAGGTTCATCTGGTGATACAGATGGTTCACTCGTTTAGCGGTGAACAGCGCTTCATACGACTTCACGTCGCACGCCCCAAAGCTGTTTAGAACAATTGCCCATCAATCTACTATTCATACTTATTTGCTATACCTGAAATAATGTTGTGATGAGTGATGTTCCTGAGAGTAAGCACTTTATATAACTCCCATTTGCAAGCGTTATGTGCAAATTTTTCCGATTCAGGTAGGTTGGACTCTTTTGCTCGCTTTCAAAAAGCGAGCAAAAGAGTCTAGCTTGAAATTACCCTAAAGCTTCAGCTGTAAGGATGTGGAGTGTCTAGAAAAGTGGGAGCGATCCAGCCTTCACCAGAACGATGATCCGCACCAGCAGTTTTGGACACTGAGTTAAGTGAGTACAATCACTAATGAGGTGAACCATGACAATTAAGAAGAAACGTATTATCCATTCTCCTGAATTTAAAGCAGAAACCCTGAAGCTGGCAGAGAAAGTGGGAGTCGCTGCAGCCGCAAGACAGCTCTCGTTACATGAATCTCAGATCTACGGTTGGCGAAAAGCCACAAAGAAGAATTCGAGTATTAGCCAACGAGAACAAGAATTGGCCGTTGAAGTCGCTAAGCTAAAGAGGCAGTTGGCAGAGCAAGCAGAAGAGCTAGAAATCGTAAAAAAGGCCGCCACCTACTTCGCGAAAAATCTAAAGTAAATTGCTATGAATTTATGCTCGAACACCTGCTGAGTTTCAGTATTTCCCGTATGGCTAAGGTGTTCAGAGTTTCTCGAAGTGGGTTTTATTATTGGGTTGAGAATCGCCACAAGGCGATTCAACGTGAGACAGAGCGCCAAAAGCTTGATACCAAAGTAAAAGAAGCTTTTGACGTTAGCAAAGAGCGAGATGGCTCAAGACGTATTCAGAAAGAGCTGGCAGAGAGCGGTGATAACCATAATGTTAAGACCATTGCCGCCAGTATGAAACGTCAGGATTTAGTAGCGAAAGCAGCACGCAAGTTTAAGTGTACAACAGACAGTAAGCATAAAATGCCCGTTGCTCCGAACTTGCTCGCTCAAGATTTTAACGCAACGGCTCCGAATCAAAAATGGGCAGGAGACATCACCTATGTTGCCACAAGCGAAGGCTGGCTGTACTTAGCTGTCATTATTGACCTTTATTCAAGGCAAGTTATTGGTTGGTCTATGGATACGAGAATGACGGCCTCACTGGTCTGTGATGCCTTATCAATGGCTTTATTCCGTCGAGGGTTTCCTGAGCAGGTTATAACTCATAGCGATCGAGGTAGTCAGTACTGTTCGAAAGACTATCGAGACCTCATAAGTACTTATAATTTAAAACAAAGTATGAGTAGAAAAGGGAACTGTTGGGACAACGCATGTGTTGAGAGCTTCTTCCACTCAATGAAAGTTGAAGCAATCCAATATGAGCCGATCATGACGAGAGAGCAGATGCGCCAAACGATCTTCGAGTACATAGAAGTTGATTATAATCGAACGAGAAGGCACAGTGCACTTGGGTATCTAAGCCCAATGAACTTTGAAAAGCAAAATGTCGCTTAGCTAAGTGTCCAGTCTGACTGGAGCAGATCACGATTATGTTTTTTCTTTTTCAGATTCAAAACCAAGAAGTTCAGTATCTTCGTTTATACGCTCAAAACAACCATCGCATGGCTTGTAAACGTACCGCCCAGTCACTTCCATTAGTTTTGCATCGTTTGCAAACCCCTTGCTGAACTGTTTTCTACCATAACGTGAAAAAACCAAGGATTTACCAGACTGAGATAGATAGTTATCTAAGACATCTTTTCTGATATACAAAGAAGAATTTCTATCAATGGTATGACTAAATACAGCTAAGTCTTGGTTTTTATCGAGCCACCCACTGTCCAGATCCCAGCAAAGGTTCATTTGCTCAACTAAATCAGGACAAGGCATATCAATAGAGTTTTGTTCGACGTTGCTTGAGTAATCGGACTCCCACTCTCCACCCCGTAAAAGCTGAATGCTAGAGAATGTTCGTTGGTCATCTGAAATGGTTGTATCTTGTTCAGCAATACATTGCTTGAAAGCAGGGCTTCTAGGGTACTCTGCCAAGTAAACTCGGTAGCAGTGGTTATTACTATGATTGTAGACTTCGAATGTATTGGCGTTTTTAGGAGCAACAAAATAGCCATTATAGCTAGCTATACCAATGAAGCTTTCAGCGCCGAAAGAGACGTCGTCCTCATCTCGCTTCGCGTGAACCTCTGAATAAAAGTTCAAGTTAATCCATGTCGTCTTGCTCTCGTCATTCAAGATGAGTACTTTGTTTGCGAGGTAGTAATCATCAGTCTGCAACCAACAGTCAATATTACTCTCTGGTAACTCAAGGTCTTTTTTTATTAGGCCTCTGAGTGGGTATTTTTCTGTTGGCGATAAATTTCTTATATCAGATACATCTACCTTTCTCAGTTCTAACGACCAGAATCTATCAGAAGTTAATTGTGGCTCCCAACGAGATTGTGCTGTGGGCACATTGGCAGCCAACAAACCTATCAATCGATGTAAAGCTATCCAGTAACATTTCTTGCCGATCGTTTCTGCATACCCAGGCTTTGCTCTTCCTCTTCCATACTTGTGGAGAGTTGCTAAATCATGGTTGAGAGCGCCTTCACCATAGCCGGGATAACCGATGGACATTGCTTCATTCATGATCCAGCTGGCTATATTTTCGTGCGTTATTCCTTTTGATTCTAGGTCAAAGACTCTTAGCCTTGGCTTTACTTTATACCGCCAAAAGTCAGGACCTATATTGTCACCCCATAAGCGCATATTTGATGGCAAGTTTTCTAATGTGAGTAAGGGCTGCACATCACTAAGAACAGGCCACGTTATTGATAAAGAACGGGGTACAAACTGATTCGATAACCGATTTTCTTGAATCCCTATGCTTAAAAGCTCCTGCATTAACAGTTGGGCATGTTCGCGAATCAAAATATTTGTTGAGCGACTATTGAATTGAATGAACCTATTTAAAGGCTGAACAAACTCTTCAGCTGATTCACGTGAAAGTAAACAAGCTGTATACATAGCTAGAATCAGGCTTTCAAGTATGTAGTCATCATCACAACTAATAAACGTGTCAACAGCGTGAATACATATCGTTGGGTGCTTTTTAAAAAGTAAGCTAAGGCACCTTGTGGCTTGATCTCTCACTCTTCTATCTGTGGCAGAGCAGCACCATAGTAGTGCTGAGGATGCTAATTTGTAGCTTTCTTCAGGCCAATTTGTCTCTTCAATTTTATCTAGAGCTTCAATCAGAAACCAAATTGCACCTCTATTATCATAGGACTCCGATAAGGCAACAGAAAGGTAAGTATCTCTTGATGGCGGGTCTTGGCGCCATTGAAAAGTCTTGAACCAACTTTCCGCATTCAGGTAATGGTTAGGAACTACAGATAGCTTAAACAGACTTTCAAAAACAGTTTGCCACAACCCTCCAGTTCTTAATGCTCCAAACATATGCTCCTCAATGTCAGGAGTAATGCTTTGCTTTGAACGCCAAGTTAGTGACTTAACAAAAAGCTTATGAGCTAAATCTTGGTTTAATCCCAGGCGACTATCAGTAATCTCAACACCTATTTCTTCAGGGAGAATACTTGCAAGAGCTTCTAAGACTCCGCTCTCTATATCGTTTAAAACAGCGAGTTTTTCTGCAAGGATGGATAGATCGTTGCTTTCAGTTTCTTGATAGGATTGAACTAGTGAAGATGCGCGCAACATGTCACCGAACCTCTGGTACCCAAACCTAATCAGAAAGTCTTCATCGCTAGTTATTGATAAAATTAGTAGCTGCTCTTTGGCTAACTCATCAATAAATCTCTCTGGAGACACTTCACTTCCTAGGATTGGTTTGATTGTACTTACAGCTGTATCCCAATTTATAGTTTGGTTGTCTGAATTTGCTAACGCATCAGACAATTTGATCATTACTGCTCTAACAATATTTCTAGGGCTGACATAGTCCAAACGCTCTCTCAGTGAGTCATCGATTTGCTTTAGATGTTTAGAAAAAATGGTAGAGAAGCCACTAGTCGATACATCAAGGGAAGAGTCATCATCCGACTTGTGAGTTTTGAAAACCAAATGTAGAAGTAATGGATTTCGCAACTCGTCAGTGAAAATAGGTGTTATCTCACTTTCAACATTGTAGCGTTGAGAGAAAGAGGAAAGCACTTCATGAAAGTTTCTAGTAAATCCAATGTGGTTATATGCATAACCTGGAAATCGTTCATCAACAACTAAGTCGGTGTATATATCGCGAGTGGATACAACGATCTTTATGTCTTCATACTCTGTTAGTTGCTGGATTATCTCAGGAAGTTTGTTTTTCCATTTTCTCGCTTTATTTCCTTCGTTTAACGCATCGATAGCTATAACAAAAGAATGATTGTTGGCTTGAGCGCTTGCTTGAAGGCAAGATAGTAATCTGTCTCGCCCCACATCGGAGCCGAAGCCTAGTTTGTTTCGGACAACATCCCAAGGTTCCGCATTATCAAAGTCTTCACCAAATAGCACCAGGGTGTGAGCACCCTTGCTTAATCTTCTCTTAGCAAAGCTCACTATAGAATGTGTCTTACCTGCACCGGCTGGTCCAGCCAACAGAAAAGAGTGAGCATGGTAAGACTGAACTAGAGGACTATAGAGCGCTTGTTCAATATCTAGTATTGAAGCGAGCAACTCCCTTGAAGCATCTAAGTGTTCAGCAGGAAATACACACATATACTCTGCTTGAAACTGCCTGAATGAGGGCGTGTCGCTGTTTTCACCATGTGTTGTAAAGAAGTGTTGCTCTTGCTGCTTTATTGCACTTTCACAGTATGGCTTAAGTAATTTTATGGTATCTAAAGTTGTACAAAGAACCGTTTGGTCAAGAATGCTGTACTTACTAGAAGTTTTATCTAAAAGTGCATCCAGTAGCTGTATAGCACGTAATCTTTCACTGTCAGGTGTCTGAGAAAATATCTTTTCTGAATATTGCGCCTTTGTTCTAAAGCTGATTTTCAATGGATTCCAACTATCAATGAGCCATTGTTTAAAATCATAGACTTCGCCAAAAGCGTCTAAAGCATCATGGGCTTCTGTAATTATGTCTAAATCACTACAATACCTTGGGCCAGCGAAAGCTGCTGCCGAGTCAATACAGTTTTTTATTTTCTGAGAGGTTAATATATTCTCGTTAAACCAGTAGGCGACCAAACCACCCGAACTGTCTATTGTTAAGATCTGCTGTCTAGATATCTCCGCCGTAACCAGTTTTATATGTAGATTCTGATGTTGAGTTTTGATGTCATCACGCCATTCTTCAAACTTTTCAACTTCACTTTTCCCTCTTTTGCCCTCTGCGACTCTTCCTGTTAGATCAAATGGTAGATAAATCCAGTATTCAGATAATGTTGGATGATTTTTTAATGCAGTGGTTAATGATTTTTTGATCTGGCCAAACTCACTACTGCCAAGTTTAAAAAAGTATTTTGCTTGAATCCCCAGAACATCACCTGTGGGGGTTTTGTAATAAGCTTCGACGCCTCCATCGCCCCCGTCGCCACGCAAACTAAAGAAAGAAGAGCCCTGTGGTGGTTGAGAATAAGTTTTAAAAAGCTGTATCGCTAGTGACTCAAAACTATCGTTTTTGCTTTTTGGAGTCGATCTTATTTGAGAAAAGTTAATGGCAGTCAAAATAACCCCTAATGATGCTTAGAAAGATATATTAGATGTAGCTTAAAATAGGACGAAGGTTGTTTCTTTTCTGTGATGCAAATCAAGGGGTTAATGATAATAAGTTAAATCCTAGCAATCTTGATTTTTCGTTCGATAATCTGCTTTTTTGCTTTAAATCGACCAAATTTTCATAAATCACTAATGGTCACCTAGATGAGCCGAGCAGAAATTTTTTCCATACTTCATTTAATTAGCAAGCACTGTAACTCAGAAATGTCCAGAGGCATGCTGACGGGGTATGAAATACGAAAATGCCCCAAGACGTGTTTAGAGCGCATGAAACTAACATGACATTTATTTGAATAACGTTCTACATTACGGTTAGTAGTCCATTATGCTATAAACTAATCTAATGTCATTTTCGAATCGAGAAACGGCTTATGAGCAAGAAAAAGCTATCAGAAAAAGAACTGCTTAAGGGTATTACACCTAAGACTGCCCACGCTGATGGGCTTGCTACAGTTTCATTAGATGAAGTGGGCCTAGAACCCTCAGAAAGCGACTATAAAGCTGTTTTGAAAAGAATTGAATCCTTGTTTGATGTGGCTGAACCAGGCACACCCGAAGGTGATGAGCTTGAAAAGCTAGTAATTTGGGTTGAAGGGTATGAAGAAGATCACTTCCCATTTTAAACTAGCTAACCTTCAGTTTTGCCTCAATCAATTTAGATAGCAGTAAAATAATCTGTGCAAGAAGTCCTTGCACAATTGCTCTTACTTTCAGATACGACAAAGCCACAGGCTTTGTATAACAGCTACATACAGAATGTTTTCATTAATTTGCATTTTGGGTGCGGTGCCAGGTATTTCATCACCAAATATGGGAGGGAGAGTACCTTCGGCTTATCGTATGTCCTCGGTTGGCTGCTTTGCAATTCCGCTAGATTCAAATTGATACCATTACTTCTGGCCAGACAGTAAATAGTAACTCAAAGAATAAAGCAGGGATAACCGAGGCTCTCGCTATTAGTGTAAAGCGAAGAACCGAATGCAGTAAGCTTACTTCCTCAAAGAAACAAGCTAACGCAGTTCATAGTTATCACGCCTCTGTAATTCAAATAGTCACTCGACTAAAAGGTTTAATTATCATGGTCGAACACAGCACTCTATTAGTTGATCCTTTTGGTCGAAGTTAGAATTTGAGCATAATCTCGACCAGAAAAGTGAATGTTCTTTCTTTTTCGACTAAAAAGTTTAAAAGAATTGGTCGAGAGATTGCCGGCCTTGTCGCGTCTCATGAAAATGCCAGCATTGTTAGGGTGGCCTCAATTATTGCTCCAGAAACATTCAATATCGATAAGCATTAACCCTCCCCCTGAATACAGAAGTGAAGCTTTTGATATTTTCTATGTGGGCCAATTGGTACTCACTACTTTCTGGGAAACTTCTCCAAGCTCTCGCTACTAATTTACTTATATAATGCCATGGGCTCTTTAGCTAACTTATACGAAGACAATTCGCTGAATGTATGATCTAGCGAAATTAGGAACATAACTCGAAGTGTCAAAAGCAACGCTACTAATAAACTAGCAAACCTCTCTGTTTAGGACCGTTTTTTAAGTGATATGTTCGCCCTCTAATGCTTACTATTATCAACAATGATCCAACGGGGTTCATCCTTAAGGTTATGATTTGTAATTATTAAAATCTTTAATCTTACTTTGAAAACTTTTAAGTAATCACACATCGCAAGTTGCGATGCGCAAGTTGCGATGTGGAGTGAAAACTATCTAGAGTCTTGCTCTCTGTTAGGTAGGCTACATATAGCTCAGATTAGAAAACTATAGGTACCTATCATCGTAACTCAGAGATCCCCCAACGTTTCAGGAGCCACAGTAAAACCCATAGGACTAGCTAATGAACAATTACCGAGGAACCCTCAGTAGTTGCAGAGTTTGCAACAACCCCTACATGCCCAAATTGTCCAATAGCCTGTTGGACAAAGTTTAATATCTAAATTTTGCAAGAGGGTCTTGCAAAAATGCGAAACAAGTTGTTTCGTAAATCGTCTTTGCCCCTAAACGTTTAGAGCATAAGAAACTATCAATAGATTAATTTGTGTGTAAGCCTGTTGCACCAGTTTTTTTAGTCCCAGATACGACAAAGCCACAGGCAATGCCTATGGCTTTGTAAACAACTACAGAATGTTTGTCATTCAAAACGAAGAGGGAACACATTCTGTGTGCAGCGTCGGGTGTTTTATCACCAAAGTATATGGAAGGGAAAGCACCTAGACTTATCATATGTCCTCGGTGGTCTGCTTTGCAATTAAGCCAAGTTCAATTCGATACAATTACTTCTGGCCAGACAGTAAATAGTACATCCAAGAAAAAGCAGGGATACCCGAGGCTCTCAACGTTAGTTTAAAGCTAAGAACTGTATGTGTGTGATTACCGAGGGAGGTTGACGGTCTAAATACCGAAGGATTCTGTCGTTGCTTTATTCATAGTAGTCCACTATTGCAGATTAGTTTCTATTCGATAATTGATTCCTCGGCACGTGCCTCCCGTAACTCTCTTGTATTCAGCTTTTCTTCAAGCCAGATGTTCCTTACTGTTGAGTGACTAATCGAGATGTTAAAGCGCTTCCTCATCTCACCACTTATCCTAATAGAGGTTAGGTGAGGCGATTTTAGTGTTAATGAGATGACGATATTTCGAGTCTTTTCATCGATGCGATTATTGTTGTGTGATTGACCATACAGACGTTTCAAAGCAAGTGGGCCATGGGCTTCAAGTAATTGACGGTTGTTGTGAATGCTTTTGACAGAACAACCGCTTTGTCGAGCCGCTTCTCTCACATTGCCTAACTTATTGGCAAGCTCTATGACATCGAGCTTTTTCTGAACTTCTTCTCCGTATTCTTTCCTAGAGCTAGGCTCAGTAAGCTCTTTAATCGATAACTCTCGGTCGGCAAAATAAGCCGTAAAACCCCCATCAAGTTGCTTACGTAATTCGACTTGTTGACTCACGATAGAGTGCCGTAACGGGGAGGTGATTTGATACATTGCGTTGGCGTAACTGAAGGTATGATCTCGACGGATTTTTCGATATTCTTTTTGAATACATATCGCGTCAATGTTCAGGTACTTCGGAACGGGTGTATGCTCAGAGCGCATTAATTTGGCGTTAACTGTGAGGGTCGTTGCCCAATACTCAGGGATGAAGGTGTTTTGTAGGTAGTTATTTGCACTGATCATATCAGTAACCCCAGCCAACCTTAACTCAGGGACTAGACGATCTTGGAACGTATCAAAGGCACGTTCGATGCGACCCTTGCCTTGAGGCGAATTGGCAAAAATAATTTCTATACCCAGCTCTTCACAGGCTCGTTGCATCTGGGAGAAGTGGCAACGTTTTGGTCCACCGAAGATGCCAGCTCTATCGACATAAAGAGTCTTAAAAAGCCCTTTTTTCTCGATATAAGTTTTCATTACTTTGAGGCATCCTTCGGTGGTTTCTGAAGGGAAAAACTCCGCATGAACCTCACTGGTTGCATCATCAATCATGGCGATAAGACAAGATTTTTTATCACCGAACCAAAGGTGTGGACTGCCGTCCATTTGCAGCATTAAGCCTTCGGCCTCCATACGCTCACGTCGTCTTCTTACCTTAGAACGTCGATGTTTGGCTCGTTTTACATGATGGATTTCATGTGCCCAGGTACGAAGCGTCTCCCGCTTTACTTTGATGCCTTCAAATACCTCTAACATGTCGGCGAGATGAAGCATGTTAAAGTCGTAATACTTGGCCTTTATAAGAGCTTGAACTTGCTGCTTTAAGGTAATGGGTATTTTATTAGCGGGTGTCCTTCCTGTGTTGCCATGAACCACAAATCGGATACCATCAGAGCGATATCGCCTGAGATAACGTTCAATGGTTCTGCGAGACTTATTGAGGAGCTTAGAGGCATTAGTAATTGATATTTTACCGAGAGCAACTTTCGCGATGATATCCACGGTAAGCTGAGATTGAGTATCCATAACGATCATCCTATACACCCCTGACTAATTCGTAGCACTAGTCAAAGGATTACGTAAAAATAGAGACCGTCAATTTCCCTCGGTAATTAAGCGAATGACAAAGTCGCTTGGTAGTTACGATACGACAGAATCGCTTGGTGATCACAGCTAAGAACTGTATGTGGCAAGCTTGCTTCTGCCCCTTTTCTACTTAGTGCAATTACTCAGTAATGATTTACGCTGCTGAGTTTTTCATACGTGAGTTATGGTAGGAACTGCGTATGAAAGTTGCACGTACGGTTTCTAGAGAGGCAGCACTTCGTCTACTCAACTAAAATTTTGCTTGTGCCGACTGTCTATTTAAATCATATGAGCGGCAATTGACTTACTTTTGGTATTGTCGGTAATGTGTCTTTGGGTGTGAGTTACACAGGTACGAAGAGATGTAATGTTACCGGTTGAGTTGCCTACAATAAAACGAGCATCAGGATCTTTTGTGAAACTACGCTTTCACATTTTGAACATTAATGGAGATATAGTTTCATTATGAACTCACGTCGTAGAGCAGTGGTTTTTCCTAGACAGCAACGCATCCTCGATCAACTGGGTGAGAATATTGAGTTGGCGTTGAAGCGACGGCATATATCACAGGAGTTGTTACACCAACGAACGGGGGTATCAAAACCGACATTACGAAGGATTATCAGAGGTGATTCAACAGTGTCTATTGGGCACTATATGATCGTTTTGTCAGTATTAGGCCTCGAAAATGACCTTGGTATGGTCGCCAGTGATCGTGTGCTTATTGGTAAACTTGAATCGATAGAGAAGCTTAAGAGTAATTCAAATACATGAAACATTGTTGTTCTGTTGCCTTTAGGACCGCTATAGTTTTCAGCTACTACTTAGTCGTTATTTGGGACTGGCTAACATCTAAGTAATGATTAATCTTATCAGCAGCAGGAGTTCACAATGAAAGTTTATGGACAAAAAACGATAGAAGTCGTTGTTGATCGACATTGTGATATTTGTGGTGTTAGCGTGATGGTCGATTCAAATGGCGTTCAGTTAGAAGAGGTTGATTAACTGACTGCCAACTGGGGATTTGGGTCAAAAATGGACGGTATTATTCACCACCTTGATATGTGTGAAAGTTGTTTTCAAGTTGCATTATCTGCTCTAAAGTAGCATCGTCGAAGCATTGTGATGTTCGATGTTGAGCAAGACCTTCCCGATGAAAAATTTGGTCAACAACCTGTTGGCTAAAATCAGACTCGCTTGTTAGTGAAGCAAGCCGTTTCCCAATTGTGCAACAACCTGTTGCACAAATCAGTCAAAATCAAAAATGCCCCAATTCGCGTTAGAAAGGGACTCCGTAGGTGAGTTGTTTGACGATTTTTCCCATAGATTAACTAATACGTATAGCAATGGAATGACCACATCCTTATAAACGTGCATGTTGAAATTTTGTAAGTGTATCAGGCGTAATCTACTAGTTTTAATCTCATTTCATAAAGACCCTAGCCTTAAAGGCTACAACCTCGTTATAATTCTTTCTGTTATGAATGAGGATGCACGGATGAAGAAAAGAGCTTTAGTAGCAGCAATCATGATTGGTATACCTAGTTTGTCGTACGCTAATGATTGTAGTGATGCCAACATGAAAACCCAACGATTAAAAAGGGATTCAATAATTCTATTTACCGAGGTAATGGATAAAGACTTCGAAAATAACACAGCACTTTTAATCCAACAGTATGAAAAATTAACCCATGGATTAAAAGGAGTGAGAGAGCTGGCTGACATATCAGAAAAAACACTAAAGCACTGTGCAGGGAATGGCTTCACAAATGAAATATACAGTTTAAAAAATAAAGAAAAAGTAATGTTCAGCGTCGCCTTTACAACTGATTTCAAAGTTTTTTATGATAAATACCTTGTCCCTAACAATACATGGACAGAGGCAGCAATGGCTTTCGAGTCAGATATAATTAGCAAGCGCAATCAAATCAAAATCAATATTAAAAATGCGGCAGAACAAAGCTTGAAGAAAGAAAGTGAAAGGAAGTCTGCTGCCGAAGCTGAAGAAAAAGAACTCGCTGAGTTAAAAAAAATACTTGATAAGGCCGAACGTACCAAACGAGAAAATGACACGGAAAACAAGAGTGAAAGACATAGTAAGCAATATTCAGCTGAGTCACATACTACAGTAAAAAGTGGGTTTGACACCTTTGCACTAGAAAGTAAGTTAACAACAAAAGCTCTTGATTGCAGAACCCCTAAGATAACACCAGCATCTGGTGATTGGGGGGCCCTATATGGATGCATACAAGGAAGAGCAGAAACAGTTAAGTGGTTTATTAACGAAAAAGCCGGTACAGGCAAAGTAGCTAATATTAAACTCATGTGGAACGATTGGTCTAAGGATGTCGGATATGGAATTCACGCTGACAAGCGAGAAGCTCAAAGAGCGCTCGACGCGCTAATAAATATATATGCTCCAACAGAATCTCAACCTCTCAATGACGTATTCTGGGGAAACACAAATAGAACCATAGAATCCAATAGTTTTACTTTTGACTATAGCTACACAAAAGGTCCTGCAATTGACGAACGTCTGATTATTGTTAGGGCTAGATGAGTGGTAGCACATCAATACTCCTATATGTGCTAAGCAGAAACTGTTCTGACACGTTTCTGCCCCAAAGTGAGCCTGAGAGGGGGTGAAATCAGTTTGAAACCCTGCAACTTGCCTCACTTTTCCTCATACCTATAGATCCGACAATGTAGCTAAATGTTCTAATCCACAACAGACTAACCTTCAATCACACTCACGCACGAATATGTTGTTCAACTATTTCTAAGCTATTGAATAATTGAAGACTAAAGGCAAGTTTTTGATTGATAACATGCCTTGAATTGGGAACAATATATGCTTGCACGGCTTTCAACTAGAAATTAGATTCAAACTAATTATATGCATAATTTTCAGTTGGTTAGATAGGGTTCTTGAGATATTCTGAATACATAAATTCGTGCTGGCACGATATTAGAGTGTTAAATTTCTTTTTAGTGTATCACGGGCAATAAGGAGCAAAGAGGTGCAAGATAAAATAGCAATGCTTTCAGCTGCGATCGCTCTATTATCAGCTATTTATGCAAGGTACTCATATAGTCAAGCAAAAAAGGCAAATCAGCTTGTATACCATAGTTTAATCAAACCGATATATGTTGCTTTTGATGAGTTACGCATTCATATGGACTCAACGGGTAAATTCGCTGATAAGTCTACGGTACAAAAGTTCTTACCTTACAAAAGAGATGCTGAAATCTATCTTGATAAGAAAACCAATAAATATATGCATGACTACTGGGAAGCTTGCTTCTATATGGCTGACTTATCTGAACAAACTAAAGCTGGAAGAACTTCGGTGGCACAGAACAGTAAAATAGCTGAATGCGCAAAAATAGAGAAACAATTGTCAAAAAAGATTAGTAAGAGAATAAAGAGCAAGTTAACTCTTGGGTTGTAGAAATTTAACAAACGTTTAAGGTTTCAAAATACTTTTTCTAATCTGAGCGAAATGGTTTAGAGCAGCACACCTAAAACGTTTGTGTCCGTGCGACCTGAAGTCGTATGAAGCGTTGTTCACCACGACAAGAGTGAACCATCTGTATCACCAGATGACCCTAGGTTCCTGAATAAAGCAGCGGAACCGACAATGTAACGAAACTCAGTCGTTAGCTGAGTGGGAACGGAATCGTGAGAAGATGTTCCTCCTGAGAACCACAGCTCGGGTGAGTGCTAGGGAGTCAATATGATGAATGTAATGTGAATCCATGTAAGGTGCGTTATACGATGAAGCAGCGGAAGTGGTTAATACGCTGTAGCCAAAATGGCAATGAGAGTCGGAAAGAGATTGGACATTACTCTTTCGTGATCAGCGTACTCTTCGCACTATAGTGGGCATCTAAGTTGACATTTTTACGCAACATACGGAACAGGGTAAGCCTGTATACCTCCCTATGGGAAAGCGACCTGTGAGGGTTGCCGATAGGTATGCAGGTAAAGGAGGCTAGAGAAAGCGAATGTCCCTTTGTAATGAAGGGGATACAGGTTTATATCTGGCGCGAAAGCGAGCTGACTTCTAGCTGGTCTCCCGTTGCGAGATAGCTTGAAGAACTTTATTAAAGAAGAAAAGCAAATGATGATTTCGAATGAAATTAGTGCGTCTTCTGACAACGAACCGTGGTTTCTTATTCACTGAGTGACCATTGGGTAGTTTTAAAGCTTTAAGTGTGTATCGCAAAGGTAATTTATTTACTGGGTGCTTAACGGTGCCTTTGTGGAGGCTTGAGCCGTATGCAGTGAAAGTTGCACGTACGGTTCTGAGGAGGGAGGCACCTGGCAACAGGTGCCGCCTATCCGACAAAACCATCACAGGCTGAACTTTTACCTGTGGCACTTTCTACCTCAGAAATGCCCCATTCCTTGTTTCGACTGATTCAACACATACTCAACCAGAGCTTCATCTGACTTACTTTTTCTAATCTAACTATGTAACCAAATTTACTAATCCAGTACACCTTGCAGTAAGAAGGGCATAGTACAGTCCAAGAATATTCTCTGTATATACGATAGAAATGGTGATTTTTTATTAGAATTTAACTAATTACGCATACATGAGTTGCAGCTTGGCACATCAATTCATGCTATATAGAAAAATCTGTATTTTGGGATGTAGGCAGAGAGCTTTGGAGCTTAAGTTACTGTTATTTTTATAAAGCGGGGTATCGTTTACGTCATTAAGATACTAGGCAGCATAATTCTGTATTTAAGTGCAGAATTACTCTGTCTAAATAGCTGTTATGACACTCCACGGTTTCACAGTTTTGTCCATAAAGTATCGATGAAAGTAGGTAGATAAGGCATTGAATGAATAAAGGCTATTACTCCTAAAGAGAGTGGGAGCAAAATGTCAATTATCGCTAAAACTAGCAATCGAAGTACAAATCTGCGATTGGTTAAACTAATGATGTTCGAAACTCTTTTGATGTCTTGTAGAAATGGGTAGATGTTGCTAACCATTTCGTTATTGACGGCATTTAATTTGTCCAAATTCTTTTCTAAAAAGAATTGAGCTTCTCGAAATCTGTCTTCTTCGTCTTCATTGTACTTTGCATAGAAAGCATCTTTTCGCTTATTGATCGTGGAATCATAAAATTGAGAAAAAACTTGAAGTTTCCCAAGGCGTTTTTCAACTTGATCCAAAAACTTATTATATGGCTGTAATCGTACTATTTCTGTTTCAACGCGCCAACTGTAAAGGTCAATTAGCATGAAAGCGGTAAAAGCAAGAATATAGTATGCTATTCCAATGGAAAACAGACCCAGTAAAGAATCCAAAGGGATCTGACTTTTCCCGGTGCTTAACCCAACAATACTGGAAACTTTTAGCTCTAGCGTTGAAGCAGCAAGACAACCGACTGATGCGAATAGTAAATTTCTTCGGATTTTTCGTGTGTTTTCTGAATACGGATCGGAGAATGCAACATCCGATAATTTATTGTCATGAAGACTAAGAACTAGCTTCTCTCTGTCTGATTCGGTGAATAGTCCCGCACTCTCTAAACCGAAGGTCAAATCCGGAACTTCGTTTTTCTCTTTTCTTTTGTCTGTAACACCTTCAACTTCTTTGGCTCTTGCGAGTTCATCTAAGGCTATATCTTTGATTTTCATAATAAGTCACACATGATGAGATGACACATTATATCTAAGTATTGTATGAATATGCACCTAGTTTTGTTAATCTGAATTACTAGGAAAAGTTGGCATAACAAGCGCTTAAGGTTTCAAGATAATTATTCTAATCTATATCGAGCGCGTTTCTGTCCAGAATTGTTTCATTCGGCACTTTCTAGCACGTCACTTAACTTGATTTCTAATTTTAATGGTGCTGATCACTTCATCAGCACACAAAATAAATATGCACACCCGTTCAAGTGACTGGCATAATGGTGCTTGATCGAGTTTTTTGGTACTCGGTAATGTTGTAGTAAAGAGAGATTCCATGGCAAAAAAAGAAGAGATTTGTATTGAGAAAATCTCACGAGAAATGACTCAAGGAAAAACAACACCTTACCTTTGCACTGATGATGAAAACATTAAACATATTGTCAAAGGACGAAAAGCAACATCTAATGGTCTGGTTAAAGAATGGATCTGTGCTCGACTAGGTACTGCTTTTGGCTTGCCAATCCCTGATTTCGCATTAGCATGGGCCGATAGTCCTTTACAAAAAATTAAAGAGTTATACGAGTACAATTTCGCTTCAAGCTTTGTTGAGAATATTCAAGATGTAACAACATCAACGTTAGGTAAACTACCAAAGCAGTTGCTAAAAGACCTTTACTTCTTTGATTACTGGGTTAGAAACAATGACCGAACTCTCAGAGAGGGGCAAGGGAATCCCAATTTTTTCTATAACTCAGCCGAAGGCAATGCACTTGTAATTGATCATAATTTAGCGTTTGACAAGGAATTCGAACTTAGCAAACATAAAGAATTACATGTATCTGCGCCATTTATAGAATGGGACGAAATTTTCGAGACTGAGCGGGCATACTATACAGAGCTAATTGAACTATCTTTAAAAGAAATGGACAATGCTCTAGCTGAGCTTCCTGAAGAGTGGCTTGAAATTTACTCTATAGATCAGATTAATCGAGAAATTTTACCTATACTAAACCAATATAAAAACGACAACTTTTGGGAGGACATCAAGTGAGAAAACTGTTTGAGTACGCTGTTATACGTTTTATGCCATTTGCTGAAACCCAAGAGTTTGCGAACGTTGGGATTGTTCTATGGGCTAACGATTACCCAAATACAGTGCTTATTAAACTTGCACCAGCACCATTCACGCGTATAAACAATTTTTTTGATGACATTGATGGAGGGCTTTATGGTAAAGCCCGTTCATTTATGGAAACAGAGTTGGAACGTATTAAGCATTATGCTAAAAGAGTTGATGGGAACGAACTATCTGCTGTAATGCATGAGTTAACGCGTAAACGTGAAGCCGTAATGACGTTCAGTGAAACTGGTGTAGTACTTGCTGAAAATGGCGACGATATTCTTAATCGTCTATATCAAACTTATATTGGTAGGGATCTACCTGTAACCAAAGAGCAGCGTGAACGATTAATGGTTAGAGAGCTTAGAGAACAATTTGGGTCTCTTCCATTTAGATACAAGGAAAGCTCTGTTGATGCTGGGTTTGGTAAAATAAAAATTCCATTAGTTACGGTAATTGGCAGAGATCTTCGTGCAATTAAACCTATGTCATTCAATCAAGCTAAACCCATGAATATTGCAGATCACGGAGACAAATGGATTTCTCGTGTGGGGCATATACTTGATGCGAAAGCAGTTAAAGCTGAAGACTTTTTGTTTACGATTGAAGCACCAAAATCTAATAAGCATGAGATTCTAATGGCGTTTGATTCGGTAAAGAATGGAATGAAGCGATTAGGGGTTCAAGTCTTACCTTTCAAGAATAAAGAGAAGATCCTAGATTTTGCTGAACCAGATTTGTCAATAGCGCCGGTTTACTTCAAACTAACCTGAGTATTGTATAAGTAATATTTTTTTAACCGCCTTCGGGCGGTTTTTTCTTTTCTTTACATAATCCATGAAACACTTATCTAAGGAAATTTGTAACACGGAAATGTCCGTGCGACCTGAAGTCGTATGAAGCGTTGTTCACCACGACAAGAGTGAACCATCTGTATCACCAGATGACCCTAGGTTCCTGAATAAAGCAGCGGAACCGACAATGTAACGAAACTCAGTCGTTAGCTGAGTGGGAACGGAATCGTGAGAAGATGTTCCTCCTGAGAACCACAGCTCGGGTGAGTGCTAGGGAGTCAATATGATGAATGTAATGTGAATCCATGTAAGGTGCGTTATACGATGAAGCAGCGGAAGTGGTTAATACGCTGTAGCCAAAATGGCAATGAGAGTCGGAAAGAGATTGGACATTACTCTTTCGTGATCAGCGTACTCTTCGCACTATAGTGGGCATCTAAGTTGACATTTTTACGCAACATACGGAACAGGGTAAGCCTGTATACCTCCCTATGGGAAAGCGACCTGTGAGGGTTGCCGATAGGTATGCAGGTAAAGGAGGCTAGAGAAAGCGAATGTCCCTTTGTAATGAAGGGGATACAGGTTTATATCTGGCGCGAAAGCGAGCTGACTTCTAGCTGGTCTCCCGTTGCGAGATAGCTTGAAGAACTTTATTAAAGAAGAAAAGCAAATGATGATTTCGAATGAAATTAGTGCGTCTTCTGACAACGAACCGTGGTTTCTTATTCACTGAGTGACCATTGGGTAGTTTTAAAGCTTTAAGTGTGTATCGCAAAGGTAATTTATTTACTGGGTGCTTAACGGTGCCTTTGTGGAGGCTTGAGCCGTATGCAGTGAAAGTTGCACGTACGGTTCTGAGGAGGGAGGCACCTGGCAACAGGTGCCGCCTATCCGACAGAGGCTTCATAGACCTGAAGTTTTACTCGTGGCACTTTTCTCAAAAAGTGCCAGCTAACTCAGATCTGCCCGTGCGACGTGAAGTCGTATGAAGCGTTGTTCACCACGAAAGCGTGAACCATCTGTATCACCAGATGACCCTATGGCTCTGAATAAAGTAGCGAGCCAGACAATGTAACGAAGTCAAGTAACTACTTGGCGGGAAGTAAATCGTGAGAAGAACTTCCTCCTGACAACCACAAATCGGGTGAGTGCTAGGGAGTCAGTATGATGAACATATGTGAATCCATTTAAGGTGCGTCACATGAGAAGCAGCGGAAGTGGTTAATACGCTGTGGCCAAAAGGCAACGAGAGCGGGAAAGAAGTTGGGCAGTACTCTTTCGTGGTCATTAAGCTCTCCGCACCAGAGTGGGCATCTAACCTGACATTACGCGACATACGGAACACGGTAAGCCTGTATCATTCCTTCATGGGAAAGCTTTCTGCGAAGAAAGCCGATAGTGGTGCAGGTAGAGGATGCTGGAGAAAGCTAATGCTGTATTGTAATGATGCAGATACAGACTTATGTCTGGCACGAAAGTGAGCCTACTTCCAGCGGGTCTCCCGTTGCAAGATGATTTGAGGAACTTTATTAAAGGAGAAACGCAAATGATGACTTTATATAAAGTTAGTGCCTCTCCTAATGAACATCAACGCTACTCTTTAACCAGAATAGTTTTGGTCGTAAGTATTGAAGCTTCAAATGTGCATTGCAAAATCTGCCTTATTGGCAAGTGGGTGTACATAGTACGCCTTCGCTTATCCGACCATAATCATTCAGAATAAAAGCTCAATCATATTCTGTTATTGCGAACTAGCACTATTTTTTTGTGATGTAGTAGTACTCGACGTTAAGGTTAATGATGTTCTCGTACTTGAGTATAAGTCTATCGCCTTTAATCTCGTAAAATCGATTATCTGAGGTTTCGTCAACCTTCACTGGCGTCTTATCTTCTTTGATGTGACGACGAGTAGCTTCAGAGATAACCAAACGATCAAGCTGACCATCTTTGGTTAAGTAGAAATCTTGCAACATCCCATAGTAGAGATACGTACCTTCACTGGTATCTTGGGTTGCGGATATCTTAATGAACTGAGCATCTTTTTCTCGACTCAAAAAGCCTTTCAACTCGTAATACCAAGGCGTGTCAAATGCGAACTTTGAATCTTTGTAGGGGTTATATTTAAAGACTTGGGATTGCATCAATTTACCAGCTCCATGCGATACATAGAACAGGACAATGAAGTAGAGGCCAACAATCCCAATGTCAGGGGTTAACTGCGACAATTCATCACTTGTGAGCTTGGTACCTGATAGTATTTTCAAGCAAAGAGTGAAATCGATTGGGTTGATGAGGCTATGTACGAAACCTGCGTAGACGAACTGAATAACAAATGCGCACACAATGGCGGTCGCAGATGACGCTTCAAAGGGTTTCTTCTCTAGTGTGTTGTTTTCTCGACGCTCATAAGCATTGAGATAGATGTAGCCCGGCAGAATGAGAAGTAGAATGAAGAAAGCCGGCAATGCGATGTTCATTATACCGGCTCTGCGTGTTGACGATTATCGGATGTCTTTGGGTTGGTTCTGGAAATGATGTATGTCGTTCCGTCTGATAATGTGATTTCCTGATTGTCCAGTTGGCTTGCAATTACCTTTCGCAATTCCTCTCGCCCTTTGGTGTCTCGCCTGATATGACTTGCGAGCTGGCCCATTAACGCTTTCATAAGTCACCTCCTTTTCTTCAATATTAGAGTGGACTAAGGTTTGGGTCAACCTTCAGCTTCAATACCTTATCAAAATTACGTAGCAATGAAACTGGTCTGCACTTGCAAAACTGGACACTAGCTAACGGCTAAGTGACTTTCCCATACGTAAAGTTATCCGAATTTTACTAATTTAAGTGTAAGCGTCTACGAACCGACTCATTGACTTTCTAATATCTACGCAGATACCGCCAACTAAGGCGGTATCTGTCATTCTGAGCGGTATTTTGTAGGGGCGGACTATTCCGTCTTTGGCATGTTCCAAGGTAGAAGATGACCATGGTCATCCTCACTCTTCAGTTTCGGGATTTCTCGTAGCACGTATTCGAGGTACTCATACGGCTCACAGCCGTTAGCCTTCGCGGTTTCGATAAGACTGTACAACACTGCACTGGCGCGGGCTCCATTATGAGTCTTTGAGAACAACCAGTTGTTCCGTCCTACCGTGAACGGACGTACTGAACGTTCCGCTCGGTTATTATCCATGCTTAACCCGCCATCATCGATAACTCTTACTAGCTTCGACCATTGATTGAGACTGTAGCTAATCGCCTCACCCAATTTACTTTTAGGGGGCACCTGAGTGACCGATTTATCTAACCACGCCTTGAACTCATTGAGCAGAGACTGAGTCTTTGATTGGCGGATAAAATATCGCTCTTCCCTCGTCTTATCTTTGAGGGCTTGTTCAACACGATAGAGCTTTTGGAACCAACTGACTGCCCACTGGATTTTACCCCCTTTTCCTTGCTTTCCTTTTGGTTGGCTCTGCTCTGACTCTATGAACTTACGTCTTGCATGAGCCCAGCAACCCACCAACTTCGCGTCTGTCTTTTCATACGCTTTATACCCATCAACATGAAGGTATCCAGTGTAGTTTGACAGGTACGATTCAGGGCAGTGGTGCCCCCGACTCCCTTCCTGGTTGTCGAACAAGACGATACCGGGAGATTGCGCATTACCGCCCCGGTCTGGACCACACCCATACAACCAGATGTAACTTTTCTTTCTTTCGTCATCGAGCACGGTCAACGTGGTCTCGTCCGCGAACAGAACATCTTGTGCAAGGAGGGTTTCTTTCAGTAAGACGATTAACGGCTCTACCTTATCAGCGCAACGCAGTATCCATTGACTCATCGTTTTTCTGCTGAGCGCTAGCCCATATTGTCTGAACAGCGATTCTTGACGATAGAGAGGCAGGGCATAGTGGTATTTGTTCGTGATAATTTGCGCAAGCAAAGAGGGCGTCGCGATGCTTTTCGGGATAATCGATGCTGGCGGTGGAGCCATTGCAACAACGCTCTTCTCTCCTAACGCATCACATTGACGACAGACGTATTTGGGTCTTTCAGTGACTTCAACGTACAACTTCGCCGGGATATACACCAGTTTTTCACTGGTGCTTTGCCCCATCCTGCAGAGTATCGACTGACAACACGAGCAGGTTTTTTCTGATTCTGGTATGTCCACCACGACTCGCTCTCGTGGCAGGTCTTCGGGAAGCTTTGGGCGACCACGACGTTTTGTCTCGGATGAGGTGTTTTCCGCTTCCGAGGCGTCATCATTCGTATTATCGGGCGCTCCCTCTTCACCTGTCGTATCGGCATGAGTCTCCGCCTCATTGAACTCTAAGTCCTGAGGAGGCAGGGTTTCACTACTGCTACCAAAGCGTTTACGCCGCGCTAGGTTGAGTTTTTCAACCAGAGATTGGATGGTTATTTCGCTCTCGTTTAGAGATTGGCGAAGTGTGAGTACCGTAGATTCAAGCTCAGTCACTTTTGAACGTAAGAGCGCTAGCTCATCTGGATTATTTTTATATGGCATATAAGGAAGATCGCAGAGATCCGCGAAAGTTCCTTATCCGCTATTATTTTTTAATTTAATTAAGACTTTGGTAATTCAATGTTTGATGGGGTTTCATTTTTTCAATATCGAGCCCATCAAGCAACCAATACCACTGCTCTTCCGTTAATGAGAGGGTTTTCCCTGGCATTTTTCTTGGCCAAGCGAACTTGTCTTTTTCGAGTCGCTTTTGCCAGAGGCAAAAGCCATTACGCTGCCAGTAGAGAACTTTGAGCTTATCCCGCGTGCGATTACAGAAGACGAATAGCGCTTCGGAGAAGGGATTAAGGTTCATATTCTGTTCAACAATAAAGCTCAAGCCGTTAATGCCCTTTCTAAAATCGACGGGCGCCTTGTGGAGATAGATAACAGAGATATCAGGGAACATTTTCATACAACAGCAAGCTCCTTCAATAGAAGACCGAGCCACTGAGGTGCTACATCACGAGGTACATGAAGAGAGAACGCCCCCGCTTCAAGGCGTAATTCCGTAGGTAACGTAGAGGGAGGCAGTTGCTCGGTTTTGGTGTTTAGCATGGCTGTTTTTTCAACAACAACGAATTCAGAAAGTGAATCTTCTCGTTTTTTAGGCAGGTTGACTAAGTGGTGTAGTTTGCGACGGTTGTTATCAAATGTTTTTGGATGAAGATTGTGCTCTAAACAAAACTGAGCGGCAGACTGCTCACTATTGTAATACTTCTGAACAAGGCGTAGCCATTCTTGCTGAGATCTATGCTGAGATCTATGCTGAGACATTTTCGAGTACCTTTAACGATAAAAGTTAAAGGTTACGACGTTTATTAAAAGGATTGAATGAGTCGATTTAAAGACGCTTACCTATTAACACCAACCCTCAACCATTCAAAGCTGACATTGTAGTATTCAGCTAAGCGTTTGAGCTTGTCATCTCTAGGTATACTTAGGTCTTTTTCCCATTCCCCGATAGTTGTCCCTGTCACTTTTGCAATACGAGCAACATCTTCTTTTGTCTGCCTAAATTTAATCCTCAAATCTTCTAATCGTTGACACAGCGTTTGCATTTCACGTAACCCCAAAAGAAGAAAAACATCTAAATTCTAGACTCATGCTTCATACAATAAAAATGAGATACAACCCTTAAAAAGGAAAGTACAACTTAAAGGTTGATCGTAAGCGCTCCATGAACCCATGGTGCGATGTTGTTAATGTTTGAAGTTCCAAGGTAGGATCGCATCGATATCAGGCTCAGCTTTCGCTAGCTCTTTCATGCATTTGACCATGTAGTCGTAGAGGATAAGGCCGTTGGCTTTCGCAGTCTCGACGATGCTGTAAAGCATCGCGCTCGCGTCAGCGCCATTTGCAGTGGTCGAGAACAACCAGTTCTTCCTGCCAATGACCAGCGGTTTAATTGCGCGTTCAGCTCGATTATTATCGATAGATAAATGACCGTCATCGATATAGCGGATAAGTTTCGGCCATTGGCCGAGCGTGTATTTTATCGCCTTGCCCAGCGGGCTAGACGCTAGCACTTGTTGAGTCGTCATCCACTCGTACAGCTCATCCAGTATCGGCTTGGCATGCTGTTGACGTTCTGCTTTTCGTGTTTCGACAGTCGCACCTTTTGAGCGGCGTTTCATCCGCCTGAACCTCCACTTGTTGGAGTAGATGCTCTTTCAAGGCCGCATACAGCGGTGTGAACTTCTCACTGACTTGGATAACCCACCTTGCCATAGTAGTTCGCGATAGCTCAATACCCGACTGAGTGAACAGCGACTCTTGGCGGTAAAGTGGCATTGCGTATTGATATTTACCAAGGATGATATTGGCCAGCAAGCTTTCTGTCGCGAAGCTTTTAGGGATGATGCTCTGGAGCGCTGGCTTTTGAACGATGTGGCTTTTGTCTTCAGTTTGCTCGCACTGACGACAAGCATACTTAGGACGAACATATTCCAGCACTTTGAGCACGGCTGGTGAGAACTCAAGTTTCTCACTGCGGTCTTCACCGATTTTATGCAGACTATGTTGGCAGCATGCACACTGTTTTTCATGGTCGTCTAAATCGAGTTCGATAACCTCACGAGGCAAAGTCTTTGGAAGTGGCTTGCGTTTACCACGCTTCTTCGTTGTGGTCGTCGTCGTTACCTCAACCTCTTCTTCCTTAGCGGCTTCACATTCCACTTCGTTGAAGAGGTCACCTTGAGATTCATCGTAAGGCTTTAACGCCTCCGAGCGTTTTGCGAACTGGCGGTCGAAAGCAAGTTTGAGTTGCTCAAGCAGAGATTGACGCTCTTGTTTCCATTGGTTTTCTGACGCTATCAGCGCTTTCACCATCGCTTGTAGCTCGGCAATATCTTGGCTTTCTGGGTTGATATCTGGCGTCTTTTTCATGGCATTTATTATACTAAAATCATGCCATTTACGCTTGGTAGATAAGGCTTCACTATCGATTAAGTCATTGTAAAATCGTTTATTTTAACGGGTTTATGGCCGATAATCGTGAAGCCAGAAAGCAGTCTATCAAGCTCGAATTGAGTCAGGGTAAACACTTCATTTTGCTCTTTTGTAGGCCATTTATACTTGGCTTTTTCAAGGCGTTTATACCAAAGCGCAAAGCCAGCTTTATCCCAGTACAGCACTTTGATTTTGTCGCGCTGTTTATTGGTGAACAGGAACAGTGCGCCGCTTCCCAAGAGGAAGTCGGTGTCACTTTCGATAATCGCAGCAAGACCATTGATCGACTTTCTAAAGTCGACACTCTCACGATACAGATAAATCTCTGGAGCGCTAAGCAGGCGTTTCATGATAGCGCACCGATGAATTCTGCTAGATAAGTGGCTGGCGTGCCTTGTGGAATTCTCAGCTCAATATCATTGACAAGCAGAGTCATGTTAGCCGTTCCCACTGTAGCTTGATACTTGGTTGTCTTTTCGATGACTTCAGCTTTAACGAAGCCTTGCGAAACCTCAAGGTTGTTGAGTTGCTGGCGCTTGGCATAAACGTCGAAGGGTTGCTCTCCTTGAGTTTGCAAAAAGCGAGCGTTGACAATGAACTCGATTCAGACTGCTCGATGAGCGTTTGCCATTCTTGATTAGTGTGTCGTTTTCCCATTTCAAATCTCCTCATGGTCGGAGACTTGATCTTATTCTTCGCGCTAGGCGATTAGAATGCGGGTTTTATGGAGCGCTTACAGTGCAGTTTACACTACACTTGTTAATAAAAGTGGCTAAATTTAGAACTGAAGAGGCAGCTTAGGCTACACCTTTTATGGAGACATAAACGAGTAACGCAGAATTAAATACAGTTTGGGCTACACCTAATTTACCAATACAAGTAGCAGTAATAGGTACACCCAAAATAAAATGCAGTCAGTATCTAATTGATCTCAGGGAGAGCTTTATTTCTCTTGGTGATCTTTTAGGCCCATTCACCATGCCATGGGCTTTGTTGCGTAATTATATTTAAAGATAGAGCTACCCCGTTTCGGGTATTTCTTAGTCAATACGACAAGCTTCAGGCATCCCTAACCCAGTGAGCTTGTTCAACGCTTTTATCATCGCGTAAGTCTCACCCACCTGCGCATTGTAATTTCTTAAGCTCAATCGTCCTCCTAGTAACGGTTTAACTCGATACATCGCGGTTTCTGAGAGTGAACGTCTGTGGTATCCATACCGCTCTTTCCAATACTTATTTGAGCCGTATAACTTCTGGCAACCCACTGCGAGATTTCGAGGATGACCGCGCTCCCAGAAGGCTGCCCCTTCTCTTGGGGGAATAAGCGCAACGGCTCGCTTAATCTTAATAGCAGCGTGACACGCTCTCGTGTCGTAAGCGCCATCACCAGACACCTCAAGGATACTTCGGCGTGTTTGTTTCAGTAAGTTCGGGAGGACCTCTCCATCTGTAACCGTCGATAAACTTAGCTCGGCTGCAATGATCTCGTGAGTGCTTGTATCGACTGCAATATGCAGCTTTCGCCAAACTCTCCGCTTGCCATCTGCCCCGTGTTTTTTGACTTTCCATTCACCTTCGCCATAAACCTTAAGGCCAGTCGCATCAATGGCTAAGTGCTGTATCGCTCCTCTCGTTTTAGTCTTAAATGAGACCTCAACTTGCTTGGCTCTACGACTGATGCAGGTGTAATGTGGACAACTCAATGGAACATGGGCAAGTCTAAATACCGAGTCGATAAATCCTTGCAGCGCTCTCAGTGGCATAGAAAAAACTCGTTTTACCATGAGCGCTGTCGTGATAGCTAAGTCACTGAATCGACGTGGCCTCCCGCGCTTATTCTGTTTGCTTTGCGCCCACCCGCTTATCGCCTCTTCATTAATCCAAAAGGTCAGAGAGCCTCGATTAATGAGTGATTGGTTGTATTGCTTCCAGTTGGTTGTTTTGTAAAGAGGTTTAGGCATGAGGCTACGAGAGATAGTGGATGTAACTGATCAGATCGTAGGCTCTGGATTTAGTTCCATTGAATTACGCAACAAAGCCACGCGCTTACTATCAACGAATATGGGCACGTAAGGTGTAACCCATACTGCTTTTATGTTTAGCGACTTCAAAGTTTCTAATGCGGAGTTTTCTGAATGTTGGGATGGTTAATTTGTCGAAAATACTTCTGCGAAAATTCGTAAAACCAGTGGCTATAGGGGAATATTTCATGAAATGGTTGAACTTCTATATTTTGGATAGATCTTCCCTATGCGACGGCCTCACCACGGCAAGATCATTATAAATGGGAACTTTTAAGCAAGCTAGCGATCAGATCAGCTACTAATTCTCTATTGTAACGTTTTAAGCATGACCGATTCTTTTCTCCAGGATTTTCAAGCCATTGAAGATCCACGTATTGACCGATGCAAGCGACATGAGCTTCTCGATATTATCCTTTTAGCCGTCAGTGCTGTCCTATCAGGAGCCGAAGGCTGGGAGCAGGTTGAAGATTTTGGCACTCATCGCCTGGATTGGCTCCGACGTTATCGTCCTTTCGAATATGGTATTCCACGTCACGATACCATCGCTCGCATTATATGCAGTCTTAAGCCAGAAAAAATTGAGACAGCGTTTCAAAGTTGGATGGATTGTATTTTTGAGCCAATTCAGCGACCGTTTTGTCACCTTTAGCAACCGCTAATTCTACCTTAACTTTAAATTCAGGAGAGTGGTTTCTACGTTTTCTAGTCATAATCTGTTCCAATGTTTCTGGGTACTATCAAAACAGATCAATCACTTAAAGTCATGTCCGAAAATTGGGGGCCACTTCTCCTGAAGATTCAGTTATTTGACTTGGATAAGCCCTGTAGGATATTAATCATGCAACTTCCGAGTACGGTTTGTTTAACTGAAGTGTTTTTTTGATGTGTTACTACATTATTGATCTTCGATGAATAGCAACGACCTAAGCTCAAACTAGTACGACTATCTAAAGTTAATGGTGATTTTTTATGCATATCCACAAAGTAGGACAACATCAAACCTAAAGAAAACGCAATTAATAATATAAATTTCAAAACTTTCCCTCTTCAAAAAAACGACTTTACGATAGAAATCGAAAGAGGCAATAGGCTATTTAAAAAATAGCTTGCTGAACATGCTAAAAACATTCCTCGGCTTTGTTGCGTAATTCACTAAGCGCGCCATAAACCCCGCATTCTAATCACTCATCACGAACAATAAGATTAAATCTCCAACCATAAGGAGATTTGAAATGGGAAAACGACGCACTAATCAAGAATAGCAAACGCTTATCGTGCAATCTGAATCGAGTTCATTGTCAACACTCGCTTCTTGCAAACTCAAGGAGAGCAACCCTTCGACGTTTATGCCAAGCGCCAGCAACTCAACAACCTTGAGGTTTCGCAAGGCTTCGTTAAAGCTGAAGTCATCGAAAAGACAACCAAGTATCAAGCTACAGTGGGAACGGCTAACATGACTCTGCTTGTCAATGATATTGAGCTGAGAATTCCACAAGGCACGCCAGCCACTTATCTAGCAGAATTCATCGGTGCGCTATCATGAAACGCCTGCTTAGCGCTCCAGAGATTTATCTGTATCGTGAGAGTGTCGACTTTAGAAAGTCGATCAATGGTCTTGCTGCGATTATCGAAAGTGACACCGACTTCCTCTTGGGAAGCGGCGCACTGTTCCTGTTCAGCAATAAACAGCGCGACAAAATCAAGGTACGGTATTGGGATAAAACAGGCTTTGCTCTTTAGTACAAACGCCTCGAAAAAGCCAAGTACAAGTGGCATCAAAAGAGAAAAATGAGGTGTTTACCCTAACTCAATTCGAGCTTGATAGACTGCTTTCTGGCTTCACGATTATCGGCCACAAACCCGTTCGAATAAACGATTTCACAATGACTTAAACGATAATAAAGCCTTATCTACCAAGCGTTAACGGCATGATTTTAGTATAATAAACACCATGAAAAAGACGCCAAATATCAACCCAGAAAGTCAAGATGTTGCCGAGCTACAAGCGATGGTGAAAGCGCTGATGGTGTCAGAAAGCCGATTGAAACAAGATTGAGTCGCTACTTGAACAACTCAATCTTGCCTTCGACCGCCAGTTCGCTAAGCGCTCGGAGGCGTTAAAGCCTTACGATGCATCTCAAGGTGACCTCTTCAACGAAGTGGAATGTGAAGCTGCTAAGGAAGAAGAGGTTGAGGTCACGATGACCACCACAACGAAGAAGCGTGGTAAACGTAAGCCACTTCCAAAAACCTTGCCTCGTAAGGTTATCGATTTAGATGACAACGAAAAGCAGTGCGAGTGCTGCAAACATAGTCTGCATAAAATCGGTGAAGACCGCAGTGAAAAGCTAGAGTTCTCACCAGCGGTACTCAAAGTGCTGGAATATGTTCCTCCTAAGTATGCTTGTCGTCAGTGCGAGCAAACTGAAGACAAAAGCCACATCGTTCAAAAACCAGCGCCGCAAAGTATTATCCCTAAAAGCTTCGAGACAGAAAGCTTGCTGGTCAATATCACCCTTGGCAAATACCAATACGCGATGCCACTGTATCGCCAGAGTCGCTGTTTACCCAGTCGGGTATCGAGCTGTCACGAACTACTATGGCAAGGTGGATTATCCAAGTCAGTGAGAAGTTCGCACCGTTTTATGCGGCCTTGAAAATACACCTACTAGAGCAAGTGGTGGTTAAGGCGGATGAAACGCCGCTCAATGTCCTCAAGGAAGATAAGCAATGCTACATGTGACTCTACTGCTCGGGCGCAGACTTGCCTGACGCTGCACTGCCGAATGTAAAGAATATCGCCTTGTACGACTATCAAAACAGTCGCGCGAGGGCGTGCCCTGTTGCCTTTTTAGGGGACTATAATGGTTATCTTCAAACCGATGGCTATGGTGCCTATGACGGCCTTCACCAAGTCACCAATGTTGGTTGCATGGCGCATGCACGGCGTAAGTTCATGAATGCTAAGAAGGTTCAAGGTAAAGGTAAGTCAGGCAAAGCAGATAAAGCGCTGGCCAAAATCCAGAAGCTCTATGGAATAGAATCCCACTTAAAAGGTGCGTCTGTCGAAACACGAAAAGCAGAACGTCAACAGCATGCCAAGCCAATACTGGATGAGTTGTACGAATGGATGACGACTCAACAAGTGATAGCGTCTAGCCCGCTGGGTAAAGCGATAAAATACACGCTCGGCCAACGGACTCATCCTCTACGATTACATGGTCAAGTGCATGCAGGAGTTAGCAAAAGCGGAGCCAGATATCGATGCGCTCCTGCTTTGGAACTTCAAACATTAGGCAATTAGGCATATGGTCCCGTGGGTTCATGGGCCGGATACTTTATGGCGAAGGTGAATGGAAAGTCAAAAAGCACGGGACAGATGGCAAGCGTAGAGTCTGGCGAAAGCTACATATTGCCGTCGATACAAGCACTCATGAGCTTATTGCCGCCGAGCTAAGTTTACCAACGGTTACAGATGGAGAAGTCCTCCCGAACTTACCGAAACAAACACGCCGAAGTATCTTTGAGGTGTCTGGTGATGGCGCTTACGACACGAGAGCGTGTCACGCTGCTATTAAGATTAAGGGAGCCATTGCGCTTGTTCCCCCAAGAGAAGGGGCAGCATTCTGGGAGCGTGGTCACCCTCGAAATCTCGCCGTTGGTTGCCAGAAATTATACGGCTCAAATAAGTATTGGAAAGAGCGGTATGGATACCACAGACGTTCACTCTCAGAAACGGCGATGTATCGAGTTAAACCGTTACTAGGAGGACGATTGAGCTTAAGAAATTACAATGCATAGGTGGGTGAAACTGACGCGATGATAAAAGCGTTGAACAAGCTTACTGGGTTAGGTATGCCTGAAACTTGTCGTATTGACTTATAAACACCCGAAACGGGGTGGCTCTATCTCTAAATTTAATTACGCAACAAAGCCAAGTAGGATACTAGATCAGAAAGAATGGCATTTAATAAAAACAACCAATAAAAATGCCCTACAGACTAGTCTTGCAGTTTAATAAACTGTAAGCGTCTTTAAATCGACTCATTCAATCCTTTTAATAAACGTCGTAACCTTTAACTTTTATCGTTAAAGGTACTCGAAAATGTCTCAGCATAGATCTCAGCAAGAATGGCTACGCCTTGTTCAGAAGTATTACAATAGTGAGCAGTCTGCCGCTCAGTTTTGTTTAGAGCACAATCTTCATCCAAAAACATTTGATAACAACCGTCGCAAACTACACCACTTAGTCAACCTGCCTAAAAAACGAGAAGATTCACTTTCTGAATTCGTTGTTGTTGAAAAAACAGCCATGCTAAACACCAAAACCGAGCAACTGCCTCCCTCTACGTTACCTACGGAATTACGCCTTGAAGCGGGGGCGTTCTCTCTTCATGTACCTCGTGATGTAGCACCTCAGTGGCTCGGTCTTCTATTGAAGGAGCTTGCTGTTGTATGAAAATGTTCCCTGATATCTCTGTTATCTATCTCCACAAGGCGCCCGTCGATTTTAGAAAGGGCATTAACGGCTTGAGCTTTATTGTTGAACAGAATATGAACCTTAATCCCTTCTCCGAAGCGCTATTCGTCTTCTGTAATCGCACGCGGGATAAGCTCAAAGTTCTCTACTGGCAGCGTAATGGCTTTTGCCTCTGGCAAAAGCGACTCGAAAAAGACAAGTTCGCTTGGCCAAGAAAAATGCCAGGGAAAACCCTCTCATTAACGGAAGAGCAGTGGTATTGGTTGCTTGATGGGCTCGATATTGAAAAAATGAAACCCCATCAAACATTGAATTACCAAAGTCTTAATTAAATTAAAAAATAATAGCGGATAAGGAACTTTCGCGGATCTCTGCGATCTTCCTTATATGCCATATAAAAATAATCCAGATGAGCTAGCGCTCTTACGTTCAAAAGTGACTGAGCTTGAATCTACGGTACTCACACTTCGCCAATCTCTAAACGAGAGCGAAATAACCATCCAATCTCTGGTTGAAAAACTCAACCTAGCGCGGCGTAAACGCTTTGGTAGCAGTAGTGAAACCCTGCCTCCTCAGGACTTAGAGTTCAATGAGGCGGAGACTCATGCCGATACGACAGGTGAAGAGGGAGCGCCCGATAATACGAATGATGACGCCTCGGAAGCGGAAAACACCTCATCCGAGACAAAACGTCGTGGTCGCCCAAAGCTTCCCGAAGACCTGCCACGAGAGCGAGTCGTGGTGGACATACCAGAATCAGAAAAAACCTGCTCGTGTTGTCAGTCGATACTCTGCAGGATGGGGCAAAGCACCAGTGAAAAACTGGTGTATATCCCGGCGAAGTTGTACGTTGAAGTCACTGAAAGACCCAAATACGTCTGTCGTCAATGTGATGCGTTAGGAGAGAAGAGCGTTGTTGCAATGGCTCCACCGCCAGCATCGATTATCCCGAAAAGCATCGCGACGCCCTCTTTGCTTGCGCAAATTATCACGAACAAATACCACTATGCCCTGCCTCTCTATCGTCAAGAATCGCTGTTCAGACAATATGGGCTAGCGCTCAGCAGAAAAACGATGAGTCAATGGATACTGCGTTGCGCTGATAAGGTAGAGCCGTTAATCGTCTTACTGAAAGAAACCCTCCTTGCACAAGATGTTCTGTTCGCGGACGAGACCACGTTGACCGTGCTCGATGACGAAAGAAAGAAAAGTTACATCTGGTTGTATGGGTGTGGTCCAGACCGGGGCGGTAATGCGCAATCTCCCGGTATCGTCTTGTTCGACAACCAGGAAGGGAGTCGGGGGCACCACTGCCCTGAATCGTACCTGTCAAACTACACTGGATACCTTCATGTTGATGGGTATAAAGCGTATGAAAAGACAGACGCGAAGTTGGTGGGTTGCTGGGCTCATGCAAGACGTAAGTTCATAGAGTCAGAGCAGAGCCAACCAAAAGGAAAGCAAGGAAAAGGGGGTAAAATCCAGTGGGCAGTCAGTTGGTTCCAAAAGCTCTATCGTGTTGAACAAGCCCTCAAAGATAAGACGAGGGAAGAGCGATATTTTATCCGCCAATCAAAGACTCAGTCTCTGCTCAATGAGTTCAAGGCGTGGTTAGATAAATCGGTCACTCAGGTGCCCCCTAAAAGTAAATTGGGTGAGGCGATTAGCTACAGTCTCAATCAATGGTCGAAGCTAGTAAGAGTTATCGATGATGGCGGGTTAAGCATGGATAATAACCGAGCGGAACGTTCAGTACGTCCGTTCACGGTAGGACGGAACAACTGGTTGTTCTCAAAGACTCATAATGGAGCCCGCGCCAGTGCAGTGTTGTACAGTCTTATCGAAACCGCGAAGGCTAACGGCTGTGAGCCGTATGAGTACCTCGAATACGTGCTACGAGAAATCCCGAAACTGAAGAGTGAGGATGACCATGGTCATCTTCTACCTTGGAACATGCCAAAGACGGAATAGTCCGCCCCTACAAAATACCGCTCAGAATGACAGATACCGCCTTAGTTGGCGGTATCTGCGTAGATATTAGAAAGTCAATGAGTCGGTTCGTAGACGCTTACGTTGATTCGATATAGTTTTTGATTGAATTCAAAAGATGTTAATTTACGCGGGGAGCGCGCTTAAAAGCGTCACAAACTTACCAGGCAGTATGGAAGCATATTGTCTGATCAATTGTCCGAAACCTTCGCTATGAGCTTTTGAGGCGTTCTGAGTGCTGTTTCTGACAACAAACTCGCGGATTTTACATAATAGGAATAATAAACACCGACTTTTGTAGGCACGCGTTGCGAATCACTCTTGAACAATTTGTTTGGCTTTGAGCCAAATGGACCCTACAACTTTCAGCAACCACTCAGGGTTGTCTAACGCTACATCATGCCCATCTATTTCATTAACTATTACCCGAGCACCCCACTTCTTAGCCATCGCTTGAGTGGCATTAGAATTCACAAGCCCATCATTTAACGAAGCAACAAAATGTAGTTCACATTGTGGCCTCGAGACTACGAACCCAGTAGCAGCTCTCAATTGTCGCCAAAAATTTGCAACACTTATCGGATATTTTTGACCGTGGTTCGCCCACTCGTTGACTGTCTTTCGATTAAATGGTTGGTTCGAAACCATCTGATAAATCGCACCTTCTCGACTCAACGACGACGAAAACAAAGCTTTCACAATTCTTAAATAGTTTCGTGGCAATAGTCTTTCGTAAAAAGGGCTAAAGTCCTTTGCCGTTGTATTAACGCAAATGACTGACTCGACCTCCTGTGGGTATAATTCTGCCCATTTAAGACCTACCATCCCTCCCATTGAAACAGCTAAGATAAGAACTTTCCCTTGACGATTGCGTTGATTTCTAACACTTTCTACCATTCCTGAAATGGTATTTGGAGATATTTCCGAAGACAAATAGCCATTGCCGGGAATATCAATACAACTAATTGGGCAATCAGGAAAAATAGTGGATAAACGCTCCGTGAAATTACCCCAATGATAACTTCCTCGAAATAAACCTCTTAGTAATATTATTTCAGTAGTCATACCAAAAACCTCTCGGAATCCTAACGCTTTCTCTACGGCGAACGGCCGTATTTACACGTTTATTTATGCCTATTTAATCTTTCATGGTCAATTTGAAATCAAAGACTTAAACCGATTTTTGAATGTTAGATGGCTGCATGTCGCTTAATGTGAGGAACTTAATTTAACGTAACGTCACTTAGTACGCACCTAACATAAACCAATACTTTTGCTAGTGTGATGTTACTCATCGCACTAGCTCTTCACAAGTAAATTTGCCATACCTGTAAGTTATTCATGCTTTGCTAATTTTCGATTTTGCGAAAATGATTTATGTCCAAAAATTAATCAGTGTAAATTTTGTTTGATAGGTTGATCATCATTTATTCTGTGAATACAGAAAACCACGGGTTTACCCGTGGATGAATGCCAATTCCAAAATTACAGCGTAAGCTGTTTGTAATTTTGGTCAACGCTTTAGCGTTGTCACGGTAAGTCCCCCGGGCATGCCCGGGGGAATCTTCATTTTAGGACTGACTGACGCCAGTTTTGCTGCTCAAGAGCAAGTAAGTATTGATCATGAAAGAAAACTTCTAATTTTCCGGTCGTTATCTACTTACTTTTATTGTTCATAGGAATTTTTTAATGAAAAAACTAAAAATAACACTTCTCACATTATGCTCTATTTGTGCAGCTCCTGCTTTTTCGGATGTAAGTGTTCATGTTTTAGACACAAATAGAGGATTGCCAGGCACTGGTATTGAGGTTCAATTGTTTGAGAAAGTTAATACTGAATGGAAGCTTTTGGAAACAAAGACGACAGGTAAAGATGGACGTATTAAGCATTTCGATATAGGTGGCGGTACAGAATACCGAGCTGTATTTAATGTTGATTCATTCTTTAAGGAGCAAAAAGTAGAATCGTTTTATAGCAGTATTCCTGTTGATTTCAAAGTAGAGGATAAAGAGGCGCATTACCACATACCATTGTTGTTAAGTCCTTATGCTTACTCAACATACCGTGGTAATTAATGTGCTGTAGATAAGTATTTAACGTAACTGAACATTGTTTGTTCAAACAAGTGTAAACCACACTTTGTCTAGTGCGATTTTACTCATCGCACTAGCACTTCAAAAATAAACTTCCCATACCTGTAGTTATTGATGATTTTCTAATTTAGCAAAAGCACTGGCAAGGTTTTGTCCAAAAGCGAGTTACGGAGGCTCTTATACGAGTGTTATACCGATGGTCAAGGAAAATCATATATGCCTAGCGAGTAGTGAGCTGTGCGAGCGTCAGGAGTGGCTTTATTATTTTACTTTACCATCATTCCCCTAAATACCCTTTTAGCAGGGTGATGGTTTCACGCAGTGAGGCCATCGCCTTACAAAGCCTTCTGGAAAGAAATTTTATAGAGCAGTCGTTTTTAATTTGCTACTATTTTTGTAAAGAATAATGGAGGTAATTTTGAACAGAATTCATCCATTAAAGCACTAGGTTTACAAATCTTTCTATTTTCGTAAAGGAAAGTCTAGATAGAAAGGCCTTGTGAGCCCTTGTATACTTGGAAACTCACTCACTCACTCACTAAGTAAGATTATTTTTTAGTGAATATAAAGCGACTTCAAAGAGAAAACGGACGTCTAGGCTCATAAGCTGTTAGCCCTAAGCGAAAGAAGCTAACAGGCCTATTGGCCAAAAAGCGCCGCGTTTATCTAGCGGCATGAAACAGAATTACAAAAACGTATACATAGTTAAAGCTAGGAGCAAATCATGTCAAACGGTCGTATTTTACACACCATGCTACGCGTTGGTGATCTAGGCAAGTCTATCGAGTTCTACACCAATGTAATGGGCATGCAGCTATTACGTAAGAACGAAAACAAAGAGTACGAATACACGCTGGCTTTCGTTGGCTTTGGTGACGAATCTCAAGGTGCTGTGATTGAGCTGACTTACAACTGGGGTACGACTGAATATGACCTTGGCTCAGCTTTTGGTCACGTTGCTATCGGTGTTGATGACATCTACACAACGTGTGATGCGATTAAAGCGGCAGGCGGTAATGTGACACGTGAAGCTGGCCCAGTAAAAGGCGGCTCTACACACATCGCATTCGTTAAAGATCCTGACGGCTACATGATTGAGCTTATTCAGAACAAACAAGCAAGTGCTGGTCTAGAAGGTTAATTCCTAGCAAACCGCTATGAAGCTTGGCTTTGAAAATAAAAGCCTTAACCAATACCAAAAGAAGCGAGCACTATGCTCGCTTCTTTTTTATGTTTCCACGCATGAACAATACCCTTCACCAATTATTATTAACAATCTCACCAATGAAACTTTACATGATAATGATTATCATTTAAATTAACCACCTATTGATTAGTGAGGTAATACAATGATTAGCGAATGGGAAAAACACACGTTACTTGCCGATACTGCATTGCAGCTCGACGATCCTGTACGAAGTATTCTTCACTATCAGCAAGCATTAAACTTAAGCGAAGAAATTACTGAACGCACTGATATTCAGGCTGATGAGCGTTTGCTGATTTCGGTTATCTCTTGCCATAACCTTGCTCAATTCTGGCGATGGGCTGGAGATACAGACTACGAACTCAAGTACCTTCAGCTTGCTTCAGAAAAAGTACTGACCCTGATTCCGCAGTGCCCGAATACACAATGCTCCAGCTTTATCGATTCTATTGGTTGCTGCAAGAAAGCCCTTATCGATTTCATGAAACGCCATCCCAACCCTAAAATTGCCTCTATGGTTGAAAAAATCGATACCGCGACCAACTGTGAAATGATCGCTCGTTTCCGCTTGAACTAAACAAGTTACGTTGAGACAACGACTTCAAAGTCAAAATAAAAAAAGCCCGTCATTTCGACGGGCTTCTTGATTGGATCTTTAGATTTTATTCAAGCTAGACCTGCGTTCTACCCAATGAGATAACAACGCGGCGGTTTTGATCTTTACCAATTGGTGAGTTGTTGTCGGCAATTGGACGACGCTTACCATAACCTTGCACTTGAATACGGTCTTCCGGTAAACCGAGTGACTTAAAGTACTCTCTTAACGATTCCGCTCTTCGCTCTGAAAGATTCTGGCTAATGCCTTTGCTGTCAGCAGAATCGGTATACGTGGCCACCAGCACCAGATCAATGTCTTGGTTATAGCGAACATAGTCAGCTATCTGACTTAACCTTTTACGTGATGATTTGTTCAATTGATCGCTGTTACGATCGTAATGCAAAATCGTGAAAGAGATATCTTCGAAACTGTAAGGCAATAAGTTGGCGATACAGTCACTAAACACATTGTACTTTTCTTGGAACAACACCGACGATAACGACACTTCGATACGCTGATCTCGGCTCTGCCACTCTTGGTAACTGAATGTCGGGTAACGTCCTTTCTCTAGCTCACTCAATATTCCCCATGCCGTTTGACCGCCAACGTAGCCATCAAATTGTTGGAAGAACTTAATGGTTGTCATGCGATCAGCACTTTCACCCGGACGCCAAGGTGGCGGCATCGAAATTAAGCTGACATTACGCGTCGCACCCATTGGGCGACGCATTTTAAGCTCAAAGTCCAAAATGATTTTTTTACTCGCGCGAGATGAGAACTCAGCATCACCAAAATTTGGAATCGGGTGAACCAAGCGACATTCTAGTGGCGTGTTAGCCACCATCTCCCACGTCGATTGTTGAGGAGATGCTCCATAACGCTTTTCTTGTGCCATGACCGATGACGACATAAGTAGCGAAAATAGCATTGAACCTGTTATGAGTTGTTTCTTCATAAAGTGGAGTATCTCTTAAGCAATTCGTTTAACAATGCAGCCAATTGCCGCATTTTTCTCTCGCGTTTAAATATGCAATTATCAAGCCGATATGGTGCGGCTAATTTATGATTTATTGACCTTTCCTAGTTTTTATCACCGCTATTATCTGCAATAATGCAGCCTTAATCACACTTATTTGGGCTAACATGACTGTAGAAAACGAAGCTCTGACCCTAAAAAAACGCTTTCGTGGCTATTTTCCAGTGGTCATCGACGTGGAAACCGCAGGGTTTAACGCTGAAACCGATGCATTATTAGAGATCTGTGCCATTACATTAAAAATGGATGAAAACGGAGATCTGCACCCAGCATCAACGCTTCATTTTCACATTGAGCCTTTTGAAGGCGCAAATATAGAACAGGCAGCATTAGACTTTAACGGAATTAAAGACCCATTTAGCCCATTACGTGGTGCTGTGTCGGAACAAGAAGCCCTTAAAGAAATCTACAAGCTAGTGAGAAAAGAACAAAAAGCTTCAGATTGCAGTCGCGCAATCATGGTCGCTCACAATGCTACGTTCGATTTAAACTTCGTTAATGCAGCAAGTGAGCGTTGTAAGCTTAAACGCGTCCCTTTCCATCCATTTGCAACTTTTGACACTGCAGCTCTTAGTGGTCTTGCCTACGGTCAAACCGTTTTGGCTAAAGCTTGCCGCACTGCGGGGATGGAATTTGACAACAAAGAAGCACACTCTGCTTTGTATGATACGCAAAAAACCACAGAGTTATTTTGCGGCATCGTAAACAAATGGAAAGCCCTTGGTGGTTGGCCTCTTGTTGACGAAGAATAAAAAATAGAGTCGGTAAACGTTCACTCGTATTGCCTTCATAAAAACACAACATCCCGAGAATAATATGAATCCTGTTGTAATTTCAGTTTGCATCATGCTTGTTTTAGCTTTGATGCGCGTAAACGTTGTCGTGGCTCTCACGTTCAGCGCAATTATCGGTGGCGTAGCCTCTGGTATGAGTGTGAACGATGCTGTAGCAGCTTTCGAAAGTGGATTAGGTGGCGGTGCAACTATCGCACTTAGCTACGCGATGCTTGGTACCTTTGCTGTTGCTATCTCTCGTTCTGGTATCACAGATCTCCTTGCTCAAAGCGTGATTAAGCGTATTCACGGCAAAGAGAACAGTGCGGCATCTAATGGTCTAAAATACGGCATCCTTGCGTCTTTGATCTTAGTGACCATGTCTTCGCAAAACGTGATTCCTGTACATATCGCCTTCATCCCAATTTTAATCCCACCTCTATTAGGCGTATTCGCAAAAATGAACCTAGACCGTCGTCTGGTTGCGTGTGTACTTACTTTTGGTCTAATTACCCCGTATATGGTTCTACCTATCGGTTTTGGTGGCATCTTCCTAAACAACATTCTGCTTAAAAACCTTCACGACAACGGTCTTGAAAACGTAGTAGCAAGCCAAGTACCAATGGCGATGTTGTTACCGGCTGCAGGCATGATCTTTGGTCTTCTTACGGCAGTATTCTTTACTTACCGTAAGCCACGTCAATACAAAGAAACGTCTCATACTGTTGTTTCAACCGAAGTGAAAGAGATCAACAAGAAGCACATCCTAGTGGCTGCTGCTGGTATTGTTGCTGCACTAACGGTTCAACTGTCGACAGGTTCTATGATCATCGGTGCTTTGGCTGGTTTCATGGTATTCACTTTCGGTGGTGTAATCGCTTGGAAAGAGACACACGATGTCTTCACTAAGGGGGTTCACATGATGGCAATGATCGGTTTCATCATGATTGCAGCGGCAGGTTTTGCAGCAGTAATGAAGCAAACCGGTGGCGTTGAATCTTTGGTTCAAGCGCTTTCAACAAGCATTGGTGACAACAAACCTCTAGCAGCATTGCTTATGCTCATTGTTGGTTTATTGGTAACCATGGGTATCGGCTCTTCGTTCTCTACGATTCCAATCCTTGCAACTATCTACGTTCCTCTAGCGGCAGCATTTGGTTTCTCACCAATGGCAACAATCGCACTAGTGGGTACGGCTGCAGCGCTTGGTGATGCGGGTTCTCCTGCTTCTGACTCAACATTAGGTCCAACATCGGGTCTTAATGCTGATGGTCAACATGAGCACGTATGGGAAACCGTAGTACCTACGTTCTTGCACTACAACATCCCACTGATCGTATTCGGTTGGATTGCAGCTATGGTTCTGTAGTTAAAGAGTCCTACGCTCACTTTAATAAAGACCGCCTTGTGCGGTCTTTTTTGTTCCTAGAATTCCCTCTCCTCTCACTCTCAAGAACCAATTACATCAAACAAAAAAAGGCTTACTCTTATGAGTAAGCCTTAGGCATCATTTGCGTTAATACAGACAGCTCTTGCTGAACTATGCAGCGGGAGCGTTATTCACAAGCACTTCACGAATAGACTTAAGCGTCGCTTCCGTTGAATGGTAATCCAGTTCTACTGCCGTAAAAATACCATTTACTTCAAGCATTAACGTCGGGTAAGAATGCACACCGATCGCTTCTTTAAAACCTAATTGGTCATCTAATTCGCTTTCCAATAACTTGCTAGAAAGGTCATTTTCAAACTGTTGTACATTCATACCTAGCTCTTGGGCGAGCTGAAGGTGCGTTTCTTGGCTGTGTGGCAACATCGCACGAAGATAGTAAGCGTGTTGAATTGCTTCAAGCATCGCTTCATAGTGATCTTGAAAACCAGCAGCGATTACGGCGCGACATGCAGGGTAAGTACTGCGAACAGGTTGACACTCTGTCCAGAATTCGTGGTTGAACTCAGTGCCCAACTTCGCTTCGATCTGCTTCCAGATAGCTTGTAGCTTGCCCTTCATATCTTCTGACATTGGCTCATCAGAATCAGGAGCTAAACCACCCACTACGTAATTAAATTCAATACTCGCGGGTAGCTGCTGTTTTAAGAGCTCTAATGTTGGCTTATAACCCCAGCACCAACTGCACATTGGGTCATGCACATAATGAAGTTTTACGTCCATCGTTCATTCCTTATCGAGTCTTTCGAACTATTCAAACAAAAAAGGAGCCTTATTAAGGGCCCCTTCCATTCAATGTTTAAGCGCAAAGGCTTAAAGCTTACTCAGCGTCGTCGCCAGCTACTTTAGCAGCTGCTTCTTTAACGATTGGCTGAAGCTCACCTTTTTGGAACATCTCAAGAATGATGTCACAACCACCGATTAGCTCACCGTCAACCCATAGTTGTGGGAACGTTGGCCATTGTGCGTAAGCTGGAAGCTCTGCACGAATGTCAGGGTTTTGTAGGATATCTACGTAAGCAAATTTTTCGCCACACGCCATTAGTGCTTGAGATGCTTGAGAAGAAAAACCACAGCTTGGCAGCTTAGGAGAACCTTTCATGTAAAGTAGAATGGTGTTTTCTTCAATTTGCTGTTTGATTTTATCGATAGTTTCCATTGCTTCCTCGTTAATGGATTACGGCTTTTATTGCCTTTATTCTACCCCAAACCAAAAGAATAAAAACCATATAAAAAAAGCGGTTTACGAGCTAAGCTAACAATTCACATAAAAGTGATGAAATAAGCTTTTAATAAAGTAAAAACTTGCTAAACTATATCGCAAGTCAGCAAATTGACCGTGGTTGGCCTCATAGCGAACCATGAATAATAATATCACTGGAAGCAATCGAAAGAGTTAACTCTTTCATATCAATGGAGAATTGAGCAATGGCATTTGAACTACCGGCTCTTCCTTACGCGAAAGACGCGCTAGAACCACACATCTCAGCAGAAACGCTAGATTTCCACCACGGTAAGCACCACAACACTTACGTTGTTAAGCTAAACGGTCTTATCCCAGGTACTGAGTTTGAAGGCAAAACACTAGAAGAGATCGTTAAGACTTCTACTGGTGGTGTTTTCAATAACGCTGCTCAAATCTGGAACCACACGTTCTACTGGCACTGTCTTGCTCCTAAAGCAGGCGGCGAACCAACTGGCGCTGTTGCAGAAGCGATCAACGCTGCATTCGGTTCTTTCGAAGAATTCAAAGCGAAATTCACTGATTCAGCAATCAACAACTTCGGTTCTTCTTGGACTTGGTTAGTTAAGAAAGCTGACGGTTCTCTAGACATCGTTAACACTTCTAACGCTGCTACTCCTCTAACAGAAGAAGGTGTTACTCCACTTCTAACTGTTGACCTATGGGAACACGCTTACTACATCGATTTCCGCAATGTTCGCCCTGACTACATGGCTGCATTCTGGAACCTAGTAAACTGGTCTTTCGTAGAAGAGAACCTAGCTAAGTAATCTATTACTTATGCTGCGCTATTTATAGCGAGTTATCTATTGAAAGCTCATGCCTCGGCGTGAGCTTTTTTGTATCTGTCATTTACCCAGATTGAAAATAGAAGCTTGAACGGGTTAATTACGCCTACTTTGCAACCAACATCAACCACTCCTACCCGCTCTTCATCAATTGGCTATTTGCCTGTAATTAAACACTAAAGTTTGCCGACTCCATGCCGTTAAAGGTGTATCGAATGAGAGGCAACATGCAAATACATACTTTAGACAAAGCAGGAATCATCAACGAACTGAAGTTCGGCATCGGGATCAGCCAAGCGGTTGAGCAAGGTCGCCGTGCAGATTTCGCGTTACTGCTATCTATGTTTTCTAATGATGTTCGTGATTGCACACCCATCGACACCATTGAAGTTAGTGAGACAAATGAAGATCGCCTGCGTAAACACTTCGGCGTAGCAGAGCCACAACCTTTGCGCTCAGACCAATCGTCTTATGAAATTTCGGCTCAGCAATCGAATCAGTTTCATCAGGCAAGCCTTGCCAGTGCAAAGCTCAGCCACTACTTGAAACCTGAAGCCCTTGCTTTCATGCCTGAAGATACGGCCGACTTACCCGAAGAGGTTTATCAAAACCTTTCTGGTCATGACCGACGTAAATTGGCGAATAAGCACTTACCTGATTTACCTCATGCCACGCTCTATAATGAGCTAACAACTGCGCAACGTCAGTATCAAATTCAAGCTCAAGTATAGCGGTCACCTACCTTTCCTCTTTTTCGCTTTCCATTCACAGCGACTCTTCGATTAACTCGCACACTTTAAACCATTCATGCGAGTGATATGAACCACTAGTCTTAGGCAACCTAAAAACACCAAATGTCGGTTAACGCTTGAAGTTACTACAAAATGTGACGTGCCACTAAGTTCATAGAAACTTATTAATTGGCGTACCTTAGTTTGAACCAATTCACACCCATTGTATGAAATTTGACCCATTCTTATCGAACACGGACGATTTGTTTAGGTACTGGGATGGAAATAAAAAGCTCAATCATATTGGTAACATCTGCCGGCTCGCGACTGGGAGGGACGATTGCGAACCACTTTGTAAACCTTGGAGCAACCGTCATCCTGTGCGACAACGATCCTGAAGCACTTCAGGCTACCTATGTACAATGCGCTCGCTTTTCTGATTCTGTTTACAGCTACACGCTTAAAAACAATGATAACCAGGCGATCCTTAACGTATTCGATTTTATTCAAAACACGTTTAACACCACTCCAGATGTGTTAGTTAATAACTGGATAAGCTCACCTATGCCTAGCCTTATTGGTGATCAGCCGGTGAGTCGTTTTATTAATGACTTATCTTCTATGGCTTCTACTCTATTCGCCTTTGGCCAAATCAGTGCTGAACGCTTGCGAGAAGAGGAGAAAGAAGGCGTGATTGTGAATGTGATATCTCATGATGACTTTCATGATGTATCCGGCCTAGAGAGCGCAAACTCGATGATTACCGGCTTTACCCACAGTTGGGCTAAGGAACTGACTCCATTTGGTATACGAGTCGGTGGTGTTGTCCCTGCGGTTCATAACTCCGACGGCAAGCTCAATCGATGTCACTGGGCGCAGCTACAAGATGAACTGACCAGAACAACCGAATACATCGTCTCTAATGATTACTTTAGCGGGCGTGTGGTTGCCGCAGAAGTTTAACCCCCTTACTCCAAATGAACATGACTGACTCAACTCATATTGAACAACAGAGCTATCGCCTTTCAGTAAGTCTATATAAACGAACCAAACATAAAAAAAGCCCCAGTCTCTCGACTGGGGCTTTGTTCTTTTCCCGATTAGATAAGGTTCGTGCTAGCGAAAACTTATCTCAAAACTAATGCTCACTTATTATGCGTTAGCTTTTTCTTTTTTAGCTTTTGGCGCTGATTTTGCTTCAGCTGGCTTTTGGTCAGCTTTCTTCAAAATTACTGTTGTGCCTTCGAAAGTTTCACCTTCAACGTAAGGAGTACCGAAGTACGACGTTGTTAGAACTTCTTTTAGCTCAGTGATTAGAGGGTAACGTGGGTTAGCACCTGTACACTGGTCATCGAACGCTTCAACCGCTAGCTCGTCTAGTTTCGCAACGAAGTCAGACTCGTTAACACCCGCAGCTTGGATAGACAGTGGGATGTCTAGGTCAACTTTAAGCTCTTCTAACCAAGTCAGTAGACGTTCAATCTTCTGAGCAGTACGGTCACCAACTTGGCTTAGGCCTAGGTGGTCAGCAACTTCAGCGTAACGACGACGTGCTTGTGGACGGTCGTACTGAGAGAATGCAGTTTGCTTAGTTGGGTTATCGTTCGCGTTGTAACGTACAACGTTTGAGATAAGCAGCGCGTTAGCAAGGCCGTGTGGTAGGTGGAACTCAGCACCAATTTTGTGAGCCATTGAGTGACACACACCTAGGAATGCGTTCGCAAATGCTACACCAGCGATAGTTGCTGCGTTGTGTACTTTTTCACGAGCGATTGGGTCTGCTGCACCGTTTTTGTAGCTTGATGGTAGGTACTCTTTAAGCATCTTAAGAGCTTGTAGAGCTTGGCCATCTGAGTATTCGTTCGCTAGAACAGATACGTAAGCTTCAAGAGCGTGAGTTACTGCATCGTAACCACCGAACGCTGTTAGAGACTTAGGCATGTTCATTACTAGGTTCGCATCAACGATAGCCATGTTTGGCGTGATTTCGTAGTCAGCTAGTGGGTACTTAGCACCAGTCTTGTCGTCTGTAACAACAGCGAATGGAGTAACCTCTGAACCTGTACCTGAAGTTGTAGTGATACATACAAGCTCAGCTTTTTGACCCATTTTAGGGAACTTGTAGATACGTTTACGGATATCCATAAAGCGCATTGCTAGTTCTTCGAAGTGAGTCTCTGGGTGCTCGTACATAACCCACATGATCTTAGCAGCATCCATTGGAGAACCGCCACCTAGAGCAAGGATTACGTCAGGTTGGAAGCTCTTCATTGCTTCAGCGCCTTTCTCAACAACAGATAGTGTTGGATCCGCTTCTACATCGAAGAATGTTTGAACTTCAATACCTTGTGCTTTAAGCAGGCTAACTACGTCATCAGCGTAACCGTTGTTGAATAGGAAACGGTCAGTTACTAGGAATGCGCGTTTCTTACCTTCTAGGTCGCCAAGAGCGATCGGAAGGCTACCACGACGGAAGTAGATAGACTTAGGTAGTTTGTGCCACAACATATTTTCAGCTCGCTTCGCTACAGTTTTCTTGTTGATAAGGTGCTTAGGACCTACGTTCTCAGAGATAGAGTTACCACCCCAAGAGCCACAACCAAGAGTTAGAGACGGTGCAACGTTGAAGTTGTACAGGTCACCGATACCACCGTGAGTAGTAGGGATGTTGATTAGGATACGAGCCGTTTTCATCTTGTCACCGAAGTAACGGATGCGGTCTGCGTTAACATCTTGGTTAGTGTAAAGACCAGATGTATGACCGATACCACCAATTTCAACCATTGTTACTGCTTGAGCAACTGCGTTCTCGAAAGAAGACGCACGGAACATACCTAGAGTTGGAGACAGTTTCTCATGAGCGAATTCGTCATCGTAAGATACTTCGCCAAGGCCTTCACCAACAAGAATCTTAGTATCAGCTGGAACTTTAACACCCGCCATTTCAGCGATTGCAGTTGCAGGTTGACCAACGATTTTTGCGTTTAGGTTGCCGTCGATAAGTAGAACTTTACGAACTTTATCTGCGTCAGCTTTGCTTAGTACGTGACCTTTGTGAGATGCGAAACGCTCTTTCACTTCGTCGTATACTTCGTCCATTACGATGACAGCTTGCTCAGAAGCACATACTACGCCGTTATCGAATGTTTTAGACATCAGGATAGATGCTACAGCACGTTTAACGTCTGCTGTGTCATCGATAACTACAGGAACGTTACCAGCACCAACACCGATAGCAGGCTTACCTGAAGAGTATGCTGCTTTAACCATGCCTGGACCACCAGTCGCTAGGATAAGCGCGATACCGTCGTGCTTCATAAGCGCGTTAGAAAGCTCTACAGATGGTTGGTCGATCCAACCGATGATGTCTTTTGGTGCGCCCGCTTTAACAGCAGCGTCTAAAACAAGTTTAGCAGCGTCGTTAGTTGAGTTCTTTGCACGTGGGTGTGGCGAGAAGATGATGCCGTTACGTGTCTTAAGAGAGATTAGAGATTTGAAGATTGCTGTAGAAGTTGGGTTCGTTGTTGGAACGATACCACAGATGATACCTACAGGCTCAGCGATAGTCATCGTGCCTAGGTTGTCATCTTCTTCTAAGATGCCACATGTTTTTTCGTCTTTGTATTTGTTGTAGATAAATTCAGATGCAAAGTGGTTTTTGATAACCTTATCTTCAACAATACCCATTCCAGATTCAGCAACTGCTTGTTGTGCTAGTGGGATACGAGCATGGTTAGCCGCAAGAGATGCTGCACGGAAGATTGCGTCAACTTTCTCTTGAGAGAATGTTGAGAATTCTTCTTGTGCTGCTTTAACGCGTGCTACCAGAGCATCTAGTTCAGCTAAGTTAGTTACAGGCATGGTGGATCTCCTAAAATAATAAATATTAAAAACTTTTTATTAAATTCGCTGCTTGCCTTTAACCTTAAACATCAGCGTTCTTAGTAAATTGCTTTCAGGACTGAGTATATTATTTCACAGTGTGAAAAAAATTGACCCAGATCAGTTAGCCAAAAAGAATTAACCAGAAAGTAGTAAGGCAATCGCAAAAATCAACTTAAGAGTATGATTTACATAGATTAAAATCACACTTTTCGTTCGAACAAAAAACAAGCAAACAGACAGCTTTTTTATACATAGCGTCATAAACTGTAAAAAAGTTTCATTTTTAGTCCGTTAAATTACATGTATACAGCTATATTCGTGCTACTGAGAGTATATCCATACCGTTGCAACGGGCTAGATTTAGACATAATTTTTATTAAAAGCGTGCGTAGGTTAACAATTGGTCAGAAAATAATTACAACATGAAACACTAATAATCAGCTCGTAACATGACGGAAGTCAGCATTTGGATTCAATTAGTTTTTCTATAAAAAAGACCCTATTTCAGGTTAGTTTTTTTCATTCGTGCAATTTAGATTTGTCACTTACATTACGCGCTCTGACTATTGACAGATCAACCCCTCTTCCTTAAGTACGCTATTTGGAGATCACCCACATGCAAGGTTTAGAAATCGCAATCTTTATGCAATTCTTCCTTGGGCTTGTTGCTGCCGTAAACCCTATCGGCATCATGCCTGTCTTTGTTTCTCTTACGGCCCATATGCCGCCAGAAGAGAGGAACAGGACCGCATTACAAGCCAACATTGCTGTTGCCGTTATATTGATTGTTTCTCTAGTTGCAGGACAATTGCTTCTCGACATGTTTAGCATTTCGCTAGATTCATTTCGTGTTGCAGGTGGATTGCTATTACTGAGCATCGCGTTTTCAATGATGAGCGGTAAACTTGGTGAAGATAAGCAGAACAAGCAAGAGAAGTCTGAGTACGTTAGTAAAGAACAAATCGGTGTTGTTCCTTTGGCGATGCCATTAATGGCAGGCCCGGGTGCCATTAGTTCAACGATTGTTTACGGCTCTCGTTATCCAGCCGCAATCGACACGGTAGGCATTGGCATTAGTATCATCGCTTTCGCAACATGCTCTTGGCTTCTGTTCCGTTCAGCGCCCGTTATCGTTCGCTTTCTAGGTCAAACTGGGATCAACGTTATCACGCGTATCATGGGCTTGATTCTTGGTGCACTAGGTATCGAATTTATAGCTAACGGGCTTCGCAACTTGTTCCCTGGCTTGGCATAAGACTCAGGGGCATTTAGCCCATTAAAAAAGTGAAACTAAAACTGATTATTGTGAGGCGAGTAAAGCAAATAGGCTTTCACTCGCCTCGTTATTATCAAGCTTGTATAATGACTGTTAATACCTTTAATAGAAGATGAACTTCTCCTTATGTCACGCAAGCCACTCAAGCATCATTTATACGTCATTATCTTTGGTACTCACACGCCGGCCGGCCGTGCATTTGATATATCACTGATCGTTGCAATCTTGGCTTCGCTGTTGGTACTTATTCTAGAGTCCATCCCAAATGTCATGACCGAATGGTCACAACAGCTGCGTTATATCGAATACACTTTTACAGCCCTCTTCACTGTTGAGTATTTGTTGAGGCTCTATTGCTCTCCAAAACCCAAATCCTACGCCACCAGCTTTTACGGTGTCGTTGATCTATTAGCGATTCTTCCAACCTACCTTGCGATCATCTTCCCTGGCGCTTCGTTTATGGGCGTGGTGAGACTGCTTCGTGTCATGCGTATCTTCCGCATCCTAAAATTAGTTCGCTACTTACAAGATTCCAATATCTTGCTGCGTTCACTATTAATGGCAAGACGAAAGATCCTCATCTTTTTCAGCACAGTAGGCATATTGGTCGTTATCTTTGGCGCTCTGATCTTTGTTATTGAAGGCCCAGAAAATGGCTTCACCAGCATTCCCCACAGTATTTATTGGGCAATAGTGACCATTACTACGGTCGGCTACGGTGACATGATCCCTCAAACCGCGCTGGGTAAAGCGATCGCTTCGCTTACCATGTTGTTGGGTTACTCCATCTTAGCGGTGCCAACAGGGATTATTACGGCAGAACTGAGCAATGAAATGAACTCTCATAAAGAGTTGGTTAAATGCCCAAACTGCAACCGCGCTGGCCATGATTCAGATGCGATGTATTGCAAGCACTGTGCAAGTGAATTGGCCGATCCGGACAAGCGTGTCGTCACTGAAGAGAAATAAAAGCAGATGCGAGATTAGAGTAGCGAGATGCGAAAAAGATTTAAGAGCAGTTTCGTGATTTGAGTATGAAACACAAAAATACTTAAAGGGTGGCGTTTATCGTCACCTTTTTTGATGTTGGTTCACTGAGCCAAAACGAGATTCCCGACTACGCTCCTTCGTCGTTATCGGGAATGACACAATTTAAGTTAGGAGAAAAACGTCATCCTCAAGAGTGAGGAACGAACGAGTTGGGGATCTCTTCCTTGTCCCATTCCAATGAGAAGATTTAAGTGAAGTCGCGAGTGAAATTAATCAACCTTCCGCGAACAAAAAAGCCGATGTATTAACACCGGCCTTTGTCTCTCACGAAGCTAAGCATTCACAAAGAGTGGCGCCTGCTTTAACTTCTGAATAGAAAGAGCTTTCGATTACGCTTTCTCAGCAAGGATAATACGCAGAGTACGACGTAGTGGTTCTGCAGCACCCCAAAGTAATTGGTCACCAACAGTAAACGCGTTTAGGAAGTCGTTACCCATAGACATCTTACGTAGACGACCTACTGGTACAGACATCGTGCCTGTTACTTTCGCTGGTGTCAGCTCTTGAGCAGTAATGTCACGGTCATTAGGAACCACTTTAACCCAATCATTGTGCGTCGCGATGATCTCTTCGATTTCGTCCATTGGAACGTCTTGCTTAAGCTTAATAGTGAGTGCTTGAGCATGACAACGCATCGCACCGATTCGAACACAAGTACCATCGATAGGAATTGGCTGACCATCTAGGCCAAGAATCTTGTTCGCTTCAACGCCCGCTTTCCACTCTTCTTTGCTTTGACCGTTTTCACGCTTCACATCGATCCAAGGAATCAATGAACCAGCAAGAGGAGCGCCGAATTGGTCTGTTGGGAATGAAGATGAACGGATCGTGTCAGCGACTTTCTTATCGATATCAAGAATAGAACTTGCTGGGTTCGCTAGCTCAGAACTGACGCTGTCGTTAATAACACCCATTTGAGAAATCAGCTCACGCATGTTCTTAGCACCAGCACCAGAAGCGGCTTGGTAAGTCATGGCACTCATCCACTCAATCATGCCTTTTTCATATAGGCCACCTAATGCCATTAGCATCAAGCTCACCGTACAGTTACCACCAACGAATGTATTGGTGCCACCGTGGATGCCTTGCTGGATTTGAGCCAAGTTAACCGGATCTAATGTGATGATGGAGTCAGCATCCATTCTTAGCGTAGAAGCTGCATCAATCCAGTAACCTTTCCAACCTGCTTGACGCAGTGCTGGGTAAACTTTTGAAGTGTAATCGCCACCTTGACAGGTAATAACGGCATCAAGTTGTTTTAGACTATCAATATCAAAGGCATCTTGAAGCAGACCCGCCTCTTTACCACCTAAAACAGGGGCAGGGATACCAATTTGAGATGTGCTGTAATAAACAGGCTCGATCAGGTCGAAGTCTTTTTCTTCAACCATACGTTGCATCAGTACAGAACCAACCATACCGCGCCAACCAACTAGACCTACTCTCATCTCTCACTCTCCATGTATAAATTAAAAATTGCTCTCCCCCATCTATAAGTTTTTCAGAAACAGAACTCAAGTGCTTTTTAGCAAAAAGTGTAACTTTTTCGTTTCTTTTAAGTGAACGCGATGAATAGTGCAGTTATCTATGAATCGCATTCGTCGCTTTTGCCACTGATAAAGCACGCAATATGGTTAGCATCAAAGGTTTAGCCAATAAAAACGCTCCAATTTCCATCCTGATAGAACCAAGCCTTAACAGCAATTACCACTATTTAACAATGGTTAATCAGAATAATATTTTACACAACGAAAACAACGTGCGACAAAAATCAACATGTAACAATCATGAATTTAACAAAATTTCAGACAATGAAACCATGGTTCATTGACTTAATAGTCAAATATCACAACTTAGGTGTATTTTTTCGATATAATAATCTAATTACTGTAGTGTCCACGTCGTACCCCAAACTATAACGAAGCACTATAAATGCTCGAAATAACCAGAGGCTTATATGAAGCAGAGTAAAACTCGCCTACCGAACCTATTGCAGGTAATCATCGCGTTAGGACTATTTCTATCCCTTGCTTTTTCATTTACAGCAAAGCTTGATCTTCCAATCCAACTTGCCTTGTACATTGGCTGGTTCATTATCATGGTGCTTGGTATTCGCCTTGGCCACGAATACAAAGACTTAGAAAAAGCAGCACTCAAAGGAATATCTAATGGCTTAGGTGCAGTTTTAATACTTTTAGCGGTTGGCGCTCTTGTTGGTACGTGGATCTCGGGCGGTATTGTACCCACTATCATTTACTACGGTCTGAAAGCTATCCACCCTTCTATCTTCCTTTTAGCGACTATGATCATCTGTTCTCTAACCGCTCTGGCAACAGGCACCTCTTGGGGAGCTGCTGGTACCGCCGGTATTGCGATGATGGGTATTGGTCAAGGCCTAGGTGTTCCAGCACCAATCACTGCTGGTGCAGTACTTTCGGGCTGTTACTTCGGTGACAAGATGTCTCCACTTTCTGATTCAGTGATTCTGGCTTCTTCAATGTCTGGTGTTGAAGTGGTTGAACATATCAAGGGCATGCTTCCAGTTGCGTTAATCAGCTACGTGATTACGGGCATCATGTTTACCGCGTTTGGTTTCCACTACGCGGGCAACGTTGACATGAGCCAAGTTGACTCTGTAATCAAAGCAATGGAAGTTCAGTTCTACATTACGCCTTACTCATTTGTACCAGTATTGATCGTGCTTGGCCTATTGGCTTTCCGCATGCCGTCATTCCCAGTGATCAGTTTTGGTTCTCTGCTAGGTATTATCTGGGCAGTGATGATCCAAGAGATCGACTTCCTTACTGCATTTAATACAGCATGGGCACCGTTCTCTATCTCATCTGGTGTCGAGTTCATTGATTCAATTCTTAACCGTGGCGGCATGTCTTCAATGCTTGGTTCGGTGGCGGTTATCGTGTTTGGTTTAGGTTTCGGTGGCTTGCTGGACAAAGTAGGCGTGCTAGAGACGATTGCTAAAGTGTTCGAGCGTCGTGTAAACAGCGCAGGCTCACTAGCAACCAGCACAATTGGTACAGCTTTCATGGGTAACGTGTTTGGTTCAGCAATGTATGTATCACTCATCCTTACACCAAAAATCTGTGCGAAAAACTACGACCGCTTAGGCTACAAACGTAAGAACCTGTCTCGTAACGCTGAGTTCGGTGGCACGTTGACGTCAGGTATGGTTCCTTGGAGTGATAACGGTATCTACATGGCGAGTATTCTGGGCGTTGCTACACTGTCTTACGCACCGTTCATGTGGTTAAGCTTCATCTGTATCATCGTGACTATCGTGACGTCTTACATGGGTTGGTTCGTTGATAAGTGTGAACCGACAGCGCCTGCGTTTGAAGCTGAAGAAGCGACAGAGTTAAGCAAGCAGCAAGCGTAAGTCATTAAAACGTTAATCATTTAAATACAAAAAGAGCGCCCTAGAGCGCTCTTTTTTTGATCTGCTTAGTTACTGAATTAGTAATTTACTTATTTGTTGGCGGTTCGTTTACCCAACCAATAACCGATGCCTAACGGTGCAAAGAACACCACCAAGATAAACAGGATGAAGTAGATAATCACACTTTTGATTAGCTCCATCAGCTTATCAATCGCAAGCACAACCACTTCTTGAGAAACACGGTCTAGATCTTGAGTGAACAACTCTCTTTCTGAAGTCACAATACCGGCAATCTCGATGCGCTCTTTCTCAACCATCTGTACTAGCGCTTCTCTCTCACGCGTCACCATCTTTTCTAGTGCCACACGTTCATCGCTCAGCATCGCTAATTTTTGGTCTGTCTTATCGCTAAGGTCGTTTAGCAAGGGCTGCATTTCTGTCGACATAATAGAAGCCAGCGTTTGCATGTACTCAGGATTGTTTTCGATAAAGTCCTGCATGCTTGCTGATGTTTGACGAAGGCTTTCCAGCGTCTTAGACAGGTCTTCACCCGTTAAAGAGCTGTTCAAAGCAACCAACTCAGCTTTCCACGACATTAGCTTTGGCGTCTGATCAGCCATTACGCTTAAACGGTCTGATGCATCACTCATTGCTTCTGGCATGGTTCCCAAATTTTGCACGATTTGAGATTCATCTTTCCCTAAGTAAGTTAACCAATCGCGGTAAGCTGGTGTACTTCTGAATGCGAGATCTTTAAATGGGTGGCTAGCGGCAAACTGCGCGACGAACGCTTGGCTCTTCTTAAAGTCACCAGAACTCAATACGCCTTTTGCCAGTTTTTCTACTTCTTGAGTAAGCTCATGAGCGGTTTCTACTGCATGGCCAGTTACGAATAAGTCAGCACCGTCGCCTTGCGTATAAAACTGGTCCATTTGAGCGGTAAACACCCACGAATCAATTAACGCTGACATTGGAGAAGTTTGGTAAGCCGCTTGTTGAAGTCCCTGCTCTGCGTGGATCTTCCAAAGCAGTACATAAGATTGATGTAGGGTATCGTCAGCAGGATAAGATTGAGCGATAAAATCAGCCGAATCTTCTACGCGAGTAAAGAAAATCTTAGCGTATTCACGCGTCATAATCCGAGCATTCAGCTCTTGTTGAGTCAATGGTGTTGTTTGGCTATCTAACTTAACTTCTAAGAGAGAACAACCACTTAGAACAATACTAAGTACCCACACCATCAAACACTTACTAGAAACACGCAACATATACACCTCTGACAAAGACTAATGGCGCGGATTGTATGAGCACTTCGTCAGAGTATTGTCAAAACTCTCGCAAAATTAGTGCGATAGATCTAAATACGCCATGGCAGATTCGACCGAAGCCTGGATTGCCTGTTCTAACTCTTCAAGATCGTATTCACTGATCGCTCGTGATTGCTTCATTGTCATCTCAATACTGGCGGCAATAATCGCCAATCTCGATGCTTTAATGCTTCCGGCAACGCCTTTTAAGCTATGTACGATTCGAGCAGCAGACGTCTCGTCTTTTGTCAGCAAGGATTTGAATTTTGCATAGTCATCAGCATGGTCTTGCACAAACACGCCTAATAGCAATCCTACAGATTCAGCATCACCATCAAGAGTCTCTAGCATCTCTTCGATATCAATAGCAGGCTTTGAATCCGTCACACTTGCGATGTGTTTCTCAGCTAAATGAGCCTCTGTCTCTTGATGATTTGTTGATATCGCTTGAGGTTCATTCATTACTGGATGCTGGATCGATGGCGCTCTTTCTGGAACTGCGGCAACATCATGGTTAGCCTGTTTTACATCAGCGAGCGTGTCCTTTGAATCTGTCGTTTCTACTTGGTTCGCCGTGGCGTTCGAACCGTTTGCTCGTTTTCCTAAGTTGCTCTCTAGTTCATGGTCCGGATCACCTTCAGCTTGTGATGCATTCTTTCTAAAACTCACTCCCCATAAAATCAGCGCGATCATAGCAACCAAACTCAAACCTAAAGCTGCGAGTAGTAAATTGAACTGACTCTTATGGAATTGAGCTTCAAGCTTGATGATCTGCTCATTGACTGAATTTTTCTTAATCTTATCAACTAAATAATTAAGCTGGGCATAATCACCTAACAGCGTAGAAGCATCAGCAAGTAACTGTTGAATGGCTTCCTGCTCTTTGGTTTTTAACGAATAAGATCGTTTGAGAATAGAGTCAAAAGAACGATACGTCGCCGAGGAACTTTGATTGTCAGAATACATGGCTTCAAACACCACGACGCCAAATTCGTTTAACAGAGGCTTTAACTTAGAAGAGGTCTTCTTGTCAGCGCGCAATGCCTTGATGTTATCGACTATCGCCTGCACTTGGCTTTCTATCGGGATAAATTCATCGAACTTTTCTAAGAATTGGTCTGCGACATACAGCAGTTGGTTGACGTCAGGGCGGAAAAACGCATGCTCAAAGTCCGATTCAATCTGCAATCGAATCGAATACACCAACTGCGCATCAAGGGCTAGGTCATTAATACGAGAGACTCGGAGCGGTTCAGAGAAGTAAAGCGACTGCCTTAACTCGTTAACACGAATACCAAGCTCTTCAATTTGAGCTAGGGAATTATTGTAAGAACGGCTGAGCTGAAGGATGGCCAACGAAGGAAGTAACCATAGAGCCAGAAGTACAACCAAGAAAGTTGCAGGCTTTTTAAAGCGATGGGGCGTTGCCACTGATTGTTCCATCAATATTCCTTGTGCATGTCAGCCTCACACCGGTTCAGTTTTCGAGAGTGTAAAGCAGAAAATAAGCGACAACATCCCGCTGCCGCTATTATCCGTTAACTTCGGACTATGACTTATTGCGAGTCAATTGGTCACGCAAGTTCGGCGGCGTTCCTTTAATCGTTAGTGTATCTGTCTCCGGATCGTAAAAAATACGCTCACCAAGAAGCAGACTATCAAAACTAACATTCAAACCACCACCCGCACCAACAAATTTTGTTAGTTTACGCATAGTTGCGCGATCGGCTGGGAAGCTATCTTCTAACTCATAGCCCTGCTCACTAGTATAGTCAAAGAAGCTAGTGCCATCAGTGCTTGCTGGTAATTCACCAGAAAGTTCACGAACTTGAACTTCATCGCCCGCTTTTAGCTGTTCGTTACAGTAATCTGCAACCTGCTTTTTATAGCTGATCGCTTCTTCTTTCTCTAACTTAGAATCAGAAACGAAATCTTCAACCGCTTGCATCAGCACTTGGTTTTGTTGCTTAGCATCCAAGCCAACTTCTGCTTGAAGGAAGTCTAAGAAGAAATCAGCAACTTTACGGCCAACACGTCCCTTAATATATGTAAGGTAACGGTTTGACTCTTTGTCTGTGTCGTATGTTGAAAGATCAAGGCGCGCCACAATATCCATCTTAGAGATATCAAGGTAATCAGTCGCACTGATGTCTAGCCCTTCTGTCACTTTCAAACTTTGGTTCGAAGGCAGTAAACCGATGAAAAGGTAATCTGTCGCCAATGATTGATATTCAGCAAGTACCAAAGTGCCTTCATCAGCAAAAGGATACTTTGAAAGCTCATCTTTTAGACGTAGCGCACTTTTTTGAGAGAAATCATAAAAACTTTGCTCTCCCGCTCGAAATTCATGCAACGACTGCTGGAATTCGCTGTCGGATTTGAAAGAACCAAACCCTTTACCTGCTTTTGAGTTGAACACTCGGTGAAGCTCAGCCACGAGGCTTTCAGACGAAGCATCGTTTTCTAGAGATTCAGCACGGTAGTTAACAATCAGTTCTTCCTGATCGTTCTTGCTTAACTGGTGTAAAATTACGTTGGAAAGGTGAAGGCTCATAGTGAAAATATTACCGTTCAGGTTTCAGTTGTCGTGCATAGTAGGTTATCATAAGCCGCTTTTACTATCATTATTAGAGTCCTTATGCCGATTATATCTAAATACACAGATGAACAAGTTGAAAAAATCCTAGCTGAAGTAGGTGCTGTATTAACAAAGCACAAAGCTTCACCAGAACTTTCACTGATGATCGCTGGAAATATCGCAACCAATGTCTTAAATCAGAACGTTGCTGCTTCACAACGCAAAGGAATTGCTGAAAAATTTGCCGAGGCGTTGGTTTCTTCTCTTGAAGACAAACAGTCTCACTAAATTTGATTGACGGAAAAAAGAATTATAAATGGTAGACAGCGCAAACTCTTATAGCGATCGTGTATCTCGACTGGTTGGTTGGGGTCACTGGTTTGCATTTTTCAACATCATTGCTGCGATGTTGATAGGTACTCGTTATATTACTCAATCTGCTTGGCCAGAAACCTTGCTGGGTCAATTCTATTTGGCTGCATCTTGGGTTGGTCATTTTGGCTTTTTAGTGTTCGCGCTCTATCTATTAGTGCTGTTCCCGCTCACTTTTATTCTTCCGTCGAGGAAGTTATTACGTTTGGTTGCCGTTATCTTCGCGACCATAGGTTTAACTGTCCTACTGATTGATACCCAAACGTATCAAAATATAAACCTCCACCTGACACCTGTCGTGTGGGAGGTTTTATTCAGTGGAGAGGAATCTGCATTTACTTCTGATTTGCAGCACCTCTTCATTGTTATGCCGTTTATCTTCTTATTACAGCTCGGCCTATCTGAATGGGTTTGGCGTAAACAGCGTAAACTGTCTCATAAACACATTGGCCGTCCGATTACTGCCGTCTTCTTCTTGTGTTTCATCAGCAGCCACTTGACCTACATGTGGGCTGATGCGTATTTCTATAACCCAATTACTAGCCAGAAAGCGAACTTCCCACTGTCTTACCCAATGACAGCGAAAAGCTTTATGGAAAAACACGGCCTATTAGACCGTGAAGAGTACCTTGAGCGTTTAGAAGCGAATAAAGAGAACGCAAACCTAGTTAGCTACCCGCTAGAAAAAATTCAATACAACCGCCGCAGTGATGATCTTAATATCCTGATGGTGAGTGTGAACAATCTTCGCTCTGATGCGCTTAATGCCACAGCGATGCCAAACAGCTATGCCTACGCACAGCAATCGATCAACTTTACCAACCACTACAGTTCAAGTAACGATATGTTTGGTATCTTCGGTTTGTTCTACGGCCTTCCGAGCAGCTACGCAAGCAGCATCGAAGCTCAAGGTTCAAGTGCAGTACTGTTGGATGTTTTAGATAATCACAATTATAAGTTTGCGGCTTTCAGTGGCGATAACTTTGACGATGCTCTTTACTCGGAAATCATCTTCCGAGGCCGTGATGTTATGCCAGAGCAAGCAACTTATGATGACAAAAGCGCGATACAAGCTTGGTCTAACTGGATTCAATCACCGCAAGCTAAACGCCCTTGGTTTAACTTCATAGAACTGACCACGCTGGATAACTTCGCTGGCTACGATTCTAGTTCAGAGTCTGACTCTACATTAAGCACAGCAGAACGCTTTGCTGCAGACTATCAAAAGTCAGCTCAAGCGGCTGATGCTCAGCTTGCGACAATTTATGCAGAATTAGAACGTCTCGATCTAAAAGACAATACTGTGGTTATCATCACGTCGAACCACGGTACTGAATTTAATGAAACCAAGACCAATAGCTGGGGTGCAAACTCCAACTACAGTCGCTACCAGTTGCAGGTTCCGCTGTTTATCAGCTGGCCTGGTAAGTCTGCTTCTGAATATACGCATCGTTCGAGTCATTTAGATGTATCCGTAACACTGATGCAAGAGTTATTAGGTGTATCTTCGAACCCGACTGATTTCAGTAGCGGTCGTAGTCTGTTTAACGAGCGTAAGAGAAAATGGATCCTAGCGGGCGACTCTCGCGAATTGGCTCTTGTTACTGATCAACAAACAACGGTGCTAGATAAATTTGGTAACTACAAATTGTACGACCAGAATTATCAACGCCTGAAAAATGTAAGTCCTCGCTTACCTGTGTTGATGCAAGGTCTAACTGAACTACAGCGTTTCTACACAAAAAATGACTAATTAGTCTCCAAACAAAAAAGGGAAGCATGCTGCTTCCCTTTTTTATTGCCGCGAATGACCAGAAAACAAGCAACCAAACAAGATTATGATAATTAAGGGTTTACAAGGCACTCTCCCCCTTATATTATTCACGCCACTGGAGGGATGGCTGAGTGGTCGAAAGCACCGGTCTTGAAAACCGGCAACCGTTAATAGCGGTTCTAGGGTTCAAATCCCTATCCCTCCACCACATTCGAAAAGCCGCTGAGAAATCAGCGGCTTTTTTCGTTTCTGGTGTCTCGTAAATTTTTAAATACTGCTATTTCTGAGATATTCTATTTCTGCGTTACATAAGCCTTTCGTTCGCCGTTCTTGGTCATCGTTCTCAGTGAGTTCTCTTCTGTCTAGAACCAATACCAATCAACACACTTATTGTTACGTGAAATTTTCATCAATATAGATAAAAAACGACCAAACCGTTCATAAACAAAGCAAACAGTGTTTGTGGGGGTTTACAAGCGAATCACACCACTATATTATTCGCGGCACTGGAGGGATGGCTGAGTGGTCGAAAGCACCGGTCTTGAAAACCGGCAACCGTTAATAGCGGTTCTAGGGTTCAAATCCCTATCCCTCCACCACATTAAAGAAAGCCGCTGAGAAATCAGCGGCTTTTTTGTATCTGAAAATCACGCAGCTCAACGGTTCAGCTATTCAAAGCCAATGCAGCGTTTAGTAACTGCATGTGGATCGGCACCAGGTCTTTATGTTCCGACCGATAACCACCGCCCACAACACACGCCATTGGAATCGCTTTACTCTTTGCTAAATTGAGCATCAAGCAATCGCGTTCAAATATCCCTTGTGTAGAAATATTCAAATACCCCAATTCGTCATCTTGATGAATATCGACACCCGCATCATAGATAATCAAATCCGGTTGATGATGCGCAATCGCCAGCTTGGTGACTTGTTCAAAGCAACGCAGAAACTCTTCATCTTCTGTTTCACGGCTTAGTGGCACATCTAAATCAGATAGAGGTTTTCGTGCGGGGAAGTTTTTATCGCAATGAAACGACAGAGTAATAATGTCGTCATTATTTTGGCAAAGAGTTGCTGTACCATCGCCATGGTGAACATCACTGTCGACGATCAGCACTTTATCTATATGCTCAAAGGTTAATGCGTGCTTGGCCGCCAAGACCAGATCATTCAACAAACAGAAGCCACTGCCAAAATCTCGGTGCGCATGATGATAACCACCGCTGAGATGAATCGCTAAACCACTTTCGATGGCCATTTCTGCAGCCAAGCAGGTTCCACCACTTGAATAGAGTGTTCTTTCTATAAGTTGTTCACTCCACGGAAAGCCGATACGTCTCATTTTTGCTGCAGGCAAATTTCCAGAAACCAGCAAATCGACATATTCACCATCGTGTACCTGCTTTACTTGTTCTACCGAAACGGGCATTGGCTGGAACATTTCGAATGCATTACCCCATTTTGGATCGCTGTCCATGTGGTGCTTCACCGCACTGTGCAACAGTTGGTATTTATGGATTGGATAACGATGCCCTTCTGGTAAAGGCAACTGAGAATAAATTGGATGGTAAATTAAAGGAGTCATAGATCGGGCGTATTACGTATCAGTCTCAAAATCATAACAGTCTCAGACTTGGCGACAACCTTAATTAATGATAATAATTATCATTACCTTTAATTAATTCCAGAGACAACAATGAAAAACGTAATACTCATCTGTGGTGTGATCTGCGGCTCTGTCGCAGCAGTAATGATTTTCGTGAGCATGCTGATGGTCAGTTGGTGGAGCGTTGATTTTCTCGCGTTAACCCATCACACTTAACTGATTGAACTAACAAGGAATCATTATGAGCGTTATTTTTATCACTGGTGCGAACCGAGGTATTGGCTTAAGCCTAGCACGGCACTACGTCAATGATCGCCACACCGTGTATGCCACCTATCGCAATGCTTCCACAGCACAAGAGTTACTTGCTCTCGCAAACGAAAACAACAATCTTTCGTGCATACATCTCGACATCACGGACTATCAATCGGTCAATGAACTTCCTTCAAAGCTTGAATCCATCGATATTCTCATCAACAACGCAGGCTACTATGGCCCTAAAGGTTACGGATTAGGTAATACCGATGTAGAAGAATGGCGTCGTGTTTTCGAAACCAATACCATCGCTCCTCTCAAGCTCGTTGAATCCTTACTGCCTCTGCTAGCAAAGAGTCCAATAAAAAAGATCGCCTGTCTTTCATCAAGAGTGGGCAGCATGTCTGAAAACACATCAGGCGGAGGCTACATCTATCGTTCCTCTAAAGCGGCTCTAAACTCGGTTGTGAAGAGTTTAAGCAACGACTTGACCGATAATGGCTTTACAGTGTTAGCGTTACATCCTGGTTGGGTACAGACGGAAATGGGCGGCCCTAATGCTCTTATTGATACAGAGACTTCAGCTAAAGGCCTTGTGACTGTAATAGAGTCATCGAATACTGAAGTGAGTGGTCACTTCTTTAATTTCGATGGTAGCGAAATAGATTGGTAGCCGTCACATGGGTCGTCGCGTTATCTCAAGCTTACTCGTACGTTCAACACTGTTGTGTCTAACAATGGTGCTCACTGGATGTTTCGATGACAGCCCACAGAACTATTTCGACGACTATCAGACCAAAATCGCCAACGTGCAAGATGCTGACGAGATACAGGAAGACTGGGAGCTCGAAAGCTTACCGAGAAAGCGAGAGCTGTTTATTGAAGTTCCTTCACTCTCTATCGGGCTTATCGACAGTTATCAACTTCGACAATGTGGATTATTCAACCTGATTGCAGAAAGAAACTCTGTACTTGGGAAAGTCGCCGACGAGTTTAGAAATTACGATTATCAAGTCGCTCTACTGGAAGGTGTTGGTCAATGTTTATCTAATAACGAATTAGATCCAGAGATCGTAGAATTACTTAGAGAAATCGAGCAACAGAAACTCGCACAATTTCCACTGCACCAATGGAATCTCATCTATGCCAGTGAAGCTATGCAGTCGCAAATGCGTGGTAGCCAGTGGTTACGTGCTGATATTGGCGATCAAGTTCGACAGACAAGTGACGCGCTAGAGCACATAAATCAAGCGTTAAACACACCGCTCGTTTCCGGCAAGGCTACTGAGGTTCAAGAAGGATTAGAGAAGAGTTCGACGCTTGGGGATTTGTACTACTCACTATCTCGTGCTTCGGCAGAGCTTGATACCATCACCCAGCAGCTGACTACTTTTGACGCCAACATCATCTGTGGGAAGCAACGAGACACGACTAAGTTTCGCTATCTCAACAATGTGTTCGAACAACAGTATATTGACAGGGTTCAGCCTTACATGGCGCAATTGGATGGCTACTATCAGCAGCTAGCCCCGCAACTTGCTATGTTTGACGCACAGCCTGAACTACACAGTTATTACTTTCCCATCAAAGATGCGCATCAAGCCTTTCGATCATCCACTCGTCGCCATGTCGACTATTGGCAACAGCTGTTTAAGCGCTGCGGACGCAAGGTTGGGCGTTAATTCTAATATCGCCAATAAACAGCGGTTTGCTCTCAGTGCCTAACTTTTAGTACCTTTCTTAGCATACGTCCCTTTTTTGGCATAAGACTTCGCACCACCACCTTTGCGGCGTTTAAAAGCCGGTCTTTCGACTTTAGGAAGATGGCGCAGGGATTCAGGAACTTCACCCGTTTTTACCTTGCCCATCAAACCATCAATCTTGCTTTCTAACTCTTGCATGAAGGGTTGATACGCTTGATTTCGTTCAGCCATGCCTTGCAACTGATGCTCCCAGTGAGCGGTCATGTCGGGAAAGGTCGAGTCCTCAGGCAAGGCATTAATCAAACCTCTTCCCGCCGGGCTACTGTGAATGCTTTTACCTTGTCGAGTTAGTAACTGCCTTTTGAACAAAGTATCTAAAATGCCCGCACGAGTTGCTTCTGTTCCAAGGCCATCGGTCTCTTTCAAAATAGCTTTAAGGTCTTTGTTCGCAACAAAGCGCGCAATACCGGTCATCGCTTGGAGCAATGTCGCTTCTGTGAAGTGTTTTGGCGGCTCGGTTTTCTTGTCGCCAATGACACCTTCACGACAAGTCAGCACCGTTCCTTTATCCAGTGGAGGAACCGTATCTGTGCCGTCGCCTTTCTCTTCGGTGTCCGTTTTACCCATCAACACCTTCCAGCCTGGATTAATCAATTGGCGCCCTTTTGCGATGAACACGCCACCAGCGATATCAAACACAAGCTTGGCATCGGCAAAAATGGCCGGCGGATAAAACTGCATCAGATACTGACGAGCGATTTGCTGATAGATTTTCATCTCATTAGCAGACAGGCCGTTCACCGATGATTTTTTCGGTGTTGGGATTATCGCGTGGTGAGCATCGACCTTACTGTCGTTCCATGCTTTGGATTTAAGAGAAAGATCCGCACCTTGAGCACCACTTTGCAGCTCTTTCGCATTATTAGCGATAGCATCGACTACCGACTCTCGTTGCGAGTAGTGATCTTTAGGCAGGTATCGGCTGTCAGAACGTGGGTAAGTGATGAGTTTGTGTTTCTCATACAATGACTGACAAGTATCGAGTACCTGTTGAGCACTCATTCCAAAACGCTTGGACGCGTCAATTTGTAGAGCTGACAGTGAGTAAGGAAGTGGCGCAGCTTGTTTGCTTTGCTTCTGCTCTGATTCCGTCACGGTTGCAGGTTGGTTCGTAATTCGCTGAGCCACGTTCTCAACCAGTTTTCGATTGAGCACCCGGCCTTCTTCATCTTGCCATGGCTTACATGCTTCGCTTGGTTTCCAACGCGCACGAATATCAAAGCTCTGGCCGTTATTTTGATATGGGATCAAAGCATGCAGCGTGAAGTAATCTTTAGGAATGAAGTTTTCGATCTCTTCATCACGCCTTACGACCAAACCAAGAACAGGCGTTTGTACTCGTCCTACCGACAACACGCCTTGGTAGCCCGCCTTTTGACCAAGCAAGGTATACGCGCGAGTCATGTTCATGCCATAAAGCCAATCGGCTCTAGAGCGCGCCAATGCAGAAATAGAAAGTGGAATAAAATCGCGGTTACTGCGCATTTGAGAGAGCGCACGCTTTACCGCTGGCAAGTTCAAGTCACTGATAAGCAACCTGTCCATCGACTCTTTCTTAGCCTTAGACACCTTGCAGTAATCAATCACTTCATCAACCAGCAACTGCCCTTCTCTATCCGGGTCACCCGCATGGACAATTTGGGTCGCGTCCTTCAATAGCTTTCGGATCACCGTAAGCTGTTTGCTTGAAGTTTTACGCGGTCTCAGCTGCCATTGCTCTGGCACAATAGGAAGATCGGCGAGGTTCCATTTCTTATAACGGTCGTCATAAGCATCCGGCTCAACCTGCTCCAATAAGTGTCCAATACACCAAGTCACCACATCCCCATTGCCACATTTAATAAACCCTTGGTCTTTCTTTTGTGGATTAGGTAGTGCGGCGGCGATCGCGCGGCCTAGGCTTGGTTTTTCAGCAATAATAAGGCGAGACATGTTTTTCCAGATGCTACAAACAATTAGGGCCACATTATCTAATGTGGCCCTAATAAATCAAGGAAAACTGGTTGTTTATACAGTTAGCATTCAAAAAACTACTGACTAGTAAATATGCACTGCTAAATACTTGCCTGATATAAGCTTTCGTTACTAGCTTCCTTGCTTTGAGTCTTCCAATAACTATTCGGCTACTACCTGCAATGACTCTAGAAAAAGCAACGATTTTGACACTATATTATTGGTTTTATTTATTTTTCCTAAAGAGAGAACTAACGTAATAATAATGAATTGATCTTGGTCAGCTTGGGGCTTTTATTGACCTAAATCAATACTCAAAGTTGGTGGTTCTCGTTAAATACGAGAAAATATAGCAGGTAAATAGTATAGAAAAGCACGCTATATTGTTCAGTTAAAATCAAGCAAGCACAACATATCGTGGTAAAGGAAAATCAACTTAAGAGAGGAATAGAATGACAATACACAGGCAATAAAAAAGCCCACACTAGTGTGGACTTATTTATCAGTATCACGCACGTTGCATTAACAAAGTTTGAATCCTTCTCCTACAAAGGGCACAGACTTCTGAACAATGATTACGATTACTAATTTCACGACGAATCATATCAAAGTTTGAGTTAAAGACAATGTGCAATTCTTGGCACAAAGCGAGAGCATAAAATATGTTTCAAAAACTAACTAATTTGTTAGATTTTATCGAATCAGTCTTAGCAATTATAGATTTCTTAGTTGCTGATGAATTTCAACTACCTACGGCTATTATAACTTTGATCGCAAGATTCAGTTTGTAAGTCGAATTGGGCTGCTTTCAAAGTATCTATAAGAACTCGACGAACTTTGAGAAGTCACGCTCTGGCACTTTCATTGGCGTACAGCCCGGAGTGCCTAGGTATAGGAAACCAACAATTTCGTCATCGCCTTCTAGGCCGAAAGCTTGGTGCACTTCAGGGTGGAACATCCATTTACCTGAACGCCAAAAACCTTGGAAACCTTGTGCGACTGCCGCCATTTGCATAGCTTGCGCAGCGCAACCTGCAGAAAGATGTTGTTCGAACGCAGGCACTTTTTCGTGCTCAGTTACCTTTGCGATGATAGTGATCACCATTGGAGCTCGGAACGGCGCTTTCTTTACTTTCTCAATCACCGCTTCTTCGCTTTTATCCGCTTCGGCAGCACGAACCAAGATATCTGAAAGTTTCTGTAACCCTGAGCCTTGTGCGATAACAAAGCGCCACGGTGTCAGAGCGCCATGGTCTGGAGCTCGTAAACCTGCTTTGATGATATTTTCTAACGCGACACCTTCAGGTGCTGGATCAGAGAGTTTTGCGATAGAGCGTCTGTTGAGCAATAGATCCAAAGCATCCATTTGAAGTCCTTACTAATTTTTATTGTTTGTATAGTTGAACTGTAGCACAGAATACAAACGATAATAAATCTCAACGGCTGTCCAACTGACACAATAGTTCAAACAATATTGGAAACAATAAAGGCTCCTAAATCTATGACTTAGGAGCCTTATTTACAGGTTTAGTTCAAGTTTATGAACGAGTGTATTCTGTTTGTTGTTAGAGTTTAATTGCTAACTCAACACCTTGGCGAATAGCACGTACCGCATCAAGTTCACCCGCGTAATCAGCACCACCGATCACGTGCAGTTTGCCACCAAACTCTTGCCACATGTCTTCAAACGGGCGAACAGAAACTTGACCCGCACACACGATAACGGAATCGGCATCGAGTACCTGCTCTTTCTTATCAATCGTAATATGCAGACCTTGGTCATCAATCTTGTTGTAGCTGACGCCACCTAATAGGTTAACGCCACGTTTTTCTAGAGTACGCTTATGAATCCAACCAGTAGTTTTACCCGGGCCTTTACCCACACGACCGGCTTTACGCTGCATCACCCAAACCGTTTTGTCACTGAACGAATCAGGGTAAGGATAAAGTCCACCTGGATGTTCCATGTTCTTATCAATGCCCCACTCATGCAGCCAATCGTCCAAGCTATGAGAAGTCGGCTCAGTGAGCATGGTTGCCACATCAATACCGATACCACCAGCACCAACAATCGCAACCTTTTCGCCTACAGGTGTCTTTTCACGAATTAAGGTTTGGTAATCGACTACCTTTTCTTGGTCAATCCCTTCGAGGTTAAGCTTTCTAGGTTCAACACCCGCCGCCATAACGACTTCATCGTACTTAAGCAGCATCTCAAACGTCGCTTCAGTATCGAGTTTAAGATTTACGCCAGCTGCATCAATTTGGTTCGCAAAGTAACGAATGGTTTCTCTAAATTCTTCTTTCCCCGGAATCTGCATCGCCAGTCTAAATTGGCCACCGATTCGGTCATTTTTCTCAATCAAGTCAACCGTGTGTCCACGCTGCGCTAACGTTGTCGCGCAAGCTAGACCTGCGGGGCCAGCACCGACTACGGCAATAGTTTTAGTGGCTTGAGCAGGTTGAACAACAATTTCTGTTTCGTAACACGCTCGTGGGTTAACTAAGCAGCTCGCTCTTTTACCTTTGAATACGTTATCAAGACAAGCTTGGTTACAACCGATACAAGTATTAATAAATTGAGCTTGGTCTTGAGCGGCCTTATTAACGAAATCGGGGTCAGCCAAGAATGGGCGAGCCATAGACACCATATCCGCCTGACCAGAGCTGAGAATGCGTTCTGCTTCTTCTGGCGTATTGATGCGGTTACATGTCACCACTGGGATAGACACATATGGTTTCACCTTTTCCGTCACCCAAGAGAAAGCACCACGTGGTACCTGAGTCGCAATCGTAGGAACACGAGCTTCGTGCCAACCGATACCCGTGTTGATAATGGTCACGCCCGCTTCTTCAAGCTTTTGAGCAAGCAATACAACATCTTCAAACGTGCTGCCTTGTTCAACCAAATCAAGCATCGATAGTCTGAAAATAATAATAAAATCGTCGCCAACGGCTTCACGAATCGACTTAACAATCTCTAATGGGAAGCGCATGCGTTTTTCATAAGAACCGCCCCATTCGTCGTAACGCATGTTGGTACGCTTACAGATGAATTGGTTAATCAAGTAACCTTCAGAGCCCATGATCTCGACACCGTCATAACCGGCAACTTGAGCAAGCTCCGCGCTATTTGCAAAGGCATCAATGGTTTTCTTAATCTGACGCGGGCTCATTTCGCTCGGTGCGAATTTAGCGATAGGCGCTTTAATGCCCGAAGCACTTTGAGCAAAAGGGTGCATCGCGTAGCGGCCAGCATGCAACAATTGAAGGGCAATTTTACCGCCATGTTTGTGCACGGCCTCTGTGACAACTTGGTGAGCTTTCGCGTGTTTAACCTTGCTGAACTCAGCACTGAACGGAGTTAATCTGCCACGTAGATTTGGAGAAAAACCACCGGTTACAATAAGGCCAACGCCTCCTCTAGCTCGCTCTTCGTAAAATGCGGCGAGTTTGTGTAGGCCTTCTTTATTTTCTTCTAAACCCGTGTGCATTGATCCCATCAATACACGGTTACGTAACTGAGTAAATCCAAGATCGAGTGGTTCGAGTAAATGTGGGTACATGGCAGACATCACTTCTATTATTTTATCCTTGTGGTCAGACCACAGTATAGCTCAATCACCAAAAGTTCAAACAACCGTTTACATTTTTGTAACACCGATCATAATGCAGGACGTATTAATCGTTCAAAAGTCCTTAATATGACTACACTTAATGAGAATATATATCGATTAACAATTCTTGGTGTAGTTTGAGCTAGGGAATTATCGTAGGATACTAAGCAGTTAATATTATTGAGATTAATGGTACTACGACTTGTTAAAGCGACGTAATCTCACTGTGGAGACAGAATGAAAAAAATATTCAAATTTATCGGTATGATCTTTAAAGGGATTTGGAAGCTCATTACGTTTGTGCGTCTTGCGCTTGTTAACCTATTCTTTTTGCTCAGTATCGCCATTATTTACTTTGTGTACTTTCACTCAGATACGACTCAACCAACCGTTCCGCAACAATCGGCATTGGTACTTAACCTTTCAGGGCCGATTGTCGAGCAAAGTCGCTACATTAATCCGATGGACTCCGTAACAGGTTCACTGCTTGGCAAAGACCTCCCGAAAGAGAATGTCCTGTTTGATATCGTTGAAACGATTCGCTATGCCAAAGACGACGAAAACGTCACTGGTCTGGTTTTAGCACTCAAAGAGCTGCCAGAAACCAACCTGACCAAGCTTCGTTACATTGCTAAGGCTCTTAATGAATTCAAAGCAACAGGTAAGCCGATTTATGCGGTGGGTGACTTTTACAACCAAAGCCAGTACTACCTAGCCAGTTACGCTAACAAAGTCTTCTTATCACCAGACGGCGGCGTGCTGCTTAAAGGCTACAGTGCTTACTCGCTATTCTACAAAACTCTATTAGAGAAGCTTGACGTAAATACGCACGTGTTCCGCGTCGGTACTTACAAGTCTGCAATCGAACCTTTCATTCGCGACGACATGTCAGACGCAGCGAAAGAGTCCGCTTCTCGTTGGTTAGGCCAACTGTGGGGCGCATACGTTGATGATGTCTCTAACAACCGTCAAATCGATGCGAAAACACTGAATCCAAGCATGGACACCTTCTTAAAAGAGCTTGAGTCTGTTGACGGCGATATTGCAAAACTGGCCGAGAAACTTGGCTTAGTTGATGAACTGGCAACACGCCAACAAGTTCGATTAGAGCTGGCAGATGTATTCGGCAGTGATGGCCAAGATAGCTACAACGCATTTGGTTACTACGAATACCGTTCAACCATGCTTCCAGACATGACCAGCGAATCACATGATGTGGCAGTTATTGTTGCTAGCGGCGCCATTATGGATGGTAAGCAGCCAAGAGGTACTGTTGGTGGTGATACCACTGCAGCCCTACTTCGCCAAGCTCGTAACGACGACAAAGTGAAAGCGGTTGTGCTTCGTGTAGATAGCCCGGGCGGCAGTGCCTTTGCTTCAGAAGTGATTCGCAACGAAGTCGAAGCGCTTAAAGAAGCCGGCAAACCGGTTGTGGTTTCCATGTCTAGCCTTGCTGCTTCTGGTGGTTACTGGATCTCAATGGGTGCAGACAAAATCCTAGCGCAACCAACCACGCTAACGGGGTCAATTGGTATCTTCAGTGTTATTACAACCTTCGAAAAAGGTTTGAACGACATTGGGGTTTACACAGATGGTGTCGGCACATCACCTTTCTCTGGCCTTGGTATTACTACAGGCTTAAGCGATGGCGCGAAAGATGCGTTCCAAATGGGCATTGAAAATGGCTACCGCCGATTCATTAGCTTAGTTGGAGAAAACCGTGGCTTGGAAGTCGATGCTGTCGATAAGATTGCTCAAGGTCGAGTATGGACGGGTCAAGATGCGATGCAGAAAGGTTTAGTGGATGAGATTGGTGACTTTGATGACGCAATTGAAGCGGCCGCTTCACTCGCTGAACTAGAAAGCTACAATATCTACTGGGTAGAAGAGCCTCTTACGGCGACTGAACAGTTTATTCAGCAATTTATGAACCAAGTACAGATGTCGATAGGTCTTGATATTCAATCGATGATACCAAGCAGTTTACAGCCTGTTACTCAGCAGTTAGCTCAAGATAGCCAACTATTAGGCAACTTTAACGACCCACAAGGACGTTATGCTTTTTGCTTAAACTGCCAAGTTCAATAGGTTAACCCAAAAGCTCAATGATCGAGAGGCGCCTCTGTGTGAGGTGCCTCTTTTTATTGCACGATAATTCGCTATAATCGCCCCCCTGTTCCCTACATCACACTAAGTAATCATCGCCATGGAAAGAAAACACATCTATATCGCGTACACCGGCGGCACAATTGGCATGCAAAAATCTGCAGATCACGGCTATGTTCCTGTCGCTGGTTTTATGGATAAGCAGCTAGCTGGCATGCCTGAGTTCCATCGCCCAGAGATGCCTGAGTACACCATTCACGAATATTCTCCACTTATGGACTCTTCAGATATGACGCCACTTGATTGGCAAACTATCGCTGATGATATTCGCGCGAACTACGATAAATACGATGGTTTCGTTATCCTGCATGGCACAGACACAATGGCTTACACCGCCTCAGCTCTGTCTTTCATGTTAGAAAACCTCGGCAAACCTGTGATTGTTACGGGCTCTCAGATCCCATTAGCAGAGTTACGTTCAGACGGACAAGCAAACCTACTGAATGCACTGCACATTGCAGCAAACTACCCTATCAACGAAGTGACACTGTTCTTCAACAACAAGTTGATGCGTGGTAACCGCAGCACAAAATCACACGCTGATGGCTTCAATGCATTTACCTCTCCAAACCTGACCCCATTGCTAGAAGCGGGTATCAATATCCAGATCAGCAATAACGTAAAGGTAAACGAACAACCTGAAGGTGCTTTCAAGGTTCATAACATCACACCGCAACCCATCGGTGTGATCACTATGTACCCTGGCATATCACATGAAGTGATCCGTAACACGCTACTACAGCCTGTTAACGCGATGATTCTGCTTACTTTTGGTGTTGGTAATGCGCCACAGAACCCAGAACTGCTTCAGCACCTAAAAGATGCCTCTGAACGTGGTGTGATTGTGGTTAACCTAACTCAATGTTTGGCGGGTAAAGTCAACATGGGTGGTTACGCGACGGGTTGTGCGTTAGCGGAAGCTGGCGTGGTGAGTGGTTACGATATGACACCAGAAGCAGCACTTGCGAAACTGCATTACTTGCTCAGCCAAAACCTTGGCTACGAAGAAGTAAAAAATAAGATGCAACAAGTGTTACGCGGTGAGATGAGCTTGTAAGTAAGCGGATATTTTAAAGCAAGTTATTTAGATTTATTGCTTACAAATAAACAGCTTAACATTAAAAAGGGGTGGCACAGTGCCTCCCCTTTGTTGTAATTTAAGCCTAATGATTCGGGTTAACCCTAACAATATCTTCTTGGTCTGATTTAAACTGTTTCTTGAGTTCAGCCTTTGATTTAAAGCTAATATCACCACCAGCCGCAATCGTCATATGCTGAGCTTCATCATTATGTTTAGATTGGTATAACATGACAGCTTGCATACACGAATCACGTTGTTCTTTGGAAAGCGCCGTACCTTCTGGCCATTTACCCGTTTCAACGGCATAAGTTAAACGCTCGTAGACCTCAGGAGTCATTGCGCTAAGAAGTTGTTCTGCATCCATGATAGAGCCCTAGTTTTAACAATTTTCACCAGAAAATAACCTGTAACAGAATTGAGTCAAGAACCTCACCGAAAATAAGTGTAATTGATCACAAGTGAAGGAATATGAAGATTATGAAATGGTTGGCTATTGGCATATTGCCTCTTGCGCTTGCTGGTTGCCTTGAAGGGAACAAGAACACGGATCAGCTATGCCAAAGCAATTCGGCATTACAATGTGAACAGCTCAATATGAACGACGGACAATGCCGTGTGGCACGTACCGATCTCATCTGGCATCGCTTCGAAGTTCTAAAACAACCAACCGAAATCAATAAGATCAAAGAATTTGAGTTGGTCGCCTCTTATAAGAAGTGTCTAGAGTTGGCTGCACAAATTGAAACCATCGATCAATCTAAACTTCAAGAACGTCGCTTCACGGCTTTAATGCATAGTATTGAAGAATCTGAACGAATCGTTAAAGAGCTGTCTCAATCGGATACACCAGAAACGCTCTACTTCTTGTGGTCACAAACCGGTGACACCAATGCCAGACGCAGTTTCTTGCAGCTAGAAGGAAAAGAAGCGTTAAACACGGCAGAAATGCAATATGCATTAGCCACCTTCTACACGACTCGTGATCATGAAAAAACTTTAACGCTGCTCAATAATGCTTTAACGCTTTCCAATGGTTCTGCCGTCAATACTGAAATTTTCAAATCCATGGCCAGTATTAATCACAGCTTAGGCCATTTAGAGAAAGCGTATTTATGGGCTATGGTCGCCAAAGATTTTGATGTACCCATCGCTTCAGAAGCAGAACTTAATGTGTTGTATCGTTTCGACAAACCTCAATACAAGCAATTCAATGATGATGCCGAAAAGATTGTCGAAGCCATTGAAGACGGCGTTTACACCGCATCCATAGTGCCGAACTATTAGCTTTTGATTTCTAAATGCACAAAAAAACAGCTACCTTCATGGTAGCTGTTTTTATTTGTACTAGAGTTAACCCTACCCACTTGGCTATTCATCCCTTTAAGTGCCTGAAAGCAACTTGTAAGGATTAGACAATAGTTACAAGTTATTTCGTAGTTTTGTCATTTTTGTTGAAAATTAACGACACTGAGTTAACACAAAATCGCTCACCGGTTGTCTTAGGTCCATCAGGGAAAACGTGACCTAAATGGCTATCACAGGCTGCACAACGGATCTCTACACGCTTCATTCCGTGACTTAGATCTTCTATATAGCGTACTGCTTCATCATTCACAGGGGCGTCAAAGCTAGGCCAACCGCACCCTGAATCATATTTGTTATCCGATATAAACAAAGGGGTTTCACAGCAGGTACAGCTATAGATACCCGTATCATGGTTATGTAACAACTTACCGCTATAAGGGGCCTCAGTACCACGTAGTCGACACACCTCATATTCATCATCAGTTAGGCGTTCACGCCAGTATTCATCAGGCTTTGTCATATTTTCTTCCTCGTGAATCACGTTAATATCCGTCCACATTCTCTTTTATTATATTTACTTTTTTCTATAAAGGCTTGCATATGAGTCGTTTTGTAGCACATACTTTCTCACCAGGAAACATTGTACATATACACTCATAAGTGAATCATCATTTAGGGGTATTTTACCCAACTGGAAGGGTTCAGAGCCAGTCGCAATGGTCAAATTTCAACCACTTACACCCAATTGTTAAGAAAAGCGTCGCTTTTTTTTGACATTAAACAAGTTAAGTCGGATTATCTATTGCAGATGTATACTGGATTCTGTAATTTTACTACCAGTTATCTTTAATCAGAAATTAAGTTGTGGAGCAACTACAATGACTATCAAAGTAGGTATTAATGGTTTTGGCCGTATCGGTCGTTTCGTATTCCGTGCAGCGCAAGAGCGCAATGACATCGAAGTTGTTGGTATCAACGACCTTATCGACGTTGAATACATGGCATACATGCTTAAGTACGACTCAACTCACGGCCGTTTCAACGGTACTGTTGAAGTTGAAGGCGGTAACCTAATCGTTAACGGTAAAACTGTACGTGTTACAGCTGAGCGTAACCCAGAAGATCTTAAGTGGGATGCTATCGAAGTAGACGTAGTTGCTGAAGCAACTGGTCTTTTCCTAACTGACGAGACTGCACGTAAGCACATCACTGCTGGCGCTAAGAAAGTAGTTCTTACTGGTCCTTCTAAAGATGCAACTCCAATGTTCGTAATGGGCGTTAACCAAGCATCTTACGCTGGTCAAGACATCGTTTCTAACGCTTCTTGTACTACTAACTGTCTTGCACCTATCGCTAAAGTACTTAACGATAAGTGGGGCATTGAGTCTGGTCTTATGACTACAGTTCACGCTACTACAGCAACTCAAAAAACTGTAGATGGCCCTTCTGCTAAAGACTGGCGCGGTGGCCGTGGTGCTTCTCAAAACATCATCCCATCTTCAACTGGTGCTGCTAAAGCTGTAGGCGTTGTTCTTCCAGAACTAAACGGCCTTCTAACTGGTATGGCTTTCCGTGTACCAACTGCTAACGTATCTGTAGTTGACCTAACTGTTAATCTAAAAGAAGCTGCATCTTACGAAGAAATTTGTGCTGCAATGAAAGAAGCTTCTGAAGGCGAAATGGCTGGCGTTCTTGGTTACACTGAAGACCAAGTAGTATCACAAGATTTCATCGGTGAAGTTCAAACTTCAGTATTCGATGCTAAAGCTGGTGTTGCTCTAACTGACAAATTCGTTAAAGTTGTATCTTGGTACGACAACGAAATCGGTTACTCAAACAAAGTTCTAGACCTAATCGCTCACATCTCTAAGTAATTTCTTTTTAGAAATCGCTTTAGATAAGCATTAGCGAAGACTGTTTTGAGCAGACTTTGAAAAAGGCGACCTTAGTGTCGCCTTTTTAATACCTGCTATCTTTTAAACGACTTCCGACTTCAATCCCGATCACCAAAACACTGAAATTCAATTCCAATACTGACTCTGCTTGTCACTCATAAAATCACAAGCACCCTAGTTCTTGTCAGCATTTGAATTCAATTTCCTTAGAAGGATCATGTAATGGATTTATCTACTCTACCTGCACTGACTGTACTTTCTGACAACGTCACTATCGTTGAACACGAAGGTGTAAAACTGGTTCGCGTTATCCACGATAAAGCAAACGCAGCGATTTCGTTGTTTGGCGGTCATGTGGTGTCATTTCAACCACAAGGTCAAGAAGACCTGATTTGGATGAGCCAACAAGCTAAATTCGACGGAAAAACAGCCCTACGTGGCGGTATTCCAGTATGTTGGCCTTGGTTTGGTCGTATTGCAGCACCTGCACATGGCTTTGCACGTTCAAGCGAATGGCAATTGGTTGAGCACCGTGAAAGCGAAGCTGGCGTAATTGTTAGCTTAGGCCTAAAACCTAGTGAAACGACTCTGGCAGTATGGCCTCATCAATTCGATGCTCGATTGAACGTTGAGATTGGCGACCAACTAAAAGTAACTTTGGATGTGAAGAACATAGATTCGCAACCATGGACTTTCTCTGGCGCACTGCACACTTACCTAAATGTCGGTGATATTCACAATACTACGACAACAGGTATGGGTGCTGAGTACATAGATAGCCTACAAGGTGGCAAGATCTGCCAAGGTGGTACTGAGCTAGTACTGACTGACACTATTGACCGTGTTTACACACAGCCAGAAGCTCAAATTCTTGTTGCCGACAAAAAATTGGATCGAACACTAACGGTTGAGAACCACGGTCATAACTCTGCAGTATTGTGGAACCCGTGGGCGGAAGGCGCTGCAGGTATGGGCGATATGCAAAACGACGGTTACCTAACCATGATGTGTGTAGAATCAACACTACACGCACCAAGCCTAGAAACAGGCAAAACGCTACAGCCTGGCGAAAGCCACCAGCTGATTACGGTGATTTCTTCAAACTAGGCCTCTAGCGAATTTAATTAGACAAAAAATGCAGCTCATAACGCTGCATTTTTTATTGCCCCTAACCTCACACGTACCGTCCAGTAATCAACGTCTTAACACAAGCCAGTAGTCCATCGCCTCTTCGTTTAAACCCACGCCACATGGTTCCCATCACTCTAGTTTATAAATATAACCATCAATTCATTAATTATTATCAATTACTGCCGATAAATAAGTACCTATGATAGAAAGCTCAATAACAAACTTCCTTAAAACCACTTAACAACACCTCAATGAAGACAGGATAGTGAATTCATGTTCGAGAAATACAAAAATCAAAGTGTTGGCTTCCAACTTAAGTTGGTCATTTTGCTGTGCTTGCTTATTGCCTTTGGCTCCATTGCAGCACTCGTGTACCGCAATGCCTCACAGGTATTATTAGACAACACGTTAAAAGAACACCAATCCAAAGTAGAAGCGATGGCCAAAACCATCTCTGGTCAGTTTGATGCTTACCTGCATACCGCTAAAGTTTTAGAATCCACTTTTCGTAACGGTTACCTAGCAGGTGTTTATGTTGAAAGTTATGACGTTGAGTTCAACGGTCATTCAATTCCCAACATGACTCAGTATGGTGAGAGCCTAATCAATGACACCAAACTCGTCGATAGCTTTACCCGCGACACCGGCGCCGTAGCGACCCTATTTGCCCCATTTGGCGACGACTTTATTCGTGTCTCTACTTCTCTTAAAAAACCTTCAGGCGAACGAGTCGTTGCGACCACGCTAGGGAAAAATCATCCAGGCTATAGCAAGCTCAAAAATGGCCAGCCTTATTACTCTCAAGTTAAGCTCTTCGGTCAACGTTACATCACCTACTATGCGCCTTTGACCAATGCTCAAGGCAAAGTCAACGGTATCTCTTTCATTGGCCTACCAGTAGAAGACGCGACTCAAAGCCTGTTTGAATCTTTACGCTCGGTTTCTTGGGGTGATACGGGATACACCATCATTGTTGATAACGAGAAAGAGCATCAAGGCCAGTACTTACTGCACCCTACCAACGTTGGTGGTGGTAAATCGATTGTTGATGTTGCTGACTACGATGGTAACAAACCTTTCTATCAGATCTTTGAACAGCAATCCGGTTTGATTCTCTACCCTTTTGAGTACCAAGGAACGGTAGGTGAAAAATATCTCGTCTACACTGAAGTTCCTGGGTGGGATTGGAAATTACTTGGCGGTACTTTTATCAAGGAAGTGACCAAGGGCAGTGATGAACTGTTGAAGCTCATCGCTATTATTGCCACCTTGATTGCTGCCGCTACCATCGTCGCGTTAACCTTCGTGTTAAACCGTACACTGACGCCACTAACGACCTTAAACGAATACATGCTCCGTTTAGGTAAAGGCGAAGTAAGCTTACATATTCCAAACAATGGTAAGCAGACTAAGAACGAAATCAGCAACCTAAACACTGGCGTGGCGAACATGGCAGCCCAATTGAATACACTTGTGGGCGAGATACGCGCGACCAGTGACCAAGTTCAAAATAGCTCGAGCAGTGTGTCACAAGATGCCAGCCACAACTTGAGCCAATCTGATCGCCAACAAGCACAGGTTGAGCAAGTCGTTACAGCTATAGAAGAGATGGCTACCTCTGCAGAATCAGTGGCTCAGCAAGTGAACAGCATTGCTGAAAATGTTCGACTAGCCAATGAAGACAGCCAGAAAGGTTTAGAAGTTGTTGAAGGTGTCTGCATTGATGTGGCCCAACTGAATGATCAATTAGACAAATCAGCATCGGCCATCGAGCAAGTAAGTTCTGATAGCGAAAGCATTCAAACCGTGACCAAAATGATTGACGACATTGCAGAACAGACCAACTTACTTGCGTTGAACGCTGCGATAGAAGCAGCACGTGCAGGAGAACAAGGTCGTGGTTTTGCCGTTGTTGCTGATGAAGTAAGAACGCTCGCTCATAGAACACAAACATCAGTACAAGATGTAGTGAGCATCATAGAGAAACTGAAGTCGTCGACCCACAATGCCGTGAACCTGATGACACAAAGCCAATCAAATGCCAACCAGGTACTCGATAAAGCGCAAGAAGCAGGCACAGCTCTAGAGTCGATTGCCTCTCAAGTTGAGTCTATTGCTTCCCAAGCAGAAACCATTGCTGCAACATCAGAGGAACAAGCTCAGGTTTCTCAAGAAATCGCCGCAAACGCGCATGCGATTAGCGATCTCAACCAGCAGAGCCGTGAAACCAGTGCTAAGACTTCCCACAGCGCTGACGAACTTCAAAAACAAGCCGAGTCGTTGAAGAATCAAGTTAACTTCTTTAGCTAACCGCTCTCGTTAACGTTTTCGATCAATGAGCAGCTAACAACCAATAGAGCCAGCCATCTGCTGGCTCTATCTATTTCACTAGTCTCGTTAGTTATACTGCTGCGGTTTATTCTAGCGCCCCTCTATGCTTCCTGTTAAAATTTTGGCCTTGAAATTTCTACCTCGAGTTTGCAATGACTTACCAATGCCCTTTGTGTCACCAACCTTTATCTCAAAACGATCGTACGTTTAAGTGTGAAAAGAACCATCAATTCGACCTAGCGAAAGAAGGCTATGTCAATTTGATGCCAGCGCACCACAAACGCTCAAAAGATCCAGGTGACAACAAAGAGATGATGCAGGCACGTCGCCGCTTCCTTGAAGGCAACCATTACGATCCAATGCGCCAAGCGGTTGTTGGATTATGTTCTCGCTATCTGCCAGAAGAGGCACCTAGCCTATTAGATATTGGTTGTGGTGAAGGTTATTACACCAACGAAATTGCGGTAAATCTTCAAGAAAAGAACGGCGCTACTTTTGGCCTAGACATTTCTAAGATTGCTATCAAATACGCGGCTAAACGCTACCCTGCGGTCGATTTCTCTGTTGCTTCGAGTCATCGCCTACCCTTTGCTGAAAATAGCTTAGACGGCATTCTGCGCATTTATGCACCATGTAAGGCTGAAGAGTTACAGCGCACAATCAAAGACAATGGCGTCGTGATCACCGTGACACCAGCCAGCCGACACCTCTATCAGCTGCGTGATGCGATTTATGATGGTGTTCGTTTGCACGATGAAGACCCAGAAGTGATCGAAGGTTTTACGCTTGAACACCAAGAGCAACTAAACTATATGATGGAACTATCGGGGTCGGATGCATTTGACCTGCTACAGATGACGCCGTTTGCTTGGAAAGCGAGTGAAGAGTTTAAACAACAACTCATCGATACCGAGCTATTCAACTGTGAAGCTGACTTTATGCTGCGAGTGTACCGCAAACAACTTTAATTGATATTGATTATCGTTTGCATTGAAATCTCACCTTGCCTCCTTTAGTATGCGTGTTCTTCAAGGAGGCATTTCATGCAACGTATTATTCTTATCGGATTAGCTACCCTGCTTACAGCTTGTGCTAATCAACCTTCAAACAGCACTTCTCAAAAAGTAGCTAACACGCAGACGCAAGTCGTTTCTACATTCTATGACTACCAATTTGCTTCTCCACAAGGCAAAACGCTTTCTCTTGAGGCTCTCCCTCAACAGTTGATTGATGCTGATGTGGTTCTTATTGGCGAATGGCACACTCACTCGGCAATCCATCGCTTTCAAACCGACTTCTTAAAAGCGCGCCGCAATGCCACATCAAACATCGCGCTTTCAATGGAACAATTCACTCGAGAACATCAGGACACATTAAACCAATATCTAAATGATGAGATTGGCGAACAAGTTCTTATGTCTCAAGCGGCTGCTTGGCCAAACTACGAAAGTGATTACCGCGCGTTAGTTGAGTTCGCTAAAACCAACGACGTCGATATCATTGCGGCCAACGCACCAAAGCCGTTTGTACAGTGTATTGGCCGTAAGGGTTTAACTTATCTAGATCAGCTATCTTCAGAGCAACGAAACTGGGTTGCATCCCAAGTCGATACCGGCGATAGCCTTTACAAAGAAAAGTTCATGGCTTCGATGCATCACGGCACACCAGAGCAAACAGAAAAACAGTTTGCTGCTCAGGTAACGTGGGACGAAACTATGGCTGAATCGATTGTTGATTACCTAGCATCGAACCCTGAAAAACAGTTGATCCATATAGCGGGTAAATTCCACACCGAAGGTGGTTTAGGCACTGCAGCATCAATTCTACGTCGTAACCCTGATTTGAAAATTGCCATCATCAGCCCAGTTGAAGAAATCTCATCGGATAGCAGTGACTATCAGCTTGAAGTGCTTTCGCCACCGGCTCGCTTTGTTAAAAAAGAGAACCGAATGAAGGCATACAAGCACCTATCTAAGCGCGGATCCGATCTCAAATGCGATTAAACTCGCTCTCCAGACTTAAGCTTTATTTGAGTTGAAGTCTGGTAAGCTAGAAGCCTGGTAAGCGGGGAAACCTAGTACGCTAAAGGCTTCTTCAATCGCGCCCTAAGATAAATATTGTTATCGGCATAGGAATTGCTTAATTACCAAGCAGTTTGACTAAGCAGACGAAAATGTAATGTGCGAATAAAAAATCATCACCACGGTGATTAATTGCACAAGTTTTTCACACCTCTGCCGATACTATATTTAAGGATAGGTAAGGAGAGCGATATGACGCCAGTAGGAACGAGTAACACTCAGCTGTATTCACCTTCGCAAATGAACGCACAAGCTAAAAGCACTGAAGCTGAAAAGCCTGCACCTCTTAAGGTTGAGCAAAATACCGTTAAGCTTTCCGATGAAGGCAAAGCCCTATTATCTGCCCTTAAAGAAATCGATAAAGAAGCGAAGAGAGTTGCAGCAGAGAATGAAACCGTAACGGATAAGGTTGAGTCATTTGCTCATGGTGCGCTTGGTATGGATCACCCAGATAAGATTGAAGAAGAGGAAGATAACTCTTATTCAGCAGGGCAATACTTATCCGCAGCGGCAACGGTTGGTGGCATTCTTCTCGCTCTGATTTAACCTTACCTCCCTTTACTGTATTCCTTTCACTGCATCGCTTGCAGTATCTATTGCACTGAGCCTCTTTCATTGCAAAAAACGATTTGTCGTCACGACAACAGACCCGATTTGTCCTAAAAAACGAGTTCACGACATAATTCCGCTCTCATTTTAATGGAATAATACTCGTGAAAAACTCTTTTGCGCTTATTGATAAGCCAACCTTTTTTGGTGCGATAGCACTCCTACTCACGATCGTCTTCCCGCTGATTATGTTCCCGACGCAAGGAGCAGACTGGATTGCGGTAGCTAAAACATTTATGACAGACCAACTTGGTTTCTTGTACCTAGCGCTTGGACTCGCAGCTTGTGCCTTCATGGTTTACGTTGTGTTCAGTGACATGGGACAAATTAAACTGGGTGAAGCTGATGAAGAACCTGAGTTCAAAACCGCATCATGGGCAGCAATGCTTTTCTGTGGTGGTATCGGGGCAAGTATCTTGTACTGGGGTTGTATTGAGTGGGCTTACTACTATCAATCACCACCTTTCCAACTAGAACCTGGCAGTGAAGAAGCCGTTCGTTGGGCTGCGACCTATGGTTTATTCCACTGGGGTCCGATTGCTTGGTCTATTTATCTAATCCCTGCAATTCCTATTGCCTACTTTTTCTATGTACGTAAACAGCCTGTACTAAAAATTTCTAGCGCATTAATGCCTGTACTAGGTGAACACCATAGCCGCGGTGTTGCCGGTAAAGTGGTAGATATCCTATTCATTTTCGGCCTATTAGGTGGCGCTGCGACAACGTTAGGTTTAGCTGCTCCTCTTATTACTGAAGGTCTTAACCACCTATTCGGTTTACCAAAAAATAACCTAACTCAAGTTATGGTGCTTTTGGTTTGTACTGCAATATTCGCGTACTCATCGTATGCGGGTTTGGAAAAAGGCATCAAGATCCTCAGTAACATCAACTTCTGGGGTGCGATGGGATTATTGGTATTCGTATTAATCGCTGGCCCAACGATTTTCATGCTTGAAACGGGCTTAGACTCGATTGGTCGCCTATTGTCTAATTTCTTCGTGATGGCTACGTGGGCTGAACCATTCGGCGGCTACGGCACGTTCGAAAACACACATTTCCCACAAGATTGGACCATTTTCTACTGGGCGTGGTGGCTAGTTTTCGCACCAAGTATGGGCCTGTTTGTTGCGCGTATCTCTCGCGGCAGAACCATTAAACAAATGGTGTCAGGCTCAATCTTCTTTGGTTCATTAGGCTGTTTCTTATTCTTCATGATCTTAGGTAACTACGGTTTATCCCTGCAGTTATCTGGTGAACTCGATGTCGTCGCAATCCTAAACGAAGAAGGCGCTACCAAAGCGATTTTCTCAATGCTGGCACAACTGCCAATGAGCACGTTAGTGATCGCCGTATTTACACTGTTGTGTATTATTTTCACTGCGACAACCTTTGACTCGATTTCTTACATTTTGGCTTCTGTGGTTCAGAACAACGTAACCGAAGAGCCAATGCGTTGGAACCGTATGTTCTGGGCATTCACACTGTCGTTCTTACCAACGATTCTAATGTTCCTTGGTGGTTTAAGTACGCTTCAAACAGCTGCGATTGTTGGTGGTTTACCGCTACTGGCTATCTCTGTGATGTTGATGATCTCAGCCGTTCGTGCAACGAGCCTCGATTTACGTCACCAAGAGAGTTACATCGAGCCAACGATTAACATCGAAGAGCTGCCAGACATGGACCCATGGTCGGCAGAAGGTATGGCACTGGCACAGTTCGAGAAAGAGAAAGATGCAGCACAAGATGCCGCAGAACTTGAACGTGAAGCTTACAAAGCCCTTGCCGACGTGAAGAAAGAAATCCGCGCTTATGTTCTTGAACAAGGTGCGCAAATGGAAACACATGAACTTCCTGAAAACCTACAACAAGCACTTGAGCAGGCTGAAAACAGCCTAAGTACAGCTCAAGCGAAAAAAGTTGAGTTATCAGAGCAAGCTCAGAAAGCTCGAGTCGCGTTCAATCAGGTGGTTGCTGAACTGCCACTTGCTTGACATTAGCCATGACACAGTCCATTTATTTGGACTCTCCTAAATACGACAAAGGCTCACAGAAATGTGAGCCTTTTTTTATGCATTTCTAAAAACTTGAGTTATTGCTCAATTTCATATTGATGAAACAAATATGAAACGACTTTGACACAAATCGGTGTTCTAATCATCCCGCTTATATAAAAAGGGATAACTAATGAAGCACTTTATGAAACCAATTGTTACCGCAGTGGTAACTTCTACACTCTCATTCAACGTACTTTCAGCAGAAATCAAAAATGTCATTCTAATGATTGGCGATGGTATGGGACCTCAGCAAGTTGGTTTATTGGAAACCTACGCAAACCAAGCGCCAAACTCCATCTATGAAGGGAAAAAAACGGCCCTTTATCAACTTGCTCAAGAAGGGGTTATTGGTTCATCCCTTACACATCCGGAAGACGCAATCGTAGTGGATTCAGCTTGCTCTGCGACCATGCTTGCAACGGGTATTTACAGCGGTTCAGAAGTGATCGGTATCGATTCCCAAGGTAACCATGTTGAGACAGTACTTGAGAAAGCGAAAAAAGCAGGCAAAGCGACCGGCTTGGTTTCAGACACGCGCTTAACTCACGCGACTCCAGCTTCTTTTGCCGCTCACCAACCTCACCGTTCTTTAGAAAATCAAATTGCATCCGATATGCTAGCAACGGGCGCTGATGTGATGCTATCTGGAGGGCTACGTCATTGGATTCCTAAATCGACCAACGACAAAGGTGAAACTTATAAGCAACTTGAGCAACTGACTCAAGGTGACGTTTACCTAAAATCAAAGCGTAAAGACGACCGTAACCTTCTTACTGAAGCAGAAAAAGACGGCTACCAATTGGCGTTTAACCGCAACATGCTAGACGACGCTAAAGGCGATAAACTACTTGGCCTATTCGCCTACTCAGGCATGGATGATGGCATCGCTTACAGCAATAAGAAAAAGAGTGGCGAACGAACTCAGCCAAGCTTGAAAGAGATGACACAAAAAGCACTCAACATCCTATCCAAAGATGAAGACGGCTTTTTCCTCATGGTTGAAGGCGGCCAAATAGACTGGGCAGGCCACAGTAACGATGCTGGCACCATGCTGCATGAATTACTTAAGTTCGATGAAGCAATCCAAACTGTGTATGAATGGGCGAAAGATCGTGAAGACACGCTCGTGATTGTGACCGCAGACCACGAAACAGGTTCTTTTGGCTTCAGCTACTCTTCTAATGAGCTTCCAAAACCACAGAAACGTTCTGGCGAAGCCTTCGCTGATCGCGACTATGCACCCAACTTTAACTTTGGCGCATTCGATATTCTTGATGGTTTGTATAATCAGAAGCAAAGCTACTACGGCATGATCAGTGAATTTCAGAAACTGGATAAAGCGCAGCAAACACCTGAAAAGCTCGCTGAAATCGTCAACGAAAACAGTGAGTTCCCTATCACAGCGGAACAAGCGAAAAATGTGTTAGCGAGTAAGCCGAACCCATACCGATTGGCTCAACACAAATATTTATCGGCAGAAGAAGTGCCTGCTATCAACGATTTCGATGCATTCTTCCCTTATAACGACCGTGGCAACTTGCTTGCTCGTGAACAGGCAACAAGTCAAAACATCGTTTGGGGTACAGGTACACATACTCACACACCAGTGAACGTGTTTGCTTGGGGCCCTGCAGAGAAGATATTGCCAGTTTCGAAAATCATGCACCACTCAGAACTGGGTGAGTACATTAAACAACAAGTAAACTAGCCTGAATCTTTTTTGCTCATTTCACTTAGCGCCCTTCGGGGCGTTTTTTGTTTTAATTTTTAAGGCTTTAAATATTTAAGTCTTTAAGGCTTTAAATATTTAAGTCTTTAAGTCTTTAAGTCTTTAAGTAAGTTTTAAATTTAGGCGACGCCAAATAGCAAAACAGCCGCTAAAGAGCGGCTGTTTTTTATAATAACTAGCGATTCGGATGATTCAGGATGTGGTCTTCCCAATCGACAACATCGATTTCGTATACCACTTTGTTACGAACGCTTTCACCAGCAGCATGCATCTCTGATTTAGAGCCCGTAATCAATGGGTGCCACTCTGGAATCGGCTTAGATTCTGATAGAAGACGGTAAGCACAAGTGTCTGGTAACCAGTGGAATTCATGAATCTTGTCACGAGTCAGCTTCAAACACTCTTCACCTGAAGTAAAGCGGTTCGGGTAGTCTTTACACGAACATGTTTTGTCGTTTAACCAGCTGCACGCCACGTTGGTGTAGTAAACTTCATCGCTATCTTCATCCATTAGTTTATGTAGGCAACACTTACCACAACCGTCACACAGTGATTCCCACTCGTTCTCGGTCATTTGCTCTAGTGTCTTTTCTTGCCAAAATGGATTCGTCATAGGATTACTTCTTACTCTTTTACTGGGGTGCGTGTTATACCGCTAGCCCATAAAAAGTTCAAGGATAATAATTGTTCATTCTTTGATTCAATCAACAGCTGTCACTCTCATCATTTTTTGCTACTATCGCGCACCCTGTTATTTAGTGAGTTTAATTTGATGGAATGTCGCCTAGGTTGTGGAGCATGCTGTGTCGCTCCAAGTATTACATCTGCTATTCCTGGAATGCCAAATGGCAAGCCTGCTGGCGTGCGCTGCATTCAATTAAATGAGCAGAACCTCTGTAAGCTATTTGGTCAGTCTTCACGCCCCAAGGTGTGTCACCAATTTAAAGCTTGTCCTGTCATCTGTGGAAAAACAGATCAAGAAGCACTTGATAACCTTATTGAGCTCGAAGCAATAACCTAAGAATACTTTTCTTTTTATATATGCCCAAGATTTCACAACTTTGATAAATTTAAACTATCTTATTGATACTGGTAAAGATTAATAAGGATAGTTATGAATAAATATATCGCAGAAATGTTCGGTACATTTTGGTTGGTGTTAGGTGGTTGTGGTAGTGCAGTCTTGGCCGCCGCTTTCCCCGATGTGGGAATTGGTCTACTCGGAGTTTCCCTCGCCTTTGGTTTAACCGTACTCACCATGGCCTTTGCTATTGGGCATATATCAGGTTGTCACCTCAACCCAGCTGTCACCATAGGTCTATGGAGTGGTGGTCGCTTTGATGGCAAAGATGTTGCGCCTTACATTATTGCCCAAGTGATTGGCGGTATTATCGCGGGTGGTGTGTTATTTGTCATAGCTTCCGGCCAAGCAGGTTTTGACGTTGTCTCATCAGGCTTTGCTTCAAATGGTTATGGTGAACACTCTCCTGGTGGTTATTCACTTACCGCTGCACTCGTCTGTGAGGTCGTCATGACCATGGTGTTCCTGTTCGTGATTATGGGCGCAACCGATTCAAAAGCACCGGCTGGATTCGCACCTATCGCTATCGGTCTTTGTTTGACCCTAATTCACCTTATCAGTATCCCTGTAACCAACACCTCAGTGAATCCTGCGCGAAGTACTGGTGTAGCTGTGTTTGTCGGTGATTGGGCTGTTTCGCAACTATGGTTATTCTGGGTTGCACCGATTATTGGAGCCGTGATTGGAGCCGTGATTTACAAAGCAATACGTGGGAAGGATTAAGCATTAAATAGATAAGAGTTTAGAACAAATAAAAAGCCGCTCAATGAGCGGCTTTTTTAGATCTTATGACGACCGAGTAAGGAGTGCGAAAGCGTGGTGCCATCCACCAGCTCTAGCTCACCACCAACGGGAACACCATGGGCGATACGACTTGCGTTCACGTCATGGGCATTACATAGCTCAGCAATGTAATGCGCTGTTGCTTCCCCTTCAACTGTCGGGTTGGTCGCTAGAATTACTTCAGTGATATCACCACGACGTAAACGGTAATCCAAAACATCGAGACCGATATCACTTGGACCGATACCATCAAGTGGTGAAAGATGCCCCATAAGCACAAAGTAACGACCTGAATATTGGCCAGTTGCTTCAATGGCTGCAATGTCTGCAGGGCTCTCAACTACACAGATTTGACCGTTATCCTGACGTTTAGGATTGGTACAAATGTGGCAAGTATCTTCTTCAGTAAAAGTACGGCACTCATTACAATGACCAATTTCAGTCATTGCTTGGCTAAGAGCTTCAGCCAACTGTAGGCCGCCTTTTCTATCGCGCTGTAACAAATGAAAGGCCATACGCTGCGCCGACTTGGGGCCAACCCCAGGTAGACAACGTAAGGCCTCCATCAAATGCTCCAGCATATGACTGGTACGCATATTTAACCGTTCTAACTTTTAAAGTAACGGCCTATTCAAAATAGGCCGTTGATAGAGACAAGTCTCTTATAAATAAGTCGCTTAGAAAGGCATTTTCATACCTGGTGGAAGTTGCATCCCACCAGTTACGCCAGCCATTTTCTCTTTTTGAGTCTCTTCAACACGACGAGCTGCATCGTTGAAAGCGGCTGCGATAAGATCTTCAAGCATCTCTTTATCGTCTTCCATTAGGCTTTCATCAATATCAACGCGACGAACACTGTGACTACCAGTAATCGTAACTTTTACAAGGCCAGCACCTGACTCACCTGTAACTTCCATATTTGCGATTTCTTCTTGAAGCTTTTGCATGCGCTCTTGCATTTGCTGGGCTTGCTTCATCATGTTGCCCATACCGCCTTTACCAAACATGTTATTACTCTCTGGTCTAATTGGTTTATATAAAATCATTTAAGCTACTAAGGGCTTAAATGGGGGTTAAAGCTCTGTGATTCAACCCCACGAGTTCAGTTCTCTGATTTGCTTTCCAAGGATGATATGCCCATCACTAAATGAAAGATGTCTCTATCCTGATAGAACGTTGCATTGTAGGAACGTTATATTGGACGAACGCTATCTCTATCAAGCTCGGCAGCAAAACGTCTTTCGATAAACTGTACGTTGGCATCGTTCTCCAAACTGGAAAACGCGTCTTTCAACTTGCTTTGATACAGCCTTTCTCTTAATTCTAGTGGCGTTTCCCCACCATCGCCGATTTCCACACTCAAATGACACTCTTCTCCGAGCACAGCATTGAGCGACTGTAATAGCTCGCTTTGTGCACGGTCGGTATTCAAGTGAGCTTGGCTCGCTCTCAACGTTAAGGCAATCGAAGTGCCATTTTTATCAAACACTGAGTTCAACGCTAACTGTTCAACAAGCTTCGCGGTCTCTAGCTTTTGAATCGTGGCGGACCAGTCATCTTGAGCAATAGATTCTTTGAGCAATTTCTCGACCATTTCTGGTGTCTTAATATGCTCAAGCGCGCGCTTGATCTGAGTAGGTGTAAGCTCTTTGCTGACTTCTTTTACTACAGGTTTAGACGGTTTCCAACGATAAGGTTCATTATCATTGGTAACATTTTCTGTCGAAGAGGTCTTTAAAGAAGCTGGCGACACCCGCTCAGAACCACCGTGTTGCTGAGCAACTCGGTCAAGAACTGAAGTTTTAGCTGGTGTCGCTTTAGCCTTTTTTGGCGTTGAACCTTTACTTTCTGGAGCTGCACTGCCTCTGCGTTGAGAACGCAGTTGGTGACGTAAACCACTCACTGGCGATGAAGAGCGTGCTGGTTGTTCTTGTTGCGTCGGTTCAGCGCTTGCCTGTTGAGGCTGGCTCTGATTCGTCGCTTGATTCTGCTGTGGTGGCATTTGCTGAGTCGCAGGACTCATCGCTTGCTCTGCACCGTAGCTAGGACGTTCGTCATAAGTAGGTGGCGCATCATACTGACTGTGCGGGTAATCCTGTTCTGGATAACCTTGGTTGCCTGAATGATCAGCGTAACCTTGCGAATCTGAATATTGCGCCGGGTTCTGTTGTTGATGTTGTTGCACAGGCTGCTGAACAGGAGCTTGTTGAGGCGCTTGTTGCTTTACTTGAGGCTGCGAAACCACAGGAGCCTGAACTGGTTGTCTCGAAGCTGCCATTGGCGCTGGCTGGCTTACAGGCTGAGCAACGCTTTGAGCTGGAGCTTGTCCTTGAACTGCTTGCGCTGGGCGAGTCGACTCAGTTGAGATAGCCGTCGCACTAACTTGCTCTGCAGGTCTGAATGCCAACATACGCAGAACCACCATCTCAATGCCAACACGAGCGGTTGGTGATAATGGAAGGTCTTGACGCCCTTTCAACACAATCTGATAGTACAGCTGGATATCTTGTGGGCTCAACGCTTTGCTAAGCAGTTCTAGACGTTCAGCATCAGGCTGCGCTTTATCTAAGGTTGATGGCAGCGCTTGGTACATGGCCAGACGATGCAATTGGGTCGCAAGTTGACTCAACAAGCCATCCCATTCCACGCCATTCTCGGCAAGACCTTGGATGCAAGCCATCGCTACTTGTGGCTGCTTACTGCTGATAGCTTCAAGTAGATGAATCGCTTGGTCAGTGTCCAGCGTACCGAGCATATGAGCTACAGTGTCTGTCTCAACATTACCGTTACCCAACGCAATAGCTTGATCCGTTAGACTCAGTGCGTCACGCATACTGCCGTCAGCAGCATGAGCAATCATACCTAACGCACGAGACTCCGAGGTCACACTTTCTTGTTCAAGAATATGATCGAGTTGCTCGTGGATATTATCGACGCTAATCGGCTTGAGATGAAACTGAAGACAACGTGAAAGAATCGTAACCGGAAGCTTTTGTGGATCGGTCGTTGCGAGCAAGAACTTCACATACTCAGGCGGCTCTTCTAAGGTTTTTAGAAGCGCGTTGAAACTGTGCCTAGACAGCATGTGTACTTCATCGATCAGGTAAACCTTGAAGCGACCACGTGCAGGCTTGTACTGGACGTTGTCCAAAAGCTCGCGGGTATCCTCTACCTTAGTTCGAGATGCAGCATCGATCTCAAGAAGATCAACAAAACGACCTTCATCGATCTCTTTACAGGTTGCACACTCACCACAAGGTGTTGAGGTAATGCCTGTTTCACAGTTTAGACCCTTAGCAAATAAACGGCCGATGGTCGTTTTACCGACACCTCGAGTCCCGCTGAACAGGTAAGCATGGTGCAACCTGTTCTGGCTAAGTGCATTCTCTAATGCTGTTAAAACATGGGCTTGACCAACCACTTCTTTGAATTTGGTTGGTCGCCATTTTCGCGCTAACGCAAGATAGCTCATGAATAATTCCGAAAGGATTAGTGACCGTCGAATTCGCAGATGCTAAACACTTCAAGATCTAAACCTTGTAAGCGTTTTTCACCACCGATTTCTGGAAGGTTAATAACGAATGCAGCGTGCTCTACCACACCGCCAAGTTGACGGATCAACTTAGTTGTTGCTTCAATCGTACCGCCAGTTGCTAGCAAGTCATCAACCATAAGTACTTTATCGCCTTCAACAATTGCATCCGTATGGATTTCTAACGTATCAGTGCCGTACTCAAGCTCATAAGATTGTGCCACGACTTCACGAGGTAGCTTGCCCGGTTTACGAACAGGAACAAAACCAACACCTAGCTCTAAAGCTAAAGGTGCACCAAACAAGAAACCACGAGCTTCAGTGCCCACGATCTTAGTAAAGCCCATGTCCTTATAAGTTTCCGCTAACAGTTCGATCGTCGCTTTGTACGCGGCTGGATCTTCCATCAAGCTTGTCACGTCACGGAATAAGATACCCGCTTTTGGGTAATCAGGAATGGTTTTGATGCTTGCTTTGATCAGAGCGATTTTTTCTGTGTTCATAATCTTATGCACTTCATTAGGCCGCTTTCCAAACTCTCATTAACGAGTCGAACACGTTAATGCACTGGATTAAGGAAAGGTACGATTGGTATTCATTGCAACGAGAGTCATAACTCTGATTGCTGAAATAATAAACGCCCGCTATTGAAGCAGGCACACTGGCTTAATGGTAGTGATTTTCTTTGCTGTCAGCAACCAACTCATGGGTTGGAAGTCGCATAAACCATGTGAGAAGAATAACAAGTACACAAATTAGGAAGGCCTTGACCCAAATGATCGGGGCAAAGTAGATCGATAACGCAAAACTCAACAAGATAAAGAATACGCCACGCGTTTTAACTTGTTTGGTCACAGCACCATGTTGATACCAATTGTTCAGTAGCGGGCCGAGCGTTTTATGCTCATGCATCCATTTGTGAACTTTAGGATTACTTCGCATGAAGCATGCGCTAGCAAGAAGGAGGAAAGGTGTTGTGGGCAGAACAGGTAAAACAATACCTAAAACCGCGAGGAATATACAAAGGCCACCAGCAATATTCAGGCTTAGAACTCGAACGCTAATTGTGGCCTCCTTGAGTTGGCTATCATAGATTGACTAAAATAACTTAACTAGAATGTTGCGTAACCATTGAATACACGAATCAACGTTAGTGTTGCTGGTAGCAATGGAATCATTAAAAATGCGGCTAAAAAACCGAGAAAATAGAATACATTAAACGGGTCTTTAAAGTCTTTGTTATCTGCCATGATTGCTTCTTATTTTTGTTAGTAAAGGTAAGTATCTGGCGAACCAAACCCTCTTTGCTAAATCGACATTTAACAAAAAAGGCATAGCCACACCATTTGCGCAACTATACCTTAATCAATTATTCACAAAAACCGAGGAAAAATAGGGTTAATCGGTTGACCCTTGGTGGATATCTAAGCTGAAACTCGCAGAACCCAGTAGGCTTAATGTCAGCTGACAGCCCTGTTGAATGGGCAAGTCACGAGTAATGAAGTTCTTCTTACAATTTTCTCCCAAACGCTCACCAGCAGCAATGTGTTGATTCAATTCACCATTTGACCACTGCCCGTCTAAGCCCGCAGGCAAAATAGAAATAGTACCTTCAGCGAGATCAGCGACGCCGAACAAAGCGTTAACCGGTGTTGCACATTTGGAGCATTGAATGCCTTTCTCTAAAATCTCAGCAATATCTTTGAGATCAACGTTAAAATCTTTTCTATTGCGTATGTAATCATGGAATAGCGCTCTCACCAACAGGGTACTGGCTGAGCTGCCATTATCGGAAGAAGCCGAGTCGACGAGGTAAAAAGCAAACTGTCCGTTCATCATCCACGCGTAATCAAAAACAAGCGGCATCATTTCTGTCGACTGTAACAATCGATAGCTACAACGCCATGAGCCTTGTCGTGTGTCTTTCTCTGGAAGCAGCGCGTGCAATAAGTCTCTTGCAGCACTCGGGTTCTCTTGCAGGTAATTTAAATGCCAATGTAGCTCTTGGTCTTCAGGGATCTCGCCACCGTCATCAACGCAGAACCATTGGCTTGAAAAATCTCGTTGGTCTGAAATGTTATCGAACGAATCTGTCAATGTATTCGCAATTGCACTTCCTAAGTGACCGTGATCCTCTAGAGGTTTCGCTAAAAAGTCTTTGATACCAAAACGCAGTGCTTTTGCGACATCAGACATATCATCGGTGCCAGACACAACGATCATAGGCAATGACGGGTACTCCAAGCTTAGCTCTTCTACCAACTCTATGCCGTCCAAAATCGGCATTGATAAGTCACACACAATTAAATCTGGCGCTGAGTCTCTAAGCTTTTGCAGAGCGTCCAGTCCATTTTCAGCCTCAACCACTTTATAACCAATCTTGTCTAAATAGGCGCTGGTTATACGGCGAAAAATAGGATCATCATCAACCAACATAACGCATTTCTGGTTGGGAACTTCCTGAGCCGAGGTCATTACTGGCTGACTGTGAGTTTTGTACATAATCTCTAACCTCACAAAACTAAGTCGAATTATTATTGTTATCTGTTCTAAGAACTAATATAAAACTTAGTAATAAAATGCTAAATACACAAATGTGCACTCTTTACTGGTAATTCGTGACAAGGGTTGGAATACTGGTAAATAGTGCAACGAGTTGACTTAACGCAAACATTGATCTCAATATTACGTATAAATTAGATGAGATTGTAAACAAATGTGTCTGGATTTATGAAATTAGATGATTTAAACCTCTTTCGACTCGTCGTTGAAAATGGGAGCTACACCGCAACATCGCGCAAGACTATGATTCCGGTTGCGACCATTACACGACGCATCCAAGCCCTAGAAGACTCTTTGAACCTAAGGCTTCTCAATAGACACGCGCGTAAACTCTCTTTAACAGAGGCTGGCGAACGTTTTTTCAATGAATGCTCACCGTTACTACAACGTCTGTCTTCTACAGCAGAAGAACTCACTGACGTGTGTAAAGGTGCTTCAGGGAAGATTCGCATTACCGCTCCCTCCAACCTGACCAAGCGCATGATGATGCCGATGTTCAGCGAATTCATGACTCAATACCCTGATATCAATATTGAGTTAATGATGAATAACCAAGCTGATCAGCTCGACCCAACAGAGTGGGATGTCATTTTCAGAGTTGGCCCGCAGCGTGATTCAAGCTTAATCGCCAGAAAGATCAGTGAAGTAAAAGACATTCTGATCGCGAGCCCTGACTACTTAGCGAAGAACCCCGCTCCAAGCCACGCAGAAGAACTGGCGAATCATTCTTTACTCAAAGGTTACCCGCTGATTAAGTGGCAGCTGAGTAATTCGAATGACGAAACAGTTGTTAATAGCGAGAAAGGCCGTTTCAACGCCAATGCGCTTAATGTCGTGAGGCAAGCCTGTTCAGAGGGCCTAGGTATCACCCTAATGCCTGATGTCATGATCCGTGAATACATTGAAGATGGCAGCTTAGTGCAAGTCCTAGAAGACTGGAGTGCTAACCCTCGTGATATTTACATGCTTTATAACCACAAAGACCACCTGCCAGAGAAGGTTAGATTGTTTATCGATTTTGTAATCGCATACCACATTCACTAAGATTCAATCCCCTTTCCCGCAAACAAAAAAACCAGAGCCGATGCTCTGGTTTTTTATTACTCATGTTTTATGAGTACGCTAAGCGCCTTCGTTATGTAACTCTAGGTTAGCGAGATCTTGTTGAATCTCACGCTCAACCTTCGAGTCGTCATTACGTAAAGAATCTAGGAAATCTAAGTACGCTTGGTCGATATCGCCTGTTACATACTCACCGTTGAATACAGAAGTATCAAAACGAGAGATGTCTTGATTACCCATACCTACAGCAGAGATTAAGTCTGGTAGCGTTTGGAAGATCAAAGCGTCTGCGCCAATCTGCTTACAAATCGTTTCGTTATCACGGCCATGAGCAATAAGCTCCGTCGCGCTTGGCATATCGATACCGTAAACATTCGGGAAACGAACCTCAGGAGCAGCAGAAACCATGAAGACTTTGCTTGCACCAGAATCACGAGCCATCTCAATGATCTGCTCTGATGTTGTACCACGAACAATCGAGTCATCAACCAATAGAACGTTCTTACCTTTAAACTCAGAACGAATCGCGTTGAGTTTACGGCGAACCGACTTCTTACGTTGCTGCTGACCAGGCATGATAAACGTTCGGCCAACGTAACGGTTTTTCACGAAACCTTGACGATATGGCTTATCAATCGCTTGAGCAATGCGTAACGCGATATCATTTGATGTTTCAGGAATTGGAATAACCACGTCAATGTCTAGGTCTGCGTACTCTTCTTTAATACGCTTACCTAACATCTCACCCATCTCAACGCGTGCGCTGTAAACCGAAATTTTATCGATGAATGAATCAGGACGAGCAAAGTAAACAAACTCAAAAATACATGGGTTTAGTTGTGGGTTGTCTGCGCATTGTTTAGTGAAAAGCTCACCATCGAATGTTGCGTAGATAGCTTCACCAGGAGCAACATCGCGCATAAAATCAAAACCAACAGCATCTAACGCTACTGACTCAGACGCAACCATGTACTCTGTTTTACCGTTAATTTCACGCTTACCAAGACACAGTGGACGAATACCATGTGGGTCACGGAATGCGATCATGCCGTGGCCGATGATCATCGCTGTCACTGCATAAGCACCACGAATAGTACGGTGCACGTTTGCAACGGCGCGGAACACATCTTCTGAAGTCACATTACCTTTAACCGTATCGATCTCATGAGCCAATACGTTCAGTAGAACTTCAGAATCAGACGTTGTGTTGACATGACGGCGGTCTTTTTCGAACAACTTCTCACGAACTTCACTTGCATTCGTTAGGTTACCGTTGTGCGCCAACGTGATGCCAAAAGGAGAGTTTACGTAGAAAGGTTGCGCTTCAGAAGCACTCGAACTTCCCGCTGTAGGATAACGAACATGACCAATACCAACGTTACCTTGGAGGCGCTGCATGTGTTTTGCTTCAAAAACATCTTTAACTAAACCGTTCGCCTTACGCAGACGGAAACGATTGCTTTCTATGGTACAAATACCAGCGGCATCTTGGCCACGATGCTGCAATACCGTTAAAGCGTCATAAATAGACTGGTTTACAGGTGTTGAACCCACGATTCCAACAATACCACACATGTCCTAATCCTCGATTTTCGACATTAACTGGCGCTAGAGCGCGCCAGATAAGAAACTAGATGTTGCTTGTAAATGCTCAAAGAACGGCGCAATGATTCGGCTAAACTCCGGAACCAACTGCGAATTCTTCCACCACTCAGAACTTGGGAATGCAGTAAACGCATCCATGAAAAACAACACTGCTGAGACAATCAGAACACCACGTAAACCGCCAAAAACGACACCGAGGATTCTGTCTGTACCCGACAGGCCTGTTTTCTGAACTAGTTGACCGATGACATAGTTAACTAAGGCACCAACAACTAACGTTGCAACAAACAATGCTGCTATCGCAGTTCCGTTACGAAACATCTCATCTTCGATATTGGTGAAGTACATTGCTAATTTAGCGTAGTACTGGCTAGCAATAAAAAATGCTCCAAACCAAATAACTAATGACAACGCTTCTTTAGCGAAACCACGAACTAAACTGATCACGGCAGAGAAGCCGATCACGCCTAAAATGACAAAATCTAACCAATTCATGAATTCTTCATCTTAAGTTGGCGCGCATTTTAACAGAAAAAATGCTGACGCAAACGTTTTCTTATGGATTTAACGGTTTAAATTTGAGCAATTGGCCTTTTGAACCCGTAATTTTTTCTAATTCCTTAATTTGTCGCTCAAGTTTGGATTTAGAGACATCGGGACCAATAATCACTCGCGTAAAAGTTTTTTCTTGCTTCGTGTGGGCTTGATAACCGCGCTTTTGTAAATCCTTAACCATGCTTTTTGCATTGTCAGCATTCTTCAAAGCCATCAATTGAATGAGCCAAGCACTGTCTTGATATTCATTTTTTTCAGGTACCGGTTTAACCACCACTTTCACTTTATCTGCTTCTTTATTATTTGAAGCCGACGCAGTTTGGGTTTCTGAATCACCACTTTCAATCACTTGCTCAACCGGAGAGTCCGGTAATGCAATCTGATCTTCCACAGGATCAAGAACCTCAAACACCTCTACATTACTATCAAGCTCAGGCTTAATCGGAATGCTTGCAAACTCCTCTTTATAGTGGAGCTTCTTACCATCAAGTACATCTGGCAATACGATAACGCCAATCGCCACTAAAATGATGGTGCCGACTAATCGGCTTTGGAATTTACTTGCCATTTAGTTTCCTTTTTTCTGCCAATGCTCCAAGACTTCACCAACAGTATGGAAAGAACCAACCACCAACACAACATCATCACCCTTAACAGAAGCTAAAGCTGCCTCAAACGCCGTTACAGGGTTTGTATGCTGCTCTACGCCTTCAGGCAAGCTCTCACATAACTCGGCAGCGGTTGCCGCACGAGGGCCTTGCAGTGAAGCTGGGTACCAATGAGTTGCAACTGGTGCTAATACTTCCAATGTCGCGGGAATATCTTTGTCATGAAGCATGGCGACTACAACGTGTAAATTTTTTCCGGCATACTTTTGAGTAACTTGTTGTGCAAAATACTCAGCAGAATGTGGGTTGTGCGCCACATCTAATACTATTACGGGCTGGTCGCTAATTTGTTGCATACGCCCTGGAAGCTGCGCGTTATTCAAACCGTTAACGACGTTCACATCGCTAATGCTAAGATCTGAAGTCCCTAGCGCCATTAATGCGGTTGCCGCGTTCGGTAGCGGTAAGCTAGGAATAGGCAATGCGTCCAGTCGAAATGCACCGCTGTTCCAATTCCAGCTATCGCCATTAACTTCGTAGGTATATTGAATACCCACTTGGTAAAACTCAGCCTTAATGTCATCGGCATGTGCAGCAACCGTTGCTGGCGGCTTAGGTTGACCACAGATAGCTGGCTTACCACTGCGATAGATACCCGCTTTCTCAAAACCAATCACATTAATGTCATCACCTAGCCAATCAACGTGGTCGACAGCCAAACTGGTGATCACAGACACATCATGCTCAACAATGTTCGTCGCGTCTAAACGCCCGCCTAGGCCCACTTCTAACAACACAACATCAACCGCTTCGGTTTGAAACGCACGTAACGCCGCTAAAGTACCGTATTCGAAGAAGCTCAGGCTGATTTCACCACGCTCTTTCTCAATGAAGTCGAAAGATTGAACCATCTTTTCATCAGACAGATCTTGGCCGTTAATACGAACGCGTTCGTTATAGCGAATTAAGTGAGGAGAACTGTAGACACCAACGGAGTAACCAGCGTCCAATAGAATTGCTTCCATTAGGGCACATGTTGAGCCTTTGCCATTAGTTCCGGCAACGGTGATCACGTGTTTAGCAGGTTTGGTGAGGTTTGCCTTAGAGGCGACGGCCTGAACTCGGTCTAACCCAAGGTCAATAGCGCTTGTGTGGATGTTTGATAAATAATCAAGCCACATCTCCAAAGAGGATGTGGCTTGAGGAATAGGTTGTTGACTCATCTAACTCATAACCATGATTAAGTAGGTTTGTTAGATGGTACTTTACCCTTTTTCTGGCGCTTCTGGTACTTCATAAGTAGCTTCATTCGGTGAATCGTTCACAGAAACTACTAATGGCGAAGGCTGATTGGTCATTTTAGCAACAAGGCTTGCAACGCGCTGACGCATCTCACGACGGTCAACAATCATGTCGATAGCACCGTGGTCAAGTAGGAACTCACTACGCTGGAAACCTTCAGGAAGGTCTTCACGTACTGTTTGTTCGATTACACGACGTCCAGCGAAACCGATCAGTGCTTTTGGCTCACCAATGTTGATATCACCAAGCATTGCCAAACTTGCAGAAACACCACCCATTGTTGGATCAGTCATGACTGAAACAAACGGTAGGCCTTTCGCAGATAAACGCTCTAGCGCTGCACTGGTTTTTGCCATTTGCATTAGAGACATAAGCGCCTCTTGCATACGTGCACCACCACTTGCAGAAAAACAAACTAAACCACAGTTGTTCTCGATAGCAGCATCTACCGCTTTCACAAAACGAGCACCAACAACAGAACCCATTGAACCGCCCATGAATGAGAATTCAAAAGCACACGCTACGATAGGTAAACCAAGCAGTTCGCCTTTCATTGCAACTAATGCATCTGTCTCACCACTGTTTTTCTGAGCAGTAGAGATACGTTCTTTGTAACGCTTAGAATCTTTAAACTTCAGTTTGTCTTGTGGCTCAAGATCAGCACCTAGTTCAACACGCTCACCTTTGTCTAGGAATGTATCCAGACGACGACGAGCTTTCATGCGCATGTGATGATCACATTTTGGACATACTTCTAGGTTACGTTCAAGTTCAGCATGGTAGAGAACCTGCTCACAAGAAGTACATTTAGTCCAAACACCCTCAGGGATAGACGCTTTACGAGATGTAACGATGTTGCTTTTTTCTAAAATCTTTTCAAGCCAACTCATGGAAGACCTTTTTGTTTCGATTCCTCCGCTTGATTGCGAAAGAAATAAATTTGGGAATTATGCGTGGGAATTAAAGCACATAAAACAGCGACTGTAGATAAAAAACTGGTTGTACCTATTTTCTCACGCTATTTTACGCACGAAACCGTAATAATTTTTGAACCTAAGTCTCACATTTAGTTCAAATTATCCGGTAAAAATAGAGGACCAATTGGCTCTCGTGGTAGCTCAAAATGTTCAGGATAATCAACATCAACCAAATACAAACCTTCCGCTTTTGCGGTCGCGCCTGCTACTTTTCGATCTTTAGCCTCTAAAAGCCACTGGATCCATTCTGGTTTCTGCTCACCTTTACCTACCGCAATTAAGCTGCCAGTAATATTCCTCACCATGTGGTGAACAAACGCATTCGCTTTAATATCAATCACGATGTAGTGTCCGTGACGAGTCACATTTAAGTGAATCATATTTCGCCATGGGCTACGAGATTGACAATGTGTCGCTCTGAATGAAGTGAAGTCGTTCTCGCCTAACAAGTACTGACCCGCTTCATGCATTTTTTTCTCATCAAGGTGACCATGATAGTGGCTCACTCCTGAATTAAGAATGCCTGGGCGCAGTGCATGGTTAAAGATAATGTAGCGGTAACGACGAGCGGTAGCAGAAAAGCGAGCATGAAAATCTTCATTCACTTCTGTCGCCCAACGAACAGCGATATCTTTCGGCATGTTGGCATTAGCGCCCATAGTCCATGCCACCATTTTACGATCGACATTAGTTTCAAAGTGAACGACTTGTCCCGTACCGTGAACACCGGCATCCGTTCGGCCTGCGCACATAACTTCTACAGGGTGATTCGCGACAACAGAAAGAGCCTTTTCCAATTCTTCTTGGACACTTTTCACGTCTCGTTGGCGCTGCCAACCAAAGTAGTGGGTACCGTTGTATTCAATACCTAAAGCAATTTTCATGTTCTTGTTCTCTTTGAAAATGGGCGAGAAGTATATACGGAAATCAGTTCTACCCCAAATCGGATGGGGTCAAATCTTCAATATTAAAAGAAAGGTCTGCAAAAAATAAAGGGTAGCTAATGCTACCCTTTACGTATCGTTTAATTTATCGGCCGTTGATCGTATCGATAAGGTTCTTAGCTTCGCGGCGAATATCATCACTGCCGTCGACTATCGCTTCCTCTAAGAGCTTTATCGCTCCTTGTGAGTCACTCATCTCGATATAGATTTTAGCTAAATCAAGCTTGCCTGCGGCTTCTGCATTGCTGTCGACATCATAATTACCAATGTCACCGATTACATCTGGGAACTCGTTAAGGCCAACATCCAGTTTTAGCTCTTCGTCATCTGGATTAATCGCGTCTTCGCCTTCTTGTTCCACTTGAGCCATCAGTTCATCAATCGTCATGTATTGCTTATCACGACTGCTACCCGGTTCAGTTAGGTTGTCTTGCTGAGCCCAATTCTCTTCTTTGATTTTAGGTTCAGCTTGTTGCTCAGCTGACGCCCAAATCTCTTGTTGATCATCAGGCACATCATTGTGCATGCTCGATTGCTGCTCTGGTGCTAAGTTAAAACCTTTCCAATCTTCACCACCGACTTCAAGCATCGCATCAATATCAAGCCCTGCGCTATCAATCGACGTTGCATCCAATGGTTTATCGAACATGTTGTCAACAGAGTCTTGAACATCTTCTGAAAGCAACTCAGCCAGCGCTGTTTCATCAAAATCATCAAACCCTTCTAGAGGTTCGTCTTGCACCGCAGTCGGTGCTGAGTTTGATTCTGCAGGCGCTAATTCTGAAGCCGAACCCGGTAACTCATCGGATTGTCCGAAAGCCGCCAGTTCAGGCTCTTTTGCATCTGATAAATCGTCTACGTCCGAGAAAGCGTCTGTATCCGAGAAATCATCAGCATGACTGAAGCTTTGCGGGTTTGAGAACAAGTCATACAGCGCGTCTTGCTCTTCACCTTGCGGGCTGAAAGACGTTAATGGTGTTGGCTTCTCAGCAAACGCATCAGAGATAGCTTCATCTTCACCGTATTCTGGCAGATCAAGCACATCCAGCTCTACGCCTTGGTCTTCCGCTACCGGTTCTGCACTGCTTTGTTCAATATCATCTAAAACAGAGTCCGCTTTGGCACTCTCTTCATCGTATTCTGGCAGGTCAAGATCATCGAACTCAAACTTCTCTGTACCATCAGATAGGTCTTGCTCTAACTGAGCTTCGTCGGGTTCGCTAACCACTTCCGCTAACGCATCGTCTTCACCAAACTCTGGGAGCTCGAAATCGTCGAAAGAGAACTCTTCTGATTCCACTGTCGGCTCTTCAGCTTTAAGCTCAGGAGCAACAGCACTTGCTTCAGGGGCTAACGGGCTGACTTCAGGCTCAAGGCTATCAGGAGCGTCTACAGACGTTGGTGTTGGCTCTAACGCAGCTTGTGTATCAGCCTCAGCTAATGCGTCTTCCTCGTCAAACTCAGGAAGCTCAAAGTCATCAAACGAAAATTCTTCTTCGTCTTCTTGCTCAACCTCTTCAACTTGTTCCGCCACTTCAGCTTGCGAGGCAGCTTCAACTTGCGGCTCAGCGTTTAATTGAGGTTCAGCATCTAAAAGAGGCTCAACAGCAGGTGCTACCGGTTCTGGTGTTACTTCGGCATCAACGTCTGCCAAGGCGTCTTCTTCGTTAAACTCAGGAAGCTCAAAGTCATCAAAAGAGAATTCTTCTTCGCCTTCTTGCCCTACCTCTTCAACTTGTTCTGCCACTTCAGCTTGCGGTTCAGCGTCTAATTGGGTTTCAGCATCTAACAGAGAATCAACAGCAGGAACCACAGGCTCTTCCGCTACTTCATCAGCTTGTGCCAATGTTTCTTGTTTAGCCGTGTCTTCTTCAATCAGCCAATCATCGTCTTCTGGCACACCGAATTCATTTGGAATGATTTCAGGCATATGCGCGGCACGAACTGGCTCTGGCTCTGGCTCTGGCTCTGGCTCTGGCTCTGGCTCTGGCTCTGGCTCTGGCTCTGGCTCTGGCAAGGATTCAACAACATCGTCGAGTTGATCGCTACCTTGAATTTTAGGTTCGAAGTCAAAATCAGAATCAATGTTCGCTGGAGACTCTACATCATCGATAGCTTCCGCTAACCAATCTTCAACCGTCTCTTCATCGCCTTCGGAAATATCACTTAAAGAGGATGGCGAAACTTCACTTTGTACGCTTGAAGCGGGTTCTAGAGCTTCATCTGATGGCATCTCAACGTCAGACATTGAGTTATCAGATAGCAGAGAATCAATATCCAGTTCATCGACGTCATCAGGTGACATTGCTTCAGGTGATGGAATTGCTTCATCTGCAGAAGACTGGGTCGGTTCTGAAGGAGAATCGAATTCATCTTCTAAAACAAGATCTTCAGAACTTGAAGCTGGCTCTTCAACCGATGTTAATGCGTCGCTATCAGAAGACATCAACTCATCAATCAACGCTTCGTCTGTTGTTTCTAGTGAATCGTCTAGCAGCGCATCCGTTGCAGGTGCAACACCAAATAGATCATCGATGAAGTCATCGCGATTAAAGTCTTCATCTTTTTCTGATTTAACATCAGCACTGTCTTGCGTCAGCTCCGAATCTAACAACTCTTCGTTAGCTTGTTCTAGCTCAACTTCAGAAGGCTCAAGCGTTAACTCAGTAAGCTCAGCATCTGAATCATTGTCATCGCTGGTTTTGTCTAAATCTAAGGCAGCGTCTAACTCTTTATCAAACGCTTGTTCTTCAGATTCAACTTCGTCTTCAATACCGCTTGTCAGTAAGTCATCAAACGGGTCTAAAGATTCCGATTTTTGTGTCTCGGTTTCATCCGTTGAAAGCGCATTATCTGACAATTCACTATCAAGGAAGTCATCTAGTAAGTCAGTACTCTCAGCGTCGAGTTCGAAGTCATCATCAGAATCCCCGATTAGTTCATCCAAGGTTTCTGTGCTGTCTTCGCTGATATTCAACTCATCATCAGTCGACAAACCTGAAAGCTCTTCCAGTTCAGATAGAGTATCGAAACCAAGCGGTTCATCTTCAGACTCTTGGTATGATTCACTGTCCAACATTTCGTCAAGCAGATCGGTAGAATTGCTTAAATCAACGTCGTCCCCTTCAAGTTGCTCATCAAGCAGATCAAGATTAGGAATATCAAGTGATGGTTGTTCTGAAGCTGGCGCGCTCTGAGGTTGCTCAGATAGAGCGGATTCATCTTCGTTTTCTAGTGGCTGATCAAACTGAGCCAAAATATTTTCGATGTCATCATCAGACGCTAAGCCGCTATTCAGGCTTGAGCCAATCTCATCATCGTTATCAAGGTTAAACGGGTCATTACCTTGTTCATTTTGAGCCGCAACTTGAGCAAAGATATCGTCAATATCATCTTCTACGCTAGGAGCTGAAGGTTGAGGGGCTTGCTGTTCCGAGATAAGAGCATCGATATCAAATTCGTCGTTGCTCAAATCAGCAGGGACAGCATCGCTCTGCTGTTCTGAGATAAGCGCATCAATGTCGAAGTCATCCGTCGCTGACGTGCCGATGGCTGGAGTCGCATCGTTTTGTTCTTCAGATATCAAGGCATCAATATCAAAGCTGTCATCATCTTCGTCATCAAGCGCGAACAAATCATCCAATAATGATTGGTCTAATTCATTCGAACCTAAGTCTTCTGTTGCTGATTCTTGAGCGAGTAACGCTTCAATATCATCGGCAGACATTGGATTATCATCAGAAAGATCGAAATCGCCTTCATCGGAATCCAGCGCGCTTTCAACCGTTTCGTCTAATGCACGCTCCATCTCTTCAAGGCCAAGTGCTTTATCTTCGCCATTAACGCTGATGCCATTGCTGCTGTCTAAATCAAGATCATCAAAGTTTGTGTCTAAGTCGCCGTTTTCTCCGATGCTCGCAAATGGGTCATCATCTTCACCGTCTAAGTTGAAATCAAGATCCGATTCATCTAAGCCTGCAAAGACATCGTCTTCTTCTGCCAATGCTTGGTCGTCGAACAACTTATTCGCGTCATCTTCGGTACCAAACAGTTCATCATCGAGAGACAGTTCATTATCAAGATCGTCCATTTCATCACCTAAGGTGATTGGCGCGACACTGCTCGGTTGAGGCTGAATAGGCTGTTCTTGAGTCGTTTGTTGCGGATCATCATTTTTAGAACGACGACCTAACAGCATCACAATGATCAAACCAAGTAACAAGCCGGGAATAATCGCAAGTGCGGCAACTAGCCAACCATTAGATAACAGCTGATCCATGGCACTTGGCGCCATTTTTTCGATTTCAGCATTCTTTCTTTTCTCTTCCGCGAGTAACTTTTCAACTTCGCTACGTATGCGATCTTCATCACTGAGTTCGGTTTTTAATCCATCTACTTCCGACTGAACATTCGATAGCATCAAACGAAGTTGGTGGTTTTTCTCTTCTAGAGATAGCAGCTCAGTTTCAGAAAGCTCTAGCTGCTTCTCTAGCTTGTTCATCTCTTGGGTTGGAGCCGACTGAGATAGAGATGATTGAGTTGGAGACAATGGCTTTTTAGCGGTTTCAGTAGTGCTTACTTGCTTAGCAGGAACAACATTTTTTGCATCAGAACTCGACGCTTTTGGTTTTGAAGCGACAGGCTTACTTGCAGGAGCATCAAGCTTAGCAAGATGTGAGTTCATGATGTTGATAGCTTGCTGCGTTGAGCTTGCGCGAGTTTGTTCTAAAGAAGGCACACGTAAGTTGCTGGCAGGTAGCAGGCTATGGATATTCTGGTTTTCAAACGCTTGTGGGTTTAAACGATAAATTGCCAACAAGGTTTGTTGGACTGAAACGGAGCTATCAGGGCGTAACTTTGACGCGATAGACCATAGCGTTTCTGAGCCACGAGTTGGGCCATAGAAACGAGAAGGCTCAGCGCTATTCGATTGCGCTCTTTGAAGAGGTTCTGAAAACGTAGGCGCTGATTGTATCTGACCATCAGGCCCTACAACTCGAATGGAATCTGCACGAACAACGGAAATCTGAGTCGCAATGATAAAGGCAAAAGGTATTAACCACGGCTTGAAAATTTGAAACATAAAAGGCTCAGCTAGGTGCTTAAATTCGGAAAAGTGATGATCTATTAAATATATCGGATAAATGACGTAAAACTATAGAGATGAAAACAAAAAATGTGTTGCAGCAACAATATTCGCAGCAATTTCACACAATTTGACTAACAATATTTTCAATCGATTAAAAAAGCCCCACTAAAGAGTGAGGCTTGATAATCAAAGCAATGAAGCTTAGAAGTAATCGCGAATAAGCAATTCTGCGATTTGAACTGCGTTCGTTGCTGCGCCTTTACGAACGTTATCAGCGACTACCCACATGTTCACACCGCTGTGATGGCTGATGTCGTTACGAATACGACCAACCATTACGTGGTCTTTACCACCAGCATCACGAACCTGAGTTGGGAAGTCTAAAGCTTGGAAAACTTCAACGCCTTCTGTGTTCTCTAGAAGCTGAATAACTTGCTCAGCACCGATTGGCGCGCGAGTTTCAATGTGTAGAGATTCAGCGTGACCATAGAACACAGGAACACGAACACAAGTTGGGTTCACCGTGATTGAAGAGTCAGCAAAGATCTTTTGAGTTTCCCAAACCATCTTCATTTCTTCACGTGTGTAGCCGTTCTCTGTAAATTCATCGATTTGAGGAATACAGTTGAACGCGATCTGCTGTGAGAATGCTGACTTGTCAGCTGGCATGCCGTTAAGAAGCTTAGCCGTTTGACCTGCTAGCTCATCGATACCCGGCTTACCTGCACCAGACACAGATTGGTAAGTTGAAACGTTAATACGCTCAAGGCCCACTTCATCGTGAATTGGTTTAAGTGCTACTACCATCTGAATAGTAGAACAGTTAGGGTTCGCGATGATGTTGCGGTTACGGAACTCAGCAATCGCTTCAGGGTTCACTTCTGGCACAACCAGAGGAACATCGTATTCGTAACGGAAACGTGATGTGTTATCGATAACAACCACACCTTCGTCAGCGGCGATTGGAGCCCAACGTTCTGAAAGCTCGCTACCTGCAGAGAAAAACGCAATATGTACTTGAGACCAATCGAAGTCTTCTACGTTTTGTACTTGTATTGTTTTGCCGTTAAAACGGGAAGTTTTGCCTTCACTACGTTCACTTGCTAGTAAGTGCATTTCACCGACAGGGAATTTACGCTCTTTAAGTACTTCAAGAATGGTTTCACCAACCGCACCAGTCGCACCTAAAATAGCAATATTAAATTCTTGGCTCATTGTTTCTCTCTTTTATAAAGTTGGCTTTACCATAAAACCGAGTTTAGATAACGGCGTTAAATTACAAGATTCGTCGCCCGTTAACTCGACTGCACTGTACTCTCTACGGTCCCAATATTCTTTACGCATCTTGTCAAAAGAACCCGGCGTAGAGATATTGCGACGGAATAAGGCGTCGTCTTTGCGCACATCATAGATCAACTGAGTCAAATTGTGCAGTGTTGCTTCATCCCAAGCTCTATCTAATTTCATTTGAGGCACTGGCGCTGTCGGCAGAAGATCGCTTGCATAAGCACGCTGTTCAGTACCTAAAAACTCACAATAACTGTTGAAGATCATCGTAGTACCGCGCGCTTTGCCCTCTAAACCGTAGCCCGCTACGTGAGGTGTTGCAAAAGCAAGCAGTGGAAGCAGCTCGAAATCGACTTCAGGTTCAAACTCAAATACATCCAGAACCGCAGTAAACCCGTCGGCTTTTTGCAAGCGAGCTTTTAATGCTTGGTTATCAACGACTGGCCCGCGAGCCGCATTAATCAGAATTTGATCAAGACGTAAATTTTCCAGTACTTGCTCATTAATCAAGTGATGCGTTGGGAACTCACCCGTCTTAGTGATTGGCGTATGTAAAGTGATCACGTCGGATTGCTCAAGCAGCGTCTCTAATTCCGTAAACTCGCGAGTATCACCCTCTTGTTGTTTTAGAGGATCGTTCAGCAATACTTTAATGCCAATACCTTCAAGGCACTTCGCTAAATAGCTACCCACTTGGCCACAGCCGATAATACCGACCGTTTTTTCGAATACAGAAAAACCTTGTTGCTGAGCCAACACCATCATCGCGCTGAACGCATACTCAGCCACACCCACCTTGTTACAGCCAGGAGCCGCAGTAAAGAAAATGCCACGCTCTTTCATCAATTCTTGGTCAACGTGATCCATACCTGCTGTCGCGGTTCCAACAAACTTAAGCTTGTTCGCTTTGCTGATCAGCGCTTCATTGACCTTAGTCACCGAACGAATCATCAGGGCATCTACGTCAACAAGATCGTCAGCGGTTAGCGTTCGACCGGACTTCATTGTCACTTCACCTAGCTGGCTAAAAAGCGCTTCAGCATAAGGCATATTTTCATCGATTAAGATTTTCATTGGGAAGGTACTTTTGTTGGGGTCTGTCGACCTTAAATGTGAATTGAAATGATTGTGCAAAATTCCACACACCGTGTCGAGTCGCAATTGGAATACATTATAAATAAAGGGCTGAATCGCCTAGTCTGCACAAACAAGAACAGAAATAAGAGCCAATACCTAAAATCAAAAAGAAAAATTCAGAAGACTAAAACGAAAAATGCCCGATTGAATAAACAATCGGGCAAACATCCAGAACAAAAGGATCCTATCTCGCTCTCCAGGAGACAGAGTCTTGCGTCTGTTCAACCAGTACTAACCAAAGTCAGCACTGATCAAGCTCTGGAAACCTTTCAACTTTTAAATCTTGATTTAAAAAGCTATGTTCTGATGGTCATGATTACTGGGTGACCTGTGCGTGTTGAATCGGCACTCACGTCACCCATTAACGATTAACCTTTTATTAATTTAACCTTGGCTTCAATTAGCCTTGGTATTTTTTGATTACTAGCGTTGCGTTCGTACCGCCGAAACCAAAGCTGTTAGACATAACCGTTGTTAACTCTTGTTCACGAGCTTCCGTTACGATGTCTAGGCCTGCGCCTGCTTCGTCTAGGTTTGCAACGTTAATGCTTGGTGCGATAAAACCGTTATCAAGCATTAGTGTTGAGTAAATTGCTTCGTGTACACCAGCTGCACCTAGAGCGTGACCTGTCATCGCTTTAGTTGCTGAGATTGCTGGGCTGTTGCCGCCAAAGACTTCTTGGATTGCACCAAGTTCTTTAACGTCACCAACAGGAGTTGAAGTACCGTGAGTGTTCACGTAGTCAACGCCATCAACGTTTTGCATTGCCATCTTCATACAACGAACCGCGCCTTCACCAGAAGGAGCAACCATGTCGTAGCCATCTGAAGTTGCGCCGTAACCCACGATCTCACCGTAAATTTTTGCGCCACGAGCAACCGCGTGCTCAAGTTCTTCGATAACTAGCATGCCGCCGCCACCAGAGATAACGAAACCGTCACGGTCTGCATCGTAGGTACGAGAAGCCAATTCTGGCGTGTCGTTGTACTTAGTAGAAAGTGCGCCCATTGCGTCGAACATCATAGTCAGAGACCAATCCAGTTCTTCACCGCCACCAGCGAATACAACGTCTTGTTTACCCAGTTGGATAAGCTCCATTGCGTGACCAATACAGTGTGCAGATGTCGCACATGCAGAACTCATAGAGTAGTTCACGCCACGGATTTTGAATGGTGTAGCAAGACAAGCAGAAACCGTAGAAGCCATTGTACGTGGAACCATGTATGGACCAACGCGCTTAACGCCTTTTTCACGGATGATGTCTACAGCGTTAACTTGGTTTAGAGATGAAGCACCACCTGAACCCGCAACGATACCTGTGCGGTCATTAGATACTTGATCTTCAGTTAAACCAGAGTCAGCAATTGCTTGCTCCATTGAAAGATAAGCGAATGCCGCTGCATCACCCATAAAGCGCATTTTTTTGCGATCGATATGGTCAGCAGGGTTCATTTTCAGGTTACCCCAAACTTGAGAGCGCAAGCCATTTTCCTTGAACTGCTCTGAAGCGGTAATACCTGATTTACCCTCTTTCAGTGATGCTAAAACTTCTTCGACGTTGTTACCGATACTTGAAACAATACCCATACCGGTGATTACGACTCGTTTCATGTGACATTCCTATAATTCTAAATTCAGCTAGATGATAACTAAGAAGCCTAACAAAAGTGGTCAGCTTTCCTAGAAATTCGTACAATCCCTACCAACATATCGCTTCAAATCACAAAATGATAGATTTTATGACTTCAATTACTAATGCAGAACTGGAATGGAATGAGTCTGGCACGCCAGTTTCAGACCAATTTGACGACGTTTACTTCTCTAATGTTAACGGTTTAGAAGAAACTCGCTACGTCTTTTTAAAACAAAACCACCTTCCAGAGCGTTGGGTTGAACATCAACAACGCCGTTTTGTGATTGCTGAAACCGGTTTTGGTACAGGTTTAAACTTTCTCGCAGTCTGGCAATGGTTCGATGCTTTTCTTAAAGATAACCCACAAGCTATGACCAAAGAGTTACATTTCATCAGTTTTGAAAAATATCCTTTAAATAAAGATGATCTGATCAAAGCGCACCAATCTTGGCCTGAATTAGCCCAGTATGCGACACAACTCCAAGAACACTATCCGATTGCTCTGCCGGAATGTCACCGCATTGTGTTGGGCGATGGCGCGATCACACTCGATTTATGGTTTGGTGATATTAAAGATTGTATGCCAAACGTGCCGACCCCGCAGGAAGGTTTGGTTGACGCTTGGTTCTTAGATGGCTTTGCGCCAAGTAAGAACCCTGAAATGTGGAATCAAAACCTATTCAACGGCATGGCCAAACTGGCAAAACAAGATTGCAGCTGTGCAACGTTTACCGCTGCCGGTTTTGTACGACGCGGTTTAATCGAAGCCGGCTTTGCAATGAAAAAAGTTAAAGGCTTTGGTACTAAACGGGAAATGATTGCCGGCCGCCTTGATGAGAAGCACGCTCACACCAACATCAAACCTTGGTATGGCCTAGCTCAACACAGTGATTCACAAGATATCGCCATTATCGGTGGTGGTGTTGCCAGCGCTGCGCTTGCAAAAACGTTAAGCCGACGTGGTAAAAACATCACCCTTTATTGTGAACACCAACAAGCCGCTGGAAATGCCTCTGGCAACAATCAAGGTGCCATTTATCCGCTGCTCAGCGAAGCGACATCGAATGTATCAAGAATATTTGGTCCGGGCTTATTGTTTGCCCGCCAATTTATTAATCAAGCAGCACAATCAGTAAACTTCGATCACAACTGGTGTGGCGTGAATATCTTGATGTGGGATGAAGGTTCAACCAAAAAGCTCAACCGTATGTTGGAAGGCAATTTCCACACAGACTTAATTCAGCGCTTAACACCCGAACAAGCGAACGAAAAGATTGGCTTACCGGTTGATAAAGAAAGTGTTTACTTCCCACTGGGTGGTTGGTTAAGCCCTCTTCAGCTTACTCAAGGTTTGATTGGTAAGTTAGAAGAGACCAACCAAGTGAGCACACACTATCAGCACCAAGTAACACAACTTGTGTGGTTAGAAGCAGAGCAACAATGGTTGCTGACGATTGAGACACCTCAAGGTGAAATTCAAACCAAGCACGATCAAGTGGTTGTGGCGAATGGACACAAGTTCACCCAATTTGAACAAACTCGCCCCGTACCTCTCACACCCGTTAAAGGGCAAGTGAGTCATATCCCGACTACAGAAAACCTCAGCCAGCTAAACACGGTATTGTGTTTTGATGGTTACTTAACGCCACAGAATCCAAATAATGGTCACCACTGTATTGGTGCGAACTACGACAAAACCAATATTGATCAAGAGTTTGATATTGAGGTTCAACAACATAATGGCGAGCGCTTACACGGCTCGTTGCCTGATCAAGCGTGGACCAAAGATGTCGATACCAGTGGCAACTTAGCGCGCCAAGGCATCCGTAGCGTAAGCCGTGATCACCTACCATTCGTCGGTAATGTTGGTGATTTTGAATCCATCAAAGAGCAATATCAGAATCTGCACAACTTTAATCCGCAGCGTGATGCTATCGACAGTATCGAACCTGTTACCAGCTATCCGAACTTGTTCTGCTTTATCGGTTTAGGTTCGCGTGGTTTGAGCTCGACCCCTCTTTTAGCTGAAGTTTTAGCCTCACAAATTTGTGGCGATCCTCTACCTCTTCCGGTTGATGTGCTCGAAGCCATTCATCCAAGTCGAATGTGGATTAGAAGATTACGTAAAGGCAAAGCGTTAACAGAAGGTTGGGTTTCAACGAAACAAGCCAGTGCGGAATAGTCGATTCTAAACTAGGTCTAAATATTCAAATAAGTATTCGGCCGTGTTGATCTTACGAGCTAATTTTTGCAGCGAAAGGCCAACATGACCTAGTACGACCCACAAAAAAGCCCGAGCATCTCTCAATGCTCGGGCTTTGTTTTTCTAATCTTGTTTACGTCGCTGTTTATTGCTTTTCAGCGACTCGTAACTTTACTTTCCGCTTTCTACAGCTTAGCAATCGCGTCTTTAATTTGAGCGGCAATCTCTTCGTTGCTGATTGAACCCGACTCAAAATCAAAGTTATCGTAGAAGCTAGGTACTGAAAGTGATGCCTTAACGTTACCACCAAAGTAAGGAGCCGAACCTGTCGCTGCGCCAAGTACTGTTTGTGCGCCACCTGGGCCTGGTGATGTCGCTAGGTAAACCGCAGGCTTCTCACCAAACACTGAGCGTTCAATACGTGTCGCCCAATCAAATAGGTTTTTGTACGCCGCAGGATAGTGGCCGTTGTGCTCAGCGAAAGAGATAACAAATGCGTCCGCTTCTGCTAGGTCACGCAAAAAAGCTTGAGCGCCTTCCGCTTGGCCAATCTCTTTTTCAGTGTCTTCACTGAACATAGGAACATTGTAATCGTTGATGTTTAGAACTTTGACTTCAGCACCTTCAATCAAGTTAGCTGCGTAAGTTGCTAGAGTTTTGTTGATAGAGGTAGAGCTGGTGCTTGCGCCGAATGCGATAACTTTCATGATGTGACCTTTTCTGTGATTCTGTTAAGTGGGATTAGAATAACGTAGTCAGAAAATGGAACCATCACAAGAAATGAACGGACTCATTCAAAAATTTCGAATGAGTCTCAAATTATAGGTTCGCTCAAAAATGAGGGGGAGAGTTGTGAGCGACTAGCGCTAGACGAATAATGCTAAACGACTAAAGTTAAGCTTGGTTTTGCAGCTCAACCCAAAGGTCATTAACGATCGTACGATCGGCTGGCGTCAATTCAGAACGTGCGTCTTCTAGGCTCTTCTCAATACGCAATTTCACTTCTGCTAAGTCTTCAATGCCGTCTTCTTCACATGAAGCCACTGAAAGAGAAATATGACCACGTAAGTAACCACCAGCAAACAGTTCATCATCTGATGCGTTTTCAATGCGAGCATCAATTACTTCAAGTAGTTTTTCTTCAAATTCGATAATCATAATATTCTCTTATTTCACAATAAATTGGCTAGCACATAAAGGTTCTACATCGTAGAAGCTGCGCAATGCTTCAGAGAGCATTTTTACGCGAGGCGGAAGGCCAACTTCAAAGATACCCATGACTTCGCTGTGTACTTTATTCATAAAGGCCAAACGATCTGGCTCAAAATCGCCGTGTAGATTGTCACAGCTGACATTAAAAGGAAAGCCTGCGCTCGTCGCAATGATCCATTCATACGCTTGTGGGCGAATTTCTACTTTTTCAAACTCAGCTTGAACCGACTCAGTGCGACCATCTGGCTCATACCAATAGCCAAAATCTTCCAATAAACGACGCTCAGGGCCAGCAACACACCAGTGCGCTATTTCGTGTAGCGCAGAAGCGTAAAAGCCACGTGCGAAGACAATTCTGTGGTGTGGGATATCATCATCGGCAGGCAAGTAAATAGGCTCATCTGCGCCTAACTCTAATTTAGTATTAAAGCTGCCATAAAAAGTCTGATTAAAAATATCGATAATGTCGGAATATTGGTGCGTCATAAAGCTTGCTTGAAATGAAATAAACACGCGTATTTTGCTTTGTTTTATCGGCTTGGTAAAGCCCCTATCAGGCGTAATGTTAACGACGCCAGTGCTCTCCACCAGCACAAAGCCACCTATCTCTACGATAGATAACCTCAAGTTACTCCAATTGATTAGTTCAGCTAATCTGAAACCTCGATTCACGGTACAAATATTCATTCGTCAAAGGCCATTTTTACTACTACACTCGCGCTTCATTTTTATATCCCCAAGGCCTATAACTCTCCAATTTATAGACCTAAATAATAGAGCTACAGCAATGCTACTAAGTGTTTTGTATATCATTGGCATCACGGCAGAAGCCATGACCGGCGCTCTCAGCGCTGGCAAACAAAAAATGGATTGGTTTGGTGTAATGTTGGTTGCGAGTGCAACGGCAATTGGCGGCGGTACAGTACGAGATATCTTACTTGGCCATTACCCTTTAGGTTGGGTTGAAAATCCACAATATCTGGCGATCACCTGTATCGCAGGTGTCATCACGACCGGACTCGCTAAATGGGTAATCAAGCTAAAAGGGTTATTCATTCGTTTGGATGCGCTGGGGCTTATCGTATTCAGTATCATTGGTACTAAAGTGGCGATGACCATGGGTCTGCACCCAATGATTTGTATGGTGTCTGCATTGGTTACTGGCGTATTTGGTGGCCTGTTGCGCGATCTTATCTGCCGTCAAACGCCACTGGTTTTACATGAAGAGTTGTATGCATCTGTCGCCCTTGTCGCTTCAGGTTTATACCTAGGTTTGCTTGAGCTTGGCATAAACGACGTAACAGCAACGATTGTTACGCTTGTGGTTGGCTACTTGCTGCGTATGGCTGCCGTAAGATTCAAATGGCGCTTGCCTTCGTTCCAGCTTGATCCGGAAAGCTCTGTGCATTAGATATTCTCAATAACGCAGAATATAAAAAGGGTTGCTTCATTACGAAGCAACCCTTTTTTGTTTCTATCAAATCAGTTTCAATTCTGTTTTGAATAAAACGAAGCAGAACTAGATTTTTGGCGTTTCTGTTGTCACACCAAAGTTTTGACCACGATGACGTAGCAAGTGATCAAGCAATACAATCGCTAACATCGCTTCTGCGATAGGCACTGCACGAATACCAACACATGGATCGTGACGACCTTTAGTGATTAACTGCGTTGCTTCACCGTCTTTAGTGATCGTGTCACCAGGAACAGTAATGCTTGATGTTGGTTTAAGCGCAATACTTGCCACAATATCTTGGCCAGTAGAAATACCGCCTAAGATACCGCCAGCGTGGTTGCTACTGAAGCCTTCTGGAGTTAATGGATCACGATGTTCACTACCGCGTTGATTAACGACATCGAAGCCATCACCAATCTCAACACCTTTCACCGCATTGATGCTCATTAGAGCGTGCGCGATGTCTGCATCTAGACGATCAAAGATTGGCTCACCAAGGCCTACAGGCACTTTAGTCGCAACCACTTGAATCTTCGCACCGATAGAGTTGCCTTCTTTTAGCAAGTCACGAATCAGTTGGTCAAATTCAGGCACTTTGTCGGCATCAGGGCAGAAGAAAGCGTTGTTTTCGATCTCGTTCCAATCCACTTTATCAATTGAGATATCACCCATTTGAGAAAGATAAGCTTGGATTTCAACACCAAATTCTTGCTTAAGGTATTTCTTCGCAATCGCACCTGCCGCGACACGCATTGCAGTTTCACGAGCAGAAGAGCGACCGCCACCTCGGTAATCACGCACACCGTACTTTTGATGGTAGGTATAATCAGCGTGGCCAGGGCGGAACTTGTCTTTAATTTCGGAATAGTCTTTAGAGCGTTGGTCTGTATTTTCAATCAATAGACCAATAGAAGTACCCGTAGTTTGGCCTTCAAATACACCTGATAAGATTTTCACTTCATCCGCTTCACGGCGAGCCGTTGTATAACGAGAAGTACCTGGGCGACGACGATCCAAATCTCTTTGAAGGTCTGCTTCGGTAATTTCTAATCCTGGTGGGCACCCATCTACGATACATCCTAGTGCGATACCGTGACTTTCTCCGAACGTAGTCACGCGGAAATGTTGTCCGATACTGTTTCCTGCCATTACTTCCTCTAAATCAGCCATCAATCAGAAGGTTTGATTCCTAAACCAACCAGCTAATAGCTTTACTTGTCTATTCTTCGTGAATTCATAGTGGCTTTATTACCAAATGATGTAAACCCCAAAAAACGAACAATTTTAACTTTCTATTACATGAGCCGAATGAAATGAATAACGAGAGAAAATGAGTAGCGCTTTAAGAGAAGTACTTTTAGTATGGTAGAAAAGCAAAAAACCCGACAACTCAGAGAGTTATCGGGTTTCTTTAAATAGTGGTACGCCCTGAAGGATTCGAACCTTTATATTAGGTTAATTTTTTAGTCAGTGAGTGAATGAGTGAGTGAGAAAACCTTTAACAACTGCTTTAAAAAGAGCTCCCTGAAGTTCCATAACCTAAAAATCATCAACATACCATCACACCACTGGTGCAATGGTGTGTGTTTTTTAACTATATCATGATCATTAGTTCGTATGTTGATTATGAAGCATAACCCTAAACCATCATTGAAATATTATTCAAAATATGTGAATAGTCTGATGTTTTATAGCTATTCGCATAACCCATTTCGAAAAAGTTGAGTTGAGCAGCTTTTGTGTTCGATAACCCTAAACAACTCAATAACATCAGCCAAAGTTACTCAGCACCATTGTACAAATCGACCATAGCTCTAGATCTTATAAAGAGCTGTTAGCTTTGCCCCAAGCCATTGCGCTTTTCTGTGGTTTTGAACTAGCACACAAACACCTTGGTAAATGCTCTGTTCTGTAGCACCTTCACTCGTGAGTGAGTCAGTGATTGTCTACGCGTGGACAATGATGGACAACAGATTCAAAAAGAGTGATGCGTAATACACAACATATAGTATTAGAAATGATGAAATTCCCCTTAACATACGATAAGCGACATCACCAAGCTTCGACCTCATTGCAGCTGTAACACGCATTTGGACACAAACGCGCCAGCGATAATTGTGCTGGTACGCCTCTGGACGAAAGAGAGATTGGTCTATCAGTTAGCTCGAAACTGAACAACGATATACACTTAAAGAAATTTCTACGATTCGGTTCGCCATGAAACTCATTGAAAAACAATCTGAGGCTTAAAAAATGAAAAATATACCAAAACTAAAGGCATTCAGACTCGAGGGAATACCATATCCAGTTGTTGACCCCAGTTCATTACCTGTTGAGTTATTGCAAGCATTAAATAAATACATGGTTGGTAAAACTGTTTGCCATGCCATCTACATTTACATTGAGGATTGGGAAGATTTTTGCTGTGCTATAGAACGTGAGGGGATTGATGCCTAACTCGATAGCCACTGTTGAACTAGTAATCAATGAACTACTTCAAGTATAGGAAACTTAATTAAAAATAGGATCTTCAAACGCTTAAATATAGTTGAAATAGATAATCCAGAAAACGCGGAATTAATCTTATTTGGCAAGTAATTCCGCAATGCTCAAAAACGACGAAAGGCATTGAATTATGGAAAGCTAACAAGGTTTTTATTTTGATAGATGAAGACTAAAGCGCTTGGTCTGAACCTGTAGTTCAGAACCCCCTATAACGCTAAAGATAAGCCAGCAACTGCACCAAGTTTTTCAGAGATTTAGATAATTTCTTCATGCTCGGTTCCTTCTTGGTTGTAGTTGATGTTAAAATTACCTCATCTTTGGGGCTTGCTAGTCAATGGATAGCTTGTTGTCAGACAAGCCTCTGCTTTTACGTAGTCAGTGATTTCGTAAGTGGCACAGATGCGACTATCGATTGTGCTTTCAGCGCCAATATGCTTTAGCCTACTGTGTTAACCATATCGAACTTTTATAAATTACCAATCAATTTAGTTAGTAGTACGGGCTAAGAATGTTTGGGGAGGCAATTAGCTAAACAACGAGCTGTATCCGTTGTGCCTAGGGGTAATCATACAGCTCATCAACGTTATAGACATGCCTTTCTATGACTCCGCTCGCCTGAAGAAAAACACTCAGATACGCCCCCTTCTAAAGTCGATTACACAATTTACTAATATAGAGGCTCGGGCTTGTTCAACACTCGGGATTTAACGCTGGCTACACAGCGCTTAATCCTTGTTATATTTCAAGCAATGGAGAGTGTAGATCATCTGTTAAGTCAGCATAATCATAAAGCTCTTCTTTATCCTGATACTCTCGCCATAGTAAGAATGAACGATCTACGATTTTTATTCGCATTGTATTTGCATCATATTCAATTACTATTGGTTTAATTGAATGACGTAGTTGGAGGTCTACAGCTCTACGCAAAAACTGAGTTAGCTTTCTTTGAGTAACAGCTGAGCTTTTGGGATGTTTGCGAGCAATACAACGCCGCGCAGCAGCTACTGTAAGCCCTTTTTCCAAATGAGTTAATTCCGTATCAATGATGGCGTATAAAATCCACTTATATAGGTCCAACTCAGTTTGATCGAAACCAGCACTAAACTCCGTTAAAAACTTGTAGTAACGTGCATTATGGCTACCTAAGATATCTTTTATGTTTTCTGCTACCTTAAAATGCTCTCCGACAATTACCGTTTCAGGTTGCGTCTGATTGACATCTTGACTCTCACAAGCCAGCAAACATAATTGCTGAACCAAAAAGATACTCCCATTACTATTTTGCTTAACTTCTTCTTTAAAATCATCCGAAAATGAGATATTTAACAGTGATTCACTGTTAAAAAACAGCATGTCAAAATCTTCTCCAGACCAGAGGTCAGCATTAATAGATATAACACGACCAGTTAGGTCGCCATTGTGTACAGTAAGTCGGTCAACCTCTAACCACACTCCAACTATAATAAAACAAATGTCTGAACTTTCATGGAAAGCTTTCAACGCAACTGAAAAGTCAATTTGGGTTGATTCAGGTAAGTAGTGAAAATCTTCAATTACAATGAACTTTGTAAAATTAATTTCATGTAGAGCTCGAATGATATCATTTACATCCGATGGATCTAATTCTAGGTTTTTCTTATTTACCTGCCTTGCTTTTTCCTTGCTTACATCACAATTTGCTTTGGGTCCAGCGAGAAATGGTATATCGAACCCTACAGAAATTTTACTTGTCCCTTTATGGGTTTTGCTCTCTGAAACTGATACAAGATAACCTGCTTCTTTTAAGATTGATATATGAAGGTCTTCAAGCTTCCAATTGTTAGAGCAGGTTAGAACGATAAAATCATCATCTTGAAGGTTCCATTTTCGTAAAGATGTTTTTCCTTGCTTCGAGCTACCATGCACAACAATATGAGAATCTAGTGACAATGCGTTAATAAATTTCTCATCTACACTCTTGCGTGTTACGTAGTTTTTCGGTAGGCCCCTTGATGTTCTGAAGACATCATTGATAGTTACTACTTTTTCCATTCTGACCTCTGAAATATAACGCTTAATAGACGGATTTTTCCGTACTTATATGCAACCAATCATAACGCCAATTATACTCACGCTCAATCGAAAGCCCGTACCGCCTAGAGCCAAGAATGATGATGATCTTTTCCCTTGATTCGGATTAGGTTTGATAGAGAAAACGCACGCCCCTAAAATTTGTAGCGTATTTATTCCAACTGATTTTGGGGTATTTCTGAGATAGAACGTACCACGAGTAAAATTCAGCCTGTGAAGGTTTTGGACAAAACCTTCTTAGAGCAATAGCTTAAATTAGAAAAATGCGGATAACTTTGAGTATCGTAAAGTCGCTTAGTGAAATGTCTGCTGGTACAGAGCAGTTTCATAAGGAACCACAAGAAAAACAGTCGATAGCATTGCAATAAAACCTAAAATCACGAACAGCCATCCAATTTTCGTGTGTTTCCACTTGGTATGACGTTTCCAAGTTTCAGGATCCCTCACTCGTTCAGTTGATGTATTCCCTGCAATACTAAAAAGAAGACAAGCTACTGATGCTGATACCCAAGATGGATGCTTTAATATAGGAAAAATAACAAGCAACCCAATTAATCCCATCGCAGTTAAATTGTGCCACCATTTCCAGTTCTCAATTGATGGGAAACTCACTGTTTTTACTCCTTTAGTTATGTACGTGCTTGAAGGTGTATGACGTCCTCAATCATGTCTCTCGTTTTCAACGCTATTGGAAATACTGATTTTGACTGATGACATTTAAGGTATGGGGTTCTGCATACAAGCCTATACTCTTTCTCCCAAGCTAACTCTTTGCTTTTGAAAAAATATTTGTGGCAAGGATGATACGAATCCCTTCTTAGGTCTACATTCCCATTATTGTAGATTGGATTTCCAATGAAGAACTCTCGCTGCCATGGTATTCGAAACCGCAATCTATCTGCTATTTCTAAAAACAGCTCCTCAGCTCGATATTTAATACAAAGATCATATCCACAACCCTTGCGCTGAAACCACTTAAAATGGGCATCTTCGTTATACTCGGAAGAAAAACTCAGGGTAAGCGCATTATCAAAACTATCGATGATAACGCCTCCTTGCTCGTTAGCTGAGGTATTTAGATTTGGGATCTGAACAGGACCTTTTACAAACAGCGCATGATTACCCTCTCTTGGGTCGCCGAAGCCAGCACCATCCAACTCATAAGCTCTCCGGTATTCAGCTAGAGAACCGAGTTTGAACACGCCATGTGATATGTGTTTTTTGTAGACTTCTTGAGTACAGTATTTATACACATATTGAGGACACTGGTCTTTTGCTTGCAGATTTATCATAGCTTACCTAAATGTACATAACGCCCAATGAAGGGGGGAGTAACGTAGCACCAGCGCCACTGGAAATCACCTTAATCACTAAAATTAACGCATAGCAAAAATGTCACGCGTTACAAGCCTCTCTTAAATTGTTTAGCATGCCTATAAACCAAGGATTTCGTTAACAAACTGTTGCTGTAAATCATGCTCAATTCGATGTACTAACTCTCTGGAGTTGGTGGCTAGCTTTTTAACTGACTCTGTTGTGATAGAGACCTTGTTGCCGTTGTTGTCCCAACCAGCTCGGTGGACACAGTCATGGCGAATTTTAACCGCAGAAAAGAGCCACGATATGTTCCCAAAATCACAATCCAATACGGATTTATACATTGGTTTTATTTTGTCTAAGCGATGAAATATTAAATTTTTCAGATAGTCTGCAACTGTAAGCTTAAGACCTTCATGTTTTTTATAGATATCCTTCATTGTGAAAGTCATTTCTGCAAATACGGGATCTGTTTCAACTAACTTACGAATCAGTCTGTCTGAGTTGGTTACTTTATGTATGAACGTTGAAGCTAAATACGCCTCCACTGAAGCTACCGTGTGACCATGCAGCATTACTAGTAGTGAAAATTGAGTTTCACGATCTGTAGATACACTCAAGAGATTTAGAATACTGCGTATTTGGTTATCAAAAACACCAAGTTGGGATTGGTCTTTGATAAACCATTCGAGCTCTTCTTGTTGATACCTGTCTAATTCTTGTTGTCGTTGCTCATGTTCAACATAGTCCTCATATGCAGCTACAGCTTCCTCCCACTCATCTGAACCTTCCTCGCCTGCATCGTTACCATAGTTGTCCTCTATCCAGTCGTACATTGGCTGCAATTCATCGCGAAGCATCATTTCTTCTTTTGCTCGACCCATAATAAACCCCTTAAAATAAGTGGATAGACATAACAGTTATTGGCCAGACAACTTCTACCTAACACACCATAGTAAACTAGGTACATATTTAACCATTAGCTAAAGTAGGTCAATTAATTACAGCAGTATCGAGTCAAGATTTTTGAACTAAACAATTTTGGTGCAGTTCTGAGCTAGGTGGCACTATTTGAGAAAAGTGCCACGAGTAAAACTCCAGACCTATGAAGCCTCTGGACAATTCAGTGTTAGATGTTCTGCTAATTTAGCTTAATACGGATAACTTTTAGTATTGCAAAGTTACTTAATGAAATGTCCAGATCTAGGATTTATGCTCCCTATGTTCACAAAGGCATAAAACTCGACCTTGGAGCATTATTTAGCGGTAACTAACATGCGTAAATTATTCTTTAACTGTTTAATTACATCTGAGCATGGCAATTCCCATTCCTCAGAAAAGTGTTGAATTACTCTATCAACATCTGAGGGGAACAATACTTGCCCTGAGACTTTTGCAAACGGTCCGTCAGTCTCCAACAGCACTTTTTGTCGTGGTACCCAAGATGCGATTCGTTTTCCTCGTGCAGAGGCCAGCATGGCTGGACCTATAGAGAAATAACAACCTAGCTCAACCGCTTTTAACAGCTGTTTTTTTGTTCCCAAGAACCAGTGTAATATTGACGTACCTGCATTGGGATGCTCTTGGAGACAAAGTAGAGTTTCTTCAACTGCATTTAGGCTATGAATGGTCAGGATTTTATCATTGAATGACTCACACTTTTTTAAAATGTGATTAAAAACCAGTAATTGATCATCAAAATGCTCTCTCCAGCCTTTTGAGCCATCTAGTCCAATTTCTCCTATGTATTTAGTTTCCGTTACAAGTTGGTCGAAAATTGGTAGTTCATTTTTTCTCAAATGAGCTAGTTGTGGGTGTAACCCCAGAGCCGTTTTGCAGTGCTTAAGCCCTTTTGTAAGGTTAACAGTGCCCTTGAAGGCCGAAGGCACTGTTGTTACAGATAGTACGTAATAGTTTGAGCGCACAATATTGTCCAATACCTTCTGATGCTCAGGGTATAGGTCAACGTGGCAATGCATATCCATCATGATGTTTTGTTTGCCTGTATAAACACTTCCACTTCCATCAAGCCACGTTTAATCATTGACTCCAAAGCATTACGTACAGATTTATCCGATGGGATGGGACCAGATTTTCGCAACCAAGATTTGTAATTATTGGTTTGCTTCAACCGGATAATAGCAGTTTGAACAGCTTGCAAGTCGTCTCTTGTTCCCTTTTCTTTAACTAGTGTTTGCAATCGTTTTGTTTTATAAGGTGCATCAGCATCAAATCCAGCATGATGGACTGATGCTCTTCTAATTAGGCAAGGCACGCAGTGCCCACATTGTATGTGTTCTCTGTGCCAGTGGCTGCATGAAACGCTTAGCGGTATGGCTTTTTTGATCGCGTTTTGGTCAACACACTCAGCTAACATCTCGCCCTTTGTTTTAAACTGATAAGGGTTTACGAAATTAACGTTAAAGCCTACACGCATCAACAACTCTTCCAACTTCTGCAAGAAGTTGGGGTGCGTAGTCCTCGTGCTGTGGCTTCCTATTCGTCTTCTAGTTAATGGCGGGTTGATAGATATATAGCCATTTTCAGGAACAATAATAGTCTTTATACTGGCATCACCGTTAGCACTTCTCAGTGCGGAAATGCCCAATACGGCCATCGCCAAGAAATTAAAGCTTCTCCCACGCATACTTATGTCGGTAATGCCTTCACAAGTTTTAATGATGTGAGGAGAGATTGAATAGGAGAGTTCTGCAAATGAGGAAGATAATAAAGTTTTAATTTCTTCCTGTTTTGCACCATCTCCACGATAGGCGTGACTTACTAAGAGAGGCTTATAGTCTGACTTCCCATTAAGGATATCAATAGCTCCCACTGCGCTATCTACGCCGCCAGAGAACAGACAGACGGCATTTTTCCCTAGAAGAGTTTTGGTCTTAGATTTAGCTCGCTTACTTATCTTAAGTTTAGGCATTTCCATCGATGTCTTCTCAAAAGTGAACATCCATTGATCACCAGTAAGAAAGTTCAAAATTGAACTCAACTCAGCACTTTCTGCATTCCATAAGTTTGGCTCACTTACTGGAATGTGAAGGTGCATTTGCCTTGACCAAGCATTTTCTGCTTTCTCTCTTAACTCAAAAGTATCTGCGGCTGTAACAGCAGAAGCAATTGTTATCAAGTCGATGGCTTTAGGGTCAACAACAACTCCTAAGTCCCTTACCGTTTGCAGCAACCCTCTAGAAGCTAAGCTGTGTTTTTCCCCATTATATTCGTGGGTGTGGAAGAGTTGCACTGGGTGACACGATTCAGAAAAGTCGGGTAGTTGGGTTGGATTATCATTGAAGTAAAATTCAGTCATCGAAACTCTCCCATTCTTCAACTGTCAATGCGATAGCATCAGCTTGAATCTTGCTAATGTTATCTCTAGTGATATTGCTTGGATTGCCATTGGTGACCTTATCTAGCTGCTCCTGAGCTATTACTTTGATAAGCTCTCTTAGCTCAACTTCCATACTATGGTGTTTACTAGCAGGCTCTACGTGGAACCAAGATCTGCCCATGCCTTCAACCACATCTTGGAAAATCAAATCAGTTAAATAGTAGCCGATGGCTTGTTGGATCACTTCTTCAGTAAAACTGTCAGGATCGAAATCTTCGGTATCTGGTAGGGCCTCTTCTAGCGCATAATCTAAAGCTATTCTCACAGAGTCTGAATCAGCATTATCAGGGGCTAAATGTGAAGCTATCCTATCTATAGCTTGATCGGTGGATAAGCCTCTCAAGTCACTCAAGGAAAGGCTCTGATTGTTTACGGTAACAGTGTCTCCACGCATGACACCAAGCAAACCAGTACCAGCCGTTATCCCACTAGCTAATCTTCGACTCGTGGTTTTTCCACCACCGGAGCCTTTTTTAGAATAACTCTTTAGTGCTCGTCTTAGATCAGAGCTTGAGCCTCCGGTCTTGGCATAATTTCCGAATTCTCTTCTAGCTCCAGCAAAACGGTTTGCAGGATTAGCAGTGCTTGTTAGTTTACCAATTTCCTGCTGAACTTTTTCATTGTCGGTTTGCTTGTTACCTTGATTTTCTCCATTAGTTCCATCAGCGCCTTGAGCTGGCTCAATTGTTACTGGCGAGCTCTGTTCAGCCCACGACGGTATAAGTGGGCTCTGATTGTTAGGCCCCGTTGATGATGCTGAAGTACCCATTTACGCTTTCCCTTCCAATTCCTTAATAATTCGTCCAAGCCACCTTTGCTTGGGTAGCTGCTTTAAATAAGCTAATAACGTCTGTTTACATCTGGGCTCTTGAAGAGCCAGTAATCTTCCACCATACATCCCTGAGGGGATCTTTCCCCAGTCATTAATAGATCTGAAGTTTTCAATTAATCCATCCATCACAGCTAGATAATCTTCTTTTGGAGTTGCCGCAATTGCATTTTGGCTTGTAGGACTAAGTCTTTCGGTTTGCTCCATCAAGACTTTTACTAAGTTTTGAGCAGATCCGGACATGACTGCATTAACTGAACCCATGGGGATGCTCTCTCTACTTAAGTATGCTGCTGGAGTAAGATCGATATCTGTAAACATTGGTGGTAATTTTGACCATTTCTTAAGGAAGGTCGAGTCTAGCTTCCACTCTTCTGGCAGTTCTATATCGTCGAACTCAATTGTGGGGTCTTCTAGTTTAGTGAGGAGCTGAGGAAATCCTTTTTCAGCATCAATTAACTCATACAATTTGTTTGTTGCTTGAGTCCCTAAGCAACGCTCGAATATCACCAGTTTAGTAATAGTTCTCTCATCCAACTGCATACCACGACGAAGTGCCGTTTTTCTTCTCATCTTCACCTGATTTAAGAGGCGTTTAACAATTCGAGGGTTGCCATTTATATTGGAGGACTCTGCGAGCAAAGGAGCAAGTTGTTCTGCCACGATGAACTTACTTCTGAGTTCGTCCTTATTCTGAACACTTTGAACTTTGTCAACGCCCAACAGCTCATCGACTGTTACAGGTGATTGCTTCCAAGATAGCTGAAGAGACTGCTCTAGGCTTTCCCTAAGTGCCTCAAGCTGATCACTCGAAATACCATGATCTTGAGCTGTTAACATCATTAGGTAAGCTCTGATTTCTAGAGTACCGGGTCTTGGAACGTGCACAGGAATTTGAATTAATTTATCTAGGTAGTCAGTTTGGTGGCGTTGCGAAGCACCCTTATGATATTCCGGCACAGCTAAGCGGATCATATCTTCGTCCGCCGCAATCACAAATGCCGTATTTGGTAAAAACAAAAATAACCGTATTGCTTCCAGCGTCGAGATGGCATTGAATGGTGAGCAACGGTCCAAGTTATCGACATAAACTATGAGTGGTCTATCAAATTCACTCAACAAGTTTGAGTAGGCTTTGCGGAACTCTTTAATTTCTTTTGGAGGGGAGAAGGTCTTTTTCGAACGTACGGCTCCTTTACTCTCTTTAGCTATCTGCTTCGCACCATCTAAAGCATCCTTGGCGTCGCTAAAATCTAGCTCGCCATTCTCACCACCAGTGAATAGCCCCATTAATTTTTGAAATCCACCCATGGTAGGGACACCAGCTAGAGCTGCACCTCCATCCATTAACAGTCCCAAAGACCTAATAATGTCAACACGTTCTGCAAAAGCCTTCGCCTTTTGACTCAAGCTGGCATTGTCCTTCGCTTGCTTAACCAAGGTCGATGCAATTGTCTCCAGTAGCGCAGCTTTTGCATCGTCATAACCTTGATACATCCAAGCATCGAAATGGACTTGAATGTAGTCTTTCTTCTCTTCAGATATTGACTTTTTTGTCAGTTCTAAGATTGTTGACTTTCCTGCACCCCAATCACCAAAAACGCCAACAGATATTGGCATCAATTCTTTTTCGGTGACTAGATCCTTAATCGATTCCGCTGCCTCACTAAAATTTAAAAAATCTAGTGAGGACTCTTTGTCAGACCACATTTTAACTCCATTACAGCATTAGTTTGATTTTGAGTGTTCAAACTTTTTTGAAAGCAATATGCCACAGAGTTCTCTTTGGCCTTTGAGCTTTTGTTTTTGTCCTTGTCTTTTATGGGGATTTTGCATTGGTAATTCAACTATATGAATATATTTATTTTAGAGATCATTAATCCTAACTTTGTGGCATAAGAAATAGTTCAAATAACCGCAGCACGGCTCTAGCTTAGAATGGGGCAAAGGTGTGTTTGCCGTGATCGGCTTCAGCACCTCTGGACAGAAACCGTTTAGGTGCTTTGCTCTAAACGGTTTCAATCAGGTTAGAAAAAGTATCTTGAAACCTTAAACGTCGTTTGTTAGATGGATTTAGCTCGATATTCAATTTCCAAGATTGCTTTAGTTAAAGCCGCGATACTTATGCCCTCTACCATAGTCAATGTCGGTGTAGCCAAACTACCATGTCCTGCTGTTGGTAAAGTATTTCTGACTTTATATATTTCTAATACTGCATCCATTAATGGTTGGGGTAACTTTGAGCACTTTTCAAACTGACTAAAGAAGCCACCTAGTGTTTGATTGGCAACGTTAGGGTTATTGGTAATGTCTTTTGCCATAGTTTCTAGAATATTCGCAGCAGCATGAACTGCTCCTGCAGGATCCCGGTTATCTAAACAACGATCCATTCGACTAACTAATTGAACTATATTAGGGTGAAGGCGATCTAAATAACTTTGCCCTAACTCCTCATTGTAATGCTTGACCCGCTCGTAAACCTCACAATCTAGATAGAACTTTGCACTAACTGACATCCAAGAATATCTCCAATCGTCAGCTAATTTATCTCTATTGGCACATAGTTCACCCACAGCCTGATCAATTTCATCAACGTATTTGCGCATATAATCAGCGTAATAGCCAAGGTACTTATAGGAAACCTCAGGACAGAAATTACTTACAGAACTAAAGCTTCCATTTTGATTTTGACCAATTGACGGCACTTCCTCGGCGCATAACGCTGAAAAACTGGTATTTCCCCAAACCTGATTTAATTCATCACTTTTGGATTTTGTCAGCCCTGCAATCATATTGATTTGGGATAGCAAAAAAACACTTTCGTAATACCTAGGGCAAGTATGTGAATTTGCATAAGGACATGAATTTAAGGAGTTTCGCTTGCTGATTTCTTCTTGCCACCAATTTTTATTTGGAATAATCATTTTATTGTACTCACAAATGTCACTAATCCAATCTAACGCTTTGTTATGGTGATTTACGACTTTGTTACTTTAATCAAAGTGGCAATACTACCGATTAATGTCGCTAACGCTAGAATCAAGTCTATTACTTCACTCATCGTATTCTCCTGAACTATCTAACCTTGGCAATAATTTAGCGAACACGGTCATACGGGAGTAGTAGGCAATTTTAAGATAAAACTAGGCTATTTCTGCCCCCTATTCACGGGGATAAATTTCCCACCAATTCTGTTCTCTTCAGAGAGTCTCTTTTGCTTCTCGTAAATGCTAGACAAAGCTGCTTGACCTTCAGTTGGGAAAAATACTTCAATAAAGCGCAAAAGCGGAGACTTGTCGCCGGAACTAGCTAGTGGCTTTGTCGGCTTTATATTTGCTTCCCAAACAAGATGATTGCAAACAGATAAGACAAAACTTTCAGCCCTAGATGGACACCGATCAATTAGGTCTGTTCTTTTGAAGTGCCGCTCGAGAACAAGTTCGATGTCTTTGAGGTCTTTCCTTAATTGAACAAGCTCGTCTTGTTCGTAGACAGTAGTAGCAGTATGCGAAACCCAATCAACTACACGTTCGAGTTTACCAAATGCTTCTACGGAGAACTTGGTTGCTTTAGACCTTTGGCTTCTATAAAACTTGTGCTGACTTAAAGCATCCCCAGTGGTTTCCGGAAAAAAGTCGGAGCTATAATAAGTTCGAATAGCACTTTGGATAGTCAAAAATACACCATCAAGTTCCCCGACATACCGACCATACTCACACACCGATTTGTTGATTCGACTTCTAAATCTGTGTCCCATAGCCTCATAAGACCTATCAACCAGTTCGAGATCTATTGAAAGTTGCTCTGAGCATTTAGAGTGCTTTATGTAGTGATTTCTGATTGCGGCCAATGAGCCTTTATCATCAGCAGAAAGCTTATACCATGCCTCATCAGATATAGAACCTTGTTTCATTAACACTAACTCCAGATCACCATAACAGTATCTTTTAACTAGATACCTTCCATATAAGTGCAGAGAAAAATTCCGAACGCAATCACTTATATCATTGTTTTATAAGTTAAAAAATAAATACAAAAGCTAAAATGACGACAGTTGTATATAATATCTTATACACAACTGACTACATATTCAGTTATTAGAAAAAATAGGTCAAATAATGACAAAAGAAGTGTGTCCTAAATATGAAGCTAGCTAACTTTGGGCAGAAATGTTTCAACCAGTTCTGACTGAAACGAAGATGGACAAAAATGCGTTACGACAAATAGAATATTAGCAATTAATGAATAACTTCAAGTATTGAAAAACGGCTTTGGGAGAGCTAGCGCATGACGTGTACATACGCTAGCAGGGTGGCTTGTGCCAAGAGCTTGAAAGATAATTTAATCACACAAGCTAGGGTCTAAAACATACGTCCGACTTGAGAATTTTAATGTGAGTTCTTGTTCAGAAGTACATTCAATATAGTCATATTGCTTTATTCTCTCTCTCGTGTTGTTATCTAACCATATGGCAGCGGCAATACAACTTAATACTATTATCGCTACAGTATATAGCCCTGTTTTTGTCGAAAATGGTACTTTTAGTAACAGCTCTGTTGAACTGTGTAGCATCGCTATGGGAATGATCGCTATAAAACCAAATATTAGAAGGCCTACAAAAGAAGCTACATTGTTCACTAAACCTGCTAGTTTTACTTTAGGAATGATACCGATTGAGTTGTTAATGCTAATTAACTCATTAATTGAGCTGTAGCTCAACCACACCATAAAAACCATAAGAGGCCAACTAGCCATCACTTTAAGCCAACGTTTTATCTTTAGCCTTCGGTTAAATTTTTCATTAGAAATCATTAATAGTTTTCTCTACTTGATTCTTCATCGGTTCCGTGAATTTAAATTGGTCATCTAGTTTAGATATTTCCTTTCCAACAATAAACGCACTAACAGCGAAAATACCAAGTGTTAGAGCGGTTGGCACAACAAGTACCGTACTTAATGTTGCGACTCCCAGAATAGTTATTCCTTGAGCGATAACTCCTGCGGCAATGCCCTTAGATATATCAGCTGTAAATTGGCCGACCACTTCGCCTAGCGTTTTTTCATCATGTAGAATGTAGTCAACCGCATTAACCGCACCACTAAACACAAGCTCTACATAGATGTTGCCTTTCAAGAAACTGACATTGCCTTGAACAGTATTTAGTGCGTGACCAATTTTAAGCATTTGTGGTGTTGTTTCTTGCCAACGGATACCTAGGTCTAAATATTGAGGCTTGTAGTTCTCAACCACAATATTCATTACACCATTGATATTGACAGCTTTAGCGGTTGCCCCCCAACCGCCAAGCTCTTTAGCGACCTCATAAGCGCCTTTAAGCCCCATACCTACGCCAGTGTAGTCCTTGCCATTCGAAAGCTGTCCATGCGAGTCTTTGATGAGCAAGTCTAAATACTCGTTACCTTCTTCAACAGTCAGTACCGCAATACTCACGTTCTCTTGTCGAGAGGTGTCCCACTGATATTCTTTAGCTTGCTTTTGTAAATCATCGTTCCATTCTTTTTCTGTTAGGTCGTAAGCTTGTTGGGCAGCTTCGCGTTCAGCAAGAACACGCTCTCTATTTTCAGCCCATCGTTTCTCATCGCTCGCGGTATATCTCAGCTCTTCCTGACGTTCTCGATGTTGACGTACTGCACGTTCTGTTGTGGTTTCTTGTCTTTCTTCTGGATCTACAGGAGCGGATTCATATCTCATGGGAGTCGACTTCACTGATAAATAAAAAGGATATTAACAATATTTTCAGTGGTTTATTATCCTCAACAAGAGGATCTGATGATTAAACCAATTAAATAGGCAACCTGACAGGTCAAATAATCATAATGAAGGTCAAATCGTGTTGAGTTGCATCATATAGGATAACTTTTTGTAGGGTAAAATGAACGACACAGATCTTGCAGAGTATTTGGTCTAGCTGATTTTGGGGCACTTCTGAGTTACGAAGTGCCAGTGATGAGTTTGCGAAAGCCTGTCAACTACGCTGCAACTTCAAGTAGAACGGGGATACAAAATATTCACAACTAAGGCTAAGTCTTAGCCTGATTCATTTCATGCTACTTTGCTCTTCTACACCGAGTGCGCAGATGATTCGAGTAATTCAGCAAGATAAACCATCCTCTTACTTGCCTTGGGAGCTGATGTTATTGCTTTTGTAAACGCAAACTCACTTCCTAGCCAATACATTTCTTCTGTAGCTCTCGTATTAGCGGTGTAAACCCATGACCTATCCATTATTCGACTATCCATTGCAGGGGCAATGACTATTTCAAATTGGCTTCCTTGCGCCTTATGGAGCGTAATTGCGTATGCTAGTTCGATATGATCTAACTGATCAAAAGAAATTTCTACCGTTCGTCCCGAGTCAATGTCCACTGTGGCGAAGATGCTTTTGTTATCATTATCTCCAAGTCCAACAACTTTCCCCAAGGTTCCGTTTTGAGTATCATTCTTATAATTATTCTTAGTAAAAATAATAGGATCACCTAACCTAATTCCAGTGTCTTCCACCATGCCATCAACATTGGTGACTAACAACTTCTTACCGTAGGGATTAGAGATAGCCTGACATCGCTTATTTACTTCACTAGCTATTTTACGAGTCGGTGAAATTACTTGCACTTCACCATTAAGCTTTAGGTATAAATCAACAATAGCGTTTACAATGTTAGCCCTGTCGGTTGGCATGAAAGTAATGTTCTTATAACTTAGCTGTGTTGGAACTATTCCACTCCGGATGCTATCAGAATATACAGGAATGCCTGTTTCGTCTTTTTGACGACGAACAACGTCCAGATGCGTTCTCGGGATAGTACTTATCTTGATAAGTTCAGATAACACAAGACCAACTCCTATAGGGGGGAGCTGGACATCATCGCCTACAAATATAATTCGAGCGTGCTTGGGTAATTTCATGACGATCTTATAGAGGTTTGGTATATCCAACATCGATGACTCATCTATGACAAGTAAAATGGAGTCGCTACCGCAAACGTCTTCATCATCCAACATCAAAAATCGTTGAATTGTTTGAGTTTCAATTAAAATCGATTCTTGTAACCTCTTTGCGGCTCGGCCACTGAGAGCAACTCCATATACTTTGAAACCCAATGCCAAATACGAGTCTACAATGGCTTTCATTACAGTTGTTTTACCTGTACCAGCCCCACCAGTTAAAACAAAAACATGATGCTCTAAGCTTCGTATTAATGCTTCACCTTGTTTTTCAGTTAACGGAAACTCGAACTGAGTAACGGCTTTACTATATACCTCGTCAGCTCCTAGGCTACATTCATTCTTGAGGCTTATTAGGTGACGAATACGCTTAGCAATCACACTCTCCATGACGTAAAGCCCAGTATGGTGTAGATTTTGAGTTTTACTGTTGTAATAGATTGCTAGAGAACTATGAGCATTAACAATACATTCCTCTGCTAAATGTTCATCATCCTCACAGATTTCCATCACCAAACTCCAAAGATCCTCAATAGGAGCAACTGTATGCCCATCTCTGCAATGCTGGTACATCGCACTTTCAACGATAGCGTTCATTCGTCGAGGATCATACATGTCTACCTCAAAAGACTTAGTCGCTAATGTATCAACATCTTTGAATGAAAGACCGAAGTGTTGTAAAAGATAAGGGTTCTTTTTGATCTCTTTGATCGATTCAGACTTGTGAAATTTAAAGAGTTTTTCTTGAACCGAGGGTGGAGTCCCCATATTTGCAAGGTAAATAGCATGCTTGAGGTTTTCGTACTTACGATAACCTACCAGCAAATTTTTAGCTAACCGTGGTGTGAATAGATCACTGATCTCTTTGGTAGCTCCAGTATCCAATAAATCAAACAGTTTAACACCGAATGCTTCAAATAATTTCCGAGCTTTAACTTCTCCAATCCCTCCGAAATCCGGTTCTTTTGCAATAAACTGTATGAACTCTTCGGCAGTTTCAGGCAGTACCATTTTTGCTTCTGGGTTAACAAAATTGCATTGTGTAAGCTCATAGCCATTACGCTCAATCGGCTCAATTCTCATGCTACCGAAAAGCTCCCAAACCTGACCCGCTCTAGGCTCTACGTTTAAGTATTTTTCGCTGACTTCCACCATAACAAAAGATTTGGCCGAAACGCGATTCACATAGTCTTCTCGACGAACGAACATGCCATTAAATCGGTATGTTCCATTCCGTAGACCGTAAGCGGTTGTTACCCTGATGAAGTAACGAAATTGTGTACTCATAGAATGTTACCCATTGAACTTATTACTTCCTCAAGTTCTGAGTAACGTGATAATTTGGCTTTTAGTTCCAATACTTCGGCTCTAAGCTTGTTATTTTCAGCCTCTAAAACTCTAACTTTATTGATGTTTTTATTTCGCATTTGAGTTGAAATATCTTTTTCGCTAGACAATGATGATGAATAAGAGGGTGATTCTGCTTCTTTAGGAAGAATACCGATATCACGTAAGTACATTTCAAGTTGTTCGAGTGAATAGGCAAGAGCGGGGTTTTGTCTGAATGCTGATTTTCCAATACCTGTCTGTTTTGAAAGTTCGCCCCGATTCAGTTTCCCTCTAAAAACTATGTTTTTGTAGTCACAATCTGATTTAGTTGCTTTCCATGCTTCAAACTTGGCTAGATTTTCCTGTGCCAACTGTTTTCCATTTGCCATTACTATTCCTCAAAAACTCTTGTGCTTTTATTAATCACTTGAAATATAAAAAGAAAAACTAGCTGCATATCATTATTAACACTATTTGGATAACTGAGATTTATAATCTATTAGAAAACGGGATCGAGCCACTTTAAACACCTTTGAGGACGCGATACACCGTTTGTCGAGATACACCGCACTCCTTACTTATTTGAGTCTTGGTTAAACCCTCTAAGGCTTTCTTACGTATCTCATTTGCTACATCGGATGATAGTGAAGGGCGACCTATATGTTTTCCCTTTGCTTTTGCAGCCTGCATCCCCTCTCGTTGCCTGATGTTAATCAGTTTTCTTTCGAACTCGGCAAAAGCACCGAGCATTTGCATTGTTAGCTGGGCGAATAGGTCTTCCTTGGTAGAGAACTCAAGCTGTTCACTAACAAACGTAATAGAAGCTCCTTTCTTGTTTATCTCCCCAATTATGCTTTGAAGATCTAGTAGGTTACGTGCCAATCGATCAATAGAATGAACATAGAGTTCGTCGCCTGTTCGCAAGTAATTAATGCACTCTGTAAGAACAGGTCTGTTATACGTAGCCTTAGCAGACATTTTTTCAACAAACGTTCTGTCCAACTCCATATCGACTAACTGCCTATCAACATTCTGTTCTGCACTAGATACTCTTATGTACCCAACTTTTTGAGTTGTCATTAACACACCTGATTATCATTCTATGTAACTAAAACATAATACCTTTAGTTACACTGTGTCAAAAAAACAATTTCGACCTTATGTTACATACAAAAACAGAACCTCAACAGGTGCTGCGTTTGTGTAACTAAAGTATACCTTTTGATACAAAGCATCACTCATTCGTGAATACAAATTTTAATGCTTACAACCCTTTCAAACCGATTCTGGCAGCAAGAAAAGTGGCAGAATACATTCTTGGGCTAGATATGGACGGCATGATGACCTGCTGGACTAAATGCAATGACGTTAGGGCAATTTAGAGGGCAATAGACACTTTCCCATTTTGAGTTGTTGCTCGTAACAGTTCTGCTGTTTCTTATTTGACTAAATTTTCCTAATGATTGTATTGTGCATCTATATGTCTATTAAGTTGGTTACTATCCAGAGTAAATAAATGAGCAAAGCAGGAATTCAGTCAAATCGCGGGGATGGTTACCAGACATTGGTAGCTTTTGATTGGGCTTTAACAGTTCTTTCAGACTCAGACTATCAGTGGCTTGAAATTGACTCTGTAATCTGGTCGGTGGACGACGTTGTTATTGGTAAAGCCGACGGCACCAAAATATGCTGTCAGTGTAAAAAGAACCAGTCACAACATAAAGCTTGGTCTTTTTCTGATCTCGAAGATGAACTGCGAAAAGCAGTCAATGTGTTGATAAACGATCCCCAAACACTAGTTCGCTTTTATTCGCGTAGCGCCTTTGGTGATCTCGCGGCACTGAAAGAATTCAGTTCCAACTATCCTGATGAAGCAACCTACCGAACAGACTTAGGTAAAGCCAATCGAGAAACAGATTCCAAACTAGTTAGTCTGCTCTCCGAGCAAGGCTCAAATATTTCTACTTATGATTTTTTGCAACGCACGAAATTTGAAATAAGCCCTGAACTGGATCGAATGGATATACTGCTGCAAGAAAGATTACGTAATATTGTAAGTAACTATTCAGCAGCGTACAGCTCTTTATGGACTCGTCTTGGTCAACTCAGTATGCGAGAGAACGGCGGTTGTCAGAATACAGCGACACAGCATAGATTGACAAAAGGCGATCTGAAATTCTTATTGAGCGATGCGGGATCATTACTTACTCCCCCCATGGATATCAGGGAGATCCGTACGTCATTCAATAGCACTTCAGCCATTGGTCGCTCATGGCGTAGAGATATTGGTAACGAACATATTGCAAACTCTGCTGCTAAGAAACTTATAGAAGGCATTAAAGCAAAGTATCGTTCAATTTTGCTTACTGGAGCTCCTGGTTCAGGTAAGACTTGTGTGATGTTAGCTGTACAGGAAGAGCTAGAACAAGTAGCCCAAAATTGTACTAACTTACTACCGTTATTTATTCAATCGCGAGAATTTGCTGACATTGACACAGAGCAAGAACGTCAGGCACAAGGATTGCCTGCACAGTGGGTAGAAAGGGCGGCTCGCTTGGCAGAAGATGCACATGTGGTTGTAATGATAGACTCGTTGGATGTACTTTCTATTGCTAGAGAGCACAGTGTATTGACGTATTTTCTCGCCCAAATAGATCGTTTACTTTTGGTTCCCAACATTACCGTTGTCACTGCCTGCCGAGAGTTTGATAGTAATTATGATAGACGCATTGCCCAACGAAGTTGGGAAGAGAAGATTATTTGCGAACCATTAGACTGGCATAGTGAAATTGAACCAATCCTCGTCAAAATCGGTATAGACGCATCGAACACCGATTCAACAACTCGCGAACTGATACGAAACCCTCGTGAGCTAGCTTTATTTGTTGAATTGGCGCAACAAGAAGGCAGCTTCAATGTTGTAACCAGCCAAGCTTTAGCTCAGCGATACCTAGCAACTACTATAGAAGCTAACAGGTTTCTTGGAGACACTGCTATGCAAGCCATAGAATCCATCGCCTCCAATATGCTGAAATCACGCAGCCTTGTTGTGCCACATCAGCGATTTGTAGCGTCCCAAGAAGTTCAAAGAATACTCCTTAGTACTGGCGTATTACATAAAACACAGGATGGGAACCTGACATTTGGCCACCAAACTTTGTTAGATGTCTTAGTAATTAGCGGAGCTATCAGGCAATCAGTAACTCTAAACGAATTCATTCAAAATTTATCACCAGTACCTTTTGTTCGCCCCAGCATTAGAAGCTTTGTTGAACAATTGGCAGTAGGTGAACGACGCAAGTTTAGAGCGCAATTACGTACTGTTTTAACGGGTAATAGTGCTTTCCATATCCGACGGCTCGTAGCAGAAACATTTGCAGAGCAAGTTCCTCAAGATGATGACTGGATGCTACTACGCGATCTGCGTAACCAACATCGAGAGGTGTTTCTGGTTATCTATAATAGGGCTCGACGAGTGGAGTGGCACCACCTCTGGATGAAGCATTTAGTACCTATACTAAAAGACACCTGCAATATTGAAGGGCTCACAGCTCATGTACACCGTATATCGTTATGGAAAAATGAAGATCCAGCAGGGGTTTCCACATACTGGACAGAAATGTTGTCACTGGAATTGGAAAATAAAATCCAGTTAGTCGATTCAATGGCACACGAATTAGCGCAAATACGTGCAGATAATTTGAACTTTTATGTACCTTTACTCCTCCAGTTACTCAATTTACCAAGGCATGACCACAGTTTTCTTGGCCATTCGCTTGCTCTCTTCTTAAAAAGCGGCCTAGTGGACGATACCGTTTTATGGAGCTATATCGCAGGCGAGGTAAGCGAGGAAGATGCACTTTCCTATGGCTTTAACAACAAATTGAATTGTCAACCATATGAGTTTGGTGATCGCAATGATAAATTTCTAGCAGAAAGAATGCGGAACTCCACTATTTTGCTCGATTTGGCTGTTGCTTCAATTGAACAATGGAGCCAAACCAAAAGCTCACATCGTGGATATCATTGTAGTTTCTTGAACAAAACGTCTTATGAAGATACGCATACACAGAGCGACCATAGACATATAGATGGTGAGCGCTTCTTGATGGATTCTATTGAAGCCGCTATTAAACATCACACTAACTCACAAACATCATGGTGGCAAAACAACCTTGAACGCCTTTGCTTCAACACCGAAGACTCATTACGATACTTTTCTATCCTTGCGTTGACCGAAAAGCCGATCTCAAATATAGATGTAATTGGGCGTATGCTGTGTGAGCAAGCAATATTAGCATCTGATTTATCATATGAACTGGGGGAATTGATATACAAAGCGTATATATTTCTAGCCCCGTCAATACAAGTTTCAATACAAGAAAACATTCTAACTATCGACCAAGAAGACGCTACTGACCCACAAGCAAGATCTTGGATGATAAAAAAGCAAGCCCTGTTAATCACCGCTATTCCGTGCCATTTACGTTCAACGAATTCACAAGCCGTATTGAATGAATGTAAAAAACTAGTATGGCCGTTGATTCGACAACCATATATCTACTCGCGAGGAGGAATTGTCAGCGCTCCGTTCTCTTTTGAGGTATTTCTGAATTTAAGTAATAACGGAGTGCTATGCCTGCTTGAACACTACAATGGGTATGATAGAGATTCATTTACTGACTTTCTGGAGGGGGGAGAAAGAGAGGTTGGCAGGCAGCTAAGTGAAGCAGCCTCTCGTCAATCTTCACGTTTCATGGCTTTTCTGACAGATAACTGGGAGCAGATCCCTGAACGTTTTCGTGATGATCTCTTGGAGGGAGTTACTACATATCTAGCGCATCGATACGGAAGCCTACAGCCTAGTAATAATTGGTTATATATAGAGGAACCCGACGCAGAAAAGTTAGCCCTGAATATTCTCGAGAATTTGGAACAACATCAAGATCACTGGCACCACAACCGCGCAGCATCCAAAGCGATAGAAAACTGTGCACATATCATCAAAAAAACTCAAGATGCAGCTCGGCTAATATATTTAGCAATGAGTTTTGCGTCATTAATGGAAGAAAGCACAATCTCGGGCGACTCTCTTGATCTACTTACTTCTGGCATCAATATGAGACGAGGAAACACAGCAGAAGCACTGATAATTTTAGCCAACCAGCTTGAGGCGAGTGGTGTACAGTGGCCTGACTCACTACCAGCTGCATTACGCCTATATGCTGGTGACAAGCACCCTGCAATTCGTGCAGTTATGCTTAGGCGGATGCCTTACTTACAGGCTCGTTTTCCTGAACTTGGCTGGGAACTATTTGATCTTGCGTTAAAAGAAAGTGCAGACGGACTTTGGGCTATAGCTGAACCATGCTTATATTACGCATACCATCAAAAGTTCAAAATCATTGCACCTAGATTAGCTCAGATTTATCGTGAAGGTTGCGGCAAAGATTATAAGGCTTGGGGGCGTATTTCTGCGCTAGCAGCTTTTTTGAAACACATAGACTTTTCTACTTTTATTGAGGAACTCAACGCGGTAGAAACAGCGGAAGCATGGAGTGGTGCAGCGAGTGTATGGACACACCACAACAATATTCAAAGACACAAAGAGCATTGTTTTTCGGGACTGGAAGCTGGATTAAGTGCAGGAAATCCGCATGCTATTATCATCGCGCATGAGTTTCATAACCTCTTCCGTGAATCTACACCATTGTTTACTGTACCAACTGAGCTAATTCAGCGTTATTTCAGCCTGCTTGAATCAGAAACAGATTCTAAACGAAATGATATCTTTGGTTTTGATACATGGTTGAACGCGATTTCTGTTCACGAGCCAATGTATGCATTGGAAGCTGTTGAAATTTACTTAGATTTCGTACGTCGAACTAAAGCCTATGTTCATGATTATAAGAATAGCCTAACGCAACTACTGACCCGTTTATTCGCACAGGCTGAAGAGCTGGAAGAGTCTGACAGTGGAGCTATGTTGCAGCGTGTGGTCATACTGCAAGATACACTGTTAACTATAGGGATTAGTGGAGTGAATGATTGGCTCAAGGCTGCTGAACGGCCATAAATAAAAAGGTTTACCCTAGTCGTCATTATCCGAGCAACATAAGTTAGAGCTTTAGTCCTAACTTGTTTTTGCCCAAAACCATTGTAGAGCTGGGTCATGGGCGTATTAACTCTCGTTTGTGCTGTGTTTGACAGTGCAAACTAGATGGCAATTTCTCACGCAGTCAAGGCTTGAAGAGCATTGTGATGGTGGAAACTTCCGCCTTGCTAAAAACAAGTCTGTCAGCTTAGAGTACCGTAACTATATCAGCTCCAATACATTGAGCACAGAACAAGCAGCTTTAGCGGTTAGAGAATATTAAGCTATGCATTGGGTCCTTGATGTCAGCATAAACGAAGATGCTTGCCAGATCTTTAAAGTCCACGATGCAGAGAATGTCTCTTGCCTGCGTTACATGACTCTAAATATACTGAGAGCATTCTGGCAGAAACGTTCCGTATGCGACCAAAAGCGTTTCTGGCAGAAACGTTCTGCATGCGACCAAAAGCGTTTCTGGCGGAAACGTTCTGTATGCGACCAAAAGCGTTTCTGGCGGAAACGTTCTGTATGCGGCCAAAAGCGTTTCTGGCGGAAACGTTCTGTATGCGACCAAAAGCGTTTCTGGCAGAAACGTTCTGTATGCGACCAAAAGCGTTTCTGGCATAAACGTCATGCTCTCATCAAGAAAAAATATACTGTGGTAGAACGCATTTAGGAATATAAGCAGATAGAAAATAAATCTGACAGGCACTGAGCAAAAAAGTAATTAACTGTCAGATCAAGTATGAATTAGTGCAGTTTAAATTAATGGAAACCATCTGATATCAATTTTATTATTCATCCTATTCTTGACAAATAAGTACAAAAGGATAAGTTCACTCAACTTCGATTATATAGTCTATCTTTCCGACTAATCCATCATTGCTCTTCTAATCTTATTAATAGTATGCTCATCGATTCCATTTTCATAATCAATGTAAAATACTCTTTCTGCGCACATAGGCATAGCCGTTCGCTTATCCCCTTCAAAATCACCACAAACATACCAACCTGCATTCAATAGTTCTGCGTGCTTTCTAGTTGTTCTCAACCAGTCTGCATCATCTAATCTAAGTCTAAGGCTCAAATCGATGAAAGGAGCCAGTTGATTATCATTGAAAATACCGCATTGAATGAGTAACTCACGTGGGTATGATTGGGGTGTCGTCGGATACAACAAAGCGCCAACTGACTGCGCTACGTCTGCTAACATCCTAGCACTTTTGTGATCTGGTGTTACATTTAACAACGTCTGTTTAATGCCCATAAACTTTTCGTTAAAGAAAGCAGACTTGACTTCTTTGTTACTATTAATATAAGCATGCGAGTATAAAGTGGTTAGTGGATCAAAATATAAAACCTTCAAAAGAATCTCCTAGAACTATTAGCTTATGGTAAGAAAAAATATCAAGTCTTAAGTATAACGTTAACATCACAGAAATTATACTTCAGTGTCAGACTGGATAATATAATGTTTAGACATGTTTCCTTTAATTAACCTTGGTGTCTATCTCATGCTAATTTACGCAAGATAATTTTTAAATCCCCCTTAAATGTCATAGACGACCTGTATAATTGGTCAATATTTTCCAAGCCAATTTTTATGACAACAGGCTGAGACTAGTCGATCTGTGTGATGAGTAGGTGAGCATTCAAATTTATTCGTTCGATAATGTCTTCTTTACTTTTACCTGTCACCAAATATACAAACAGCACCTCTCAGGTGCTGTAATTGTGTAACTTTAACGCTCTTTAGAAGTCATTATTTCTTTGAGAAATAATCAGGAAGATGTTCTTTCGTAAATAATATTTTTTCTGAAACAAGGTCTAATACACGATCACTCTTAATGTCGTAAGTCCCGTCAGCGTCACCGATCAACTTATCTATCACAACAATAGCTTTTCCTAATTGCTTAACTTTTTTTTGATATTCATTTTTAAGATCGTTTAATTCAGTTTTTTTATAAACTGAAGCTTTAGGTGGTGCTATCGTAGACATTACCTGATTTTTTTGCTCATGTAATTCAATTAACAACATTTTAATTTCGAATTCTTTAGTAGAGACCTCGTCACTCACCTCTATTAATCGCTCTTCCAGCTCCTTTATTTTTTGTTTTTCTTGCCTTCCCTTTAGGTCTTTACTTAGAGTAGAAATAGCCTTAGTTCCACTTGATTGTTGAATAATATAATCATCAAGTAAAGTCTTATAAGGAGAATTTGCCCTTCTCAGTGTTGCGCTATTTATTGGATCTCCTTGCTCAGACAATTTGTCAGCCATGTACTCAGATAGCTTCCTTGAAGATTTAAAAGTTGAATTTGACTTTTTTAATTCAATTAAAATTTTCTTTACAAGTTCCACTCTTTGATTGGCAATTGCAACTTTCTTTTCAATTAAGTTTGTCATCGTAAGCTCCTCTCTAAACCTCAATTCCCAGTAGTGCCATTTTTTCACTCTCGGTGATTCCCTGTAGATCTGCCTTCATATTCAATACCATTGCCAAATATTCCACATCAGACAGATCTTCAATATCTTCACTACTTCGTACCTTAGCTTGAAGCTCAATCTTTCTTCTCAGTCTAGCAGCTTGAAGTTTTAGCTTTTCGCTATGCAACCTTGGAACACCTTCTGTTTCTTTAAGTCTCAGTAGCAGCTTCTCTTGCTCAGTAGCATTCTGAGGTTTAATTGAATGAATTAACTGCAATCCTTCATCTGATACATAGTAAATACCATTTTCATTTGAATCTTCAATAACCGACCTACGAGCTTCCCAATAAGATGCCTCTACTATGAAGTCCATCTTTCTTTTACTTAGCTCAGCTCGCTCGGTCTCGAGCATATCAAAGGTATCTAACTGCGTATTTAAAGTTCTAATCACGTCACACAAGGTACGAATTGTTGCACTAATTGGAGAAAGGTGATTGTTTGTTGTCACGGCAAGTGGACAGGAAAAACACTTTTTCTCTCCCAAGCCATCGACAATTTCTTTAGGACAAATCCCCCCTGTTGGGCATATGTGTGTGCGATAATAAGCAATTTTATTTACATCAGCATTACGTAATGCATTTAGTCCATTAATATGTCCACTCGTTTCACCAATAATTTCAAAGTTAATTGATTGAGCGTTATATTTATTTATTGTAGAACTAGGGCAGACCTTGAGTTCACCCTCAAAGCTTTCTTGATTGATTTCAGAACCACGCACAGTAACCAAATTATTAAAAGCTTCTGTGTCTGCCCCTAGTAATGCTACGATCTGTGTAATGAAATCTCTTGACGCGCTGTCTGGTAATGCTTTCGTATAATAGCCAACCGTCGATTCACATTGACCCGTAAGAAGATTACCAACCACATTCGCACCTACAATTGGAGCAAAAATACTTACTGTCATAGTCCTTAACGAGTGCGGTGTAACTTGTGTTTTTCTCGCTATTGGTACACATTTCACGGCAACATGACAATCACTGTAATCAATGGATACTTCACTATTCTTTGAATCAAAATCACCAATATTACATAAGTGAATAAACTCATCTACCGAGTAATATAATTTAGGTACAAATAAAGTCGTAGGCTGGAAATCAACGCCATTGCGTCTTAAAAATGATTCATACTCATTAATTATTTCACTGCAATAGTTGGGATATGCCCCATCTGAATGTGAAGGTTTTAGCCTGAACAATGCCGAAACATCTCCCCACTTAGATTCTTTATGACCATTGTATGGCACCTCCCCTGCAATATCAGGGTTAGATTCCATTGCTAGTTTTTTTACTTCATACACCTTTTTCAGCATATTCATCGTGCTTGCAGAAACAACAACTTGGAATGATTGAGACTTTGCTTTATCAGTAGTAACTAATAAAGGCTGAAAATCTTTCTCGGTATTCGAAGCTAAGGTAAAACACTCTTGGTCATCTAGCCACAGTGCATTTGATCGCCTTAATCCAGAATGGAGAAGCAATGTCATTAAAGACCAAGAAATATGGTTGTTTATGTATAAATTCTGATCTTTCGAACCTTTGATACGATAAACTTTGGCATGCTTAATTAATTGTATCTTTGTGAATGGTTCAAGATCAACTTTGCCGATGTACATCGGCATAGTTCCATCAATGTTTACATCTTTGTCTACAAAAATATAGTCTTTAGAATTTTCGCCTTTTTTGATACTTTCTAAAGCTTCATCAAGCATCTGCTCTGTGACTGCACTACAAAATGATCGTAAACCTAACCAATAATCTAAACCAAATACATATTTGGTATTTTTAATATATTTATTACCAACTCGTGGCTTAACTTTTCCATCGAGCGGGTTTCTGAAAGAATCAATTTGTTTTGAATCTAAATTTGTTAAGTAATCGAAGAAATTACTTATGATTAATAAAGCATCTCTGCCACTGTTATTGTTTTTAGTGTTTTCAAATTGAGCAGCAGAAGTCATATCATAAACAAACTGCTGTAAAGTCACTGGATATTGAAATCCATCTGTGAACTTTACAACATTTTCAAGTTCAAATAGATTACTTCGTTGAACATAAAGACTACTAAGAAACTCTTCCGGGTGATTGGGATAGTTAAAACCTCCCGATAAACCCGAATCAAAATAAGCTGGCAAGTAAGAAAACAGGTATTTATTTAAAATACTAAGCCGAGCTTTCTTTTGTTTGATAGTGCCCGCTTCATTCGATGTATGACGTATGTAATCATGTTGTGCAGCAATCCATAAGTTTTTCTGTCCTAAATTATCAGAAGAAAATTGTTCATCTGTGCCAGCTAATCCAGACCAGTAACCATAATCAATTACACTTTTTCTATCTCTTGATCGAACGGTGACAGTATTAACTCCCTCGACTCCTGAGCCTATTAGCTGCACAGCTTTCTTCGATGAACCTAGATAAACTAATACGTTGTGGTCCTCTGTGGGCTCTCCACGTCGTATACTTGCTCTTTTAAGGATAAACTCATCGTAAAAATTTTTATCTCGCTCAGGCTCTTCACATGTAATAAACGCGAGTGCTGGCTCTATGTTATAACTAGCTGGAGAACCATTATGATAAGACATAAGGTCCTCATGATATGCCATTAAAACATCAAAAGTAATTTCATCGAGTTCTGTAATACCGTTTGCTACAATTATGTCAGCAAACCTTTTAAACGCTTGGCTTAATTTATCAACAGAAAAACTACTTTTTTTAATATAATCTAAGTAGTTTTTTGCAATATACGGTGTTTGAATATGCTCTTTAAATTGATCAAAACGCTTTTCTGTCGCTCCGATCCATAGATCATTGGCTAAAGGAGGAAAAAAACTCTTCAGTTCCGTTGAGCCAATACGAATAGCTGCATTCATTGATTTCGGGTGTGAACCGACCATACAGTTTAGTTTTACAACTTTATTTAGAGCTAGAAAGCTAACAAAAAGGCGTATTGTATGTAATCGATTGTAATAATCATTTTTTCGTATCTTAGATTGACGTGGAATTAAACTATCTAATAAATCAACATACTCATTCGTTTTAGCTCCACGACACTCCTTGATAAGGATACTTTCCACATCTTCGAGAAACGCCTTTATCTCATCAAGTGGCATTCTTGATACTTTTTCAAGTGCGGCAACACAATCATCAGTTCCATCGCTCGCCCCTCTATACCCTGTCGAATATTCAGCTTTGTATGCTTTACCGCAGACATCTTTTAATTTCACAACAAAATTTTTCAAGATCGAATGGAATCTTTCTTTCGTGAAAACATCTAAGAAAATCATTTTTATTTGCTCTCATTATTAATCACAGTTAATTGATTTTTCCGGCTTTCTTCATAAAATGACAATTCCTTCATTTGTAATTGTCTATTAGTTTCTTCAACTTTTTCTATCATCTTGCTGATGTCATTCTTTGCATAAATTTCTGTACTTTTTATTGAGGAATGACGCATAAAAAATTTAACCTCTTCAAGAGAATAACCTGTGCCTCCAATATCATTGGGGGCAAAGTTAAGCATATACATGCCATAGTAATGACGCATCGAGTGCGTTCCTATATCTCCAAACTCTTTGCCAGTTAAGCCCGCTCTTTTTAGATTTCTATCCCATACGTCTTTGATCGTGCTTGTTGCCGATTTGTAGCACGGGTGATAAACCATTTCTCCAGTTAATTTGTTTTTGGTCCCACGTAACTGTAGAAAAAGGTATTCAGAATTTGAATTAGGCCTCTCTTTATCTATATACATCATTAATTCATTGAAAAAGAAGGACTTGAAAGGTTCTATGAGTTTAACTGAGAAATGTGAGATCGGTTTTCCTCTCATGCATGTGTAGTTCATTGCATCCAAGTAACTAATAGTTCCTTTGTCATGCAGTCTTACTTTTTCTTTAACTACATCTATGTCTTGAATCCTGATCGATGATGTTTCGGAAAACCTCAACCCTCCTCCAAAACATAGTGCATACATTGCTCTATCGCGGTGTGACTTAGTGTTTAGGAGAAATTCTCCGACATACTCCATAGGAAAATGTTTGTCTTGTGATCCTTTCGATTCTTTAGGAAGACGGAAGAAATTTTTTATTTTAGATACTTTCGCTCCACCTGAAATGCAAGACGCTAAATAAGAGTGCTCAATTAATACATTCCGCTCTCGAACTGATAATTCTCTCAATAAACCTAGATCTTTTCCAACTGCGGTTAAAGATTGATCAACATCAATGAGGCCATCCATTTTGCGTTGCTGTTTCAAGCTATTCTCAAGTGCATTTGATGCACTAACGAAATCACACAAAGTTGAAATATATCTTGTAACAGAATCTCTAGCATAGGATGCAGAGTCTAGGTTGTATGCGCAAATTCTTGCTAGAGGATTTTTAGAGAGTTTTCCATCTAGTAAAAAGGCAGGGTAGCTATGAAAAATTAACGTCAGTGAAGTTCTTAACTCATGACTTGCTGAATAAGCATGGTTATCTTGAAGGTCTGATAAATACTCTGATGAGTGAATGACACGTGATGCCTCAATATAGTAGTCATAGAATTTTGCTAAATCTGAAGCTTTCGCACTTACAGTGTTATATGGGTGACTATTCATGATCATCCCATTGATATGCTCTTCTAGTTCTACAACACGACCAGTTTCCTTCGACATGAACGAATAAAAAATCACTCCATCAGAAGTTTTGAGTTCACGCTTGACTATATTCTTAGTCTTCCTAATCATACTTTCCATCGCACCAAATTTAACCTAACATCGATATATGAACTGTATAGATAGACAGGTTTTGGTGCAATGGTTTTTGTGACTTTTTTTTCGGGAAAACAAATGCAAAAAAGCCAGTACCTAAATTAATAGATACTGGCTTTTAAAAGTGGCACGCCCTGTAGGATTCGAACCTACGACCACATCCTTCATCACACTATAGCTTTCGCTACCACCTATATAAATAAGGCTTTGTGCGCTGGACTATCCCTTTACCATAGCTTTAAAAGCTTTAGGTAGACGCCGTCTAGTCTCTACACCTTCCCAGAATTACAGGGCTTGGCTCGGGATTGCCAACTCGCTAAAGTAAGGTTTCCCCGAATTTGACGTCTTACACTCTTATCGTTTCCAAAAAGAGGCCCAACTTGAATGCTAGAAAATCTAGCCAATTAGAAGGGACGTGCTCTATCCAGCTGAGCTAAGGGCGCTTTATTTTGTTTTCCAACTATATCTAGCTAAAAAACTAAATTCAAATTTTAAGTAACGCTTCATTGCACCATTAAAGACTATAATCATCTCTCTCAGTCTGCTTAGTTCACTACACCAGAATTAACCTAATATAAGAACCTTCGACCACCTCCTTAGAAGGGAGGTGCTCTATCCAGCTGAGCTAAGGGCGCGCTACAGGAAAGGATTATACGAATTCGAATCAGTAAAGCAACGGCTTTGTGTAACATTCTGATCCAAGTGAGTAAAAAAAGGGCAATGAGATTATAAGTGTTGGAAAATAGACCAAGGCAAACGTTTGCTTGATGGTAATCAAAAAGATTTTCTGGAATAATGCGCCCAAAACATCAGCCACTAACTTGAATATCAATACTAAGGAAATTCATGACTGCTCAAAATATTGATGGAAAGCTAATTTCTCAAACCGTTCGCTCTGAAGTTGCGGCACGTGTAAAGGCTCGTACAGAAGCTGGTTTACGCGCTCCGGGCCTAGCGGTAGTTTTAGTGGGTGAAGACCCTGCCTCTCAGGTTTACGTTGGAAGTAAGCGTAAAGCGTGTCAAGAAGTAGGCTTCGTTTCAAAGTCTTTTGATTTACCAGCGACGGCGACAGAAAATGATCTGCTAACGCTCGTCGACCAATTAAATGAAGACCCTGAGATTGATGGCATCCTAGTTCAACTGCCTTTACCTGCAGGTATTGATACTACTCACGTTCTTGAGCGTATCACGCCAGAGAAAGACGTTGATGGCTTCCACCCATACAATGTGGGCCGCTTGGCTCAACGTATGCCTAAGCTACGCTCCTGTACGCCTAAAGGTATTATCACATTGCTTGACCGTTACAACATCGACTTACGTGGTAAGCACGCGGTTGTTGTTGGCGCATCAAACATCGTAGGTCGCCCAATGACCCTAGAGCTTCTTCTAGCAGGTTGCACGACGACAACATGTCACCGCTTCACCAAAGACCTTGAAGGTCATGTACGTCAAGCGGATGTTGTTGTGGTAGCCGTTGGTAAGCCTAACTTCATTCCTGGCGCTTGGATTAAGAAAGGCGCAGTTGTGGTCGATGTAGGCATCAACCGTTTGGAATCTGGCAAGCTCGTTGGCGACGTTGAATACGATGTCGCGAAAGAAAGCGCAAGCTTCATCACACCAGTTCCGGGTGGTGTTGGTCCAATGACAGTAGCAAGCCTAATTGAGAACACAATGATTGCTTGTGAGCAGTTTCACTCGAAATAGCCCACAAATGGCAGTTTCAGTAGCAATACCGCAGGCATGAATTGCCTAAACCAAAAATAGAATTAAAAAGCCGCAGCGTGAAAACGTTGCGGCTTTTTTGATACTGAGCTATTCGTTTTTGATACAAAGCGACTCGCTTTTTATACAGAGCACCCGCTACTTATCTGGAGTACCAGCTCTTTCCGTTGGCTCCGAAGGCGGCAATAAACTAATGATCGCACACTCCGTTGATATGAGTTTTTCCAAATCAGAACCTTGCGTCACTAAACGGAAATCACCGCCAGTAATCACACCAAGTAGAATAGCTTTAGGATACAACGCGTTAAACTCATTAAGGCCAAACGCCTCGGTCAATCCCGTGCTCTTAATTTGGCTGCCTTGAGCCATCAAGGAGTTAAGCTTGGAATAGGTAATTCCTTCCGAAAACAGGCTTCTGTTACCATCTCGGCTCACTGAATGCCTTTCGTGTTTAGTATCTGTCGATTCAAGCTCAAACACCTTATTTTCACCAAACTCATCTTGATAATGCATGCTGACTAATGGATTGGTTTGACGATAAGGCGAGACGATCATCGCGCGCCCTATCCCGTCCAATTCCAGATTATTTTCCGCGTGGCTTGAAGCTGGGTTACCAAAATAGACATTCAGGTTATCCATACGCGCCAAACGAATGCTTTCCCAGTTGGTATCGGCAAGCACACTGTTGATATTGTGTGTCGCCAGCACCTTGGCGAACTGTCTTGCAAAATGAGTCGCGCCAAAGAAGATAACCCCTTGCGCTTTCTCTTGCGTCACACCTAACCTTCTTGCCCACCAACTTGCGGTAAGGCTCTGAATCACAACCGTACCGATGATGACCAAGAACACCATAGGCACCAGTAGTTCAGCCCCTTCAATCAATTGCTTCTCTTGAAGTTTGATAGCAAACAGAGAAGAAACTGCGGCAGCAACGATCCCGCGAGGCGCCATCCAGCTCAAAAACCATTTATCTGCTGAAGTAAGATCCGTGCCGATCCCGCTGATCCACACGCTCAGAGGACGAGCCACCAGCATGACGACCGCTAATAAGCCAATTCCGCCCCAACCTATCGAGAGGAAAGTCCCAGAATCGAGTCGACTCGCCAGTAAGATAAACAAGGCAGAAATGAGTAACACAGTCAGGGTTTCTTTGAATTCAATAATGTCTTCGAGATCCAAGCCTTTCACGTTGGCGAGCCAGATACCCATGATGGTCACGGTTAATAGGCCTGACTCTTCACTCAGGTCATTGGAAAAAGAGAACGCAGCCAACATCAACGTCAGCACTGCTACGTTACGCAAATAGTGCGGAACCCAATGCCCTTTCAGCATCTTGGCAATCAAATAGCCACCGATGATCCCTAAGCCTAAACCGATGGCTAGAGTCAGCCCCAAGGCCGACAGCACATGGCTGGTAGGATCAGCTGAAGAAACAATATATTCGTAAACGAGAACGGCAAACAGAGCGCCAATCGGGTCAATCACGATCCCTTCCCAGCGCAAGATACTGCCTAACGAAGATTTGGGCTGAATACTGCGCAGCATGGGAACAATCACGGTTGGCCCCGTCACTACAACTAAGGCAGCAAACAGCGCGGCTAATGGCCAACTGAAGTCCACAAAGTAATAAGCACCAACGACAATGCACGCCCATGTAATCAACATGCCGAAGCTCACGAGGTGCGTCACCATGCGACCATGACCTCTTATTTCCTTGAAATTCAGGGTCAATGCACCTTCAAACAGAATAATAGCGACACCTAATGAAATCAGCGGAAATAGCACGTCACCAAAAATGGCATCGGGATTAAGGATGTTAAGACCGGGACCTAGAAGTAGGCCGACAATAAGAAGAGGAAGAATAGCAGGAAGACGTAAGCGCCAGCCTAACAATTGACACGTTAAAGACAGCAGTCCAATTAACGCCAAGGATGAAGTAATCGACAAATCCATTTGTGCCCCTAAAAAATTTGTACCACACCTTGTGATACAAACCTATTTGCTGAAACAAGAAAGCCTATGTCATTAAACTATAGGCTCTCTTTTTCATGCTAACCGAATATTAGTGTGATTAATCAGTCACTTTACTATAGGGGAAATAAAGTGACTGACTCACCCACTCTGTACTTATCATCTAGCTACAGAGAAAGCACCACACCAGCAATCGCTGCGCTCATTAAGTTGGCAAGCACACCTGCACAAATCGCTTTAAAACCGTATTGTGAGATGAAAGAACGACGCTCTGGAACTAAGCTACCCAAACCACCAATCAGAATGGCCATCGTAGAGATATTGGCAAAACCACATAGTGCAAAAGTAACGATCGCTTTTGAGTGCTCACTCAGTGCGTCTTTCACGTCCATTAACTGGATGAAAGCCACAAACTCATTCACAACGATCTTGTTACCGATCAGCGAACCTGCAACAACAGCTTCAGACCATGGCACACCGATCAGCCATGCAACGGGTGCGAACACATAACCTAGGATAAGTTCGAAGCTTAGGTTCACGCCAAACCAACCACCAACAATACCTAACAAGCCATTCAGCATTGCAATTACACTGATAAAGGCCAGAAGTGTCGCACCCACTGCAACGGCAATACGAAGTCCAGACATAGCCCCATCTGCCATTGCCTCAACGACGTTTGTTGCTCGTGGAATTTCAACGTCAGACTCAATATTTTCTTGAGCCTCATCTGCGTTACCTGGTACCAAAATCTTGGCCATCAATAGACCAGCAGGCGCAGACATAAACGCCGCAGCGATCAGGTAGTTCAAATCAACACCAAGCGATGCATAACCCACTAGCGTACCACCAGCCACAGAAGCCAAACCACACACCATCACAGCAAACAGTTGTGAATCCGTCATGTGCTTCAAGTAAGGCTTAACCACCAATGGTGCTTCAATCATGCCAACAAAGATGTTCGCCGTTGCAGACAAAGACTCCGCACGACCTGTACCTAAGAACTTTTGCAAAGCACCGCCGATAAGGTTGATCACCTTTGGCATAAAGCCGATGTGGTACAAACCTGAAATCAGTGCAGAGAAAAAGATAATGATGCCGAGAACGTTAATAGCGAAAACAAATCCGTTATTCGTGAGGCCACCAAATAGGAAGTTAATCCCCTCTTGACCGTAGTTGATCAAGCTAGACACCGCACCAGTAGCTGCATTCAACACTTCTTTACCCATCGGCACATAAAGAACCAATAGCGCGAATGAAATTTGCAGTAAGAAAGCCAAAGAGACGGTTCTTAGCGGGATATTTTTTCTGTCCGTAGATAGTAACCAAGCGGCTACTAAAATAGTGATAATTCCAAGTAGGGAAGCCATATGCGTCAACCTAAAAGTTGTAGGTAGGAAAGGCGACGCATTGTATAGAGGAAATCGTTTGCGGCAAGGTGCGGTTGTTAATATGATGTTGGGATTATCACTGCCTCATCTATGATTATATTAAAGTATTGAATTTTAATGATTTAACTTGCTCAAAAAGCGTGCTTTTTCCATATGGAAATTATATTTATAGATTAGGAAACAGTTAACGGTGCAACTCAACGCAGGTTTTAAGGTTTTCATCCCAATAAGTTGGCGACCCGATATGATCTTTGATGAACTCAATCACTGCAGAAAGCTTCTTCGGCATGTTCTTTCTACTCGGATACACAGCGTAAAATGGCATCAACTGACTCGCTCGCCATTCTGGTAATACTTGGATGAGCTTGCCCGTTCTAAACTCTTCTTTGACTAAGTAAGTCGCCAGATAAGCAACGCCCCAACCCGATACTGCCGCGTCTCGTACCGCTTCAGCCAAATCCACCGAATAGTCGCCTGCCACTTTAACACTGAGGTTTTCTTGGCCGTTATCAAATGCCCACGATGTGTAGTCCCGTTCACGGCTACGATAGATAAGGCAGTTATGGTCAATCAAATCGGAAGGCACGTGTGGAGTACCAGCTTTAATCAGATAATCCGGTGATGCCGCCACTACAAACTGACTGTCGGCTAAGCGTTGCGCAATATAACCTTCAGGTAAATCTTCATTGTTGGTGATCCAGAGATCCAAGCGCTCCTCAATCATGTCCACTTTGTAGTCGAACAAGTGCACTTCAATTCTCAGCTGCGGGTAAAGCTGTCTGAGCTGATCAATTGCAGGAATGATATGCAGTGTGCCAAATGACTGTGACAAGCCTATGCGGAATATCCCAGAGATATCATCACGCTGGCTATCCATATCCATTTGAGCCGCCTTCACCGTATTGAACAGCTGCTCACAATGCTGATAAAACACTTCCCCAGCTTCGGTTAGTGTCAGGCTGCGTGTGGTTCTTTGCACCAGCTTGATACCTATCGAGTCCTCGAGCAAAGCAATTTGCTTACTGATGTGAGACACCGACACATTCAAACTTTTTGCTGCACTGGTAAAGCCTTCATGCTTGATTAACGCATGGAATATCACCATCTGTGCGGCTCTATCTGTTAGCACAAGGCCACCTTTAAAATTCTCTGAAATATAAAAGAAAAAGGACTCCGAAGAGTCCTTTAGTTCGTTCTGCCTATAGTAGGCCAAATGCTATTCAAAGCGACCTAGGGCGATTAATCAAATTAAGTCTGTTAATCAAACTTAATTCTGTCTGCTAGGTGGCTAACCGCCAACGCAAAGTAGTAAGAACGATTCCACTTCATTAACACATTGTAGTTGTTGTAAATGAGGTAAGAACGGCCAGTTTCATCGTCTGGCATAATTAGCCAAGCTTTAATATCTTCATCAAGCGTTGGTAATGGGCGATCGTCAAAGCGCTTAATGCCGAGTTCAGACCACTCTTTTAAGTATTTCGCTTTATCTTCACCTCGACCTTGCATCTCGATAGACACAGTTGCCGGCACGTGAACCTGACGGCCCCATGTATATTTGTCATCCCAACCTGATTGGCTGAGATAATTAGCCGCCGAAGCAAATACGTCTTCTTCAGTGCCCCAAATATCTTTCTTACCGTCGCCGTTGCCGTCAGCGGCATAAGCTAAGAATGAGCTAGGCATAAACTGAGGCTGCCCCATCGCGCCAGCCCAAGAACCTTTCATATCTTTGGGTGCGATATGGCCTTGGTCAAGAATCGTTAACGCTGCCATCGCTTCGCTGCGGAACAACGCTTCTCTGCGCCCTTCATAAGCCATAGTGGTTAAAGCATCGATAACACTGTAATTGCCAGTGAACTTGCCAAAATTACTTTCTACGCCCCACAGAGCGACAATGAACCTTGGTTGAACACCGTACTCGTCACCAATACGCTTTAACGCGGTGTAGTGTTTCTTATAGAGCGATCTCGCCTGTTTCACTTTCCAATCTGGAACCGCACGTGGAATGTATTCATCCAGAGTCAGTTTCTTCTCAGGTTGGTTTTTATCAGCTTTGACAGCTCTCGGCTTAAACGTCACACCATCAAAGGCTTCTTCAATGATCGCTTCAGAAATGCCTTGTTCACGGCCTTGCTGCTTTAACTTCTCTACATATTGTTCAAAGCTAAGCTCTTCAGCCTGTACTGAACCGATAGTCAGGCTATTGCCCAATAGCAATGCTGACACGGCTAATAGGGTTTTAGAAAATTTACTCAACGATCATTCCTCCTTGAATTAGGTGGCTATCACTCTTCGTCTTGAACATTCTGCTGAGCTTTACGCTCTTTATGCAGTTCAAGTTCGTTAACCGGTGGAGGCGGAACCTGCAAAAAGAAACCATCGTTTTTTAGTGACTCTTTCACTTTTTCGATGCTGACTTGGGCAAGCGTGCGGCCTTCCATTTTAATTACCATTACAAAGCTAGGTTTACCAAACATTTGCATCAGTGCGTCAGGGACTTGTGAGAAATCATCCTTTTTTGGGATATAAAGGTATGTTCCTTCTTTTTTTGAGCTTTTATATATAGAACACAGCATGACAAACCTTTTTTAAATGTTTATGGCTACAAAACTCTCACTTGTGAGTTCAATAGTTTATGTTGATGAAATATTGGGGACAAAACGTTTATTTGACAACAAGATTACTTGCTGTGCTTGGTTTGGGAATATAACATGATAAACCTAGTTTCAGGCAATGCCCTTTATCTTTAAGATGAAAGAAATTGTACCTATCCGCAATTGAGGTCCTGTAGTTTTTCGATGTCTAGTAACCCAGATCTAAAAGGTAGCAGTTTCACGCTATCTGTTTTGCACTTATCCGATGATCAAGTCGAAAATGCAGTGTCTTTTCTTCAAGAGAAGGTAGACCAAGCACCCACTTTTTTTGCGGCTGCACCTGTTGTTATCAATATCAGCAAAGTCGCTGGCGATATTGATTTCGTACAGCTAAAAAATGGTATATCTCAAGCGGGCATGATCCCGGTTGGTGTGGCAGGTTGTTCAGATAAGCGCATGCAAAACTTAGCCAGAGACGCAGGTTTTGCCGTTATGACAGCGAGCAAGTCTCCCTCTCAAGCACCGGCAAAAATGGCTCCGATAAAAGTGGTGAGAACTCCTATTCGTTCGGGGCAGCAAGTGTATGCCAAAGACGGTGATTTGCTGATTCTTAGCCACGTAAGTGCGGGCGCAGAAGTGATTGCCGATGGCAGCATCCACATTCATGGCACGCTACGCGGTCGTGCAATTGCGGGGGCAAGTGGTCAAACTGAAGCAAAAATAATTTGTAATGATTTACAAGCCGAGCTGGTTTCCATTGCAGGAAATTACTGGCTCAGCGATCAAATTGATAGCGAGTACTGGCAAAAGAAAACCATGTTCAGTATGGCAAACGATGTATTACACGTTGATGTCCTCGCAATATAAGAGAAATAAAAGGAAAAAAGAATGGCACGCATTATCGTTGTAACGTCAGGTAAAGGCGGGGTGGGCAAAACGACCTCCAGTGCAGCTATTGCCTCTGGCTTAGCTCTGAAAGGGAAGAAAACAGCGGTTATCGATTTTGATATCGGTCTGCGTAACCTAGATTTAATCATGGGTTGTGAGCGTCGTGTTGTGTACGACTTCGTTAACGTGATCAATGGTGAAGCGACGCTGAACCAAGCAATGATCAAAGACAAGCGCACAGAAAACCTGTTCATTCTTCCTGCTTCTCAAACTCGTGATAAAGACGCACTGACGAAAGATGGCGTTCGTCGTGTATTTGATGAACTGGATGAAATGGGCTTTGATTTCATCATCTGTGATTCTCCTGCAGGTATCGAGCAAGGTGCTCTAATGGCGCTTTACTTTGCTGATGAAGCGATTGTAACCACCAACCCTGAAGTCTCTTCTGTTCGCGATTCAGACCGTATTCTAGGTATTCTTGATTCTAAGTCTCGTCGTTCAGAAGACGGATTAGAGCCAGTGAAAACACACCTTCTATTGACTCGCTACAACCCAGCACGTGTAACTCAAGGTGAGATGCTCAGTGTTGAAGACGTTGAAGAAATCCTGCATATCTCTCTACTGGGTGTGATTCCAGAGAGCCAAGCAGTACTGAACGCGTCAAACAAGGGTGTTCCAGTTATCTTTGACGAAGCAACCGACGCGGGTATGGCTTACAATGATACTGTAGAGCGACTACTGGGTAGCCAAGTGGACTTCCGTTTCTTAACGGAACAGAAGAAAGGCATCTTCAAAAGACTGTTCGGGGGCTAATACGCAATGTCATTACTAGAGTTTTTCAGACCACAAAAAAAGACAACCGCAAACCTAGCCAAAGAGCGTTTGCAGATCATTGTTGCTGAGCGACGCAGCCATGACGACCCTGCACCATCATACTTACCGCAACTGAAAGAAGACATCTTGAAGTGTATTGCGAAGTATGTGGAAGTCGATCCATCAATGGTTGATCTGACTTTCGAACACAAAGATGACGACATCTCAGTATTAGAGCTGAACGTTAAGCTTCCAGAAGAAGATCGATAACTAGAGCCTGAGCTGTGCTTATCAATATTCAATAAAAAAGAGAGCCTAGGCTCTCTTTTTTATGTCTGAAACTTTTATCTCTAAAGCATTCGTTGCTTACTACAGAACTAAAGTTACTTGATTGCTTTATTTAGCTTCTCGCCTACTACGTCTAGGCGCCAACCTTGCATGACATCAGGCAGCTTCTCTGGGTTACGATCGTACTTCCAAATCCAGCTTAACACTTGGTTAAGTTGCTTCTTCGACGCCAAAAACTCAGTCGCTAAACCACTGTGTTGCGATGCTGTTTTCACTTCATCTTTCAACACTTTGAAGAGTTGCTTGTAACCTGGGTAGTCCATTAGACGTTCTACTGGCGCTGGGTACTCTTCTTCTGGCGTATGCTCAGCCAATTTCACGATTGAGCTGATCTTCGCACCATGGCGACGTACAGAGCGGTAATCAAAACCTTCCTGCTCCATATGCTTAGGGTCTTTCATCGCGAAACGAGCTACGGCCCATAGGTCTTGTTCTTTAAAAACAAAGTTCAGCGCTAAATCACGCTTAATCGCTTCTTTTAAACGCCAAGTTGCTAACGGTCTTAAAATAGCTAGCTGCTGGGGTTTTAGCTGCCACGCGCCTTTAATATCAAGGTAAGCGTTGTCTGGATTTGCTTTACGAATGCGCTTAGCTACTTGTAAATCAGACTCTTGCTGCGCCGCTTCCCACCAGCCCGCTTCCATCACTTTTTCTAGAAGCTTGTTGTACATTGGCATCAAGTAGTGAACGTCTGCTGCTGCGTAGTCGAGTTGCTTTTGAGAAAGAGGACGCGCTAGCCAGTCGGTGCGAGATTCACTCTTATCTAGGTCAACGCCTACAAACTCTGAAACGAGAGCTGCAAAGCCAGTTGAAAGACCATGACCTAAGAAGGCTGCCATGATCTGCGTATCAACCATTGGCGTTGGCGTACAACCAAATGCGTTCTGGAAAACTTCTAGATCTTCGCCACACGCATGTAACACTTTCAGTACTGACGTGTCTTTCAATAGCCCAACAAACGGTGTCATTTCATCAAGAGCAATAGGATCAATCAGCGACAGCGTTTCACCATCAAATAACTGAATTAAGCCTAATTGAGGGTAATAGGTTCTTGTACGAACGAACTCTGTATCAAGCATAACAACATCGGCTTCACGTGCTTGTTGGCAAACTCGCTCAAGGTCTTTCACTTGGGTAATGATTTGATAATCCACAAAAACTCTCACTGATTTTACTTTGATCGCCGGATACAAAAATGCCGACATTAACTGTCGGCATTCTAACACCATTTTTCAGCGCTCGCTTAGATTAAGCGCCTGAATGGTTTCGAGGGCTCATTTCTCGCAAACCCGAGCATTACTCGCTTGCGCGTTTGGCAAGCTCTGCGTCGTTTTCTTCACGAAGCACTCGGCGTAAGATTTTGCCTACATTGGTTTTTGGTAGTTCTTCACGGAACTCAATCAATTTAGGGATCTTGTAGCCTGTTAGGTGTTCACGGCAGTGCGCGATAATGTCTTCTTTGGTTAGGCTAGGGTCACGTTTCACAACGTAAATCTTAACCAGCTCACCAGACACTTCATGAGGTTGACCAATAGCCGCAACTTCTAACACTTTGCCATGCAGAGCCACAACATCTTCAATCTCGTTCGGGTAAACGTTGAAGCCCGACACAAGAATCATGTCTTTCTTACGGTCTACGATGTACAACAAGCCTTCGTCATCAAACTTAACGATATCACCAGTCGATAACCAACCGTCTTGGTCGATCACTTCTTTGGTCGCTTCTGGACGCTGCCAGTAGCCTTGCATCACTTGAGGACCACGAACCTGCAATTCACCCACTTGGTCATTGCCAACCACTTTACCTTCATCATCAACAATACGAACTTCTGTTGATGGTACTGGTAGGCCGATTGCACCTGTATAGTCTTTTAGATCGTATGGGTTACCCGTTACCAGAGGAGCACACTCGGTTAAACCATAGCCTTCAAGTAGATGGACACCTGTCGCTTTCTTCCATTGCTCAGCAACAGCGCGTTGAACCGCCATACCGCCGCCAACAGATAAACGCATGTTACTAAAGTCCAATTCGTGGAAATCTTCGTTATTCACTAACGCATTGAACAAGGTGTTTACGCCAGTAATCGCGGTAAACGGAACCTTTTGCAGCTCTTTAATAAAGCCAGGAATATCACGCGGGTTGGTGATCAGAAGGTTACGACCGCCCATTTCAACAAACAGTAAGCAGTTCACAGTCAGTGCGAACACGTGGTAAAGCGGCAGCGCCGTTACCACCAACTCACGGCCTTCTTGCAGAACAGGACTATATGCCCCTTTCGCTTGAAGTACGTTCGCAATCATATTGCGGTGCGTTAGGATCGCGCCCTTCGCTACGCCCGTTGTACCGCCCGTGTACTGTAGGAATGCGATGTCATCGCCAGCCATAAATGGCTTCACATACTGGAGGCGACGGCCTTTATGTAGCGCTTTTCTGAATGAGATAGCACCCGGTAGATCGTACTTAGGCACCATGCCTTTTACGTATTTCACTACGAAGTCGACAATCGTACCTTTCGCTCGTGGCAGCATTTGCCCCAAACTGGTTAGCACAACGTGTTTAACCGGAGTTTTATCAACGACTTTCTCTAGTGTGCTCGCAAAGTTAGAAACGATAACAATCGCCTTTGCGCCAGAGTCATTAAGTTGGTGTTCAAGTTCACGAGGCGTGTACAGTGGGTTGACGTTCACTGCAATCATACCTGCACGCAGTACACCAAAGAGTGCAATTGGGTATTGCAGCAAGTTTGGCATCATAAGCGCGACACGATCGCCTTTCTTCAGTTTTAGATCATTCTGCAAGTAAGCAGCAAAAGCACGACTGCGCTCTTCAAGCTTACGGAATGTCATGATAGACCCCATGTTCTCGAATGCTGGTTGGTCTGCGTACTTCTGTACCGACTGTTCGAACATTTCAATAAGAGATAGGTACTGATCTGGGTTGATCGTCTCTGGTACGTCACTTGGATAACGTGAAAGCCAAGGTTTGTCCACTATGTTACTCCTCGTTTATCAGCTGACGACTGCTTCGCCGCTTTTTATCATTGCGGTATTACAGCACAGCTTTAGTGCATGAGCACTAAAAGGCTCAAACACTTGTTTAAATTTTGTTAACTACACCAAGAATTAGCTCTGAAACTAGCTCTGGGTTCTCTAAATGGCAATGATGTCCGCCAGGAACAGTCTCTATATTCAGAGAACTATGGGCTGATTTGTAGCGATTATGCTGCAAATGTCGGAATCCATCATTTCCTAAAACTATTAATTGAGGGCATTCAATAGCCGCCATGATCGCTTCAGCATGCGCTTGTGACATTCGATATAACGAGTCACATTTTAGGTTAGGGTCGCATCGCCATTGCCAAGAGTTATCGAACTCGGCAATACCCTGATCTACAGTCGCTTGATCAAAAGCAACGTGATCTACTGTCGCTTGCTCAAAAGCAGCTTGATCAATAGTACCTAGCTCAACGATTCCTCGTTCAACGATAGGAGCAATAAGTTCTGCTTTGATTTGATTGGCGTGAGCTCTCAGCTTAATAGCATCCTCAAGACTTGCCAGAGGACGTGAAGGCTTTCTTCGCTGTCGAAGACGACTGAGTACCCCATCCCTCAAGCGAGAGACTGTTTCGTGGGGAGCTTCAGAAAGAGGTCCGTGACCTTCAATTTGGATTAATCCTGACACCTTTTCAGGAAAGGCGGCACTATAGCAACTTGCGATCAATGCACCAAGTGAATGTCCTACTAGTACCAGTCTGTTTGGCGATAATTTAGTCACCAACTGATGCAAATCATCAATATAGTCGTGAAACGGATAGTAACTGCCCGACTTATGCGATGAGAAGCCATGACCAAAGAGATCTATCGCAACCAGATGAGAATTTGGTGAAAGTACTTCTAGATTCGATATAACAGAAGAAAAACTCGCTGAGTTATCTAACCACCCATGAATAAAAACGACCGTCGTAGCGGTCGTTTCGGGGTTACCAATCTGTTGTGTGGCAAGCGTCCCGCTCGCAAGAGAATATGACTTTTCAATCATTGATAGTTTGTTATTCCTGTCTTGATGTATCCATTAATCCTAAACGATGCTAACTATTCGACATCTTTAATTACGCGCCCTTGTCTTGGCATCGTTTGAAAACTACGACAATGTAAGCTGCGACATGAGTAGTAAGTAGGAGCAAAATCGTTCACAACCACTCTTTCTGTGATTTGCCACAAGCGTTGGTTATAAACATTCATTACCGGAAAAGTATAAGGATAATCACCAATAGTGCCATCTTCTGTGCCATTTGATGTGCCCACCAAAGTGACTAAACGACCTTCAGCAAAGCTCAATGGCTCAACATAACCATCAATATAAGCGACAAAGCGCCCTTTTGGTTCGGCATCAATATCTGGCTTACCGCTGCTTGAGATCGGCATGTTAACCACTTCAACACGAGTCTTATCTTGTAAATTTGTCACCTTAGCAATCACACCACCTAAGCGAACATCACCAGCGTCTGGCACTGTGTTTACCCACTCTTGGTAGTCGGTCACGACTTGTTCAGAGTTTGCATTAAGTTCTTCAGGCAAAGAGGAGCAGCCCATCACCATCGAAGAGAAAGCGACAAGGAAAAATAAGCGAGATTTAGAAATGAGAGAAAACATAATGCTGGTCCTTAGAACAGGATAAATAAAAGCACAAAGCTAGATATAAATATCGACCCCAATAAGCTTCGCAAGTTCCTCTTTTTTAGCTTGATTCATCACATCCATATACTCTTCCATCGCACGGCGTCCACGTCCTTCTGGAAGATCATATTGAACCTGAGCTTTGTGAATCTCAGATTCTTTGACTTGGCGAATGGAATGCGAGACAGCATTCGCGACCTTAGTTGGCTGACCAACTGAGGTTTTTGCATCGCCTTTTTTTACCTCGTTCTTTTTATTGGTTCGATTGGTTTTGGATGTGTTGCCTATCGAAGAAGGAGGTAAGCCGTTTATTGAAACCATGCTTAAGGAATTTTGTACCTAATTTTAATGATTTTGTATCTGTTTTAATTTTGGCTCTGCAAAGTGAATGCAGAGCCAAAATAATACGTATTTACTCACGACCTGGCAGTTTCTTCCATGTCACTTTGTCACGTAGGTAAACTGGCTCAGATTCCTCAGCTGCAACCGCTTTGCCTTCTGCATAAGCAAATTGAGCAAGGAACGCCATATCTTGAGCTTCTGGGAACAGAACCTCACACGCTTTAGTGTTGATCGCTAGTGTATCCATGTGCTCGGCGTACGCTTCCCAACCGGTGCCTACTTTTGCCCATGTCTCAGAATCCACTTCAAGTTGCGCAGCCAATTCGCTTGGAGGTGTGACACATTCCGCATCAACTGCAGTCCAACGACCGTCTTGTTCACGGCTGTAACGAGCCCAGTACACTTCACTCATGCGCGCATCAATCGCTGTTGCTACGTGAGTTTCACCAAATTTACGGTAGCTGCCCTGCGCCATCGCTGCCAGTGTAGACACACCTATCATCGGTAAATCAGCACCAAAAGCTAAGCCTTGAGCGATACCAATACCAATACGTACACCCGTGAAGCTGCCAGGGCCTTGGCCAAACGCGATTGCGTCGATATCGGTTAAAGCGATGTTCGCTTCTTTCAGTACTTCATCAACCATAGGTAGAATTTTTTTCGTATGGTCTCGAGGAGCCTCTTCGCTACGTGCGAACACCTGGTCACCCATTACTAGTGCAACTGAACAGTTTTCAGTTGCGGTATCTACTGCAAGAATTTTCGCGCTCATTCGTGTCTCAAATATTCGTTATCTAATCTAAAAATAATGGCTAAGTTCAACAATGCCAATTACTCAGCAGCGGTTGAATGGTCTTTAGCTAAGAATTCTTTAATGATCCCTAAGTCACGGGTACGTGGGATAGGCGGTAAACTCGCCAAAAATACACCACCGTAATCACGGGTCACCAATCGGTTATCGCAAATAATCAAAGCGCCATTATCACGCTTATCACGTATTAATCGGCCAACACCTTGTTTCAAGGTAATCACTGCGTCTGGTAACTGCACTTGTGCAAAAGGATCACCCCCTTTTAGCTTACAGTCCTCGATTCGAGCCTTGAGTAACGGGTCGTCTGGGGCTGTAAAGGGCAATTTATCGATGATAACACAGCTTAATGCGTCGCCCCTAACATCGATCCCCTCCCAGAATGCCCCCGTGGCCACCAGCAATGCGTTACCTAATTCCATGAATTCCGCTAAGGTTTTTTGCTTACTGGTCTCACCTTGCAATAGAACGGGTACAGTAAGCGTTTCACGGAATCGCTCGCCCAACTCTTTCATCATGCTGTGTGAGGTACACAAAAAGAAACAACGACCTTGGTTTTGCTCAATAACGGGAGCCAGCATCCTGACTAATTTATCAGCCAAGCCCGGGCTATTGGGCTCTGGAAGATAACGAGGTACACACAAGCGCGCCTGATTCGGATAATCAAATGGGCTCGGCAGTGAAAACTGTGCCGACGGCTTTAATCCAAGTCGAGAGGTGAAGTGATCGAAATCATCCGACACCGCTAGCGTTGCTGAAGTAAACACCCAAGCACCCGGTTTAAGCTCGATTTGTTCGTGGAATTTATCGGCAACCGAAAGAGGCGTGATGTGCAAAGCAAATTGTCGTGGCGTTGTGTCATACCAATAGGAATAACCGGTAATCGACACATCACATACACGTTCGATACGCGACTTAATCATGGTTGCACGTTCGAAAGCCGTGTCTAACAACTGGCTTCGACCCAATGCTAATTTCAATACATCGACGGCCAGTTGCAACGCATCTTGTAAACGAACCAACTCTCTAGCAATCGACTCGGACTTCAACGCTTCACGCCAGTTACCGCGAAATCCTGTGTCGCCGAGCACAATACGTAGGTCAGCAGCTGATTGAATTAGCCTCTCGCCAACCTTTTGCAACTGACGCATGTCTTTGGCTTCAGTGCGGTAAGCAATTTCAATGTCTTTGGCTAGTTCTTGGATTTGTCGGCTTGATACTGATTGTCCGAAGTACTGACTGGCAATATCAGGAAGTTGATGCGCTTCATCGAAGATAAACACATCAGCCTCTGGAATAAGCTCACCAAATCCGGTTTCTTTAATCGCTAAATCCGCTAAGAACAAGTGGTGGTTTACTACGACAACATCGGAATCCATCGCTTTTTTACGCGCTTTCAGCACAAAGCAATCGGTGTAGCTTGGGCATTCTTTACCTAAGCAGTTGTCGTTGGTTGAGGTAATGGTTGGAATAACCGGGCTATCTTCAGCAATATCATCGCAATCACCTAAGTCACCAGTTTGAGTCGCCGAAGACCAGCTGCGCACTTTCACCAACTGAGCTAACAATGTTGGATCGGTATGAGTACCATGACTTTCGATCATCTGGCGGCTCAAGCGGTCTAAACACAAATAGTTTGAACGACCTTTCAGCAGGGCAACCTGACCATAAAAGCCAAGCGCATCGACCATTAATGGTAAATCACGATGAAACAACTGCTCTTGAAGGTTTTTAGACCCCGTACTGATAATAGTTTTCTTGCCACTTAGCAGCGCTGGCACGAGGTAAGCAAACGTCTTGCCGGTACCTGTCCCCGCTTCAACAACCAGTTGGCTTTGTTGCTCAATGGCCTGTGAGACCGCTTCAGCCATATCCAGCTGAGCTTGTCGTGGTTGAAACCCAGGGATCGCTTTACCCAGAGCACCATCAGCAGAAAACGTTTTAGATATCATAGAGTACGTGGTTTAGAAAAATAGAAGGCGAATTATGGCAGGTTTAGTGAGCCGGTGCGAATCAGAAATGACTGCGCACCGGAGGTGTCTATCGAATAGAACATGGCAGGCTAGATCCTTCTTATCAACCTAGCCCAAAACAAATGAAAGGGTTGTTTAACTACTTACGATTCAAAAAACGAGATAACCAAGGCGCACCAGTAAAGTCGGTATCACTTGATTGCATGGCTTTAGCAGCATCAGTCGGAGAAGCCTTGCTTTCCCACATTTCATCAAGAACGTTGCCGTCCACCTGAACATCACCAACTAATGAATTTACACGCTTACAATATAACTTTTTCGCTAGTAACTCTTTATCCATAAATGATCACCTATGCATGGCTGAAATGTTGGCTCGCTCTAGTGGGACTTGACCGAGAATATCGGTTAAAACCGTCAGAAATCTAACCTCTACCTGAATTTATTAAGCCTCTCAATTTATTAATCCCCTAAATGAACGGTAGATTTTGTTGAAACCAAATTGATAATAGATTAATTATAACGGTGATATTGCGGCTCAGTTCACCGTTCGACGGCCTGCATTAAATTTGAAGAATAAAAACATTTCATGGAAGTAAGATGCAAATGGAAAGAAAAACTTTATTAACACATTGTACTGACGCCCCAGGCCTCATCTCAAAGATCACCAACATTTGTTACAAGCACCAACTCAATATTATTCACAACAATGAGTTCGTTGATAACACTAGTGGCCACTTCTTTATGCGTACCGAGCTAGAGGGTTACTTCAATGACGAAACCTTACTCGCCGATTTAGATCAAGCGCTACCAGAAAACACAAAACGTAAGCTTGTTGATTCATCTCGTAAGCGTGTCGTGATACTCGTGACTAAAGAAGCGCACTGCCTTGGCGATATTCTAATGAAGAACTTCGATGGCAGTTTGGATGTAGAAATTGCCGCTGTTGTTGGCAACTACGATACTCTGCAAAGCTTAACCGAGCGTTTTGAAATCCCTTATCATCATGTTTCTCACGAAGGTTTAAACCGTGAAGAACATGAGAAGAAGATGCTTGAAGTGATTGACCAGTACGAGGCGGACTATTTGGTTCTTGCTAAATACATGCGAGTGCTGACTCCGGGCTTTGTTGAGAAATACAATCACAAGATCATCAACATCCACCACAGCTTCTTACCAGCATTTATTGGCGCTAAACCATACCAGCAAGCGTATGAGCGCGGCGTAAAAATCATTGGTGCAACGGCGCACTTCGTGACAAACGATCTCGATGAAGGTCCAATCATCAAGCAAGACGTGATTCCAGTGGATCACAACTTCAGCGCAAAAGACATGGCTCAAGCGGGTCGTGACGTAGAGAAGAACGTGTTGAGTAAGGCTTTAAACAAAGTGATCAATGATCACGTGTTTGTTTACGGTAACAAGACTGTGATTCTGTAAGTCGGATATCGAGTTCCAGTAAAACTTCCAGTTAGAACCCAATAAAAAACGCGCAACAGGGTTAACCCATTGCGCGTTTTTTTGTATCTGGTTATTAGACTAGCTTTTAGAGGTTTCCAACTACGCTCTTTCGTCGCTATCGGGAATGACGAATTCAGCCATGAATCTTCTAACTGTAGACTCTGACATACGTCCTCGAACGCTCAGTCAGCATCTAAAGATAAACTTTGGCAAACACTATCAAGCATTCCGACGAGCCTAGGCGAGATCAGGAATCTATTTCCAGCTATTCTCTGCTCAAATTAAGCCTGTTCTGACTCTACAATCTTCTTCAAAGAGTGTGGATGCAGCTTGATGCAAACCCCTTGATGTTTGAATGCAACCGTTGGGTTATTCAAACGCTCACCCTCGCCTTTCGGGCTAGAGAGTTTTATCTTAATACCTTGCTCTGCCAAAGTTTCAAACTTAGCAGCAAACTGTGGATAGGTTTCTTTAAGATCCGCTAGATACTCATCAGCCGTTTGCGCGTGAGAAGGAATCACAAACTCGACATGTTCCCAATCTTGGCTTGGGTAAATTTTGCCTTCTGCAGGGTACGGAAGCTCTAAACACTCAATCTTCCAACCAAGACTTTGCAATGGTTCATCGAAAGCCAACACGACAATTGGACGACCGTTAATCATCGCTTCTGAAATTGTAGAGCCGTATTCAGACCATGCTTGATGTGCTGATTTCGCAAGCTCAGTTTCATTGATTCTTAATGCAATATGATCCGCTTGAGCAAAGCTTAAATCTAAACCCAATGTATTTCCTAGGTTCTCAATTTTCGCCATAAACGTATCAAGGCGCGCAATCATTTGTTGTGGTTCTAGTTCGGCTTGCTTCAGGCTCATCGTCATTGTCTTTGTTTTCCAAATAATGGCTGCATGGTATCAGTTTTACTTTCAGCAACAAGCGTTGCTTTTACAAAAAAACGTTCAAAAAGTACGGTGTCTTACTTTCCTAAATAGACAAACCTGGCTTGGTCAAAGTCGATTGTCAAAAACCCCTTAGGAAATGTTAATTTTCTATCAATTCGACCTATAAGAAACCCCACAAAATTGGTATGATTAACGCCATTTTTGTGAACTTAAACAGAGTCTGTTGTTCATTTCGGCATTAAATCGTTAACTCGAAGCATAATTAACCAAATTTAATACCCACGAAATAACGGCCACTCTTATTCATCCTTGAATTGAAGGAAACGCGTGTGAATATCCAAGCACTGATTAATGACAAAGTATCTCAGGCTCTAGAAGCCGCTGGCGCACCTGCAGGCTCTCCTGCGGCTGTTCGCCAATCTGCAAAACCACAATTTGGTGACTACCAAGCAAACGGCGTTATGGGCGTTGCTAAACGACTAGGCACTAACCCTCGAGAATTTGCTCAAAAAGTATTGGACGTTCTAAACCTAGACGGTATCGCTTCTAAAGTTGAAATCGCAGGTCCAGGTTTCCTAAACATCTTCCTAGATGAAGCATTCCTAGCACAACAAGCAGACGCAGCACTGGCTGACTCTCGCCTTGGTGTTGCAGCAGCTGAAGCACAAACAATTGTTGCTGACTACTCTGCTCCAAACGTTGCAAAAGAAATGCACGTTGGTCACCTACGTTCAACGATCATCGGTGATGCTGTTGTTCGTACACTTGAGTTCTTAGGTCACAAAGTTATCCGTGCTAACCACATTGGTGACTGGGGTACTCAATTCGGTATGCTTATCGCAAACCTTGAGCGCATCCAAGCTGAAACTGGCGAAGTTTCAATGGAGCTTTCAGATCTTGAGCAGTTCTACCGTGAATCTAAAAAGCTTTACGACGAAGACGAAGAATTCGCAGTAAAAGCACGTGGCTACGTAGTGAAACTGCAAGGCGGCGACGCATACTGTGCTGAAATGTGGAAAAAGCTGGTTGACGTAACCATGGTTCAAAACCAACGTAACTACGATCGCCTAAACGTATCACTGACACGTGATGATGTGATGGGTGAAAGTATGTACAACCACATGCTTTCAAACATCGTTGCTGATCTACAAGCACAAGGCCTAGCAAAAGAGTCTGACGGCGCACAAGTTGTATTCCTAGACGAATACAAAAACAAAGACGGCGACCCGATGGGCGTTATCGTGCAAAAACGTGACGGTGGCTTCCTGTACACCACCACCGATATTGCATGTGCTAAATACCGTTTTGAAGAACTGGGCGCAGACCGCGTACTTTACTTCATTGACTCCCGTCAGCACCAACATCTAATGCAAGCTTGGACTATCGTTCGTAAAGCGGGTTATGTTCCTGAGTCTGTATCTCTTGAGCACCACGCATTTGGCATGATGCTAGGTAAAGATGGTAAGCCATTTAAAACTCGTGCAGGCGGTACAGTCCGTCTTGCTGACCTTCTGGACGAAGCAGAAGTACGTGCAACTCAGCTGATTGAATCTAAAAACCCTGAGCTAGCAGAAGACGAGAAGAAAACCATCGCGAACACAGTAGCAATGGCGGCAGTTAAATACGCAGACCTTTCTAAGCACCGTACCACTGATTACGTGTTCGACTGGGAAAACATGCTGGCATTTGAAGGCAACACAGCACCGTACATGCAGTACGCATACACTCGTGTCGCTTCAATCTTTGCTAAAGCCGGCATTTCTATGGACTCTCTTGAAGGTGAAATCAAAATCACTGAAGAGAAAGAGAAAGCACTTATCGCGAAACTTCTACAATTTGAAGAAGCGGTACAGTCTGTTGCTCGTGAAGGTCAACCACACATCATGTGTAGCTACCTGTTCGAACTTGCTGGTCAATTCTCTAGCTTCTACGAAGCGTGCCCTATCCTTGTGGCTGAAGATGAAACAGTTAAACAGAGCCGCCTGAAGCTTGCTGCACTGACAGCTAAGACTATCAAGCAAGGTCTGTCGCTTCTAGGTATCGAAACTCTAGAGCGCATGTAATTCCCTTCGGGTTACAATGAATAAATACAAAGGTTGATGTGAGAGCATCAACCTTTTGTTTTATCTAACGTATACTGAATTCAAGAAATCGAAATGGATAATAATAATGAGCTTTGAACTTCACCCACAGTTAGCAAAAGACACCACGCTTATCGGCGAATTTCCACTAAGCTTGGCGCTGCTAAGCAAAGACAGTGCAGTGCCTTGGGTTATCTTGGTACCAAAACGTGCCAACCTAAAAGAACTGCACCATCTACCAATGAAAGAACAACAGCAGTTCTTACTTGAGTCCCAAGCGGTAAGCCAAGCATTAGAAGCGACATTCCAACCAGACAAGTTAAACCTAGGCGCATTGGGTAACATGGTGCCACAACTGCACATTCATCATATTGCACGTTTCAAAGATGACATCGCATGGCCAGGGCCAATATGGGGAAACACCAAAGGCGAACAGCGCACGGAAGAAGAACAAGCAGCAATCCATACTCGTATCCAGAATGTTTTGTCATTGAGCTCTATCTTCAAAAAAGCGTAATTCGAGTTCATCTCATTACGCTTTAAAGCAAGGCAGTTCAAATAAAGACACATAACAAAAAGCCGCTCATCTAAAATAGGTGAGCGGCTTTTTTATTGTCTAATCTCGCCGTTTTCAACGAGAGTATGAAGACCTGAACTACATCATCACATTAAGTGACAGACCATCTTGTTTGCTGATGGTGTAACGAATACGTGTTGTATGTCCATGCTTGTTGGTGTCGACTAAGCGAGATACCTTCCCTTTCTTGACCCACACACTCAGCATCGCATCAACACCATCTTCACTCATGCCAAACTTAGACGCGAGTTCACTACGAGCTGCGACACCCTCGTTATCAATGTATTGATGAAGTTCAGTTAAAATCATACTACTTGCACCTCTAATGCTTTTTGCTTACTGCCGACTTTCTTGAAGACTCGATACGTCAATACAAAGCCACCAGCAATCGCCACCATCCATACCGCACTGCTGACTGGGTGAGCAGCGAAGTTTGCCGCTTGGTAATAGAAGGTCGCACCAAAGTAACCAAGAGCCATGGTCCATACTGCGATGAAACGCGCAAACATCTGACCAAATTCACGAACATAAGCACCCATCGCGGCCACACAAGGTGTGTAAAGCAAGATTAGGATTAAGTAAGCAAATGCAGCATGTCCAGAAACAAATTTGTCTTTCAGGTTACCAAAGATAGAAGTATCAACTTCTTGATCCGCAGCGACAGAACTTGAGTCCGATAAGTCACCCACTTCAATACCTAATGGATCTGAATAGCTCAAGCCAGATAGATTTTCAGGGATGGTCATGACTGCTTCTTGCAAGCTTGCAGCTAGATCAAATTCAGCCGCTTCCTCGTCTGAAGGTGTGGTGTACAAGCTGTTTAATGTACCGACAACCGCTTCTTTAGCGAAGATACCAGTGATGATACCAACCGTTGCAGGCCAGTTCTCTTCAGTAATACCAATCGGTTGGAACACTGGAGTCACAACTTGAGCCGCTTTAGATAGCACAGAGCTTTCGCTGTCTTCGTTGCCAAAACTGCCGTCCATACCCAGAGAGTTCAAGAAGCTCAGAATTGCCACAACCATTACGATTGTTTTACCAGCACCAAGCACGAAACGCTTCAGCTTTTGCCACGTTTTTAGCATTACGTTTTGCACAGTCGGCAATTCGTAATCCGGCATTTCCATAACCAAGCTATCGCTGCTGCCAGGATAGATTGTATTTTTAAGGAATAGACCGGTGAACACAGAAGCAACAATACCCATGATGTACAAAGCGAAGACTACGTTTTGCCCTGCACCAGGGAAAAATGCGGCTGCAAACAGTGCGTATACTGGCAGACGAGCACCACATGACATAAACGGTGCCATTGATGCAGCCAGTTTACGCTCACGCTCTTGGTCAAGAGTACGTGTTGCCATGATCGAAGGAACGTTACAACCAAAACCAAGTACCAGAGGAACAAAAGCCTTACCCGGCAAGCCGATTTTCTGCATCACTTTATCAAGTACAAATGCAGCACGCGCCATGTAGCCTGAACTTTCTAGTACCGCTAAGAATAGATAAAGAGCAGCGATTACCGGAATAAAGGTAGCAACCGTTTGAATACCGCCACCGATACCATCGGCAAGGATTGTCACTAACCAAACAGGTAAATGTCCGTCTAATAAGTGATGACCACCATCAACCAATAACGCACCTACACCAATATCAAAGAAGTCGATAAACGCACTACCTATATTGATAGAGAACATGAACATCAAGTACATAATGACGAAGAAGAAAGGAATGCCGACCCACTTGTTCAAAATGAATTGGTCTGCTTTTTCTGTGAAGTTTCGGCTTAGCTTGCCTTCACTACGGCGAACACGCTTACACAGGTCATGTAGAAAAGTGTATTTTGCATCGGCAACCGCAAGGTCAATATCAAAGTCAGCACTCAGGCGCACGCTATCAATTTGAGTGCGAGGCTGAGGAGCAAGACCATTTAGAACCAAGTAATCATTTTCTAAAGCACGAATCGCTAGTGCTCTATGCGACACATCAGCATCATCAAATTGTGATTCAACAGAAGGGATTAGTGCTTCTAATGCTGCGTCGTAATCGATAGAGATAGGGTCAAGGCTCACACCTTGAACAAGTAACTTATGAAGGCGTTCTTTAAAGCGAACCACTTGGCCTTTGTCGTTTGCAGACAAGCTCAGAACCGGACAGCCTAGCTCTTTTTCTAGAGCCTTAAGGTTAATGACCTGACGTTCACGCTTTAATACATCCATTTTGTTCAATACAACGATCATTGGACGACCCAACTCTCGCAATTGTAATGTCATGTATAAGCTTCTTTCCAAACAGCTCGCATCAACAACATTGATGATCACATCTGCTGGGTGAGTAAGCACAGCGCGAGATGCAATAGACTCATCGATACTGTTCGCGTCATTACCACTGTCTAGCGCGTAGATACCAGGTAAATCGGTAAGCTGAAACTTATCACCAGCGTGAGAATAGACACCCGTCTTCTTTTCTACAGTTACACCGACCCAGTTACCAACATGTTGCTTGGCGCCGGTCAATGCATTAAATAATGTTGTTTTACCGCTATTCGGGTTACCAACGGTTAGAACTTGATAATCCATTTAGATAACCTCGATTTGTTCTGCGATGCTTTCACGAATGGCGATTGAAACCCCTCTCACTTCAACTTGAAGCGGATCACCCATAGGTGCACGGCGAATCAACGTCACCTCGGTTTTTGGCAACATGCCCATGACCATAAGTTTTTTTCTAACTTCTGGTGTTAAACCTGTTAGTGCAACAATAGAAGCCGCTTTGCCTTGCTCTAGTTGTGAGAGTTTCATAAATACCCAATTCGTGACTGATAATGAGAAAGATTGTTATTACCAGCATAATACACATACATGACCACAATTCCATTGTGTGAAATCAATGTTTTCGAAAATACATACTCGTAAATTTCGTTAAAAACGCTTACGTCAAAAACGTTACTTTCAACAAGCAACGAGAACTACCTCACTAGTACGAACCTCTCAAAACAACACAAAAACATTAATTATCAAAAACTTAAAATAATGTCGGTTTTCTCATGGCCATCTGTCGTTAATTTTATAAGTAAAATAAGTGGACAGACGTATAGTAACTCCATCGAAGAGAAACTACTTCTCTTTAATTTTATTCCAGAGGTGATGTGGCTTGCCACATCACTCCGGCAGCAAGCGAAGGTGTCCTTGACACCCGTGGTATAGTCCCCCCGGCTATGCCACGATATTTTTTTCTTCCTCGTTATATCCCTAGCAAACTTACTGCAACCCTAACCCTTTTTATCTCTATCTCTATCTCTATCTCTATCTCTATCTCTATCTCTATCTCTATCTCTATCTCTATCTCTATCTCTATCTCTATCTCTATCTAATATGAGCGTAAAAAAGCCCCAACACGAATGTCGAGGCTTAGAGTATCTTTATCTAAATGAAAACAGTCTGAATCCACAGCTCACTACTCTTCGTTGTTTTCTGCAAACTTAGAGGGAGACATACCAAAGTGATGCTTAAACCTTTGGCTAAAGTAGGACGGGTCATTAAATCCGGAATCAAAGGCTACGTCTGACACTTTTTCTCCCGCGAGTAAGCGCTCACAAGCATGTTCGAGACGAACTTCATTCAAGTGTTCCTTGAATGTCTTGTGATAAGCGAGTTTAAAACGTCGTTGTAAGCTTCTCTCAGACATGAACAAATACTTCGCAGCAGTTGCTGTACCAAATTCAGCATCAGCGTAGTGTTCACTCACAAGCTGTGACACTTTGTTTTTCCACTCTTGCTCCGCACTCACTTTTTGTTGTTCTGAACTTGAGGCTGTGTGCTTGATCGTCTCGATTTGCTCTATGGTACTCGCTTCAAGGTTTTGCAATACTTGATATTTAATTGGCCAAGACAGTTGAACTTTATTTTGAGAATCCGAAATGAAGGCATTGAGTTCTCCACCACTCTGATTCATCAATAAAGGCAGCTTTTCAATATTAAGATCGGTTGATTTCCCACTGCTGTCATTAATCGCTGAAGCCAACTTAGGGAAAGGCATACCATGATCTCTTATCGTAACAACGAGATGACCTTTAACCTCTTCCACCAATATCACCATACTCTGCGATTTGAAATTTCGCTTGATGATACTCGCGACCAAGCTATTAAAGATAATATCGAGATTAAAATACAACAGCGACACATGTCGGTGCTTGGTTTCAACGCTGATATCCAGCTCGATTCCCGCTTTAGCTAAGTCGTCCTTCCAAGCTTTGAGTACCGACTCCAAGATCAAAATCACATCGTAACAAACCGTTCCCTCTCCCTCTTGGCTGTTACTCAATTGAGCTAAACCATTTTTTAACGCTAGGATCGGAGACTTTCCTTGGTCATCATTCCAATTGGGTAGCATTACAGCAATCTGATTCACTTCATCGGACAATTCTTTCGCCGTATGAGAAACCAATACATTCTTAACAGACAGTTGCTTTTTGAGCTGTTGATTCGTCGTTAATAAAATCCGGCTTTGATGCCTTAACTGATCGGTCTTTAAAGCGACTTGCGCTTTTAAATGTCTATTGGCAAAAGTGACATAGCGTGAACGCCAAAACACCAGAATAGTGACTACACAAATAAGTAGAATCAAGGAGCTTGCTGCTGCCCAATTGCTCAGATACCAAGGCTCAGCTATCGAGAAACTTTGATTGGTGGAAACAAAACGATAATGCGAGTCCTTCACTGGTTTCACTTCAAGCGTATAGTCACCGGGAAGCAAGTGGTCTAGCGTAAGCAAGCCTCCCTCAAACTCGCTCCAAGGTTCATTGTCATTGAGCCTATACTCCATCGCTGGAGCAAACGTCGCGGGTAAAATACCAAGCTTGAAACCAATGGAAGAGCCGTAAGGTATTTCTTTTAAATCCAACGTTCTTCCACCAAGCGATACCGTTTCTTGGTCAACACTGATCTTGCTTAATAAGGCTCGGCTATGAGGCGTCGTTGATACTAAAAGCTCATTGGACAATGCACTAACCACACCATACTTAGAACCTAGAACAAGCCGCGAAGATTGATTTGCTTCACTATAAAACAGTGCACAAGCGCCCGCCGCTAATTCATTGGTGATCAAACCAAACGGTGAACCGATGTGTTTATGCAACTGGCCATCGAGTCCGTAATAACTGATCCCCTTAGATGATCCCAGCCACACACCATTATCATCGCTGATTAAACAACTCGGGCTGATATTGTCTTCGACAAGGGCGATCTCATCAATGATGTTGCTGTCATAGGGAATTCGGTACACACCGTAACTGCCAGCAAACCACTGAGAACCGTCCTTTGCTTGCTCAATATCGACAACTTTGCCAAATCTTTCACTAGAACGATTGAAACTGATTCTCTTATCGATAAATGAATAGAAACCATGATCCGTGCCGATGTACACACTGCCTTGCAAGCCTACATTGAGGTCTGTGATTTCGGCGGGGAGAAACTTATCGACCAACCAATCAGCGCCATAAGACGCTAACTGCATTGTCTGGAACGATAATGAATATAGGTTTTGCCCAGATGTCATCCACAAAGTTTGGTCAGGTTGAAGAGCAAAATTCTCAACATGAACGCCCTGAATCGCTCTCGGCAAATCGAGCGGTTCAGCCTGCAACGTTTGGGTATTAAAACTGAGAATGCCCTCTTCAGTTGCAATCCAGATTGATGAACCAAAGATCTCAAAATCCTTAACTGGTTTTGTATGAACATGAATAGGAACGTCTTCACTTTGCGAATCGACCAAATATAGCCCCATAGATGACGCGACCCAAGACTGGTGGTCATCAACAGGCTGCACTTTGTTGATCACAACGCTACTCGAGTGCATTCCCATTCCGTTAAGTGGCGTTCGAGAAAAAGTCTTACTAAACAATGAGAAATAACGGATACCATTGTTGGTCGCCACCCACATACCGCCAGCATGATCATTAATCAGCGAGTAAATTTTCTCGCCCGGTAACGAAAAGTCTTGGTTAGCAGCTTGTTCAAAACGAGTGATTTCGCCGGTAATAAAGTTGTAGCTAATCAGGCCGTGCTCAGTACCAATCCAATATTGATCAGTGGTTTCAGCAACAGAGAGAACATGCGAGCCACTGATCTTGGTTTCTTTCTCTGAATTAGCCAAATCGACAATGACAACACCATTTAATGTACCAATCAGTAATTCACGTCTCGCATTCGAAAAGTAGACGGTTTCGATGTAGTGTTTATCGGAAGCCGGAACATGGGCAAATTCTTGATTTTCTGATAGGTAAGTACCAGAACTTGTTGCCAGAACCCATTTTGATAGTACCCACTCAGCATCATTAATCGTAATGTCGCTACTGTTGTTGTATCGGTACAGTTTGAGAAGTGAATAGGTATTAAATTCTGAGGATTGGGTGTTATACGTATAGAAATTAGCGCCATCTGTGACCCAAATAAAGTCACCTGAAGCACCAATATTGGCGATCTCAGCACCGGGGCTCAAACTGAAGGCGAGTTCATTACCGATGCCAGGACTATGTCGGTAGACTTCGTTGTCAAAAAAAGTCCAAAACTCATCATTTAGAAAAGCAACGCTTTCCGATGAAAACTGCAGAAGGCTACCCTTACGTGGAAGTAGAGCCCGACCATCATAAAAGAGCACTTTCCCATGCACATCATGGATCCACAATCCACCACCAGCACCTAGATAGAGATTTTTGGCCGCAAGGAAATTCCCCTGAGCCTGAACAGGCAAAGGGTAAAAAACAGAGGGTGAAGTATTTACCGCTAGAACGCTAAATGAAATGCTCATTAACATGAACATTCTGAAGATAATTTGAGACAACGTTTAATCCTGAACAGCAACAACACATGAAATTTCGTTCGCCACAACGTCTTATCGTTGCTTCAACGGAAACTAAGTTTTTTTGTGCTTATAATTATCTCTCTATTTTAGCGGAAATTATCGAAGGAGAAAGGAGGTTTGTAATTTGTTGGAAGGTTTTATCTTAGCGGTCACGAAAATGCCGCAAAAAGCGGCATTATTCATAAATTATCGAGAGCAAAGTTAGCAATTAATAACTCGCTAACCATTAATTTCCCGTTAGGCAACTTGTGTAGCTGTCTGTAAGTTGCTGAAGAAATTCGAAATAACTTCCACTCTTAACTTCAACACTTGAGCCAATCGGGTCAAGTTGTCCTTGTTTCGTGCTACTCCCACGAGTTACCGATTCAATAACGGCAGGTGTAAACTGAGGTTCAGCAAACACACATTGAACATTGTCACGTACCAGAGTTTTCTTAATCGCTATCAAGCTTTTAGCTCCGGGTTTACGTTCAGGGCTCACGGTAAAGTGACCTAAATTATTCAACTCAAACTCTTGCTCGAAGTAACCATACGCATCGTGAAATACGTAGTAGCCTTTGTCTTTAACTGGCGCAAGCTGTTCATGAATCGACTGCTGCTTTTCTTTCAAGGCAATCAAGAAGGAATCTAGGTTTTCTTGATACGCCATCGCATTGTCTGGATCAGTTTCAATCAACTTAGCTGAGATATAGTTCGCGGCTACTTCAACTTGATCGATACCTAACCAAAAGTGAGGGTCATGGCTACCATGATGGTGCCCTTCATGAGCATCGTGATCTTCATGTCCGAACTCTCTCAAATTAATCCCAGGGATTTCACTGATTTCGATAACGTTCTCTTTTGAACCAATCACCTTAGTCAAAAAAGCTTCTAGGTCAGGACCGAACCAAATCACCATATCTGCACTGTGAACTTTTTTGACATCAGATGGCTTAAGCGCATAGTCGTGTGGTGACGCATTGCTGTTCATCAACACATCCGGTTCACTAACGCCTTGCGTTAATTCTGTCACTATCATTTGAATAGGTTTGAAGCTTGTTAGAATAGTGCTCGCGCTTGCAACGTTTGGGGCTAATAACAAAGTAGCAAGTATAAAATATGAACGTGACATAATTCCTCGATAATAGAAAAGTAGCTTAGGCTTGCGGTAAATGTTACATTATAACATTAGCGAATTGCAAATGAGTTCTATTCATGGATAACTTAATCCAACTAGATTCTGTTAGCGTCGAATTTGACGGTCGAAAGGTTCTAGACAACATCTCTCTAAATTTAGAGCGTGGCAGAATCACGACCCTAATTGGGCCGAACGGTGCTGGGAAATCGACACTGGTAAAAGTGGTACTGGGCTTACAAACCAAGTTTTCAGGTAAAATAACAAAATCGAACAAACTGAAAATTGGTTATGTTCCGCAGAAGCTAAAGCTCAATGATTCACTCCCCTTAAGTGTCGAGCGCTTTCTCAAGCTGACAGGTAAGTTTAGCCAGCAGGAGATACTGGAAGCATTAAAGCTCGTTGGCGCAGAGCACCTGCAGAAAAGCAATATGCATCAGCTATCCGGCGGTGAAAATCAACGAGTACTTATCGCTCGTTCATTGCTGAGAAGACCCGACCTTCTCGTTCTCGATGAGCCGGCTCAAGGCGTAGATGTTCAAGGCCAAATAGACCTGTACGACCTGATTGATACCATTCGTCACCGCTTTGGTTGTGCTGTATTTATGGTGTCACATGATCTGCATTTAGTAATGGCAAAAACAGACGATGTAATCTGTTTACACCATCATATCTGTTGCTCAGGCGCCCCTGCAGATATCAAACATCACCCCTCTTATATCGCGCTTTTTGGCACCGCGACCCAAGAGACCTTAGCCTTTTATCACCACCAACACGAACATCACCATCATGATCTCGCAGGACAACCTGTCGAAGGCGACGTACATGAATGTTCAAACCATAAACACGGACACCACTAATGCTTGAGTTTCTTCTTCCCTCTATTTTAGCTGGCTTGGGCATTGCTCTAATCGCGGGGCCACTAGGCTCTTTTGTGGTTTGGCGAAAGATGGCTTACTTTGGAGATACCCTTGCTCACGCCTCTTTGATGGGCTTAGCGCTTGGCTTCTTATTCAATATTAATTTGTACTTAGCACTGCTGATTTGCTGTTTGATGCTAGCGGTATTACTGGTTACGTTACAAAAGCAAAAGCTGGTTGCGACCGATACCCTACTCGGTATTTTGGCACACAGTGCGCTCTCTTTAGGCCTTGTAGCGGTAAGCTTCTTAGACAATGTTCGTGTCGATCTAATGAGTTACCTATTTGGTGACTTGCTTGCAGTTTCTCCGACCGACTTAGTATTTATCTATGCGGGTGCAGCCGTGATTGGACTGGTGCTTGCTATCTTTTGGCGACCGCTATTGTCGACGACCGTTAACGAAGATCTCGCAGCGGTTGACGGCATCAACATTGATTTAATGCGTCTTATTTTGATGCTACTTGTGGGTATCGTGATTGCGGTAGGAATGAAGTTTGTTGGTGCGTTAATCATGACCTCACTACTTATCATTCCAGCAGCAACAGCAAGAAAGTTTGCCAATACACCTGAACAGATGGCGTTTCTTGCCTCAGTTATTGGCTCTATCGCTGTGTTCGGCGGATTAAGTTTGTCTTGGTTCTATGACACACCAGCTGGCCCTTCTGTTGTTATCAGTGCTGCGGCAATGTTTATGCTGTCTCAAATGTACAGAACTCGCGCCTAAAGTGAAAAGTCGGGATTCATTCTGGCTTTTAACAACACAACAGTTGATGCGGTGATTGTTTACAAAAGAGTCGCTCACAAAAAATCAGTCACAAAAGAAAAAGGCTTGGTCAATGACCAAGCCTTTCTTATATCGTTCAGTTAACTTCTATCTCGTTAGATAAAAGCCAGCTGATTACCAACCCGTGATTTCACGTAGGCCTTTTCCGATGTCAGCAAGAGACTTAACAGTCTTAACGCCTGCTGCTTCTAGTGCTGCGAATTTATCTTCAGCAGTACCTTTACCGCCAGAGATGATTGCGCCAGCATGGCCCATACGTTTACCCGGAGGAGCAGTAACACCAGCGATGTAAGATACAACTGGCTTAGTTACGTTTGCTTTGATGAACTCAGCAGCTTCTTCTTCCGCAGTACCACCGATCTCACCAATCATTACGATTGCTTCAGTCTCTGGGTCTTCTTGGAAAAGTTTTAGGATATCAATGAAGTTTGAACCTGGGATAGGGTCACCACCGATACCAACACATGTAGACTGACCAAAGCCTTCATCTGTTGTTTGCTTAACTGCTTCGTACGTCAGAGTACCTGAACGAGATACGATACCTACTTTACCCTTCTTGTGGATATGGCCAGGCATGATACCAATCTTACACTCGTCTGGAGTGATAAGACCTGGACAGTTAGGACCGATCATGCGAACGCCAGTTTCTTCTAGCTTCACTTTAACGTCGATCATATCTGTAGTAGGGATACCTTCAGTGATCGTTACGATCAGTTCGATACCTGCATCAATCGCTTCTAGGATTGCATCTTTACAGAAAGGTGCTGGTACGTAGATAACTGTTGCTGTTGCGCCAGTCACTTCTACTGCTTCACGTACTGTGTTGAATACTGGAAGGCCTAGGTGAGTTTGACCACCTTTACCAGGTGAAACACCACCAACCATTTGCGTACCGTATGCGATAGCTTGGTCTGAGTGGAATGTACCTTGACCGCCAGTGAAACCCTGACAGATTACTTTAGTGTCTTTGTTAATTAATACAGACATTATTTAGCCTCCGCAGCAGCAACAACTTTCTGAGCAGCATCTGTTAGAGATACAGCAGCAATGATATCAACATCAGAATTAGCAAGTACTTCGCGACCTAGGTCTGCGTTTGTACCTTCTAGACGAACAACGACAGGAACTGTTACGCCAACTTCTTTAACTGCACCAATAATACCTTCAGCGATCATGTCACAACGAACGATGCCACCGAAGATGTTTACTAGTACTGCTTTAACATTGTCATCAGAAAGGATGATCTTGAATGCTTCAGCTACACGCTCTTTTGTTGCGCCGCCGCCTACATCAAGGAAGTTTGCTGGCTTGCCGCCGTGTAGGTTTACGATATCCATCGTACCCATAGCAAGGCCTGCACCGTTAACCATACAGCCAACGTTGCCATCAAGTGCTACGTAGTTCAGTTCCCACTGAGCTGCGTGCGCTTCGCGCTCGTCTTCTTGTGAAGGATCGTGCATTTCACGAAGCTTTGGCTGACGGTACATTGCGTTTGAGTCAATGTTGATCTTGCCGTCTAGACAAAGAAGGTTACCTTCATTTGTAACAACAAGCGGGTTAATTTCTAGTAGAGCTAGGTCGTACTGAGCGAACATTTCACCAAGACCCATGAAGATCTTAACGAACTGTTTAATTTGATCGCCAGCTAGGCCAAGTTTAAATGCCAGTTCACGGCCTTGGTAAGCTTGAGGGCCAACTAGAGGATCGATCGCTGATTGGTGAATCAACTCTGGAGTTTCTTCAGCGATTTTCTCAATGTCCACACCGCCTTCAGTTGACGCCATGAATACAATTTTGCGAGTTGCACGGTCAACAACAGCACCTAGATAAAGCTCGTTAGCAATGTTCGATGCTTCTTCAACTAGGATCTTTGTTACAGGCTGACCATTAGCGTCTGTTTGGTAAGTCACTAGGTTTTTACCTAGCCACTTTTGTGCAAACTCTTTAACGCCTTCTTTAGTGTCATGTAGCTCTACGCCGCCCGCTTTACCGCGACCACCAGCGTGTACTTGACACTTAACGACTTTCTTGGCTGTACTGATACGGCCTGCAGCTTCGAAAGCTTCTTGTGCTGTATCACATGCGAAACCTTCTGGTACAGGCAAACCGAATTCTGCAAACAGCTGTTTGGCTTGGTATTCATGCAAATTCATTTTGATATTCCGTTTATTTTCCCTTAAGGGATTATTATTTCCATAACGACACAGTTTCCTGTGGTACGTCTGTAGGGTCTTCTCAAATCAACTGCTGTCCATTTTCTAATGGCTTTACAGTTCAATTGAAGGCCAGACGTTGAGCAGCCTAGCCTTTGAAACTTTTTACGTCTAGCTAACGGGGTTAACTAGACGTTTTAGAGATACTAAACGTCTAATAGCAGACGTGCAGGATCTTCTAGAAGCTCTTTGATTGTCACTAGGAAGCCAACTGATTCACGGCCGTCGATTAGACGGTGATCGTAAGAAAGCGCTAGGTACATCATTGGTAAGATCTCAACCTTGCCATCAACAGCCATTGGACGATCTTGGATTTTGTGCATACCCAAAATTGCCGCTTGAGGCGGGTTGATGATTGGCGTAGACATTAGAGAGCCAAATACACCACCGTTCGTGATAGTGAAGTTACCGCCCATCAGCTCATCAACAGTTAGCTTGCCGTCACGGCCTTTGATTGCTAGCTCTTTGATACCTTTTTCGATGTCAGCGAAACCTAGTGTGTCACAGTCTTTCAGTACTGGAGTCACTAGACCACGCGGCGTTGATACTGCCATGCTGATGTCGAAGTAGTTGTGGTAAACGATATCTGTACCATCAATAGAAGCGTTAACTTCTGGGAAACGTTTCAGTGCTTCTGTTACTGCTTTCACGTAGAAAGACATGAAACCAAGACGCGTATCGTGACGCTTCTCGAATTGGTCTTTGTACTGCTTACGAAGATCCATGATTGGCTTCATGTTCACTTCGTTGAAAGTAGTCAGCATCGCTGTGCTGTTCTTCGCTTCTAGAAGACGGTTTGCAACTGTCTTACGTAGGCGAGTCATTGGCACGCGTTTTTGGCTACGAGCTGCTGCTGGCGCTTCAACTACTGGTGCAGATGCTGCTGCCGGAGCCGCTTTCGCTGCTGCTAGGTGTGCGTCGATGTCTTCACGAGTAATACGACCACCAACACCAGTGCCTTTAACGTCAGCTGGTTGTAGGTTGTGTTCAGCAAGAAGACGACGAACAGCAGGACTTAGTGCGTCGTTGCTTTCTTCTGTAAGTGCCGCTTTGTGGCGCTTATCAGGAGAAGCTTCTGTATCTTCAGTCGTATCTTTCGTTGGTTCACCAGCGACAGCACCAGGTTTGATTTTCGCAAGAAGCTGCTTAGAAAGTACCGTAGCACCCTCTTCTTCAATGATAGCTTCCAGAACACCCGCTTCAGGAGCCGGTACTTCTAGAACTACTTTATCTGTTTCGATGTCTACAATGACTTCATCACGTGCAACGGCTTCGCCTGGTTTTTTGTGCCAAGTCGCTACTGTTGCATCAGCCACAGATTCAGGTAAATCTGGAACCAGAATTTCAATTGTCATGTCTGTATTTTCCTTTTACTTCTAGTTCTTAAGTAGGGTCAAAGCGTCGTCTACTAACGCTTTTTGTTGTTTCAAGTGTACCGACATATAGCCAACAGCTGGTGACGCTGATGCAGGACGACCTGCGTATTGAATATCAGCACCCACTGGGATAGCAGCTCGGAAATTATGTTGGCTACTGTACCAAGCACCTTGGTTTTGTGGCTCTTCTTGACACCAAACGTAATCGACTACATTTGTGTATTGAGCGATCGCAGCTCTCACGTCCTCGTAAGGGAACGGGTAAAGTTGCTCAATACGCACAATAGCGACATCGTCTTGCTCGTTCTTACGTCTTTGGTCAAGAAGGTCAAAGTAAACCTTACCTGAACAGAACACGACGCGTTTTACGTTCTCAGGAGCCAGATCATCAATTTCTGCGATAGCTGGTTGGAACGTACCGTCTGCAAGATCTTCAAGAGAAGACGTACACAGAGGGTGACGAAGCAATGACTTAGGTGACATTACAATCAGTGGACGACGCATTGGTCTAACGACCTGACGACGAATCATGTGGTAAACCTGTGCTGGCGTTGAAGGAACAACAACCTGCATGTTTTGTTCAGCACATAACTGAAGGTAACGCTCAAGACGAGCAGAAGAGTGCTCAGGGCCTTGACCTTCATAACCGTGAGGAAGCAACATTGTTAGGCCACATAGACGTGCCCATTTTTGCTCACCTGACGAGATAAATTGGTCAATAACAACTTGTGCACCGTTTGCGAAGTCACCAAATTGTGCTTCCCAAAGGGTTAGACCGCTTGGCTCTGCTGTTGCATAGCCGTACTCAAATGCCAACACAGCTTCTTCTGACAATACCGAGTCAAACACTTGGAATGGCCCTTGTTTGTCATGAATGTTCGCAAGAGGAACATACGTGCTTGCGTCAGTTTGGTTATGAAGTACAGAGTGACGGTGGAAGAACGTACCACGGCCAGAATCTTGGCCAGAAATACGAATACGCTTTCCGTCATCAACAAGCGTTGCATACGCCAGTGTTTCCGCCATACCCCAATCGACTTGTTTCTCGCCATTAATCATGGCAGTACGATCGTTGTACAGTTTATTTACACGGCTCTGAAGCTTGTGACTTTCAGGGTACTGACAAATTTTTGAACCCAGCTCTTTCAGACGCTCGATATCAATTTTGTTGTCCCATTCAATGTTCCAGTCATGACCTAGGTATGGAGACCAGTCGACAGAGTGCATCGCCATTGGGCGCCACTCTTTAACCACAACTTCACCGTGATCAAGAGCATCGCGGTATTCGTTAACGAGTTGGGTTGCAGTATCAATACCAAACTCTCCGCGCTCCATCAGCACATCAGCGTATAGCTTACGTGGTGTTGGGTGCTTCTTGATTTTTTGGTACATCAAAGGCTGGGTTGCATTCGGCTCATCGGCTTCATTGTGACCGTGGCGACGGTAACAAACCAAGTCGATAACAACATCACGCTTAAATGTATTACGGTAATCCAGCGCCAGACGAGCAACAAAAGCAACCGCTTCTGGATCATCTGCATTTACGTGGAAAATCGGTGCCTGAACCATCTTAGCGATGTCAGTACAGTACATTGTAGAACGAGTATCGCGAGGGTTAGAGGTTGTGAAACCAACTTGGTTATTCACAACGATACGAACCGTACCACCCACACAGAAACCACGAGCAAGTGACATGTTAAATGTCTCTTGTACAACCCCTTGGCCTGCAATTGCAGAATCGCCATGGATAGTAATTGGTAGTACTCGGCTGCCATCATTATCGTCTAAGCGATCTTGACGAGCACGAACCGAACCAATAACTACAGGGTTTACGATTTCTAGGTGTGAAGGGTTAAATGCCAATACTAAGTGAACATTCCCACGTGGCGTTGCGAAGTCAGCAGAGAAACCTTGGTGGTATTTCACATCACCGGTTCCCCATGTGTCGTCGTGCTTACCCGCAAATTCGTCAAATAGGTCTTGTGGCTTTTTACCAAGCACGTTGACCAACATATTTAGACGACCACGGTGAGCCATACCAACAACAACTTCACGCATGCCTTGACCACCAGCATGACGAATAATTTCCTTCGTCATTGGGATCAACGCATCACCACCTTCCAATGAGAAGCGTTTTGCGCCAGGGAATTTAGCACCAAGATAGCGCTCAAGACCTTCAGCAGCAGTTAGCTCTTCTAGGAAAGCTTGCTTTTCTTCTTTATCGAAAGAGGGTTGACCAGAAACAGACTCTAAACGTTGTTGAATCCAACGCTTTTGCTCTGTGTTAGTCATGTGCATGTATTCAGCACCAATCGAACCACAATAAGTTTGCTTTAGAGATTTGTACAAATCTCGAAGCACCATCGTCTCTTGGCCAATAGCGTAAGAGCCGACGTTAAATGTCTCATTGAGGTCATCTTCGGTAAGAGTGTGGAAAGAAGGGTCCAGTTCAGCGACTGTATCTCTTTTCCATAAACCTAGGGGGTCTAGGTTTGCTGCTTGATGCCCTCGGAATCGATAGGCATTAATCAGTTGCAGAACCTTTACTTGTTTCGCATCGACATCAGGATCACTAACTTGGACACTGTAATGCTTTGTTTCTTGAGCGAGTCGACGGAAGTATTCACGAACGCGAGAGTGTGGTTGTTCCACCGTTTCTGAAGCTTGCACAGGCAATTCTTCAAATACGCTTCTCCATTCGTCACTTACCGAGTCGGGGTCACTTAGATACAGTTCGTAGAGTTCTTCTACGTACGTTGCATTGGCGCCAGCCAAGTGTGAAGACTCGAGCCATGCCTTCATCACGCCGTTGTGCATATTTTCCCTTAACCAGTAGTTTTCACGTTTGCTGCGGTCTATGCCGAGCTATTAAAAGGCCGCCCCAAAACTTCTAGGGCGGCAATTTTTATATAACTTAAACCGAACGATTCACTAGCATGGTCTTAATGTGACCAATCGCTTTCGTCGGATTTAATCCCTTAGGACAAACACTTACACAATTCATGATGCCATGGCAACGAAAAACGCTAAATGCATCATCAAGATCGGACAGACGTTCGTCTGTCGCCGTATCTCGGCTATCTATTAGCCAACGGTATGCTGCAAGTAGGCCAGCTGGTCCGATGAACTTATCTGGATTCCACCAGAATGATGGGCATGAAGTCGTACAACATGCACACATAATACATTCATACAAACCATCTAAATGAGCACGCTCATCAGGGCTTTGTAGGTTTTCACGAGCCGGTGGCACATTGCCATCAGACACTAAGAACGGCTTAACTTTTTCGTAGTTATCGTAGAACTGAGTCATGTCTACGATTAAATCACGCACAACAGGCAAACCTGGAAGTGGGCGAATTACGATTTTATCTTGGCCAGAAAGTGCAGACAGTGGCGTAATACACGCCAATCCGTTTTTACCATTCATGTTCAAACCATCAGAACCACATACACCTTCACGGCATGAGCGACGGAATGAAATCGTTGGATCTTGCTCTTTCAAAAGAATAAGCGCGTCCAAAAGCATCATGTCAGAACCTTCTTCCACCTCTAGGGTGTACTCTTTCATGTAAGGCTTCTGGTCCACATCTGGGTTGTAACGGTATAAAGAGAAATTCAGTTTCATGGTCATATCTCCTTAGTACGTACGTGCTTTCGGCGGGAATGCTTCACGATGGATAGGTTCCATGTTCACGCCACGCTTAGTCATACTTTCTGATTCAGGGTTGTAAAGTGAGTGGCATAGCCATTGCTCATCATCACGATCTGGGAAGTCAAAACGAGCATGCGCTCCACGACTCTCTGTACGGAAGTTTGCTGCAACCGCGGTTGCAAATGCCGTTTCCATCAAGTTTTCAAGCTCTAAACACTCAATACGTTGCGTGTTGAACTCAGTCGACTTGTCTGAAAGGTGTGCATTTTTAAGGCGCTCACGAATCACTTTAAGCTCTTCTAAGCCATCAGCCATCGCTTTACCTTCACGGAATACAGAGAAGTTGTTCTGCATACATTGCTGAAGATCTTTACGAATTACCGCAGGGTCTTCACCGTCAGTACTGTTTTCCCAACGATTGTAGCGCTCAAGTGAACGTTCAATGTCGGCTTCAGTTGCAGGTTTTGCTTCAGCTTGCTTGTTCAAAGTCTCACCAAGGTGAAGACCTGTCGCACGACCGAATACAACCAAATCAAGTAGCGAGTTGCCACCTAGACGGTTTGCACCGTGTACGGATACTGAAGCGATTTCGCCACAAGCGAATAGACCTTGAATTTCAACGTCTGTACCGTCTTCAGTTTGTTTGATTGCTTGACCAGAAACCTGTGTTGGAACACCACCCATCATGTAGTGACACGTTGGGATTACAGGAATTGGTTCTTTAACAGGATCAACATGAGCGAACGTACGAGAAAGCTCACATACACCCGGTAGACGAGATTCAAGCGTCTCTTTGCCTAGGTGATCAAGTTTCAGCTTGATGTGTGGACCCCATGGACCATCACAACCACGACCTTCACGAATCTCAACCATCATCGAACGAGCTACAACATCACGACCTGCTAAATCTTTAGCATTCGGAGCATAACGTTCCATGAAGCGCTCGCCGTCTTTATTGAGAAGGTAACCACCTTCACCACGACAACCTTCTGTTACCAAAACACCTGCGCCAGCGATACCCGTTGGGTGGAACTGCCACATTTCGATGTCTTGCATTGGAACGCCTGCACGAATCGCCATACCAACACCGTCACCAGTGTTAATGTGAGCATTGGTTGTTGATGCGTAAATACGACCAGCACCACCAGTAGCAAGGATTGTTGCCTTCGCTTTGAAGTAGCAAACCTCACCCGTTTCCATACAAAGCGCGGTAGTACCTAAGATTGCACCATCTTCGTTTTTAACAAGATCCAGTGCATACCACTCAGAGAAAACCGTCGTTTTGTGTTTAATGTTTTGTTGGTAAAGCGTGTGTAGCAGTGCGTGACCAGTACGGTCGGCTGCAGCTGCGGTACGAGCCGCTTGCTCACCACCAAAATTCTTAGATTGGCCACCAAACGGACGTTGGTAAATACTGCCGTTATCAAAACGAGAAAATGGAAGACCCATTTTTTCTAATTCGATAACCGACTCAGGGCCATTTTTACACATGTATTCGATAGCATCTTGGTCGCCGATGTAATCGGAACCTTTAACCGTATCGTACATGTGTTGTTCCCAGTGATCTTCATGCGCATTACCAAGAGCAACGGTGATACCACCTTGCGCAGATACAGTATGAGAACGAGTTGGGAAAACTTTAGAAAGCAACGCACAAGATAGGCCTTGCTCAGAAATTTGTAGCGCGGCGCGCATACCAGCACCACCAGCGCCAATTACTACAGCATCAAACTCACGAACAGGAATAGTCACTTACGCACCCCACAAAATAAACAGACCAGAGAAGAAATATCCTAGAAGAACCGCAACAACACCGACTTGAAGACCAACGCGCAATTTTGCACATTTGATGTAGTCAGTTAGTACTTGCCACAAACCGATCCACGCGTGAACCAAAATTGAAGTAAGTGCTAACATGGTGAAGACTTTAGTGAAGGTACCACCAAAGAATTGCGTCCAAGATGCGTAAGAAATATCACCTGAGAAAGCACAGAAGCTCACTAGGTAGATAGTGTAAAGCGTCATAATGATGGCTGTTGCACGAATCAATAGATAATCATGCACACCATTACGACCAAAAGTAGAAACGTTGTTTACCATACTAAGATCCCCGCTAGTAGAGACAATACCGCTGTTGCTGCGAATGCAACCTTCGCGCTCTTAGCGCCAGATTCCAGCTCTTCAAAGTGACCAAGGTCCATAAGAAGGTGACGAATACCACCAGCAATGTGGTAAGCCAAAGCGGTTAAAATGCCCCACAGAATAAACTTCACGAAGAAACCGTCGACAATGTCGCTAGCTTCCATAAAGCCTACAGGGGAAGAGAGGGAAATGGATAGTAACCAAAGCAGAATTCCGATCGCAACAAAAGTAATCACCCCAGACACACGGTGTAGGATGGAAGCTATTGCTGTGATGGGAAAGTGGATGGTCTGTAAATCTAAATTAACAGGTCTTGTCTTTCTTTCTTTCACGGGCTCGCTCACTCAGCTCCATTGAGCATGATGGTCATTAAATAACCTTATGTATTGTTATGGACAAAATTTGATTGCAAACCCTCAAAATTTAACATTAACTTAACAAATAACGTAAGTTGAGCCTTAGATAATTGTAAAATAATTGTTAATCGCTAGGTTTCTGAAGACACCTCACATTTCTTCTTAGCCTTGCATTTATAAGGTTTTAACCAAACTTTTCAGCGCCACTATACGGCTGGCAACATTCTAATACAATTGATGCAACAAATAATGCTACACAGAACAGATTTTTAACGAATTTAATGTAAAAAACACTAACAAGTGCACACAAAGCTTCAGAAAAATTGACTTTCCCACGTAAGACCAGTAAAAAAATGGCACATAAACATCCTGGACGGATTAATAATAACAAAGGAGATTGTTATGGCGGATAAGAAAGCTACCCTTCATATTGAAGGTCAAGCACCGATCGAATTGCCGATTACAGAAGGCGTACTTGGTACACCAGTGATCGACGTTCGTACACTAGGTTCTAATGGTTTTTTCACTTTTGATCCTGGTTTTCTTGCCACTGCATCTTGTGAATCGCAAATAACTTATATTGACGGTGGAAAAGGTATTCTTCTACACCGTGGTTATCCAATTGATCAACTGGCCAATAACGCTGATTACTTAGAAGTTTGTTACATTCTTTTATACGGCGAAGCTCCTTCTCGAGCTCAATACGAAGAGTTCAAGACGACAGTCACGCGTCACACCATGGTTCATGAGCAAATTGCTAGTTTCTTCAACGGCTTCCGTCGTGATGCTCACCCAATGGCTGTTATGTGTGGTGTGGTAGGTGCGCTTGCTGCGTTCTATCATGATTCATTAGATGTTAATAACGACACACACCGTGAAATTGCGGCATACCGCCTAATTTCAAAAATGCCAACACTGGCTGCAATGTGTTACAAATATTCAATCGGTCAACCGTTTATCTACCCGCGCAATGACCTAGGCTACGCAGAAAACTTCCTACACATGATGTATGCAAACCCATGTGAAGAATATGAAGTAAACCCTGTTGTTGCTCGCGCAATGGACAAGATCTTTACACTACATGCTGATCACGAACAAAACGCTTCAACGTCAACGGTTCGTTTAGCAGGTTCTTCGGGTGCAAACCCATTTGCTTGTATTGCTGCTGGTATCGCTTCTTTGTGGGGCCCTGCTCACGGTGGTGCTAACGAAGCTTGTCTAATGATGCTTGAAGAGATCGGTAGCGTAGACAACATTGAAGAATATGTAGCAAAAGCAAAAGACAAAGATGACCCATTCCGCCTAATGGGCTTTGGTCACCGTGTCTACAAGAACTACGATCCACGTGCAACGGTAATGCGTGAAGCGTGTCACGAAGTACTTAAAGAGCTGAACATTCAAGATCCACTACTTGATGTAGCAATGGAACTTGAGCGCATCGCTCTTTCTGATGAGTACTTTGTATCGAAGAAGCTATACCCGAACGTAGATTTCTACTCAGGTATCATTCTGAAAGCGATCGGCATTCCTGTATCAATGTTCACAGTAATCTTCGCGATGTCTCGTACTATCGGTTGGATTGCACACTGGAACGAAATGCACAGCGATCCGACGAACCGTATCGGTCGTCCTCGTCAGTTGTACACTGGTGAAGAACAGCGTGATTTCCAAGCTCTACACGAGCGCGAATAGTAAAGTTTCGACTTTTCTAATCGATTGAAATCAAAAAGGGTTGATGTATTAACATCAACCCTTTTCTTTTCTGCGAGATGCGAGATGCGAGATGCGAGATGCGAGATGCGAGATGCGAGATGCGAGATGCGAGATATTTTGAATTTCTATGACACCTTGTCAACGCTACAATCAAAGAGATTTCCAACCGCTTCTTTCGTCAGTCTAGGGAATGACGACTTCGAATATAATCCTTTAGAGTTCTGACGGGGTCGTCTCATCGACGGGTACAAATTTATAGTGACTCGTCATCCTTAAGAACGGGAAACAAGTGAGTTGGGGAACTCATTTAGTTTATAGAGAACCTTGAGAGATTCCCTACTCCTTCCTTCGTCAACTCGACTCGTATCCTACATCCCATATTTTCTTTTTATACCGGGTTGTCGATATCAATAAACTCAACATCTAAGCCATGCTCTTTCGCTAACCACTCACCTAATGCTTTCACACCATAACGTTCTGTTGCATGGTGGCCTGCTGCAAAATAATGAATATCTTGCTCACGCGCCGAGTACGTAGTTCGCTCTGAGATCTCACCAGAGATAAACGCATCAATGCCTTGAGAAGCCGCTAACTCAATGTAGTCTTGACCACCACCGGTACACCAACCGACAGTAGTAATCATTTTGTCTTGGTTCTCTGGAGCAATGTGTAATGGCTTGCGGTTCAAAGCTTGGTCAATCTTTTCTGCGAACTCTGCACCTGTCATTGGCGCACTCAACTTGCCAAACATCGCAACCGATTGTGGGTGCCCTTCCAAGCCGCCTTCGACTTCGATATCAAGCAACTCAGCCAGTTTCGCGTTGTTGCCTAACTCAGGGTGAATATCAAGAGGCAAGTGGTAACCCAAAAGGTTGATGTCGTTTTTAATCAAGGTACGAATACGCTTGCCCTTCATGCCGCGAATCGCTTCTGACTCGCCTTTCCAGAAAAAACCGTGGTGAACCAACAAAGCATCGGCATTCAATTCTACCGCTTTATCAATCAGCGCTTGGGAGGCCGTGACACCAGTAATGATACGCTTTACTTCTGACGCACCTTCAACCTGTAAACCATTCGGGCAGTAATCTTTAATCTGCTGTGGCTGCAGTTTTTCATTAAGTAGCTTTTCTAATTGTAAGTTATTCATTTTTCTTTCCAGCTTACCTTTATAATAACGTCGTTATATCAATTTACGGGTAGAATGTCGAAAGCCCTAAGATGAGTTTATGAGGAACAGATGACAGCACTGCAACGTTTTTACCAATGGGTTATCGACTCTCCACCGTTACTGGAAATCAAACCACCCGTTTCTGATCTCAGAGCCTTCTCAAGCCCTCATACCATAGATTTATCACATACATACAATGGTAATCCTAGGTTAGGTTTCCTCTACCAGCACCTGTGTGAGCAAGTCATCGGTGCTTCGGATAATTATGCAATCAAGTACGATGAGATTCAGATTAATGTTGAAGGTAGAACACTAGGTGCTATCGACTTTATTCTCGAAGAAGAGAGCAGCCAAAAGCTGCAACATTGGGAAGTGGCGATTAAGTTTTACCTACTCCATGAACAGACATGGTTTGGTCCTAACTCTCACGACCAATTAGATAAGAAGCTCGATCGTATGTTGAGCCACCAGCTGGGTATGTCGTCTTCAACGGCCTTTGTTGAGCAATATCCAGAGATTGATGTCGACTCAAAACATCTCCTCATGCAGGGGCGTCTATATACCAACCCCTTCTTAGATCAAAAAGTACCTACTGAATGTTTGGGCTACGACATTAATTCAAGCCAAGTAAACGGTTTTTGGTGCTATCAAAACCAAGCTCATTTAATTACGGAAGTGCTCTACCCTCTCACCAAAGAGCAATGGGCAGCGGGCACTGATGATTTCACCTGCGAGCCTATCACCGAGTTTGGTGATCGCTTCGTTCATGGGCAAACCAAATCAGGGCAGTTTTGGTTTGTGATGCCACAAAGTTGGCCACACGGATAATCTATTCAGTTATTCAACCACTTAGTCCTAGCCGCTTTATCCACAAACTGATAAAAAAAGGGCTGATGCTTTCACATCAACCCTTTCACTATTTACCTTGTGACTCTACTAATCTGTATTCGATTATAGGCCAGCGGCTGCAAATACTTGATTAACAATCTCTTGAGCTTCTGCTTCGATTGCTTTTAGGTGCTCTTCACCTTTAAAGCTTTCACAGTAGATCTTGTAGATGTCTTCAGTACCTGATGGACGAGCGGCAAACCAACCGTTCTCAGTTGTCACTTTTAGGCCGCCAATCGCAGCGCCATTACCTGGAGCATGCGTTAGGCGTGCAGTAATTGCATCACCTGCAAGCGTCTCAGCTGAGACCATCTCTGGAGATAGCTTCTTAAGCACGTCTTTTTGTGCACCGTTAGCTACTGCTTGAATACGGTTGTACTTAGATTCACCATGTTTAGCGGCAAGTTCTTCGTAGTATTCTTGTGGGTTCTTACCCGTTACTGCTGTGATTTCAGCCGCAAGTAAGCAAAGAATCAGGCCATCTTTATCTGTTGACCAAGGCGTACCGTCTTTACGTAAGAAAGATGCACCCGCACTCTCTTCACCACCGAAACCAAACTGACCGTTATAAAGGCCATCAACGAACCATTTGAAACCAACTGGCACTTCGCAAAGCTCGCGACCTAAGTCAGCAACAACGCGGTCAATCAATGCACTTGATACCAGTGTTTTACCAACAGCAACGTCTTTACCCCAACCTTCACGGTTGCGGTATAGGTAATCAATACACACTGCTAGGAAGTGGTTTGGATTCATTAAGCCTTTTGGCGTAACAATACCGTGGCGATCGTAGTCAGGGTCGTTACCAAACGCTAGTTGATAGTCGTCTTTAAGAGCCAGTAAACCTGCCATCGCGTATGGAGAAGAGCAGTCCATACGAACCACACCGTCTTTGTCTAGAGACATAAACTGGAACGAAGGATCAACCGCTTCACTAACAAGAGTAAGGTCTAGGTTGTACGCTTTACCAATTTGACGCCAGTAATCAATACCGCTGCCCCCCAGTGGATCAACACCAATTTTGATGTTTGCTTTCTGGATCGCTTCCATATCAACCACATTAACCAAGTCAGCAACGTATGGTGCAACCAGATCCACTTCTTTCACTAACTCTGACGATTTAGCCTGTGCGATAGGAGTGCGCTTAACGCCTTGCATTTGCTCAGCAATGATCACGTTCGCACGGTCTTCAATTGCTTGAGTCAATTCAGCTTCAGCTGGACCACCGTGAGTCGGGTTGTATTTAATACCGCCATCTTGTGGTGGGTTATGCGAAGGCGTGATAACGATGCCGTCCGCTTTTTTATCATTCGCTAGGTTGTGCGTAAGAATCGCATGCGAGATGCCTGGTGTTGGAGTAAAGCCATTTTTTTCTTGAATAATAACTTCAACGCCGTTGGCTACAAGCGCTTCGATAACAGTAGAAAACGCAGGCTCAGAGAGAGCGTGAGTATCTTTACCTAAGAAAAGTGGACCTGTTGTACCTTGCTCAGCACGAACCTCAGCAACAGCTTGTGCGATCGCGAGAATGTGGTTTTCGTTAAATGTTGATTTGTCTGCTGTACCGCGATGACCTGAAGTACCGAACAGTACTTTGTGATCTGGGTTAGTCGCATCCGGCTGCTGTAAGAAATAGTTAGCCACTAAAGCCGGAATATTATGAAGATCTTCCTGCTGAGCTTTCTGCCCGGCACGAGGGTGCATAGCCATTTTTCGACATCCTTATATATAAAATTTAAAAACAAAAAAAACCTCATAATATCTTCTTATCCATGGATATTATGAGGTTTAAATCAGATTTCGTTAAATTGAACCTGTTACTTTTTCTATCAATTCTGCTTGGAAATTCATGCGGCTCATAAGCTGCTCAACCATCTGTCTTTTACGGCTTGTATTATTATTAGTAATAACCCAAAAAGGACTTTGTGGAATGGCTTTAGGCTTAGTGGTGTTGCCGTTTGCTAATAATGTTGCTTCATTATCGGCAAAGTAAACACGCTTGCGGCCTTTTACTTGAGTTGCTTCAGAAAAGCTTTCAGCGTCAATTTTATGCAGTGTCGATAACACTAGCATGAAACGATCAATGGCTTTCTTTAATGATGCAAACTCATCTGATATTAGTAGTGAGCGCATTTCTTTAACGCCATCGAACTTCTCTGGAGTAAAGCCTACCTCTTTGCTAACAACGATACCTTTTGGCTCAACGCTCTCTTTGAACGGAACCATGCCTGGGCGATCTACTTGTAACAAGCGGCGCAGAATATCTGAAGCGCTTTCGCCAATACGTTCTGTCTGACCCGCGATATAACGGTATAGGTCTTCATCAACCTCAATTGTTTTCATTCGCTTTTCACAATCTCAATGTTTAAACTCAGGGGGATTATAGCGAGATCCGCGCGGATACTCTACGTCAAACCCACCATGAATAAGATAAAAATGTCAGTACAGCTCAACTATAAATTAGAAGGTGCGGGTCACACCATTGTTTTGATCCATGGATTATTTGGTAATCTGGACAACCTTGGCTTGCTGGCTAGGGATCTAAAGACCGATCATCAAGTGCTCAGCATTGATCTGCGTAACCACGGTCAGTCCTTCCATAGCGATACTCACAACTATCAAGCAATGGCACAAGACGTTGCTCAGCTGTTGAATGATCTTGAACTAAAAGATGTCAATGTAATTGGTCACTCTATGGGTGGAAAAGTCGCAATGGCGCTTACCCAGCATCTTGAATTAAATAAGCTGGTTGTGTTGGATATGGCACCGGTCGCTTACACTCAAAGTCGTCACGACAACGTATTCGCAGGTCTACAAGCGGTAATAGAAGAACGACCAACGTCACGCTCAGACGCACTAAAGGTTCTCGCAAAACACATCGAGATAGATGGGGTTCGCCAGTTCCTAACCAAATCTTTGTTCAAATCAGAACAAGGCATCATGGAATGGCGCTTCAACGTTGCGTCACTGCTCGCCAATTATTCGCAGATCATTGGTTGGGAACCGATTGATAAAACCTCGGTCAAAACCTTGCTTATAAAAGGTGGGGATTCTGATTACCTCACGGCTGAACACCAAACCGCCGTTCAACAGCAGTTTTCCAACGCAAAGGCACATGTTATCGCCAATACTGGACACTGGTTACATGCTGAAAAACCAGCTGAAGTGCTCCGTGCAATCAGAAAATTCATCGCTTAAATATGTTGATTCGTCGATATAAATGAGAGCTGTGTAATCACAGCAGATTAACTTTATCTCACAAGAGTGATATAGTGCGCCCAAGCAAATTTGGTATATAAGGTTCCCATGCTTTACGACTACATGAACATCATTGAATCTGTTGGTTTAGATCTTCTGTTTGCCGCGATTTTCTTTCTAATCGGAATGGCAATTAAAGACGTTCTAAAGGAAGGAAATGTTCCTGCATTTGGTCGTCGCATCGTATGGTTAGTACTTTTCCTTGGCTGCGCAGGTTTTATCGCAAAAGGGATAATCCAATTAAGCTGGGAAGGAACTGGAATCTAACGATTTCCTCCGAACTTTATTACACCGACAACAGACAAAATGAAAGGTAATGATTCTATGGCAAGTGTAGGTCTCTTCTTTGGTAGCGATACAGGTAACACTGAAGCTGTTGCTAAGATGATTCAAAAGCAATTGGGCAAACAGCTCGTTCAAGTTCAAGACATTGCAAAAAGCAGCAAAGAAGATATCGATAACTTCGATCTACTGCTGCTTGGTATCCCTACGTGGTACTACGGCGAAGCACAATGTGATTGGGATGACTTTTTCCCTGAGCTAGAAGCTATTGATTTCTCAACGAAGCTTGTTGCTATCTTTGGTTGTGGCGACCAAGAAGATTACGCAGAATACTTCTGTGATGCTATGGGTACTATCCGTGACATCGTTGAAGCGAAAGGCGGTACTATCCTAGGTTACACATCAACTGAAAGCTACGAATTCGAAGCATCGAAAGGTTTAGTTGAAGGCGATGACAGCCAATTTGTTGGTCTGTGTATTGACGAAGATCGTCAACCAGAACTAACTGACGAGCGCGTAACTAACTGGGTTAAACAAATCCACGAAGAGATGTGCCTAGCAGAGCTAGAAGACTAATTCTCTCGTCGTTGTTAATTGTTACAATTAATAACAACAGTATAGATACGAAAAAACCTCCATCTTGGAGGTTTTTTGCTATTTAGGCTTACAGGTTAACATTCCGCTTCGAGAGCTTCTTCGTCATCTTCTCTAAATTGAGGCTTCTTTCTCACATATAGGGTTCGTTGTATTTCTGATACCACATTCCCCTTGTTATCTTTTACGTAGATAATAAACTCAGGAAAGCACTTCTCCCCTAACTGAGTTTGACGGTAGATATCATCAAGTTGCCCTTGGCTTATCTCGAAATCAGCATACAAGTCAGATTGCCCTGGCTTGATAAAGTTGATGCTTGCTTCTTTATCCCAAACATAATATCTCTCTCCTAAAATACCCATTAACATCAAAGAGTAAACAGGATCGGTTAGGGAAAATATACTGCCGCCATATTGAGTACGATTGGCATTTTTATTCCACCAACGTAGCTTAAGCACTGTCTTTACTACCCTAAAATCAGCACTGATATGGGCTATCTTAATACCAGCCCCCCAGAAAGGAGGCCAAATGTTGAGAGCGAATTTTACGATGTTTGGTTTATATATTCTTGCAAGTTGCTTATTCATAACAACATTCCGTGTTCATATTAGAATTACCGCCACCTTGACTGGTCGTACCTCCACTATAAGTGAGATACTTCCAATTTACAAAACAGATTGTGATGTCAGTGAGTAACCCTTTGAAGTTCGTGGTTTATTGTTATGCCTGACTAAACTATAATGGTATTAATATTGAATTCTGTTAATTGCTGCAGATCATCAACAGGAAAGTATATGTCAGACAATAATCAAGCGCTAAAAGATGCTGGTCTTAAAGTGACCCTCCCACGGCTCAAAATTTTAGAAGTATTACAACAACCAGACTGCCAACATATTAGTGCTGAAGATTTATATAAAAAGCTGATCGACTTAGGTGAAGAGATCGGTCTTGCGACCGTTTATCGCGTACTGAACCAATTCGATGATGCTGGCATTGTAACTCGCCACCACTTTGAAGGTGGTAAGTCTGTATTTGAACTTTCAACACAGCATCACCACGATCACCTAGTATGTTTAGACTGCGGTGAAGTTATCGAATTCTCTGATGATCTTATCGAAGAAAGACAAAAAGAAATCGCTCAACGCTACAACGTACAGTTAACTAACCATAGTTTATACCTGTATGGTAAAAGCATCACTGGGGATTGCAAAGGCAACCCAGAAGCACACAAAGCGAAGAAATAACTCAGAACGCTGGCTTAGGCCGGCGTTTTTTATTTAGGCTCATGCCGTATTAAGTTTCACATCAGCTTGACCCATAATTTGTTATTTTATCCAGATACAAAAAAACCGGCTCTAGGCCGGTTTTTTATTAAGTATATCTTGAGAAGCTAAGCTTTAGGGCTCTAAGCTTTGGAAAACTGAGCTATAGGGCTCTAAGCTGTAGAGAGCGAAGCCATTAAGCTTCAGTTTTACCCCAAGTATCACGTAGGCCAACCGTACGGTTGAATACTAGCGCGTCTGCTTTCGAGTCTTTCGAATCTACGCAGAAGTAACCTGTACGTTCAAACTGATACGCTTGCTCTGCCACACCTTCTGCTAGGCTAGGCTCAACAAAACCGTTTAGCGTAACAAGTGACTCAGGGTTAAGCGTTGCAGCGAAGTCATCAGCAGCGGCTGGGTTTGCCACAGTGAATAGACGATCGTACAAACGAATCTCAGCAGGCAATGCTTTATCAGCCGATACCCAGTGGATAACGCCTTTCACTTTACGGCCATCTGCAGGGTTCTTACCGAGTGTTTCATTGTCGTAAGAACAGAAGATAGTCGTAATGTTGCCTTCTGCATCTTTTTCGATACGCTCAGCTTTAATCACGTAAGCACCACGCAGGCGAACTTCTTTACCTAGAACCAAACGCTTGTACTTCTTGTTTGCTTCTTCACGGAAGTCGTCACGTTCAATCCAAACTTCGCGTGTAAATGGCACTTCACGAGTACCCATTTCTGGCTTGTTCGGGTGGTTTGCCACTGTCAATGTTTCTACTGTATCAGCGTCGTAGTTTTCAATCACGACTTTGATCGGATCAAGAACAGCCATTGCACGAGGTGCATTTTCGTTGAGATCATCACGGATACAAGATTCAAGTGAACCGAACTCAATCATGTTCTCTTGCTTAGTCACACCAATACGCTTACAGAATTCACGGATAGAGCTTGAAGTGAAACCGCGACGACGTAGACCAGAGATAGTTGGCATACGTGGATCGTCCCAACCTTCAACTAGGTTTTCAACCACAAGTTGGTTCAGCTTACGCTTCGACATTACCGTGTATTCAAGATTCAGACGACTAAACTCGTATTGACGAGGTTGGCAATCAATCGTGATGTTATCTAGAACCCAGTCATACAAACGACGGTTGTCTTGGAACTCAAGAGTACAGATAGAGTGCGTAATACCCTCTAGCGCATCAGAGATACAGTGAGTGAAGTCGTACATTGGGTAAATGCACCACTTGTCAGCAGTCTGATGGTGGTGAGCAAAACGAACACGGTAAATAACTGGATCGCGCATAACCATGAATGAAGAGCTCATGTCGATCTTAGCACGTAGACATGCTTTGCCTTCCTCGAAGCCACCGTCACGCATTTTCTCAAATAACGCTAGGTTTTCTTCAGGGCTGCGATCACGATATGGACTCGCTTTACCAGGCTCTTTCAATGTGCCACGGTACTCACGGATTTGATCAGGACTTAGCTCGTCAACATACGCTAAGCCTTTATTAATTAATTCCACAGCATAAGCGTAAAGCGTATCGAAGTAGTTTGATGAGTAACAAATATCACCAGACCATTCGAAGCCTAACCAGCTTACATCATTCTTAATTGACTCAACGTATTCAACGTCTTCTTTTTCAGGGTTTGTATCATCGAAACGAAGATTACACTGTCCCTGGTAGTCCTGAGCAATACCAAAGTTCAAGCAAATAGATTTAGCGTGACCAATGTGCAGGTAGCCATTTGGCTCCGGCGGGAAACGAGTATGCACGCTACTGTGTGTACCATCCGCTAAATCTTTATCGATAATTTGGCGAATGAAATTCGATGGACGAGCCTCAGCTTCACTCATCTATAGCACCTCTATGTATTTAGTATTGTCAGAGAAAGTTATCTTCCATCCCCAAGAAAAAGGCGGCTTTTGCTGCCTATCAAAGATAGAAAGATCATTGTTGCTAATCATCCACAATTCTTCGCCTTTGCACAATAAGAACCATCAGTTAATTGTGATTATTTCTTCTATTCGCTGAAGAATAGAACGAACCTTGTTCACTGCCCTTAAATGACAGACACAAAAAAGCCTCCCGTTTGGGAGGCTTTCAATTCGAAACTTACTTAAGAGCAGTTGTTACGTCTTAATAAGTACTTCCTTTACTATGGAAGTTTTACATCAGATAGGTCTTCACCAGCACCGATAGCTTTCATTTCGCCAGCTACGATTTCAGCTAGTGGGCCTAGGATAACCTGAAGGTTGTTCTCACCCAGTTTAACCACACCTTTAGCGCCAAGTTTCTTAAGAACAACTTCATCAGCGATAGAGCGGTCTTTTAGCGTTAGACGTAGACGAGTGATACAAGCATCGATTGAAGTCAGGTTTTCGTGACCACCTAGAGCTTTAAGGTATTGACGAGCAACTTCACCTTTTGGAGCGTCGCCAGCAGGAGCAGCTACAGCTTCGTCATCATCTTCACGACCTGGCGATTTCAAGTTGAAAGCGCGGATTGCGAAAGAGAAAGTGAAGAAGTATAGAGCACCGAATCCTAAGCCAATCAATAGTAGAGTGAATGGTTTAGTTGCTAGACCCCAGTTCAATACGAAGTCGATTAGACCAGCAGAGAAACCGAAACCGTGCAGAGTACCAAACATGTTAGCAACAACTAGAGACAGACCTGTAAATACAGCGTGCATTGCGTATAGAGCAGGAGCTAGGAATACGAACATGAATTCTAGCGGCTCTGTGATACCTGTTAGGAATGAACAGAATGCAACTGAGAACAGTGCGCCACCAACTTGGCTACGTTTTTCAGCAGGAGCAGCTAGGTACATTGCAAGAGCAGCACCAGGCAGACCGAACATCATTACTGGGAAGAAACCGTTCATGAATACGCCAGCGCCTTTATCGCCACCGAAGAAACGGTGTAGGTCGCCAGATTTAACAGTGTCAGTCACTTCTTTAACTACAGTAGTGATTTCTGGAGTTACAGAGTTAGCGAATGTGAATGTGTGCTCTTGGCCAACAACTAGAGTTTTAGCAAGTGCAGGGTCAACACAAAGTTGAGTGATGTTAGCGAATGCGCCTTGACCAGCAACGACGATTTCTTGACATGTACCCATACCGAACCAGAAGTATGAGTTCAATACGTGGTGTAGACCTACAGGGATAAGTGCACGGTTAAGAGTACCGTAAACGAATTGGCCAACAGCACCAGACGTTGATACCGCGTGAGCTAATGCATCTAGACCAGATTGAATACCAGGCCAAACCACACCAGACACTGCACCTGCAACAAGTGCAAATAGACCGGCCATGATAGGTACTAAACGTTTACCCGCAAAGAAAGCCAGCCACTCAGGAAGGCGTGTTGCATGGAAAGCGTTGTAAGAGTGACCTGCGATGATACCTGCGAAGATACCGCCGAAGAATGACATGTTAACGTCAGCGTTGATTGTCGTTGCTGTCGCTGTTAGTACGAAGTAAGCAACTGCACCAGCAAGACCCGCTGCGCCGTTACCATCTTTAGAAAGACCAATCGCGATACCTAGACCAAATAGCAGTGGTAGGTTACCGAAGATAGCACCACCAGCTTCTGCCATGAATGGAATATCAAGTAGATCGCCTTGACCTAAACGTAATAGAAGCGCCGCAATCGGAAGCGTTGCGATAGGTAGCATTAACGCCTTACCCAGCTTCTGTGCATATCCTAGAATATTCACCAGTTGTTTCCCCCTATAGGATTTTTTAGAATTCGTTTGAGAAACTTATTTTAGCCTCTCAATTTAGTCCTATTCAGTGTATTCAATTAATTTTGCTCCGCAAATTAAAACCTTACCATTTGTGATCCTAATCACCAGTTTTTACCAAATCCAGAGGTTTTTGCTAGCGAGATCATAAAACTTATTTTATCATTCAAAAAAATGAACATTTATAGATAAAATCTAAACCTAATCATTAGGTAAAAAGATGGTATATCTCGGCTTACATTGCCGTATGAATAATCATTAACAATGAACCTAAATGTATAATAACGATCAATTGTTCATATATTTTTCAATAACTTAAATAGCATCACATTTTGAAGCCGTTTGCCCATAAAAGATAAATCGTTACGTAAATGATGCTCGCAAACTAAGTCCACATTTAGGTAACGAACAAATTTAAAAGATCTCACGAAATAAGGATTAGCTGACTATGTACGCGCTAAGTAACTGTAAAATTTACACTGGTAGTGATGTTCTGACCGATCATGCTGTTGTAATCGAAAACGAACTGATCAAAAAAGTCTGTCCTATCTCTGAATTGCCAGAAGGAATCGAGGTTCGCGATCTAGACGGAGCAAACCTAAGCCCAGGTTTCATTGACCTACAACTGAATGGTTGTGGCGGTGTAATGCTTAACGATGAGATCACAGCAGACACCATGCAGATCATGCACAAAGCAAACCTTAAATCTGGCTGTACTAGCTTCTTACCAACGTTAATCACTTCATCAGATGAAGATATGCGTGCGGTTATCACTGCAGCTCGCGAGTACCACAATAAATACCAGAACCAATCTTTAGGCCTACACCTTGAAGGTCCATACCTAAACGTTGCGAAAAAAGGCATCCATAGCGTCGATCACATCCGCAAATCTGATAGCGAAATGATTGAGCTGATTTGTGAGAACAGTGACCTTGTTGCGAAAGTAACACTGGCTCCTGAGCTTAACGACCCAGAGCACATCGAGCGTCTGCGTAAAGCTGGCGTCGTTGTTTCTATTGGTCACACCAACGCAACGTACGCAGAAGCGCGTCAAGGCTTTGAGTCAGGTATTACATTTGCAACTCACCTGTTCAACGCGATGACTCCTATGGTTGGCCGTGAACCAGGCGTTGTTGGTGCGATTTACGATACTCCTGAAGTTTATGCGGGCATTATCGCTGACGGCTTCCACGTTGATTACGCAAACATTCGAATTGCGCACAAAATCAAGGGAGAAAAGCTTGTATTAGTGACGGATGCCACAGCTCCTGCAGGTGCTGACATGGAATACTTTATTTTTGTCGGTAAGAAAGTATATTACCGTGATGGTAAGTGTGTTGATGAAAACGGCACACTAGGCGGCTCAGCTCTGACTATGATTGAAGCAGTTCAGAATACAGTTGAGCACGCTGGTATCGCTTTAGACGAAGCTCTTCGCATGGCTACTCTATACCCAGCTACGGCTATCGGTGTAGAAAGCAAGCTAGGTCGAATCAAAAAAGGCATGGTTGCAAACCTTGCTGTATTTGACCGAGATTTTAACGTTAAAGCGACTGTTGTTAACGGACAATACGAGCACAATTAAGTATGAATGGCGGACAAATAGGTAACGTAGATTTAGTTAAACAACTAAACAGTGCGGCGGTATACAGACTTATAGACCAACAAGGGCCTATCAGTCGTATACAGGTGGCTGATGTAAGCCAACTCGCACCGGCAAGTGTTACAAAAATTACCCGCCAACTTTTAGAGCGCGGCCTAATTAAAGAAGTTGCGCAGCAAGCGTCTACTGGCGGTAGACGCGCTATCTCTCTAACCACAGAAGTAGAACCTTTTCATTCTGTTGCTGTGCGATTAGGCCGAGACTATATTCAAATAAGCCTTCATGACCTCGGTGGTCGTGAGTTGGCTTTCTTACAGCAAGACCTTAATTATTCAGATCAGTCAGACCTTACCCAAGGCTTGGTTAATAATTTGAAGGCTTTCATTGCTGAACACCAACCAAAGATCGACCAGTTGATCGCGATTGGCGTGACTCTTCCAGGCTTGGTAAACCCGACAACCGGTGTTGTTGAGTACATGCCAAACACAGATATCGACAACTTGGCTTTGAGCGACATCATTCGTGACACGTTCCATGTCGCTTGTTTTGTGGGTAACGACGTACGAGGAATGGCGCTTGCTGAGCACTACTTTGGCGCAAGTAAAGATAGCCAAGACTCGATTCTAGTCAGTGTTCACCGTGGTACCGGTGCCGGTATTATCGTTAATGGTCAGGTTTTCTTAGGGCACAACCGAAACGTGGGCGAGATTGGTCATATCCAAATTGATCCACTCGGTGAGCAATGCCAATGTGGTAACTTTGGTTGCCTTGAAACCGTAGCGGCCAACCCTGCCATTGTTGAACGAGTTCAAAAACTCATTAAACAAGGTTACGAGTCTTCGCTAACAGAGCTTGAACACATCACTATCCAAGACGTTTGTGACCATGCGATCAATGGTGATGAACTTGCTAAGCAAAGCTTGGTTCGAGTGGGTAACCAGTTAGGGAAAGCTATCGCAATGACGATTAACCTGTTTAACCCTCAGAAAGTCATCATTGCTGGTGATATTACGAAGGCACAAGAGATTGTTTTCCCTGCAATTAAGCGCAATGTAGAGAATCAGTCGTTAACGACTTTCCATAGCGGCCTGCCTATTGTAGCATCACAGATCGATAAGCATCCCACGATGGGAGCTTTTGCAATGATTAAGCGTGCCATGCTCAACGGTGTGCTACTTCAAAAGCTACTCGAAGACTAAAGAAAACCATTCTGATTTTCCGCGGGCCGTGTTTGTATAAACACGGCCCGTTTTTTTAAGCTAGGGAACTACAACAACAAGTTATGGAACTTATATTAATATCCACTGCGTTTATTGCAGGATTTATTGCTTTAAAGTGTCACCTTCCCCCATTGGTCGGCTTTTTGGTCGCAGGCTTTGGGCTCTTTGCTCTGGGCTTTGAAACCAATGACACCATCATTACGTTAGCTGATCTAGGTGTCACCCTACTCCTCTTTACTATTGGCTTAAAACTCGATATTAAAACCCTGCTATCTAAAGAGATCTGGGCTGGCGCGACAATCCACAACCTTTTATCCACTCTGTTTTTTGCGGTCGCCATGTTTGGTTTTAAGTTCCTCGGTATTTCCTCGCTAGCAGCCATGTCAATGGAACAGATCGTCCTTCTCGGTTTTGCCCTTTCATTCTCTAGTACTGTATTCGCGGTTAAGTCTCTGCAAGAGAAAGGGGAAATGAATGCAACTTACGGAACGTTAGCAATTGGTATTCTGGTTATGCAGGATATCTTTGCCGTGGTCTTCTTAACGGCATCGACAGGCAAGATTCCAGAATGGTATGCCATCGCACTGTTCGCTTTGCCGTTCTGTCGTCCATTATTCTACAAAGTCCTCGATTGGGTTGGTCACGGCGAAATGCTGGTGCTGTTCGGTATCTTCTTCGCATTAGTGGTCGGTGCAGGCTTGTTCCAATTTGTAGGCGTAAAACCAGATCTAGGCGCCCTTATCTTAGGTATGTTGTTAGCTGGTCATCCAAAAGCTTCAGAGCTTTCGAAATCGCTGTTTAATCTAAAAGAACTTTTCCTAGTCTGCTTCTTCTTGAATATTGGCTTATCTGAGCAGCCTACCATTCAGGGCTTTATGCTCGCTGTCTTGTTCTTATTGTTACTGCCAGTTAAAGGCATTCTGTATTTCTTGGTACTTAACCGTTTCAAGTTCCGTGTTCGAACATCTCTACTCGCCTCTCTGTCACTGTTTAACTACAGTGAATTTGGCCTCATTGTTGGTGGCCTTGCCTTTAAGATGGGTTGGATGTCTGGTGATATCTTGGTTGCCATGGCGATTGCAGTATCACTCTCGTTCCTAATCGCAGCGCCTCTAAACAAAGCGGGCCACAAACTTTATCAACAATCGGGGAAGTGGCTAAAAGAACACGCTGCTGAGAAGCTCCACCAACGTGACAAACGAATTGATCCAGGTCGTGCTCAGGTGCTTATTCTTGGTATGGGCCGCATTGGTACTGGTGCATACGACGAGCTACGTTCACGCTACGGTAAAGTGAGTTTAGGTGTCGAAGTTCGTGAAGACGCGGCACATAACCACAGAAGCCATGGAAGAAACGTTATTTCTGGCGATGCAACTGACCCAGATTTCTGGGAGCGTATCCTAGATACAGCAAACGTAAAGTTAGTGATCTTGGCTATGCCTCATCACCAAGGTAATCAAACCGCTTTAGAGCAATTGAAGTCACGTAACTTTAAAGGCCAAATTGCCGCGATTGCTGAATACCCAGATCAGCTAGAAACATTAAAAGAAAACGGTGTCGATGCGGCTTTTAACATTTATAGCGAAGCAGGTAGCGGTTTTGCTCGCCACGTTTGTGAACAGTTAAACCCAAACATCAGTAAGATCTAGTCCTAAACATTATCTAGTTAACCTCTCAAAATTGCTGTTCTTTTGCACTTTTGAGAGGTTTTTGTTTAAAAAACCAACCGCAATTAGACACCAATCACCAAAGCAACTTAAAAATTAGATAATTTCTAACATAAACCCCTTTATATTATTTTTTTGCTCACATTCGGTTGCTTTTTTTAGCCAGAATGGCAAATTGAATACAGTTGATTTAGAAATTATTTAAAAGGAAGTTCTATGTGTTCAGTATTTGGCATTCTCGACATTAAAAGTGATGCCGCAGCACTTCGCCCTATTGCTCTAGAAATGTCTAAAAAGCTTCGTCACCGTGGCCCAGATTGGTCTGGTATCTATGCTGGTGAAAAAGCAATTCTTGCTCACGAGCGTTTGGCTATCGTTGGTCTTAACAGTGGTGCACAACCACTATACAGCCAAGATAAAAAGCACATTCTTGCAGTGAACGGCGAAATTTATAACCACAAAGAACTTCGTGCCCGCTATGAAGATAAGTACCAGTTCCAGACTGATTCTGACTGTGAAGTTATCCTAGCGCTATACCAAGAAATGGGCGCGGACCTTTTAGAAGAACTTAACGGTATTTTCGCATTCGTTCTATACGACGAAGAAAAAGATGAATATCTAGTGGGTCGTGACCACATCGGTATCATCCCGCTTTACCAAGGCTACGATGAGCACGGTAACTATTACGTTGCTTCAGAAATGAAAGCATTAGTTCCTGTATGTAAGACGATCAGTGAATTCCCTCCTGGTAGCTTCTACTCTTCAAAAGATGCAGAGCCTCAACGCTACTACACCCGCGACTGGAACGAATACGCTGCAGTTCAAGGTAACAGCACAAGCAAAGAAGAGCTGACTGAAGCACTAGAAGCTGCAGTTAAGCGTCAACTAATGACTGACGTGCCTTACGGTGTACTTCTATCGGGTGGTCTTGATTCATCAATCACATCTGCTGTCGCTAAACGTTTTGCGGCAATGCGTATTGAAGATGATGAGCAATCTGAAGCTTGGTGGCCGCAGCTGCACTCATTTGCTGTTGGTCTAGAAAACGCGCCAGATCTGATCGCTGCTCGTGAAGTTGCAGATAAGATTGGTACCGTGCACCACGAGATGACTTACACCATTCAGGAAGGCTTAGATGCAATCCGTGATGTTATCTACCACATTGAAACTTATGATGTAACGACCATCCGTGCTTCAACGCCGATGTACTTGCTAGCTCGTAAGATCAAAGCAATGGGTATCAAGATGGTACTTTCTGGTGAAGGTGCTGATGAAATCTTTGGTGGTTACCTGTACTTCCACAAAGCACCAAACGCGAAAGAGTTCCACGAAGAAACGGTGCGTAAACTTCTTGCTTTAAGCATGTTTGATTGTGCTCGTGCGAACAAATCGTTGGCGGCATGGGGTGTAGAAGGCCGAGTACCATTCTTGGACAAAGAGTTTATCGACGTCGCTATGCGTCTGAACCCTGAAGACAAGATGTGTGGCAACGGTAAGATGGAGAAACACATCCTACGTGAGTGTTTTGAAGACTACCTACCAGATTCAATCGCATGGCGTCAAAAAGAGCAATTCTCTGACGGCGTAGGCTATGATTGGATTGATACGCTGAAAGCAACCGCTGAAGACAAAGTAACGGACAAACAGATGGAAACGGCTCAATTCCGCTTCCCTTACAACACACCAACAACGAAAGAAGGCTATGCTTACCGTGAGATCTTTGAGGAGTTATTCCCTCTAGAATCAGCGGCAGAGTGTGTTCCTGGTGGTCCTTCTGTTGCATGTTCATCAGCAAAAGCCATTGAATGGGATGAGTCATTCAAAAACTGTGTTGACCCATCTGGTCGTGCGGTACAAGCTGTTCACAACGACTCTTACTAGAGTCTAGGTACAAGTCAAAAACAAAAAAGGCGCACTATGCGCCTTTTTTTAAGCCTGTTTTTTATTGCTGCACTTATGCTTGAGCTTGTAGTGCTTCGTTCTCTATGCTGATCGGCACAACTTGACTGATCATCTTAACAAGCATAATAGAGCGCGCTTCTCCATCCTTTTGATGGAAAATAGCCTCTACCCCAGCAAACTGACCACTATTGATTTTGACCACTTGCCCTGATTCAAATTCAACACAGCACTCTTCAGGTTCATCTTCGCAACACTTCTCAAACTCTTTAAGTTCATACACTAAGTCGCCTTGGACTTCGTGTGGCCTTGCGCCAAACTTAATAAAATCGACGACACCACGCGTTGAACGAACAGTAGTAAAACTTGGGCCCTGTTCGTAGTCAAAACGTACAAAGATGTAAGATGGAAATAGCGGTTCTTTGACCTGCTTCTCTTTCCCTCTAACGACCTTCTTAACATCTATTTGAGGATAAAAGCACTCTACCCCTTGATTCTCTAAGTGTTGTTGAGCACGCTTCTGATCACCGCGCTTACAATAAAGTAAATACCAACGTTTCATTTTACTAGCCATTTTCTATTTTGGGACATATTACCACAAGCCTAAAACGGTTAATCACCGTTAATAAAATGAATCCTGATAAGCAATGAATAATGCGTAACAGACCAACTTATCAACAAAAAGCCATAAGGACAAAAAGTGATTAAGCATTGTACAGGGAACATTTACAGATAAAAAGTCGCATTATTGTAAGGCTATGTATGCTACACAGATAAAGAACGACATTCCATTTATTTTCAAGAAACATCCAACAAACCAATAAATTCAACCATTAGCATTCGATAATTCTTTTAAAAAGAACATTATGCGCTCAACTCAAAACTGGAAAATTAGTTTGCAGCACGCATTATCTGGGTAACATTATCAATAAAACCCATTATTTTCATAAGCTTATAAAAAATCAGTTATCGTGACCATAAAAGACGCCTATTGCAGATGGTTATTCCACTCTGTATACATAAGGAACTATAAAATCTTTTAATACCTAAAATTAGTAAAACTTATGCCAAGCAATCACAACATATTTGGCCACCCTAGAGGCCTATTTCTACTCTTTAGCACCGAGCTATGGGAACGTTTCTCCTACTATGCAATGCGTGCAATTCTTGTTTTATTTCTTACCGACACCACTATCAATGGTGGCCTTGGTTGGTCAACAAAAGATGCCCTCGATCTTTATGGTATCTACACCGGTTTAGTCTATATCACACCATTAATCGGCGGCTGGCTTGCCGATAACTACTTAGGACAACGTAAATCGATCCTAGTGGGTGGTGTATTAATGGCACTCGGCCAATTTACACTCGCTCTTCCTAATGGCGCCATTGGCTTAGACCAAGTAAATGCTCTTTATCTAGGTTTAGCGCTGCTTATCAGTGGTAACGGTATGTTTAAACCAAACATCTCGACCATGGTTGGCGACCTATACCAAGAAGGCGATAACCGCCGTGACGGCGCTTTCACCATTTTCTACATGGGCATCAACTTAGGCGCGCTACTGGGTGGCTTAATTTCAGGTGCTGCAGTTGACTCGTTCGGCTGGAAAGCTGGCTTCCTAGCCGCTGGTATCGGTATGGTTATCAGCTTAGTTATGCAGTTGACGATGGCTCAATCATGGTTAGGCAACATTGGCTCAGTACCTGCAGCTGCACGAGCGAAAGCGCTGAACAAATCAAAAGAGAAAACACCACTGACCAAAGAAGAGTTCGACAGACTAAAAGTTATTCTGATTATGGGTCTGTTCGTCATTGTTTTCTGGGCTGGCTTTGAACAAGCTGGCGGCCTGATGAATATCTACACTCAGCAATATACTGACCGTATGATTGGTGGTTTTGAAGTTCCGGCTGCATGGTTCCAATCTCTAAACCCATTCTTCATCATCACCCTCGCACCTATCATTGCGGCGTTTTGGGTCAAGCTTGGTAAGCGTGAACCAAACTCTCCAGTGAAATTTGCAATGGCTTTGTTCTTCCTAGCTCTAGGCTTTGTGTGCATGATGGGCGCAGTAATGGAGCAAGGCGGCGACCTAACAGTGAAAACATCAATGCTGTGGCTAGTCGGTGCTTTCTTCTTCCATACCCTTGGCGAGCTTTGTCTATCTCCTATTGGCCTGTCGTTGGTCACTAAGTTAGCTCCGCTTCGTCTAGCATCGTTAATGATGGGTGCATGGTTTGGTTTCAATGCTGTCGCAAACTACGTAGCTGGCCTTGTGGGTTCTCACGTTGGTGAGCTTGGCGCAATGTCTATCTTCGGTGGTATCGCAATTACAGCGACAATTAGTGGCGTCTTACTGCTTCTTTGTGCTGGCAAGCTTGTATCATGGATGCATGGTGTAGAAACCAACATGACGCTTGAATCAGAGCCAAAAGCAGAAACTTCGGTTGCTTAATATCTAGATCGATTTCAAGAAGAAACATCAAGATCAAAAAGGGCTGCTCAATGAGCAGCCCTTTTGTTATCTATTCAATCGACCTATCAGTTAGCGATGAAGCGCCACTAGTTCAGCCATCATGTCGATGTGTGAGTCTCTGTCATTGAGACACATAATGTAGCTAAAGTTAGAACCACCAGCATCAATGAACGTCTCTTTACACTGGTCTGAAATCTCTTCTAACGTTTCTAAACAATCCACTGAGAATGCAGGCGCCATAATATCGATCTTCTTGATACCTTTGCTTGGAAGCGTTTCAAGCGTTTCATCGGTATAAGGCTTCAACCACTCCTCGCGGCCAAATCGAGATTGGTATGTCATGGTGATGTCTTCCGAGGATAACCCTAACTCCGCAGCAAGTAATTTGGTCGTCGCTTCACAATGTTGAGGGTAAATATCACCTTCATCGGCTAACCTTTTAGGGATGCCGTGGAATGAACACACCAAGTGATCGCCTTTGCCATTTTCTTCCCAATGGCTACGAACACTTTCAGCCAATGCTTTCGCGTAGCTAGGGTGAGAGTAATAATCTCGAATAAAGCGATAGCTCGGGATAACAGGCATTTGTTTGAAGGCTTTAGTTAAACCATCAGAAACGGCCGCTGTCGTTGTGCCTGAGTATTGAGGGTATAAAGGCAATACGATGATGTCTTCAACGCCCTGCTCCATTAATTGCTCAACGCCGGTTTTAAGGCTTGGATTACCATAGGTCATCCCCAAAGCTACAGGCATCTGTAATTTTGTTTGTAGCTTTTCAGCTTGTCTCTGCGAATAAACAAGCAGTGGTGAGCCTTCGTCCATCCAAACAGACTGATAAAGCTTAGCCACTTTAGGTGCTCGAATCGGTAGAATCACCCCATGTAAAATAGGACACCAAAGCCAGCGAGTTAGGTTTACCACTCGTTTGTCGTGTAAGAATTCACTTAAAAATCGGCGAACGCCAGCTGGAGTCGCGGTATCTGGTGTTCCTAGGTTAACCAGTAAAACGCCCTGCTTTTTATTATTTTCCATAGCTACCTGAGACCAATGTGTGATTTTCTGGAACGTAATATACTAATCTGCATAAGTTTAAGATCATTGTTACGCAACTAAATTTAAGAATAGTCGTTCTTAACCTGAGTTATCGCAACATCACCTTGATCGTTAGCCGCGCAAATCTAAGCCGTAACGCGGAAATTATGCACAATCGATTTTATCTAGATTGGTATATGACTAAAAATTGAAACAAAAAAAGCGACCTTAAAGGTCGCTTCCAATATATCAAATTCTAAAACTGGCTGTTAGCCAATTATGCTAGTGCTTTCTCAAGTTCTGCACTAACTTCAGCAACTTGCTTAGTACCGTCGAACTTAAGGTACTTAGTGTTGCCTGCTTCAGCTTCTTTACCGTAGTAAGAGATAAGCGGAGCTGTTTGATCGTGGTATACACCTAGACGTGCACGAACTGTTTCTTCTTTGTCGTCATCACGAACCACTAGCTCTTCGCCAGTGATGTCATCTTTACCTTCTTCTTTAGGCGGGTTGTACACATTGTGGTATGTACGGCCAGAAGGAAGGTGAGCACGACGACCAGCCATACGCTCAACAATCACATCGTCAGCTACGTCGAATTCAACAACGTAGTCTACTGCGATACCCATTTCTTTTAGGCCATCAGCTTGAGGGATTGTGCGTGGGAAACCGTCTAGTAGGAAACCTTTCTCACAGTCATCTTGAGCGATACGCTCTTTGATAAGACCAAGGATAATTTCATCAGAAACTAGCTGACCCGCGTCGATTACTGATTTAGCTTGCTTACCAAGCTCAGTACCCGCTTTGATAGCAGCACGTAGCATGTCACCAGTTGAAATTTGAGGGATACCAAATTTGTTCATGATGAAGTTAGCTTGAGTACCTTTACCCGCGCCAGGAGCACCTAGAAGAATGATGCGCATGTTTAATCCTCTTATAAAAATTATGATTTATACCGAAGCTCACTATCCCGCCTTTCTAGTTCGATTTAAGTCGAACAAGAGAGGTTAGGTAACAACTGAGGCTAAGCACAACTGTAAACAGAAGCAAAACGGTAAGTTTCGGTATAACGTTTAAAAATCATACAACTGGAGATGATAGGTTCATAGTCCCAGCTGATTAGGTCGAGCATTCTATCACATTAATATTCAATTTGGCTGAAATTAAGACTAAAGAATGTATCGACAGCGTTTGCGTTCGTCTTGTTAGCAACTTTAGCGACATTTCGATGAAGTTAAGCGACGTTCATAAAAAAAGCCCGCATTCGCGAGCTTTTATTCATAATTATGGGCTTAGCCCAAAGTCGAAAGACTAACGTTTTGTCAGTAGTTCGTTGATTGCACCTAAGAATTGTGACGGATCTTCCATTGAGCCCTTTTCAGCCAGCATAGCCTGGCCAAGTAATAGCTCAACCCAGCGACCAAACGCTTGTTCGTCCGCTTCATCTGCCATCTGCTTAACTAGCGCATGCTCAGGGTTAATCTCAAAGATGTACTTCACCTCAGGAGCAGCTTGTCCCGCAGCTTCTAGAAGTTTAGCCATTTGAGTGCCCATCTCGAAATCATCGGTAACAACAACAGCAGGTGTAGTTGCTAACTTGAATGTCGTGCGAACCTCTTTAACACGATCACCAAGATAAGCTTGAGTGCGGTCAACAACAGACTTGAACTCTTCTTCCGTCTCTTTTTGCTTCTCTTTCTCTTCTTCACCTTCAAACTTGCTTAGATCTAAGCCCGCTTTTGTGATCGACTGGAACTGCTTACCGTCGAAGTCAGTTAGGTAATTCATCACATACTCATCGATACGATCGTACATGAGAACAACTTCGATGCCTTTCGCTTTGAACTGCTCTAAGTGAGGGCTGTTCTTAGCCGCGGCATAGCTGTCTGCCGTTAGGTAATAAATCTTGTCTTGACCTTCCTTCATACGTTCTACGTAAGAAGCTAGGCTGATGGTTTGCTCAACAGAATCCACTTCCGTTGATGAGAAACGAAGTAGACCAGCGATCTTTTCTTTGTTCGCCATGTCTTCTGCTGGGCCTTCTTTCAATACTAGGCCGAACTCTTTCCAAAACTCCAAATACTTGTCGTTGTCATTCTTAGCCATGCGCTCAAGCATAGTCAGCACACGCTTAGTACATGCACCACGAAGAGACTGAGTCACTTTGTTGTCTTGAAGGATTTCACGAGACACGTTCAGTGGAAGATCATTTGAGTCAATCAAACCACGAACGAAACGCATGTAAGATGGCATGAACTGCTCTGCGTCATCCATAATGAACACACGTTGCACGTAAAGTTTTAGGCCGCTCTTGTGATCACGGTTCATCATGTCCCAAGGTGCTTTCGCAGGGATGTAAAGCAGGCTGGTGTAGTCGTTCTTACCTTCAACTTTGTTGTGGCTCCACGTTAATGGATCAGCAAAGTCGTGAGAAACGTGCTTGTAAAACTCTTGGTACTCTTCTTTCTCGATATCAGATTTATTGCGAGTCCAAAGCGCTTGTGCTTTGTTGATCTGTTCCCAATGCTTCTCTTCTGTGTCTTTACCTTCGTCATCTTTAACCGCAGTTAAGATAGAAACCGGGATACCGATATGATCAGAGTATTTACCAATCACTTCACGCAAGCGCCACTCATTCAAGAACTCTTTACCGTCTTCACGCATATGAAGAACGATGTCAGTACCACGAGATTCTTTAGTGATGTCTTCAATGGTATAGTCGCCCTCACCCGCTGAATGCCATTGCACAGCTTCATCACTTGCCAGTCCAGCTGCGCGAGTTCGAACCGTTACCGCGTCTGCAACGATAAATGCAGAATAGAAACCAACACCAAACTGGCCAATAAGCTGAGAGTCTTTGCTTTGGTCATCAGACAGCTTTGAGAAAAAGTCAGCCGTACCTGATTTAGCAATCGTACCCAAATGTTCGATAACGTTGTCACGGCTCATGCCGATACCGTTATCAGAAATGGTCAGAGTGTTGGACTCTGCATTGAATGACAACTTCACGCCTAAATCCGCATCGCCTTGGTAAAGGTCGCCATTCGATAGCGCTTGAAAACGAAGTTTGTCAGCCGCGTCAGATGCGTTAGAGATCAACTCACGTAGGAAAATTTCTTTGTTTGAATACAGTGAGTGGATCATTAGATGAAGTAGCTGTTTTACTTCAGATTGAAAGCCACGAGTCTCTTTATTTTGCGTTGCTGTTTCGCTCATTTTTACTCCAAAACATCTATACTTTATGTTGAATACCGGAAGAGGCGTTACACAGGATACCACTCTTATGTTCATTAACATGAGGATGACAAATGTAAATTCAAGGTCAAAAATCATAAAAACACTGTTTTTTTGATCTGTTTTTATTATCCTTGAGGGTGATAAATATAAAAGAACATAAAAGAAGCCATGATTTGGTGAAGAATTAACGGAACTTCACCTGAGATTTGTCTATTTCGCACTCAAAATCATCCAAAATAGAAGAATTCAATGAGCAATATCGGCACAAAGTTTATTCTCGCACAGCGGTTCGTATTCGACCCAAACAGCAATTCACTTGTTGATCAAGCCAGCGACGGTGAAGTCGTACGCCTTGGTAGCAATGAAAGCCGCATTCTCCTGATGCTGTCAGAAAGACCCAATGAAGTTATCACTCGTAACGAATTACACGAATATGTTTGGCGAGACCAAGGCTTTGAGGTAGACGACTCCAGCTTAACGCAAGCGGTATCGACACTCAGAAAGATGCTGAAAGACTCAACTAAGTCTCCAGAATTCGTAAAGACCGTTCCAAAGCGTGGCTACCAGTTTATCGCTTCTGTTGAACGTTCAGCGCCACTTTCTTCAAGCGAACAGCCTGTCATGGCTGAAGTCGTAGAAAATGAGATGGAGCCGACCTTAGCGTTTACGACGACAGCCGAAGAAGTAGTTACTGAGATGACCGAGTCAGAACCCGTGGCTAAGACTCAAGAAGCTAAGGCTGAAGTAGAACCAAAAGCGACCACAAACGTTGCCGCGAACAAAAATAGTAATAAGTGGACAAGCTTTAGTGCTCTACTTATTGCTATTATTATGCCAATTCTAGTAATCACGTTTACTAACCCAGCTGAATCAGAGTTTCTGACACTGGCTGAAGTTGATGGCGTTAAGGTTCAGACACCGATCAACCACCCAGATTTAAGCAGTTGGCTACCAGCTATAGAGAAATGTGTTGTGCATTACAACAACAACCACACAGGAATGTTGAAGCCAACAGAAGTCATCGCAACAGGCGGACAAACCAATAACCTAGCTCTTAACTATATTCACCCACAAGAATATTCGAGCGAGAATATTACCCTAAGAATTTATGCGAACCAGTCGGATTTAAACGACATTTGTAAAGGTGATCAGTAACATGAAATTAAAAGTCTCTATTATTTTACTGGTTCTTTCTGCTTTTCTTAGTGGTTGGTTGTATTGGGGCAGTGATGCTCAAGTCGAACGTCTGCTAACCGCCCATGAGTGGCAATCAAAAATGGTGACTCTGATTACCGATAAGAAGCAAGCTGACTCGATCGGCCCGCTTCGTAAAGTAGAATTATCTTCAAACGCTAAGTATCTACCTAATGGTACCTACTTAAGAATGTCTGTGGTTAGGCTATATGGTACCCAAACAGCACCAGCAAATGTGATCAACATTTCTGAAACAGGCCAATGGGATATCAATGATAACTACCTATTGGTTTCACCTACTGAGTTTAAAGACGTGACATCTGCCCAGCGCCAAGATTTTTCGGAAGAGCAGCTTGAACTGATCACTCAGGTAATCAAAATGGATGCAGAGCAAAGCCGACGCCTTGATATTGTGAACCCGAAAGCACTGTTACTGACTAGCTTAAACCATGGCTCTACCGTGTTGTTTTCAAACTAACTCTCTCGAGTAATAAATAAAGGGGCATTGCGCCCCTTTTTTGTATCTAATTTCTAACATAAGATCCATGGATTGGGTTAATCACTTACCCTATTGTTGGGCCCTCTCCTAACCCACGTTTCAAGCAACTAGCTCGTCAAAATAGCATTTGAAATATTGACGTTCGCCGTTGGCACCAAACTACTGTTTTAGAATTTTCAGGGATATGTATGAGTACAGAATTAAACGCGGTAAGTACATCAATCACCAAAGCAACCATCGCAATACACTATTGTCGCCAATGCAATTGGATGCTTCGTTCTAGTTGGTTATGCCAAGAGTTACTGCATACGTTCAGTGAAGAGATAGAACAAGTGAGTTTGCATCCCGATACCGGAGGTCGATTTGAGATCTTTTGTAATGGCGTGCAGATTTGGGAAAGAAAGGCAGACGGTGGCTTTCCTGAAGCCAAAGTTCTGAAGCAAAGAGTGCGAAACATCATTGCTCCAGACAGAGATCTTGGCCACGTAGACTCAAAATAAGCCCTTTTCGAAGCCGTGACCGATTCCGTTTATTTACAACTGCCCGCTCACTAGCAGATCACCTTCAAGGCTAACCACTTTAAACGTACCGTTCTCGTATAACCCATAGCTTGCAGCATGATCATTTCGTGGGAATGTCGCCGAGCTTGGATTAAATATGAAGATGCCATCCTGATATTCTGCGACAGGAATATGAGTATGACCATGCGCAATCACATCGCCCGCTTTTAACACTGGACGCTTGCTTGAGTTATATAGGTGACCATGAGTTAAGAAGATACGCTGACCCGATTCTAGTAGCACCCATGAGTAATCAACCATCATAGGGAAAGACAGAAGCATCTGATCCACTTCACTGTCGCAATTACCACGAACCGCGATGATCTCTTGAGATAACTCATTCAGTTTTTCAGCAACCGCTGGCGGGTTGTACCCTTCAGGAATTGGGTTTCTTGGACCATGATTCAGAATATCACCCAATAGCACTAAATATTGCGCACCTGACGCTCGGTATAGCTCTAAGACTTTTTCTGTAGCTGGCAGCGAACCGTGTAGGTCTGAAGCAAAAAATAATTTCACACGTACTTCTCCATAAAACTTATGAGGCTATTGTACGTATCAAAGTGCTACACGTCATCTCTCGCCATACCGTTGATCACAATATTATTGTAACTAACCATACCGACTATCTTGTTGTCACTGACCACCGGAGCACGACTGATACCAAAGCGTTCGAACAGGCGAGCACAATACTTCACGTTCATATCAGCAGACACACTCAAGGCCGGCTTAGTCATAATTTCATAAACGTTGGTTCGCTTTGGTGAACGGTTCTTAGCCAGTACTTTTTTGGCGATGTCATTCATCAACACGATGCCGTACTCATCATCCTCATGGCGTTTATCGACGATGATCGCTTTCACTTGGTGTTTTTTCGCCATCTCAATCGCTTCTAATACCGTGGTTAGCCCATCAATAATCACATAAGTATTGGCCATTACATCGCCCACACGGATCTTTTCACTGGTACTCATAGTTCATCCTCCACAACCTTGGTTAACGTCTCAACTTGGTGCGCAACGCCTACAGCATCTTCAACATCGATCTGGACAGCGATTCCTTGTCCTGACTCTTGGTCGAACTCCCCTACTTCACCAATGGTTTCTAGAATATTCCTCGCCAAATGCTCTTCAACCACAAACAGCAGCACATCTTTTTGTACCTCTAACGTTAAACCAAAAAAGGTACGCTTTTGGTTTAAGCCTTGCCCTCTGGCATTGTTAATCACCGTTGCCCCTGTTGCGCCCGCATCACGCGCGGCATCGAGCACGGTGTCTGTCTTGCTCTCTTCTACAAACGCTAAGATAAGTTTAAAGCGCATCTTTGCTCTCCTTAGAGGTGTGTAAACGGTTTAACCATTGTGTTATTTGGGCGTAGCTCATCACTGAGATGATCGGAAACAAACTGGCAAACGCTATTAAGCCGAAACCGTCTATTACCGGGTTTCTCCCTGGTACGGTTGAAGCAAGCCCAAGCCCGAGAGCCGTCACTAAAGGCACAGTCACGGTAGATGTCGTCACCCCGCCTGAATCGTAAGCCAATGGAATAATGAGCTTGGGGGCGTAAAAGGTTTGAATCACCACGATGACATAACCACAAATAATGTAGTAATGGATAGGATCGCCCGCAACGATACGGTAGCTGCCAAGTGAGATACCGATGGCTACGCCTAATGCCACGGCGATTCTCAGACCATTCACGCTGATACTGCCGCCAGATACTTGGTTCGCCTTGATCGCCACTGCAATCAAAGAAGGCTCGGCTATCGTGGTACTGAACCCAATACAAAACGCGAAAAGGTAAACCCAGTAATAATCAAACCAAGCTAAGGCAAGGCCTGAACTTATCTTGAACTCAGTTAAAAAACTGGGTTCGGTCAATTGCATGGCCATTGTCTCCCCTAGAGGAAACAACGCGAGCTCTAACCCCATCAAAAAGAGGGACAACCCAAGAATGACGTAAAAGAAACCTATCAGCACTTTGCCTAAGTTATTAACTGGCTTTCGCAGCACCGCTAATTGAAAACCGAAGATGATCACCGCAATTGGAATCACATCCATTACAGTGCCAAGAAAGGTGTCGATAAATTGCTGAGCACTGATCATGTCACCACCATCCCGTAGACCATGACAAACATCATCGGCAGCAATGAAGCAAAGGCAATCAATCCAAAGCCATCAATCATCGGATTTCGCCCTTTAATCGCAGAGGCTAAACCCACGCCCAATGCTGTCACTAACGGAACGGTGATCGTCGATGTTGTCACTCCGCCGGAGTCATACGCAATCCCAATGATGTTTTCAGGGGCGAAAGCGGTGAGCACCACCACTCCAATATAACCTCCGATGATCATGTACTGGATTGGCCAACCTTTTAAGATTCGCAGCACCCCAAGTAAGATGGCGATCCCCACCGACAATGCTACGGTGAAACGCAAGCCATCGGCGTACTGTTCCATTTCGTCTAGAGAGTTGGGAATAACACCACCTTCAGCGGCCACTTCTGCGGCTTCGGCCGCCACTGCGGTTAACGCAGGTTCGGCAATGGTGGTGCCAAAGCCTAAACAGAAAGCGAAGGTCAATAACCAAAACACGCTCCCCTTACGAGCAAAAGCTTGAGCCATCGACTCGCCAATTGGGAACAGACCCATTTCAAGGCCAAAGATAAAAAAAGTCAGTCCAAAAACCACCAGCACTAAGCCAGTTAGAATAGACAAAAGATGAGGGAGTGGCTCTTGCAAAACAGCAAGCTGGAAGAAAGCAATCACCGCCACGATCGGCAAGAGATCCCTTAGACTACCTAACATGGCTCGAAACAAAGCAAGCACTGCCGTCATCGCAACTCCTAGTCATTGAAATTGTGTTTGGTTATTAATTACCAATAATCATGGCAAATCCTTATCATTCCTTATGTGACAAATATTACGCAGTTGGTAACATATCCGAGTAAAGTCCATAAGTGTGATAGCGGTATACATCCTAACTTGATGAATTTAATTTCATTCTTTCGTAAATTGATACGGCGTAATTTAGGCATCACACGATTGAAACCTTATGATCGTTATAGTGATTTTTTCGTATTGATTGGCGTTCAAAAACAAGCCATGTCTATAATTATGTTTAATAGGGAGATTGGTATGAAGATATTGTTAACTGGTGGTACGGGATTTATTGGTTCTGAATTGGTCAAAAGTTGGAATACTGACGACGTGACATTGTTGACGCGGAGCCCCGAAAAAGCGAAGCAAAACCTAAATCACCTGAACCAGAATAACCTTCATTACATTCAATCTCTTGATGAACTCAGCGATCTCAATGACTTCGATGTCGTGGTCAATCTTGCTGGCGAACCGATCGCTGACAAGCGTTGGAGTGCGGAGCAAAAAGAGAGGATCTGCAATAGCCGCTGGCAGATTACCGAAAAACTGGTCGAGTTAATTCACGCCAGTAGCAACCCACCGGAGGCTTTCATTAGCGGTTCGGCTGTAGGTTACTATGGCGATCAACAGCAACACCCATTTGATGAATCACTACAAGTAGAAGACGACAGTTTTCCTCACAAAGTCTGTGCACACTGGGAAGAGATAGCCAAGAGAGCTCAATCCGATGAGACGCGTGTAATACTACTGAGAACTGGGATTGTGTTAGGTGAAAATGGTGGTGCTTTAAAGAAGATGCTAATGCCGTACAAACTCGGAGTAGGCGGACCACTTGGTTCAGGCGAACAGTACATGCCTTGGATTCACATGCTTGATATGGTGAGAGCCATCAACCACTTATTGTCGATTCCTCACGCTCAAGGGGAATTTAATATGTGTGCCCCACACCCTGTCACCAACAAACTGTTCAGCAGCACACTCGCCAAACAACTACGCCGACCTCATTTCTTATTCACTCCGAAATGGGCAATGTCGCTTCTGATGGGTGAATCTTCTTGTCTACTCTTTGACAGCATTCGTTCCAAACCAAAGAAACTCACTGAAATGGGATTTATCTTTAGTTACTCAAGAATAGAACCAGCCTTAAAAAACTTGTTACAACATCAAGACTAATTCTTTACCCTAGAGCGATAAAGACTCTAATGAAGGATTAAGCGTGAACAAGTCGATTCTGATCACCGGTTGCTCAACGGGTATTGGCTATACATGTGCGCATGCACTACAAAAGCGTGGCTTCCACGTCATTGCATCGTGTCGTCATCCGCAAGATGTACAGCGTCTACAAGATGAGGGACTGACCTGCATACAGCTCGACCTTTCTAACCAAGAAAGCATTGAACAAGCTGCACAACTTGCTATTGAGCTAGCGCCTAACGGATTATATGGCTTATTCAATAACGGCGCTTATGGTCAAGCTGGCGCGCTAGAAGACTTACCGACCCAAGGTCTCAGAGAGCAATTCGAAACCAACTTCTTTGGCTGGCACCATCTTGTTTGTCAGATCCTCCCGCACATGCGCGAACGCGGCGAAGGCCGAATCGTACAAAACAGTTCCGTATTAGGGTTTGCGGCCATGAAATATCGTGGCGCTTACAACGCTTCAAAGTTCGCGTTAGAAGGCTGGACAGATACCTTACGTTTAGAACTGCATGGTAGTGGTATTCATATCTCGTTATTGCAGCCAGGTCCAATAGAAACCCAATTTAGAAATAATGCCCTGAAAGCTTTCAATAAATGGATCACCATTACTGGCAGCGCTCATCACGAAGCTTATCAACAACAAAAAGACCGACTCGAAAAGGAGTCATCGAACAACGCTTTTGTTCTTCCGCCTGAAAGTTGTGTTGAGCCAGTTTATCACGCACTCACCGCAGAGAAACCCAAGCTAAGATACCGAGTGACGACACCTACTAAGGTGTTCGCGGTGCTGAAAAGAATTCTACCGAGTCGCTTGCTAGACCCTATTTTGAGAAAAGCGGCATAAATTGCTAACTTTGAATGTAGAGTCGCAAACTTTAATGTAACGATGTAATTTTTCCGTAACAATTAGATGTCATGATTACCCTATCTCATCAATTACTCCCAATTAATGAGCCTAATCTGGATATTTCATGACTTTAAACCGCCTTAATTGGGTCGGTGTGAGTCTGGCGATTACGTTGTTTATTCTGTTTTGAGTATCTCACGCTATGCCTCACTGACCACCTCAATGATAACGCTATGCCCTCCCTGTTGAGATAATTACCTATCAACATTGAAGCATAGCGTTTTCTATTTTGGCTCTTTTTATTTGAGATAACCAAGTTAGATCTTGAAGTTACCAGCATCTCCCCCCATATTTGCAACGTACCCACAAAACACACCTCAAGGAACGTAAATGCAATCTCCGCATATTGTTGAACTTAATGAGCAGAACTTTCGTCAAGTATTAGAAACCTCAATGCAGACGCCTGTACTCATCCACTTTTGGGCACCAATGAGCCAAGAAAGTGCTCAGGTGATCCCTGAACTGCAAACATTAACTCAGCAATACAACGGCGCTTTTACTTTAGCTCTGTTGAATTGTGAACAAGAGCAGGCAATTGCTAGCCAATTTGGCGTACAAGCACTCCCTACTATTGCACTGTTTGTTAACGGTCAGCCTGTCGATGGTTTAGGTGGTCCACAAAGCATCGAAGCGATTGTTGAAATGTTAGGAAAACATCTTCCTAGCCAAGACGAACTCGCACTTCGTCAGGCTCTCGAGCAAATGCAAGCAGGCGAGCACGCACAAGCGCTCGCAGCAATGCAACAATTGCCAATAGAACTGACGGGCAAAGGCGAGGTAAAACTGGCAATCGCAGAATGTTTACTAGAAACGCAACAGTTTGATCTAGCTGAAACTCAACTGTCGACTATCCCTCTAGAATATCAAGACAACTACTACAAAGGCTTAGTCGCCAAACTCGAACTGCACAAACAAGCGGCAGACAGCCCTGAAATTCAAGCGCTAGAAACAACGCTACAGCAAAATCCAAGTGATGCTAAAACGGCCTCTGACCTAGCACTTCAGTACCACCAAGTGAACCGCAGCGAAGAAGCAATGGATCTTCTATGGTCATTCTTGGCAAAAGATCTCAATACCCTCGATGGTGATATGAAAAAAGAATTCATGGATATCTTAAGCGCACTTGGACAAGGCAATGCAGTTGCGAGCAAATACCGCCGCCAATTGTACTCTCTGCTTTACTAATTCGAACGCTAATAAGTTGATAAGTACAGAGGAAAATTCACCCCGATAAATGATAGAAACCTCAGCAATCTTATCGCATAACACAAAGTAAAATGGGTCATAAAATCAAGGTTTTATGGCCCATTTCTCGTTTATAAATTTGCTCGAATTTTAAATATGAGCCAGTATGAGTAAAGAACTATCAAAAACTCACACTTGCAAAGGATTTCGTATGCCTATTGATACATTGATTACTATTGGCGTCTTTACTGCCGTCGCACTGCTCTTTATTTTCGCTGGTGTCAAAACCGTTCCACAGGGTAATAACTGGACTGTCGAACGTTTCGGTCGCTACACACACACCCTCCAACCCGGCTTGAACCTAATCATTCCATTCATTGACAAGGTTGGTCAGAAAATCAGCATGATGGAACGTGTGCTGGATATTCCAGCTCAGGAAGTCATTTCAAAAGACAACGCCAATGTCATGATTGATGCTGTCTGTTTTGTTCAGGTTATTGATGCACCCAAAGCAACCTACGAGGTCAACGACCTTGAACACGCGATCCGTAATTTGACCCTGACTAACATCCGTACCGTGCTTGGATCTATGGAGTTGGATGAAATGCTCAGCCAGCGTGACATGATCAATACTAAGCTGCTAAACATCGTCGATGAAGCAACAAACCCTTGGGGTGTCAAAGTTACACGTATCGAGATCAAAGACGTGCAGCCACCAGCGGATCTAACCGCAGCGATGAATGCTCAAATGAAAGCCGAGCGTAACAAGCGTGCTGATATTTTAGAGGCAGAGGGCGTAAGACAAGCTGAGATCCTAAAAGCCGAAGGTCATAAGCAATCAGAAATCTTAAAAGCAGAAGGCCAAAAGCAAGCAGCAATCCTGCAAGCTGAAGCCCGTGAACGTGCAGCAGAAGCAGAAGCTAAAGCGACAGAGATGGTATCGAACGCTATTGCTCAAGGCGACATGCAAGCTGTCAACTACTTCATCGCACAAGGCTATACTGATGCTCTGAAATCGATTGGACAAGCAGAAAACGGTAAGATCATTATGTTGCCATTGGAGGCTACAGGGCTAATGGGCTCAGTCGCAGGCATCGCCGAGATGTTTGCACAAAGTAATGACAAAGACAGTAAGGACTAACTTATGGTCGAATTACTAGAACAAGTAAACCACTGGCATTGGTTGGCGTTTGGTCTAGCACTATTGGCTCTTGAGCTTATCGGAACGGCTGGTTACTTTCTTTGGATTGGTATATCAGCCATGCTCGTCGGGGCTCTTTTGGGTGCATTACCACTGGGTTGGCAGATGCAATGGCTATCATTCGCTAGCTTCTCGTTGATCACCACTTGGTTATGGTGGAGAAGGCAGTTGTCCAATGATAAAAACTCTGATGCTGGTCGGGAACTGAATCAAAGAGAAAAGCAGTTGCTGGGACAAACCGTACTATTAACTGAAGATATTAAAAGAGGTAACTGCCGAATTAAGGTAGGAGACTCTTCTTGGTCAGCAAGAGCTAGCCAAGATATCCCATCAGGTACAGAAATTAAGATTGTGGCTTTAGACGGAATAATTCTAATAATCCAACCTTTATAGCCAATTGACATATAAAGCCTACATTATCGATAAATGTAGGCTTTAATCAGTTTAAAGAACAAAGAACATTCGAATTATCATCACGATAGATTGAATAGAAAAAAAAATAAGTTCTTATTTCGTAAAACTAAAAATTTTGATTGAGCTAAAAAGATATAAGAAAGTCAGATTTATTAACCAATATATATATGAATAATGGGCCACGCTCTCGCTTAATTATAATTATTAAAAATGTTAAGTCCGTCCAATTTTTGAAATTTTCCTTTCCTTGTCCATACTTTCATTTATCTCAACAAGAGATAAACATAACGGAGTCAGTATGAGACATTTCCTAATAATTTTAACAGCGATATTCAGCCTTTCATTCGGCAGTGCTCTGGCGAGCAGTCAGTCTCCAGGTAACGGAAACATGGGGCCTATTGTGAAGTGTTCAGATGGAAACGCAGTCACTCATGTGCCATTGCTGATCTGCAAACACTATGGCGGTAAGGTGCTTTGATAGGTAACTAACGTCAGGCTAGTAATATTGTTTGCTGCCTGACACACTGTTTGGTTACCAAACAAGTTTTAATAAAGATAAGTTATTTTCGACCTGACAAATTATTCAAAATTGGACATTCGTTCGAGGTATCTCCAGGACAATCATGTACCCAAGATTGCAACTGAGCCTTCATCTTATTGAGTTCAGCAAGCTTCAACTCTATTTCATCTAACTTCTGCGTTGCTTTCTTTTTTACTTCGTAACTTTCTCTATTGGGATTCATCGCCAGCTCAACAAGCGCTTTGCACTCATCAAGCGTAAACCCAACCATTTTAGCTCTCAGTACAAACTCTAACTGTTCGATGTGAATCTCGCCGTATTGCCTATAACCATTATCGGAACGATGCGGAGGGCTCATCATGCCTTTACTTTCGTAAAAACGAATGGATTTCGCTGTTGTACCAACACGTTTAGCTACTTCACCAATATTCACTCTATTACCTATAATTCAAACGTTACCTAAAACAAAGAGCGCGACCTAAAACGAAAAACCGCAGTACTGCTGTTATACAATACTGCGGTTGAAAAACATAGCTAGAGACTTACGTTAGAGGATTACTCTTGCTCTAACAGCCAAATCATAGTTTGAGATTTTTCTTCGCTGTCTAGTTTATTGAACCAGTATGAAACCATTTCGATTTCTTTTGAGCCTTCAATTGATGCTGGAGAAGCGTTCTTACGATTTTTGAATGCCCAATCTGTCACTGCAGACTGCTCTTCTTTTGTTGCTTGTCCATACCAGTAGTTAACCATCTCTTGAGCTTGAGAAGCTTTTGGTTCTTCAGCAACAACCGCTGCGACAGGTACCGCTACTGGGGCAACCGCGATCGCAGTATGATTATTTGCGCCATTATAGATTGTGTCGATATACGCTTTCGGCACAATAAAGTTTGTACTCATTGTTGAGTTTTGTCCATCAAGCGTAAACTCTAAGTTCTTTTCTCTTGCTTGCTGTATATCAGCGTCGCTTAATGGAAACTTAATATATTGAGTCTTTGTGCAGTGTTCGCTGCAGCTTTCTCTTGAGGTTTGTCTCTCTTCTAGCTCTATCGTCTTACCGAAAAAGCTCACCGTTTCGTACTCTTTATAACTTTGGAAATAGCTTACATCCATAGTAATTGAAGATTCTGGAGCTGAGTTCTGTGTCACTTCTTTGTTGTACGTAAAGTAAAGTGACGATTTCAGGATATCTGCTCCTACATTCGCTTTACTTTCCGCAACGTAAGATTGTCCAGTAACCTGAATATAACCGCCTTTAGGTTGCACATCCGCCACTGAATCTGCAAAATTACTTTTTGAATCGAGTGAACTACAAGCTCCCAAAAATAATGATAATACAACTACACTAACTTTATTCATTATGACTAATTCCTTATGTTCACTATGGAAAAAACGCTGGCAAAATAATTTACCAGCGTTTTGATTTTATTTAACTAATTTTAAGCTGATAACGTTAGCTTAGAAACCGTACTCAAGACCAACGCGAGTTACGATATCTGTATCTTCAACACCATCTTTATAGAAAGTACGGCCCGCTACACGTAGGTAAGGTACGAAACCGTTATGAACAGCCATTAACTGACCAGAAATAGTACTGCTATCTGAACCAGCTTCTTTTTGACCATTCAATTCAGACTCTAAGTTGGCTGCGTAACCCAATTTGAAACCAATTGGACCATTCCAGTATTGACCAATAACAGAGTAAGAATCTTGTGTTTGCTTACGGATACCGTTGTCTAGCTCTTCACCTTTAAACGCTGCAGCGATGCCAAAACCAGCTGGTAAACTTGCTTCAAAGCCAACAATATATGCGAATGTGTCGTCATCATAACCAGCTACAGTATCAGTTTTGTAAATATCACCAGGGTTATGGAGAACATTACCAGCGCTGTCTTTAATTTCTTCCTGAGCAGTAACGTACTCACCACCAGAAGCAGCCACTACGCGGGTACCAGATTCAACACCAGCCATAAACGTGATTTTTTCGAAGCTGTACTTAGCGCTTGCGCCAACGAAGTTCGCATCACGAGTCGCTGCACCGCCACCGTTGTCGTTATCATCACGACCAACAGAAGCTGCAAAAGAGAAACCACCAAATTTAGCTGAATCGTAGCGTACTTGGTTAGATTGACGATCGTAGTGACCGTTGATGCCGCCCCAATCGAATACAGAACCTAGACCAGGGTTAGAGTATGGCCAATCGACGATTTCGTATAGTGGCGTAAGAACACGACCCACACGTAGGTTACCCCAAGAGCCAGAAGCACCAACGAACGTATCACGGAAACCTAGAACACCACCTGAAACACCGCCATGAGACCAGTCTGTGCTATCTACGTAGCCAGATTCGATTTGCATTGTGATTAATACATCATCAAACATATCTTTATGAGCACGGAAGCCGATACGAGATTCATTCTCTACAGCGTAACCTGAGCTGTCGTCTCTGTTGTCAGTTGTGTTGTAGTTAACTACAGAGATAGCTGCAACACCGTATACATCAACGTTGAAATCAGAGTTGATACCAACTTCTTTCGCCATTACGCCTGTCGATAAAAGTGCAACGGATGCACCTAGTAGAGTACGTTTGAAAATTTTGTTTTCCATGGAATAAAACTCCTAAAAATGGATATAGCTGTTTGAATATTCCCCGCCTAAAGTTGGCCGCCGTAGAGAGAAATACCTTTTCTTGTTTGAGAACCCTAAACTCTGAATTCTCTATTTCCTTTCTGGTTATGCACATCGTGTGCATCCATGGCATTAAGACTAACTTCGCCCTCAAAAAGATCAATGAGAACTTAATTTTCATCTAAAAAAATATGAGTTGGTGCAAATTTAGTAGGTACTTAGTGATCCAGATCGATAAATTGCAAAGCTCGCAGTTAAAAATAACAAAAACAATAAAAATCAAACATTTAGAAAAAGCCGCCCTCTATAAAGATAGAAGTAACTCGCATTTATTATACAACTAGAGCGGTATTTCATTAATGTTGAGCAACGTCACTGTCCTGATTTTAGAGTTCGTATAGGCACAAATTTCTCAACAATTAAAAAGACCTGATTTTTACAACAAATACAAAAAAGGCACTCCCTTGTAAGGAGTGCCTTTGAGCTTTTTTTACCTTGGTTTACTTACGAAATAAGTGCAATTAGATCTTCTTCTGTTCTTATTTCGATACCTAAATCTTGTGCTTTAGTCAGTTTAGAACCAGCGGCTTCACCAGCAAATAAGATATCCGTTTTCTTAGACACGCTACCGGTTACTTTTGCACCTAAAGCCTGCAAAGCGGCTTTCGCTTCACTGCGTCCTAATTTAGACAGTGAGCCCGTCAACACAACCACCTTACCCTCTAACGGTAGCTCTTGATCATCTGCTGCTTCTTCGATTGCAGGCCAGTTAACACCTAGCTCTAACAACTGTTCGACTACGGCTCTGTTTTTCTCCTGCGAGAAGAAGCTCGTGAGGTGACTTGCTACGATATCACCAATATCTGACACTTCAACCAACTGTTCATGAGTGGCTGCTTGAACCAACTCCAACGTTTTAAAATGCTGAGCTAAGTTCATAGCCGTCGCTTCACCCACTTCGCGAATCCCTAAAGAATAAAGGAAACGCGCCAATGTCGTGTCTTTGGCTTTATTAAGCGCACTCACTACATTCTGTGCTGATTTAGGCCCCATACGGTCAAGAACCGTAATCACGCCCGTACTTAACCTAAATAAATCGGCAGGAGTTTCTACCATTTCACGGTCGACAAGCTGCTCTATTACTTTTACGCCAAGGCCATCAACATCCAGCGCCTTTCTAGACACGAAGTGCTTAAGCGCTTCTTTACGCTGTGCCTGACACACTAAACCACCAGTACAACGTGCTACCGCCTCACCTTCGACACGTTCAACTGCAGAGTTACAGACTGGGCAAGCATCAGGGAATACAATGTCTTTTGCCGACTCAGGGCGACGATCGAGTACCACAGCCACAATTTGGGGGATAACGTCACCGGCACGGCGGATAATCACGCTATCGCCTACCTTCACACCTAAACGAGCAATCTCATCAGCGTTGTGCAGCGTGGCATTACTTACCGTCACACCACCAACGAAGATAGGTTCAAGTTTAGCAACGGGCGTAATAGCGCCTGTACGGCCTACCTGAAACTCAACATCGTTAAGCAGAGTGATCTCTTCTTGAGCTGGAAACTTGTAAGCTATTGCCCAACGAGGTGCTCGTGCAACAAAGCCTAGAGTTTCTTGTGCGGCAATGTCATCAACCTTAATCACCACCCCATCAATTTCATAAGCCAAGGCATCGCGACGAGTCATGATATCTTGGTAGTACGCTTTTACGTCCTCAAGCGAGCTTAATTGCTTAGTTTCAGGGCACATAGGTAAGCCCCAGCCTTTCAACTGCAAGAAGCGTTGATAGTGGCTATTTGAAAGCTCAGCGCCCTCCACAACACCGACACTGTATGCGTAGAAAGCCAAGGGACGTTTAGCTGTAATGCGTGAATCAAGCTGACGTAGGCTACCTGCGGCAGCATTACGTGGGTTCACAAAGACCTTCTCGCCTTTCTTCAATGCCAGTTCATTTAATTTGTCGAAGCCCGCTTTTGGCATAAACACTTCGCCACGGACTTCAATACGTTCTGGCCAGCCTTCACCTTGTAACTTAAGCGGAATCGAGCTGATCGTACGCACGTTTTCGGTAATATTTTCGCCCGTCGCACCATCACCACGCGTCGCTGCCTGTACTAAGGTACCGTTTACATAAAGCAGGCTCACCGCTAAACCATCAAGCTTAGGCTCACAACAGAAGGTCTTAAGATTCGCGGTTGGTGCTCGATCAGACATGCGCTTATTGAAACCATCTAAATCGTCATCAGAGAATGCATTGTCGAGCGAGAGCATTGGGATTTCATGAGCCACTTGCGTAAACCCATCTAAAGGCTGCCCGCCGACACGTTGGCTAGGCGAATCCACCGTCACAAGCTCTGGGTTCTCTTCTTCGATCTTTAGCAATTGCTGCATCAATCGATCGTACTCAACATCAGGAACCTCGGGGCTATCTTCTACGTAATAACGAACGGCATGATAGTGCAGCGTTTCTCTTAACTGCTCTAAGGTAACTTGAATCGATTCTTTCATATCATTCTCTATCGTGATTGAAATATCAAAAAGGGCTCCCTTAGGAGCCCTTTTCTATAAATATAGATCATTTATAAGGCTAAACAAGACGGCTAGGCGTTGGCTGCCGTCATAAAATCTCTGATTTGTTTACGGTAGTCAGACAAGCGATTTGGAGTCATTAAGTTACGTGACTCGTCCAAAACGTTTCCGCCCATATCATCAGCAATTTTCTGTGCTGCACTTAGCATTACATTGAAGTTCTGATCAGCTTGGCCGTAACAAGGCAGCGTCATGAAGAACGAAATGCCTTTCGTTGTAAAATCAGCAGGATCATCATGTTCTAGAGTTCCCGGCTGCATCATGTTCGCAATACTGAAAATAACTTTTGGCTCATCGCTAGATTGTGCAAAGCAGTGGTAGATAGACATCTCACCGTAAGTTAAGCCGTTGTTCTCCATGCTACGGAAAAGTTCAGTACCCACAAACGGGATCTCTCCAGCACAGTGAACATTGAGAACTATAACTTCTAGGCCGAGCTCTTCATCTGGCTTAGCTTCATCTGTAGGCGCGGTGCTTTGTGAAGCAACGACTTCTTTCTCAACGTCTACTTGAGCAACAAGCGGTTCACTTGGCGTCAGTGCTTTGTTAGGAGCTAGCGGCTCAGTAACGGTATCAGTAGTTTCTTCAAACGAACCATAGTGTTCTTTAAAGCCAGCATGGTTTTCTTTTTGCTCGTCAGTCAATTCGAAATTTGGAACCTCAGACTCGACAACTTCTTCGATCTCTTCAGGCTCACTCTCAATCTGAACTGGCTCTGCTTTAACACTGAAAGAAGGAAGATCATTCAATTCGATATCGTCTTCGATAACTTCTTTCGTTTGTGGTGCTGTTAGTGGGTCAGAGTCAATCAGCGGATCCGTAGCAGACGGTGAAACCGCAAAGTCCGGCTCTTTTCGCTCTTTTCTGATTATCTCAAAATCATCTTCTGGGGCGAATGAACGGCTTGGGATCGTTTCAGACTCGTCTAAGCTATCGTTATCAAGCTTACCAAGCGGCTTATCTCCAAACTTTGCTTTCCCTTCTTTTTTACTCGTCCATAGACCATGGAACAATAATGCGGCGATAGCTAACGCGCCAACAATAATGAGTACAAATCGCAATTCCTGCATTTTTCGCTCTCAGCTTTCTTAGTCAACTAGCTATATAAAGCTGTCACTAAGTTGGGTTAATTTGGCCAATCTCACTACTCTATCAAAAGTAGCCACTGTTTTAGAACAACTTAATACAATTAGTTCCTTACATGGTGTGATTTTCGCCACGCTTTTTTTCTTAATTTCGGTCGAGTACACTAGGGATGTTTGCTATTTAACCAAATTCACATGTGACCTAATTTAAATATGACTATTGAATCTATTCCACGCTCAGGCTTTGGCTATTTTATTTTCGGAATAAAAATCGCTTTATCACCGAGTATTCGTAAGTTTGTTTTACTTCCACTCATCGCTAACGTGTTACTCGTTGGTGGTGCTTTGTTTTATATCTTTTCCAACCTCAACACTTGGATTGAAGGATGGATGGGTGCATTGCCAAGCTTCTTGTCGTGGTTGTCATACATTTTATGGCCGCTACTGGTCATAACCGTCTTGGCCACGTTTTCGTATTTCTTTAGCACGCTCGCTAACTTCATTGCTGCGCCGTTCAATGGATTACTCGCAGAAAAGGTAGAAGAGTTGCTTAGTGGCAAAAAAGTCAACGACGATGGTTTACTTGATGTCCTTAAAGATACGCCACGTATATTAGCGAGAGAATGGCGCAAGCTTGTCTACGTTCTGCCAAAAGCGATCGGTTTATTCCTACTTTTGTTAATTCCAGCACTCGGACAAACCGTTGCGCCGTGTTTATGGTTCATCTTCACCGCATGGATGCTCGCTATCCAATACGCTGATTACCCATTTGATAACCACAAAATCAAATTCGATGATATGAGAAACATTTTGAAACAAAAACAAGGTAAGACCTACAGCTTCGGCGCGCTTGTTTCTGTATTTACGACAATTCCAATTTTAAACCTGATCGTAGTGCCTGTTGCGGTTTGTGGTGCCACAGCCATGTGGGTTGTTGAATTCAAAGAACAAGCATTAGACTCTCGTCGATAAACGATCCCACTTACCTTTCCTCGCCTATCTTTTGAAAATTCAATGACCAGTAAAGATAGGCGTGAACTCCCCTACATATCTATATGATATAACTTTTTAATCCTTTTACCTTTTTTTCAAGTTGTTTAATCTAAATTCAAGCTGAACAAACATCGAAAGACACTAGACGGTAAAGTGATTGATATACTACGTTTAGTTCTGTCATTAAATGAAGGAATATCGCATGAGCAAGATCTACGAAGACAACACCCTAACGATTGGTAACACACCGCTAGTCCGCCTTAACAAAGTAAGCAAGGGTAACGTCCTAGCTAAGATCGAAGCTCGTAACCCAAGCTTCAGTGTTAAGTGTCGTATCGGTTCAAACATGATCTGGGAAGCAGAAAAAGCAGGTACTCTTAAACCAGGTATTGAGCTTGTTGAACCTACCAGTGGTAACACAGGTGTTGCTCTTGCATTCGTTGCTGCGGCACGCGGTTACAAGCTAACGCTGACTATGCCTGAATCAATGAGCCTAGAACGTCGTAAGCTGCTTAAAGCGCTTGGCGCAAACCTAGTGCTAACTGAAGCACCAAAAGGTATGAACGGCGCAATTGCGAAAGCAGAAGAGATTGTTGCTTCAGACCCAGACAAGTACCTACTACTACAACAGTTCAACAACCCAGCGAACCCACAAATTCACGAGCAGACAACTGGCCCGGAAATTTGGGAAGCAACAGATGGTGAGATTGACGTGTTTGTAGCAGGTGTCGGTACAGGTGGTACTATCACTGGTACAAGTCGTTACATTAAAGGTGAGAAAGGCAAAGCCATCACTTCAGTAGCGGTTGAACCAGCAGAATCTCCAGTAATCGCACAAGCGCTTGCAGGTGAAGAAATCAAACCCGCTCCACACAAAATCCAAGGTATTGGTGCAGGTTTCATCCCTGGAAACCTAGATTTAGAGATTATTGACCGAGTTGAATCGGTAACTTCTGAAGAAGCGATTGAGATGGCTCAACGCCTAATGAAAGAAGAAGGTATCCTTGCTGGTATCTCATCTGGCGCGGCTGTTGTAGCGGCTAACAGAATTGCCGAACTACCTGAATTTGCAGGGAAAACCATTGTTACCGTCCTACCAAGCTCTGGTGAGCGTTACCTAAGTACAGCCTTGTTTGCAGGCATCTTTACGGAAAAAGAGAACCAACAGTAATATGTGGTCAAATCAATTTTTCGTCCAAAAAAGCCCCGTTTAGGGGCTTTTTTGTTGATCCCTGCCCCACCTTTGGTAATATCAGCTCTGTTTTATTTTTCGCTTCAAAATAAAAGAAGCAATAAACAAATTCTGAAAGTCATGAGTACTCAACAAAAGACGACCATGGCTGGATAAAAATTTATAACCAGTCTAAGTTCTAACACGAACATAGCGTACTAGCCTCTAGCGGATTTACGTTAAAGCAGTTAAGCTGAATTGGTTACAAACTTACAAAAAATAAATTAATTGGGGTATATAAAATGTACGAGAAGCAAGTAGAAATCACAGCAGAAAACGGCCTTCACACACGTCCAGCTGCACAGTTCGTTAAAGAAGCAAAATCTTTCGACGCTGACATCACAGTGACTTCTAACGGCAAAAGCGCTAGCGCGAAAAGCCTGTTCAAGCTACAAACTTTAGGCCTAGTAAAAGGCACTAACGTTACTATTTCAGCTGAAGGCCCTCAAGCTCAGCAAGCAGTAGACCACCTAGTTGCTCTTATGGATCAACTACACTAATACGGTCTCCTTCTTTCAAAGCCATTTTGCACAGCAAAGTGGCTTTGTTCGAAATAGATAGCGATAAGCGCGACATTTAGTCGACGACTTAAAGTCACACATTCTCCCGTTTACAGTTGAACAACTAAGGTAAGGCTATGATTTCAGGCATCCTAGCATCTCCTGGTATTGCTTTCGGTAAAGCACTACTACTTCAAGAAGATGAAATTGTCCTAAACACTCAATCTATCTCAGACGATCAAGTTGAAGCAGAAGTTCAGCGTTTTTTTGACGCTCGTAACAAATCTTCTCAACAACTTGAAGTTGTAAAGCAAAAAGCACTTGAAACTTTTGGCGAAGAAAAAGAAGCAATCTTTGAAGGCCATATCATGCTGCTTGAAGATGAAGAGCTAGAAGAAGAGATTTTAGCACTCATCAAGAAAGACAAAATGCACGCAGACAACGCGATCTACACAGTGATCGAAGAGCAAGCTGTTGCACTAGAGTCACTTGATGATGAGTACCTAAAAGAACGTGCGACTGATATCCGTGATATCGGTACTCGCTTCGTTAAAAATGCACTAGGCATCAACATTGTGTCTCTAGCAGATATCAATGAACAAGTTATCCTAGTTGCTTACGACCTAACGCCATCTGAAACAGCACAAATCAACCTAGACTACGTTCTTGGTTTCGCTTGTGACATCGGCGGTCGTACATCTCATACTTCAATCATGGCACGTTCGCTTGAGCTTCCAGCTATCGTTGGTACTAACGATATCACTAAGCAAGTTAAGAACGGCGACATGCTTGTGCTAGACGCGATGAACAATAAGATCATCATCAACCCTTCTGACGCTGAATTAGCAGAAGCTAAGAAAATCAAATCTGATTTTGAAGCAGAAGCGGCTGAACTAGCAAAACTTAAAGACCTACCAGCTATCACGCTTGATAACCATCAAGTAGAAGTATGCGGCAACATCGGTACAGTTAAAGACTGTGACGGTATCCTGCGCAACGGTGGCGAAGGTGTTGGTCTGTACCGTACTGAATTCCTATTCATGGACCGTACTGCACTTCCTACTGAAGAAGAGCAATACGTTGCTTACAAAGAAGTAGCCGAAGCAATGCACGGTGAGTCAGTGATTATCCGTACAATGGATATCGGTGGCGATAAAGATCTTCCATACATGGATCTTCCAGAAGAAATGAACCCGTTCCTAGGCTGGCGTGCAGTACGTATCAGCTTGGATCGTCGTGAAATCTTACGTGACCAACTACGCGGCATTCTTCGTGCATCTGCACACGGTAAGCTACGTATCATGTTCCCAATGATCATTTCTATTGAAGAGATCCGTGAACTGAAAAAAGCAATCGAAGAGTACAAAGTTGAACTTCGCGCTGAAGGTCACGCATTCGATGAAGACATCGAAATTGGCGTAATGGTTGAGACTCCAGCAGCAGCTGCAATCGCACACCACCTTGCTAAAGAGGTAGCTTTCTTCTCTATCGGTACTAACGATCTAACGCAATACACTCTTGCAGTTGACCGTGGTAACGAGATGATTTCTCACCTTTACAATCCACTATCTCCAGCGGTTCTTCTTGTAATCAAGCAAGTAATCGATGCTTCTCACAAAGAAGGCAAATGGACAGGTATGTGTGGCGAGCTAGCAGGCGATGAGCGTGCAACTCTACTTCTTCTTGGTATGGGCCTAGATGAGTTCTCTATGAGCGGTATCTCTATCCCTAAAGTTAAGAAAGTAATCCGTAACTCTAACTTCGCAGAAGTTAAAGCTATGGCTGACGAAGCACTATCTCTACCTACAGCTGCAGAAATTGAAGCTTGCGTAGAAAAGTTCATCGCTGAGAAAACTCAGTAATCACCAAGAGCTTAATAAAGTTAGACGGCTAAAAATAGTCGTCTAATTTGTTAGATTGGTATAGTATATTCTACAGAATAAAACTAAACGTTAGGAGCATGACACAATGGGTCTGTTTGACAAACTGAAAAAGCTAGTATCTGACGACAGCGCTGACGCTGGTGCAATCGAAATCATCGCACCTCTATCTGGCGAAATCGTAAATATTGAAGATGTGCCAGATGTTGTTTTCGCTGAAAAAATCGTTGGTGACGGCATCGCGATCAAACCAGCTGGCGACAAGATGGTAGCTCCAGTTAACGGTACTATCGGTAAGATTTTCGAAACTAACCACGCATTCTCTATCGAGTCTGACGACGGTGTTGAGCTTTTCGTTCACTTCGGTATTGATACTGTTGAACTTAAAGGCGAAGGCTTCACTCGTGTAGCTGAAGAAGGTCAATCTGTTAAAGCTGGTGACACTATCATCACTTTCGACCTAGCGCTTCTAGAAGAGAAAGCGAAATCTACGCTTACTCCAGTTGTTATCTCTAACATGGACGAAATCAAGGAGCTGAACAAGCTTTCTGGTTCTGTAACTGTTGGCGAAACTCCAGTTCTTAAAGTAACTAAGTAATTTCGATTACTTAACTGCTTTAATAAAAACGCTGCCTAAGGGTGGCGTTTTTTGTGCCTGCTATATTGTTCTAGCCTCTTAACCAACAGTTCTGACTGCCGCTCTTCACCTCATTGTAGACAGCCCCTCAATAAGCCACAGCAATACCAACCCTTAATTGCCAACTAACCGCCCTACTTTGTTATTAAACCCAGTCAAACACCGTTCTAGACGCTGATACGGCATGTTAAATCACGCGGTATGACTTCAGGTAGACACAGATCTCTGATATCTCGCTCAGCTCGATTCTGAGATGACGAATGTTGACTCCATTACTTAATCCTGATTATTCACCTTTGTAAAAGGCAGTTCGCGCTATCTCGTTTATTATCTTTCGGCCACAACAAGAGCCTGACATCTAATTCGAATCAAGCCTCGACCAAAAGCAGATTCCTGATACCTCGTTCTACTCGGTTCTGGAATGACGTATATATCCTTACTGACCTATAAAGCACGCGTCATTCCCTGCAGTGGTAAACAAGAACTAAAGTAGCATTCTCCTTAAAAGCCAGATTCCTGATGCCTCGTTCCACTCGGCTCTGGAATGACGAAAGGCTGCTTTGATGCATTAAACCATGAAATCATTACTTCCCGGTGCCGTCATTCCCTACAGTGAGGAACGAACGTGATAGGGAATCTCGCTTTTATCCTGTTCACCGACAGCGCACTTTTCCCAAATAACAGGCAATAAAAAACCCAGCCGAAGCTGGGTCTGTTTAGCGCTCATCTCTCACCACGAGCTAATTTGTGGAAGCCTAACGTTAACGCCTAGGAACAACATATAGTCAACGTGGCCTTTCAATCGATTAACCTAGTAGGCTAAGTGCCGAGTTCGGTGCTTGCTTCGCTTGAGCAAGAATCGAGCTTGATGCTTGAGAAAGGATCTGAGACTTAGTCATCTGAGTCGTTTCTTTCGCGAAATCGGTATCTTTAATACGGCTCTTAGATGCGTTAACGTTCTCGTTAATGTTGTCTAAGTTGCTGATAGCGTGGTCGAAACGGTTTTGGAAAGCACCCAGTTCAGCACGGTGGCTATCTACATACTTAAGTGCCGCATCGATAACAGCTACAGATTCTTGTGCGCCGCCAACTGATGTTACGTCGATAGTATCAACGGTTACATCTTTGCCAGGTTGCATGCCTAGTTCACCAGCAAGGCTGCCAGAGAATGCCACTTCGCCTTCAACTTTGTTGTTACCAGTAAACATTTGTAGCTTACCGTCTTCAGTTACAGACGCTTTAACAGAGTCTTGTTGACCGTTGATGTACGTTGCTAACTCTTCGATATCGTCGCCCGCTTTCGCAGACACATCGATTTCTTGTGCTTGACCGAAGTTATCAGTGAACGACATTTTTAGGTCGTTTGCGCCAGCTTGAACGTTCCAGTCTTTGTCTTTCGCGTTCTCAGTTTGGTAGCTCTTACCACCCATCTGAGCGTTATCAGAGCGCATGTCTTTCAGTTGAAGCATTACCGCTTCACCGTTATCCGCACCGATTTGGAATGATTTAGTACCGTGAGTACCGTTAAGCAGCTTGTTGCCACCGAAAGACGTGGTTTCCGCAATACGGTTCAGTTCGTCGTTCAATGCTGTTACTTCTTCTTGAATCGCTACACGCTCAGATTTTGAGTTTGAGCCGTTTGAAGATTGCAGAGACAAATCACGCATACGTTGCAGGATGTTGGTTGTCTCGTTCATTGCACCTTCAGCTGTTTGTGCAATAGAGATACCGTCGTTCGCGTTACGAACAGCAACATCAAGACCACGACTCTGAACGTTCAAACGGTTCGAGATTTGTAGGCCCGCAGCGTCATCTTTCGCGCTGTTGATTTTAGAGCCTGAAGCTAGACGCTCCATTGATGTTTGTTGTGCGCTGTTTGCGTTGTTTAGGTAACGTTGTGCTGTCATCGCTGAAACGTTGGTATTTACATTCACTGCCATGGTGACTTCTCCAATTGATTTTCCGGTATAGCGGTTTCCGACGTCTCGGAAAACCAAGTAGTTATCTCTAAGTTACTATTGATAACGGCGTGAATGCTGAAACCTTTAGGAAAAAAACAACAAAATTAAAGAAATAGCGGTAAAGGAGAAGAAAGCGTGATTGGTAGTAAAATTATCAAAAAAAGATGAGAAAAACGCTAAAGTTGTCGAGATGTCAGTCGAGCGAAAAGTTGTATTTTTATTAACCAAAGGGCTTTAGTTAAACTGAAATACCTTTATAAGATTCGAGGCGATTTATTAACCTAACAAGGTTAAGGCAAGATTCGGCGCTTGTTTGGCTTGAGCCAGTATTGTGGTGCTCACTTGCTGCAGTATTTGCTGCTTGAGCATTTGAGTGGTTTCTTTGGCGTAGTCGGTATCTTTGATTCGGCTGTTGGATGTCGCCAAGTTCTCATGAACGTTTTCGAGATTGTTTATTGCATGGTCAAAGCGGTTTTGCATCGCGCCGAGTTCGGAGCGGTGACTATCCACATACTTCATCGCGGTATCTAAAATAGAGACAGCACGCTGCGCGCCACCTACATCGGTCACATTGATGTCATCGACTGATTCGTAATAACCCGCCGACATCGAAAGCTCACTGGCTAACGAACCTGAGAAAGAGATCGTGCCTGCCGTGTCTTCGCCAGACATATAGATCTGAAGCTGCCCTTCATCATTAACGGAAGCCGAGACCAGATCCGTTTGACCATTAATGTAAGTCGCCAACTCTTCAATATCATCGCCCGCTTTCGCGTTGATGGTGATCTCTTGTGGCTGACCAAAACGGTCGGTAAACGACATCGTCATATCATTCTGGTTGGATTTGACTTCCCACGAGTCACTTGCCTTGCCATTGGCAACATAACTAAATCCACCCATGTTGATGTCATCGGTGCGCATGTTTTTCAAACCTATCTGCACCGCTTCACCAGAACTGCCACCGATTTGAAATGACGAGCTACCAAAACTACCGTTAAGAAGTTTTTTACCGCCAAATGAGGTGGTTTCAGCAATTCGATTCAACTCATCATTCAAGGCGGTTACTTCTTCTTGAATCGCTGTCCTTTCAGACAGGCTATTCGAACCATTACTCGCTTGCAGCGACAAATCTCGCATGCGTTGCATGATATTGGTGGTTTCATTCATCGCCCCTTCTGCAGTCTGCATAATGGAGATTCCATCGTTCGCATTTCGAACCGCGACATCAATGCCGCTCATCTGCGCTTCAAGTCGATTCGAAATTTGTAAGCCAGCCGCATCGTCTTTTGCACTATTAATACGACTCCCTGAAGCTAAGCGCTCCAAAGATTGGTTCAGCATGTTATTGGCATTCGACAGATTCCTCTGAGCCACCAGCGCTGAGACATTTGTATTAACAGTTATAGCCATAGACCTTCACTTACAAAAAGATGAATAAAATTCACGATTGCTTTTATATCGACCAATTCATCTAAAGCTTTAATAAAAAAGGAGCCCTGAGGCTCCCTTTGTTTATTCTATTTTGAGACGATTTACTTAACCTTTAATGCACTCAACATGTCAGTTGAAGGAGCAAAGTAGTAAGCGCCTGTTACCGCTTTAGTAAAGCGAAGCAGTTGGTCTGTTTTACCATCTGTCACGCCGTACATACTCTCTAGCATCGCATCAAAGTTATGACGAACGTTACAGTAAGCAATGAACAATAGACCGTGGTCGCCCGTTGCTGTGCCGTAAGGTAGGCTATGACGAACAATTTTAAGGCCCTTGCCTTCTTCTTTGATATCCACACGACCAACGTGAGACGCCGCAGGAACATCATCTAGCTCGATAGAGTCTGGCTTAGTACGGCCAACCACTTTCTCTTGTGCCGATACATTTAATCGGTTCCAAGCAGGTAGGTTATGCACAAAACGTTGCACCATCACATAACTACCACCAGCGAACTCACCTTCAGGCACTATCGCCACTTCAGCGCGCTGTGCGTCTTTCGGGTTTTCAGTGCCATCAACGAAATCGGTCATGTCACGTGAATCTAGGAAGCGGTAACCGTAGGTTTCATCCACTACTTCAACGTCTGCAGCTACTTCAGATAGCAATTTGCGTAGGATGAAGAAGTGCAGATCGTGTCGATTTGAATGACAGTGAATCAGAACATCAGACAATGTGCTCGGTGCAGTGACATCACCCTCACCAAGCGCAGGGAAATCAATGAGGTCAGACGGAGCAGCTTGCTCGAACTTATCCCAAAACGCCTTTGAGAACGCAACTGACGCCGTTAAGTTCGCATCGGGTTGAGTTTGGTTAAGCTCGTCGATTAGAGTCGGAAGCTTTTGAATTTCAGCTAATACGTTAGCAGCGTTAGCATTCACTTTTAATTGAACGTAAAGAGCGAAAGGCCCAGCTTCTGGCAAGATAGCACTTTGAACGTTAGGCTGCTCATTTGAGATGTTAAGCATAGATTAATCCTTTCATTTTTAGCTTCTAAGTATAATTGTGAATGGGACAAATGTTTTGATGAGAATCAGTCTTCGAGCTCAACCACTTTAAAGCAATCCCTAGCGGCATGACTATTGGTTAGAAAAAGCGCTAACCATAGGAGCAACAACAGGGTGATGCCATTTGACCAACGGAACCATCCATTATCCAAATAGATTAAATAAATGGTATGAGACCCCTGCGCCAAGATAGCCATCATGGTAACCCAACGCCCCCAAGATACGACTTTATTTAGACGCTTTCTATCTGGTGTTCTAAGTCCAAACAACCACATCAGTAGCAAGCTGGGGACACTCAACGCAATTCCGACATAAAACATCTGATGGTCAGGGTAGATTATTTCGAGGATATCCGTTCCCGACTCTCGGCTTGCGCCCGCAACAATGAAAACGACCAAAGCTTTCGCCAGAAACAGCCAACCTAACCATAATAAGATCGGGGCTTTCAAAAAGCCGTGTTTGTCGTATTGTTCTATGGAGTACCGCACAAATCTCACTTTCACTTATTTTCAAACCAACACTTTAACGCAAATCATTCATACTTAACTAGGTTTGCGTTATCTTATTGGTTAATCCGTTTTAATTATCGAACTCAGTATGAAAAAGAAAACTAATACACCGTCTGTTGAATCTCAACAAGAAGCACTGAAGATAGCCAAAGCGACGCAAAAGCCAGCTCAAACCAAAGAACAAACGAAGTTGATTGCTCAGGGTATTGAGAAAGGCATCGCACTTTACAAGAAACAGCAAAAAGAGCGCAGTCGCCAAGCTGATAAAGCAAAGAAACGTGTACAGAAAGAGAAGCAGACTCAACAAGCTAATCTAGACGAAGAGAACAATGTAGACACGAGTATTGAAACAACATCAAATCACGCCAGTAAATTGCCGTGGTTACTATTGATCGCAAGCTGGGTTGGTTTCGCGATTTATTTGATGAAATAGCAGGGTTGACGTATGAAAAAGGAATTAGTCGCTTTAGCTATGACTGGCATGTTATTAGGGTGCACGACACCGACGACAGTCCCGCATAGCGAAGCTGACCAAGTACAAATGGATTATCACGGACTGATTGATATCAGCAAGTGCGCGTACAAAGGGGAAGTCACAGGCAGCGAAGGCCACTGGTACAGCTACCTATTTTTCCCAAATGACACGCTGATTCAAGGCGCAATGAATGAGCTAAAGTCCAATGCTATTGGATTAGGTGCGGACACCGTAATTTTCACACTTCCCCAAGATTTTGCGACTTCCGTAACCATGTTGGGCACCGCTTATCGATGTCGCTAATTCGACTTACCGCTGATTGGTAGGGAGAAGAAAGAAGAAAGCCAGCTTTCGCTGGCTTATGCACTAAATCCAAGGCTTGTTGCTATATCGCCTTTACGTTCGATAACCCATTGACTATCAAATGGCCCCCAGTCGGATAACTGGTAATAACCATCATTATGACGTCGCCCATCTTGAACAAACATAAGTTCGATACCGATCCCCGGTAACGCCTTGAGTACATCTTGAATAGTACGACGAGGCCAACCCGTTTTTTCGATGAGTTTAGGCACATTTGGCCTATCAAGGCTTTCCACTAACAATGCTAAATATAGCCGCCTTGCAAAAACAGGACTCAACTCCATTGACACCTCCTATATATGTGCAACTCAATTATTTCTTTTTTCGCTGACAACATGTTGAGGCTGATCAATAAGTCTCCAATAGTGACATTTTCTTACTGTTTTTTTTCACTCTATGAAATATTCCTCACTCTATTTTGTCTGAATTGCAGCTTCCTGATAGGATTCAATTCATAACAACGAAATAAAATCACCCAAAGGAAGAATAATGACTATCACTATGTTTGGCATTCCGAACTGCGACACCATCAAAAAAGCAAAAAAATGGCTAGAAGCTGAAGGTATTGAGTTCGAATTTCACGATTATCGTAAACAAGGCATCACTGAAGAGTTAGTGACAAGCTTCTGTTCAGAACTTGGTTGGGAACTGGTGCTAAACAAACGTGGTACGACCTATCGCCAATTGACTCAAGAACAAAAAGACACGTTAACAGAAGAAAAAGCAGTGGCTCTGCTTGTTGAACAACCGGCAATGATTAAGCGCCCAATTCTGAACGTTGATGACAAGCTTCACATCGGCTTCAAAGCTGACCAATACGCTACTGTTTTTGCTTAAGCAGCCGTATAAAATTAAACAAATAAAGCGTTGAACCTCCCCTATTCAGCGCTCAACAATTAATGACTAGACGTTTATTTAAACAAGGAATTCAAGGATGACAGATAGCCCAACTTTGGCTCTGGCAAAAGACCTAATCAGCCGTCAATCGGTAACACCAGAAGATGCAGGCTGCCAAGACCTGATGATTGAACGCTTAAAAGCACTCGGCTTTGAAATCGAAGTGATGGTATTTGAAGATACGACGAACTTTTGGGCTCGCCGTGGTACAGAAGCGCCTCTTTTTGCTTTTGCTGGCCACACTGATGTTGTACCTGCTGGCCCAGTTGAGCAGTGGAACACTAAGCCATTCGAACCGACTATCGTAGATGGTTTCCTACATGGTCGCGGCGCGGCAGATATGAAAGGTTCTCTAGCTTCAATGATCGTTGCAGTAGAACAGTTCATCGCTAAGCACCCTGATCACACCGGCTCAATCGGTTTCCTTATCACGTCAGATGAAGAAGGTCCTTTCATCAACGGTACGGTACGTGTTGTTGAAGCACTGATGGCTCGTGGCGAGAACATCGACATGTGTATTGTGGGTGAACCATCAAGTACTGAGTACGTCGGTGATGTCGTGAAAAACGGCCGTCGTGGTTCTATCACTGGTGATCTAACAGTTAAAGGCACACAAGGTCATGTTGCTTACCCTCACCTAGCAAACAACCCGGTACACAGCTCTCTGCTTGCGATCAATGAACTGGCTACTACCGAGTGGGATAAAGGAAATGACTACTTCCCGCCGACTAGCTTCCAGATCCCAAATGTAAGTGCAGGCACTGGCGCATCAAACGTGATTCCTGGTGAATTTAATGTTCAGTTTAACCTTCGCTTTAGCACAGAGTTAAACAACGACATCATCGTTGAGAGAATCACAAATACACTCGACAAATACGATTTCGAATACGATTTGAAATGGACATTCAATGGCGACCCGTTCTTAACAGACGCAGGCTCACTGCTTGATGCTATTGTTGATGCCGTCGGTCACGTCAATGACGTAAAACCAGCACTACTGACTACAGGTGGTACATCAGACGGACGCTTTATTGCGCGCATGAAAGGGCAAGTAGTAGAACTAGGTCCGGTTAATGCAACCATTCACAAGGTTAACGAATGCGTGAAAGTGGCTGATTTAGAGAAGCTAACCGACATGTACGAAAGAACACTAGTGAACCTGTTCGCTAAATAGTTCTTTGATAAGCGATTGATAGCATCTAATTATTGAGAGACGCGTTATGACACCAGAGCAGCTTACCGGACAATCTGATTCACATCTGGAGCCTAGCCTGATTGGCACCAAGACCTTCTTGGTCCACAGTAATGTCAAAGATGATCTGAACAATTTGATTAAAGCTGCTCAGCTCGCTGGTTTTAAAATGGAGATTGCCAGTGGCTTTCGCGACTATGAAAGGCAATCTCTGATTTGGAACCGCAAATTTTCTGGTGAAGTACCGATATTAGACTCAGAAAGCCAACCACTGGATGCTTCAACGCTCAGTGAACAACAAAAGCTGTCGGCGATCCTGAGGTGGTCTGCGCTTCCTGGGGCGAGTCGTCATCATTGGGGTTGTGACTTTGACGTCTTTGCTCGCAATCATTTACCTGAAGGCGCGCAGCTACAGCTGGAACCATGGGAATACCTAACCGGCCACCAGCAAGCGTTTTACCAATGGCTGGTTGCCAATGCATCTCAATATGGGTTCTTCTTCCCTTACAGCCAAGACCTTGGCGGTGTTGCGATAGAACCTTGGCATATTAGCCACCGTAAAGTTTCACAGTTGTGTTTATCACAGTTATCTCCCACTTTACTTGGCAAGCAACTCCAATCTAAGCCAATATTAGGGTATGAGATAATTATGGAGCAGCTAGACGAGATCTATGCGCGCTTCGTGGCGAATATCAGTCATTAGGAGCGCTTATGTTGGAGTGGCTTACAAACCCTTGGGTTATCATCATCATCGTGGTTAGCGTTGTGGTGGGTAATATTGCTGCGCTCAAACAGACCGCCAATATGGATCTGACAGGTCGTAATAAAACAGAGAAAGACTTAGACAAACTCAATCAATTGGATAAACAGAACCAAGAGAAAGCTCAAGAAGATAAGTCCACAGAGAACAAAGACACTTAACCTAATGCCTTTGATGCGCTCGCCCCAACAAGTCAGGTGCGCTGTTATCCCTAATTGAAATTAGACAACAGATAGATAAAACGCTGACGAACAACATAAAAAAAGAGGACACAATGTGTCCTCTTTTTTATTTATCAAAATCAGCTCAGGGCTTATTCAGCTTTTGCTTCTTTCTTATCTTTGGTTTGGTCAGCAACGTGTGCCAATACCGGAACCATTGACTTAAGTAGCTCTTCTTCTACTGGCTTACCTGATGCATCCGTTACGTTAATCGACGTACGGTTACCAAGATCACCAAACAAGAAGGTGTAAGTACCTGGCGCTAGGTCAATAGGCTGTAGGCCAATCGTTTCCCAGAACTCATCATCAGGCGCTGCGTATTTCGCTTTTACGGTACCTTGAGACTGGTTACGCTCTTCAAGCTCGAAGCCCATTTGAGGTAGCAGTTCAGGCAAGCGTTGCCACAACACGTTGTAAGGCGTACGCGCGATAATCACAGGGAAGCCACTGCGATCAGCGCCCATTGAAATAGGGATACGTTTCACTAACTCTTGCGCTTTCAGTGCAGCTTCAGCACGAAGGTTTTCATCGTACTTAGCCATCACAAGGTTCGTTAGGAACGCGTTGTAACGCTCTTTATTGGTTGCCGATACAGGTTTTTCTTCAGAACCTTCACGCCAATCAATCAGGTTAATCTTGAAGCCATGACGATTGTTCGCTTGGAAACGAGAGATAGAATAACGGCTGCCAATCTCTACTTCTTCGTCTTCAGAAACCCAAGTTACCCAATCGGTCTCAATGTCGTTCTCTGATTGCTCACGAATGCCAATGCCACGCTGAGCTAGCATGTCTACCGCCGTTTGCCACACTCGGTCTGCTTCTTCAGCACGAAGAAGCCATAATGTCACTTCACCGTTTTGACGCTCAGCACGAGCACCAGGGATCAGTTCAAGAACCTGTTGAGGCGGACGAATATCCACTTGACGACCTGTACCACCACTGAATTCACCGCTTGGGATATCAAAATTTGGGTAGAACTGAGGTTGAGCATCTTCAGGCAATTGCCATTGTGAAAACTCAGGTGTTTCTAAGTATTCGAAATCATCTTTGGCTTGGCGACGTTGAGTCGGGCTGCCAGAACATGCTGTAAGAACGAAAACAGCCAGTGACCCAATCACTAGCTGGTGAGAATACTTCATTTATACTCCTAAATGCCGAAGGTTCGCTTCGGCATCATTTCATACGTTTTAGTAAATGCACGCTTCAGTCATTGCTTGAGCAACAACAGGTTGAGCTGGCTTTGACAATTCAGTCAACGGTAGACGTAAGCCACCTTCAGCAATCAGACCCAATTTGTGAACCGCCCATTTTACGGGAATAGGGTTAGATTCAACGAACAAGTTTTTGTGAAGAGGCATCAAACGCTCATTGATCGCTTCTGCTTCTTCAAACTTACCTTCTTTCGCTAGTTTGAACATGGTTGCCATATCAGCAGCTGCAACATTATTGGTTACAGAGATAACACCATCACCACCACGCTTAACAAATTCTAGACCTGTTAAGTCATCACCACTTAGTAAGATAAAGTCTTCGCCACAAAGTTCACGGTGAATTGCAATTCTGTCGAGATCACCCGTCGCATCTTTAAGTGCAACGATGTTTTCGATCTCAGCAAGGCGAGCAACCGTTTCTGGTAACAAGTCAACGGCAGTACGACCCGGAACATTGTATAGGATTTGCGGAACGTCACTAACTTCAGCAATCGCTTTATAGTGTTGGTACAAACCTTCTTGAGTCGGTTTGTTGTAGTAAGGCGTTACGCTCAGGCAACCAGCAATACCAGAACCGTTCAACAAACGGCTGAATAACACTGACTCGTGAGTTGCATTTGCGCCTGTACCTGCAATAACAGGGATACGACCATCGGCAAATTCAACGATCTTATTGACGACTTTGACATGCTCTTCAATAGTGAGCGTAGAAGACTCACCTGTTGTGCCAACCGCAACCAGACCATCACTACCTGCAGCAACATGGTACTCAACCAACTTTTTAAGGCTGTCGAAATCCACTTCACCATCTGTATTAAATGGCGTAACTAGCGCAACGATACTTCCTGAAAACATGTCTATCTCCCTTAATTTATTCTTTTTGCATGTTACTGTAAGCCGATCAATAAACACAAGACATTAAAGTGGCTTACTGGCAACAACTGCATTAAATATTGTCGTATGTTTGAGGTAAAACGACTTCTAACGCCGTTCTATCTAAAATTTTGGTCATCTACGCTCAATCTAACGGATAGGGCTAAACTCGATGTCAGTAACAGGTAAGCTGTCGCAACGTGGCGCTATCTTGTTTTTTTAGCCTCCTCGACATTCCTACCATTTGCTGCGCATTGGAAGAAAAACGCCTCATAAAAGCCCCCCTCCTACACTTATTCCTTTTGTTAACTGTGCTAACATGCATGAATCAATGGAATATAAAGAGACGTGATTTTATGACTCAACATCTAGTAATCACAGCTGTGGGCACAGATCGCCCAGGTGTATGCAACCAAGTGGTTCATTTAGTCACCCAATCAGGCTGTAACATTATTGATAGCCGTATCGCTCTATTTGGCGAAGAATTTACGCTTATCATGCTACTGTCTGGAAAGGCAAACAACATCACCCGCGTTGAAACCACCTTGCCCTTGCTTGGACAAGAGCACGACTTGATTACGATTATGAAGCGAACCTCAACTCATGATGTGATTGAGAACTCTTACACCGTAGAGGTGTTCGTTGAGTCAGACGACAAAATCGGTCTTACCGAGCAGTTCACTCAGTTCTTTGCAGACCGCAACATCGGACTCGACTCGCTGAGCGCACGAACCATAAATAAGTCCAAGGTTCAACTCGACAACGATCAATTCCATATCTCTATTACCGCTTCTGTTCAATCAGAATGTAATTTGATGCAGCTACAAGAAGAATTCGACGCGCTGTGTCTGAGCCTATCCGTACAAGGCTCGCTCAACTTTATCAAAAACAGTCTTTAAAAAGGAAATGTCATGAATACGCTAACGGCTGGTGTTCCAGCACCTGCTTTTTCTCTTCCAGATCAAGATGGCAATATCGTATCTCTTGGTGACTTTAAAGGTAAGAAAGTACTTTTCTACTTTTACCCAAAAGCAATGACTCCAGGTTGTATCGTACAAGCGGAAGGCCTGCGTGATATCAAAGCACAGCTTGATGACCTGAATGTGGTTGTTCTAGGTGTGAGTGTTGATCCAGTCAAACGCCTACCAAACTTCGTTGAGAAGAAGTCTCTGAACTTCACTCTATTATCAGATGAAGACCACAGCGTTGCTGAACAGTTTGGCGTTTGGGGTGAGAAAAAATTCATGGGTAAAATATACGATGGTCTGCACCGTATTAGCTTCCTAATCGATGAAGAAGGTCAGATTGAACACGTCTTCAACAAGTTCAAAACCAAGACTCACCACGAAGTGGTTTTAGATTACTTCAACCCAGAAGCTTAATCTCGATTTCAGTGAGTTGACTCTCTAAATTCGCACCTAGCGAATCTAAATACACGACTCACTAAGCCAAATGCAAAAAGGCCGAATATCATGGATATTCGGCCTTTTTAATACTTATTCAAATTGAATGCGCATTCAAATTGATAGCGCATTCAATTACGATTGATGCTCAGGGTCATCGTCTAATGCATGACTCGGTAAGGCATTCCAAACCGCCTTCACTAAGGTCGCCAGCGGGATAGCAAAGAACACACCCCAGAATCCCCACAGTCCACCAAACACTAATACCGCAACAATAATCGCGACTGGGTGCAGGTTCACTGCTTCAGAGAACAGAACCGGAACCAATACGTTGCCATCTAGTGCTTGGATGATGCCGTACGCAAGTAACAGCCAGTAGAACTGAGGTTCTAGCCCCCATTGGAACAGGCCAACAATCGCCACGGGAACAGTCACAGCAGCAGCACCGATATAAGGAATCAGAACCGAGAAGCCCACCGCTACAGCCAATAGTGCTGAATATCGCAAATCCAGAATCGCAAAGGTTACATAGCTGACACCACCGACGATCAAAATCTCGAGAACCTTACCGCGAATGTAATTTGAGATTTGTTGATTCATCTCTACCCAAACCTTGGTCGCGAGGCGACGGTTCTTAGGTAATACGCCGCTTGCCATTCTGATCATCTCTTCTTTATCTTTCAGTAAGAAGAAAATCAAAAGAGGGACAAGAATCAGGTAAACCGCCAGTGTCGCCAAGCTCACAAGAGACGCTAAAGAGCCTTTAACAACGCTTTCGCCAAAGCCTAGCGCTTTGTTCTTCGCGTTAGACATAATTGACTCAACAATCTGTAAGTTAGCCAGTTCAGGGTAACGCTCTGGAATCGTCGCGATGAACTTTTGTAGGCTGCCGTACATGCTTGGAATATCATTGATTAGGTTGCCCACTTGCTCCCAAATGGTCGGTACCAAACCAAATATCGCCAATAGCATCACGCTAAAGAACATTAATATCACCAACATCACTGAAGGGGTTCTTGGAACACCGAGTCTTTGAAGTTGGGTAACGGGCCACTCAAGTAAGTAAGCCAACACAATGGCCACCAATAATGGCGCAATAAGGTGACCAAAGAAGTAGATCGTAATAAAGCCGAATAGAATGATGGCAACCAAACTGACAGCATGGGGATCAGAGAAACGTCGTTTATACCAACGATTGACCATTTCAAGCATCTGACTGCAATTCCTTTTTAGTGACGAGGATATGATGGTAATTAGAGCAAACCTCAGCGATGACGTCATAGGCTTGCTTAGACAAAAAAGTAACAATATCTTTCATCGAGCTATTATCAGAGACATAAATTGACAATGACTGTCCTACTTCTAACTTTACACTGTGACGCTTGGCTAATAATAAAGCCATTGGACATCGCTCTTGGCGTAAATCTAGAATATTAGGTGTCATTCTTGGGCTCGATGCTTATTATAAGGGTCGTATTGTAATCTGTTTTTGAAAACGCGCCATCATTCATTCATCTTCCTTAATGATAGCGCACGCACTTGGTAAAGGTTAAATCAGATAAAGAACCAATTTGCATTGCTCTTGTCTTACTGTCAGAAGAAACGGAGTATTACTGACTAATATGTTTAAACGCGCTCGTTCAATTGCTTGCTTATGCATCGCAGCCACATTAAGCACACCAACTTTGGCAAATACCAATGGTTTGGAGCTACCGGATATCGGCACCGCTGCTGGCGGCACACTCACTATCGATCAAGAACTTATCTATGGTGATGCCTACATGCGCATCATCAGAAGCAGCCAGCCCATCGTCAACGATCCTGTTCTAAACCAATATATCGATACGCTCGGCCATCGCCTTGTCGCAAACGCGAATGATGTAAAGACCCCTTTCCAGTTCTTTATGATCCGTGACCGCAACATTAACGCCTTCGCTTTCTTTGGTGGTTACGTTGCTTTGCATTCTGGTCTGTTCCTGCATGCTCAATCGGAAAGTGAACTCGCTTCGGTATTAGCGCACGAAATCGCGCACGTTACCCAACGTCACTTAGCACGTAGTATGGAAGACCAAGCTCGCCGTTCTCCAGCCACCATCGCAGCGCTTGCGGCGTCTGTATTGCTGGCGATTGCAGCGCCTGAAGCTGGTATTGCTGCATTAACCGCAACAACGGCGGGTAACATGCAAAGCCAAATCAACTACACACGTAGTAATGAAAAAGAAGCCGACCGCTTTGGTATCAACACGCTCGCAAAAGCTGGGTTTGATGTGAATGCAATGCCACGTTTCTTTGGCCGCTTGGCTGATGAATACCGCTACGCAAGCACACCACCACCAATGCTACTGACTCACCCATTACCAGAAGATCGAATCACAGATTCTCGTGCCCGTGCTCGCAGCTATCCGCCACTTAAACTGGCTCCATCACTGGATTACCATCTGGCAAGAGCTCGCATTGTCGCGCGCTATGCGGGTATCAACAATGATGCGGCCTTGGACTGGTTTGCACGCCAACTAAAGAAAGCACCGAAAGCTATAGTGCCTTCATTAGAATATGGCCAAGCATTGGTTTATCTAGATACTAAAAAATTAGATAAAGCAGAGCCAATTCTAACCAAACTCATCAACAGCGATCCAACCAATCTGTTCTATTTAGATGCGATCTCAGATCTGCACATTGAACAGAAACAGCCCGAGATAGCGATTAAAGAACTTAAATCGGCACTGGTTCGCCAACCAAACAACCCGGTTCTGACCATTAACTACGCCAATGCGCTGATTGAAAATGAAGACCTACAGGAAGCCGTTCGCGTGCTGCAACGTTACACGCACGATAACCCGAACGACACCAATGGCTGGCACCTACTTTCAAAAGTAAATACGAGCTTAGGTAATAGCGACGAAGAATTGGCCGCTCGCGCAGAAATTTTGGCACTGCAAGCTAACTGGAACAAAGCGATTCAGTACTACACGCAGGCAAGTCAAATCGCAGAACTCGGCAGTCTAAAACAAGCACGTTACGATGCTCGACTCGACCAGCTAATGATTCAGCGCGAACGTTTCTTATCGCTGCAATAAGTTTGTTTCATTAGCCGTAATTCTTGGTAAAAGCATAAAAAGAAAGCTCAACGTAACATAATAAAGAAGCCACTCAGGTGGCTTCAACTGAACAACTAAATCAAAAATAATAATGAGGAAGAACCATGTCTGTCGTGATTTATCATAACCCACGTTGCTCAAAGAGCCGTCAAACTCTCGAACTGCTTGAAGCGAACGGCGTACAGCCAGAGGTTATCAAATACCTAGACACACCTTTAACTATTGAGCAGCTTAAAGTGCTTTTCACTCAGCTTGGTTTTACCAGTGTGCGCGAGATGATGCGCACCAAAGAAGCAGATTACAAAGAAGCAAATCTTGGTGATGCATCGGTGACTGATGAAGATCTTTTCTCAGCAATGGCGGCAAACCCAAAACTGTTTGAACGCCCTGTTGTTGTTGCGAACAACAAAGCAAAAATTGGTCGTCCACCAGAGCAAGTACTAGAGATCCTGTAAGCCAATATGAGCATTAACATTCTTGTTCTCTACTACAGTCGCCACGGCAACACACAAGCGCTAGCAAGACAGATTGCACGAGGGGTTGAATCTATCCCGAACTGCGAAGCCATGCTGAGAACGGTGAACGACGTGTATACGGTAGAAGAGCAGCCTGATTCACGTTATCAACCAACAGATCCTATCGCGACCTTACAAGAGCTCCGTTCTTGCGATGGTTTAGCACTAGGCAGCCCAGTCTGGTTTGGCAACATGGCTGGGCCAATGAAGCACTTTTGGGATAGTACAACATCACTGTGGATCAATGGCGATCTCATCGATAAGCCAGCTTGTGTCTTTACTTCTTCTTCATCACTGCATGGTGGTCAAGAGACGACACAACAAAGCATGATGTTGCCTCTACTTCACCATGGCATGTTAGTTGTGGGAATCCCCTATTCAGAACCTGCGCTACACACCACTCAAACCGGTGGCACACCTTACGGTGCCAGCAGTACTGGAGAGAGCGCTTCATTAAGCAAAGAAGAAATTGAGTTGGCACAAAACCTAGGCAAACGCTTAGCGCGCATCGCTATCAACCAGAAGGGAATCTCTCAATGATGTATATGCCAGAAACGGCTATGTCTCCCAAAACCAAGCTCTTTCGCTACCTAGCGTTAGCAGGCAACTTGTTGCTTTTATTTTGGGTAGTGGCTTGGCAGATGACGCTTTCACCGCACCCGCATCTTAGCAATGTCACACTTGCGATTGCTTGGGCTGTACCGCTGTTACTGCCATTGCCGGGCATTCTAGCAGGCAAGCCTTATACGCACGCTTGGGCGAATTTCGTCTTAATGCTCTACTTCCTACACGCGTTAACGATTATGTATGTAGACGGTGGAGAGCGTTTATTAGCGGCTGTAGAACTACTCCTGACTAGCCTAGGCTTCGCAGGTAATATCTTGTTTACCCGTTTTAGAGCCAAAGAGTTAGGTATTAAGCTTAAGCGCCTTTCTGAAGTAGAAAAGAAAGAGAAAGCTAAGTTCGAGCAATAATATTGATTCGATGCTTTAGAGCTTACATAACACCAGAACAACAAAAAGCCCTGCGAGATAACTCTTGCAGGGCTTTTTTCATGATGTCATTTCAATCAGTAATGTTGGTAGACGATTACGAGCGAACCCATTCATATACTAGGCTTGGCTTAGCGTGTACTGGTGCTGTTACAGTAAGCTCTTCTTCACCAGATTCGTCTAACGTTACATCAGAAGTACCTGTTAGCTCAGCATCCGTAGATACCTCACTGCCTTTAATCACTTGAACGTTTGAGTCAGTCTCGCTACCCTCAGCATCAACAGCGTCTGTTGAATCATCGCCGACAGACATGGAGCTGTCTTGCGTTTCAAATTCAGGGCTCACTTCAGGTTCAATGTAAGACTCTTCAACCTTCGCGACTTGGCGAATGCTTTCAACTTCTTGCTCAAACTCTTGTTGAGTCGACAATAAGTGAATTCGGAAGGTCACTTCGTTGTTTTGAATCTTAAGAATATCTAGGCTTGCAACTGAATTTAAACGTTTAAGTGCACTCTCCAACTGGAAGAAATCTTGCGCGTTATTCAGGCTAATAAACTGCGTTAAGATTGATTCCGAAGACTCACTCGCAACCGTTACTGCACTCTTACTCGCGTAGTAGTTACTGATTTGGTCAACAAGCTTCTTAGAAGTCGTCGCGCTGTTACCCGATACTGAACCACTCACAGGCGATTTTGGTGCGCTCGTCAGTTGGTTTGGTTTTTGGTCATACAGAGTCCAGCGTAAGCCAGAAGATTGAGCTTTAATCACCAAAACAGCATCAACCGGGTAACGCTGACTCGCTTTACTGATTGGCGTAACAAAGCTACCCCAAAGATCAGAGGTCGCAATACCGGTAATATCGTCAAAATCACCGACTGGTAACGTCAGGGGTAAACCGCGCTCTTTTGCGTTGGCTTGTAAACCAGCAGCCAATTGTGAATTGGAGTGTTCCCACACGATATTCTTGTCGTAGTTCTGCTCTTCCACCAGCCAAACAAGGATATTTGAACGAGTGTCAGGCCAGTACGGCAACTGTGCTTGCGTCAATAGAGAACGGATTTGAGCACCGTTAAAACGCATACGCAACGTTGATTGGTCATTGCTCTCGCCAAAGCTCATTTGAGACATGTACTGCGAACTCTTACGCATCGCCTTTTGAATCGTCTCATTCGAAGCGACATCGGTTTGGCCAGTCGCACGTATTAATACCTGCTCCATACCTGTATTTCTTGCCACTTGTTCTGGCTGTTTGTTTTCAGCGTTAATCGCAACTTCAGCACTAAAAATATCTACTTGAGTTAAGGCATAACTCGGAGAGGCTAATAGTCCAATCAACAACAATGCTATGTAGCGCATACTGATCCTAATATTCAAATCTTGTGCCTAGATGATAAGCAACTATGGATTGAGGGGCAAGGTCGATAGCGCCCACTGTGTTTAATAACCTTAAAATATCACCTGGCCATGATAAATCGCTCACTTATAAACTGAGTTTTTCGAGCGACGATGGATGTAAAACATCACTAAGATAAATAAATTTGATCTATTTGGTGTGGCAATCGATTGCTAAGTGATAGAATCCCGCGAATTTTATTTTTCACTTTTCATATAACGACCATTTTTAAGGACATAACATGAAAAATGCTCTGCAAGGTGCGCAAATGCTGTTTGTAGCGTTTGGTGCGCTTGTACTGGTGCCACTACTAACAGGACTTGATCCCAACGTTGCACTCTTTGGCGCAGGTATCGGTACCCTTTTATTCCAACTTATTACACGCCGTTCAGTGCCAATCTTCTTAGCATCTTCTTTTGCATTCATCGCCCCTATCATGTTTGGTATTCAAACTTGGGGTGTAGGTGCAACCATGGGCGGCCTAATGGCAGCCGGTGTTGTGTATGTATTAATGGGTGCCTTAATTAAGGTACGTGGTGTAGCCTTCATCCACAAACTGCTTCCACCCGTCGTGGTTGGCCCTGTAATCATGGTGATCGGTTTAGGTCTTGCGCCTGTTGCGGTAAACATGGCGTTAGGTAAAACAGGCGATGGTGCAGTTCAGCTTATCGATGCAGATGCAGCACTGTGGATCTCTTCAATTTCACTGCTAGTAACGATTGTCATCAGTGTGTTCTCAAAAGGCTTCCTTAAGCTACTGCCTATCTTTGGTGGCATTGTCGCAGGTTACATCACAAGCTTAGTATACGGCGTCGTTGATTTTACCCCTGTCGCTCAAGCTGCTTGGTTAGCTCTACCTAACTTCACAGCACCAGAATTCAACATCAACGCTATCTTCTTTATGGTGTTTGTTGCGATTGCACCAGCCGTTGAACACGTTGGCGACATGCTTGCTATCTCTAACGTAACCGGCAAAGACTACCTTAAGAAGCCAGGTCTACACCGCACAATCACAGGTGACGGCGTGGCGACTATTGCAGCTTCTATGCTGGGCGCGCCACCAAACACAACCTACAGTGAAGTAACAGGTGCGGTAATGCTGACGAAAGCATTTAACCCAGTGATAATGACTTGGGCAGCAGTAACAGCGATTGTTCTAGCATTGGTTGGTAAGTTAGGTGCTCTACTTCAAACGATTCCAGTTCCTGTAATGGGCGGCATCATGATTCTACTGTTTGGTTCAATCGCAACAGTCGGCCTGAACACCCTAATTCAGAGCAAAGTTGACCTACACAAATCACGTAACCTTGTGATTGTCGGTATTACTCTAGTATTCGGTATTGGCGGCATGGCATTTGGCATCGGTGACTTTAGCCTTCAAGGCGTAAGCTTATGCGGTATCGTGGCGATTCTACTAAACCTAGTCCTTCCTGAAGAGCTAGGCGATAACACCGTAGTAGACAAAGCCCAAATCGACTAACTGCAAGTCAACAAACTGTAGAGGCTTGTGATCCTCAATTAAGAGCATCACAAGCTAGCAAGATCAAAAAAGGGAGAGCATCGAATGCTCTCCCTTTTTATTAATACGGATAATATCAGCGAGTTAAGAAACGGTTTAGCGTAACTTAAGCTGAAACCGAATTACTTAGTACCGAAGATCTTATCACCAGCATCGCCAAGACCAGGAACAATGTAGCCCTTGTCGTTTAGCTTCTCATCGATTGCAGCAGTGTAAAGCTCAACATCTGGGTGCGCTTTTTCTAGTGCAGCGATACCTTCAGGGGCAGCAACAAGTACCAGTACTTTAAATACTTTACAGCCTTGCTCTTTTAGAAGGTCAAGAGTTGCAATCATAGAACCGCCAGTTGCTAACATTGGATCAACCACTAGAGCAATACGCTCATCAATGTTAGATGCTAGCTTGTTGAAGTATGGTACAGGCTCTAATGTTTCTTCGTCACGGTAGATACCCACGACACTGATTCGAGCACTTGGCATATGCTCTAAAACACCATCCATCATGCCTAGACCTGCACGTAGGATTGGCACTACTGTTACCTTTTTACCTTTAATTTGGTCAACTTCTACTGGGCCGTTCCAACCATCAATAGTTACACGTTCAGTTTCAAAGTCTGATGTCGCTTCGTATGTTAGAAGGCTACCCACTTCTGTCGCTAGCTCACGAAAACGCTTAGTACTAATGTCACCTTCACGCATCAGGCCAATTTTATGTTTTACTAGCGGGTGTTTCACTTCAACAACTTTCATTTCCAACTCCGGCAATATTTAAACAAACCTGTAGATTATACACGAACTGTGGGGTTATTTCAGAATCTTTATTCTAATAAAAAAAACCGCGCAAACGTTTGCTCTTCGTAATCAAGCCCTGTTAGAATAGCGCCGTTTTCACATCCAACTTAAGTTCGAGGACTATCCCGTGAGTGGTAATACTTCTTCTCTAAGCTACAAAGACGCTGGTGTTGATATCGATGCAGGTAATGCACTAGTAGACCGTATTAAAGGTGCTGTTAAACGCACTCGTCGCCCTGAAGTAATGGGCGGTATTGGTGGCTTTGGCGCCCTATGTGAACTTCCAACGAAATATAAAGAGCCGGTACTTGTTTCAGGTACTGATGGTGTTGGTACTAAACTTCGCCTTGCTTTGGATCTGAAAAAACACGACACCATTGGTATCGACCTAGTGGCAATGTGTGTGAACGACTTAATCGTTCAAGGTGGTGAGCCGCTATTCTTCCTAGACTACTACGCAACAGGTAAGCTAGATGTAGATACAGCAGCAGATGTTGTTTCTGGTATTGCTGAAGGCTGTGTTCAAGCAGGTTGTGCACTCATCGGCGGTGAAACTGCTGAAATGCCAGGTATGTACGAAGGCGACGACTACGATGTAGCCGGCTTCTGTGTTGGTGTTGTAGAAAAAGCTGACATCATCGACGGTACTAAAGTAGCTGCAGGCGACGCACTTATCGCTGTTGGCTCAAGTGGTCCACACTCAAATGGTTACTCTTTGATTCGTAAAGTTCTAGAAGTTTCTGGTGCTGATAAGAGTGAAGAGCTAGAAGGTCGCACTATCGGTGAACACCTACTAGAACCAACTAAGATTTACATCAAATCGGCACTTAAGATGATTGCAGAGCATGACATTCATGCTATCTCGCACATCACAGGTGGTGGTTTCTGGGAAAACATCCCACGCGTACTTCCTGAAGGTACTAAAGCAGTGATTGATGGCAAGAGCTGGGAATGGCCTGCTATCTTCAACTGGCTACAAGAGAAAGGTAACGTGGAGACATTTGAAATGTACCGCACTTTCAACTGTGGTGTAGGCCTAGTTGTTGCTCTACCTAAAGATCAAGCAGACGCTGCTGTTGAACTGCTGAAAGCCGAAGGCGAAAACGCTTGGGTTATCGGTGAGATCGCAAACGCTGAAGCTGGCGAAGAGCAAGTTGAAATCAAATAAGTGATACGCTCACTTACTTAGTTAATCAATGAGGACCTAATGGTCCTCATTTTGCTATTTAGCCCGCAGAAAACCTTAGTTTATGTAGGTAATATAAATACCAATCGTAGTAAATAACTGGTCATCCTAGCTTGTTAAAATGCTCGATCACGTCGTTAGAAATTTTGATTGTAGGATAACTACTTATCGAAAATTTCTGCCTTGTTCTCAAGCCTTTTTCCTACGCTATTTATGATCACTTACTTACTGTGATTGGTATAAACCTCCCCGTTAACCAATCGCATGACCCACTCTATGAAGAACATCCATTCTATGAATAACAGTCACTCTAAGAAAAACATCGTCGTTTTAGTCTCAGGAAGCGGAAGTAACTTGCAGGCAATTTTGGATGCCTGTGAGAGCCACACGATTGACGCCTCTGTTAAGGCCGTTTTCTCAAACAAAGCAGAGGCTTTTGGTCTAGAGAGAGCAAAGTCAGCAGGTGTTGACGCTCATTCGGTGAATCCAAAAGAATTTAATTCGCGTGAAGAATTTGATCATGAATTGATGGTTCAGATCGATGCTTACCAACCCGACCTGATTGTACTCGCTGGCTATATGCGCATTCTGAGTTCAGAGTTTGTTCGTCATTATGCGGGTAAAATGGTCAATATCCACCCTTCTCTGTTACCTAAGTATCCGGGGCTGCACACCCACCAGCGTGCTATTGATGCTCAGGACAAAGAGCATGGCACCAGCGTCCATTTTGTTACCGAAGAGCTCGATGGCGGTCCTGTAATCTTACAAGCTAAGGTGCCTGTATTTGAAGGGGATGATGCCGACATGCTAGCGAGCCGAGTACTCACCCAAGAACATTGCATTTATCCTCTGGTCTGCAAGTGGTTCGCGGAAGATCGTTTATCAATGGCAAACGGACAAGCTATCTTAGACGGCAAGGCATTGGGCAAGCACGGTTACGCAGAAGAGTGATTCGTTAAAACTAAACCAAATAAAAAACAAAAAGGCCGCTTACTGATTCATTAGTTCAGTAAGCGGCCTTTCTTTTATGCGTTTCAAATTAATACTATTCGGAATACTTAGCTCAATGGCTCAGTCGGTGCTTGGCTTGCAACCTTTTTAGGTGCGTAAGCAACATCTTCCAACGCTTTATGGTTATTGCCGATCAACTCACCAAAATGAAACAGGGCATATTCGCCTGGCTTCATTCTAAACCACTCTTCATTGCATGTTAGAGGCTGCGTTGCGACGACCGTAACCACATCATTTGGCGTGGTCTCTTCTTGAAAGTTTATCTCAACATCTTCGTCAATCAGGCTCGCATTACCAAAAGGTGCACGTCTTGTTATCCAGTACAAGTGATTCGTACAATAGGTCATGACGTACTCACCATCACTGAGTAGCATGTTAAAGACACCTTTCTCACGCAACTGGTCACAACATTCCGCGACAAAGCGAAACATGCCTTCCATGTCTTGTGGTGGTTCAGGGAAACGATCTTCTAGTTGTTTCACTAACCAACAAAAAGAAAGCTCACTGTCCGTCTCGCCTACAGGTCTGAAACGACCACTAACCAGATCATCGTAATCCGTTAATTGGCCATTATGAGCGAAGGTCCAGTATCGTCCCCATAGCTCACGGGTAAATGGGTGAGTATTTTCTAGATTAACGCCACCACGATTGGCTTGACGGATATGACTGACAACAGCTTGGCTTTTAATTGGGTAGTTTTGAACTAACTCAGCAATCTTTGATTCACAGCTAGGGTTAGGATCTTTGAACGTTCGAAAGCCCTTCCCTTCATAAAAGGTGATTCCCCAACCATCACGATGTGGTCCGGTATTACCTCCACGCTGCATTAGGCCGGTGAAACTAAAACAAATATCAGTTGGCACATTCGCGCTCATACCGAGCAATTCACACATGGTTTAATCTACTCCCTTTTAAAACCAATGGAGCCTAAGCAGGGCTCCAAATGTCTGTAAAACTATTATTCCATTTCTTTTTCGACAAGCTGAATCACAATATGAATGATCTTAATGTGAATCTCTTGGATGCGGTCAGCGTAACCAAAATGCGGAACTCGGATTTCGATATCAGCACAACCTGCCATTTTACCGCCATCTTTACCCGTCAATGCAATCGTCTTCATGCCTTTAGCTTGAGCAGCTTCAATCGCTTTCAAAATGTTGGCAGAGTTACCTGAAGTTGACAAACCAAACAACACATCGCCTTTACGACCCACGGCTTCTACATAACGAGAAAAGACATAGTCGTAACCAAAATCGTTACTTACACAAGACAGGTGGCTAGGATCTGAAATCGCAATACCAGCGTAGCCTGGGCGATTTTCACGGTAACGGCCAGTTAGCTCTTCCGCGAAGTGCATCGCATCACAGTGTGAACCACCGTTACCACAAGAAAGCACTTTGCCTTCTTGTTTAAATGAGTCAGCAATCAATTTTGCCGCAGCTTCGATCTGAGCGATATTATGATCATCACTCAAAAACTTGTTAAGAACGTCAGCAGCTTCGTTCAATTCACTTTTGATTAGGTCTTGGTACATAAGGCTTATCTCTTATATTTTTTTACGCAACTTAAAGTACGTGAAATGAGAGCTGAGGGTTTTTCCCTCTTTATAACTGAGTTTACCCACAAACATGAAATAGTGTCGATACTTAAGCCAAAAGATTGCTACCAAAATTAATATCTCACTGCAGAACCGTCCAATTATTCACCACCAACCTCTCACAATTAGAATTTTAACTCTATTAAGATCACTTTTTACCCAATTTAGAGTTTTACAAATATTTAATATTTTGTTTACACTTAACTGGTTAGACCTCTTACCTAAAATCATAACGATAAGTGATCTCTGAAAAGGAAATCGATCATGAACATATTGCTCTCCCTACTTGCCATGACAACCATCTTTGGTGTCTGCCTTTACCATAGAGTTAGTCTGGTACGTGCTTTAATCGTATTAACCGGTTCAATGGTTGTACTGACATTGTTTGGCGGCGTAGCTGTCACTGGCTGGCTTTGTTACCTCTTGGCCGTTGCAATGCTTGCTGTACCTGCAATTCGTCAAACCATCATCAGCCAAAAAGCACTTTCTTTGTTTAAGAAAGTACTCCCTGCAATGTCACAGACAGAAAAAGAAGCATTGGAAGCGGGTACCGTATGGTGGGAAGCTGAGCTGTTCAAAGGCAAACCAGAATGGAAGAAACTTCAGGACATTGCTGACCCTAAGCTCTCTGAAGCTGAACAAACCTTTTTAGACGGACCTGTAAATCAGGTTTGTGAAATGGTGAACGATTACCAGGTGACGCATGAGTTAGCTGATCTTCCACCAGAAGTGTGGCAATTCCTAAAAGACCACAAGTTCTTTGCCATGATCATCAAAAAGAAATACGGCGGTTTAGAATTCTCAGCTTACGCTCAGTCTTTGGTTCTACAGAAGCTAACGGGTGTTTCGAGCGTATTATCATCGACAGTTGGCGTACCTAACTCACTAGGCCCTGGTGAGCTATTACAGCACTACGGCACTGAAGATCAAAGAAACCATTACCTGCCACGCCTAGCTGAAGGTAAAGAGATCCCTTGTTTCGCACTGACCAGTCCAGAAGCAGGCTCAGACGCTGGCTCTATACCGGATTACGGTGTGGTATGTAAGGGTGAATGGGAAGGTGAAGAAGTCTTGGGCATGCGCCTAACTTGGAACAAGCGTTACATCACCCTAGCGCCTGTCGCGACTGTTTTGGGATTAGCGTTTAAACTGCGTGACCCGGATGGCCTGCTTGGTGATCAAAAAGATCTTGGTATCACCTGTGCGCTTATCCCAACTGATTTAAAAGGTGTTGAGATTGGCAATCGCCATTTCCCACTCAATGTTCCATTCCAAAACGGTCCAACTCAGGGCGACGACATCTTCGTACCAATCGATTTCATCATTGGTGGCCAGAAAATGGCAGGCCAAGGCTGGCGCATGCTGGTTGAATGTCTATCGGTTGGCCGTGGTATCACGCTGCCTTCAAACTCAACAGGTGGCATCAAGTCAGCAGCACTGGCAACAGGCGCTTACGCTCGCATTCGTCGTCAGTTCAAACAACCAATTGGCCGTATGGAAGGGGTTGAAGAGCCACTAGCACGCCTAGCGGGTAATGCTTACGTGATGGATGCAGCGAGTAACCTAACCGTTGCAGGTATCGACCTTGGCGAAAAACCTTCAGTTATCTCTGCCATCGTTAAGTATCACTGTACTCACCGTGGCCAACGCAGCATCATCGATGCGATGGATATCGTCGGTGGTAAAGGCATTTGCTTAGGTCCATCAAACTTCTTAGCGCGTGGCTACCAAGGTTCGCCAATCGCGATTACCGTTGAAGGGGCAAACATCCTGACTCGTTCAATGATCATCTACGGTCAAGGCGCGATTCGTTGTCACCCTTATGTTCTAAACGAAATGGAAGCGGCTTATTCTGAAAGCAGCGATGCTCTTGATAAGTTCGATTCGGCGTTAGCTGGCCACGTTAGCTTTACACTCAGTAACCTCGTTCGCAGTTTGTGGTTTGGTTTAACCGACGGTCGTGGTTCTGATACGCCAACTCCAGTTAATAAAACTGACAAACAAACACAGCGCTACTACCAAAAATTGAACCGCTACAGCGCTAACCTAGCGCTACTGTCTGATATTTCAATGGCAATACTAGGTGGTTCTTTGAAACGTAGAGAGCGTCTTTCTGCAAGACTGGGCGATATCCTGAGTCAACTCTACTTAGGGTCTGCAACACTTAAGCGTTTTGAAAGTGAAGGCAGCCACGCTGAGGATCTACCGCTAGTACATTGGGGTATGCAAGATAGCTTACGTCAAACTGAAGTCGCGATTGATGAGTTCCTAGCGAACTTCCCTAACCCGGTAATTGGACGCCTACTTCGTGTTGTACTGATGCCATTTGGTCGTATTCGTCGTGCACCCAATGACAAACTGGATAGCCAAGTAGCAAGCATACTACAAACACCAAGTGAAACTCGTTCACGTATTGGCCGCGGTCAATACTTAGAAGCAACGGAATACAACCCTGTTGGTAAAATAGAAAAAGCACTAGAAGTGATTCTGCAAGCAGAGCCTTTATTCGACAAAGTCTGCAAAGAGACGCATCAAAAACGCGCTTTCTTAAGACTCGACCTTGTTGCTCAATTAGGACTTGAGAAAGGTATTTTAAATGAGCAAGAAGCTGCGTTGCTTGTTAGCGCTGAAGAACACCGACTGTACACAATTAACGTTGACGACTTCGCACCAGAGGAACTCGCAGCAAAGTCACAATATCCAGGTCAATCGATTGATAACGTGGCCTAGCCAAAGTATCAGTATGTAACTAAGCAACTCAGTTGCGAAACCAGATACACGAGATAGACCAGAAGCAAAAACGGGACTCATAGAGTCCCGTTTTTTTATATCACAATAAAGTAGTCGTAATGTTACATCCATGAGCTACTTACATCTATGAGCTAAAGCGAACGCTGAATGACCTTGCCAGCGTCGACTCCTGATTTATTTAGGAGCTCTTAGCTGCATCTCAGGTTGAGCTTGCTTCTTCGCGGTCACTTTACGAATCACAAACCAGATCAATAAACCCAAGAGAATTGCGACAACATTACCGATGGCGATGATGATCATACTGCGTTGTCGGTCATCTTCGCGTTTCTGAAGAATCATCAACTCTGTCGCGATACGTTTTTGCTCGGCTAGCGCTTCTTCTTGAAGGCGTCTTGACTCCGCTAAATCGATATCTTCAACAACGCTGTATGATTGTTCTGTAATTGGAAAGATCAGTGGACGTTGACTTGAAGCATCGGTGGCGTAAACCATCCCTGACCAACTATAAATCCCCAAATCACCATTGTAAGGCACCTCTAAAGGCACTTTCATCGCATCGACTTCAGCTTGCCCTTGCTTATACGTTACATACTCATCAGGGGCTTTGTGTTCAACATGAACGGCTAATGAACTTGGGGCTATCATGCCCGGCTCACCTGATACGACGATCGTATGAGGCAGCCCTTCTTTGCGAGACTGAATAAATGTTGTGGTGAGCGGTGTTGGATAGACTAAGACCTCTTGCTCTTGCGCTCGAAGGAACACACCATTGCCAGAAGTAATACGCGCACGGTATTTACCCGGCTCAATATCAATCGGTAACGACACAGTAAAAACGCCATCTCCGGCTTGCTCATCAAGACCACTGCCATCGTCGGCAAATTCGCCCATCACAACCGGAATTGGGCGCGCCTCTCTCACTAAAGACTCTTCATTTTCAACGAACTTAGTAAACGTAACTTTAAGCTTTACGCGATCTAAAAAATCGCGCAACACTAAAGGTTTGCCGTCTGATGTCAAACGAGCCGTAAATTTAATATTTTCGGTTTGATACAGTTTGTCTGGGAAGTCATTGGCATCTAAAACAAGGTGAGACAATAATTTGATGTTGTTCTTAGGTGAGACCTTACCAACCGCTTGCCAAGGGCCCGGCATCGGTTTGTCGATAGATATGATATCCATTGATGATTCTTCGTACCAACGGACATTATCGGCATTGCGCCAAGCATAGTATTTCTTGCCGTCAGGGCGAACCAAAACGACAGGTTTAGAGTTATCGGCTCGATAAATCACAAAGGTGACTTGTTCAATACTGGGATCAACGCGAAAGCGGTTGTCCAATAAACTCATTACGGATTCCGTTGCCGCATGCAAGCTAAAGCTTAACAGCAATAAGTAACCGGTAGCCAATACCCTTAACATACTTTCTCCCTACTGACGCCAGAGGCAGCTTCCGCTTTTCTCGACGAGATCTAAACGACTTTGATGCGCTTCTACTTCATCGGCCGTAGCTCGTAAAACCTTTAGGGATTTTCGACCACTTTCTGCTCTTCGGATACTTTCTGCACCACCATCTTGTTGGCCAGCGTTAAATTGCAGCGAAGTTTGTCCACCTGTCATCAATAAATAGACGTCAGCTAGAATCTCCGCATCGAGTAAAGCGCCGTGGAGAGTACGGTGTGAGTTATCAATACCATAACGATCACATAAGATATCTAGGTTGTTTCTTTTACCCGGGAATATCTTTTTCGCCATCGCCAAGGTATCGGTAACTTTACAGTAGTCATCCGTTTTACCAATCGCAGGGTTAAGCTTCTCAAACTCATAATCCATAAAGCCAGTATCGAAGGGCGCATTGTGAGCCACCAGCTCAGCACCTTTGATAAAGTCGAGAAACTCTTTGTGAATGTCTTGATACTCAGGCTTATCTACCAAGAACTCATCAGTAATACCGTGAACGCCAATCGCCTCTTCTTGAATGGCACGATCGGGTTTGATGTAGACGTGAAAATGACGCCCGGTCAATCTACGGTTGATGATCTCGACGGCACCGATTTCTACGATGCGATGACCCATATAGTGAGGACCACCTTCCGTATTCATACCGGTTGTTTCGGTATCGAGTACAATGATGCGTTTGTTTTCTGCGTTCGCCCCATTTTCTGATTTGGAGTTCGCTGCTGCGTCAACGCTTTGTTCTAGAGTGCTACTGGTATTCATAAGGATATCTGTGTCAGACTATGCCGATAATGTGCTTGAGGTAATAGTATCAAATCATGACGAAACAAGTTGAAATTTTCACTGATGGTTCTTGTTTAGGCAATCCAGGTCCCGGTGGCTATGGCATCGTACTTCGCTATAAAAAAGTCGAAAAGACACTAGCAGAAGGCTTCACACTGACGACCAACAATCGAATGGAAATGCTCGCCGCAGTCATTGCGCTTCAAGCACTCAAAGAACCCTGCTCTGTGATTCTAACAACAGACAGCCAATACGTACGTCAAGGCATCACCCAGTGGATCCATAACTGGAAAAAGCGTGATTGGAAAACAGCGGATAAGAAGCCAGTGAAAAACGCCGACCTTTGGCAAAGGCTAGATAAAGAGACCGCGCGTCATAGCGTTGATTGGCGTTGGGTAAAAGGGCATGCAGGACACAGAGAGAACGAAATGTGTGATGACCTAGCTAGAACCGCTGCTGAGAACCCAACTCAAGAAGATACGGGCTACCAACCAAGCTAATTGATAATTTCTTAGCCTAATTAATAGATGAAAAGCCAACGACTAGTCGGCTTTTTCTGTTTTTAGCGGATATGAAGCCTTGTTCGAATGCTGCGTGGGACGGCTATTGGTTCTAAAGCTTGCTCCTACAGGAGAAAAGCGTCGTTTAAGGTGCCAATGAGGCTTAATCGGTTTGAGCGGATAGGTACGCTTGCGAGCAACAATAAAGTATTGGCTTCCCGCAAAAGAAGCACAGCCACCCAAGCTGTTCTCTAACCAAGTCCACATCGCCTGATATTTACTCATCGGAAACAACGCATAGGTATCGCAGTGAATCACTTCATAATTCAACACACCTAACCAATCTTTCACACGATTTGGCGTATACATACGCCCACTCCAAGGCAAACTGTTCTTACGCCAAGGCAGTAAACTTGCGAGTCCGGTAATACTAAACGGATTGAAGCCAGTAATGATGATATAGCCATCATCCATCATCACTCGATCAACCTCTCTCAATAACCGGTGAGGGTCGTTGCTATAATCTAATTGATGACTGAGCACCACAACATCAAAGCTTTTCTCTAAAAAGGGTAAATTATAGCCATCCGCTATCACATTATGTAATGGGTTCTGGATATCTAGGTTTACTTGATGTTGAATGTTGCATGTGCAGCTAGAAATCTCACTACTGAGGCCGCCGAGCTTGAGCATATGGTAGCCAAATAGCTTTGGACACCACTCATCGAGTCGAGTTTGAATAGATTCTCTCAACCAGTCCCCATTGTGCAACTGTGCCCAAGTGTAAGGACATTCAAACTTTTTTCTGCTACGTGCTGGCTTCATCAATAATCTGTCTCACTTATTCTGTCGCACTAAAAGTGACTGGAGAACCAATAATGTTACATATCAAAAGCATACCTGCATTTAACGACAATTACATCTGGCTGATTCAAAATAGCGATCGCCGTTGTGCTGTCGTCGACCCTGGTGATGCTGCTCCAGTATTAGAGTACTTAGCACATCATGAGCTAACTTTAGATGCAATCTTGATTACACACCACCACCATGATCACATTGGTGGCGTTCCAGAGTTAGTCAGACAATTCCCAAGCGTAGACGTCGTTGGCCCTAGAAATGAGCCAATTCCAACCCTGACTCACCCAGTCGATGACGGTGACCAGTTGGAACTGTTTGGTGAGGTGTTCCTAGTGCTTGGGCTAAGTGGCCATACTGCGGGGCACATTGGTTATGTAGGTGATGCAAAACTATTTTGTGGTGATGTGCTGTTTTCAGCTGGCTGCGGCCGAATCATGGAAGGCACACCACAACAGATGTTTGATGCACTGAACAAGATCACGGCACTTCCTCAAGAAACCGAAGTCTATTGTGCCCATGAATACACTGCCGCGAATATCGCTTTCGCACTGGCTGTTGAGCCTGATAACCAACATTTGCAGCAATATCGCGACCAAGTGAACCGACTGCGTGCGCAAAATAAGTCGACCATCCCCACAAATTTGAGACAAGAGAAGTTCGTTAACCCTTTCTTGCGTTACACCGAGCCAAGTGTAATCAAATCAGTCTCTAACCGCACCGAAAACACCGATCCTCTGTCAGTGTTCACCGCTTTACGTACGTGGAAGAACGAATTTTAACAAATACAGACTTGTCACTCATAGGGGGTGGCAAGTATTATCATCGGCCGTTTATTAAAAAGGCTGTAACATGCGAGTTAAGTACAGCTGGGCTTTGGTACTACTACTATCTGGTTGCCAATTAACTCAGTCAGAGAATCCAGACCAAGCTTCCGAGCAAACCAACACATCTCCTACTAAAGAAGTTTCTCAAGCGAACGTTTCATCAGAAGCGACCAAAGAAGAACCCAAAGTTGAAGCACCTGTCGTTACTCCACAAACACAACAAGATGTTTGGAAACGTATTGCGATGCAACTTGAAATGGAAGTACCAGACCAAAAGAAGGTCGATTACTACCGAACTTGGTACCTAAAGCACCCTAGTCATCTAAAGACCGTCTCACAACGTGCTGAACCCTTCCTTTATCTGATCACAACTAAGATTGAAGAAAAAGGCTTACCACTAGAATTGGCATTGTTGCCAGTTGTAGAAAGTTCTTTCGATGCGTTTGCCTACTCTCATGGCAGCGCTGCAGGTCTATGGCAGTTTATTTCTGGCACAGGCAAAGATTACGGACTAGAACAGAACTTCTGGTACGACGGTCGTCGTGATGTCGCCGCTTCTACCGATGCTGCATTGGATTTTCTATCAGACCTCAACAGACGTTTCGATGGCGATTGGAACCATGCCATTGCTGCCTATAACAGTGGCGGTGGTCGTGTAAGCAGTGCTATCCGCAAAAACAAGAAGCTAGGTAAGCCAATCGACTTCTTCTCTTTGGATTTACCAAAAGAGACCAGCAGCTATGTACCTAAGCTACTTGCACTAGCTGACGTGATTGCCAACCAAGAAAAGTATGGCATCGACATTCCTGCGATCCCAAACAAGCCGGTATTGACACTGGTTAACCCAGACGAACAACTTGATCTGGCGATTGCGGCAAACTACGCAGGCATTCCGGTAAAAGAGCTGCAAGGCTACAACCCCGCTTATAACCAGTGGGCGACGGCACCAGAAAAACATCAGCAATTATTGCTTCCTCTAAGCTCTGTTGAGAAGTTCAACAAAGAAGTGGCCGCTAATAAAGGCAAAGGCATGAAGTTGGTGCGTTATAAAGTGCAATCTGGCGATAGCATCAGCGTATTGGCGAGTAAATACAACACCACCAGCAAAGTGATTCGCTCTGCAAACGGGATGAGCAACAACAATATCCGTATTGGTCAGCACCTACTTATCCCAACCTCAACCAAAGACGACAAAACGTACGCACTAAGCGCTTCAAACCGCCTAGCAAGCACACAGTCAAAGAGTCGTGGCCAATATAAGCTTAGCCATACGGTAAGAAGTGGTGACAGCCTGTGGACGATTGCACGCGCAAATAAGGTATCTCACCAATCACTAGCTAAGTGGAATGGCATGGGGCCACGCGACACACTGCGTATTGGTCAAGAACTGGTCATTTGGAAGAATGGTTCAGACGGCGCCATCATCCGCACTATCTTTTATAACGTAAGATCGGGTGACACAGTCAGCGGTATTGCATCAAAGTTCAAAGTAAAAAGTGCAGATGTTGTAAAATGGAACACTTTGCAGAACAAAAAATACCTACAGCCAGGACAGAAACTGAAGCTGTATGTTGATGTAACTAAGGTAAGTGTATGAACCCGTCAAGTAACCCACTCGTCATGCTGTTGGATATCTTCCGAGCACCAACAGCTTGTTTCTTAGCGCTTTATCAGAGAAGTGCTTGGGGATGGCAACCCTACGTCGTATTAATACTCAGTCCATTTTTATTTTGGGGTGCCTATTTTTCGAATGTAGATTTTGCATGGTTAAGCGCAGAGTTGTCACAGCAACTTGCTCAAACGAACCCAGATCAATTGGCGTTACTTGACAGCAATACCCTACTCGCAAGTGAAATCATCAGCGATGTGTTTGGCCGAACGTTAACCATCGCCCTGTTGGCGTTTTGGTTTAACCTAGCAACCAAACCAAGCCAACACCAACACAGTTACTGGCGATGGTTTGCAGCTTCGTCAGTTGTGATGTTCCCGGCTGTTTTAGGAGATGTGGCGAGCTACGCAAGCCTCATACTCAAGCACGGACATGTGATGAACTACGCGGCCGACTTGAACAGCTTAAACGGCTTAATCAAGTTACCGCTCACCAGTGATTGGTCGCAGTTTGCTAGCTCATTACCACTGTTGCTGCCATGGTACATCGTGCTGGGTTATGCCGCAGTATTGACGTGGACTGAGTTTGAACGCGGGCAAGCGCTTGTGATTTCAGGCTTACCATGGGTTGGCTACTACCTAATCTGGGCGCTCTACATTTTAATCTTTTAAGTTGAAGAGATAAGGCTAGTGAAAACTCTCTAGCCTATTTGCTCCGTTAGATTACCCAAGGTAACCACCGTGCGAATGGTTAAGCTCCAATAGCTAATAACTATTTAGCCTTAAAGGTCACTTGCATAGGGTTATGATCAGAAGCGTCCGTAATGGGCGCTTTTGCTTTTTCTACCTCTAGCCCTCGATAGAACACGTGGTCGAGCACCAGCCCTGTAATGAACTGAGTTCTGTTATCTGGCTCAAAGGCAACTTCCGTCAAACCAACCTTCTCCAACGCATCTTTCAATACAGTAAAGCGAGCCTCACTCCAGCTATTAAAATCCCCAGCAAAAATAACAGGTCCACGATACTGTTGCAGATTGTCAGTTAAGCTCTTGAGCTGAGCCTCGTAATCTTCCGTACCAAAGGTAAAGTTCACGGCATGGATATTAATCACAGCCAACTCTTCGCCATTACTTAGTTGGTAGCGCGACCAAAGCGCGGATTTAGGCAGTTGAAGCCAAGGTTCTTCATGAGTATAAGCACAAGCTTCGATCGGTAGATGCGTCGCTAGGTTGAGTACGCCCGCACTTTGTTCAAAAGCTTCAAATGCATTCACTCGAGTACTTCCCCACTGGCCACTCGTCACCCATTGACGAAGCCCTTCTGTCATACTCGCCTCTTGCAGTAACACTAGATCGCTTCCTGCCGACAGCTTATTCAGTTCACTCTGCCAATTACTGCGGTTTTGCTTGTAAATATTCCACACGGTGAGACTCAATCCGTCAGATACATCAATCGCCTTAGGTTTCGAGTTTTGATAGCAGCTATAGATATCATTACTGGTATTTTGAGAGGAAGTGATCAGGTTAGGTTTATTCGGGATCACGAAGATAAGATGAAAACTAGCAACAGCAAGTATTATCAAAACTGCGATAGCCATGATGGTTTTCTTAAACATACAGCACCCTACCAGAAATGAAAAAGGAGCGATAAACGCTCCTTTTAGGGTAATAGTTTTTTATACGGCGTCTTCGTCTTCTTCGCCAGTACGAATACGTACCACACGTTCAACGTCAGTAATGAAGATCTTACCGTCGCCGATTTTACCAGTTTGAGCCGTTTCGATAATGGTATCAACACATTGGTCAGCCACTTCGTCGGTCACAACAATTTCCAATTTCACTTTAGGTAAAAAGTCGACCATGTACTCTGCGCCGCGGTATAGCTCAGTATGACCTTTCTGTCGTCCAAAGCCTTTAACTTCAGATACTGTCATACCCGTAATGCCCACTTCTGCAAGTGCTTCACGTACATCATCAAGCTTGAATGGCTTAATAATGGCTTCAATCTTTTTCATGTTCATCCCTTAAACTGTGCGAATAGGTCATTATCGGTTAGCTATAGTAAACATTCAATGAAAAAAGCCAGAGCTTTAAAGCTCTGGCTCGAAATTTATCGTCTTGTTTAATCAGCGCTTTGAGAAGGTTTTACTTAAGGCTTGCGTAGTAAGCGGCTAGATTTGCGATGTCTTCATCACTCAGCATAGAAGCTTGAGCCTGCATTACAGCGGCCAAACCACCATTACGCTGTTTTGTTTTGTACGCATTGATTGATGAAACGATGTACTGCTCGTTTTGTCCTTTCAGGTTTGGGTAACCCGGAATCATAGCGATACCATCAGCACCATGACACGCCGCACAGATCGCTGCTTTAGCTTGACCTGCAGCAACATCACCCGCCAGAGCGTTACCACTCAATAGTCCGAATCCAAGAACTAATCCTAGTGTAATTTTTTTCATTGCATATTCCATTAATTATTTTTATTAAAGTGACGTCGAATTGTGACACAAACTTTTTCTACTTGCTCCAAAGCGCTTCACAATCTTGACCTTCGTAGTTCTTATCTACGAATAATCCTAAAACAGCGATCACTCGATCGCCATCCATTAATATAGGTGTTCTGCGTCTTAACCAACTGGGTACTTGGTATTCCTGAAACAGCTTCTTGAGCTTTCTGCTATGCCCGCGCCCGACAGGATGAGCCGAGAGCCCTTCAGGGTTAAAAATGACTCGTAGTGATTCGCTTGTACTCGAGAAACTAAAGCTTTGCGAATCACAGTTATGAGTAACAGAATCACTCGGTAATGAGTTTAAGTGGACCTCTCCTAAGTCATCAGGCAACACTAAGTTGTCACCAATCGAAAGAGCACTTTGCCAGTCGGATAAGTCTTTGGTCTCTTTCACTAAGTAGAGCTGATGATTGAATCGTCGTACTTCAACATCATTCAACACTAGCTTAGGGTTGGCGTCCGCCTGAGCACAAGCCACTTCATCCCAAATAAGTTTTAGCTGCTTTTGGCTTGGCATCGGTTGATTACAATGGCTGATCCACATTCTGATCAAACGTGCTCGTAACAAATCAGAATGCTGAGATAACGCCTCAATGCTTAAGCTCTTACTGCCTCCTAAAGCTTGCAGGAAGTGTGATTCAAGCAACTCATCGAGCAATAACTCTTGCTCTGCGCAAAGCTGAGCACTGCGGCTTACCGACTCGCGAAAACTAGGCCAGCGCTCAGTCAGCGTTGGCGTGACTTGATGGCGAATAAAGTTACGGTCAAAACGCAGATCCTGATTACTCTCATCTTCGACCCAAGTTAACCCCATGTCGTGAGCCGATGCTTCGATGTCTGATCGAGTCACTGACAGCAAAGGCCTCACAATAAACGCTTCGCCAAACGACATCACTTTCGCCATTGAAGAGAGTCCTTTCGGACCACTGCCACGCTTTAACGCCAACAAGAAGGTTTCAAGTTGATCGTCAATGTGCTGACCCGTAACAAGCACATCGCCCTTTCTGATGTGTTGCTGAAAAGCTTGGTATCGAGCATCTCGAGCAAGCTTTTCAACGCTCGCACCACTGTTGATATCCAGCGAGACTCGCTCAACAGCTAACGAAACCGACGAAGCATCGCACCATGCTTGGCATTGTTCTACCCAGTGGTCGGCATGTTCGCTTAGGCCATGGTGGACATGTACCGCACGACACTCAATGCCATGCGTTTGCGAGTACTGCGCCGCGAACTCTAACAAAACTCGAGAATCAACACCGCCACTGAAAGCCACGATCAATCTACTAGGCTTGAGTGCGCTTTGATGAAGTACCGATGTGAAGGTTTCGATTAAGTGAGTCATGAGCGAGTTAACCATGAGAGTAGGTTTGAAGGGAGAATGTTCTAATAATAAAAAAGGGTTGGCACTGAGTCCAACCCTTTCATCATCTTGTTACTTGAAGCTGCCTCATTTCAAGGCACGCTTATCAGCAGTAACCGTAGCTCATTAGGCGTTGGTAACGACGCTCAAGAAGCGATTCGTTGTCAAACTGCTCTAGCTCTTCTAGCTGCTTAACTAGCATGTCTTTCATGTTCTGAGCCGTTTGTACTGGATCGCGGTGCGCGCCACCTAGAGGCTCAGGAATAATTTCGTCGATAAGCTCTAGCTCTTTCAGGCGAGGAGCAACTAGGCCCATCGCTTCAGCAGCTTGTGGCGCTTTATCTGAATCACGCCACAGGATTGAAGCACAACCTTCTGGAGAGATTACTGAGTACGTAGAGTACTGAAGCATGTTCACGTAGTCGCCAACACCGATCGCTAGTGCACCACCAGAACCGCCTTCACCAACAACGTTACAGATAACTGGAACTGAAAGGCCAGCCATTACTTTAAGGTTCTTTGCGATCGCTTCAGATTGACCACGTTCTTCAGCACCAACACCTGGGTAAGCACCCGCTGTGTCGATGAAAGTAATAATTGGCATGTTGAAACGCTCAGCCGTTTCCATTAGGCGAAGTGCCTTACGGTAACCTTCTGGCTTTGGCATACCAAAGTTACGGATCACTTTCTCTTTAGTCTCACGACCTTTCTGGTGACCAATAACCATAACAGGACGACCATTTAGACGAGCCATACCACCTACAATTGCTTTGTCGTCAGCGTAAGCGCGATCGCCCGCCATCTCTTCAAATTCTGTGAAGGCATGCTCCAGGTAATCTTTTGTGTACGGACGTTGAGGGTGACGAGCAAGTTGAGCTACCTGCCACGCACCTAAGTCACTAAAGATTTTCTGTTTAAGCTCTAAGCTTTTTTTCTCTAGTTGTTCAATTTCTTTGTCTAGATCTACCGCTGTGTCACCACCGTGACGCGAAACGTCACGTAGCGCTTCGATTTTTGCTTCAAGTTCAGCGATAGGCTTTTCAAATTCTAGAAAGTTCAGGCTCATCTATGAATCCTTGTTGATTCAGCTCCACAATCATGGAGCTAAATTTTAGTTAAATTCGAGTTCTACTTGGCTATTTCCAAGCAGCTGTTTTAATTCGTCTAGTAATGTATCACTTGGCGTCACACGCCATTCTGTGCCCAATGTTAACCGCGCTCTAGCGTCGGCACGCTGGTAGTATACATTGACTGGGACCGTTCCGGCTCTATAAGGTTCTAAGATTTGACTAAAGCGTTCAAAAAATTGACCATTAATTTGGGATTGGTCGATAGATATCGACACCCCACGAGCATATTTCTCACGGGCGCTTCCTAAGTCCATGACCTCGCGCGCGGACATTTTAAGCCCACCATTGAAATCATCAAAGCTGACCTGTCCAGAAACGACCACAATTTTATCTTTTTCGAGCAATTCAGCGTAGCGATCGAGCGCATCCGAGAACAACATCACTTCCATTCGCCCCGATCGGTCGTCGAGGGTCATCAAACCAATTCGAGTTCCGCGTTTCGTGGTCATTACCCTAGCAGCAATGACCAAACCTGCAATCGTTAAAGACTGATCACGACGCGTCGGCGTCGCATCTTTCAAGCGACAGCTGGTGTATTTCGCAAGTTCTTTAATGTAAGCATTCACCGGGTGACCCGTTAAATACAAACCAAGCGTTTCGCGTTCACCTTCTAGCCAAACCTTTTCAGGCCATTTAGGCACTTGAGTATACTTGTGTTCAACCTCTTCCGGAGCGTCGGTCAAAACACCAAACATATCCGATTGACCAAAAGCCTCAGCGTGGTGATGTTGGCTTGCCGCCTTAACCGCATCTTTCAATGAGGCCATCATTGCTGCTCGGTGAGGGCCTAATCTATCTAAGGCGCCTGACAGAATCAACTTTTCGATAACACGCTTGTTCACTTTTTTCAGATCAAGTCGTGCACAGAAGTCGAACAAGTCTTTAAAGTAACCGCCTTTGTTACGCGCTTCGATAATGGCTTCAATTGGGCCTTCACCAACCCCTTTAATCGCACCAATGCCATAAACAATTGCGCCATCTTCATCGACATTAAAGCGGTATAAACCGGAGTTAATATCAGGCGGAAGAAGCTTGAGCTTCATACGGAAACATTCATCGACAAGGCCAATAACCTTCTCGGTGTTATCCATATCCGCGGTCATTACTGCCGCCATGAATTCCGCAGGGTAGTGCGTTTTCAACCACAGTGTTTGATAAGAAACCAGTGCGTATGCAGCCGAGTGAGATTTGTTAAAGCCGTAGCCCGCAAACTTCTCTACCAAGTCAAAGATCTTCATGGACAGTTCGCCATCAACACCATTGGCTTCAGCACCTTCTTTAAAGGTACCGCGCTGTTTTGCCATCTCTTCAGGCTTTTTCTTACCCATCGCACGACGCAGCATATCGGCTCCACCAAGCGTATAACCCGCAAGGATCTGAGCGATTTGCATTACCTGTTCTTGATACAGGATGATGCCGTACGTAGGTTCTAGTGTCTCTTTAAGCGATTCGTGTTGCCACGTTTCATCAGGGTAAGAGACCGCCTCTCGTCCGTGTTTACGGTCGATAAAGTTATCTACCATGCCTGATTGCAGAGGGCCCGGACGGAACAAGGCCACTAATGCGATGATATCTTCAAAACAGTCGGGTTGCAGACGCTTGATCAGATCTTTCATACCGCGAGATTCCAGTTGGAATACCGCCGTCGTTTCAGAATTTTGTAATAAGTTAAATGATGCTTGATCATCCAGAGGAATCGACTCGATACGAACCGGATCTTTCCCCTCTTTCTTCAAACGTGGGTTCACTAGGCCTAGTGCCCAGTCAATGATCGTCAGTGTACGCAACCCCAAGAAGTCAAACTTAACCAAGCCAGCAGTTTCTACGTCATTCTTATCGAATTGCGTTACTGGGAAGTTACCTTCCGCATCGGCATAGATAGGTGCAAAATCAGTAATCGTGGTCGGTGAGATTACAACACCACCCGCGTGTTTACCTGCGTTTCGCGTACAACCTTCTAGAATTCGACATTTATCGATCAGTTCACGAACTTCTTCATCGCCGTCGTAGAGTTCTGGCAAGGCAGGCTCAGCTAGGAAGGCTTTCTCTAGTGTCATACCCGGATCAGGCGGTACAAGCTTTGAAATTCGATCGACAAAGCCAAACGGGTGACCCAGTACACGGCCTACATCGCGGATTACCGCTTTCGCCGCCATGGTACCGAAGGTAATGATCTGAGAAACAGCATCACGACCGTACATTTCAGCCACGTGATCAATAACTTGGTCACGCTTATCCATACAGAAGTCGATATCGAAATCGGGCATGGATACACGTTCTGGGTTCAAGAAACGTTCGAACAGCAAGTCGTATTCAAGTGGATCAAGATCGGTGATATCAAGCGCGTAAGCCACCAAAGAACCGGCACCAGAACCACGACCAGGACCTACTGGTACATCATTATCTTTTGACCACTGGATAAACTCCATTACGATCAAGAAGTAACCTGGGAAACCCATGTTGTTGACAACTTCAAGCTCGATCTTGAGTCGCTCATCGTATTCAGGCCTGCGTTCAGCTCTGACTTTCTCATCAGGAAATAGGAATGCTAAACGTCGTTCAAGACCTTCTTCTGACTTTTTGATCAAGAAGTCTTCAATCGCCAAACCTTCCGTCGGGAAGTTAGGCAAGAAGTATTCGCCCAATCGCACGGTGACATTACAACGCTTAGCGATCTCAACACTGTTTTCTAGAGCTTCAGGAATGTCTGAGAACAGCTCACACATCTCTTCTTCGCTACGTAGATACTGCTGTGGGCTGTAGTTTTTTGGTCGACGTGGATCAACCATGGTAAAGCCGTCGTGAATCGCCACACGGATTTCATGAGCGTCAAACAAGTCTTCAGAAATGAATACCACTTCGTTGGTCGCGACAACTGGCAAGTCTTCTTGCTCGGCGAGTTCCAGCGCAAAGTGCAGATAAGACTCTTCATCCGGACGTCCTGTACGGATCAGCTCCAGATAAAATCGGTCGGCAAAGTGTGTTTTGTAAAACTCGACACTACTTGCAACCAACTCTCGGTTGCCTTTCAGCAACGCCTTACCAATCTCACCTTCTTTCGCACCCGATAAAAGAATCAGGCCTTCGGCATGCTCAATCAGCCACTCTTTATCAATCACTGGCTGATGCTGTACGTGACCACGAAGGTAAGCTTTTGAAATCAATAACGTTAGGTTATTGTAACCTTTGTTACTCGTTGCAATAACGGTGAGTTTGGTCAATTCGTCGCCAAACTCAGGAGACTGCATCAGGAAGTCAGCACCAATAATTGGCTTAACCCCACACCCATGGGCTGTACCGTAGAATTTCACCAAACCACATAGGTTGGTAAAGTCGGTCAGTGCTAGAGCAGGCATACCCATCTCAGCAACTTTCTTAACCAGTGGCGGTACCTTTGATAGGCCATCCACCATAGAAAAGTCACTGTGTACGCGAAGGTGAACAAATTTTGGATCTGACATTATTTTTCCTGAGTTCTAGGCTTGAGCCTAGGATTACAACTGTGTGTATTCTATTTTTTTCTACTGCAAGTAGGCAACTTTATTCGATGCCCAGCTCCAATCAATAGGAAGTCACTATCAACAAGAAGCAACTATCAATAGGAAGCCAGAGCAATATAAAGTTTAATCGATGCGCTCTAATCTATGCCAAGAATACGTTTTACTGGCTTAAAGCTTTTGCGGTAATGCTCAGTTACACCATGTTTTTCAATCGCTTCGAAATGCGCTTTGGTCGGGTAACCTTTATGTTGAGCAAAACCAAACTCTGGATGAAGCTTATCAAGTTCTTCCATCTCTTGGTCACGAACTACCTTAGCGATGATAGACGCTGCGCTGATTTCAGCAACTCGCAAGTCCCCTTTCACAATCGCCAAACCATCCATCGGTAATTCTGGAACACGGTTACCATCGATCAGAGCCATGTCTGGCTGAACGCTTAGCCCTGCGATAGCTCGCTGCATAGCAACCATGGTCGCTTGTAGAATATTTAACTCATCAATTTCTTGTGGAGAGCAACGGCCCACCGACCACGCCAATGCTTTCTCTTTTATCTCAGGAAGCAGCGCAAGACGTTTCTTCTCTGACAATTTTTTTGAGTCGTTTAAGCCTTCAATGGGATTATTAGGATCGAGGATAACGGCCGCAGTCACGACATCACCGACTAATGGGCCACGACCCACTTCATCCACACCAGCAAACAACTGGTAGCCTTGAGGGTATTCAAACGGAGGAAGCTCTTTTTTCTCTTTTACTGCCATCATTATTCTCTTAGTGTTCTGTAAACAAGCGTTTTATGACTCAACAAATGGTCGGTTAATCAGTTTCAATACCGCGTTAGCCGCTTGTTTATCCGCGTCTTTACGGATCCAGTGATGCATTTCAGTAAAGCGTTCAATCAATGGCGCATTGTCCGTTGAAAGCATCTTGTCGACCGATGGGAAAAGGTAATCTGGGTGACACTCTTCAAGAATGTGTTCTTTTACGATTTCTTCACCCGCTAGGATATTCGGTAACGAGACAAATTCTGTGATCGACAATTTCTTCACGATATAGCCAGTGAGCTTGTTGACCTTGTAGCCTACGACCATCGGACGCTTAAGCAACATACATTCAAGTGCAACGGTACCAGAAGCTAGTAGAACTGAGTCGGAAGCGGTAATCACGTTTCTCGCAGTATCTTCCACTAGTGTGAATTCCAACTCAGGTGCGGTAGCTTGCCATATCTCGATAAACTGTTTTTTACGCTGTTCATTAACCAACGCAACAACAAAGTTAATATCAGGATATTTCTGCTTAATACGCTGACAAGTCTCGATAAATGGCTGAGCAATCAAGCTCATTTCACCACCACGACTACCCGGCAATACCGCTAGCCACTGCTTATCTTGATCAAGACCTAAAAGCTCTCGAGCGTCTCGTTTACTCGGTTCCAAAGGAATCGAGTCTGCCAACGTATGGCCAACGAATTCACAGGCAACGTTATATTTATCGTAGAACGCTTTTTCGAACGGTAGGAAAGCCAATACCAAGTCGGTTGCTTTATCGATTTTAAAGATACGCTTTGGACGCCAAGCCCATACTGAAGGACTCACGTAATGCACTGTTTTGATGCCAGCGTTCTTAAGATCCAACTCAAGCCTCAGGTTGAAGTCAGGCGCATCAATACCAACAAACACATCGGGTGGATTTTGAGTGAAATACTTCACCAGTTCCGCTTTCACTTTAAGTAAGCGAGGCAAACGTCCCAGTACTTCAACCAAGCCCATCACAGCAAGCTCTTCCATTTCGAAAAGAGACTCACAACCAAGGGCTTTCATTTTGGGGCCGCCAATACCGACGAATTCTGCATTTGGGTATTGTGATTTAATCGCTTTTATAAAGCCTTCACCCAGTGTGTCGCCAGAAAGCTCCCCAACAACGATGCCCACACGCAGTGGTTCGTTCGAAACAAAATTCGAGGTGTTAGTTTGTGTATCTTGCTGTGCCATAGTTTTCCCTTCTCGCCTAAAGCAAAAAAGACCGCCTAATGAGTAGCGATCTTTTTGTTATACCAATCTGATTAAGTAATTACTGTCATACTTGCGCTGATTGGTACACAATCACATCAAGTATTAACGAATAATACCGCGCTCAGAGTTCTCTAGCATTTCTAGCATAGGAGTAACCGAAGTAAACTCTTTTGCCATTTCAACTAAAGCCGCTTTCGCTTCTTCAAGTGTTTTACCTGAACGGTATAACTCTTTGTACGCTTTCTGTAGTGCACGAATTTCAGGTTTCTCAAATCCGTTACGCTTCAAGCCAACAAGGTTCAAACCAAATGGAGCAGCGTGGTTACCCTGTGCAAGCACGTACGGCAGTACATCTTGAACAACTGCAGAACAACCGCCAATGTACGCATAAGCGCCAATTGAACAGAACGGGTGAATCGCAGACAGTGCCATTACGCCAGCGTAATCGCCAACCGTCACGTGACCGCCAAGGATAGCGTTGTTACCAATGTGAGTGTGGTTTCCAACGATTACATCATGCGCTACGTGAGCGTTTACACAAAGTAAGTTGTCGTCACCAATCACTGTGGTTGCTTTGTCTTGAGTCGTACCACGGTGGATCTGAACGGCTTCACGAATCACGTTGCGATCACCGATCACTACTGTTGTTGCTTCGCCGCCATACTTCTTGTCTTGGTTTTCTTCACCAATCACAGCGTGTGGGAAGATACGGTTTTCTTTACCAATGGTTGTGTGACCTTTAATCACAACGTGCGACATAATCTCTGTGTCGTCACCAATAGTCACAGTACCAGCAATGTAAGTGAAAGGCCCAACCGTCACGTTAGCACCGATAGTTACATCACCTTCGATTACTGCTGCCGGGTGAATTTTCGCTGTTTCATGAATCATATTAAAACTCTCTACGAGCACATTTAAGTTCAGCTGAACACACTACAGCGCCGTCAACTTTAGCCACACCGTTAAATGATGCAATGCCACGACGTTCTTTTAGGAACTCAACTTCGATAACCAGTTGGTCACCAGGTACCACTGGCTTACGGAATTTTGCTTTATCAACACTTGCGAAGTAGTAAAGTTCGTTACCAGAAGGCGCACCAAAAGATTTAAATGCAAGAAGACCTGTAGCTTGAGCCATTGCTTCTAAGATCAACACGCCTGGGAATACAGGAAGCTGTGGGAAGTGGCCTGTGAACTGAGGTTCATTAACAGAAACATTCTTAATCGCGGTCAGTGTTTTTTCTTTTTCAAAGCTAGTCACACGATCAACCATTAAGAATGGGTAGCGATGAGGTAATAGTTCCTGAATTTCAGTAATGTTCATCGTTGTCTGTTCAGTAGTCAAAGTCGTATTCCTATGTATATTCTTTATTTAATTAGAAGGATTATAAACGAAAAAGACTCGCTGTACGCGAGCCTTTTATTAGAAATGCTGGAATTATGATTCCGCGCTCTTCTCGATAAGTTTTTCAACGGTTTTCAAACGCTTGTTCATTTCATCAATACGATGAACTCGCGTCGCTGTTTTACGCCAGTCTTTATTTGGCTGTAAAGGAATACCAGATGAATACATACCTTTCTCAGTGATGCTGCGCATTACCATCCCCATACCGGTGATTGTAACGCCGTCAACGATTTCAATGTGACCATTAATCACACAACCGCCACCAATAATACAGTACTTACCTATCGTAGTGCTGCCAGCCACAATAGTACCACCAGCAATTGCCGAACCATATCCGATGTGAACATTGTGAGCAATTTGAAGTTGGTTATCTAAGATAACGTTGTCTTCAATCACTGTATCGTCCAACGCACCACGGTCGATGGTCGTACACGCGCCAATTTCTACGCGGTTACCAACGCGAACCGAACCGACTTGAGGGATCTTAACCCACTCGCCTTTTTCGTTCGCATAACCAAAGCCATCAGAACCAATCACTGTGCTTGATTGAATCAAACACGCAGTGCCAATGATCACTTCATGATAAATACTTACATTAGCCCAAAGCTTAGTGCCTGAGCCAATTTGAGCATTCTTACCAATAAAACAACCAGCACCAATGATCACGTCATCACCAAGGACAACACCAGATTCAATCACAGCATTTGCACCAATAGACACATTTTGTCCAATGGTTGCATCACCGGAGATTGAAGCTGAATCAGCGATAGCCGCAGCCGGTGCAGGAGTAATGTCCAGCGCTTGAGCAACTTTAGCAAAAGCAACATAAGGGTCATTAACCACAATTACATTGGTTTTACACAGTTCGCGTTCACTCTCTTTAACCATAATAGCGGATGCTTTACAGTCACCTAGGTGCTTGCTGTACTTCACGTTAGAAAGGAACGTAATACTTCCTTCTAGCGCTTTATCCATAGGAGCAACCGCTGAAACAGTAATAGTACCGTCTCCGTGTAGCTCTCCCCCGGTAATCGTTGCCAATTCGGCTAAAGTCAGATTCTTCATAAAACTTATTTCAGTGCTTTAATTACTTTCTCAGAGATGTTGTATTCTGGCTTGCCATATTGCAGAGCTTGAATATCAACAATCATGTCGTAGCCTTCTTTCTCTGCAACTTTTGTTACAGCATCTTGAATCACTTTGAATAGCTTCTGCTTCTCTTGTGCTTCACGACGTTGGCTTGCTTTTTCTAGTGCTTGAGCTTTGATTTTGTACTTGCTGTCCAATTGACCAACTTCGATACGAAGTTTTTCAATTTCATCAGGACCTAGCAATTCGCCATCACGCTTAAGCTTTTCGATCTTGGTCTTAGCTTCAGCTTGGATGCTTTGAAGCTCAGCCGCTTTATCTTTGAACTCTTCCTGCATTTTTTGAAGAACAACTTCACGCTGAGGTAGAGCCTGGAATACTTGTGCAGTGTTTACATAACCCACTTTTTGCGCAGCTTCTGCAGCTGTTGCAAAGAAAGAAGAGCTAAGAACTACAAGGCCTAAACCTGCTGCTTTAATCATATTTTTCAAAATATTGTCCTTTAAATATTAGAAAGTTCTACCAATGGTAAATGTGAAGAATTCCTCATCATCACCTTCGTAAATTTTAACTGGTTTCGCTAGAGAGAAAACCAGTGGGCCCATCGGAGACATCCACTGAAGGGCTGCACCATAAGATGAACGGTAATTGGTTGGATCTGAGTAATCGTAGTAGTACTGGCTGCCACTGTTAGGTGCGCCACGGTCTACGAACTCAGTATCCCATACACTTGCCATGTCGAAGAAGACACTGGTTCGAATTTGGCTACGCGCTTCATCAGAAGCAAACGGTGTAGGTACAATTAACTCTAAACTCGCCAAAGCAACCGCGTTACCACCAACCGAGTCATCGGTAGCAGAATCGTATGTAGGGTTGTTACCCGTGCTGTTTCCGTAAACGGCTTTTGGACCCGCTGAGTTAGAACCAAAGCCACGCAGCGTTGTAAAACCACCCGCGTAGTAGTTCTCGTAGAATGGGAACAAGTTATCATTACCATCCGTTTGACCATAACCATTACCATAGCCTAATCGGCCACGCATCAATAGTGTGAACTCATGCTTTTTGGTCAGCGGGATGTAATGTTTTACATCGTACTGCGCTTTGAAGTACTTAGCATCAGAGCCCGGTACGGTCATTTTAGCAAAAGCACGTTGGTGGTTACCTTCTGTAGGGAAGAAACCACGGTTAAGATTGTTACGAGTCCAAGAGATATTGATATCGAAGTCATCGGTTAGGATGTGTTCGTCACCATATTGGTCAATACTTCTCGCGAACTGTTCAACTTGGATATACGTCGGAACGTTACCGATCTTGTTGTGCGTGTAGCCTACGCCAAATTCGATACGGTTAAGCTCATCCACAGGGAAACCCCATGTTAGGCTCGTACCATAACTTTGGTTGGTATAGTCGACGATACCCGCTTCAGATGCTTCAAACTCGTTGTAGAAGATCTTACCGCCCAAACTCACACCATCAAGGTTCCAGTATGGGTCACGGTAGTCCAAGCTCACGTTCTTTTGGTAATCGTTCATCATGGCACTTACGCCAACACGGTTACCAGAACCAGCAAAGTTGTCTTGTTGTAGGCCAACTTGGAAGCTCACACCCGATTCAGTACCGTAGCCGACACCAAAGTTGATGCTACCTGAGTTTGCTTCTTTTACGTTGTAAACCAAATCAACTTGATCGTCACTACCAGGAACACGTACTGTCTGTACATCAACCGTTTCGAAGAAACCTAAACGGTTAAGTCGGCTCTTACCAGTATCAATCGATCGAGAGTTAAGCCAGCTGCCTTCCATTTGACGCATTTCACGACGTAGAACTTCATCTTTGGTCGAGTTGTTACCCGTAAAGCGAATATCACGAACGTAGATACGGCTGCCCGCTTCTACATTGATAACAAGCGAAACCTCTTTGGTCTCATCATCGAATTCAGGAATAGTACGAACTTGTGGGTAGGCATAACCTGATTCACCAAGAATTCGCTTAACGCCTTCTTCTAAAGAAGTTACAGAAGAGCCGTTGTACGTATCGCCATCTTCAAATGGGACTAATGCATCAAAGTCAGCCTCACGGCCAATTAGCTCACCACGAAACGCGACATCTTTAACGGTGTATGCTTCGCCTTCATCAATACCCAGCGTGATGTAAACGCCTTTCTTGTCTGGAGAGATCGCAACTTGTGTCGAATCCACCTTAAACTTCAGATAACCACGATCAAGATAGTAAGATTTCAGAGCTTCGATATCACCCGCTAAAACTTGCTTTTGGTATTTTTCATCCGCAAGGAAATTCCACCATGCAACATCTACGTTTAGGTTAAAACGGCTAAGAAGTTCAGCATCAGAATAGACTTCGTTTCCGATAAAGTTAATTTGCTGAATCTTCGCAGATACGCCTTCAGTAAACACAAACTTAAGGTCAGAACGGTTACGTGGCAATGGAGTCACAACCGCTTTTACTGTCGCGTTGTATTTACCTACGCTGTAGTAAAAATCTTCAAGACCTTTCTCGATGTTACTCAGCGTTGTACGATCAAGCGCTTCACCTTCACGAACACCAGATGCATCTAGGTTCTGTTGAAGTTGCTCTTCTTTAATCGCTTTGTTACCCGAGAATGAAATGCTTGCGATAGTTGGTCGTTCTTTTACTTGAACAATCAAAACACCTTCATCACGCAGTACTTTAACGTCCTCAAAGTTACCTGAAGCATATAATGCACGAATGATCTCAGATACATCGCCTTCTTCTACTTGATCGCCAATACGCACCGGCATTTTCAGTAGAGCAGCACCAAGTGCAACACGCTGTAAACCTTCGATCTTAATATCTTGAACTACAAAGTTTTGTGCTCCGTTCGCAGCCACACTAGTGGCCAATAGACTTGCGAACAGAATTTGCTTAATCGCCATACTTATTCTAATTATTCCTTGCTACTAACAATGTCTGTAAGAAACCATTTACAGACGAGTAAAATCGTTAAATATTGCCAGAGCCATCAAAGAGAAGATAATTGCACTTCCCAGTCGATACCCTATTTCCTGAACTTTCTCAGGGACGGGTTTACGAGTAATGGCTTCAATAGCGAAAAAGAGCAAATGTCCGCCATCAAGCATAGGCAGCGGAACCAAATTAATGATACCTAAGTTAACACTGATCAGAGCCAAAAAGCCCAAGAAGTAAACCAGACCATAATCGGCGGTTGTACCTGCACCTTTAGCAATCGAAATAGGGCCACTTAGGTTATTTAAGCCAACATCACCAACGATGAGCTTTTTAAGCATTGTCAGCGTCAAACCAATGATCTGACCTGTTTTATCAAATGCTTTTCCTACAGACTCAATTACACCAAATTGTAACTCAAAGCGATAATCTTCTGGCCATTCTGCGACTTCTGGAGCAATACCCGCATAGCCGATTGTGGAACCATCAGAAAGCTCTCGACTTTTTGGAGTAAGAACCAATTGCTGCTTCACACCATTTCGCAACACGTTGACGTTTATCGAGGTTTCCGGATTCGCTCGAATTAACTCAACTACCGATTGCCACTTTTCAATAGGTTGCTCATTAATTTCGACAATTTTATCACCCGCTTCGAATCCTGCAGAGTATGCAGCACCGTCTTCAATAATTTGAGCGAGCGTTGTCGATATTTCTGGCGAATACGGTCTAAAACCAAGCGTTGTCATTGCAGATTCAGTTTCTGGGTTAAACGACCAGTCTGAAATGTCCAATGTCATTTGTTGCTCAAAGCCAATATCATCAGGAGAAGAAACCGTTACTGTCATGGATTGATCACCGATATGTGATATCAAACCCATGTTTACTGATTCCCAATCTGCGGTTTTGATTCCTGAAATAGATTTAAGTTCCATCCCACTTTCAATTCCGGCTTGTGCCACGATAGATTGAGGAGTGACTTCTCCAATTACCGGTTTAACCGCTGGTACGCCGATCAAAAATACTAACCAGTACGCGAACACCGCAAAGATAAAGTTAAATGCAGGACCTGCACCCACTATCGCTGTTCGTTTCCATAGCGGCTTCTTATCAAAAGCGTATTGCTGCTCTTCGTCAGAAAGGTCGTCAACACGACCATCAAGCATTTTAACGTAGCCGCCTAATGGAATCACTGACAAGCTGTATTCCGTGCCATCACGGCCAACTTTGCTCCAGATTGATTTACCAAAACCAATCGAAAATTTTTCGACTTTCACACCACAACGGCGAGCAACCCAGAAATGTCCAAACTCGTGAACAGCAACCAGAATGCCAAGCGCTACAATAAAAGATGCGAAGTTCCACAGAATTCCACTCATGCTAGCTGCTCTTTAATAAATTGAATGGCTATTTGACGAGACATATTATCGAGCTCAAGAAGGCTTTCCAAGCTATCTAAGCCCTCAGAGTTATATTGTTCACATACTTTGCTCATAACATGCTCGTTAATGATAGCAATATCGGTAAACTTCACATGATTGTTCAAGAAAGCATCGACTGCAATTTCGTTTGCCGCATTAATTGCTGTTGTCGCATGCTGACCTAAGTAGCATGCTTCGATCGCTAATCTCAAACATGGGTAACGAGTTAAATCAGGCTCTAAGAATGTCAACTCGCCAATCTTAGTAAAGTCCAACGGCTTCACGCCCGCTTCAGTACGATCAGGATAAGACATGGTCAAAGCAATTGGCGTCGCCATATCAGGTTCACCCATTTGAGCCAGTACCGAGCCATCTTTGTACTGAACCATAGAATGAATCACAGACTGAGGGTGGATAATAACTTTGAGTTGCTCTTTAGAGGCATTAAATAACCACTTAGCCTCAATGTACTCTAAGCCTTTATTCATCATCGTAGCTGAATCAACAGAGATCTTAGGTCCCATTGACCAGTTAGGGTGCGCAATAGCACGCTCTGGAGTAACGGATTCAAGCTCTGCAACATCGGTATAGCGGAAAGGACCGCCAGAACCCGTCAAGAGAATATGGTTGATACCGTTCTCTTCCAGATTACAACGACCTAGATTGGTTTGTACATTTTGCGGTAGGCATTGAAAGATAGCATTGTGTTCACTATCGACAGGAAGTAGCTCAGCGCCATATTTTTCGACTGCGTCGATGAACAACTGCCCTGACATCACTAAGGCTTCTTTGTTAGCCAGTAAGATACGCTTGCCCGCTTTAACTGCTGACATAGTAGGAAGCAAGCCTGCCGCTCCAACAATCGCAGCCATCACAGTATCGACTTCTTTTAAAGAAGCGACCTGACACATCCCTTCAGGGCCAGATAGCACCTCTGTTTTAGGATGACTGGCAGACAAAATTTCAGCTAATCGAGACGCTGCATCTGGGCACGCCATAGCTACGTAGCTAGGGTTCCACTTTTCAACTAACGCCAACATCTTGTCGACATTCGAACCTGCTGCTAGTGCGACAACTGAATAGAGCGTCGGGTTTTTCTCAACCACTTTCAGTGTACTTGCACCGATAGAGCCTGTAGCACCAAGGATAGTTAGATTTCGCATCGCATATGACCGTAGAAATGTAATAAAGGGCAGAATCACTGCCCTTTTTATTAGAATGCTAAATAAAGCAGAGCAAAGACAGGGAATGCAGCCGTTAAGCTATCTATTCTATCAAGTATACCACCATGACCAGGAATCAGATTACTGCTGTCTTTGACCCCGGAAACACGCTTAAACATGCTTTCAACAAGGTCACCAAGAACAGAGATAACAACCGTCACGAGGGTGATAACAATCATGTGAAGAGGACTGGTAAACTGGATATCAAACAAATCAGCAAAGATCCAAGCCACGATCACCGCAGTAATAATACCGCCAATAAGACCTTCAATCGTCTTATTTGGGCTTACCGCTGGCGCCATTTTACGCTTACCAAAGCTCTTACCTGAAAAGTATGCGCCGCTATCTGCAGCCCACACGAGCAAGCAAACAAACATCACTAGCTTTGCACCATGATAAGGATCCGCATCGATACCGTTAGCGCGCAGAATCACCACACTCCAAAAGAATGGCAGCAGAGTAAGTAGCCCAAAGCCGTGTCTAAGAATAGAAGAGTCTTTCCATGCAGGCATAGACTTAGGATAAGTCACCGCCATACCACTCGCTATCACCCACCAAATCGAACCAATACTAAGAATGGCGTAGTGAGCACTAGAAAGGTGATTAAGGCTAAATGCATCAAAAGGGATAAAAGCAAAACTGGCAGCACTCACCACAACCGTTGGAATCAACGCTAAATAACGCGATGTGCTTTCAACAAACTGAGTCCACTCCCAAAAGCCTAATAGCGTAATTACCGCTAATGAAAGTATAAATGTGGGAAGTGATAACTCGAAAATACCTAGAATAACTAGGGGAGCCAAAATCAACGCCGTAATAATTCGTTGTTTCAAACCAAAAAATCCTTATTAACTATCCATCAGAGCTTTAATCTGTTCACCCGTGCATCCAAAACGACGCTCACGGTTTACAAACCAAGTCACAGCTTCTACTAAGCTGTCTTCATTAAAGTCTGGCCAGAATTGTTCAGTGAAATACATTTCAGCGTAAGCCAATTGCCAAAGCATAAAGTTGCTAATGCGACATTCACCACTGGTGCGAATCAGCAGATCAACTTCAGGAATATCAGACATTGTTAGGTGCTTTGTAATCATAGCTTCATCAATGTCTTCTACATTAATATCACCAGACTTTACCTGTTGAGCAATAGAGGTCATTGCTTGCTGAATATCCCACTTACCGCCGTAGTTAGCCGCAATATTGATAACCATACCAGTATTGGCGTTAGTCAAAGCCTCGGCTTCTTCTATCTTCTTTTGTAGTCGATCATTGAAACGACTTTTATCACCAATAACACGAAGTTGTAGATTATTTTTATGAAGCTTTTTTACTTCACTAGAAAGGACTGAGATAAACAGTTCCATCAAAATACCGACTTCTTCTTCTGGTCGACGCCAGTTCTCGCTGCTAAATGCAAAAAGTGTAACAGCTTTGATGCCAAGTCTGGCAGCAGAAGAGATGGTTTTTCGAACGGCTTGAACACCGTTTTTATGGCCAAAGACGCGAGGCTTGCCCTGAGCTTTTGCCCAGCGGCCATTACCATCCATAATGATAGCAATGTGTTTAGGAAGAGAGTCTGTGAACGCTTGAGAATTATGCATAAAAGAGTGAATCAAATTCTAATAGTCGAACAGAGTAGCATAAAAAAACGCTGAACAGTGAGTACAGCGTTTTTCCAGTAAGTAAAGAATATGGGAAATTAAACTTCCATCAACTCTTTTTCTTTCGTAGCTAGAACTTCATCTACGTTCTTAACAGCAACGTCAGTTAGCTTTTGAATTTCGTCTTGTGCTTTACGATCTTCATCTTCAGAAATTTCTTTGTCTTTCAGAAGTGCTTTAAGATCGCCATTCGCGTCACGACGGATGTTACGGATAGCAACACGGCCACCTTCAGCTTCGCCACGAACGATTTTAACTAGGTCTTTACGACGCTCTTCCGTTAGCGGTGGAAGTGGAACACGGATAACTGTACCAGCAGACATAGGGTTTAGGCCTAGGTCAGACGACATGATTGCTTTTTCAACAAGAGGCGTCAGTGTTTTATCAAATACAGTGATCGCTAGAGTACGTGCGTCTTCAGCAATAACGTTAGCAACTTGGGTCAAAGGCGTTGGTGCACCGTAGTACTCAACAGTCAGACCAGAAAGTAAGCTCGGGTGTGCACGACCTGTACGAATCTTTTGCAGGCTGTTTTTTAGTGCATCAACACTTTTTACCATGCGCTCTTGAGCGTCTTTTTTGATTTCGTTAATCACAATTTCACCTTGATTATGTTCTTTCTTCAAGAAAGCTTTTTATTTGGAGTGATAAGGATAAGCTTACTAAAGTGTAAACCTCAGTAAGCCCGAAAAATTAGTCAGCATCGCTGATTAATGTACCTTCAGTTTCACCCATAACCACGCGGCGTAGTGCGCCTGGTTTATTCATGTTAAATACACGGATTGGCATTTTGTGATCACGTGCTAGCGTAAATGCAGCCAAATCCATTACTTTCAATTCTTTCTCAAGAATCGTGTTGTAAGACAAAGTATCATACAGCTCTGCGTCTGGGTTTGCTACTGGGTCAGCAGTAAATACACCATCTACTTTCGTCGCTTTTAGAACTACGTCAGCTTCGATTTCGATACCACGTAGACACGCAGCAGAATCTGTAGTGAAGAATGGGTTACCAGTACCTGCAGAGAAGATCACAACGCGACCTTGACGTAGTTGGCTGATTGCATCTGCCCAGTTGTAATCGTCACACACACCTTTAAGAGGGATTGCAGACATTACACGTGCGTTTACGTAAGCACGGTGTAGAGCGTCACGCATTGCAAGGCCGTTCATTACCGTTGCAAGCATACCCATGTGGTCACCAACAACGCGGTTCATACCTGCTTCTGCAAGGCCTGCGCCACGGAAAAGGTTACCGCCACCGATAACAACACCTACTTGAACACCTAGTTCAACCAATTCTTTTACTTCTTGAGCCATACGATCAAGGATCGTCGGGTCAATACCAAAACCTTCTTCGCCTTGTAGTGCTTCACCGCTAAGTTTTAACAGAATACGTTGATACGCCGGTTTAGGGTTCGTAGTCATGGAGTTTACCTTCCAAAGAGTTGATGATTAACAGTCATGGATAAAAACTGATTAGCTCAGTTCGCATTCATAACAGCTAAAAGCCAAAAATAATTCACTATTCATAAAAAGACCGCAGCATTTGCCACGGTCTTTTTTTCAATCAATACGCTAAGGATTAACCTTGTTGTACCGCTGCAACTTCGTCTGCGAAGCTCATTTCAGCAGCTTTCTCGATACCTTCACCAACTTCTAAACGAACGAAGGTAGTAACTGATGCGCCTTTCTCTTTAAGAATGTCAGCAACAGTTTTCTTAGGTTCCATGATGAAAGCTTGACCAGTAAGAGATACTTCGCCCGTGAATTTCTTCATACGGCCGATAACCATTTTCTCAGCGATCTCTTGTGGTTTGCCTTCGTTCATAGCGATTTCTACTTGAACAGCTTTTTCTTTTTCTACTACGTCAGCAGGTACGTCAGATGGGTTAACGTACTCAGGCTTAGAAGCAGCAACGTGCATAGCGATGTGCTTAAGCGTTTCAGCTTCGCCTTCACCAGCTACAACAACACCGATTTTCTCGCCGTGACGGTAAGAAGCTAGTGCAACACCTTCAACAAGCTCAACACGACGGATGCTGATGTTCTCACCGATCTTAGTTACTAGAGCGATACGTGCGTCTTCAAACTTAGCTTGAAGAGCAGTGATGTCTAGACGTTCAGCTAGAGCCGCTTCAGCAACTTCGTTAGCGAATGCAAGGAAACCTGCATCTTTAGCTACGAAATCAGTTTGGCAGTTCACTTCAAGAAGAGCAGCAACGCCAGCTTCTTCTTTAATGATGATTGTGCCTTCTGCAGCAACGTTACCAGCTTTTTTAGCTGCTTTCGCTGCGCCAGATTTACGCATGTTTTCAATTGCTAGCTCGATGTCGCCTTCAGCAGCAACAAGCGCTTTTTTACATTCCATCATGCCCGCTGCAGTGCGTTCACGAAGTTCTTTAACTAGAGCTGCAGTTACAGTTGCCATTCTCTATTCCTTAGTAAATTCTAAAAAAGATAAAAAACAGGGGCCTAATTAATTGGGCCCCTGATATTGACTGTATTCAGTCCGTTAAGCCATCGATTATGACCGCTTAATATGAACTAAATATGGCTCAGAGCCGCTATTATTCAGCTTCTACAAAACCGTCTTTTTCAGCAGCTACAGCAGCAACATCTTTGTTACGACCTTCTTTAACCGCGTCTGCAGCAGCGTTTAGGTAAAGCTGTACTGCACGGATTGCATCATCGTTACCTGGGATAACGAAGTCAACGCCGTCTGGGTTAGAGTTAGTATCAACTACAGCGTAAACTGGGATACCTAGGTTGTTTGCTTCTTTAACTGCGATGTGTTCGTGATCAGCATCGATAACGAATAGAGCGTCTGGAAGGCCGCCCATGTTCTTGATACCACCAAGAGATTTCTCTAGCTTCTCCATTTCACGAGTACGCATTAGAGCTTCTTTCTTAGTAAGCTTGTCGAAAGTACCGTCTTGAGCTTGCGCTTCAAGTTCTTTCAGACGCTTGATAGACTGACGAACAGTTTTGTAGTTCGTTAGCATACCGCCTAACCAGCGGTTGTTAACGTAGAACTGGTTGCTGTTGATAGCAGCTTCTTTAACAGCTTCAGATGCAGCGCGCTTAGTACCAACAAAAAGAACTTTACCTTTCTTCTCGCCAACTTTAGCAATTTCAGCTAGAGCTTCGTTGAACATTGGTACAGTTTTTTCTAGGTTGATGATATGAACCTTGCTACGAGCACCAAAGATGAATGGCTTCATTTTTGGGTTCCAGTAACGAGTTTGGTGACCGAAGTGAACACCAGCTTTAAGCATATCGCGCATTGATACAGTTGCCATTTTAAAATCCTCTATGGGGTTAGGCCTCCACACTCCCCATGAATCCGACCCCTAACAACTAACCACTTTTTCAGCCGTTATCTGTGTTGTTGAGGCACCCCGGAACATGTGTCGGAATGTGTGTGATTTAAAGATATAAGTTAGTGGACACGAAGCTTGTTTCGCCAATTGGAGAAAACAGTCCTGATGTCCGGCGCGCTTTATACCATATTTTGTCCATCTATGGCTAGAAAAAAATATAAAAATGGCGGTTGCTATACTGATCTTTGATGCTGTATTTCTCTTATAAATAGTACCAATAACGCAAGAGGCTATCGGCTTAAAGTTGAACACTATTCAATCACGCTTAGTAGTAACCACCAGCATTATATGGGTATCAGAATGTTGCGCTAAAATGCTGCACTGCTAGAATAGCCCCAATATGCACACTTAGGTGCTACCAAATTAAGAGATATGCAATGGCTGTAAAAATTAAAACTGTTGAAGAAATCGAGAAAATGCGCGTTGCCGGCAAGCTGGCTTCTGAAATTCTAGAGATGATTGAACCTCATATCCAAGTAGGTACAACGACAGAAGAACTGAATAAGATCTGTCATGAGTACGCTCTAGAAAGAGGCGCATACTCAGCACCACTTGATTACCACGGTTTCCCTAAGTCAATCTGTACGTCTATCAACCACATCGTGTGTCACGGTATTCCAGCATCACAAGATGAGACTGGTAGCACAGGTCAATTCAAACCTGCAGTATTGAAAGATGGCGACATTCTAAACGTTGATATCACTGTGATTGTTCCTGATGACGAAAATGCAGATCTAAGCACTCGTCCACAAGGGTACCACGGTGACACATCTAAGATGTTCCTTGTGGGTGAAGTTTCTCCAGCAAACAAACGTCTATGTATGGTTGCTCAAGAAGCACTTTACGAAGGCATGCGCCAAGTAAAACCAGGTGTTCAGCTTGGTCAAATCGGTACCGCTATCGAGAAGTACATCAAAACAAACAATAAGAACAACCCACGCGCTAAGTTCTCTATTGTTAAAGATTACTGTGGCCACGGCATCGGTTCTGAATTCCACGAAGATCCACAAGTGGTTCACTACAAAAACAGCGACCGTACCGTACTGAAAGCTGGCATGTGTTTCACAATCGAGCCAATGATCAATGCTGGTAAGTTTGGCTGCCGTCTTGATGACGAAGATAGCTGGACAGTGTACACAGCAGACAGCAAAAACTCTGCACAGTGGGAACACACACTGGTTGTAACTGAGACAGGTTGTGAAGTACTAACACTACGCAGCGACGATACGATTCCACGTATCATGAAGAACGCTTAGTTCAACAAGCTGAATACATCAGACTTTTAAAAATATCCTCGCATTGTCGGGGATATTTTTTTATCTGCGTAATTTCGATTTTCCATCACCTTCTGTTAAATTGTTAAATACTCTCATTTGCTTGCACGGATAGCAGACTATGCCTTATCAATGCCCTATTACGTTCAATGACGAACAAATTGAAATCTGCGAATTAAAAAACCAACTCGAAATCTTCACGCAGTATCAGAAAGATGAATTTCTCAATCATCACCCAGTGACAGACTTAGTGTTGCTGCGCTCTGAATATATGGATTTGCTCCTCAACCGATTATGGGATCATTTTGAATTTAGCAAACTGCCTCATATCGCGTTGGTCGCTGTGGGTGGTTATGGTCGCGGCGAACTGCACCCGTTATCCGACATTGATATTTTAATCGTATCGCAAAAGACGCTGCCTCCAGCGCTTGGTGAAAAAGTCAGTCAGTTCATCACGCTACTTTGGGATTTGAGACTCGAAGTTGGCCACGCAGTGCGTACCATTGCTGAATGTATTGAGATTGGTAGTGACGATTTAACGGTTGCGACTAACTTGCAAGAGTCGCGCTTACTGTGTGGCAGCGAAGACACCTTCCAAGAGCTGAAACTAAAGATTCATTCCGATTCATTTTGGCCAAGTGAGACCTTTTACAAAGCCAAAATTCAAGAACAAAGAGAGCGTCATGCTCGCTACCACGACACCACCTACAATCTAGAACCGGACATCAAATCAACACCCGGTGGATTAAGAGACATCCATACTCTGAGTTGGGTTGCACGTCGACACTTTGGTGCAACGTCTTTATTGGAGATGAGCAAATACGGATTCCTCACCGATGCTGAATATCGTGAGCTCGTTGAATGCCAAGATTTCTTATGGCGCGTTCGCTTTGCATTGCATATCGAACTACGCCGCTACGACAACCGTCTTACCTTCGCGCATCAGGCTCAAGTAGCCGAACACCTTGGTTATACTGGTGAGGGCAATCGCGGCGTAGAAATGATGATGAAGGAGTTCTACCGAACACTTCGTCGTGTCGCAGAGCTCAACAAGATGCTGCTTAAACTGTTTGACCAAGCGATCATCAACGGTGGTCAGACGCAAGAAGCGGAGATTCTCGACAACGACTTCCAACGTCGAGGCTCACTGATCGAAGCCCGTAAGCCAGCCCTATTCCAAGCTCGTCCGGAAACGATTCTCGATATGTTTATCCATATCGCCAATGACTCTTCCATCGAAGGGGTTAGCCCGCCAACCTTGCGACAACTGCGTACGGCACGTCGCCGATTGAACCGATTTCTACATACCATTCCTGAAGCACGTGACAAGTTCATGGACCTGGTTCGTCACCCAAATGCACTGCACAAAGCTTTTAGCCTGATGCATAAACTGGGCGTGCTATCGGCTTACTTACCGCAGTGGAGCCAGATTGTTGGTCAAATGCAGTTTGATCTGTTCCACGTTTACACCGTAGATGAGCACAGTATTCGTCTGCTCAAGCACATCAACCGTTTTAACCAAATTGAAAACCACGATAAGCACCCAATTTGTTGTGAAGTGTATCCGCGAGTTCAGAAAAAAGAGCTGCTGATCCTCGCCGCTATCTTCCACGATATCGGCAAAGGCCGTGGGGGTGACCATTCGGAAATTGGCGCAGTTGAGGCTTACTCGTTCTGCATCGAACACGGGTTATCAAAACCAGAAGCAAAGCAAGTCGCGTGGCTCGTTCAGAATCACCTATTGATGTCTGTCACCGCCCAACGCCGTGATATCTACGACCCTGATGTCATCACTGAGTTTGCTAAAAAAGTCCGCGATGAAGAATCTTTAGAGCTACTTGTGTGCTTAACTGTCGCCGACATCTGTGCGACTAACCCTGAATTATGGAACAGCTGGAAACGCACCCTGTTAGCGGAGCTATTTCACTCAACACAGCGAGCACTACGCCGCGGCTTAGAAAACCCAGTCGATGTCAGAGACCGTATTCGTCACAATCAGCAGATGGCATCAGCTCTACTGCGTAAAGAGGGCTTCACCGCTCGTGAGATTGAAGTGCTTTGGCAACGTTTCAAAGCCGATTACTTCTTACGTCACACGCACAAGCAAATCGCTTGGCACTGTGAGCACTTACTTCGTCTAGAAGACCCAAGCCAACCGTTAGTTTTGATCAGCAAGAAAGCGACGCGTGGCGGTACTGAGGTGTTTGTTTATTGTAAAGACCAAGCCGCACTTTTTGCGACCGTTGTAGCTGAGCTTGATAGACGCAACTTCAACGTTCATGACGCGCAGGTTATGGTCAGTAAAGATGGTCATGTTTTGGATACCTTTATCGTACTCGATCAACACGGTGAAGCGATTGATGAAGCGAGACACAAAGCTGTGGCTAAGCATTTGACTCACGTTCTGGCTGATGGTCGTCCAACTAAAATTAGAACACGCAGAACGCCACGTAACCTACAGCACTTCAAGGTAAAGACTCTGGTCGAATTCCTACCGACCAAGAGCAAGAAACGCACCTTGATGGAACTCAGAGCACTGGACACACCGGGATTATTGGCTCAAGTCGGTGCAACCTTTGCTGAGTTAGACATCAATTTGCACGGCGCTAAAATTACCACCATCGGCGAACGTGCAGAGGATTTGTTTATCCTGACCAGTGAAGCAGGAGGAAGGCTGTCTGAAGAGCAGGAACAAGCACTAAGAGAAAGATTGACTGAGCATGTTTCGGAACTTGCACCCTAAAAAGAGAATCTAATAATCAGATAAGTGTGGGTAAAGATAGAGAGCGATCTTGCCCACAACTTACAATCAATTCCCATATATCAACTATCTAGCTCGTCGTTAGGCTGCTACATTGATCAAGTCAATTACATAAAAGTATTACATTCATAAACTAGAGGTCGCTTATGTATCCAAACCTCACTGGCTTAGGTATCCACGAACCTAAACAGATTGAACGTTACTCCCTTCGCCAAGAAGCTCACAAAGATATTCTTAAGATTTACTTCCGTAAACAGAAAGGCGAACTGTTCGCGAAAAGCGTTAAGTTTAAGTATCCACGACAAGTAAAAAGTGTGCTTGTTAGCGGTGGCAACAATCAATACAAAGAAGTGACCGAGATTAACCGTAATCTCACACTTGTAATTGATGAGCTCAATAAGATCACCAAGCCGATTCCAACCGCAGAAGTCGATGTGAAACAGAAAATTCTTACTGACTTGCGTCACCTAGAGAAAGTGGTATCGAGCAAGATCGCAGAGATCGAAGCGGATCTAGAAAAGCTAAAATGATCCCGCGGTTCACTATGTACGGTTAATAACTAAATACTCGTTACCCGTCCAAATTGCACAGATATTAAAAAGGGCTGATATCACTATCAGCCCTTTATTTTCTATTGTCTACGTTGACTAGACACGTGTGCGTTTACTTAGACAAACATGCTTCAGCATTCACCAAGCTGGTATCCCACTCAAAGGTTTCAAATAACTTTAACCACGTTTCATCTAGGTTGGCCTTCATCACTAACTCTTTTTTAGTGAAAGGATGGATGAAGCGCAATTCAGAAGCATGCAGTAACAGGCGGTGCGAGTCTAAATCGTCACGGAACAATCGGTTATGTTTACCATCACCATGTGAAGTATCGCCTACAATCGGGTGTCTTAGGTGAGCCATATGACGACGCAGTTGATGTTTACGTCCTGTCTTTGGCATCATCTCAATTAAGCAATAACGACTGGTAGGAAAACGGCCTGTTGAATACGGCACTTCGACTTTCGCTAACGGCTCGTAAACGGTGACGGCTTCTTGTGGTTCTTTATCTTCTTTCGCGAACTTATCGGCTATTTTATCCAGTTCAACCTTAAGCGCATAATCGAGCGTATCGCCCTCTTCTATCCACCCACGCACAATCGCATGATAGGTTTTTTGCATCTCGTGGTTGGCGAACATCGGCATCACCTCAGAGGCAACCTCACTTGACAGTGCAAACACCAACACACCAGATGTAGGTCGGTCTAAACGATGCAGAGGAAAGACGTGCTGACCAATTTGGTCACGCAGTGTCTGCATCACAAACTGAGTCTCGTGTTTATCCAACCATGAGCGATGCACTAGCATACCCGCAGGCTTATTCACCGCGACAAAATACTCATCTTGATAAATGATCTCTAACATTACGCGCATACCTCATCAATGCTCAGAATCGTCACTAGCAATTCCGCTTTCTCTGCCTCATTTTTCCACACTTCACCAAAATAAGGATGAATAGCAAAGCCTTTAGGTAGGCTCATTTGTGCATCCATCATTGCATTGATCTTAACGATGAAGATCCACTGCAACCACTCTTCAGGTTGTAGTGAATCAATAGCGAAAGGTTCAACGCTCGCCAGAGCTTCATCCGAAGGCGGAAGAGTACTCCATAGAGAACATTGGCGCATTTGTTGTTCTAATTGTTGAAGTAAAAGAGGTAACTTTGTGGCTGCTGTCATTTTTCACCAAGTTATTTATCTAGTGACCTTGAAATTGGGGCATAGAGTACCATCTATTTAGGAAAGAAAGTTAGGAGCTTTATTACTATGGAAACGATTCACACGCTCACTCAGTTGCTAAAGAATAGCGGTTGCCAATACGATATCTACGACCTCGGTCGCCGTATCCAGAAGATCGACAACACCCTATTCTCTGATGTTGAGCAGGGGAAACAGCCATACCCGTTTCCACTTCAAAAACAAGCTCACTTAGCGATTAGCTACTGGAACGAACACAAGCAACCTTGGATCTGGTTCCTAAAATTCAAACTCGATGAAAGAGGCTTACTGCATCAAGGGGATGTGGGTAATTTTCTTAAGTTTGTTATCGAAGCAATGGGCACGCGTTTGAACGGTGATATCAGCGAAGAGCAACAACAAAAGCTGTCAAACAACCCTTATACCTTCAAGCCTTCTGAAGACAAAATGGCCGTATTCCATAGCCAAGTAAGAGCAGGTTTAGACCTCGCGACGAGCCAATATTACGAGCACGCTCAACATTACTTCACGGGTGAGCTTGGTTGGGATAACTGGAAAACGGTTGGACTACAAGGCATCACTGATATGTGTGCTCGCCTAGGCAGCCAACAAAACGGTGTGTCAATTCGCAAAGCCATCAATAAGCTGCCATCAGAACCGCTATACGCGACGCTAGGTGCGCTTGAGCATACACAAATCAATGACAAACTCGCGCAACGCTTACAAGAGCTTGCGGAGAATGAGATCGCAAGCAAAGAGCCTGACTTGTTCTTACTTTCAGCTTTGGTTCGTGCCCTTTCCGGTGCAGAACAAGGGATCGCGAATAACATCATTAACCAAGTTCTCGCTAGTCCACGCTTGAGCCACCAAGAAGTGTTGATTGGTTTAGCAGGTCGCAGCTGGCATGCGCTACAAGACCCTGCGATTGCTGAGCAATTCTTGTTACGTCTCGCACAAACGGGTAATCAAAACCTGTTCAATCAGTTATTTGCAGATTTAGTGATGATTCCGACACTAAGAATGGTATTTTTACCCTTGTTGAATTCGAACCCATCACCTGAGCTCGCAAACGCATTGATTGAGTTACAACAAGCGGCTAAGTCTCAATAATTGACTGACGACTAACTCAAAAGCGAGCTAGATCTGTAGCTCGTTAACACAAGCTCAAAATTACGATTGGAATAGAGTGATTAAAAGGAAGTATGGATTAAATGATAGATAACTTATTGGCTATTTTGCTTCTGTGCTTCTTTTGCTTTCTATTTTGGCAGCAGCGCAGGCAATCCGAGCTTGCGAAAGCTGCCATTGCGAGAAAGTGTAAAGAGCTCGACCTACAATTATTAAGTGTCGCCTTCAACGGTCATAAACTTAAGATGCGCCATGAGCTCACGACCATTTGGCGCTGGCATACTGTGTACCATTTTGAATTTTCGGCGTTAGGTGATGACCTGTACCAAGGAAAACTGACCATGGTGGGTTTTCGCTCTATGCGGTTTGAGCTACAGCCTCATAGAATGTAACGTCGCAATACGCGGTATAACTATACTCATGATAAGGGCCAAACTGATCTTGTTTGGTCTCTTTAAATGCAAAGCCTAACTTTTCAAGTAACTTAATCGATGGGTTATGACCAACATTAACGGTCGCGACAACATTCGTTAGGTGTTCTTCAAAACAAACCAAACTAAAGAAAGGTTTTAGCACTTCACTAGCAAGGCCTTGATTCCAAAATTCCTTGTCCAGAATAAATCCCAGTTCATGCTTCCCTTCTTCAGACGAAACAAACAAATGCCCGAGGTATTCGCGGGTTTGGTTATGGATAATGGCTCGGCAAAAACCGACGTTGTCGTTCAGTATTTCTTGAAATAGGTGTTTTGCAGAGGCAATAGAATGCGGCCCATTCATTTCAGCACGATTAATGGGGCAGCAATTCAACTTGATAAAGTCATGTTCTAACTGTTCGGTATAAGGTACCAACAGCGTTCTTGAGGTTGCTATCGTCATAAAACACTCCTTGTGTTGACCATTAGCAGAAAAGCAGATGTCGCGCGCTTAGATAAAAGCTCCTGAATTAAATAGAGCCCCTAGATAGAGAAAAAGCCTTAGGAAAAGAAAAGCCCCGACACCGAAGTGTCAGGGCTAGGGTCTTACTCGCAGCAGTCCGGCTACTAATTAATGCTCCATGCATCATCCATAATAGTGGCTGTAATCCTTCAGCTCTTTCCTTTACTTCGCCGTCCTAGCGGTGTCCAATCATCCTGAAAGCTAACAATCCTAGTTAGCGCACATCACTTGTTCCGTGAGCGGTGTCCTTTACATCGTCCTGATGCTAATCCAACCCTTTAAATCCTAAAGGTGTCCATTGTCATTCCGTTGCAGCTAACTTCCTGTTAACTGACTGTATCCCTACAATGTCCTTACGCTCCATGCTTGACTACTCAATCCTAAGTAACCAAATCTTCATCCTGAAGATAACCAAATCCTTGGTGCTTTCCTGTTCCGTGTCAGAATCCTTCCGACAAGGTTTAATTTACGCGATTTAAGATTTCGGACAATAGATTCGCATCACATTTTGAATTCAATAAAGTTGTTAATTATATAAAACAATTAAAATTCAAAAACTTAGCCATATGCATATCAATCTCTCTAGAGAACTATTTGTGTTATCTCACAGCCTTTGTAAGAGATCTCTCACACGCGATGGGCTGTTTTATGATTCGCTATCATTCACTGGAGCGAGTAAAATGACCGAATACTAAAAATGGAGGTCAACATGCTGACAAAAGATGTGTCTGAAGAGTTGAAATCAGTGCTTGAAGGACTGCAAGCACAAGGGAAAGAGCCAACTGTTGCTTTAGTGAAAGCTCGTATGAGTACATCCGTTCCAATGCCAGCTTTGATTACAACCATCAAGAGCTGGAAAAGTGCGAATCGCGTACCTAAAGTGGAAGTCGCGACACAAGAAGAGCCAGCACTTGATCGTGTTAGCCAACTGGAAAAGCAAATCCTTGAGCTTACCGCTCGCGTTGCCACGCTAGAAGCCAAGTTAACTGATCAATAAGTTAACTGGTCAATAAGGCAACTGAGCAATGAGTTGACCGATAAATAAGCTAACAGAGAAATAGAACACTATGAAGATATGGGTTGATGCGGACGCTTGTCCCAAGGTTATCCGAGAAACAATCGTACGCGCAGCTGAACGCACAGGGGTCGAATGTACCTTTGTCGCGAACCATTTGGTTCCCGTTCCCAAGCGTAACAACATTCACTCAATTCAAGTCCCAAGCGGATTTGATATTGCAGATGATGAAATCGTAAAACGCACTGAACCCGGCGATCTGGTGATTACCTCTGACATTCCTCTGGCTGACGAAGTGATCACCAAAGGTGCGCTTGCTTTAAGCTCTCGCGGCGAGCTTTACACCAAAGAGACTATTAAAGCGCGTCTCAACATTCGTGACTTTATGGATACTATGCGTTCAAGTGGTATTCAAACTGGCGGACCAAGCACCCTTTCTCAAACCGACCGTCGTGAGTTCGCAAACCACCTCGATCGCCTATTAGCAAAGCGCTAACCACAGCTTTCTAATGGCGACAGCTTTAGACGTCGTCTCTTACATCGCTATAGCCCAGATGAAATTTTAATCGACATACTCCGTTCTTGATATTTATTACAATAACGGAGTATTGCTTATGATTCGTCGAATCGCCCTCTCGCTATCCATTGTTTTTGGCAGCACCCAACTTTCTTTTGCTGATGAAGACTTTGCCGATGAACACTTTGCTGATCAAGAGTACGGAATCATCGGAGGCAGCATCACCTATGGTGAAAGTGTTTTCTCGACTAAAAGTGCCCCTCAATTTGGCGCGACACCCAACCTATTCTATTCAGGTCCAAAAGGCTTTATCGATGGTAGCTTAGCCAATTGGCAACTGCTGCCTTACGTAGGGCTATCTGGAAATTGGCGCTTTGCTGAAGTGTCAGACACCTTCGTTGACCTACCTAACGGCATTCAAGACAGAGATGGGAATGGAGAACTGGGGATAACCTTAGGAACAGTAGGCGCACGCCTCACCTACTTACACGATGTAACTTCAGAACATGATGGCTACGAAGTTCAGCTTCACTTAGGCAGAACGTTAGAAACCTGGACGCAGCCATTCACCATTACGCCCTACCTAGAAGTCGATTATCGAGACAAGAAACTGTCCAATCACCTGTATGGTATTTCTAACACCGAGTCATCAGCTTCGGGACTAAACCAGTTTGATGCGGGCTCAACCTTTGTCTATCAAGCAGGGTTAATCGGGCTTTATGAGTTCACGTCAACTTGGATTGGTATCGCTCGAGCAGACCTAATTCATCATGACAGCGACAGCGCGTTGATACAACGAGACGTGGGCTGGTCATTCGAACTAGGCGTTACCTATAGGTTTGCGGGATTGTAAGTTTATTGACTCAAACAAAAAGAGCCTGCATTGATGCAGGCTCTTTGGTATCTCGTCTTTTATTCAGTTAATAAGCGAATTGAAATGTTCGCCTATCACTGTTCACTAAGGCGTGTAGTACGTTGCAGCGCCTGGACCTACTGGTAGACCGAATACGAATACCCATAGGTAGAACAAGATGCTCCAACCGAACATGAATACCATTGAGTAAGGCAACATTGTCGCGATCAGTGTACCGATACCTAGGTTCTTCATGTAGCGAGTTGCTACGGCAAGAATAAGACCGAAGTAGCTCATCATTGGTGTAATGATGTTGGTTGTTGAATCACCGATACGGTAAGCCGCTTGAATCGTTTCAGGTGCGTAGCCTACTAGCATTAGCATTGGAACGAAGATTGGCGCGGTTACTGCCCACTGTGCAGAAGCTGAACCGATCATCAGGTTAATGAAGCCACACATTAGGATAAATGCGAAGAACAACATTGGACCCGTTAGGCCGATATCCTGAAGGAATGTTGCGCCGCCTACAGCGACCACTTGACCAAAGTTAGTCCACTTAAAGAAAGCAACAAACTGTGCAGCAAAGAATACAAGAACAATGTACATGCCCATTGAAGACATAGACGTTGCCATTGCATTAATCACATCACGGTCATTCTTCATTGAACCAGTAACTTTGCCGTAAACAAAACCAGGAATCGCAAAGAATACAAAGATAAACGCGACGATACTTTTCAGGAATGGAGAACCTGAAATCGTACCTGCCTCTGAACGCAGAACACCGTCAGCAGGAACCACAGTCCAAGCTAAAAGTGCACTCACGATTAATACAGCAACACCCGCTAGCTTAAGGCCTTTCTTCTCAATAGCAGTAAGTTTACCCATCGAGTCATTTGAAAGATCTTCAGATGCGTCTTCATCGTTGTATTTACCTAACTTAGGTTCAACAATCTTCTCTGTTACCAATGCACCGGCAATCGAGATAAAGAAGGTCGAAACAAACATGAAGTACCAGTTTGATTCAGGGCCAACAGAGTAAGATGGATCAAGCATTTGTGCTGCTGTTTCTGTGATACCAGAAAGCAGTGGATCAACCGTACCGATAAGTAGGTTTGCAGAATAACCACCAGATACACCAGCAAATGCTGCCGCTAGACCTGCTAATGGGTGACGACCCAATGAGTGGAAAAGCATTGCTGCAAGAGGGATAAGTACTACGTAACCTAGCTCTGAAGCCGTGTTAGAGATAATACCGGCAAATACCACGGTTACAGTAACCATGCGCTGAGATGCGCCCATTACCATGCCGCGCATTGCCGCAGATAATAGACCTGAGTGTTCAGCAATCGCAACACCTAGCATTGCAACAAGCACGGTACCAAGTGGCGCAAAGCCAACAAAGTTCTTAACTAGATTAGTTACGATGAGCTGTAAGCCTTCAGCATTAAGTAAGCTTACAACGTGGATCATGCCATCAGCAGCACGACCGCTAGCACCTTCTGGGCGAGGATCCATTACAGATACTTCGAAGTAACCAGCAATTCCTGAAGAAACTAGGATTGCGACACAGAAGATTGCGAAAAGAGTGATTGGGTGGGGTAAAAGGTTCCCCAAATATTCAACGCCATCGAGAAAGCGGGTAAAAATAGGTTTCTTTGGCGAGTTGTTTTTTATTGAAGCTGATGAACTCATCAGTTCCCTCCTTGTAGTGATTCCTGTGCAATTGTGACAAAAATGTTCAAATTGCCAGCGCAGAGTACGCGACAAAATTATCAATTAGAAATTCAAAATGTTACAAAATGTGTAACAAACGACGATTTTTAACTCTATTTGAACAATTAATTAGCAAATAAATCTATATTAAATACAAAATCTAGATTTATAATTCACAACCAAGCATTCACTACAAATATGACTGCCTATATAACTCATTGATTTACATTAAAATAAAACACACCATACTCTAAAGTGCAGTTCGATATTGGCCAAGGTTCCGCTCGAAGGAAAAGAAAAACAGGCAAATGAATGAAGTTTGACTTTCCCCTCGTTTTTACACACGCGTCACATCATATTGACGGTTATTTTTGAACCGCTTTAAATCTTGGATTGGATTTGCAGATCACATAATGACGCCCTCTGCGCTTAACGATCTGGCAATCTGGGTGACGGCTTTTCGCACTTTTAAGTGATTTAACAACTTTCATTATTTAGCTCCCTTACCTAATTGACCAAAGCGACGAGTAAAGTTGGCAACACGCCCTTCTTTATGTAGCACTCTCTGTTTACCCGTATAGAAAGGATGCGATTTTGCAGACACTTCAATCGTGAAATAAGGGTAAGTATTGCCATCTTCCCATTCGATAGTGCGGTCTGTTTTCAGCGTAGAGCCGATTAAGAAGTACTCATCAACGCTGGTGTCGTGGAACACCACTGTGCGGTAGTCAGGGTGGATATTCGGTTTCATTGTATTTCCCTAAATAATTAAACTGATACGTTATAACATATCAAATGATAATTATTATCAAAAGAAAAACAAGCGATTTTATGATATTTTTCCGCCATAGATCGTAATTAGAGAACGTCCACTCATGTACTCCATTGAACCTATTGGCTTTATAGAGTCTCCCTATAAAGAGAAGTTCGCGGTACCAAGGCAGCCTAGATTGGTGCCAACATCCACCTCAAGAGTCAGGCTGGCTGACGCAGCGAATTGTGTTGAGTCTGTTCGTGATATTGAACAATTTAGCCATGTGTGGTTGTTGTTTTTGTTCGATAAGAACCTTGAGGCAGGCTGGAAACCAACAGTGAGACCACCTCGCCTTGGCGGGAATGAACGCATTGGTGTATTCGCATCGCGTGCCACTTTTAGGCCGAATGGAATTGGCATGTCTGCGGTTGAACTCAAAGGGGTATCCCAAGAAAAGGGACAAACTTGGTTGGACTTGGGCAGTGTTGATCTCGTTGACGGCACACCTATCATCGACATCAAACCTTATATCCCCTACTCGGATTCGATTCCCGATGCACGAGGAGGGTTTGCTGCCGATGAACCTGAAGTGTTAGATGTAAACTTCTCGCAGCAAGCTCAAAGTAAGCTGTCTGGTCACCCGCAGGCGCGCCATATCATTCAGGTGATCAAAGAAGTGTTAGGCCAAGATCCACGACCCGCCTATAAGAAAGGCAAGCCAGACAGTAAAGAATATGCGGTAAATTTGTTCGATCTTAACGTGAAATTCGTTGTTGAAACGCTTTTCATCAATGTTACCGACATTGAACGCTTTTGAGATCCCAAATAGGCTGATATTATATGCGGCTATATCAGATTTGCTGTCGTCACTAACTACAGCAAATTTTCTTTTATCAATGATGAAACGGATACCATAGAATGCGTACCAGTAACTACCTTCTTTCTACTCTGAAAGAGACTCCAAACGACGCAGAAGTTATCAGCCACCAGCTGATGCTACGTGCAGGTATGATCCGTAAGCTAGCTTCAGGTTTATATACTTGGCTACCTACTGGTCTACGTGTACTGCGTAAAGTCGAAAATATCGTTCGCCAAGAGATCGATAATGCAGGTGCCGTTGAAATCTTGATGCCCGTAGTTCAACCGTTTGAGCTTTGGGAAGAGACTGGCCGTTCTGAAAAGATGGGTCCTGAGCTACTTCGTTTCACAGACCGTCATTCTCGTCCGTTTGTTCTTAGCCCAACAGCAGAAGAAGTGGTAACGAGCCTAGTACGTAACGAGATCAGCTCTTACAAACAGCTTCCTCTAAATCTGTACCAAATCCAGACTAAATTCCGTGATGAACGCCGCCCTCGTTTTGGCGTAATGCGTGCACGTGAATTCTCTATGATGGATGCGTACAGCTTTGATATCGATAAAGAAGGCTTAGAAAAGTCTTACCAAGCGATGCACGATGCTTACTGTAAAGCATTCGACCGCATGGGTCTTGAGTACCGTCCAGTATTGGCAGACTCTGGCGCAATCGGTGGCAGCGGCTCTCAAGAGTTCCACGTTCTTGCTGAAAGCGGCGAAGACCTAATCGCATTCTCTTCAGAATCTGATTACGCAGCGAACATCGAGAAAGCAGAAGCACTAGCTCCTACTGAAGAAGTTGCAGCGCCAACTCAAGAGATGGAACTGGTTGATACGCCAAACGCAAAAACTATCGCAGAACTTGTAGAGCAACACGGTCTAGCAATCGAGAAGACAGTTAAGACTCTATTCGTTAAAGCATCTGATGAAGTAGAAGCAGATATCATTGCTCTAATCGTCCGTGGCGACCACGAGCTTAACGAAGTGAAAGCAGAAAACCTTCCACAGATTGCTTCTCCACTAGAGATGGCCTCTGAAGAAGAAATCCGTGCACTTGTTGGTGCAGGTCCTGGTTCACTTGGCCCTGTTGGCCTAGAGCTACCATTCATCGTTGACCGCTCTGTTGCTGTAATGAGCGACTTCGGCGCTGGCGCAAACGTAGACGGTAAGCACTACTTCGGTATTAACTGGGGTCGTGACGTTGAGCTTGCTCAAGTTGAAGACCTACGTAACGTTGTTGAAGGTGACCTTAGCCCATGTGGTCAAGGTACTATCCAACTTAAGCGCGGTATCGAAGTTGGTCACATCTTCCAGCTAGGTAATACTTACTCTAAAGCAATGAACTGTAACGTGCTTGGTCCTGATGGTAAGAGCGTAATCCTAGAAATGGGTTGTTACGGTATCGGTGTTTCACGTGTTGTTGCATCAGCTATCGAACAAAACCACGATAAGTTCGGTATCACTTGGCCAGACGCACTAGCGCCGTTCCAAGTTGCTATCGTACCAATGAACATGCACAAATCTGAGCGCGTTAAAGAAGCAGCTGAGAAGCTATACGCTGAATTAACGGCTATGGGTATCGAAGTACTATTCGATGACCGTAAAGAACGCCCAGGTGTTATGTTTAAAGATATCGAGCTAGTGGGTATCCCTCACACTATCGTTATCGGTGATCGCAGCATGGACGAAGGTAACTTCGAATACAAAAACCGTCGTACAGGTGATAAAGAAGCTATCGCAATGGACACGGTTATCGAGCACCTTAAAGCTCAGCTGGCTTAGTAATCCGATTGCTTGTGCTTGCAAGCTGATAGATAAACATTGAAAGGCTACCATTAGGTGGCCTTTTTTGTGTCTGTCGTTTCTCTTCAAACTCCCTTCTATTTATCACCAGAGTAAATAACGTAAGTTAATCCCCTGTTCATCTTTATATCCGTATATTGGTTTCAACTACTCTTAGGCACATCTACATTGGAGGTATCGATGGATATCAAAAGCTTACTTAACCAAGCACTTAAGTCAGATCTCGTTAAACAAGGCACTCAGAAGCTTTCCCAAGGATCTTCGAGTTTAAGTAGCCTCTCTAAAGGCAGTAACAGCAATGGCAAGAGTAGCAGTAAAAGCACACTTGGAGCCTTCGGCGCAGGCGCAGTTGGCGGCGGACTCTTAGGTGCGTTAATGGGATCTAAGAAGACTAAGAAGATGGGTAAGAAAGCAGCTGGGATTGGTGGCGCAGCGGCACTGGGTGCTCTGGCTTATAAGGTCTACAACGATTACCAATCGAAACAAGGCCAAACACCGAATACCGAACAAGCTCAATTTGATGAGAGCGATTCAAACCATAGCGTACTGATTCTAAGATCGATGATTGCTGCGTCCAAAGCCGACGGGCATGTTGATGAAGAAGAGATGGCTAAGATTGAACAAGCCGTCGAGAACATGGGCGCAGATTATCAGCTGACTAAATTGGTGTCGGAAGAATTGCACAAGCCACTCGATCCAAGCGAAATAGCTCAATTAGCAACGTCACCTCAACAAGCGAGTGAGATCTACTTAGCCTCTTTGATTGTGGCCGACGAGCAGAACTTTATGGAAAAGGCTTACCTCAAAGAGTTAGCAAAGCAGCTTAACCTTGCTGATGAAGTGACTTATCAGCTTGAACAGCAGATCTCTAATTAAGCGGTCAATATCAGGCTAATCTACAAACTGACAGAGTGATATATTGAGCCTCAACAAAATGAGATATTGAGCAAGGACAAACTAACTCTGAACTTAATCAGATCCACTTTGTTTTTGCTTATCTCTATGTGTATATTGAGACCAGTTATCATTTGGTTAGGTATAAAAATGAAAGTATACGATTGTTGTGATTTGGTGCGTGAACTGTATTCTCAAATTGGCAGTGGCGACCAAGGCTATATCCCTAAAGCGATCACTTGCGCTGTAAAAACATTGAATGACCTTGCTGCGGATGAATCCCTTCCTAAAGAAGCAAGAGATCGCGCTGCATTTGCCGCAGCTAACCTATTGATCTCAGATTTCGAGGACTAACATGAACCTCGCTAACTTTGAAAAGATGGATCCTGTGATGTTGATGAGCATCGTCAACATGAAACTGCGTGACGACTTCGGTGGTGATTTGGATCGAGTGGTCAACTTCTACGAAATCGATAAAGCCGCATTGATCGCTAAACTCGCGTCTGCTGGTTTTGAGTATCTTCCAGAAGCCAAACAGTTTCGATAATAATTGAAAACAAGCTTCCTAATAAAAGACCAACCTCTGCGTTGGTCTTTTTTTGTTGATGATACGTAGTAACTAAACATGCAGTAAGCCAGTTATAAATTATCTGTCTGCACCTATACTTTTATATCTTAGAGTCAACCAACGCTCCTTGAATCAAAGCGTATTGTTGTATAGGCTACCTCAAACAGCATATAAACCTCATCATTCAACTTGATGATAGCGAAGGATTAACAATGAAAAGACTTGGACTTTTAGCCGTTATTGCAGCCACACTCACCGCTGGTTGCGCTTCAAATACTCAGCAAGACAACTTTCGTGAAGCCTCTTTTGAGCTGTGTAATACCGAAGTCGATATCTACTCAGTAAGTCATGATGAAAGAGTACGCATCGTCTGCTCTGACGGCTCTAAATTCGCTTTAAGTAGCGAAGATACGCTAGAAGTGATGCGTGATATCAACATCGATTACTGTGATGGCGAAGGCCTAGGCAAGTTCAATGAAAGCCGTAAGTACTACTCATTCAAATGTAAGTCAGGCACCTTGCTCAGCATCAAAAAATAAAACCGATGCCAACAAACAACAAAGGGTTAATGTGAAAGCATTAGCCCTTTTTATTACCCGCTCTTTAATTACTCAGATAGCTAACTTTCAAACGTAAAAAAGGCTCCTAGATAGGAGCCTTTCAAATCGTATTTTTCAATCAAATAGCTTTAGTTCAAGGAAAAGGCGCGGAGTTTTCAGCACCTTTCCCTAAAACAAAAAGGGACTCAATGAGCCCCTTTAAAAGTATTTTCACAGTAGTCGTTTGAAATTCTAGGAGAGCACGCGGAGCTTACGGATGTAAGTGAGCATGCTCGACAACGAAGTTCAAATTACTACGAAGAAAAATTAAGCGTAAACAGGTAGACGCTTACAAATTTCTAATACTTTTGCTTTTGTCGCTTCGATAACAGACTCATCGCCCATGTTATCAAGGATGTCACACATCCAGCCAGCAAGAGCTTTCGCGTCTGCTTCTGAGAAACCACGACGAGTAATAGAAGGAGAACCGATACGGATACCAGACGTAACGAACGGGCTACGCGGGTCGTTTGGTACTGAGTTCTTGTTAACTGTAATGTTAGCTGAACCTAGTGCTGCATCTGCTTCTTTACCTGTGATGTCTTTGTCGATTAGGTCAACTAGGAACAGGTGGTTCTCTGTAGAACCTGAAACGATGTTGTAACCGCGTGCTAGGAATTCAGCAACCATTGCTTTTGCGTTAGCCACTACGCGAGCTTGGTATTCTTTGAATTCTGGCTCAAGAGCTTCTTTGAACGCTACAGCTTTACCGGCGATAACGTGCATTAGAGGGCCACCTTGACCGCCTGGGAATACTGCTGAGTTCAGCTTCTTGTAAAGATCTTCACCTTCGTTAGAAAGGATAAGACCACCACGAGGACCAGCAAGCGTTTTGTGCGTTGTTGTTGTAACAACGTGAGCGTGTGGAACTGGGTTAGGGTAAACACCTGCAGCGATAAGACCAGCAACGTGCGCCATATCTACGAAGAAGTAAGCGCCTACTTTGTCAGCGATTTCACGCATGCGCTTCCAATCACAAACTTGAGAGTAAGCTGAGAAACCGCCGATGATCATCTTAGGCTTGTGCTCGATAGCTAGCGCTTCCATCTCTTCGTAATCGATTTGACCCGCTTCATCGATACCGTAAGGAATGATGTTGTAAAGCTTACCAGAGAAGTTTACTGGAGAACCGTGAGTTAGGTGACCACCGTGCGCTAGGCTCATACCAAGAACTGTATCGCCAGCGTTTAGTAGTGCCATGTATACAGCGTTGTTCGCTTGAGAACCTGAGTGAGGCTGTACGTTCGCGTATTGCGCGCCAAATAGTTCACATGCACGTTCGATTGCTAGTGTTTCAACTTTATCTACGAACTCACAACCACCGTAGTAACGCTTACCTGGGTAGCCTTCAGCGTATTTGTTTGTAAGTTGAGAACCTTGAGCTTCCATTACACGTGGGCTTGTGTAGTTTTCTGAAGCGATAAGTTCGATGTGCTCTTCCTGACGAAGAGTTTCTTCTTGGATAGCTGCGAATAGATCCGCATCGTAATCAGCAATGTTCATGTCACGCTTAAGCATCTGTATCTCCTGACTCAGATTGTACTGAAAGTTTCAAAAAAACCACACAACGACCGAAAGCAAACGTTTCCGTCACCGTTTTGATGTGACGCATTCTACATAATTTGATCTAGGTCATAAAGAGCTAATTGCAATTTTATCATGCAGTTTTTTCATAATCACATATAAGATTCATCATGGTTATTAAGCATATCCAACCAAAGATGACGCTTACTGTCAATTTTACGATTTACACCCTGTAAAACGCAGATTACATAGGTTTACCTTAATTTTGCCCCTCTAGCTACCGAAAGCTAAAGTTTTTCTCTACTATACACGCCTTTATTGGTTAGGTAATTATAAAAACGATGGAAAAACACACACGCAAAGAAGATTGGGTAGCAATCCTCACTGGCACGTTTTTAGTGGCGTTAGGCGTATTCTTTTTACAGTCAGCAAACCTGCTTACTGGTGGCACTACTGGCTTAGCTCTGCTTTTGAGTCAATTTACGCCAGTAACCTTTGGTATTCTGTACTTTATTGCGAACTGTCCATTCTATCTATTGGCATGGAAACGATTTGGCCGTCACTTCGCAATAAGCAGTGCCATCTCTGGAGCTTTAGTGTCTGTATTTGCCGACCATTTATACTTGGTGATTTCGTTAGACGTTCATAATGAAATTTACTGTGCAGTCGCTGGCGGCTTGTTAATGGGCTTAGGCATGTTGATCTTGTTCCGTCATCGTTCAAGCTTGGGTGGCTTCAACGTATTGTGTCTGTTCATTCAAGATCGCTACGGTATCTCAGTAGGCAAAACCCAAATGGCCATTGATGCCTGTATTCTGTTTGCATCCTTCTTCTTCGTATCGCCTTGGGTGATTGCAGTCTCTGTATTAGGCACCGCGGTATTGAACATCGTATTGGCAATGAATCACAAACCGACTCGTTATTCCGTGAACTACGCGTCTTAATACCAATCACCCTATGAATTACTAGCTGTTTTTAATAACAAAAACAGCTAGAATTTAGGTTTTATAAACCATCGCCTTTTCTATGCAAGATTACCTCTCTAGCGCCAAAGACCAACAAGCCTCTATTTATATTGAAGGCTTGGAATTCAACCCCAACACACGAGTCTTAAGCTGCGACGAGCAGGTCATTGATTTAGAACCTCGTTCTATCGAGCTCTTAGAGTTATTTCTTACCAGCGTTGGTCAGCCGCTCGCTGCCGAGCACATCATTGAATCTGTCTGGCAAAGTAACTTCATTTCCAAAAATGTTCTTACTAACCGAATCAGCACCTTACGTTCAGTACTTCAAAAATATCTCCCTGATAGCGACGCAACCAAAATATTGGTGACTTACCCGCGCAAGGGCTATTTCCTTAACCCCAGCTCAATTAGCTTTGCCACAGGCTCCCCTGATACCGCAGCGGATGATGCCGTAATAGAACCTCCAACCAGTAAAAAAGGGGACGGCTCCAATCCAGTTAACCCTTGGCTTGTTGTGGTGTCTTTGGCTTTGCTGATCAGCACTGCGGTAATGGGTTATATGCTTTGGCAATCTTCGACTCGAGCTTCCGAAGTCGAACGAGACCAACGATTGATTCCTAAGGTCGAACTTCTGCTGAATCGATTGGATGCCATTGGCGATAATTCCAGAAAATACCGAAAAGTCGTAAAAGCGTTGCTACTTCAACAGCAAATTGAATATGCCTACACCGATCTTGCCAATCAAGATGCGCCAAGCTACTTCCTTGATCCTATAGATAGCTCTCCCTTCTTTCCGGGAGCCAAAAACATGCGTACCAGTGATTACCTGCTTAATATCCAGCTGAAGGATCAAGAAGTAGATAAACGTCTTATCGCTAAAATAAGCCTAATTTACCCAAACTCAGGGAAGCTAGCGTTTGGTGGGGTTTACTCTATTGATGTTAATAATATCAGCAGTAGCGTTATGGAGATCAACCGCGAGTTAGCTAACTACTTTGCTCTGCCCGCACCATTGCCTCCTGAATGGTCAGTCGACAACAACGAAATCAGCGAATTGCTGAGTGGAAAAACCATCACGTTTGATGGCATCAAACTCAACACCATGACTTCAACTCTGATTGCGCGACAACTTGCTCTATTTGAAACGGATCAGAAGAAGCTCATTGCCTTTACTAATCTTGTTCAAACTCGATTTAAGTTACTACCGGACGAGCTCAAACTGTGGCTTGGTATCATTCATTTCAAACTGAGAGACCTACAAACCGCAAAAGAATTCCTGACCAATACCTCAGGAAACTCTACGATCGAAAATGCGTTGGTTTATATGATGGTTTCTCACATTGCTTATAAGCAAGGCAACATGGAGAAGTTCCGCCTGAACTACATGGAGTCTCTGGTTGCGTTATTAAGAGTGGTTCCATCCGAAGATCTGTTCGCTCGACTATCTAAACCTGAATCCAAATCGACCTGCCTACAACCTTGGAAGAGCTTGAAGCTAAGCGTTAAAGAGCCTCTGATCATAAAACAGTGGGAAAGCTTAATGCTTAATTACTGCACGGCTGTTGGGCAACAGATTTCAGGACAAAATAAAAAACCTTTTAAAATAAATAACTTAAATATAAATTAAGATTTTATGTAACTTCGTTTTTTGCCCTATTTACTCTTCAAACAATAGCATTCCTAAAAACATCGAGCCCATCAAGGGCTTCCAACTTTAGGAATGTTCAACATGAAAAAATCCATGACGCTGCTAACAGCTTCTCTCTTTGTTCTTTATGGTTGTGGCGGCGGAGGTGGTTCTTCTTCTGGTTCAACAGGTGGTAACAAAGGGCCAAGCAGTCAGGTTGACTACCCGATAGCGAACTCTGCATTTGCCCCTAAACCAGAAACAACATTGGGCTACTCATTTACCAAAGATGGTCAGGCTGAAGGTGTGATGACCATGAACTTCACACCTTTAAGCGGTGAAGTCATTATTGCAGGGCTAGAAGAAGAGACCGGCAATGAAGCGGTAGTTCAAGTGCTCAATGACCTCATCAATTACGGCACCACCGAATTTTATGTTTCTGAAGACATCATAACGAATGTTGAAGGTACACAAGAAGACGGTAGCATCTATTTTGTAGGCCCCGACCGCAGTCTACATGAGCTCACCAATGCCTACTTGATTGGTAGCCAATACATCACAACCGTTATGCGCAGCAGCCCACTTTTCCGTTTAAAGGGTGCTGACGTAAAAGAGAGCAATCCAATCATTGATATCAGTGAAGAAGCCGTTTCATTGCAAGTGACGTTAGATGGCGAAGCAGTCGCTAACATGCTAAATGACTTTGAAGACCACTCATGGGTATCAAGCCTTCCAACTGATGCTTCATGCCGAGTTACTTGGCAGCAAGAAATTAATGAAACAGGTGTACGTAAGAGTTTCACTGTTTCGGGTAAATCCATCGAAGCTGCGAATCTTACGGAAAAAAACACTTACTACATTGGATGTAATGGTATGGATTCAGCAGAGTTTGGCACATCATCGGAGCGCTGGTTCAACCCAAGCATCGGCTTAATTGAACAAATTGACTTGATGTCTGTAGAGCAATCTAATATCGAAGAATCAGCAGCAAGACTGACCTCGATTAGCTAGCCTTGACCTAGGTTAACTAAACCTAAGCTTAACCGAGGGCTAACCGCAAACAATAAAAAAGGCTTTGGGAGCACTCCAAAGCCTTTGTTCAAACCTAAATCTTTAGGGGGAACTGAGAATTAGGTTTATTGAAATAGTAACGAGGCTAATCTTCAATCAAGATAATACGAGTCTCGTAAGGTCGTAGCACTTGGTGATGAGACGTAATTAAACTCTCGCTCACTTGATAATTGGATAACAGGCTCTTAGCCTTCATCATCTCAAAACGCTCAGGTAAAACGCACTCGGTTTCTTCGCCATAATAGTTATTAATGCACAGCAGAGTTTGCCCTTCACTCTCACGAACATACGCAAAAATGGATGGGTGCTCAGGCAGAAGGTCTTGATAGCGACCATGAGTAATCACCGGTACTTGTTTACGTAACTCAATCAAAGCCTTGTAGAAATAGAAAACAGAGCCTTTATCTTCGAGCGCTTGCTCAGCGTTGATCTCAGTGTAGTTATTCGCAACATCTAACCATGGCTGTGCTAGCGAAAAGCCAGCGTACGTCTCACTATTCCATTGCATTGGTGTACGGGAGTTATCACGAGATTTCTGCGCTAAGATCGTCATCATATCTTGATGAGCCACACCATCACGGTTCACCATGATGTCGTACATATTGGTGCTCTCTACATCACGATACTGGCTGATCTCGGTGTAACCCGGGTTGGTCATGCCAATCTCTTCACCTTGATAGATATAAGGTGTGCCTTGCATCATGTGAACCGAGGCGGCAAGCATCTTGGCTGATTCAACGCGATATTGTTGATCGTTACCTAAGCGGCTCACGACTCTTGGTTGGTCATGGTTACACCAAAATAGCGCTCCCCACCCTTTGCCGTTCAAACCGGTTTGCCAATGATTGAAGATCGACTTGAGCTGTAAGAAATCAAATGGTGCATTGGTCCACTTCTCACCATTGGTGTAATCAACCTTAAGGTGGTGGAAGTTAAACACCATCGACAGTTCGCTGTTATCAATATTTGAGTACTGCTGACAATGTTCCAGTGTCGTTGAAGACATCTCACCAACCGTCACGCTGCCGTACTTCTGGAATACCGCTTCACTGATCTCTTTCAAATATTCATGCACACGTGGGCCATCGGTATAGAAACGGCGACCATCACCAATATCATCATTCGGGAAATCTTGCTGCTTTGAAATCAGGTTAATCACGTCTAAGCGAAAACCATCAACGCCCTTCTCAGCCCAGAAGCTGATAACGTCTTTTACTTCTTCGCGTACAACTGGGTTCTCCCAATTCAGGTCGGCCTGTTCTTTCGCAAATAAATGTAAGAAATATTGCCCAGTGGCCTCATCCATTTCCCAAGCATTACCACCAAACTTAGACTGCCAGTTAGTTGGTGCTTGACCGTTCACTGGATCTTTCCAGATGTAGTAGTCGCGGTATGGGCTGTTTTTGTCACCCAATGCAGACTGAAACCATGCATGCTCTGTTGAAGTATGATTGACGACAATATCCATCACGATGCGGATGCCACGCTGGTGCGCTTCAGACAATAATAAGTCGAAGTCTTCCATGGTTCCGAATTGAGGGTTAATCGAGTAATAGTCTGAAATATCGTAACCATTGTCGATCATAGGTGACGCGTAAACTGGGGTTAACCAAATCGCATCCACACTCAAATGTTTAAGGTAATCCAGTTTCGAAATGATCCCTTTGATATCGCCAGTACCTTTGCTGCCACTGTCACAAAAGCTCTTTGGGTAGATTTGATAGATGGTTGCGGTTTTCCACCAGCTTTCATCATGTTCAGTCATCGCCATCTCTAACACTCACTTACCAGAAAATATAAATAAAAAATCACCATGCTTACATGGTCGAATAGCCGTTATAACTAAGAGAAAAGCGATGACTCAATTGAATCATCGCTTGTTAAATGCATTACGCGTTGGCGGTTTCTAGCTCGCCTTTCATCTGTGCTCGTTTATAGAAGAACAATGTCAACGTTATCGGCAGTACAACCGCCACCAGCATCGCGACTAAGTAAATCGACCAATATTGAGGTTGAATCGATAAGATGCCCGGTAAGCCACCAACACCGATACCATTCGCCATCACACCTGCACTACCACAGATTGCAGCCGCTGCGGCACTGCCGATCATTGCGCTCAGCATTGGGAATTTGTATTTAAGGTTGATGCCGTACATCGCTGGTTCCGTCACACCTAAGTACGCAGAGATTGCCGCAGGTACCGAGATGTCTCGTTCGCCTTCGCGCTTACTCAAAATGATGATGCCGACAACCGCGGAAGCTTGTGCAATGTTTGATAAAGCAATCAAAGGCCAGATTGGTGTGCCACCTAAGTCTTGCATCAGTTGTAGATCCACAGCGTTGGTTGTGTGGTGAATACCTGTAATAACCAACGGTGCGTATAGGAAGCCAAAGACCACTGAACCAAGAATCGCGAAGTCACCTGTCATTGCCACTTTGGCAGCGAATGCCACACCATCGCCCAACATACGCCCGAATGGACCAATAAAGGCGTGAGCCAGAATCACAGACAAGATAATCGAGACAAATGGCACGACAACAAGATACAGATAAGAAGGTACAATGCGCTTAAGGTTAGTCTCAATGAAGGCCAGAGCCACACCCGCTAACATCGCAGGGATCACCTGAGCTTGATAACCGACTTTCTCAATCACGAACAAACCAAAGTCCCACACCTCTGGTACCGATTTACCTATCATGTAAGCGTTCATCAGTTGTGGGGAAACCAAGGTCACACCGAGCGTGATGCCCAAAATAGGGGTTCCACCAAGTTTCTTAACCGTTGCCCAACACACACCAACTGGTAGGAAGAAGAAAATCGCTTCGCCAATCAACCATAAGAAAGAATGAACGGTTGCCCAGAACTGGCTGATCTCAACCAAGGTTTTGCCGTCGAACATGCGAATGTCGCCAATCACATTACGGAAACCAAGAATCAAACCACCAGTAATAATGGCAGGTAGCAGTGGTACGAAAATTTCGGCTAAATGGGAGATACCACGCTCAAGGAAATTCATATTTTGACGAGCAGCCAACTTCGCCTCATCTTTTGATGATGCATCTTTACCAGTTTGCTCAATAAGAAGTGCGTACACCTCATCAACCTCGGTGCCAATAACCACTTGGAATTGACCTGCGTTAGTAAAGCAACCTTTTACCAGCTTAAGCTTCTCTAATTCTGCTTTGTTCGCTTTTTCTGTATCATTCAATACAAAACGCAGTCGAGTCAGACAATGGCTGACACTCGCAATATTCTCTTTGCCACCGACTAACTCGATAAGACGCGCAACGTCTTGCTTCGCTATCTTACTCATACTACCCCACCCTGGTTTCATTCAATTACTCATCTAAACCATGCAGCTATAACCACTCGGATTCAGATTTATGGGAACATTCCCAATTACGATTATTATAATGCCCACATGAATGATAAATTAAAATGGGAACAGTCCCATTAATTGAAAGAGATCACACTCTAATTTTAATCTAAGCGGTTCAATTTCGCTTGATTGAGTGGATTATAGAATAGGTGATTGAGTGTGATGAGAGATCTCTGCATTGCCTAAAAGCTGAGAGATCAATAGATTAGCGGCCAACTTGCCCGCAGACTGATACCCAGGGTCAATGCTAAATACTCGCGGGAACAAGAAAGAGAGAAGATCATTGCCACCAACACCGGTCACCACCACATCTTCACGTTGCAGCTCTTGCAGACGTTTGATGACGCCAAGAGCCAATGTGTCACTGGCACAAACAATCGCTTGAGTCGCAGGAGCGAGCACCTCATCCACCAACTGATAAGCACTTTCATGATGAAGTTGACCAGTACGATAGTTGGCAACTGAGCCTGTGTTTTCACACCACTCGAGATAAGCCTTAAGACGCAGTTCACCGGTTGATTTATCGCTAGGATCAACGCCAATGAAACCAACATCAGAGATCCCCTGATCCGATAGATGCGCTAATGCACTATTGATCACCTGTTGGTTGTCATAGTTAATCGACGTCACGTTCTCGGTATCCAGAGCAATCACAACCGCTTTGTGTTCCCAAGCTTCGATTGCAGGAATATCGCAATCAGTAAAACCAAACACGATTATGCCGTCTACATTGCGGCGCTTAAGAACCTGAAGATGCTCATTGGCTTTTTCTCTATCTAGCTGGCTTTCCATGATCACGACATCGTAATCCGCTCGATACAACTCAGCCAACATAGTGCTAACTGCTTTGTTTTCAGAAGGAGAATCCAGACGAGAGATGATGACACCGATGACTTTTTGGCTGCCACCACGCATCGACTGCGCAGACTTTGAAGGCGTGTACCCAGATTCTTGAATTACTCTTTCCACCCTTTCACGGGTTTCAGGTTTTACTTTTGGATCATTGGTCAGAACGCGAGATACGGTTGACTTACCAACACCGGACAGCTTAGCAATATCGAGAATAGTGAGTTTTTTGCTCATAAAAAGTCTAACGTTAAAGGGAAAAGAAGAAAAAGTGAGGGCGTAATCCCTCACTTAACTGTTTGTAAATCCTAGCAACTACTATGACTTACTTTTGGCAATTTCGATAGACGACACGACCAAGTTCTAGACGTGCGTTGTCACCTTTAGTACGTAAAGTGACACTGTTAATCAGTTCAGAGGTTCCATCATCTAAGATGTATTTCGTTCCTGAACCTGCTGGAACTTGAGTCAGACGGTATTCATTCTCAGGGAGACGTAATACCGCTTTTTCATTATCAAGGTAAGCCACTTCAAACGAAACGTCAGACTCACATTGATAAGTCACGAATTGATTATCCGATGCTGCGCTCTCAGTCTCAGGAGCTGCTGATTTAGAGCACCCGACTAATGCAACTGAACATAGAGATGCTACTAACATAGCTTTCATACTTCGTTCCTCATCTTTATATAGTGGGCAAATATGGTGGACAACACTCATTTGCATACTGAGCGATAGGTCTGTGTTTAGCCTTTCAAATGTGCGGGTACATCTTTAATGCTGTCCAGGACGACACTAGCAAGTGCCTCACCCTTTTCAGTTACGGGTTTACCGGTTCTCACCAACACTCGGGTACCAACACCAGCGGCTTCTGCTGCCATCATGTCTTCAGCTTTATCGCCGATCATGACAGAGTTCGCCATATCAATTTTCAGAAAGTCACGAGCAGAAATGAACATGCCTGGTTTCGGCTTGCGACATTCACAATCTTGCTTGTAGTCGCCAATGGCGTGTTCAGGGTGATGAGGACAGTAATAGATACCATCTAACTCAACGCCATTATCGACAAAGTTCCAATCCATCCACTGCGTCAAAGAAAGAAAACGATCTTCGCTAAACTTGCCACGAGCAATACCAGATTGGTTGGTCACAAGTACCAATAAATAGCCCATATCTTTAAACGCTTTCGCCGCTTCAAACACACCATCGATGTATTCAAAGTCATGCTCATCATGTACGTAGCCGTGATCAACATTAATCACACCATCACGATCTAAAAAAACAGCCGGTTTAGACAAAATTCAGTTCTCTATCAACTCTCTATTAATCATTAATTATTACACGCTTTATTTGCTTCATCACTATCTATTTAGTTTTGCGTTCGTTAACGATTTGTTTCTACCCTAGCAACACGATCGACGTTTAGCCGTCTAGACGTAAAAATATCTATTGACTTAGATCATAGAACACCATAGCATCATCTGTAAATCGAACGAGCTATCGATATATTATTCTGTTTTACCTGCACGAGTTTCCCTATGATTAAAGTGAATCAAGTCAACAAGGTTTTTTATCAAGGCACTAAAGAAATCAATGCCTTAATTGATATCAACCTCCACATTCCTCAAGGTCAAATCTTTGGAGTCATCGGCTCTTCAGGTGCAGGCAAAAGTACCCTAATCCGCTGTGTAAACATGTTGGAAGCTCCAACGTCTGGTGAAGTGATTGTTGACGGTATTGACCTAACAACACTCAGCAAATCAGAACTCAGCGAAGCGCGTCGTAACATCGGCATGATCTTCCAGCACTTCAACCTGCTGTCTTCTCGTACCGTATTTAACAATGTAGCACTGCCTTTAGAGCTTGCTGGTAAAGATAAAGCAGCGATTGAAGCAAAAGTGAGTGAGCTACTTGAACTTGTTGGTCTATCAGACAAGCGTGACACCTACCCAGCCAACTTGAGTGGCGGTCAAAAGCAGCGTGTTGCGATTGCTCGCGCACTGGCCTCTGACCCGAAAGTATTGTTATGTGATGAAGCGACCAGTGCACTCGATCCTGCGACTACTCAATCTATTCTTGAGCTACTACGTGAAATCAACCGCAAGCTGAACATCACTATCCTGCTTATTACTCATGAAATGGATGTAGTGAAAAGCATTTGTCACGAAGTGGCGATCATTGGCGGTGGTGAATTGGTAGAGAAAGGGACTGTCGGTGACATCTTTGCACACCCTAAGACAGAACTGGCACATCAATTTATTCGCTCAACCTTGGATCTAACGATTCCTGAGGATTACCAAGCACGCTTGCAAGAGACTCGCGTAAACAGCAGCTACCCGCTGGTACGCCTTGAGTTTACTGGCGCAACGGTCGATGCTCCGCTGATGACGCAAATCGCACGTAAGTTCAACATCGATGTCAGCATCTTAAGCTCAGACCTGGATTACGCAGGCGGCGTTAAGTTCGGCATGATGGTTGCTGAACTGTTCGGTAATGAAGCCGATGATAATGCTGCTATTCAATTCCTACGCGACAACAATGTAAAAGTAGAGGTACTTGGCTATGTCCTTTAGTTTCAACGAGATTGCTGACTGGATCAGCCTTAACGGTAACCTTCTATTAGGCGCAACAGGCGAAACCCTTTACATGGTTGCTGTCGCGGGCATTGTTGGCTTCGCTGTCGGTATCCCATTAGGCGTGATTCTACATACGACTAAAAAAGGTGGTCTGTTAGAGAACACCAAGCTAAACAAAATTCTCGGTGCGGTTGTGAACGTGGGCCGTTCAGTGCCTTTCTTAGTATTGATGGTTGCTATTATCCCACTAACTAAGATGCTGATTGGTACCTTCATAGGTACAACCGCCGCGATTGTTCCGCTGACGATTGGCGCTATCCCATTCGTAGCTCGACTTATTGAAAGTGCGCTACTTGAAGTACCAACAGGTCTAGTGGAAGCGGCTCAATCAATGGGCGCAACACCAACACAAATCATCAATAAGGTTCTGCTTCCTGAAGCACTACCGACTATCATCAACTCAGTAACGATTACATTAGTGACGCTGGTGAGCTACTCAGCAATGGCAGGAACTGTTGGTGGTGGCGGCTTAGGTGATGTCGCGATTCGTTACGGATTCCACCGTTATGATGTGACTATCATGGCTGTGACGGTAGTGATGTTGATTGTGCTGGTACAAATTATTCAATCAATCGGTGATTCATTAGTTCGCCGTGTTGATCACAGATAACGACTTACAAACCAAACTCAAAGTCGTCTGAACCAAATTAAATAGATTTATTAAAAGGAGATTATTATGAAATTTAACCTTAAAGGTTTACTTACTATCGCGGCAGCGGCATCAGCGCTAGTACTAGCAGGTTGTGGTGACAAAGAAGTCGACACTTCTAAAGTAAAAGTTGGCGTAATGGCAGGTGCTGAAGCACAGGTTGCTGAAGTTGCAGCTAAAGTAGCAAAAGAGCAGTACGGCCTAGATGTTGAACTAGTGACTTTCACAGATTACGTAACACCAAACGCGGCACTGGATGACGGTTCTATCGACATCAACGCATTCCAACACGCACCGTACCTAGATCAGCAAGTAGCTGACCGTGGCTACAAGCTAACTATTGCTGGTAACACGTTTGTTTACCCAATTGCGGGTTACTCTAAAGAAGTGAAATCTGTAGACGAAATCCAAGATGGTGCTCGTATTGCGGTACCAAACGATCCAACAAACCTAGGTCGTTCTCTACTTCTTCTTGAGCAACAAGGTCTTCTTGAGCTTCGTGAAGGTGCAGGTCTTCTAGCAACAGTTCGTGACATCGTTAAGAACCCTAAGAACCTAACAATTGTTGAACTAGACGCAGCACAACTGCCACGCTCTCTTGATGATGTAGCACTGTCTATCATCAACACAACTTACGCGAGCTCTATCAACCTGACTCCGCAAAAAGACGGTATCTTCGTTGAAGACAAAGATTCTCCATACGTAAACCTAATCGTTTCTCGTGAAGATAACCTAAACGCTGAAAACGTACAGAACTTCGTTAAAGCTTACCAAACTGAAGAAGTGTACAACGCTGCTTCTGATATCTTCCAAGGTGGCGTAGTTAAAGGTTGGTAATCAACTAAACGACAGCAATCTATAGATACCCGAAGGGGCTGACATAACGTCAGCCCCTTTTTATTGGTTAGGATTTACAAGAAAGTTCGACTTACCACCAAGCTTCCACTTGCATACCAACGCTCATTTCACTGTTTTTACCTTCACCGAAGGCATTGTCATTTTCAGCATCGTTTAGGTAAGTCGCAAAGATACGGAATTCAGGACGAGACCAGAAACCTACTTGTGGAACCCAAGCTTGAGCGATTGTGAATTTGCCACCCGCCCCATCTTGATTATTAATGGTTTCAACAAAGCCACCAATTTCAAGAATGGTACGCATACGCTTGTCCCACTTGTAAAGCGGACGAATGACAGCACTGAAAGAATCATCATTGCTATTATTCGCACCAACCCCCGTCGACATGGCATAACGAACAGTGTGGCCAAACTCGATATTCTCACCAATCGCAAGCACACCCCAGTTAATCAATCGGAAGCCTTCTGCGTCATTATTGTTTGCATCACGCACGATGCCCTTACCGGTACCAAAGGTTGTCATCTGCTCGGCATAGCCAGAGTTAGCAACTTGGAGAATCGTTTTGTTGAAGCCACCTGTAAGATTTTGATTCAAGCTTGCCGTTAGCATGACGCTGTCATCCGCATCGACCGTTTGACCTTGCTTTTCATTGGCGAAGTTCATATCAATGCCGACCTCAAGGTCCGCATTATTCCACAGTGGGATCCCTGCATAGCGCACGTCTGCAATCATGGCTGTGGTTTCTTTGCCATCAAATACATCACCCGTAACGGTGTCTTGAATCAATGCGACCGATAATTTACCTGGGCCCATATTGATGTGCTCTACGCCGGCACCAATACCACTTACATCCCAGTAGTAGTTATCAACGATGTGTACATCATGACGTTGGTAGTAACGTTCACCCGCCCAAATTCCAATGTCCTTATCTTCAAATAGCCCGACCGCCTGAACATTCAATTGCACCACATCAACGCTTTTATCCGCGGCGTTCTCATCTTGGCCTTGCCAGTACGACAACATGGAATCAACTAGAAATGAAACGTCGTCCTCGGCATACACCTCTTTCTTAAAACCAAACTCGCCATACAGGTCATTTTCGTTGCCAAGTCGGCCAACTTTACTCACCTCCCATTTGCTATTTGAACCGCCTTCATTACTCAGGCCAACGCCGCCGCGCATGTAGCCATTGAATTCCAATGGCGTGGTTTCATCAGCGTATAAATTAGGAGCAAGTAAAGCAGTAGAGAGTGCAGCAGCAATAGGTAACAGTTTCATCGTCCATTCCTTTAAGATCTAGAATTACGTTATTTTTATAAATGGGAACATTCCCATGGGATCGATCCCATTTATATTGAGAGGAATATAAATTGAAAGAGAACTGGTTGATTACTGTGATCCAGTTAACTATTGAAATGATCAAAAGTTGATGGGCGTGGAATTATTTTGGTGAATACTTAAGGACTACAGAGCGAGAGATAAAACACAGAATGGACGTATTAAAGTGCAAAATTCGTTCAACAAGATGGGTTCTCCCAATACTGATAAACGCTCAAGATTAAGGAATAAAAAGAGAAAGAAACGGGAAGCTAACAGGGAGAAAAGCAGAGGAACAAGTATCGAAGTATTGGCTCATACTTCGATACTCTGAATCTAGAATAGAGCTAAGTGGGTTACTTAATATGATCCCAAGAGATGTTCGACACCAAGCGGCAATCGTCACACTTGAAATAGAAAATGTCGTGGATCGGCGCATCTAACAGCCATTCACCACCACATTGTGGGCATTTACGCTCTTTTTCAGCTTTTAAGCTAATGCCGCCCACACGGTATAAGTAGTAATACGTTGGGATCTTAGTGAGGTACTCAATGCGCCCTCTTAAACCCCAGCCGCGTTTGAACAATACGCTTTTGGTATCACTGATCTCGGTTAGAGTTGCGTGTTCAGCACGACAACCACCACCCATTTGAACTTCATCACAGGCTTGCCATTCTGTTTGCCATTTCAGCACGGCTTTATGGTCGCCATTAAATGTCGGAGGGTTGCGATATAAAGGAATAGGCAACAAGCTGTCACCACTGCGCAGCGGTGAACAGGTATGCACGAACGTCGTGTACAACACTTGCCAGCTCGGCGCTTCATCTTCTGCCACTTCTTCGGAGTTAAGATCTCGGCCAAGCAAACGCATTTTAGGCGTAAGTAAGCTCGCGTTAGACAAGCGATCAAAACACACTTTTACGAAATCTGAGTGATTACGTGGGTGTAAGCTATCTTGCTCTGGGCACACAACGCGAACATAGAATTCACCGTCACCCATCACGATTGGAAACTCACGCCCTAACACTTGCCCGTTATAACGAAGTGCATCCATTAAGCCATTAACCGCCTTATCGACAGCGCTTACCGTTGTGTTATCAAAACACTCAAATTGAAGTTCTAGTACGTACATCTATTTATACCGCTGGTTGTAACTTTTCTAAAAATTCTGCCAATGTCTCGGCTAATACATCACGATTTTTGGTGCCTAAGCGCTCTAGGATCACGTTGCCCGTCAGATTACAGATCGAGATAACATCCAGTTCAGCATCAGTCGCTGCGATGAAAACCGTTGGCTTTAACTTCAAACGACGTTGGGTCACTAAGTGACCTAAGATGTTTTCTTGCAGGCATTCGAAGTCATCATCACTCCAAATTTGCAATAAAGTCAGTTCATTACCATCAAAAGTCGCGTTCATATCTGCGCTGTATTGTGCGCCGTAGAAAGTTTTGATGTCTTCATGCAGCGTCAACTCGATACCTGTTTCAACGTTAGTGAAATCAGCAAATTGCTCACGTGGATAGTTTTTCCATAACACGGCATCGCCGCTCTTTTCTTCTACGCAAGGCGACACAATATCCACCAACTCCTCATTGCGAGGTAAACTTTGGTGTTGCAGTTGCCACGCGTCAACGTATCGCTGACTAAAAGAAAGTAGTGCGTCTTGAGCACGTTGAGTCATGAAAATCTCCTAAACACAAAATAATAAATAGAATCCGAGCCCTTTCCGAGCCGATTAAGCGATGACTTAATGACAGGGTAATGGGGATTCAGTAAAATCGACCCCATTCTAATCGAATTTGAAACGAAAGTATGAGCAAATATTCTGACGCAAAAGAGCTAGCGGGTTTAACCCTAGGCCAAAAAACTGAGTACTCTAACCAATACGATGCAAGTTTATTGCAACCAGTACCTCGTAGCCTGAATCGTGATGACCTTGCGCTAAACGGTGACCTGCCTTTTGTTGGCCATGATATTTGGACGATGTACGAACTTTCGTGGCTAAACAGCAACGGCCTACCACAAGTGGCTGTGGGTGAAGTTTTCATCCCTGCAACCAGCCCAAATTTAATTGAATCAAAATCTTTCAAGCTGTACTTGAACAGCTACAACCAGACTCAATTTGAAAACTGGGACCAAGTCACTGAGCGCCTGACCCAAGATTTGTCTGCATGTGCAGGCGAAACGGTGATAGTGAATGTAAACTCAGTAACCGATTACACCAACCAGCCTATCGTAACGATGGAAGGCGACTGTATCGATAACCAAGACATCCAAATCACTAGTTACGACTTTGAAGCGTCACTGCTTGAAGGGGCTGCTGGCGAGCAAGATGTTGAAGAAACACTGCACAGCCATCTATTGAAGTCGAACTGCTTGATCACTAATCAGCCAGACTGGGGCAGCGTTGAGATCGCATATTCAGGTAAGCAAATTGACCGTGAAGCTCTGCTACGCTATTTAGTTTCTTTCCGTGAGCACAATGAATTCCACGAACAATGTGTTGAACGTATCTTCACTGATATCATGAAATACTGTGGCCCATCGAAGCTAACCGTGTTCGCACGTTACACGCGTCGTGGTGGTCTGGATATCAACCCATACCGTTCAACAGAGCAAGATAGACCAAGCCACAATAAGCGTATGGCTCGCCAATAATCAGGCGCAAAGCACTTACTCTTATTTGAACCTATCCAATCTTTAAAGGGACATTGAAATGCGTTGGTTATACGTTGTTAGTCTATTTATTTTAAGCTTCAGTACATCGGTCAATGCGTCGGTCTACTCGTCGGCGTTGCTCAACGAGGCTAACAACCTTGTAGAGATTGAGCCGAGCCAAGCAAAACAAATGGCCAACAGTTACCTAACGCTGCGTGTCCTTTCTGATCAACGTGAGAAAAGCCCATCAGCTATTTCTCGCGAAGAAACTGATTCTTCCATTCGAACGCCAAACAGCAGTATCGATGCCTACAAAATCTTAGCCAAAGCTGAATACAACCTTGGCCATACTCACACTGCTATTCAGCACATTGAAGAAGCCTCAGAACTGGCGAAAACTTATAAGCTTGAATACCTAACGCTTGATCTACAGATACTGAAAGTTAGATTGCTTTGGCTCAGCGATAAAAAGTCGACGAAAGCAAAAAATGAACTCGCCAGTATTGAAGCGAACCTAGAATCAATCAACAAAACGCTGCGTCTAACAGAAGGCATCACCTATCGATTGATCATGTTGAAGGCGGAGATCGCCTCTTATGAAAACAAAATCGACGAAGCCGAAAAGTACTACCAAGAAGCTAAAACGTTCCTAGATCAGCGCTACTCTGAAAAAGTCACGATCGATTACCATATCTCTGTTGGTGAGTTTTACCTAACCCACAAAGAATATAACCACGCGCTTTCTGAATTGTTGTATGGCTACTGGAAATCAGTGGAAGGCAACCTAAGCTCGCGCTTGGCTAAAGTAAACCGCCTGCTTGCACAGCTTTTCTTCGAGCGACAAGTCCTAGATAAAGCGCTAGAACACCTTTCTCAAGCCGCTGATTTTTATGACAACTTCGAAAATTCACCCGTCTTAGCACAAGTGCTCAAGAAGATGGGTGATGTGTACTTCTTCCAAGGTAAATACAACCTTGCCCTCGTGCATTTCTTCAACGTCCTTGATCACGAGAGTACTGACCGAGATATCCACCAAGTCATTGATATTCGTCTAAGTTTATCGGCAACCTATCTGCGCCTATATAACTACCCTCTAGCCGAGCAATACCTAACCCGTGCTCTTGAGCTGCTGGAATATACGGACATTCCAAAGCTGGAAGGTCGTGCTGCACTGTTATCGGCAGGATTGGCTTATCACCTGCAAGAGAGCGAAGATGTGATAAAGCATGCGACACGTGCGCTTGAGATCTCACGTCAGATAGAGAACATGCGCCTTTCGCAGCGTTCGTACTACTTACTCTCTTTGGGTTATGAGCAAGCAGGTCGTCCGCAACAAGCATTAGCTAACCTTAAGCAGTACAACAGCCTGGTCTCTTTGGAACAGCAAAAACTCAACCGTGTTGGTGAAGACGCATTCCGCCAACAGAAAGAGTTTGCCGAACAAACCCTGCACTACGCAGGCCAAGCGCAAGAGCTAGAAAAGTACAAACTAGAGCATCGCAAATTCCAAAAGATATCGTTCGCCCTATTCTTGTTCAGTATTATTCTGTTCTTCTTTGTGCTTCGCCGTGGCTACCTCATTCAAACCTTAGCCAAAGAAGTCGACTCACTACGAACAGACCTGTTTACGCACTCACGATCTAAGCTCCCAAACCTCAGAATGCTGAATGCCAAGCTGTCCAACTCGCTAGAACAAACCAGCCAAACCTTCGAGCAATGGCAACTTGGCGAGCTAATCTATGAACCATTGAATGATCGCCTCCGCTTCGTGATGATTGATTTACCTTTCCTACGTAACATGTATACGCAGAATGGTTATAAAGCGGGTTTAGAGTTAGAAGATGCTTTTGGTGAATTCTTGAAAGAGAAGCTTGAGGGCCCTGCTCGTGTCTATCACTTCTCAGACGCGAACCTGCTTTACATCGAACCTAACTCAGACCGAGATTCATCACCAGAGACGATGTTTAAAAAGATACAATCTTGGATTACCGACTTTGAACCGAAGCGTAATATCAACCGAACAATTCGTATGGGTATCGCTGACTACCCGTTCTTGCCTAGAGCTTACACCGCTATTAATGACCAAGAGCTGTTGGATGTTTTATTGATGTCGACGAACCTAGCTCGTGAAATCAGCCTTAAAGAGCGAAGCAGTCAGTGGGTATATCTCAAAGCCATTGATAATGCGCCCGCAGCAAGCCTTGCAACAGGTAACATAAGAGAAGCTTGTAAACATGCGATTAATCAAGGGTTAATAAAAATACAATCGTCCTACCAGAATGAGGACAACATCAAAAAAATGCTAAAAGATGACTGATTTGCGAGCGGTTGAGACCTGCAACTCGTGACCTTATTTTTAGTTTTGTTATTATCGATGCAATGGAATTTCATCTAAACGATCGTGATCGGTCTACTCGGCGCTAATTAATACATCTATGGGCATTCTCGAACAAGACATTCACGCGCAACTCCACCAGCTGAAAGTTCAGTTGGAACAAGTTCGTTTGACACAGAGAGACACTTCGTTCAAGTTTATTAGAGAGCAGAAAGTTCTAAAGCGTATCGTTACATCATTAAGTGACGCGTGCGTTGGAAGTAACGAACATTTAGATGAAAACCTTATTGCTTTGCGGGAAGAGCTAGAAAAGCAAAAAGACATTAGCTCAATGATCCCAAAACTGGCAGTACTAGAAAGGATGCTTAAGCAGAAAACGTTGGCTATGGATAAACAGAACGGATATCTGGACGATAGCATTAAGCACAGTGGTGAAACGCTACAACGCATTACTGGTCTTCCAGCGCAGTTGAAACGCGAACTACGAAACTTACTTAGCTTCTCCGAATGCAATGGCAGTCAGAAAGTCGACCACGCCATGAAGCTTCTCAGTATTTATGAGCGTGCCATAAAGATTATGGCGAACAACTCTCGCACTCATTTTGGCGATACAGCTCAATCTCCTGAGCAAGAATTACTTTCGGACCTTTCCACAGAATTACAACACTTGATCACCGAACTCGACTTTGAGGGTGAATCAGGTGACTCGCTTATCGATATTCGAGCAAAGCTCCTATTGGGTGTTTCAACACAAAACCTACTTGAACTGTCACTTCAGATCCTCAAACTGGTTATTGAAGGCACCAATCTAGAGCGTAAGAAATCTGAACAGTTTATCGATCAGCTCAATGCTTCACTCTCTTCCAGCATCAAAACTGCAGACCAAAATACCGATCAAAGCCAAAGCTATTTTGAGCACCGCCAAGGCCTTAACTCAGAGTTAAGCGACCTTGTCGTCAAAAGTCAAAACTCGGTTGAGAAAGCCACTGATATTACTGTCTTGAAGCAGTCGATTAATCCGCTTCTTAGCGAGATAGCTTCTCTGTCAGAGCGACTCAATCATGCAGAGCAGAAAGAACAAGCTTTGATCGAACGAATGAGTTATGGAAAGACTCAACTAGACTCTCTCTACGAAGTGACCCAAGACTACAGAAAACGTCTTGAGGATCAGGCTCAGCGTATGCTGCTTGACCCACTCACTAAGGTCTACAATCGTACCGCCTTTACCGACCGCTTAGAGCTTGAATATCGTCGTTGGATCCGCGCACAACACTCACTACGCGTTGTACTGCTAGACATCGATAACTTCAAAGCCATTAACGATAGCTTTGGTTATACCGCGGGTGATAAAGCCCTTAAAATCATCGCAAGAACCATCACCAAAGAGGTCGGTATTACTGATACTGTGGCTCGTTTTTCTGGTGAGGAGTTCGTCTTATTACTTCCTGAACAAACGGATGAATATTGCCATCAGGTGATTCAGAACATTCAGGCTCAAGTAAGTCGCTTACCTTTTAAATTTCGCGACCAACAGATCACCATTACTCTGTGTGCGGCAAGTACTCAGTTTAAAGAATCAGACACACCAGAAGAAGTGCTAGAGCGATTAAATAAGACGCTAAATAAAGCAAAACAACGTGGTACCAACCAACTCATTTGGCACTAAGCCTGCTCATCGTTTAATTTATTTCATTTTTTCAAATACTTATCACATACCAATTCCCTCAATGTTTGCTAAGCTAATGATTAACATTCGCTTAACAAGCATTTTTGACAAGCAATGCGTATATAAGCTTTTAAGTCTTTGTATATGAAATTAAGAATCAGTGTATATATGAACTTAAGAAAATGTGTATACGTACTTAAGCATCTGTATATAGGCTCGTAAGCCATTCTAACTAAGTCATTAAGCAACGCTGTCGTAACCGTTTCGTCTGGTTAACTCTCTCACCTTTAACCAAACACTTTCAACGTTTGCTTCTCACTCTCGAGCCAGAGGGTCACTTCAACGTCCCCCTGCTCTTTTCAACAAGGAGGCATTATGATCACTCATATCAGCCCAGCCGGTAGCATGGATTTACTCTCTCAACTTGAAGTTGAGCGTCTTAAGAAAACCGCGTCTAGTGATCTGTACCAACTGTATCGTAACTGTACGTTAGCGGTACTCAACTCTGGTAGCCACACCGACAACTCCAAAGAGTTGCTCGACAAGTATCAATCGTTTGATGTTGAGGTCGTACGCCGTGAGCGTGGTATCAAGCTCGAACTCAGTAACCCACCGGAGCATGCTTTTGTCGACGGTGAAATCATTAAGGGTATTCAAGAACACCTATTTTCAGTGCTGCGTGACATTGTTTACGTCAACATGCATTTAGCAGACAACCAACGACTCAACCTGACTAACGCCACTCACATCACCAACCTCGTTTTTGGGATTTTAAGAAACGCTGGTGCACTCACTCCCGGCATTGAGCCTAACCTGATCGTGTGTTGGGGTGGCCACTCGATTAACGCCACCGAATACCAATACACTCGCGAAGTGGGTAATGAATTAGGCCTGCGTGAACTGAACATCTGTACCGGTTGTGGACCGGGAGCAATGGAAGGTCCGATGAAAGGCGCAGCTATTGGTCACGCTAAGCAGCGCTATACTGATCATCGTTACTTAGGGCTAACAGAGCCTTCGATCATTGCAGCTGAGCCACCAAATCCAATCGTGAATGAACTGGTGATAATGCCAGACATCGAGAAGCGTCTTGAAGCGTTCGTGCGTATGGCCCATGGCATCATTATTTTCCCTGGAGGACCCGGCACGGCCGAAGAGCTGCTGTATATATTAGGGATCATGATGCACCCTAATAATGTCGATCAACCCATGCCGATTGTTTTAACAGGTTCAAAAGAGAGTGAGGCTTACTTCCGTTCGATTGATAAGTTCATCGGTGAAACCTTAGGGCCTGATGCGCAAAAACACTATGAGATCGTCATTGATGACCCAGCACGCGCTGCGAAAATCATGAAGCAAGCAATGCCAGATGTTCGATCTCATCGTAAAGAGACAGGTGATGCATACAGTTATAACTGGTCACTGCATATTGAGCCTGAGTTCCAACTGCCATTCGACCCTACGCATGAGTCTATGGCGGCACTCGACCTACATATGGATCAGAAAACAGAGAGCCTAGCCGCTAATTTACGTAAAGCGTTCTCAGGCATTGTCGCGGGTAATGTCAAAGCTGAGGGTATTCTTGAAATCGAGGAACATGGTCCATTCATCATTGATGGGGACAAAGAGCTGATGACCAAAATGGATCAACTGCTGAATGACTTTGTTGAACAGCATCGAATGAAACTGCCGGGCGGTACGGATTATGTTCCTTGCTATAAGATCGCACCCAGTAATTAATGACACTCATTCACTGGTAACCAACTCAGTGATAACCAATGCAGTGATAACCAATTGGCAGGTCTAAAGTTAATCAGGTTATGGCGTTTACGTCGCTAACGTTTCAACTCACCAAGTGATACGTTACTATAAGGGGCTAGCAGCCCCTTTTTTATTGCCTATTTAGTGGAAACTTATGTCTATCCATCTTGTTATTATCGATGCCTTAAACCTCATCCGACGCGTGCACTCTGTTCAGCCGGATCCCACCGATATTGCAAGAACCATCACCACAACGGCTCGTACACTCAACCGAATCCTAAACGAATCACAACCCACGCACATCATCGCGGTATTTGATCATCATCTACAAGATCGAGGCTGGCGAGCTGAGGTACTGCCTGCCTACAAGCAAAACCGCAAGCCAATGCCAGAGCCTTTAATGAAAGGGCTCGATGCGATTCAACAAGCATGGTGGGAGCTGGGTATTGATTCATTACTTTCAGACGGCGATGAAGCGGATGATCTAGTCGCAACACTCGCGAAGAAAGTCGCTGACCATGGCGAAAAGGTCACGATCATTTCTACTGATAAAGGCTACTGCCAACTACTGTCACCAACGCTACAGATCCGTGATTACTTCCAACATCGTTGGTTAGATAAGCCCTTCATTGAAGCTGAGTTTGGCGTGAAGCCTGAACAACTGGCAGATTACTGGGGATTAACAGGTGTAAGTTCAAGCCAAGTTCCGGGGATCCCAGGCGTTGGCCCAAAAGCTGCCAAAGAGATCCTAACCACGTATCCAGATATTGAAGCGGCATTCTTAGCTGAAGACTTACCGAAAAAGTATCGCAAGAAGTTCGATGAGCATATTGAATCGGCTCGCGTATGTAAACTCGTTTCTGCACTCAAAACAGACATCGATTTAGGCTTTAATCTGCAAGATATTCGCTACGAAGCGGTGTCTTAGTTCGACGTTACAAGCTCAATCGCTAAAAATCTCACCGTTAGAAATATATCAATTATAAATCAATGATTTAAAAAACCAGTAATTAGAAACTAGAAAAGCCTTAGTCTGAACTAAGGCTTTTTTTGGTTTCAGTTAAGGCGAAACATGTCGCTTATACTGATTAACTTCTATTTCTAGAATGACTTGCAGTAAAGAGTGGACTAGAAGCTATAAGCGATTGAGGCTTTGAAGTTACGACCGGCTTCGTAGCTGGTGTACTTATCTGAACCCCAAGAGATACCAAAGCCAGTATGCTCTGCGTATTTCTTATCAAACAAGTTATCAACACCAAGGTTCATCTCTAGATCTTTAGCAAATGTTGGCGTGTAAGCCGCCCAAATGTTGTGTGTGCCGAAGCCTGCACGTTTGATCTGTTTACCATCTTCGTCCGTGTAGTCGTTACCAGGCACAAAGCGAGAATCCCAACCAAACACAAACTCACTGTTTAGGCTGTAGTTAAAACCTGCCTTGAAGTTGTGAATGCCCGTCTTATTCATGTGGCTCGTTTTATCATTTTTCAGATTCTTTTGGTCACCATCGGAGTACGAGTGGTTAGCATAAACACTTAGCGCATCTAGCTGATAGCTTAATACCGTTTCAACACCCCACACTTCAACATCATACTGGTTAGCTAATGTTGAGTTGTTCTTGGTTGGGTGCATTTGATTATCAAGGTTGTAGGTGTAAGCCGTGAAACCTAGAATGGCGTAATCCGCCGCAAGTAAGCTTGTCAGTTCGTAATCAAAACCTGCTTCGTAGTTATTACCTGTCATCGCCTTAGTATCAGACTGGTCAACATCGGATGCCGCTTTCATCGTTAGCGTTTCTGGCAGTGATGCACCTTTAAACAAACGACCGTAACCAAGACGAAGTTTTAGGTTGTCCGTGGTTTGGTATTCCCCCTTGAACTTTGGAGACAGCTGGTCGAAATCACCCGTGTATACGCCACCCAGCTTATGAACGTCGTAACGCAGACCTGTGGTTAAACGGAAATCACTGAATTCATACATATCTTGCACGTAAAGGCCGTACGCTGTAACCGTGCCGCCATCCATACCGTACTTCTTGGTTTCGCCTTGCTTTGAACCGCTTTGGTAAACGCCATCTCCAGCATCAATCCATTGTTCAGCTTTGTAACCATCAAGGCCGTAAGTAAGCTCATGCTCACCAACCCAAGAAATGTTACGAATGTCACCACCAATGGTCGTCACGTTGTATTCACGATCAGGAATAGCAATTGTACCGTCTTTAATCCAATCGCCGTTCGCGTCTTTGTCCCAAGCAGTGTCAACAAGCGCGTCACGATCCATGTACTGACGGTTGTAGTAGACGTTAGTTTTCAGATGAACCAAATCACTGCCTGCATCGTATTCGTGCTGCAGACTCACTGTATCACGGTTTAGAGAGTGGTAGTTGTGCTCGTCGTCAGCATACAGTGCACCGGCCTTCTCACCAGAAAGCTGACGCTTACCGCCATCACTGTATCGGTTGAATGTTAATTTGAATTCGTTAGCATCATTTGGGATGAAAACAACCTTAGCTAATCCAGACTTCAGCTCACCCTGCTTTGAGGTTACCGCTTTCTGATCGGGAATATGCAGGTCACCATCTTCTGAGTAGTTAGCAATACCCATGAACTGCAGTTTGTCGTTCACTTTTGCGTACACAGCCACGTTAGTTGCAAAGCGCTCGTAAGCCGTTTGGTAGCTTGTTTTTACTCGAGCGCCAATGCTTTCACCTGGCTTAAGAAGGTCGCTCGGATCTTTCGTCTCGTAGCTAAACGAACCGTTGATCGCACCTGAGCCAGATAGCGCAGAGTTGCCACCGAGTTCAATTTCGGCGCGTTTAAGCATCGCAGGATCAATCGCTTGGTCGCCTGAGTGGTGGAAGAGCTGACCTTCTTGACGAGCACCATCAATGGTCACTACAGAAAATTTATCTTCCATACCACGTACAAACACTTTTCGAGAGTAACGTGCGTTTCCGTCTACCGTTACGCTAGGCATGGTGTTCAGAACATCTTTGATGTCCGATGCTTGTTTCTTTTCAAGGATATCTGAATTGATTTCTGTCTGAACGAGTTGATCAAGAGCGGAACCGATAACGACAACGGTTTCTGTTTCGTCTGCAGCAAGGGCAGTAAATGAAGTCAAGGCAACCGTAACGGCCACTGATAATGCTTTAAGTTTCATATTGTGTTTTTATAATTTATAGAATCAAGTGAGGAAGCGTGAATATTACACACTTTGAATGATAATTCTTATCATTTACATTCTTTACTTACATTCACTTACTTATAATAAAATCACTTTTGGCTAGAATGTTCTTGTCGTAAAACTTACTTAGTTTTGCCGCTGAATTATTAATTAAATCCTGCTTCGTATCACCCCTGAATTAGGTAGCCGTAAGCCTCGATCTCTTACGGCTTTTTTAACTGACGATCGCAGAGGTTAAAGCATAAATCGGCGACAATGACCAAACGGCCAACCAAAAACGTCACCATCTATGACACCAAACGACAGACACAAAAAATGCCCCATAAAGGAGCATTTTATTGGCCGCTGACAGACCGATTAATGACTGATATTAGTCACTCTTCCCTGTCACTAATAATTAGTACGGTGAGATATTCGAAAGCGACTGAATATGAACCGTGATCTCTTCGCGATCATGATAAAGGTGCTTCGCCTGCATCTTGAATTTAACTTTGTTATCGATAAGGAACTGTTTTAGGTTCTCGATATCTTGCAGTACTTCATCGTAGCGACCTTTCATTGGCAACTTAAGGTTAAACAAGGCTTCTTTCGCCCAACCTTTGATGATCCACTCACCCATTAAGTGAGCAACACGTGCAGGTTTCTCAACCATGTCACAAATAATCCAAGTCACGTTCTTACGGTCAGGTTCGAACTTAAAGCCATCCACCATGTGGTGCTTAATTTGACCCGTTTCCATCAGGCTATCAGCCATCATGCCGTTATCGACACAGTGAACAAACATAGAGCGCTTAACCAATTGGTAAGTCCAACCACCTGGACACGCACCTAAATCTACGCCCCACATACCCGGAGCCAGACGCTCGTCCCACTCGTCACGAGGGATGAATACGTGGAATGCTTCTTCTAGCTTCAATGTAGAACGGCTTGGCGCATCTGATGGGAATTTCAAACGAGGAATGCCCATGAAGAACTGTGAGTTGTTGGTTGGGTAAGAGTAACCAACAAAGCAGTGACCCGGCGCGATAAAGCATAAATGAAGCACAGGCTTCTTAGCGTTATCTTTCGCAGTCATCAGGCCTTTACCACGCATTGCTTGACGCATCGGCACGGTAAACTTACGGCAGAACTTCAAAAGCTCTTTCGCTTCATTGGTATCTGGCGTTTCAATACGGATATCACCACAACGCGGGAAGCCTTCTTTCTCAGAAAGCGCCTCAAGAATTGGAGAGATACGATCTTCTGTTGGGAGATCTTTGATTTCAACAGCAACCGCTAACATTTGACGAGCAAAGATCAGTGATTGGAAATCAACTTCTTTGATCAGCTTATCGGCTTCGCCAGCTTGATAACATTCAAACAATACAAAGCCTGTATTGCTCTTTAAGCGAGGAAAACCAAACACTTCCAGTTGTGTTGCCTTGTCTTGAATTTCGCCAGCACATTCTTTTTCAAAACCAGAGCGACAATAAAGTAGTACGTGTTTCACTGAGTTACCTCTTTTATATTCAAAGCAGCGAAGGAGAAGACTCCCCAACCAATGATAAATAGTAGACCACCAAACGGTGTTATAGGGCCAAACCATTTTATTCCTGTCAGTGCTAAGCCATAAAGGCTGCCACTAAAACAAAGGATGCCGATGATAAAGCAAATTGCCGCAATGAAAAAATATTTTTGTGATTTAGCGCCAAGTTTCATCTGTAGTAGAGCACCACACGCCAATATCGCGAGCGTATGGATAAACTGGTACTGAACACCGGTCTCAAACACGCCTAGCAGATACTCAGGTAAAATCGCTTTCAACCCGTGAGCAGCGAAGGCGCCAAGCATCACAGCAATCGCGCCAGAGATGCCAGCAAACATTAGTAAATACTTACTTCTCATTGAGCACCTCTTTGATAAACGCTGACAACTTCTCAACGGTTAACGCAATATTCTGCTGTTCAGTGTAACCAGAGCTCTTGCGTGGCTTAAAGCTATGATCGCCATCGGGAATAAACTCAACACGAATTGAATCCGACAAATCGAAGTCAGTGAACTCATCACGCTTACCAAAGGTATCGCGCTCGCCTTGTAGAATAAGACACGGCTTTGTTAACTCAGCCAAGTGCTCACCTTTGTATTTATCTGGTTTGCCTGGAGGATGAAAAGGAAAGCCTAAACACGCCATCGCAGCCACCTTATCAACTTCAGACAAATGGCTCGCCATGCGTCCTCCCATCGACTTACCACCAATCACAAGCTTATCGGCATCAACCTGCCCAATAATCTCTTGGTAGGCTTCAAGTAGCTTAGGGGCTCGATCAGGTGGACGACGCTTACCATCTTCCGCACGTTTGATCATGTAAGGGAAATTAAAACGAATCACTCGTATTCCTTTAAATGCCAACCCTTTGGCTACCGACTGCATGAACTCATGATCCATACCTGCACCTGCGCCGTGCGCGAAGACAAAGGTTACTGGGTTGTCTTCACCATCAATAATGATGTTATTCATCCAGCAAATCCTCTTGTTCACTTTGTGCTTTCGCTAACATCCAATCTCGGAAGGTCGCAATACGTCCCATGTCGGCCTGTTTCTCATGACACACCACATAGAAGGCATTCTTACTCACCAACACTTCATCAAATGGAGCCAACAATCGGCCGGCCTCGATTTCAGGTTGAGCTAAAACGTTGTTCCCCAGAGCAATACCTTGCCCATGGGCAGCAGCTTGCAACACCATGGTCGAGTGGCTAAAGATAGGGCCGTGATTCACGTTAACGCCATCAATGCCATTTTGTTTCGCGAACTGTTTCCAATCTTTTCGAGAGGTATCGTGCAGTAGCGTATGACATGCCAAATCGCTTAACGATTCTAGAGGTTTCGTTCCGAGCAACACCGACGGTGAGCAAAGAGGAATTAAGTATTCTTGGTAAAGCTTATCAGCTCTAAGCCCCGACCAATTGCCTCGCCCGTAGTAAATAGCCACGTCTACGTCATCCGTTAGCGAGCCTTCATCCATATCTACAGCTTTGATTCGCACATCGATATCCGGTTCTTGCTGATTAAAATCAGCCAACCTTGGTACTAACCATTGAATCGCAAAACTTGGCGGTAAGCTGATGGTCAATGCGCCCTTCTCGCTTCGCTCAAGCACCTTGTCTGTCGCCTCAGCCAAAGAAGTGAAGATATCTTTAATATCTAAGAAGTAGCTTTGACCCTCTTCAGTCAGCAACAAAGAGCGGTTTCTTCGGCGAAAGAGCTTTAATGACAAGAATTCTTCAAGCGCCTTAATTTGATGACTTACTGCAGCTTGAGTCACAAATAACTCTTCTGCGGCACGCGTAAAACTCAAGTGTCGAGCCGCGGCTTCAAACACTCTCAAGGAGTTTAATGGGGGTAATCGACGAGACATAGTTACTCTCTAAATAGGCATTAGTTTTTTTTATCTGAAACATTATAATTTGTCCATTGCCTAGCGGCCAGAGAAATTCTATATTTCATCCCGCAGCAGCTAGCCTGAACGGCTTGATTCTCTCCAGAATCAATTGGTTTAGCTCCTGCGATGTTGTGTTTGCAAACTCGTACTTTTCGAGTTGGGTAGAGTTCTACCAAATGTTTTGTTGCAGTTCCATACTGAAACGAGGCATATACTTCCTGTATTTATTTTGACCTGTCTGTCAAATTGGTTTGCACCGCCTTTAAGGCGGTGTTTTTTTATGCCCAAAGTAAAATAACAACAAGTTTATCAATAGCTGTGCTAATTAATCTTTATTATTTTTCATCGCTAATCACAGAATCAGACACCCACTCAAATAATCAACTGAACACATACAAATAGAACCATTGAGTTGCACTAAAAAGTAACAGAATACTTCAAGATACTCACACTTCTTCAGTTACATATAAATCCGTTTAGAGCTCACCATTTCTATCAATCAAAAATTTTAAAGCTGAGCATGACGATAGCACGCCCAAACTCACGCCTCTGTCTGACTACTGTAAATCATTCATAATAGAAAATAAAAAAGCCGCTTACTTTTCAGTAAGCGGCTTTGCAAAATTCTCAACGGTTGGTCAACACACCACTATGGGCGGTAAACCTTAACGTTGTGGAAGCCTTGCTCTTGCAAGTAAAGCGCTTGCAGTCGGCTCATGACACCACGGTCACAGTACAACAAGTACTCTTTCGATTGGTCTAGGTCACCAAACTGAGTTGAAAGCTTGAAGAACGGGATGTGTTTGATTTCAACACCATCGATTTCTAGTGGGCTTTCGTCTTCTTCGTCTGGGCTACGGATATCTAGAACGACAGCGTGCTCAGCAACGGCTTGAACTTGCTCCACTTCTGGTGCCTGTTCTTGGCTCTCTTTCTCGATATCACGAATATCCATAATACGAGCGTTCTCGATCACTTGATCCAGCACTTCGAAGTTAAACTTAGCTTCTTCCGCTTCTAGTTTACCTTTCTTCGCTTTCACTGTTGGCTTCTTAGAGATAACACCACAGTACTCAGGCATTACTTTAGCGAAGTCTTCAGTACCAATCTTACGAGACAGGTCGATGATGTCTTCTTTGTCCCAGTTAATCAGTGGACGAAGGATCAAAGTATCCGTCACGTTATCAATATGACGCAGGTTAGTTAGCGTTTGGCTAGAAACCTGACCAAGAGCTTCACCCGTTACTAGTGCTTCGATACCAAAGCGCTCTGCAACCATACCACCAGCACGCATGAACATACGCTTAAGAACAACGCCCATTTGGCCATCTTCAACGTTCTCAAGGATCTCTGCGACTACAGGTTCAAAATCGATAGAGATGAACTTCACCTTTGCAGATGAGCCGTATTTATTCCATAGGTAGTGAGAAACTTGCTTAACGCCAATCTCGTGAGCAGGGCCACCAAGATTGAAGAAACAGTAATGCACCTTAGAACCACGTTTGATATGTAGGTAGCTCGAAACGCCAGAGTCAAAACCGCCAGAGATCAAGCTCAGTAGATCTTCTTGAGTACCTAGAGGGAAACCGCCTAGGCCTTTATGACGTTCAATTACTTGGTTTAGCTTGTCGTTCTCGACTTCAACCTTAACGGTAATATCAGGGTTTTTCAGTTTTACTTTTGCTGATTCAACCGCTTGGTTTAAACCACCACCTACGTAGCGCTCTAGCTCGATAGAGGTAAAGTCATGTTTACCACGACGCTTAGCTCGCACAGAGAAAGTCTTACCTTCAATAAGACTGCGGCTGCGCTCAAGAACTTGCTCGTAAATATCGTGCAGGTCTTTAAATTCTGATTGCTGAACCTCAAGGGAGTGATGAATACCCGGAGTTTGCGTCAATACTTCGAGTGTTTCTTTGAAGTATTTATCGCTCTCAGACGTCACTTCGATGTGGTCGCGACGGTTGAAGACAGCCACAGACTCAGTACGACGCTGAAGAATAGTACGAATATTACGTTCTAGAATCTTTGTGAAGCGCTTACGCACCGATTCACTTTTTACAAAAATTTCCGGGTGGGGCTTAACAATAAATTTCATAGTACTTTCACGCCAATAAGGTTCACAATTTTAATAAGTTCATCACCACGTAAAAGGTCATTTCACATAGTTATTGAAGCAATAATAGATCAATATTAAATCTAAGGGCGCGAATTATACATGAGAAAGTCAAACAAGGAAAAGAGTGCGTGCTTTGGTGCCATTAATAAACTCACCTTGGCGGCAAGCTACCATCTCAATTTCATCCCACCTCTTCTCTTCTCTTCTCTTCTCTTCTCAGCTTGGTACAAACACTTTTATGTATCACACAAAGAAAAAGCCCAATCTACGACAGATTGGGCTTTGGAATGCATATTCTTGGTAAAGACTATTCGGCGATTGCTGGAACTTCTTCGCTATAGAGCGGCTCACCCTGCATGATACTGATCTCTACGCGGCGATTAAGGCTACGTTGCCATTCCGTATCATTAGACTCGACAGGCTCTGTATCGGCCATACCACGCACTCTCAAACGTTGATGAGAGAAACCACGGACCTTTTCCATTTCTTGAGCAACAGACACCGCACGTTGCGATGATAAGTCCCAATTAGAACGGTAAAGCTCCGAATCGAGTCGCTGGTTATCGGTGTGCCCTGAGATTCGAACAATACCGGGCACATCTTTAACAAGCTCAGCAACCTGTCGAACTAGTGGTCGGAACTTAGGCTGTAGGAAAGCAGACCCCGATGGGAATGCACCCTTCTCGCGAATTCGAATCACAATCTGCTGGCCAAGATTTTCAACTTCAATCGCACCTTGGTCGATCTCTCGCTCAAGTGCTTTCTTGATGCTTTCCATCAAGGTTTCCATCTCTTGCGATTGAGCCTCAGCTTGCTGCTGTTGCTGGTCTGACTCAGAGTTTTGATTGTCGTGAGTCGACACCTCTGGAGACTTACCTCCGGTCATCTTGCCTTGGTCACGCATCGTACCACCAGCACGCTCAGATTCACCTTCATGAAACTCTAGCGTTTGCTGAGTAATATCAATGGTTTGCTGCATAATCACGTCAATCGGTGTCGGCTCTGGGCGACCAGGGCGGAACTCTTGTGCAATGATGCTAGTGCCTTTAGGAATGTCTTTCACTTCCAAGCGGTTTTGGACACCGAATGCAAACTTCATCGAACCGGCAATCTGCTTGAACTTCAATACGTCCATCTCAGAAAACGAGAGCAGCAGTACGAAGAAACACATCAGCAGTGACATTAAGTCAGCAAATGTTCCCATCCATTGAGGTAAACCGGGAGGGGGACATTTACATGGATTGTCTTCATCCATCTTCATTCTTCCCCCTTAATCAGTTTCACCATCAAGACTGCGCTTACCTTCGTTCAGGTAACTCTTGAGGTAACCGTCAATCACTCGTGGATTTTGACCATCTTGTATGGCTAATACACCGTCCATTACCAAGCGACGGTTGAGCGTCTCTTGATCTCGGCGCAATGCAAGCTTGTCCGCGATTGGGAAGAACACCATGTTCGAAAGAATCGCACCATATAGAGTCGTTAAAAGTGCAACCGCCATCGCAGGACCGATCGCTTTAGGATCATCCATGTTCGAAAGCATCGCAACCAGACCAACCAAGGTACCGATCATACCCATTGCAGGGGCAACATCACCGAATGCAGAGAACACTTTCGCGCCCTGCTCATGACGCTCTGTGGTTAACGCGATGTCTTTTTGCAATGCGGCACGCACCACATCACCATCATGGCCATCGACCAATAGATCGATGCCCTTTTGCATGAAGCTGTTGCTGATTTCCATCTCTTCAAGTGCTAAGAAACCACCTTTACGTGCTGCATCAGCCATCTCTACAACTTTAGCGATAAGATCTTCAGGCTCGTCAGCTTTAAACATAAATGCTTTGCCAGCGATTTTGGTCGCACCAAAGAATTGTCCCATGGTGAACTTCATCAGAACAACAAACGTTGAACCACCAACCACGATCAAAATGGATGTCGTGTCATAGAACATCCCGAGGCTTCCACCTAGGATCATTGCCATGATTACAAAGGCAAATCCACCAATCAAACCTATTAGGGTTGCTAAATCCACTGAGCACTCCTCATGCTTTTTTGTAGCTCTATGTCGACGATAATCTTTTTATCGGCAAGACTGTAAGATCTTTTAGTTAATTCTTGGCCTAAGTATCACACTTTTCGTTTTTGAATCACAACTATTAGCTTACTTTGGCCTTATCCGTAGCGCATAAACTCGATAAAGCTAAGGTTATTCAACCAAAGTGAGTTCAAGCCCCTTAAAAACGAACTTTCTAGCAAAATTTCTTGGTTACATTTGACCATCTCAGCGGCCTAGGGTAACGTTCGTTCATCTTTCCAAACGCAGATTTATTATGGCTACTAAGAAACCTGAAAATATGAGCTTTGAAGCGGCTATCGAAGAGCTTGATGGCTTGGTTGATCAACTAGAAAATGGTGATCTAGCTTTAGATGATGCGCTGAAAAAGTTCGAACGAGGCATCTCCCTCGCTCGTGCTGGTCAAAGTAAACTAAACGACGCTGAACAGCGTGTTAGCATCCTGCTGCAAAATGACGAAAATGCAGAACTGAGTGACTTTAACCCACAACCTGAATAACAAATTGTATGAGATCCCCTATGATCGAGACGTTATTGTCTTATCAAGCACGTAATAACGAGCAACTTAACCTTTGGCTTGATCGCCTGCCACACCAAAATCAGAACCTAATCAACGCGATGCGTTATGGGTTACTTTTAGGCGGCAAACGCGCACGTCCGTTTCTTGTCTACATTACAGGGGAAATGCTCGGTTGCACCGCGGAAGAACTCGACACTCCAGCTTCAGCAATCGAATGTATTCATGCCTATTCTCTGATTCACGACGACCTTCCTGCAATGGACGACGACGAATTGCGTCGTGGCCATCAGACTTGTCACATCAAATACGATGAAGCAACGGCAATTTTAACTGGCGATGCACTACAAACTCTCGCGTTTACTATACTTGCGGAAGGCACATTAAGTGCTGACGGGGAAAGCAATCGCGTTCGAATGATTCAACGCCTAGCAGAAGCGTCTGGTGCACAAGGTATGTGTATTGGACAAGCTCTTGATATTGAAGCTGAAAACCGCTCTGTCACGCTAGAAGAGTTAGAAGAAGTTCACCGTAACAAGACTGGCGCTCTAATGAAGAGTGCGATTCGTTTAGGTGCTCTTGCTGCTGGCGAAAAAGCGTTTGAAGTAATGCCTCAATTAGATAAGTACGCCGATGCAATCGGGTTAGCCTTCCAAGTTCAGGATGATATTTTAGATATCATTAGCGATACCGAAACTTTGGGTAAACCACAGGGCTCTGACCAAGATTTGAACAAAAGCACCTACCCTTCTTTGTTAGGTTTAGAGGGCGCTCAAGAAAAAGCGCAAACTCTGCTACAGGAAGCGCTTCAAGCTTTGGCTGCAATCCCATACAATACCCAGTTACTCGAAGAGTTCGCCCGATACGTCATCGAGCGCAAGAACTAAGACAATAAGCGCGCATTACCTATGACTCTTGATATATCAAAGTACCCAACTCTTGCTTTGGCTGATAAGCCAGAGGATTTGCGTCTACTTCCAAAAGAGACGCTTACACAGCTTTGTGATGAATTACGTACCTATCTTCTTAACTCAGTGAGCCAGTCAAGTGGTCACTTAGCATCAGGCTTAGGTACAGTAGAGCTTACAGTTGCTCTGCACTATGTGTACAACACGCCTTTCGACCAGTTGGTTTGGGATGTTGGCCACCAAGCATACCCACATAAGATTCTTACTGGCCGTCGTGACCGCTTATCGACTATCCGTCAAAAAGATGGACTGCATCCATTCCCATGGCGTCAAGAGAGCGAGTACGACACGCTTTCTGTTGGTCACTCTTCAACATCGATCAGTGCCGGACTCGGTATGGCGATCAGTGCGAAGAAAGAAGGCAAGAATCGTAAAGTCGTCAGTGTGATTGGCGATGGTGCGATCACCGCAGGCATGGCCTTCGAAGCGATGAACCACGCGGGCGATATTCATAATGACATGCTGGTTATCCTTAACGATAACGAGATGTCGATCTCTGAAAACGTCGGTGCTCTGAACAACCATCTAGCTCAAGTTCTTTCTGGCAGTCTTTACACGTCAATTCGTGAGGGTGGCAAGAAAGTGCTATCGGGCGTTCCACCGATTAAAGAGCTCGTTCGTCGTACAGAAGAGCATCTAAAAGGCATGGTTGTTCCTGGCACCATGTTTGAAGAGTTAGGCTTTAACTACATTGGTCCGGTTGACGGTCACGATGTGAATGAGCTGATCAAAACGCTGAAGAACATGAGAGACCTAAAAGGCCCTCAGTTCCTGCATATCATGACCAAGAAAGGCAAAGGCTACGAGCCCGCTGAGAAAGACCCAATTGGTTATCACGGCGTACCTAAATTCGATCCTGCACACTCAAGTCTGCCTAAGAGCACCAGCTCTAAACCAACTTTCTCTAAGATTTTTGGCGACTTCCTGTGTGATATGGCCGCGCAAGATCCTAAGCTAATGGCGATCACGCCAGCAATGCGCGAAGGTTCTGGCATGGTGCGTTTCTCGAAAGAATACCCAGAACAGTACTTCGATGTAGCGATTGCTGAGCAACACGCAGTGACACTAGCAACTGGTATGGCGATTGCGGGTGATAAGCCAATTGTGGCTATCTACTCGACCTTCCTACAACGTGGCTACGATCAACTGATCCACGATGTAGCTATCATGGATCTACCGGTTATGTTCGCGATTGACCGTGCTGGTCTTGTTGGCGCCGATGGTCAAACACACCAAGGTGCGTTCGACTTAAGCTTTATGCGCTGCATTCCAAACATGGTGATCATGGCACCAAGCGACGAAAACGAATGTCGCCAAATGCTATACACAGGCCACCAGCACACAGGTCCAAGTGCCGTTCGTTACCCTCGTGGTAATGGCATGGGTACTGAGATTCAAAGTGAATTTACTGCGCTAGAGATTGGTAAAGGTCGTATCGTTCGCGAAAGCGAAAAAGCAAAAGAGGGCTCGAAAGTCGCTATCCTGAGCTTTGGTACTTTCCTTGAGAGTGCACTTCAAACCGCAGACGCTATCGATGCGACAGTGGCTGATATGCGCTTTGTGAAGCCACTCGATGAAGCTCTGATCAAACAACTTGCTGCTGACCACGATGTACTTGTGACAATCGAAGAAAACGCGATTGCAGGTGGTGCTGGCGCGGGTGTGATTGAATTCTTGATGAAAGAAAAGCTACTGATGCCAGTATTGAACCTTGGTCTACCAGACAAGTTTATTGCTCAAGGCACTCAAGGTGAACTGCATGAAGAGCTTGGCTTAGATGCTAAAGGCATAGAGAAGTCTATCTCTGATTACCTTGCTAAATAGCTTTCACAAGCAAACGGCATAAGCAACAAATCAAAAAAGGTTGGCCCTAGGGTCAACCTTTTTAGTATCCGCTAACTCGTTAGCTAAACCTTATAGCTCAACTAACTTTCGCTTATCCAAACTTGTAGCCCAAACTTAGCAACAAGGCTTAAGCACTGGTGCGTCATAGTTCTCTGGTTCATCAGAGTAGATAGCAACGTTGAAGTTCTCAACCAAGCCTGTCTCTTCAACACACTGCTCTTGGAAGAACTGTTGAATCTCACGACGTTGGCAATGCGCTTCAAACGCTTCGTTGTCCGCCCAGATCTCATTGAAAGCAATCGGGAAACTCTGACCTTCTGCAAACGGGCTCTGAATGTGACGAGTCACCGTATACTGGATACAACCATCTTCACGCATTGTGTTTGGTTCTAGAGACTTTAACACTTCAAACAACTCGTTCAATTTGCCTTCTTTTGGCTGAAATTGAGCAACACAGTAAACCTTCTTAGACATTGTTATTCCTTGTTTTTATCTATTATTGTTCGTTCTCTGGATATTGATTCTTAAACGAGCCAGCCTGAAAAATGTGCCACGGCATACAGCGAAATCGCCGCCATAATACCCGCCACAATATCATCAATCATGATGCCTAAGCCGCCATGAACTCGCTTGTCTAACCAACCAATTGGCCAAGGCTTTACCATATCGAAAAAACGAAACAGAACAAAGCCAGCGAATAGCCATTTCCAATCATTAACAGGAATACCCAACAACGGCACTAGGCCCATGGTGATCCAAAAGCCTGCAAACTCATCCCATACAATAGAGCCGTGATCGTGAACCCCCATATCATCAGAAGTCACTTGGCATATTTTGATACCAATAATGCAGCTCACAACCACAAGAATGATATAAATAGGGAACGGTAACTGAACCAGCAATAGATAAAATGGGATCGACGCAAGCGTGCCCATGGTGCCGGGAATAATAGGCGATAAGCCACTACCAAAACCCGTTGCTAATAAGTGCCAAGGATTTTTAAGAGAAATAAGAGAAAGTGGGTTTGTCATCAATTAACCTTAAAGTGATCGTAACCAGTTAAGTTCCAGCTTAGTGGTTCACCATTATTGTGTAATTCAAAATATTCTACAGGTCTTATCTGGCCAATGCAGGTGACTTTTGTGCCAGTGTGTGACAAAGCACTTTCCAGTGAACCTTTATTTTCTTCCGGCACGGTAAAGCAGAGTTCGTACTCTTCACCACTGGTAAGCGCATACTGCTGTGCAGAAGCGATATCGGAAGAAAACTGGCGTAATTCAGCGGAGATAGGCAACGCACTCACATCAATGCTTGCACCGACCTGAGAACGCTTCAGGATATGCTTTAGGTCAGCAATCACGCCATCAGAGATATCAATGGCAGACGAAGCAAGGTTCACTAATGCTTGACCAGCCAAAACTCGTGGAGTGCTCAGGTAGTGCCTCTCTTCAAGCTCAAGCGCATAAGGCTTAGCTTTGTTCTGTTCAGGGTCTAATATCACCTCTAGTCCCGCTTTACTGTCGCCTAAGTTGCCCGTTACATAAATCCAGTCACCCACTTTCGCGCCATCTCTGCGTAGTGCTCGACCTTCCGGTACAAAGCCCTGCACAGTCAGCGTTAAACTCAGCGGCCCCTTGGTCGTGTCACCACCAATAAGTTGAATTCCAAAGTAGTCTGCAAGTTTGAAAAAAGAATCACAGAAGGGAGCAAGCCACGCTTCATCGACTTCAGGCATGGTTAAAGCAAATGAAACCCAAGCAGGTGTCGCGCCCATAGCCGCAAGATCACTGATGTTGGAAGCCAAGGCTTTGTGTGCCACCCAAGCTGGGTTTGCTTCCGCTAAGAAGTGAGTGCCCGCCACTAAGGTGTCCGTACTGATCGCGATCTGAACATTACTTGGCGCTTTGACCAAAGCACAGTCATCGCCCGCTGCCAGATGTACGTCTTTACGTTGTGGTTGTCGATTTACAAAATATTTTTCAATCAGGTTAAATTCGCCAGACATCACATGCCCTATCTTTAGTCTTCATACAAATCACGGTAATTATTGATATTACAGAAATTTAGTTACAAAAAAGGCCAGCATAAAAGCTGACCTTTAGATTCAATATACGAACGTCTTATTTCTTACGAACGTGCGGTGCAGCTTTATCAAGCACACCGTTAACAAACTTATGGCTGTCTTCTGCTGCGAATACTTTCGCAAGCTCGATAGCTTCGTTGATAACCACTTTGTATGGTACATCTTCGCGACGAGTCATCTCGTACATAGCTAAACGTAGAAGCGCTAGTTCCATCAAATCCAGATCTTGCATAGGGCGAGATACGAATGGACGAAGCTTGCTATCAAGTTCCATGTGGCTAAGAGCAACACCAGTTAGTAGGTCGCGGAAGTATGCAACGTCTGTTTCTGGCATAGCAAGTGCAGGTTCTGCGGCATGATGCTCTTCTTCATCATACTTACCACCAGATAAGAACTGTTCTTCAACGGTAGCAATATTTTCTTTAGTAATTTGCCAAGAATAAATTGCTTGTAGAGCAAATTGACGTGCGTTACGACGTGCGGCTGGTTTCACACTGGCCCCCATTAGGAATCGATTTCAGAAAGAACGTTGATCATCTCAAGTGCGCTAAGTGCTGCTTCTGCACCCTTATTACCAGCCTTGGTTCCTGCGCGTTCAATAGCTTGATCGATCGTATCAACAGTAAGAACACCAAACGCTACTGGAAGAGAAAATTCCAGAGACACTTGTGCCAAACCTTTATTACATTCACTACAAACATAGTCAAAGTGAGGTGTACCGCCACGGATTACTGTACCAAGAGATACAATCGCATCGAACTTACCTGTTTTTGCAACGCGCTGCGCTACAAGTGGAAGTTCTACTGCACCAGGGCAACGAACAACAGTGATGTTGTCTTCGCTTACTTGTCCATGACGCTTTAAAGTATCGATTGCACCAGAAAGTAAACTTTCGTTAATAAAACTGTTGAAACGAGCAATAACGATAGCAATTTTTGCATTTGGCGCTGGGAAGCCACCCTCGATCACTTTCATAAGCCTTCCTTTAACTATTTTCATCAAGTGAGAATCGCCGGATTCTAGCACAAAACTGTGAGCAATATCTAATGCTAATTTAGAAGAACAGACACCGGAGATGTAAAGATGATAACGCAGCGCTGCTGCCAACCTTACTGAAGCAGCAAGTAGCCAAGCTTGTGTAATCAACACGTTTTGAATCGGGCTTGGCTACTTTGCTCTTTTATCGAAATTAACCTCTAAAAGAGCCACTGAAATCATCGGTAAATTATGTCGCTATAAACGGACGGACGTCGGCTTACTCACAAACGTATTCAACCACGTTAAGACCAAAACCACCCAATGCGTGGTAACGCTTGGTGCTTGAAGAAAGCAGACGCATATCGTGAACGCCTAGGTCTTGAAGAATCTGAGAACCCACACCAACACGACGAGAAGTACCTTGCTTCTTAGCCATGGTTGGTTGCTCATTCTTATCTTGAGCTTCGAACGTCTTCACTTTATGAATCAAAGAATCAGACGACTCTTCGTTACCCAGAATAACCAACACACCGCCTTCGTCGCCAATGCGCTTCATCGCTTTATCTAGCGACCAGCTGCGCTCGGTACCGCGATCAGAATGAAGCAGATCGGTAAACGTATCATGCAGGTGAACACGCACTAAAGGGGCGCCTACAGACAAGTCGCCCTTTTGCATTGCGTAGTGGATCTGGTTATCAATCGTGTCACGGTAAGTCACAAGCTCAAAGTCACCAAACTCTGTTGGCAAATGGCATTGTGCTACACGTTCAATCGTCGTTTCTGTGTTGTTGCGGTATTCAATCAAATCAGCAATGGTGCCCAGTTTGATATCGTGTTTTTCAGCGAAGACTTCAAGATCAGGACGACGTGCCATGGTGCCGTCGTCATTTAGGATCTCAACGATAACAGATGCTGGCTCACAGCCTGCTAGACGAGCTAAGTCACAACCTGCTTCAGTATGACCAGCACGAGTTAACACGCCACCTTCTTGAGCTGTCAGAGGAAAGATATGGCCAGGTTGAACTAAGTCAGCCGCTTTTGCGTCTTTTGCTACTGCCGCTTGAACAGTAACGGCGCGGTCTGATGCAGAAATACCCGTTGTTACGCCCTCAGCAGCTTCAATTGAAACCGTAAAGTTCGTCGTGTATTGAGCGTTGTTGTCTTGAACCATAGGCGCTAGACCCATACGATTTGAACGTTCTTTCGTCAATGTTAGACAGATTAAGCCACGGCCATACATCGCCATGAAGTTAATCGCTTCTGGCGTGACATGTTCTGCTGCCATAATCAGATCGCCTTCATTCTCGCGATCTTCATCATCCATCAGGATAACCATTTTTCCTAGGCGAATGTCTTCAATAATTTCTTGAGGAGTACTAATTGGCATTGTTCTATATCCTTTGAAATGGTTCTGCTTCCTAGAACCGACACTATTTAAACCTGATGATATTGCTCGCTTTCACAAAGTGATGTTTAGTGCACTTTGTACCAACGGTTAGGCAAAACCATTCTGCTGTAATAATTCCATCGTCAGTCGAGATTCAGGCTCAGACTCTTGCTGTTGGCCTTGCAGTAAACGCTCCATATAGCGCGCTAATACATCGACTTCTAGATTCACTTTACGACCAACATTGAATTGATCAATGGTCGTTTCTGAAGAGGTGTGGGGAACGATCGTCAGCTTAAAGGCATTCTTGCGTAAATCGTTCACCGTCAGGCTAATACCATCCACGGTGACTGAACCTTTTTGAGCCATATATTTTGAGATCTCTGCTGGCATTTCAACCCAGAACTCAATCGCACGACCGACTTGGTTACGCTCAACAATCTCACCCACGCCATCAACGTGACCCGAAACTATATGACCACCGAAACGCGTGGTCGGTAGCATTGCTTTCTCTAGGTTTACCTTGTCGCCAGCTTGGTAATCGACAAAACCCGTTTTTTTCAGGGTCTCAAGCGAAAGGTCTGCACTGTAGCTGTGGTCGTTATACTCAACTACCGTCAAACAAACACCATTGGTCGCGATACTGTCGCCTAACTTAACGTCAGCCATATCAAGATTACCAACATTAACCGTTACGGTGATGTCTTCTCCGCGGGGAGTGATTGCACTCAATGTACCTACGGCTTCTACAATTCCTGTAAACATTTTAAAACTCTTTTTGTTGTCAACGACATGTATTTGGTTAGCAGAACTATTTCCACTATGGCTTCGTTACTATTTGTTTCGCGACTATTGGTTAGCCACAATTGGTTTCGCGACGATGCGAATATCCACACCAACCTGTCGAACATCTTTAATTTCTAGGTCAATCACATCAGACATTGAAGTGAGCCCTAATGCGCCCATCAAACCTCGTCCGTCACTGCCCATTAGTTTAGGTGCTAAATAAAGGATTAGCTCATCCACTAACTGCGCTTCAATCAAGCTTTTTGCCAATGTTGCGCCCGCTTCTACCCAAATATGATCAATATGGTTCGCTGGCAATTGACGCATCAGATCGTGTAAATCGAGCTGACCTGCATCTGTGATTCCGACTTCAATATCAGCAGAGGTTTCAGCGACTCTCAATACCGATGTTGGAGTTTGGAATAACTTGAGCTCAGGATACAGTTGATTTTGGCGATCAAGAATTACGCGAATTGGCTGACGCAACTCGTCTTCAACGTAATTTGTTTTGGTACAGCTTGGCAACTCTGCCCAACGAACATTCAGCGATGCGTTGTCTTCAATCACCGTTTGGCTGGTTGATAGCATCGCGCCTGATTTTGCTCGATAGTTCTGAACATCACGACGCGCTTCTGGCGATGTGATCCATTGGCTTTGACCATTTCCCAATGCCGTTTGGCCATCAAGGCTAGCGGCCATCTTTAACTGAACGAATGGCATGCCCGTTTGCATACGCTTGATAAATGCAGGATTTAAATCGAGAGCATCTTGCTCTAACAAGCCGATTTCAACCTCAATGCCTGCGTCGCGTAGCATCTTGATACCACGGCCTGCGACTTTAGGGTTTGGGTCCTGCATGGCACAAATCACTTTTGAAACTTGAGCCTTAATCAAACCTTCAGCACAAGGTGGTGTTCGACCATAGTGCGAACAAGGTTCTAGCGTGACATAAGCGGTCGCACCTTTTGCCTTGTCACCCGCCATTCTCATAGCGTGTACTTCGGCATGAGCTTCGCCAGCTTTGGCATGAAAACCTTCGCCAACGATCTGACCGTCGGTTTGTACGATGACACAACCCACATTCGGGTTGGGTGCAGTGGTGTAAATGCCGCGTTTTGCTAACTGAATAGCACGCGACATCATTTGAAAATCTAGGGGAGTAAAATTAGACATGATTGAGGAATTAGTCCTCTAATTTAGCGATTTCTTCGCCAAACTCTCGGATGTCTTCAAAGCTGCGGTAAACAGAGGCAAAACGGATGTACGCCACTTTATCCAATACTTTCAATTGACCCATAACAAGATTACCAATCATCTCGCTTGGTACTTCACGCTCACCAGTTGCACGGAGTTGTGACTTAATCGTACTGATCGCAAGTTCAATGGCATCAGCACTCACTGGGCGTTTTTCTAGGGCGCGCTGTACACCACCGACCATTTTATCTTCATTAAATGGTTCGCGGTTTCCATTCGACTTTATGACTTTAGGCATCACAAGTTCTGCCGATTCGAACGTCGTAAAACGTTCACTACATGCAAGGCATTGACGGCGACGACGAACCTGATGGCCATCGGCTACCAGTCTTGAATCGATTACTTTAGTGTCGTTCTCTGAACAAAAAGGACAATGCATATCACCTCCAAATAATTGAATATCAGTGTAACGGAATTGCCAAACGTTAGGAAAGAAAAAGGGCCAATTAAGGCCCTTTTGTGTGGTGATTCATTGATTATTGCTACTCAAAAGCAATTTCAAAAATGAGCTGAGGAATAAAATTAACGACCAGCGTTAACCACGAACCAAATAGTTCGCTTTGCCCACCCATTTGTAACTTGTCAGTTCTTCTAAGCCCATTGGACCACGAGCATGCAGTTTCTGGGTAGATACTGCGACTTCAGCGCCTAAACCAAACTGTGCGCCATCAGTGAATCGTGTTGATGCATTCACATAAACCGCTGCTGAGCCGACTGAGTTAATAAAGCGCTCTGAGCTCTCTAGACTATTCGTCATGATCGCATCTGAGTGGCTCGCATTGTGTATGCGCATGTGGTCAATCGCTTCTGCCACATCCGTGACTACTTTCACACCTAACGTGTAGCTTAGCCATTCAGTGTCAAAGTCACCTTCAACTGCATCACGTTGGTCTTCAAAACCCGCTAGCAGCGATTTTGCGCTAGTGTCAGCAACCAAGGTAACCTTGCCCGCTAAACGCTGTGTTAGCTGCGCTAAGAAAGCTTCAGCAACCGCTTCGTGCACTAATAATGTATCTAGCGAGTTACACGCAGATGGGCGTTGTACTTTAGAGTTTTCAACCACATCTACCGACTTCTCTAGGTCCGCGCTTTCATCAACAAAGATATGGCTGATACCAAAACCACCAATGATCACTGGAATGGTGCTGTTCTCTTTACACATCTTGTGCAGGCCAGCGCCGCCACGAGGAATGATCATATCCACGTAGTCATCCAGTTTAAGCAGTTGAGATACGAGTTCACGATCAGGTTTCTCGATGTACTGAACAGAAGCAGCAGGAAGCTCAGCCTTCTCTAATGCAGATTGGATGACTTTAACCAGCTCCATGTTTGAGAAGAATGTCTCTTTGCCACCACGTAGGATGCTTGCGTTACCGGTTTTAAGACACAGTGCAGCAATATCGATGGTTACGTTTGGACGCGCTTCGTAGATAACACCAACCACACCAAGTGGTACGCGGCGGCGAGACAGTGACATACCGTTTTCCAGTACCTTGCTGTCAATCTCGCTGCCGACTGGATCATTCAGGCTAATCACGTTACGTACATCGTTAGCGATACCCGTTAGACGCTCTTCGTTCAGCAATAGGCGATCAAGCAGTGCGTCGGTCAGACCCGCTTCACGACCAAGTTCGATATCTTTTGCGTTCGCTTCTAAAATCGTTGCTGCGTTTACTTCTAACTCATCAGCGATGATCGCCAATGCCTTGTTCTTTTGCGCCGTTGATGCGGTCGCTAGGTGGAAAGCAGCGTCTTTTGCTGCAATACCCATGTTAGTTAAATCCACGTTTAACTCTCCCTAAATTCTGTCTGTCTTTGGATGTAACAAGGCGATTCGCCTTATCATCACGAGCTACTCTTGAATTACAACCAGGTCGTCACGGTGAATGACTTCTGACCCGTAATCGTAGCCAAGAATGTCGCCAATATCTTTACTGTGCTTGCCTGCTATTTTTGCTAGGTCTTGGCTTGAGTAGCTAGCGATACCACGAGCCACTACCTTGCCTTTGCTGTCTGTGACTTGGGTAACTTCACCACGAGAGAATTCGCCTTTAACTCGAACAACCCCTTTTGCCAACAAGCTGCTGCCTTTGGTGTTAACGGCATTGACTGCACCATCATCGACCACGATGTCACCAGCTGAAGCTGGGCCAGCTAAAATCCAGCGTTTACGGTTTTCAAGCGCTTCCGCTAAAGGCAAGAAACGTGTGCCTTGTGGGTTATCACTCAGTGAATCAAACACCACATTTTCAGCACTGCCCGCAGCAATGATCACTTCGATGCCTGCGCGACGAGCAATATCAGCCGCCTGCAGTTTTGTTGCCATGCCGCCGGTACCTAATGTCGTACCACTGCCGCCTGCGATCTTGCGCAGTGTGTCATCAATGGTTTTCACTTCTTTGATGAGCTCAGCGTTTGGATCTTTGCGAGGGTCAGCGGTAAACAAGCCTTTTTGGTCAGTTAATAGCAAAAGCTTATCAGCGCCGCATAAAATACCAACCAGTGCCGACAAGTTATCGTTGTCGCCCACTTTAATTTCGTTGGTGGCTACTGCATCGTTTTCGTTTACTACCGGAATAATATCGTGTTCAACGAGTGCGTTGATCGTGTCACGTGCATTCAGAAAACGCTCGCGATCATCGAGATCAGCACGAGTCAGTAGCATCTGGCCAATTTTAAGGCCATAGATAGCAAACAAAGACTCCCAAACTTGAATCAACTGACTTTGCCCAACTGCCGCAAGCAATTGTTTACTCGCCATCGAGTTGGGAAGTGCGGGGTAACCAAGGTGCTCACGTCCGGCTGCAATTGCACCAGACGAAACCATAACCACAGAGTGGCCTTGTTTTTTTAATTCAGCACATTGACGAACCAGCTCAACCATGTGAGCGCGGTCTAATGCCAATGTTCCACCAGTTAAGACACTGGTACCCAGTTTAACAACGACAGTTTTACTCTGTGTTGTTGTCCCGCTTTGATGATTTGTTGTCATGAAGTCTTTTATGAATAAAACAAATAAGAGGTGATGTTTTAGCAATCAACAAGAGAATTCACAAGTAGAAAAGGTGCGAAATCGCACCTTTTTGCTTTATAGAGAAGAGTAACCTTTAAAATCAGACGAATTCGACAGACTCTTCGTCTAACTGAACGCCGATTTCAAATTTCTTTTGAAGTTCGTCAACCAGCTTTTGGTGAAAGGCTTCTTGAGTTCGAGAGACCTCAGCGACCGCCTTTTTAGGTAATGGTAAAGGATCCCAGTTACCATCGATGTTGTATTTACCCGTGTTGTACTTCGCCGAAAATCCTTCTTCCGACTTATCCAACTCTAGCCACCAGCCCCAGAACTCGCGCTCTTCTGGTGACTTTTTATCGTTCACACACACAGATAAGCAATCAAAGATATAGTGGCCTTCTTCTGATTGCGGCTCCCTCAAATACGGACCAATGGCCTTTAAAACGTTTAACAAGCGATAATGTGTCGGTTGCTGTGTCACTTCTGACATATTGAATCTCCATTTTCAATGTTAAGAATGACTCTACTCAGACTGCAATACGTAGAAAGCACGCAGTTGGATTTTATAAATTTTCTCTGAGTATCAGGTACTTACTTTGTACACTTTTCATGCTTAACTAATTTAGGAGAAATGTCATCTAAATAATTCATCCTCAAGCCACTTTATCGCTAATTCGAGGGATTGCTCATACCCCTGTGTAATTGATTTAGTTTTGATTTTCTTCGCTTTGCCGTAATCACTGTAAATAGCAACCAGTTGATTATCCAGATGCGGTGAAACAGGGTCACCTTCCAAAGCCAATGCCAAAATAGGAACACTGGTTTTACTGTTAGCCAGCAAGCCTTGCACCTTCAATGACCAAGCCATCAGTTGCCCAGAAAGGCTATTGATATCCACCGCTCCTTTGCCAAGGCGAGAAGCCAACACATCCAAATGCATCTTAGGCATCTGCTTGAGTTTGTCTGCATGAACAAAGATATCGTGGATCGGTGCGCCAAGAGAGATACAGGCTTTCAGTTTGTGCTGCTCAAGGAAGGATAGCCTCACCATCGCGTTACCACCGAATCGGAACCCAAACAGACCGACTTTATGATGGTCGACCCATGGAATGTTAGGCAGTTCATTCAACACGGCTTGATGCAGGCAAGAAGAGTCTTCGGTCAATGGCCAGTGTGAACTGTGCCCTATCGACGGCATATCAATCGTTAGCATCGCAATGTTTTTCGGTGCTAGGTAATCTCTAAACAAACGCCACATGTCAGTTTGCAAGCTATCTAAACCCGCACTCACGATCACGACAGGTTGTGGTTTGTCTGTTTTGGTTAGATGTAAGTTCGCCTTAATCTTTTTGTTTTGATACGGCACTTCGATTTGTTTGACGATCAATTTGGTGTGTTTGATCGCTTCAGAATACGCCGCATTCGCTAATACCTGCGCCTGAGCAGCAAGGTTGTCGTTCTTTAGATGTGGGTAACCCGCAATGCTGAAACACAACGATGCTGAAAACAGCTCTTCAGCCATCTCTTCACCGTTCTTCTCATTAGAACGATTCTGATGCTGCATACCTAGCTTGGTCCATTCGTATGCCCAGTTACCACTGCGGTAGCCCATCACGGTATCTAACCACTCATCGGTGGTACGAGAATTATCGGATGAGGCGATGCGTGCCAATACCGCTTCTTGCTCTATCGGGTTTACGCCTTGCCATACCCACTGAAGACGTCTTAGGTTTCGATACCAAGATGAGTTCTGCTCTTCACGCTTTTTATCCAACAGTTCTTCTGAACTTGGCATGTAACGCGTGAGCATTGAGGTCTCTTTAGCCTGCTTGTGCTTTACAAACAAGGTTTCCGAAAGGTTCGAGCTCGTTTCTTCTGATTCAGACATTGGGACACTTAATAAGAAATGGTTGTTACTAATCATATAAAAAAAAATGACCCTATAAAGGGTCATTTCTCAAAAAACTAAGTTTACACTTATTTTGACTTGCGATTTACCGGCTCAACGAAGCTTAGGCTAGTATCCCAAGGTTGCTCAATCCATGTGTCTTGAGCGATATCAACGATGTATTCGTCTAACAAATCTGCGCCAGATGGTTTTGCACATACAGCGATAAGTTTCGCTTTAGGGTACATTTCGCGAAGCTTGCGTGCAGTGTCACCACTATCAACCAAGTCTTCAACGATTAGGAAACCTTCGCCGTCACCTTCAGGTGCTTTAACGACTGTCATATCACGTTGGTGATCGTGGTCGTAGCTAGAAATACAAATCGTATCTACGTGACGAATACCTAGTTCACGAGCCAAGATTGCACCAGGAACCAAACCACCACGGCTTACTGCCCAGATACCTTTCCACTGTTCTGCTGGCATTTGCTTTTCAGCTAGTTGACGGCAGTAAGTCTGCATGTTGTCCCAAGTGATAACGAATTTGTTGCTCATAGTATAAAACCTAATAATTTTGTCATGTTATTAGAGGCTATGCCTTACATAGCCTCTTCAGCGATTAAGCAGAAATCTAGACGATTAAGCGAAAATGTATTTAAGAATAAAGATAACCGACATTACCCACACAGCAGGTGAAACGTCGCGACCTTTACCACTTAGCAGCTTAATTGCAGCGTAAGCGATGAAACCTAGTGAGATACCCTCAGCGATAGAGTACGTCAGCGGCATAAGCAGACATGTTACCACGACTGGTGCAGCTTCCGTAAGATCACGCCAATCAATGCCAACTAGGCCAGACATCATCAAAATTGCTACATAGAAAAGTGCACCTGATGTTGCGTAAGCCGGAATCATACCTGCAAGTGGCGAGAAGAAAAGAGCCAGTAGGAATAAGATGCCAACTACAACCGCAGTTAGACCGGTACGACCGCCTTCAGCAACACCCGCAACACTCTCAACGTAAGATGTCGTATTTGATGTACCTAGCAATGCACCAATAGATGTCGCTGTAGAGTCAGCAAGCAGTGCTTTGTTCAAGCGCGGTAGTTTGCCGTCTTCTTTGATTAGGTTTGCTTTCGTTGCAACACCAACCAGAGTACCCGCGGTATCGAACAAATCGACGAACAAGAATGCGAATACGACTGAAATCATACCAATTTCAAATACAGCAGAGAAATCAAGCTGCATGAATGTCGGAGCTAGGCTTGGTGGAGTAGACATGATGCCGCCGTACTGAACGTCACCAATTGCAATGCCGATAGCCGTGATTGCTAGAATCGCAATCATTACCGCACCCTTCACACCACGGTGAACAAGAGCAATAGTCAGGAAGAAACCAAGCGCACCTAACATTGGCGCAATCGCAGTGATATCGCCAAGTGAAACCTTAGTCGCTGGGTTAGAAACAACGATGCCTGCATTGCTAAGCGCGATAAACGCAAGGAAAAGGCCGATACCCGCAGAGATACCAACACGCAGAGACATAGGGATCGAGTTGATAATCCATTCACGAATCTTAAAGATACTTAAGAAGATGAAGATTACGCCTGATACGAAAACCGCTGCCAAAGCAACTTGCCACGTATAACCCATACCCATTACAACAGCGTAGGTAAAGAATGCGTTCAAACCCATGCCTGGAGCTTGCGCGATTGGGTAGTTAGCAACAAAACCCATGATGAAACAGCCAATAGCGGCTGCTAAACAGGTTGCTACAAATACAGCGCCATGGTCCATACCAGCATCAGCTAGAATCATTGGGTTTACAAAAATGATGTAAGCCATTGTTAGGAAGGTTGTTAGACCTGCGATGATTTCAGTGCGCACATTGGTGCCATTTTCACTGAGTTTGAATAGCTTTTCGAACATTATCGAATCCTATAAGGGTAAAAAGTAAACGGTTGCGTAATCGATTGGCTGTGGATTATAAAGTTATCAAATAACAAATTCCAGATAGAATTAAGGCTCTAATCGATATTTATCAGAATGCCGTATGAAACAAAGCGATTAAAAACGAAGACCACAAAGAAAAATAACGATTAAAAACAATAAATTAAGCAAAATAAATACGATGAGATTACTTGGCTACTTTTTAAACCATCAGTTATTTTCATTGAGAAGTTAGCCATCCAATTCTCAATTTAAACCCACAAGAGATGTGTATTTTTCAACAGGATCAGTAATAAGGCGCAAATTGATATTTTAGCGTTTAAAAAACAACCGCTGAGAATGGTAAAAAAAGTGGTGAATTGACGCGGTAGGAAAAAAGTAGCAGGCAAAAAAAACGCCACTCAATACTGAGTGGCGGTAGAATCTGTCAACCAAAAGGGTTGTAAAAGAATTCCAATATATAGGGGTGAACAAAACTGTTCGAGTTACATGCTTGTGGTATTAGTAACCAAAGCTTGTAGGGTATGCAAAGTTGCTAGTGTAAACAGAGCTGTTAAGCCAGAACATTGCAGATGGTAAACCTTTCATAACTATCACCTTAATAAATCAATAAAAAACGAATTTGATTTCTCGGTTCCTTGGAGGCGATAAAACGGACTCATCCTTTGAGCATTTACTCTTCACTTCAGAAGTTGGTTATTAATATACCCGAAAGAAAAAAGATTACAAGTATTTTTTGCTATACGTCACACTTTTGGCTAATTATGGTTATTTAAGAAACTTTATTTTGTAATTAAATTACAGAATAGACTTAAACAAACGTTTGCTTACGCCATTTATAAGCATCAAAGCGCTTAATCATGATCAGATAGACAAGATCGCTTTCAAAATTTGAGCTATTTGAGGTTTAGAACCGCTACTCGTCAAAACGCTCAAGTGGTATGCTGTTGCCATCAAAACAGACCCATATTTTAGATTTTTATTCTAAGGTTTTACCTATAGAAATCCTAAATATATGGTTACCAAATAAAAAAGGAGTCATCCGTGTCTGAATTCCATTCTGAGATCAGTAAATTATCCCCTGCCCCTATTTGGCAGTTCTTCGATAAGATTTGCTCAATCCCACATCCTTCTAAGCATGAGGAAGAGCTAGCTCAATACATTATTGCTTGGGCAACAGAGCAAGGTTTAAATGTACGTCGCGACCCAACGGGTAACGTATTCATTACTAAACCTGCAACGCCAGGCATGGAAAACAAAAAAGGTGTTGTGCTACAAGCGCACATCGATATGGTTCCACAAAAGAACGAAGACACGGTTCACGACTTCGCTAAAGATCCTATCCAGCCATATATTGATGGTGAGTGGGTTACAGCAAAAGGCACAACGCTGGGTGCTGATAACGGTATGGGTATGGCTTCTTGTCTTGCTGTACTGGCATCAAACGAAATCAAACATGGCCCTATCGAAGTTCTACTAACAGTAGATGAAGAAGCAGGCATGACTGGTGCTTTCGGTCTTGAAGCAGGTTGGTTAGAAGGTGATATCCTTCTTAACACCGATTCAGAGCAAGAAGGCGAAGTGTACATGGGTTGTGCTGGTGGCATCGACGGCGCAATGACATTTGAAATTGCACGTAACGCAATCCCAGCAGATTTCGTAACACGTAAGCTAACGCTAAAAGGCCTAAAAGGCGGTCACTCTGGTTGTGACATCCATACTGGTCGTGCAAACGCGAACAAACTGCTTGCTCGCTTCCTTGCGGGTCACGCAAAAGAGCTAGACCTTCGCATCGTAGAATTCAAAGGTGGTAGCCTTCGTAACGCTATTCCTCGTGAAGGCTTCGTAACGGTTGCTGTTCCAGCAGCAAACCAAGAGAAACTGGCTTCGCTATACAACTACTACACAGAGCTGCTTTCAACAGAGTTAGGTAAAGTAGAAGACAGCATCGTGACTTTCAATGAAGAAGCTTCTGTAGAAATGGGCGCACTTGCGTCAGCAGACCAAGCTCGCTTTATCGCGGCACTTAACGCATGTCCAAACGGCGTGATTCGTATGAGTGACGAGATTGAAGGTGTTGTTGAAACGTCTCTAAACGTAGGTGTTATCACAACAGAAGAGAACTCAATCACAGTGCTTTGCCTGATCCGTTCTCTTATCGATTCAGGTCGTAGCCAAGTAGAAAGCATGCTTCACTCTGTTGCTGAACTAGCAGGCGCTAACATCGCATTCTCTGGTGCTTACCCAGGTTGGAAACCAGACGCAGACTCAGAAATCATGCATATCTTCCGCGACATGTACGAAGGTATCTACGGTCACAAGCCAAACATCATGGTTATCCATGCTGGCCTTGAATGTGGTCTATTCAAAGAACCTTACCCGAACATGGATATGGTTTCTTTCGGCCCAACCATCAAGTTCCCTCACTCTCCAGATGAGAAAGTGAAGATCGACACGGTTGAGCTATTCTGGAACCAAATGGTTGCTTTACTTGAAGCCATCCCAGAAAAAGCATAATTCGATAAGCTATGTTTATTCAATGAATCGTGCTTTTCAATAAATAGTACTTTTCAGTAAACACCGTTTATCCGACACAAAATAAAACAGGTACTCAATGAGTACCTGTTTTTGTATCTAATCTTTGTAAACGACTATTTGTGACGAAAGAAGTAATACCAATCACAGTAAGTAAGTGTTCAGAAATAGCGCAGGAAAAAGGCTTGAGAACAAGGCGTGATTTTCTGATAAGTAGTTATTCTACAATCAAAAATTACAACGCAGTTATCGAGATTTTTAACAAGCTAGGGTGACCAGTTATTTACTACGATTGGTATAACTAAGCGCGTGTCGCCGCGTAGCTCTCTAGCTCATCAATTGAAGTTTGTGCCACAACTTCACCATCGATGAAGTACGTCACCATCTCGCCATCGCGAACACCGATTAACGTCGCACGCTCACCAGATTGGTAAGTAATGTCCATTTGGATCGTGTTTTCATCAATCTGCTGCATTTGACCTTTCTCGATCACGTCTGCACTCGTAATTGGACCTACAGGCGCTTCAGTTAGAGAAGGATCCAACTGATGGTTGATGTCTAGGTACGTATCAGTCTTTGTATCAAAGATGTGCGGAGAACCAGTTAGTGGGTTACTACCAGTCCAGAACTCTAGTGAGTTGAATACTAGGTAATCGGCAGCAACCGTTAGGCCGTAAGCAGGCGCTAGTAGCATGTTCAAGCCACCACGTGCGTAACGGTTATCAACAGCCTTAACGTTAAACTTCATTAGGTAACCGGTTACTGCGTTACTACCAACACAGCCAGATAAAGCGACAGAAACCACCGCCAGTGCAACGACTTTTGAAATTGTTTTTTTCATTTTTATCTCGATATATGAATTTGGCCGCCAAAAAATGGCGATGGATAATACCAATCAACCGAACGGAAAATATCAGAGTTAAATCAATGTATTGTCAGAAAATTCACAATTTAAAACACCCTCTAATTAGCCAAATCAAAAACAGAAACCAATTCAGAAGCCTCTCCATAAAAAACTTTTGTCGTGACCGTAAAGTGATTGATTCGTACTAAAAATCAACGATTGATACATTCCGTGTTAACGAATTATCACTATGTTGAGAACAACCTAAATGGCAAGACTAAAACCTAATCAACCCTTCGAATTACTTGGTTATACTGTTCAGCCAGGGCAACGAATGGAGATTGAACTACAAGCTGCCCTGCTTTACACGCACTCTCCACTTTCGATCCCGATTGAAATTATTCACGGTCGCCAAGCAGGTCCAACACTGATGGTAAATGCGGCTATCCACGGCGATGAGCTAAACGGTGTTGAGATTGCACGACAACTGACAAACGCGATTGATCCAAAGAAGCTGAAAGGGACATTAATTGTTGTGCCGATCGTTAACGTGTTTGGCTTTATCCATAAATCTCGTTACCTACCAGACCGTCGCGACCTAAACCGTTGCTTCCCAGGTAGTGAGAAAGGATCGCTAACATCACGCATCGCTTACACCTTCTTCGAGAACGTGGCGAAGCACTGTGATTATATTCTGGATCTACACACAGGTGCGATTCACCGTACTAACTTGCCACAGATCCGTGCAAACCTATCGAACCCTGAAACACTGCGCATCGCAAAAGCATTCGCAACACCAGTGATCATTGATTCTCCATTGCGTGACGGTTCATTGCGTAGCGAAGCAGAAAAGTTGGGGATTCCTGTATTAACTTACGAAGGTGGCGAAGCACTGCGTTTTGATCACCTAGCGATTCGTGCGGGTTACCTTGGCGTGCATCAAGTAATGAAAGAAATCGGCATGCTGCGCCCTAACCGTAAGAAGTTGCCAGAGCCAGTACTGAGTAAATCCACCAGCTGGATCCGCGCTGAGTCAGACGGTATTTTGCGTAACATGGTAAGGCTGGGTGAACAAGTTGAAGCAGGGCAAACTCTGGCTTACATCAGCTCACCTCTAGGTCACCAAGAAGGCCAAGTAATCACAACTAAAGGCGGTATCGTGATTGGTCAACAAACACTGCCTCTAGTGAATGAAGGTGACGCGGTGTTCCACATTGCTTACTTCAAGCAAGATGATGATGAAGTGGGACAGTCTGTTGAGAGTTACATTGAAGAAGTCGCGGAAGATGATTGGTTAACGACTCTGAACAACTAAGTTTGCAGAGTAAGTTAGCTGAATAACGCTCAGAAATGCAAAAGCCCCAATATACTTTTAACTAGAAAGAGAAAAGTTATATTGGGGCTTTTTTCTGCTCTTCTTCAAACAAGAAGAGCATAAATTATTGCGACTTACTCGTCGTCTAGCTCTTCTGCGCGAGCTTTTGCACGTGCTTCACGCGCTTGCTCAGCTTTAAGCTCTTTAGTGTGACGCAATTCATCACGCTCTTTACGTTGCTCTGATTTACGATCGTTACGCTCAGCTTGGTTTGCGATGAAAGATGCTAGTTCTTTCTCAGCCCACTCTTGTGCTAGAGCTTCAGTTTCAAAACCAGACTCACGCTTAGATACTGTTGTGCTGCGAGACGTTACTTGACGAGTAATCTCTGCACACCAACCGTTGCGTTTTTCTGTAATGCGGATATCAAATTTTTTGTTCTTAGACATGTTCTATTTATTCCTAAGGGAGATCATTAAGGGATCGGTCAACTTTGATAACTCCATCTAAGTGAGCATCTTTTAACACCATCCCTTGGTAAGCGCGGTATTAGAGCACAAATCCATGGATATTGCTGCAAATATTTGCAGCGGATCACACTCCATTGCTGCAAATCGTTTGCGGCTCATTTCAATTCTTTCATAACCCTCTATTCACCAGCAATTTCGGCGCTGTTTTATCGACAGCAATGAAATGAACTATGCTCAAACAGAGAGAAATAAATCGCCTAAAATCTCACATTAATAGGCGTAAGCATCTCACCTACTCCGCCCATAATTAAAATAGCTAAGGAGTTGCTATGGATAGCTTCATCAAAAAATTACCGAAGGTTGAGCTTCATTTACACATAGAAGGCACACTAGAACCTGAGTTGATGTTCGAACTCGCCAAGCGCAATAACGTGTCGATTCCCTTTGAGAATCCAGACCAAGTTCGCGAAGCCTATCAATTTCACAACCTGCAATCCTTCCTCGATATCTATTACCAAGGCGCCAACGTGCTGATCCACCAGCGAGATTTCTACGACCTAACTTGGGCTTACCTATTGAAATGCCAGCAAGACAACGTAGTTCATACCGAAATATTCTTTGACCCACAGACTCACACCGAACGTGGAATAGGTTTCGACACAGTTGTTGGTGGCATAACTCAAGCTTTACAGAAAGCAGAACAGGAACTTGGGATAAGCAGCCAACTGATCATGTGCTTTCTACGCCACCTTGATGAAGACAGCGCGTTCGAGACGCTCAAGCAAGCCCTGCCCTACAAAGATAAAATCATAGCGGTTGGGCTAGATTCATCAGAGCAAGGCAACCCGCCTGAAAAATTTAAACATGTCTTTCAAGAAGCCATCAACCAAGGTTTCCTAACTGTGGCTCATGCAGGAGAAGAAGGCCCAGCACAAAATATAAGTGATGCGTTGAGCTTGTTAGGCATAACCCGAATTGATCATGGCGTTCGCTGTGTTGAAGATGACGACTTGATGGAACAGTTGATAGCAAAGCGCACACCGCTGACCGTATGCCCGCTATCGAATACCAAGCTCAAGGTCTTCGAAACCATGCAACAACACAACATTGTCAAACTGCTGAGGAAAGGGCTGTGCGTCACCATCAATTCCGATGATCCCGCTTACTTTGGTGGTTACATGAATGACAACTTCCTCGCTGTCGCCAATGCTCATCCACTGACGAAAAACGAATTAGCGCAATTCAGCATCAATGCCATTGAAGCGAGCTTCGTTTCCCCTCAGGCTAGACAAGAACTCACCGCGCAAGTCCGCCAATATCTAACAGTGAATGCTTAATAAGCCAATAGATAATACTGAACGAACGAATGGATAATACTGAACGAATAGAGAAAGTGCACTTTTCAACACGATCAAAAAAGGGAAGCTCATTGCTTCCCTTTGATTATCTAAAGGCTTAACTCGCAAGCTTCATCAATCCTCTGATTAACCTGGGTGACCATCCACTCGTGGGGTTAATAACATCATGCCAAACTTCCAGATAAACAAACCAAACGCCAACGTCCATAAACCCGCGCTGATGTTGACCATCTCAAATAAGTAAGCAGGGAAGAAAGTGACACCTAAGCTACGAACTAATGCCGCGATAAAGATAGCCGAGAACGCCAGCGCCATGCTTGGCCCTTTATAGATAGCACGGCCTGTGTGTCCCATGGTGACACGAGTGATCATCGCAAGAATGAGCCCACTCAAACCGCCAATCGCAAACAGGTGCAGCATGTTATGGCTTGCAAATGGATTATCTAACAATCCTCTTAGCAACAAGCTCAAAGGAATACACATATAAGCCGCATGCAGTGACCACACCAAAGGCTCAGACAACGTTGTCCAAGGCTTCCAACGGACAAAGCGAACCAACTGAGTCACACCTGCAAACACCATCAACTCATTGCCCACTTGAGCAAAGGTCAACGGGAAGAAGCTCAACACAAACAATCCAACCAAAGGCAGGTTCGCGAGCCATTCCAACCAAACCAGTGGTTGTGCTTTTTCAAAGTCAAAACGACGGGCCGTGAAGAACGGGATAACTCGTCCACCCATCACGGATAATAGCAAGGTAAACCACCATAACATTGCGTGCCATACTGCAGACGATGGGAATGGAGGCATGCCTTTAATCGTCGCGTAACTAGCAAAGTTGGCGACAATAGCCAATATAAACAGCGGCACAAAAAACAGGTTCTTCCAGCCTTTCGATTTCACGACACGGAAACCAATCTCGTAAGCGGCAAAGATCAAGAACAACGCTTCAACCGATGAGATTAACCACAATGGCGCCGGTGTCCAAAATAGAATACGAGGTGCTAGCCACAAACCAACGAGCGCAGCTAATCGATAATGTTTAGTTCCGTTGACTCCCGTCCACGTTTGCACTGCAGTCAGAACAAAACCAACCACAATCGCCATAGAAAAACCAAACAGCATTTCATGTACGTGCCACCAAAGCGCGGGCACTTTTAACACTTCAGGCTGACCATTTTGGAACATGACAACCCAAGCGACGATAGCAATCACGGCATAGAGACTGCCAAGAAAGAAGAAAGGTCTAAAACCTAAACGAAGATAAGCTGGAATCGCATCTTCTACGCTTTTATCTGTGATATTTAACAAACTCATTCCTCATTTCAGATAACAAGCCAAGTGTGGCTTATATTGAATTGCTACCAATAGCCAAATTCAAGGTGCAGTAATCATCACCGCAATATTGCCTAACACAATGCATGAAACGCGCCAAAGATATAAACCCAATAAAAACAAGCAACAAGGTGTATTTAGATATCAAAAAAGTGTCAATTAAACACACCACAAAAAGTCATTTAGACTCGAAGGTGTGTAAAATAAAAAACTACTGACATTTGATGAAGCCAAACATATAGTAAGACTAGTCTCAAATACAAAAGAACAGACAGGGAACGCGATGTATATTTTTGGTTATGGTAGCTTGATCAACTCCTCTTCTCGTCAACTCACAGGTCAAACAGGACAAGCGATTCCTGCGATAGTGCACGGCTTAGTGCGCCACTGGAGTAAAATCGATGACAGCTATGTTTTGTCACCGTTGATCGTCAATCTTGGTGAGGGACAAGTGAATGGTGTTTTGCTTGAGGTCGATGATGTTGCGTTGGCTGAATTTGATCGTCGTGAGCGTGGTTATCACCGAATTGAGTTAAGAAACGAGCAGATAGAGAGCCAAACCGAGTTTAAAGCGGATCAATCGATCTGGGTATACATCAAAGACGAAATCGAAGCGCCTTGTGAAAACAGCCCTATCGTTCAAACCTATGTTGATACCGTCATGGCAGGATGTTTAGAGGTGTCTGAAAGCTTTGCTGCGCACTTTGTGGAACATACACAAGGCTGGCACCATCCATTAGAAAATGATCGTCACCAGCCGAAATACGGCAACCTTGCTGGGGTTTCTGATCACCACCACAGTGTGATTGATGGCTTGATACTGACCGTTCGTAGCTAGTTTTTGAGGGCTTTGGGCATTTTGAAGCTTCGGCAACTTGGAGCTTCGGCAATTTAGATCTTCGATCATTTGAAGCTTTGAGAGCAGATAGGTCGATGAGCTTATAACGAATAGTCTCACCGACTAATCTAGACAACTTAAACCACTCGAATACCCGCTGGCATCGCACGTTCCGGTGTCAGTAATACACTTTCAGATTCATCATCTGTTTCCGCACATAACAGCATGCATTCAGAAGTGTGGCCTCTCATCTTCGCTTTAGCTAGGTTACACAACACGACAACCTGCTTGCCCATTAACTCTTCCTCGGTGTAGTAAGGGACTAGGCTAGTCACCGTTTGTAGAGTCTTCTCACCGATATCCACTTGCACGATGTACAGCTTGTCTGCGTTTTCATGACGCACAACCTCGATGATCTTACCCACTCGCATTTCTAACTTAGCAAAGTCACCATAAGAGACAGTATCCATTTCTCACTTCCTATATTAATTTATTTTTATCAATTAAATTATTTACTAAAATTAAGTAAAATGTAAGTGTTTACACTAGCACTAAGAGCAACAATTACAAGCGGTAAAGATCTCATTACTGGAAGTAAAATGAGAGTTTCATTGCCTTAGTATCATTGTCGGTGTTAAATAGATTCAGCAATATATAGAGGTTAAAAATGGCAACAATTAAAGATGTAGCAAAGGAAGCTGGTGTTTCTGTTGCAACCGTATCTCGAGTAATCAACAAGTCTCCAAAAGCAAGCGCAAGCTCGGTAGAGTCTGTGACTAAAGCGATGGTTAAACTGGGTTACCGCCCTAATGCGAATGCTCGTGCGTTGGTCAGCCAAAGCACCAACACTGTGGGCGTGTTAGTCGGTGATATCTCCGACCCCTTTTTCGGCACTCTGGTTAAGGCTGTCGATAATGTCGCTCGTGAGAACGGAAAACATATCCTCGTTGGTAATGGCTCACACGATCGTGAAGAAGAGAGACAAGCGATTGAGTTGCTGATTAATAGCCGTTGCGATGCCTTAGTGATCCACTCTAAAGGACTCACCGACGAAGAGCTGATTGCCTATGCCAAAGAAGTGAAAGGCTTAGTGCTGATCAATCGTTATATTGCTGAGATTGCGAACCGTTGTATTTTCTTAGACAACAAGAAAGGCGCGTACCTCGCCACTGAATATCTGATTCGTCATGGCCACAAAAACATCGCCTGCATCGCCTCTTCTCACAGCATTGAAGATGCCGATGAACGAGTGCAAGGTTACTTAGCAGCACTCTCCGATTACAAAATCGAGTTATCTGATAGCTATATTGAATATTCAGCGCCCACCAGTGATGGTGGCGAATACGCGATGACTAACTTACTAACCAAGTCACTACCTATCACCGGCCTTGTTGCTTACAACGATTACATGGCAGCAGGCGCACTCTCAGTGCTTGATGAAAACGGTATTCAAGCGCCAGACAAGGTTTCTATTGTTGGTTTTGATGACGGCTTAATTGCTCGCTATGTTCACCCTAAGCTGACGACTATCCGCTACCCTATTCAGATGATGGCAGAAAAAGCCACTCGACTCGCGCTAGTGCTGGCTAAAAGTGAAGCGGTTTCCTCTGAGCCAATGATGTTCTCTCCGACTCTGGTTCGTAGAAACTCAGTTGAGAAAGTCGTCTAGCCGCAAAGCAGCCTCTACTTGCTTTCGCTAGTCTTCTGACCAGCTGTTAGCATCGAATATAGAGCACAAAAAAAAGCCCTAACAGAAGCTATTCTGTTAGGGCTTTCTTACCTTACTCTCCCCAACAATAATTCCCTTTGTTAGGCGCCAATTTGGCATAAACCATTTTGAGCTAGAGCAGACTAGTTTGAATAATCCCCCGAAAATTCAAACTGGTAACAGGTTCGGTAGCGGTATTCTTGTTCAGGCCTAAGAATACAACTGTCCTGTTTCCACTCTGGATGGTTAGGTGAGTCAGGTAAGAACTGGGTTTCCAATGCAATTCCTGCGTAGTCTTCGTAGCTGCCACCCTTTCGATTAGGTGTTCCGCCCAACCAATTACCGGTATACAGCTGCATTGCTGGCTTGGTTGAAAAGACTTTCAGAGTGACAAGTGCATCAGGCGAAGTCACTGTAGCCGCACATTGATCGCGTTTACAGTTTTCCGCTAAAAGAAAAGAATGATCATAACCTTTGGCCGCTTTTTGCTGTTCATCACCCAATAAGCGTTCAGAGATCATCATAGGCTGATTGAAATCAAAGCTGGTTGATTTCACCGATTTCAAATTACCTAATGGGATACCCACCTTATTCGTCGGTAGGTATTGCGAGGCATTGATGCTGACAATATGAGACAAACAATCGTGATCGCTGTTTGCGCCAAGTAAATTAAAGTAAGCGTGGTTAGTTAGGTTCACGACCGTAGCTTTATCGGTTGTCGCAAAGTACTCGATAGACACTCGGTTGTCTTCGGTTAACTCGTAACTCACAGACACATTCAGCAACCCTGGGAAACCTTGGTCGCCATCAGCAGACACTAAGCTATAAACGACCGACATCGGTGTTTGAGCGGTTAACTGCCAGCGGCGCTTATCAAAGCCATCTGAGCCACCGTGTAAAGTATTACCGGATTGATTCGCATCGAGCTTATAACCCGTGCCATCAACTTTAAAACGACCATTGGCAATGCGGTTAGCATAGCGCCCGACCGTCGCACCAAGATAGCTGGCTTGTTTCTGAAAGTTTTCCATTGAATCGACGCCCAACAGAACTTCTCGTTGATTTCCCTTTACTGGCAGGATACAGCTCAACCAAGTCGCGCCAATATCCATGAATGTTAGTTGCATGCCATGCTTGTTGGACAAGGTAACTAACTGAGCAGGGTGACCATCATAGGCTGCCGTTTGTGTCATGGATTGGTGCAAGTTCTGCTCTGATGTCATTCTAAATTCCTTCCTAGTGCCAACAAAAAGCCTCTACATTTAAGCAAAGGCTTTACCATTTGGCCTACCATGAACTTTTTACTTGGTAAGCACTATCTTTCAAGCATGAAATCTCGAAACAGCTAGATTACTTCAATTAGGCTAGCGCCGTCTTTCGCTTGGCACACATAAATCGATTCTTTTAGGCCAGTCGCTGCTTGGTACTTCTGTTCTACCGTTGTTTTAATTTCATCAACTAAAGCAGGCGGAACCAATGCCACGATACAGCCACCAAAACCGCCGCCAGTCATGCGCACGCCACCTTGGTCACCAATCACGTCTTTGACCATATCAACCAGAGTGTCGACTTCTTTGACTGTGATTTCAAAATCGTCTCTCATTGAAGCGTGAGATTCTGCCATCAACTCGCCCATACGCTTCATATCATGAGTACGTAAAGCTTGAGCCGCTTCAACCGTACGGTCATTTTCCGTGATCACGTGACGAGCGCGCTTAGCGACTATTTCATCAAGCTCAGTGACTTTGGCATTGAACTGTTCAATCGTCACATCTCGCAATGCTGGAACACCAAAGATGCGCGCGGCTTCTTCACACTGTTCACGACGCGTGTTGTATTCACTGTCGACCAAACCGCGTTTCTTGTTTGAGTTGATGATTACCACAGCCATGTCTTCTGGCATAGAAACCGCTTGAGTTTCTAGGCTACGACAGTCCAACAGCATCGCGTGGTTTGCACGACCTTCAGCAGAAATCATTTGATCCATGATGCCGCAGTTGCAACCAACGAATTCGTTTTCCGCTTGCTGACCATTCAACGCAACTTCAGCTTGGCTGATCTCTAGGTTGTAAAGCACCTTAAATGTCTGACCGATGACGACTTCCAGAGCCGCAGAAGAACTTAAACCCGCACCTTGAGGCACGTTGCCGGTTACAGAGATGTCTGCACCTTTAAACTCAAACCCACGACCCATTAAGCATTTCACAACACCACGAATGTAGTTCGCCCACATCTTGTCTTGTTGGAAAGTGATCTCTTTAGTGATATCGAATTCGTCTACTGCATTATCGTAGTCGACAGATACTACGCGCACGATGTTGTCGTCACGCTTAGCCGCTGCAACTACCGTTTGGTAGTTAATGGCACACGGTAGAACAAAACCATCGTTGTAGTCAGTGTGCTCACCAATCAGGTTCACACGACCCGGAGCTTGAACGATATGAGTCGCTCGGTAACCAAGGACTTGCTCAAAAGATGCTTTCACGTTTTGGATTAGATCAGACATAAGTAAACTCTCTGCTTAAACTCTTTAATCAATTGGTTATGGCCCCTTTACGGCACCACTTTAATTCTTTTAGATTCCCGACTCCTTTGTTCCTCACTCTCGGGATTGACGCTAAACGTTTCAATGAAACTGTCATTCCAGAATCGAGGAACGAGATATCAGGAATCTTGCTCGTTATCTACGAAGCAACGTATTACTGCTCTTTGTAGTGAACGTCGCTCAAATCACGAAGACGTTGCGCAGCTTGCTCTGCGGTTAAGTCACGTTGAGATTCAGCCAGCATTTCATAGCCCACCATGAACTTACGAACCGATGCGCTGCGCAGTAGCGGTGGGTAGAACAAAGCGTGCAGTTGCCAATGATCGATGTCGGTGCCTTCTTCGAAGAACGGCGCATAGTGCCAACCCATCGAGTACGGGAATGAACACTGGAACAAGTTATCGTAACGGCTAGTCAGCTTCTTGATTGCCAGCGCCAAGTCATCACGCTGCTCGTCCGTCAATTCACTCATGCGGCGAATATGCGTTTTTGGTAGCAACATGGTTTCAAATGGCCACGCAGCCCAATAAGGCACCACGGCAATCCAATGTTCAGTTTCAACCACAGTGCGAGAGCCATCTTTCATTTCAGCTTCAACGTAATCGACTAATAGGTTTGAGCCTTGCTGTTCAAAGTACTCTTTCAGTAGCTTTTCTTTACGTTCAATTTCGTTGGGTAAAAAACTGTTCGCCCAGATTTGACCGTGTGGATGAGGCTGAGAACAGCCCATGGTCTCGCCTTTGTTTTCGAAGGCTTGAACCCATAGGTAATCTTTACCCAGTTCTTCAATTTGCTCGTTCCAGGTATCAATCACACCACGGATTTTATTAACCGGTAACTCTGGCAGCGTTTTGCTATGATCCGGAGAGAAACAGATAACACGGCTCAACCCGCGAACACCTTGAGTCTTGAATAGAGGGTTTTCAGACTCTGGAGCGTCAGGTGAATCAGGCATCAACGCCGCGAAATCATTACTGAATACGTAAGTGCCGTCGTAATCTGGGTTTTCATCACCCGAGATACGTGTATTGGTTGGGCACAAGAAACACTCTTTCTCATACGCTGGAAGTTGCGCTGTTGATGGCTTTTCATCTTGGCCGCTCCACGGACGTTTTGCGCGGTGCGGTGATACCAAGATCCACTGACCCGTTAATGGGTTATAACGACGATGCGGGTGGTCTACTGGGTTAAATTCAACTTTTGACATGTTTAGATTGCTCTCAAATTTTGTGTCTTGGTCAATTCACCAAGATGAATAATTCTTCTACAAGGAGATTCCCTATCACGCTCGTTCCTCACTGTAGGGAATGACGTTCAGAAATCGTAGTTTTAAAATTCGTCATTCCAGAATCGAGGGACGAGATATCTGGAATCTCTCTTCATCTGCATTCCCCAATGAAATTGGAGTTGCAGCTAGGCAGCAAGATTTCCAATATCCATGAGCATAGATCTTCTATGTGATTGGAATTGGTAAGCGCAGCTAACAACGCTGCGGCTTCAATTACGAAGGGGAATAGCCGTTCGGGTTATTCGACTGCCAATTCCACGTATCTGCCGTCATCTCCATCACACTGCGAGTCGCTTTCCAGCCTAACTCGCGCTCTGCTTTTTCAGTGCTTGCCCAACATTCGGCAATATCACCAGCGCGGCGTGGACAAAGTTCATAAGGGACAGGCTTACCCGATGCTTGTGCGAAGGCTTCAACCATCTCAAGTACACTTGAGCCTTTACCTGTGCCTAGATTATAAATATGTAAGCCAGCCTTCTCGCCCACCGCTTTTAACGCGGCAACGTGACCGTCTGCTAAGTCCATTACATGAATATAGTCACGAACGCCTGTGCCATCGACGGTTGGGTAATCGTTTCCAAACACAGCCAATTTTTCACGGCGACCAACGGCTACTTGAGCAATAAACGGCATTAAATTATTTGGAATACCTTGTGGGTCTTCACCCATGGTGCCTGATGGATGTGCGCCAACAGGGTTAAAGTAGCGCAGTAACGTCACGCTCCAGTCGTTTTCAGCGTTGAACAAATCGCTCAAACACTCTTCCACCATGTATTTGCTACGACCATAAGGGTTGGTTGTTGCGCCAGTTGGTGAGGTTTCAGTAATTGGCACTACTTCTGGGTCACCGTAAACAGTAGCCGAAGAACTAAATACGATACTTTTCACACCCGCTTTCTTCATGCTTCTAGCTAACACTAGTGAACCATTTACGTTGTTATCGTAGTATTCCAAAGGCTTAGTCACCGACTCCCCTACCGCTTTCAGGCCAGCAAAGTGAATCACGGCTTGGATATCGTTTTCTGAAAATACGCTATCTAGAAAAGATTGATCACGAATGTCGCCAAGATAAAACGTTGGTCGCTTTCCGGTTAACGATTCGATTCGTTCTAGCACCAGCTCTTTACTGTTGCAAAGGTTATCAACGATGATTGGCTCCATACCTGCCTGTATCATTTGAATGCATGTATGACTTCCGATGTAACCCATGCCGCCCGTAACCAGTACTTTCACAATCAACCTCTCTTTGTCATCATTCGTGGCTTAATTCGATCTGATATTCAGCTCAATAACGCCCTATACCAGAAATAGTAGCAGCCATTTTGACTATAATTCTGTGATCAAAACCACGAAGTGTAAACGTTTACACTAACTTTGCGCACTGTGACTGAACATGGCATGGAGATAACCTATGCTCGATTAAACCTAATACATTGAATTTTAATAAGATAATTATTGATAACTAGATTTGAGACATCGTAGAGGAGTTGAACATTTATTTTACTAAAAGTTAATGCAATGGCTTCCAGTTTGATTACAATAGGTCTGTAGAATAAAGAGGTGCATTGCTTTTTTACTAAAGATGTATTTTCAAAGCAACGCAATGTTCCAATAACAGGAAGTGAGTATGGCAACGTTAAAAGATATCGCGACTGAAGCAAATGTTTCACTGGCTACAGTTTCACGGGTTCTCAATGAAGATCCTACATTAAGCGTCAAGGAAGAGACCAAAAGGCGTATCTTTGAAATTGCCGAGAAGTTGGAGTACAAAACCAGCAGCTCACGAAAAACCGTTAGCAGTAAAAAACAAAATCATCACTTCCTTGCCTTGTATAACTACAAGCAAGAAGCTGAAGTTAACGACCCTTACTACCTATCCATTCGCCATGGTATTGAAACTCAATGCGAAAAAATGGAAGTTGGACTAACCAATTGTTATGAAAGCAAAATACAGGTTAGCTCTAGCAACATTACCGGTGTTTTATTAGTCGGTAGAATGACACAAGAAGTTATCGAGCAAGCGAAAAAGCTGACCGATAATATTTGCTACGTCGACTTTACGGATCACTCAGAACCTTATGACTCTGTCGATATCGATCTTGCTCGTATCAGCAAAGAGATCACCAACTTCTTCATTAACCAAGGTTATCAACGCATTGGTTTTATTGGTGGGCAAGACGACATCAATACTTCAGACATTCGAGAAGTGGCTTTTGCTGAATACGGTGGCCTTAAAAACGTAGTCAGTGAGCAAGATATCTATCGCGGTGACTTCTCTAGCTCGTCGGGCTACGACCTAGCGAAGAAAATGCTAGAGAGCGAGAATTACCCGAAAGCCATGTTTATTGCATCAGATTCCATCGCTATTGGCGTTTTACGAGCGATTCATGAGCACGGTTTGCGCATTCCTGAAGACATTGCGCTGATCAGTGTAAATGACATCCCAACCGCTAAGTTTACCTTCCCATCTTTATCAACGGTTCGTATCCATTCTGAACTGATGGGAATTCAAGGTGTTAACCTGCTGATAGAGAAAGCGCGCGACGGACGAACCATCCCACTTAGAGTCTACGTCCCTAGTAAACTCAAGCTGCGCGATACAACAAAATAATCATATAAATCAAACATATAAAATAAGGCCACCTTTATTGAAGGTGGCCTTTTTTATGTCTTTCATATACGCCAACATACGCATATCTCCCTTCTGAAATACTCACCTAAATCACCAAATGACATTCTTTTAAGTGGATCACACACCACTGTAAAAAGCCCACAAAAAACGTGATGGAGTTAAAGTAAAACGTTTTCACCAATTTCATTTAGTAAAACTTTTACTAATAATTACCTCAGTCCAAAAATACTCGTATTCACTACGACCCAATTACGCATAAGAACGTCGGTCAGCAAATTGCATTTAGGCCGAGAGAGAGGCAACGTGAACAACTGGGAAAACTTCCTGAACTTACATGAGAACCGTATGGCACCGCGTGCATACTTCTTCTCATACGCATCAGAAAAGAATGCAAAAACGTTTCAGCGTGAACTTAGCAGCCACTTCCAACTGTTGAGTGGCCAGTGGAATTTCAGCTATTTCACCAATCCACTATTGGTTCCTGAAGAGTTCTACTCTCAAGAAATGAAAGACTGGGGGCACATTACGGTTCCAAACATGTGGCAAATGGAAGGCCACGGCGATCTTCAATACACAGATGAAGGTTTCCCATTCCCAATTGATGTGCCTTTCGTACCATCAGACAACCCAACCGGCGCATACCAACGCTCTTTCTTCCTAGGCGAAAGCTGGGACGAGAAACAAACCATCATCAAATTCGATGGCGTTGAAACTTACTTCGAAGTTTACGTAAACGGCGAGTACGTGGGTTTCAGCAAAGGCAGCCGCCTAACCGCTGAGTTCGATATCTCTAGCCACGTAAAAGCAGGCAACAACCTACTTTCTATTCGCGTAATGCAATGGGCCGACTCAACCTACATTGAAGACCAAGACATGTGGTGGACGGGCGGTATCTTCCGTGATGTTTACCTAGTCGGTAAAGAACAACTGCACGTTCAAGACGTTACCGTTCGCACTGACTTCGACGACGCTTACCAAAGCGCTACCCTATCGTGCAAAGTGGAACTAGAAAACCTAACAGCAGCAACAAACGCAACCCTTGAGTACGCATTGCTTGATGGCGGCCAAGTTATCTCACAAGGCTCAGTAGATAGCTTAGCCGTCCCTAATCATAAAACTGGTGGCAATGTAGATACTCAATTCTCTATTGATCTGGTTAACCCAGTTCAATGGAACGCTGAAAACCCTTACCTGTACCAACTGCTACTGACGCTGAAAGACGCTAACGGCAAGGTGCTGGAAGTAATTCCACAACGCGTTGGTTTCCGCGATATTAAAGTGCGTGATGGTCTGTTCTACATCAACAACAAGTACGTGATGCTGCACGGTGTAAACCGCCACGACAACGACCACCTGAAAGGTCGTGCTGTCGGCATGGATCGCGTAGAGAAAGACTTGGTACTGATGAAGCAACACAACATCAACTCAGTACGTACAGCACACTACCCGAACGACCCACGCTTCTACGAACTGTGTGATATCTACGGCCTATTCGTGATGGGTGAAACCGATGTTGAAACACACGGTTTTGCTAACGTTGGCGACCTAAGCCGCATCACTAACGATGCAGCATGGGAAGCGGTGTTTGTTGAGCGTATCGAACGTCACATTCACGCTCAAAAGAACCACCCTTCTATCATCATGTGGTCGCTGGGCAACGAGTCTGGCTACGGTTGCAACATCCGCTCTATGTACGATGCTGCAAAAGCGATTGATGACACGCGTCTGGTTCACTACGAAGAAGACCGTGATGCTGAAGTGGTCGACATCATTTCAACCATGTACTCACGCGCTCAACTGATGAATGCCTTCGGTGAATTTCCACACGAAAAGCCACGCATCATCTGCGAATACGCACACGCAATGGGTAACGGCCCGGGCGGTTTAAGCGAATACCAAAACGTATTCTACAAGCATGATGCCATTCAAGGTCACTACGTTTGGGAATGGTGTGATCACGGCATTCTAGCGCGTGATGAAGCAGGTACTGAGTTCTACAAGTACGGTGGCGACTACGGTGACTACCCGAACAACTACAACTTCTGCATGGACGGTTTGATCTACCCAGACCAAACACCGGGCCCAGGCTTGAAAGAGTACAAACAAGTAATTGCCCCAGTGAAGCTTCGCGATTTCGATGCACAAACGGGCACCTTCACTGTCGATAACAAACTTTGGTTCTCAAACATTGATGACTACACCATCACTGCGGAAATCCGCGCTGAAGGTGAAACCATTGCTGTACAACATATTAAGGTTGAAGAGCTGGCTGAAAACTCTAGCCGCGAACTGACACTTAACTTGCCACAGCTTGATGAGCGTGAAGTGTTTGTGAACTTTACTGTTCGCAAAGATTCTCGTACTTCATACAGCGAAGCGAACCACGACATCGCGGTTTACCAATTCCAAGTGAAAGAGAACACGGCGCAGCTAGAAGCCTTCACCAACAACAATGCAACGGCACTGAATGTTGAAGAATCTCGCCTCGCTTATGTAATCAAAGGCCATAACTTTGCACTGAACTTCTCGAAAGTGAACGGCAAGCTGACGTCATGGTTAGTCAATGGCGAAGAACTGATTAAGTCGGAGCCTAAACTGAACTTCTTCAAGCCAATGATCGATAACCATAAACAAGAGCACGATGGTTACTGGGAGCCTGCGCATCTACAAATTATGCAAGAGCACTTCCGCACGCTAAACGTGGAAGAGAACAACGGCAAGATTGAGATCACCACCACCAGTATCGTTGCTCCACCGGTATTCGATTTCGGCATGCGCTGTGAATATCGCTACCAAATCAGTGCCGAAGGCCAACTGAACGTTGAACTGAGTGGCGAACGTTACGGTGATTACCCACATGTGATTCCAGTGATTGGTTTCGATATGGGCATTAACGGTGATTTCGACCAAGTTCAATACTACGGCCGTGGCCCTGAAGAGAACTACCAAGACAGCAAACAAGCCAACATGATTGATGTTTACCAATCAACCGTGGCTGACATGTTCGAGAACTACCCGTTCCCACAAAACAACGGCAACCGCCAACACGTTCGTTGGGCTGCACTTTCAAGCCGCGCGGGTAATGGTATTGCAGTAAAACCACAGCAAGAAATCAACTTCAGCGCATGGTTCTACACCAACCAAAATCTGCATCAAGCACAGCACACAATCGAACTAGAGAAGAGCGGTTACATCACGCTAAACCTAGACCACCAAGTGATGGGCTTAGGCTCGAACTCTTGGGGCAGCGAAGTGCTCGACTCTTACCGAGTTTACATGGACGAGTTCCGCTACGGCTTAACTCTGATTCCATTCCAAGCAGGCGATTGCGACGCGCAACACCTAATCAGTCACAACTTTGGCGATGAGTTTTTTACGGCGAATACACCGAAAGCTCAACCACAAAAGAACGAGGCATAAGCGATGATCGTTTTAGAAAACTTAGAACAATTTAAAGTCGTTTACCGCGACGGTCGTAAATGGCAACGCTGTGTAGAAGCGATTGAAAACATCGGCAACATCAAAGATGGCGTGATGTATTCAATTGGTGACTCACTGGCTTACATGATTGAAGACGGCGTGGCTCGTGACACCGAAAGCTTTACTGGCAATCGTCGTTACTTCGACGTGCATTACTACCTAGAAGGTCGTGAAACCGTCGATTTCGCAGCCAAGTCAGAGCTAGAGCAAATCCAAGCTTACAGCGATGAGACTGACCGTGAACACCTAATGGGTAACGGTGAAACTCGTGAACTCATTGAAGGTCAAGTAGCGATCTTTGATAACAGCAAAGCTTACCGCTTCCACGGTGATAACCGAGTACGCAAAGTAGTGCTGAAAGTGACTATTGAAGACGGTTACTTCCTTAATAAGTAAGTAACTGAAAGCAACAACAAGATCTATTCACAGTGTGTACTGAGCCTTGCCGTTCAAGTCTCAGTCACACTGCATAACGCCTTTACGCTTCTTCCCTACAAGGAAGCTTAAAGAAATAACGACTATAATTACGTGACCCTTGGAGGACACTATGTCTGAATCTGTACGCGGTAAGTTAGGTAAATTTGCCTTGCTCTCCATGACATTTGCAGCGGTATTTAACGTTCGCAACATTGTAAATAACAACATCGAATTGGGATTGAGTTCAGCCCCTATCTTTTTGCTTGCCACTCTTATTTACTTCATTCCATTCGTGTTCATTATTGCTGAATTCGTATCAGCAAATAAAAATTCTGAGTCAGGCATGTATGACTGGCTTAAACAACCTTTGGGCTCAAAAGCGGCCTACTTAGGTTCATTCCTCTATTGGTTCGTTAACCTATTCTGGTTTGTATCACTGCTGCCTAACGTTATCGCATACGCATCTTACGCAATGCTTGGCTACGAGTACGCCTTCTCTCCTATTGTGACATCGGCAATCTCAATTGGTCTATTTGCGGCGGCAACGCACATCTCGACTAAAGGCGCGAGCTGGTTAGGTAAGATTGCAGAGATCGTGGCATACGGTGTATTTGCACTGTTCGCGGTTTACGTTATCGGCGCCCTAATGGCATTAGGTGGTAACCATGAGCCAGTAGAACCAATCACGCTAGAAGCAATGACGCCAACCATCAACTGGGCAACACTAGGTATTATGTGTTGGATCTTCCAAGCAGCCGGTGGTGCAGAAACCGCAGCCGCTTACCTAAACGATGTTAAAGGTGGTCATAAGTCTTTCATCAAGGTGATCATTAGCGCGGGTATCGCTATCGGTATCATGTATGCAGTCGGTTCTCTATTAGTGAATGTATTCGTTGCACGTGATGAACTCACTTATGCTGGCGGCATGGTTGAAATCTTCACTGGTATGGCGAACTACTTCGACATTTCGCAATCTCTAACAGGTCGCTTCGTCGGTATCATCCTATTCGTCGCTATGTTCGGTTCGATGATGATGTGGACAGCAGCTCCAGTAAAAATTCACTTCTCTGAAATCCCTAAAGGTGTTTACGGTGAGAAGACGACTGAGCTTAACGAACACGGTGTGCCAGTACGCGCAGCATGGTGGCAATTTGCGTTCGTATTCCTAATGCTCGTTATAAACGGCTTCGGTTCTGAGTCTGTACAAGACATGATGAACACAGCGATTAACCTAACAGCAGGTACGGCAATGTTACCGCCTATCTTCATCATGGTGGCGTACTTTGTATTCCGCTTGAAGCATGACGATACGCCACGTGACTTCCGCATGGGTACTCGAGTTCAAGGTATGGCTGTTGTATCTGTACTTATCGGTATCTTCGTTGTGAGCATGACAGCGTCAGCATTCCCGACGGGTGTAGACCTAATGCAAGCGTTCTTCGTTAACGTATTTATGACGGCAGTGTTCTCAGCTATCGCTTGGTGGTGGATCTCTCGCTTTGAAAAGAAGCAAGCAGGTAAAGACGCGAAGTTAGAAGCCGCAAAGCAGTCGTAATCCAAAATTGACATCTCTAATTGAAAAGCGCCTTTATGGCGCTTTTTTTTGTTTTAAATCAGAGTATTAAATAACAAAAAAACAAGAATAAAAACGTCATTCCGTCAAGGTTTCACTTCACGAAAAACGCTAGTTAAATCGTAATAAATCCCGAACAAAAACACAGGTAAAATATTAACTAAATTTATTTACTCAATATCACATATTTGATCAATTCTGATTAACTTCCCGCCGCTTAATCTTTAATCTCCTTGCTGAAGAGATAGAAAAACTCATAGAACGAAAAACGACACAAAGCCCCTACAAGCCTGTTACATCGTCGTACATGAGAAAGCCAATTTCTTTGATGAATGCCTTAGTGTCGCATTTGAAATTCAAGTAATAAATTTACTGAAATCGAGAAGACAAACGCCAAGGGATTCGTTCGTAAATCAATACAAAAATAATAAATGAGCCAGACCTGACTTCATGAAGCGGGTGTTTGCCAAACCAACATAACAATAAAAACACGGCCTAGATCTCCCTCTCTAGGACCTAGTAAATAACGATCATCAACGTGATTCACCGGAGAACATCATGTCCGATAATAAACGCAGTACGATAGGCAAGTTTGCCCTACTGTCTATGACCTTCGCGGCGGTATACAGCTTCAATAACATCATAAACAACAACATCGAGATTGGCCTTTCCTCAGCTCCGATGTTCTTTTTAGCAACCATCTTTTACTTTGTGCCCTTTTGTTTGATCGTGGCTGAGTTTGTATCATTGAATAAAGACTCTGAGGCGGGTGTTTACTCTTGGGTTAAAAGCTCTCTAGGCGGTCGCTGGGCGTTTATTTCAGCTTACACCTACTGGTTTGTTAACCTATTCTTCTTCACCTCTCTGCTGCCTAGAATCATCGCTTATGCGTCGTATGCTTTCTTAGGCTTCGAATACATATTTACGCCGATCACCACGGCGATCTTGAGCACGATTCTATTTGCGGTTGCTACACACATTTCAAACAACGGCGCGAAGCTACTTGGCCCAATCACCTCACTAACATCATCACTGATGTTGTTGCTGACTCTGTCTTACATCCTGCTTTCAGGCGGTGCTTTGATCGGTGGTATCGAGCCAGCTGACCCAATCACCATTGAAGCGATGACACCAAGCTTTAACTGGGCATTCCTTGGGGTAATCACTTGGATTTTCATGGCGGCTGGCGGTGCTGAATCGGTTGCGGTTTACGTCAACGACATCAAAGGTGGACACAAGTCTTTCGTTAAAGTGATCATCATTGCCGGTATCTTTATCGGTGCGCTTTACTCAGTTGGCTCTGTGCTTGCGAACGTATTCGTTGCTCGCGAAGAACTTAAGTTTACTGGTGGTTCGGTGCAGGTATTCGAAGGGCTAGCAAGACACTTTGGCCTGTCTGAAATCTTGATGAACCGTTTCGTTGGTGTGGTTTCATTCACTGCGATGTTGGGCTCTCTACTGATGTGGACAGCGACTCCGGTTAAGATTTTCTTTTCTGAGATCCCTAAAGGAATCTTCGGTGAGAAAACGGTCGCTCTAAACAAACAAGGCGTTCCAGAGCGTGCGGCTTGGGTTCAATTCTTCATCGTCATTCCACTGATGTTCATCCCAACACTTGCATCGGACACCGTACAAGACCTAATGAGCACCATCATCAACATGACAGCAGCAGCCTCTATGTTGCCGCCACTGTTCATCATGATCGCTTACCTTCACTTGCGTGTAAAACTCGACCATCTCCCACGTGATTTCCGCATGGGCTCACGCCGAGTGGGTATCACAGCGGTGTCGATTCTTATCGCTATCTTTACGGTGGGTTTCTTTGCATCAACCTTCCCGACTGGCGCAGACATCATGACCATCATCTTCTACAACGTGGGTGGGATTGTGATCTTCCTTGGCTACGCATGGTGGAAATACGGTCAATACGAGAAAAGCTTATCTCCAGAAGAGAAGAAACTAGAAGCAAAGCCGGAAACTGCTAACGCCTAGTGTTCACCTTACCTTGGTCTTAATCTTGATTTGAACTCTCTTAGGCACTCACTATTTGGCGAGTGCCTTTTTATTCGCTTCCCTTTTTTCTTATCGCCGCTCCTTACATCCTATTTACCGAGTTATTCCTTTCATCAAAATTAGATTCACAACACCGATATATCCCTTGCCTGATATTTGTTTATAAATTCAACTAAAACCCAAAACAAATCAACGATAAACTTTTACTAAAAATAGATCACACTTTTAAGCTTATTTAATTTTAAACACAAAAATAATCATTAATATTGGTTTTGCGATCGTAAGTGACCTGACCATATACGCCTTGAAGAGCACCCCATATTAGAAGTCAGAACTGCTTACGAAGCTTCATTTATAACCCCGACACAGAAGTGAACAAAATGAAAAGTAGTTTTACTAAAAAGACTCTTATTACAAGTTGTATTCTTGCTGCCCTTACGGCTAATGCGCACGCTGATGAAACCGCGGCTAACCACAGCGACACTCAGCCCCCTAAAACAGAATCAGAAACGCTGTTTAACTTTTACGGTGAGCTTGGCCTTGGTGGTCATGTGGCACTCGAAGGTGATGATAAGGGTCGCTACGCAGACGGCACTTACATTGAAGCGGGTTTAGCTATCGAGCACGGTAATTGGTTTGGTCTTGCTTACATGGAAGGCTGGACGGTACAAGCCGATGACGAAGGTAACGCTTGGGCGACTGGCCACGGCTGGGGCGGCTTCGAAGGTGGTTTTAACCGCTTTTACGCTGGCTACCGCACCGACGAAAAAACAGAATTTATTGTCGGTCGTATGGACTCGTCACTGGATGACGTTCAATGGTGGGGTGACCCTACAGTTGAGTACGGCTACGCAATCTCAAACACGCGTGACGTACACCTTGGTGTGAAGATCCAAAACCTAGAGGGCAAGCTTCGCTACAGCGTTTCTTTCGCGCCAGAGTCTGATTTCTCTGAAGACGATGCTCTCGTTCACTTCGGCAAATACGACAGTTTCGCAGACCAATGGAAAGATAAGAATGCCATGGTCAATGGTTACCTCCAATACGATCTGACTGACGATCTGACCCTAATGGGTGGCGGTGAAGTTCGTAACAAAGATGGTGGTGAACTATTGCTATTGGGTGCTGAATACAAAAATTTCGCTACTCGTGTTTGGCACGATACCGATAAAGGCAACCAAGAATCTTTCGGTAGCGAGTCAGGTATTCAAACCAGTGCGTGGTACGAAGCAGCACAAGGCGTTTACCTATCAGCAGCCTACAACTACGCAAACTTTGACGGTGACAATGGCGACAAAGAGATCACCTCTTACATCAATGCTGGAGTTTGGTACGAATACGGAAACGGCGCATTTGCGACTGCTTTCGACAGCCGCTTTGGCGTAGGCAGCGACACTGAAATCGGCGACGCACAAGTGTTCGCAATGCAATACTTCTACTGGTAATAACAGGAACTCATCATGAAACTGAATAAATCATTCGCAGCTCTCGCTATTGGCGCAGCACTTGTTGTTACTGGCTGTACATCAAACTCCATCTCTGGCTCAAGTTCTGATGCAGAGCAACTGCAAGCAAACGAATTTAAGAACGTTATCGACCGCACTGGCTCGCCAGAATACATGCGTGATTACGACTTCGATGACCATCAACGCTTTAACCCATTCTTCGACCTAGGCGCATGGCACGGTCACTTGTTGCCAGATACAGCAGAAGGCATGGGCGGATTCCCAGGAACGGCACTGCTTACCGAAGAATACATCAACTTCATGGCTGATAACTTTGACCGCCTAAGCGTGTTCAAAGATGGCAAAAAAGTCACGTTCACCATGGAAGCTTACAGCCTACCGGGCGCATTGGTTCAGACACTAAAATCTGACGATGTAACGGTAGAAATGACGATGCGTTTTGCTTCAAACCGTACCTCTCTGCTAGAAACCAAAATCACTACCGACTCCCCAGTAGAACTAGTGTGGGATGGTGAGCTACTCGAAAAGACACACGCGAAAGAAGGCGTAGCACAAACCGACAAAACAATCGCTGAAACTTACCCTGAGTATGACCGTCAAATCGTCGCAACCGACGATGGCCTGAAAGTCACCTTTGGTAAGGTGCGTTCAACTTGGGATCTGCTGACTTCAGGTGAGTCTGAGTACCAAGTTCATAAGTCGATTCCAACGCAAACTAAGGTCGATGGCCTAACGTTTACTTCAACGGCAAACATTGAAGAATCAACCACCATCTACACCACATACTCGCACGTTTTAACTGCAGAAGAAGCGCAAGCGGAACAGCCTGAAATCAAAAAGATCATGGCAAACCCTACCGACTTCTTAGCGGCATCAGCAGAACGTTGGGAAGGTTATCTTGAGATGGGTTTAACCAACCCGAACGCAACACCAGAACAAGAACGTGTTGCGGTTAAAGCGATGGAAACCCTAAACGGTAACTGGCGTGGCGCTGCAGGTGCGATGGAGTTTGATTCAGTGACACCATCAGTGACCGCACGTTGGTTCTCGGGCAACCAAACTTGGCCGTGGGACACATGGAAACAAGCCTACGCAATGGCTCACTTCAACCCAGACGTAGCGAAAGACAATATCCGTGCGATGTTCGCTTACCAAATTCAGGCTGACGACGCCGTTCGCCCTTGGGATGAAGGCTATGTGCCCGATTTATTGGCTTACAACCTAAGCCCAGAACGTGGCGGCGACGGTGGTAACTGGAATGAACGTAATACCAAACCAAGCCTAGCGGCATGGGCAGTAATGGAAGTCTACAAGACCACCAGCGATGAAGCTTGGCTCGAAGAGATGTATCCAAAGCTCGTGGCTTACCACGATTGGTGGCTACGCAACCGTGACAACAACGGCAACGGTGTACCTGAATATGGCGCAGCACGCGACAAAGCACACAACACACCTGAAGGTGAAATGTACTTCACTGTGGTTCGTGGCGACAAACATGAAACAGTCGTAGGCCAAGCAGCACTAGATAAAGTTGTGGCTGAAGGTAACTACGATTACATCGAAAGCCCAGCTCAAACAGCCGCATCTTGGGAATCAGGTCGTGACGATGCAGCCGCATTCGGTTTCATCGATAAAGATCAGCTAGACGCGTATGTCGCGAACGGCGGCAAGCGTAGCGATTGGGATGTTGAGTTCGCTCAAAACCGCGCTGAAGACGGAACATTACTAGGCTACTCGCTACTGCAAGAATCTGTCGACCAAGCAAGCTACATGTACAGCGACAACAAGTACCTAGCAGAAATGGCTGACATTCTAGGTAAAGACGCAGAAGCAAAAGAGTTCCGCGAAAAAGCAGAGCACCTATCGAACTACATCAACACCTGTATGTTCGACGAAGGCACTAACTTCTTCTACGACATTCGTATCGAAGACAAACCACTAGCCAACGGCTGTGCAGGTAAACCGATTGTAGAACGTGGTAAAGGCCCTGAAGGTTGGTCACCACTGTTCAATGCAGCTGCCACTCAAGCTAATGCTGATGCAGTTGTCTCTGTAATGAAAGATACAGAAGAGTTCAATACCTACGTTCCACTAGGTACTGCGGCGCTTTCAAGCCCAGCATTCGGCCCTGATATTTACTGGCGTGGACGTGTTTGGGTAGACCAGTTCTACTTCGGCCTAAAAGGCATGGATAGCTACGGCTACCGTGACGATGCGATTGAAATGGCAGGTGCATTCTTCGATCACGCTGATGGATTAGTGCAAGACGGCCCTATCCGTGAGAACTACAATCCACTAACTGGTGAACAACAAGGTGCACCAAACTTCTCTTGGAGTGCCGCTCACCTATACATGCTATACAACGATTTCTTTACTGACGCAGAGTAAATCGAATCTATACCTGTCTTCTGGAATTCAATGAAAAGATAACCTCATAAATTTCAGGCTTTGGCACTCAGTATCTCGCTGAGTGCCTTTTTTACACCTGAAGCCAAATAATCGAACAAACAAGCACTTAGACTATTTGGCCTACCATGATCCTTTTACTCTATTCGCTGTACGTTAGCTGTGTTTACTAGATAACTTTAACATTGAAAAATAATTCACCATAGAGCTATGAAACGATTCAAAAAGTTTCATGCACTCTACTTGGTTTTTGGGTTTAACGACCTTACTGGGATTTTCTTTATCCTTAACCGCTATCCGGACATTAATTTGATAGTCGTTTACGCAATAATGGCTAAACTATAGTGTCGCCTACCCCTTTTTTGAGAAAACCTAAATGCCTAATGCAGATTCCACCCTAAACAAACGCATGGGAATCGTTGCGCTCACCTGGCCAATTTTTATCGAAGTTCTTCTAAGAACCGCACTCAACACCAGTGATGTATTCATGTTGTCGGGATACTCAGACAAAGCCGTGTCTGCCGTTGGTGTTATCTCTCAGATATCCTTTTTTCTGATCATCGTATCAACCATGGTCAGCAGTGGTACAGGCATCCTAATTGCTCAATACAACGGCGCATCTCGTACTCAAGATAGCGCTCATGTGGGCGTGGCAAGTATTATCCTAGCCATTGTTACTGGTGTGTTGTTGAGTATCATCGCCGTTCTTGGCGCTGAATATTTTATTCCGCTCTATCAACTGGAAGCTCAGGTCGAACAGTACGCTCAAGAGTACCTGTTCATCAGTGGCGCACTCACCTTCAATGTGACGATAGGTGTGGTTCTCACCACAATTCTACGTAGCCATGGTTATTCGAAATCGCCAATGGTCATCAATTTGATTGCTGGTGTTATCAACGTATTCGGTAACTATTGCGCACTCTACCAACCTTTTGGACTGCCCGTTTACGGCGTACAAGGGGTGGCTACCGCAACTGTGATTAGCCAACTAATTGGTATGTTCATCTTAATTGGTGTGGTGAGAAGTAAAGGCATTGAGCTACCAATGAAGCAATTCAAATCTGTACCTAAAGCCATCTATCAAAAGATCATCAAGATTGGTTCTATGAATGCAGGAGAAGTGCTCTCTTACAACATGGCGCAGATCAGCATTACCTTCTTTGTGGTGCAAATGGGCACTTCTTCATTGGCGGCGTTTACCTACGCGCAAAATATCGCTCGCCTCTCTTTTGCCTTTGCACTGGCCATTGGTCAGGGTAGCCAAATCCAAACCGGATACTACATCGGCAAGGGTTGGATAGATGAGATAGCCAATCGTGTACAACGCTATTTTGTAGTTGGCTTTATCGCCTCTATCAGCATTACCTGCGTGGTCTATATTTTCCGATTCGAGATTTTGGACTTATTCACTCAAGATCCAGAGATCATCGCACTCACCGCAGCACTGATTGCAGGCTCTATCCTGTTAGAAGCTGGTCGCGTATTTAATTTGATTTTCATATCTTGCTTGAAAGCTGCAGGCGATATTAAGTTTCCGATCAAAATGGGCATTCTCAGCATGTGGGGCATTGGCGTTGCTATGAGCTATTTGCTTGGCGTGCATTGGGGGTATGGCGTGTTAGGCGCGTGGATGGCAATTGCAATGGATGAATGGTTCCGAGGAATCATTATGGCGTATCGTTGGAGAACAAAAAAATGGACTCGTTTTTCTTTGTAGATAGATTGTTGAAAAGCTTTACAGTTTACTTCGAACAAAAGAAAAAGCGCTAGGGGGAGCTAGCGCTTTAAGACCAACTAAGTCCGTTTAGCCTGGTAGTTTTTTAAGCTATATCATTAGGATATAACCAATTTTTTTACTTAGGTAAATCAAAAAGCCTATTCTTTACGACTGCTTTGAGTCGTAAATTAAGTATAGTCGGGTTATGAAAAATGGAAGGCTTTATTTCGTTTATTTTTACCTTAGACACAAGGTTGAAAAGTAGAAAACCAGCTCAAATGAACTAACCTTTAATCATGATAGAAAATCTTGATGAAGGGCTATATGGATTCAGAGACGACCACCGCCAAACCCGCTCCTCAAAAAGAACAATCAAACTTGTTATCGTCTTTACTTCATGAATTCAGAAGAAACAAACTGATTCTGTATTATGTTGCATTTACGACACCGTTAACGTTAGTTGTTAATTATTTCGTGCCTCATGAAGTTCGATACAACATATATACCTACTTAGAGATCTTAGCCACGGTCTGTTACGTCACCTTTATTTTATGGGCGACATACTACTACTGCCATTTATTGTTCAATCGAGAAAAAAGACCCACTAAACAATTCATCAATAAAATTAAAACTCTGTTGTTTCCAGTATCAAAGCCGATCTACTTTATTTTATTAATGCTCGTCTTAAACATCTCATTCTCTAGCTATACCTTCTTAAAATCAGTCATTCCTTATCTCAATCCATATTTTTTAGATCTCGATTTTTACCATTTAGATAAATGGTTGCACTTTGGCATTTCACCTTGGGAAATCACCCACTTTTTTTTACCGAATTCAATAGCTTCACTCGCCATCAACATCTTGTACAACTTGTGGTTTTTTATCATGTGGGGAATGCTGCTTTATTTTGTCATTTACCGTAAAGATGACCAACTTCGCAACCAGTTTTTACTCACATTCTTAAGTTCATGGTTTATCATTGGGAACATAATGGCGACCCTTCTGTCATCAGCAGGCCCTGTTTTTATTAGTCACTTCAATGATCAAGATTTGTATCTTCCTTTGATGCAAAGATTAAACATGCAGAGCGCAGAACTCACTGAACGTGGCTTTATGTCTTTGTGGGCACTCAGTACTCAAGATGCGCTTTGGGCAAGCTACGTTGGAGGAGTTGGGGATATAGGGACTGGCATCTCAGCCATGCCCAGCATGCATGTAACCATATCCGTTCTGATTGCAATGACATCATTCAAATTGAATAAAAAACTCGGTTACATAGCTTGGATTTACGCCTTCTTTATTCAGGTTGGCTCGGTACATTTGGCATGGCATTACGCTGTTGATGGTTATGTGGGTGCAATACTGGTTGTAGCTCTCTGGCATTTGATCGGTTACTTACTCCGAAGGAACACACCCTCAATTACTCGGCAGTAATAACAATCTCAACAGCTTGAGAAATCACTTTTCTCAAGTGAGTATTCTTGTCGTCTAATTGCTTTCCCTTACGATAAACAAGCTGTATATCAAAATCAGGGACGTCTATTGGCGGGGTGACAGCTATCAGTGAACTGTCTATATTAGGGGCGTTTCTAGCGACTAGCTTAGGCACAATACACAATAGCTTTCTTCCACTTATCAATCGTTTTACGGTTAAGAAGTTACTCGATGCGATTGCCACTTTTCTGGTGTAACCCAACTCAGACAATTTAGTATCAACTGTCGTTTTTAAGGCACCACTAGGAGACACTAAGGCGTGCTCCACAGAGACAAATGATTGCAGTGACATAGGCAACTCAATATCCAAAACGGATGCATCAAGCAAACAAACATGCTGCTCGGTGTAGAGAAGTTCTGTGTCATACAATTTAGGCACTTCACCAAAGCTGCCTATCGTAATGTCTAGCTTAGCCTCTTCAAATACCTGCTGGTAATTGGTTCGATTAACGTTAAGAAATGCAACTTGAGAGTTTGGCGAAGCTTGTTTAATAAAATCGAAGATCATTGGGCCAAACATCTGTTCCGCGTAATCGGTAAGTCCGATCTTCCAGCTGCCTTTATAACTATCAACTTCGAACCTTTTGGACAACAGAACTTCAGATTGAATAGTATTAAGCAACGCATCGACGGTGCTTGATAATTCAATCGCTCGTTCGGTCGCTTCCATCTTGCTACCAACTCGTTCAAATAAAGGATCATCAAACAGCTTTCTCAGTCTTTGTAAGCTATGACTCATCGCTGATTGGCTGACATAACAACGTTCAGCTGCCTTGCTTACACTGTTTGTTTTATATAGAGCTTGCAGTGCAATCAATAAGTTAAGGTCAATTCCTTTCCAGTTAAAATCAGCCACAAATCAATCCCATATTATTCATAGTTATAATTAAAACAATTAATTTGAATCATAGTTCAACTCCACCTAAATTACGCTAAACATTTATCTGGAATCGATCATGCTTTCAATTTTTAAAACCTTTTTCTGGCTTGGCTGGATTAGCTTTGGTGGACCTGCGGCACATATTGGCTACTTCCGCAAAACCTTTGTTGAGAAACTGAATTGGTTATCCGACGAAGAGTACGGGCAAATTGTCGCCCTAAGTCAATTTCTGCCGGGTCCAGGCTCAAGTCAGGTTGGCTTCGCGGTTGGTTACAAAAAAGGTGGCTTAACCGGTGCGATTGCCGCATTTGTAGGCTTCACCTCCCCTTCTGTCATCCTAATGTTGATATTGGCCTTAGCGAGCAACCAGTTGTTGGAAGCACCGCTTTTCATTTCAATCATCCACGGACTTAAGCTACTCGCGGTCGTGGTTGTAGCTGACGCCACTTTCGGCATGTACAAAAACTTTTGCCAATCAAAGATAGCAACAGCACTGTGTGTGATCACCGCGATTGTTCTACTTTTGATTCCTGGGATCTGGCCTCAAGTCTTAGTGCTCCTATTTGCAGCAATCATTGGCAGCAAATTCTTAACCTCACAAGACTTAAAAACAACGCCTTCGACACATAAGATAACCATAACGCCGCTTGTTATTTTTGTAGCACTATTGGTTGGTTTACCTCTGTTCAGTGCATATTCTCAAGGCATCGAAGTGTTTGGGTTATTTTACCAAGCAGGCAGCTTAGTCTTCGGTGGCGGTCACGTGGTTCTTCCGCTGCTACAGAATGGTATTGGAGACCAACTGTCTCAAGATACCTTCCTAACAGGCTATGCTGCTGCGCAAGCGGTTCCTGGCCCGATGTTTACGTTAGCGACTTACCTCGGTTATGTGTTAATGCCATCGGCACCGATTACAGGTGCACTGCTCGCAACAATTGCGGTGTTCTTACCGGGCTTCTTATTGCTACTGGGGGTACTGAAGAACTGGCAGGCAATTGCGAGTAAACCTTTGGTGGCTGGTGCTCTTACCGGTGTGAATGCAGCAGTTGTTGGTCTATTACTTGCAGCTCTATACCAACCCATATTCACAAGTGCAGTGAGCAGCGGCATAGACTTCGCTCTGATCATTGTTGGCGTGTGGTTATTGAAAACAATGAAGATGCCGATTGTAGGTTTAGTTGGTACCTTTATCGCAGCCGGTGCGATGCTTAACTATTTATAATTACTTAGATACCAAACTGAGTTACAAATAATAGCCCCTGATAAGGACACTCATCAGGGGCTAATTCATTTGTGCTATTTACCATAAGGAGAGTAACTTTTCATAGAACAACACTATATTGGTGTGCTCGCCTTCATTTCTCTCACCTCGGCTAAGGCTCGATTTAGGTTTTCATTGGCGATTTTGTAATACGAAGGTTTTTTGTCGATGGCTTGTTGAAGGTAAGGAATCGCTTCATCAGGTCGACCTTGAATAATTAAAAAGTAACCAACATTATTCAGAGCTTCCGGCGCATCCATATGACGCATAAACACATTTATGGCTTTTTTCACATCCCCGGATGCCAAATAGATAAGTGCAAGGTTGTTTTGAGCCTTCTCATTATTAGGTTCGATCTCTAAAGCAGAACGCGTGTATTGGTACGCTTCTTTGTAGTTGCCGTACATGTAATGGGAGTAACCCATGTTCAGTAAAGCCTTCACTGAAGTCTTATCGATAGTGAGAGACTTTTTAAAATATTCTTGGGCTATCTGATGTTTACCATCTACATCTTCTAAGACTCCGATTCCCATGTAAGCCAAAGCAGGAGACATACTATCAACCTTCAAACCCGCTACTTCACTTTGACTTAACGCTTGGTAGTTTTTAATCGTGCTACTACTTTTTAAGCGAACTTGGTCTGCATTGATCGCTTTAAAGAAGTAGCTTCGACCTTCATCTGTACGGCGTTGTTTGGTATATAAAACACCTAACTGCTCTAATACTTCAGTATGCGCAGGGTTAAAATCTAATGCCGCCAAATACGCTTTTTCAGCGAGTGCGTAATTACCTCTCGATGAGTGAATTCGACCGATCGTAAATAGCGTTTTATCGTGAAACTCTTGTTCAGGAAAAGACAGAGATCGGATGTACTCATAAAGAGCTAAATCGATGTTGTTATCTCTAAGAGCGACATCACCACGCATGATTGCTTCTTTTTCACTGACCGGCGGATCGTCACTGGTTAAGGTGTCAATTGGCTTCCCCGAATACAATTCGGCATCAAACTGATTGGTTGGCTCATCAGAAGAAGCGCAACCGAGAATTACTAACGGCAGTAAAAGTAAAACCATTCTATTCATTCGCATCATAAACTCGCTCCTGGAGATGTCAGTGCATCCATTACAATCATCATTCCGGGGCCAAGAGCAACGATAAAGAAGCAAGGCCAAATGAACAACAACATGGGAAATAGCATTTTTGTGGGGATTTTCGCTGCAATTTCTTCCGCAGCTTGTTGGCGTTTGTCTCGAAAATCTTCAGTATAGTCACGTAAGGTTTGAGCTAAACTCCCCCCCATTCTTGAAGCATGCGAGAGCAAAGAAACAAGCCCTTCCAACTCACGAAGCCCCGTTCGTTCAACGAGTTGACTCAAAGCATCAGGCATGGTCACACCTGCTTGTATTTTGGCAAATACCGTATCAAGTTCATCGGCAAGTTCGGGTTGTGAAATGTATAACTCGTTAGCGACACGCCCTAGCGCAGCATTAAAACCAAGACCTGATTCAGTACACACCACTAAAAGATCTAAAGCATCAGGAACCCCATTTCTGATTTTTCTCTGCCTCTCTTTTTGCATTTTACTCAATATAAAATTAGGTAAGAATGTGCCGACAAAAATACACGTCACAATCAGCAAATTGTTATAACTATCACCTATGTCTAAATAAAACACTGTGAATGCACAGACAAACCCTATCAAAGTTGAAAGCACTTTGAAGGCATAAAATACAGAAAGTGCGCTTTTTTCATGGTACCCAGCATGCATTAACTTTTCTGAATACGTTTCGTTGTCCTTTTTGTTCCCTCGCCCAATGAATGGCGTCAACGACTCCAAGGTGTTAGTGAAGTCGTAAGGTTTGCGACTACTCGAGTGACTGCTTCCTGAAATTTGCTTTAGTTTTTTATCCAACGGGGAACGAGTACCAACAAAAATAAAGCCAAGGGTAAGAGTCAGTAACATAGTGGTCAGCAAAATCATTCCGTACAACAGAGTTTGACTGCTGATACCGAACTCAGAGAGTGTTTGTTTCCATACTTCTAAATCAAAGAATTCCATAATCTATATCTCGATATTTATAATTTTTCTTATCCACAATGCCCCAATCGCCAACAAAATCACGCCGACACTGACCATAGATATACCTCTAGGATCGCTGTACAAAGGCTCGATGTATTCAGGGTTTACGAATTTAAGACCGAAAAATAGGGCGAAAGGAGAAAGCGTCAGTATCCAAGCAGAAAGTCGACTCTCAGCGGATAGAGTTTTGATCTTTCTTTCTAGCTTAAAGCGGGCTCTTAATACTTCAGATACTTTTTGTAGATTCTCAGAGAGATTCCCCCCCGTTTCTTTCTGCAACATGACAGCACTTGAGAAAGCCAGCATCGATACCGTCGGTACTCTTTCTGTCATTTGTAAAATAGCGAGCCTTAAGTCGTAACCATAGTTCAGTAAGTTATAGGTATTCTTAAACTCAACCCCAATAGGCTCTGGCATCTCTTCGCCAACCTCATTGAAAGACTGGACCAATGGTTGACCGGCTTGTAAGGCCCTCCTGATAATATCCAAGGCCTCTGGTAGCTGTTCTTCAAAGCGTGCCATTCTGTAAGTCACTCGGTTTTGTACAAACAGATAAGCGATGACCCAAACAAAGACAAAAGCGGCAACACAAATGAACCACACCTGATTGAAAACCAAAGCAATCAAAGCCAATAACGTTCCGCACAAAAATACGATTAATAAGAAGCGGCTTAATGTGAGCTTGAGACCTGCTAACTCAAGCATGCGCTTTAGATCGGCAAAGAAAGGAATAACGATCAACTTCCGATCGAGTGGTGATAACTCTTTGTTGTAATGTTCTTTTAAGAGAGACAAGCTCTCTTCATCAATATTTCTTTGCGTCTCTTTTAAGCGACGAGATAACTCTTTGTGCTTGGCTTTTTTCCCGGCAGCTGGCAATAACAAGGCTTGCGAAATAAACAACACTGCGACAAACAATAGGGCCAACGATACAGTTACGTTATCCATAATCGGCTCCTCAACTATGTGATTCGGTAAAGAGCTCAAACGGCAAGTCAAGACCACGCTTAACTAACTGGTCGTGAGACTGAGGAACCACACCGGTTGCAGTGTAATAACCTAAGATATTGCCATTCTCGTCGATACCTTGACGCTGGAAGTGGAAGATCTCAGACATAGTGATAACCTCTCCTTCCATCCCGTTGATCTCTTGGATACTTACCATCCGACGCTTACCGTCTTCTTGTCTCTCCATTTGAACCACTAAATGAATAGCAGAAGCGATCTGTGCTCTGAGGTTTTTCGTTGAAATATTCCAACCCGCCATTGAGAACATATTCTCAACACGGCTTAGTGCATCACGAGGTGTATTCGCGTGAATCGTGGCAAGTGAACCATCATGACCCGTGTTCATCGCCGCTAACATATCAACCGCTTCGCTACCACGCACCTCCCCGACAACAATACGGTCAGGTCGCATACGCAAAGTGTTTTTTACCAGCTCTCGCTGACTAATCTCACCTTTACCCTCAAGGTTTGCTGGGCGTGTTTCTAAACGAATCACGTGTGGCTGTTGCAGTTGTAACTCTGCGGAATCTTCTATGGTAATAATCCGTTTATCTCTAGGAATAAACCCAGAAAAAATATTCAACGTCGTCGTTTTCCCTGAACCTGTACCACCAGAAATAAGGATATTGAGCTCACCTTTTACGGCAGCTTCAATGAACTTTGCCATTTGTGGAGAGGCTGACTTGTATTCCAGCAGATTATCCATGGTTAGGCTGTCTACCGAAAAACGTCGTATAGAAACGGAAGGGCCATCTAAGGCCAAAGGGGGAATAATGGCATTCACTCGTGAACCATCAACTAATCGAGCATCCACCATCGGCGACGCTTCATCAATCCGGCGTCCAACCTGACTAACGATACGATCAATAATGTTTCTTAAGTGACGATCATCTAAAAACGTATACGGTGTTTTTTCTAATTTTCCTCGGCGTTCGACATAAACACTTTTAGGTCCGTTAACCAAAATATCGGACACCGTTTTATCGGCTAATAATGGTTCAAGTGGACCAAGGCCGAATACTTCATCTTCAATTTGCTTGATGACTCGCTTACGCCCCTCAGCACTTAATGCGTGGCTTTGGTCATCCGCCATTAACTGAACGATCGCTTCATGAAGGTCTACTTTGGCGCGCTCTTTATCCAGACTAGAAAGTAGCCCTAAATCTAATGTTTCAAGTAGCTGTTTATGAAAGTAGTGTTTAATCGACAGTTCCTGCTCTAAGACTTTTTTCGCCTCATTCACCGACTTCTCTTGCTCTTCACTCGCCTCTAAACTCTTAGCTTCATGAGATACGTTAGCTACTTTCTGAATGAGGGGCGATACAACGCCGTCTTCCTCTTGGGAAAACTGTTCTACTTTCTTTTCAAACTCCGGATTAATATTTTTTCGTTTAAAGAACATAACGATCCCTCATATATGCTGTAACAAACATGTTATGAAAATATTTTTTTAAGCCAACCTTTCTCTTCTTGTTCTGGCGGAGAAAGGATATGAGACAAATCAATAATCGACCGTGTAATCGAGCTCTTTTTCTTCGATTCAACCAACGGCAAACCTAAATTGGCGCTCTCAAGAGCCACCTTAAAATCATTAGGCATTAAATGGATGTCATGCTTTCCAACGGTTTGTTCTATGTCTGTTAGCTTGATGGTTTGTCGCTTTTCATAACGATTCACAATGATCTCAATTGAGTCCTGCTGCAACCCGTACTCAAACTTGAGCGTTCGAATTAATCGATTACTATTTTTAACCGAAACCAAGGTTTGTTGAGCAACAAGTAACACCTTAGTCGCAGGAGAGATGGCCGATGCAAAAATATGATCCAACCCTCGAGAAAAATCGATAATAATATAGCGATAGAAGCGACGTAATACGGGCAGTAACTTCCCGATTTTCTGAGCATGTTCATAATCATCTGCGTTATTTTCATGCTTGAAACTTAAAACGTGTAACCCTGATGTGTGCTTATTCACCAAGCTACTCAAAGACATCTCATCCAAGTCATTGGAGCTATCGATAGCATCTGAGATGCTGTAGGTCGGCGTGATATTCAAATATTCAGGAATAACACCAAACTGGAGGTCAATATCGAGCAACAGCACCTCATTCGGATGATAACTTGCTATTTCTACGGCAGTATTGAGCGCTAAGGTTGTCGCCCCCATACCACCTTTAGTGTTGATAAATAGGAACACTTCTCCGTAGCTCGAATTTTCGATTTTCTCCGCCGCTGTTTTCTTTAGTAAGGGGAGAAGACCAGAAATAGATATATCGTGAGACAGAAAATCCGAAGCACCGAGTCTTAGCGCTATTTTTAATGACCCATTGTCACTTTCATCACCAAACACAACCAAAGATAAATCATGCTCTTCTAACTGCAGATTGTAGCTTTGCAAATCCACCATTTTCTGAGCCCAGCCACCGCTTGCTTCAACAAAGATTAAATCTGGGGCATCAATATTTTTCACATACTCTTCAGTCATACCTAACAAAGAAAAAGACTCAATATGCACGTTTCGACAACGTTTCAATTGCTGTCTCATATGAGCATGAAAATTCTCATTGTTATAAATCAGCCATACATTCAAGTTAGTTTTAAGGCGAATCGCATCGTCTTCATTAGGTAAAATATCAATTGCTTCGCCCATGCTACTCACCCTGTATTTGTTTCGGACATCTTGTCCTAGTATTTGAATTCGCTCTTATCACACCTAAGTTCTCAGACGGTAAAATTGTCTCAAATGCAGGTGCAGCCAAAAAACCATTCGTTCCTAAAAAGCTTAGGTTACTGATCAGTTGAATGCCATAACCTGTCGCTCTTGCTCGTACAAACTTAATCGCACTCAGGTTTGCTTCCAGATCAGAAGTAATCTCAGCGCCTGCAGCATCCAAATACGCAACCTCCAAATTACTATCACTAAAGCCTAATATGGGTATATCTTCTACAACAACCCCTGCAATATTATCGCGATCCAACACGTAACAAACGGTGGCTAATCTTGCTGCTTTTCTTGTCGCTTCGTTCACTATTTGCAGGGAAAATACATAAGCCCCCAAGGCGACAATCAAAAAAATCAGCAAGAATATCAACCAAGAAACAATCGTAAACTCAATGATGGCTAAACCGTTTTGTTTCTTGATTAACTTCATCAGAAAACCCTCATCACGGACGATACGCTCAAAGGAACCGATAAACTTTCCGATGAAAATGGTATAGATAAAAAGTGCGGAACATAGTTGTAATTAACCGTTACTCGCACGTAACTATCACCAGAAGGAGGGGTAATTGTCACATCAGAAGTGACAAGGCTCGAGAGTATTGCAGTACCGACTGTATTCTTCCCATAAACCACTATATTTTGAATTTCTGCAGTAGGCGCTACTGTTCCACCTTGCGTTCCATAAACCTCAGTAACCGCATAACGGGCCCCATTTTGAACAGATTTGGAGATGATGTTGTAGTGGATTAAAATGTTTCCCAGCTCAAGAACCAACACCAAGAAAAAGAGTAACACCGGTGTCGCAATCATCATTTCAATCGCAGCAAAACCTTGCTGTTTTTTGAATTTACTATTCATAACTACGACCCCTCTCCATCAGGATCCTTATACAACACAATCGTATATGGACCTTCAGTGGATGACTCTGAGCCACTAGCGCCACCAGCGACACTGCAAGAGTGTATAAATTCACCAAACACAGCAGGCGTGCCAGAATTGTTTGTTGGCGCTTTTTGCAATAAGAAGAAACACCCTATTTTCTCTACAGTAAAAGTGGTTACTCCACCACTTTTCCCTGAACAGTCGACCATAGGAATTGGGAGGATACGTCGCCATGCAGTGCCATCGGAAACGCAACCAGAACCGTTATTTGCAATGCATGCGTTTGTAGCGGCCTCATATTGCGCATAGGTATAAGAACCATCAAAGTCTATATCGCCCGTTTTGCTGTCTATCGTAATTTTAGAACTAGGTTCTGCTGTTACGTAATCGGAAGGATAATCTGAACTCGCCAATCCTCCACCGTAATCACCAAAACGAGTGTTCAGCCCTTGACCTGTGGGGCCAACCGTTCCTCCGGGCTTAGTTGTGACATCATCGCCAATCGCAACTGAGTAATCATAGTATCCAGCCAAAGCTTCTCTAACTGTGCTCCCTCCAGATCCAAAGTCCAGCAAGTGGTAGTTACCATTCCCCATCTGAGACAGCTTTTTGTCCCCGACTTTAAGCGCCTGAACACTACCGACTTCATAACCAAATACGTTGGTAATTTCCGCGCCAGTAGTATCGTGATAGCCATCTTCATTTACATCATTATCTGAGGTGCCATCACCAATACACACTCCAATCGGTACAATGTTGTTTACGACTTGTTGACCAGAACTTGGCCCTGCAACAGCGGTTGCAGATACACTTTTGGCCAAGCCAAACATCTGAATAAAGAATTCATCCATATCCAATGAACTGACATTTACTCGCACATAAACATCATCGTCAGCGCCGAACGTTGCCACTCCAACAAAATCTTGCGGATCATTCGAGTACTCTACGGTTACTACTGCAGTCGAAAAATCAAATTCATGATTGCCAGAAGACCCCGCCATTGCATTTAATGTTGATGTAACTTCTGTTGATACCGCAGTCTGATTTTTGCTGTTATCTAAAATCGTCGCTGCTGCTAAAGCCGCTGAATCAACCGCATTCTGTAGGCGAGTTTTATTCACTAGCATATGATTTATATCCACCGCTAAGGCAGATACGGCTAGGAAAACTAACAGCGCAATGGTCACAAATATGACCACCAATCCGCCCTGTTTTTTAGGCATTCTTGATACTTGATACAACATAAAGTACCTCCAAACTAATTAAAGCTCTTTAAAACCTGGCTGCTACTTCCGGAGAGTTCTTCATCACCTTTACCCACATACTTATCGTACCCAGCTTGCATGCGCTCCCCGGTACCATCAGGTAAAACCTGCAAGTTCTCTTGAGTCGCATTAGGGTTATACGTTTGTTCTGCTTGCAGCTTAGCAACCGACTGACCCAAAGGTGCGTCATTCGCGCAACCCGCTAATAGAATGACGAGAAAGACCATCATTGTTCTAATCATATCTATCTCCTTATAAATCATGACCAAATGAACCTTCACTGCCACCATCAGTTGGCGCGATTCCTTTGTCTGAATTTGTATTGCTGCTGTCTTCAGAATCAGAAGGCTCAGCAATGTAAGCACTTCTACCTAATAAGTAATATTCCAGGTCATTAGGATCTACAAAGGCATCAGTTGGCAGCGCGATTTTACTTCTATCCACCGGTTTGGCGAGTCGAGGTGTGACAAGAATAACAAGCTCGGTTTCACCCGATATGTATTCCTGACTATTGAAAAGCTGACCTAAAATCGGCACATCACCAATACCCGGCATTTTGTTACTGACATCTCGTACATTCTCACTCAACAACCCTGCGATACCGATAGTTTGGCCATCAGCAAGCTCAAGCGTAGAAGATGCACTTCGACGTGTGATTGGTGGGATAAAATAAGTCGCATTCGTAGAACCAGGATCGATAGTCAATGAACTGCTGTTAGCTATCTCACTCACATCAACCGCTAGGTTAAGATTGATTTTTTTATCGCTGAGTACGGTAGGTATGAATTTCAACCCGACACCGTATTCCTTGTACTCAATGGTAATTCCATCATCGTCGGGAACAGGAATAGGAAACTCACCACCCGCTAGAAACTCAGCTTTTGAGCCACTCAATGCGGTTAAGTTTGGCTCAGCTAATACCTTAGCCACGCCGTTTTGCTTCGCGACATCAAGAGCAAAAGTAAACAAGGTATTACTATCGATGAAAGAACCTAAAATCCCGTAATCGGTAGAAGTTGGGATATCGAAAATTGGCGTTGCGCCCAATACACCAGCAGGGACTGATGAAGCGCCCCACGAAAAATTAGAACCACTGGTTTGGAAGAAATGGAAGTTAGCATCGAACTTTCTCACTAAGCTTCGCTGAACCTCGGCTACCGTCACTTCAAGCATAACTTGTTGTGCGCCACCAATAGACATCAAGTTGATCACACCCGTTGCGGCTGCTTGCTCACTACCACTCTCTTTAGCATCATCCGCTGCTTGTCCTGCCGCATAAGTTTCGGCAATTCGCATCGCTACATTCATTTTTTGTTGATTACTGATTTGCCCACTTAACAGCAAACGGTTTTGCGCACTATGAACCTCAATCGTCTCATCTGGAAGAAACTCGTATAGCTTTGACTTTAAGCTATTAAGATCATGGGTAACTTCGATGTTAATCGACTCAATCAACTGACCTCGCGAATCCCAAGCCATCAAATTTGTCGCCCCTAATTTTTTACCAATTAAGAACAACTCATTAGATTTCAAAATCACAATATCTAAGACTTCAGGATCACCAAGAGAAACCTTCGCCGCTTTTCCCGACAGCACCACATGCGTAGATTTGTGATGTGGAACCGTGACCGTTTTTCCCGTCTGCAGAGCAGCAACACTGGCTGCCGAAAAACAAATCAGGCTAAAAACACACGCTAATAATATTTTCATATCTCACCTCAATCCTTGACGCGCACACTAGATGTTTCTGTACCTTTGATAATGGTGACACTTGGTCTAGGCACATATCGACGAACCACTTTTTTCTCTACTTCATGTGGATTTCTCAAGGTCAGCTGAATACTACCTTTGCTTTTAGCCGTGAGGAGTTTCTCAGCCTCTTTTGGCGTCATCTCAAGTGTTACCGCACGAACGATAATCGGACTGTTCTCTTTCGTTTTAGCCGTTTGGTCTACAGCCAAAACCTTAATGTCTTTTAATACCGTTTGAGTCGCTGCGGAATTTTTTCCGTAAGAAACAGTATTGAGAATATCAACCTTATTCCCCGGTAATAAGAAACCAGCCACACCAATAACATCATCAACACGTATCGTTACTGCACGTTTATTTTCAGGAATAAGAGCAGCAAGTGTTGACCCTTCTCCTGGCACAGTAAAACGTAACTTATGAAGTACCTCTCCGGCATAAATGGTATTGGCGACTACTTTGCCGAGCAGTTCTGTTTTATCCGAATAGTTGTTTTCATTGATCCAATCAACTTCCATCAACTTGGTTGTTAAATATTGCTCTTCAATTATGGTTCCAGCTTCAATTTCTTGAGATGCCACTACAACCGGATGACGCTCAACTTGCTCGACTTCAATCGTCGGTTGAACTTGATTGTCCATCCATTGTTTAGCGAAAAATACAGCGGCTAAACCGAATACTACGGACAGTAAAAACAGTAGGAAAACTTGACTCTTATTCATTATTCTCTTCCTCGTGTCCATCAGAGGTAAAATAGACTTTCCATGCCATGGCTAGAATGTCGAATGTGATAACGGGTGGGAGTTGCTCAAACGAAAGAATGTCTTTGCTAATACCAACAAGGTCTTTCGGTAAACAAGGGAAAAGCGGTACTTTGTGCAGCGTATGCATTTGAGACAAACGCTCAAAGAAACCATCTTGCAGCTCTATATCTTTATCAACAGTTACGCTCACCCACAGAGCTTCATAATCTTGCTGATTCAGAGGCTTGAATTCTATTTTGTAGCCCAAGCGACGCAGAAAGGCAGGGTCACTGATCTTTTCAGGATTCAAATTGGTAGAAAATGCGAGCGTTAAAACGAATGGCATGGTGATCTGTTGTCCATTCGGTAATGACAGGTGATCAAAGAAGTATTCCATTGGTACGATCCAGCGGTTGAGCAAAGCATCCACCGGCATGGGTTGGCGCCCCAGATCATCAATAACAAAAATGCCGTTATTAGCCATCATTTGTAAAGGTGCTAACCAAACGCGATTGTGCTCGGAGTGATTTACCTCAAGCATATCCATGGTGAGCTCTCCACCCACTTGGATATTAGGACGTTCACAATTGAGCCATCGCTTATCGTATTGATCTCGGAGTGAAACAGTTTGCTCACTACCATTACGATCTAACGGGGTATGATGTTGCGCTGAAAAAACCTTAATAACATTTCCTAGCGCATAAACGGCATAGGGGATAAAAACTGAAGTATGAAGCGCATTTACGATACGAGACGCAACAAAAGTCTTACCTGTACCAGCGTGCCCATACAACAACAGCGCCCTACCCGAGTTTATTGCCGGCCCTAACACGGAGATCATTTTTTGTACGCCGTAAACATCACTCAATGCAGCTTCCACATCAGGGCGAGTAACAAGCTCTGCCCTTAAATCTTGTTGCTCTACAATTTCAGTATATTGTTTGAGAGAAACAGGAACTGGACCTAAATAAGCATCTCGTTTGAACGCAAGGTCGGCCTCTTCTAAGCCTTTTTCTGACAAGGAATAACGCACATGACTATGAGAAGACGACTCCAAAGACAAAGTAGAAGTAGGTTGGAATACTTCGATAAGGGATTTATTTCTGAGTACCGCAAGTCCGTTTTCAACAATATGTGTCACTACACACAAATAGTTAGAAAGTTCCAGCACATCAGATTTAGGGTAAGCGGATAAGTGCTTGAGCAACAAGTTTTCAACAACAACCTCAGGAACACCAAGCATTTCAATGGAAGTCGGAACCACAGGAGCTGATATTTGAGGCTTTAAATTGCTCGGGGAAGGTATCCCTCTCATATCCATATGTCCTCTCCAACACATCGACTAGTGAATTAGTTTGATCTATGTAAAATAACTGTACATCGCTAAACCTATTACAACTGAAGGAGCAAATGGCATGGTTACTTTATTTGAGTAACGAGAATGCACAACAGGTTCACCTTTAATATCAGGTGATATCCCGCTAACTAGCATTAGTTTTTCTTCAAAGTATCGTCTAACTGTCATCTCACTATTATTGGCTCGATTATAAAGTAAATATAATGTTCCTATTATTCCGGCAGCGATGAGTATGTAATAAGACACATCAAGCAATGAGCCCCACCCAATATACAACCCAATAACACCTAATAATTTTACATCCCCTGCAGACATGGCCCTCAGAAAATAAAAAATCAAACCTGAACAGAAAAGAACCACAGCACCTATTAATGACGCAACCAATGCATCTAAAGAAAACCCACTATTTAACACTGATAAAAAGTATAAAAACAAAAATAAAAACAGTACCTTATTTGGTATACGATGTTTCTCAACATCGTATACCGAAACAATAATAAGCAATGCCCAGAACACTAAAGATTCACTTATCATTAATTTAGATACCCGCCACAATAGAAAGAAACTTACTGATTAGAGCAGTTGCTATTCCTGAAAAGATTATCCAAGCGAGGATGACAAGTGAAGCAGCTCCAATGACATATTCCACCACAGTTAATCCTTTCTGACGCCCCACTCTTTTAAGGTTCATTTTTGGTAGGCTCTTATGAGGAGCTAGTCGTACTAATTTGATCAACGATTGTACTTAGTTTCGTTGATAGCGCAGTACCAATACCAGTAAATATTGTCGTTAACCCCAATACGAGCATAGCTGCACCAATTACGTATTCAATGACAGTAAGACCTTCTTCATCATTCATGAATTCTTTACAATTTTTCAAAAACTTACTCATGAGAATCTCTCCTTGATTTACATTACAGGTTTATTTACCTGTAAACTAAATCTAGAGCTGAACAATATATTCGGTTAGGATTTTCTTGCCATTTACTTGCACTTTTTTGTGGTGCTTCTAATCTATTTAATAAATACCATTTTTACATTTATTTCTTACTGTTTATTTTGATATGACACAGGTTCAATACCCATGGAAATAATAACACCACTACTTTCTGATATAGACAGTGATTTCAACTCAATTATTACCAATAAAATTAGTCATTACTTCCCTATTGAGAACTATAAACAAGATATATCTATAATCAGTAACTTAGATGTAAGGTTAGTATTCTATATATTGAATCGAACGGATGAACTTCAACTACTTACAATGGCACTGTCTATTTGTGAAAACCTAAACAAGCGAATAGTCATTATTTGTTCAGGTAAGATACCTAATATCGTGCGAAATCATAAGAATATATTCTTTGTTATCGAAACGAGCAGTAATCATCTGACCAGTAAGTTCGAAGAACTACAGCGTAAAACGCAACATATCTTCGAGCCTCACTTTGATCTCGACCGAGATACCAACAACAATAATCAACTACCTGCAAAGTTGTTTACCTCTGAAGTCGTTAACTTTGTTATGGACAACATCAACAAAGAAATCAGAGAAACCGAGATAGCGGAAAAGTGCCATTGTTCAACAACCTACTTTTCTAAGAAGTTTCATCTACACTTTGGGGTAAGCTTTAGAGACTTTGTATGCGATAAACGAATCCTGTTAGCCAAAAAGTTAATCGAAGCCGATACCGAATCAAAAATCGCTGTTATTTCTTACCAATGTGGATACAAGGATGTGTCGTATTTTTCAAGAATCTTTAAGAAAAGGACCGGAGTAACACCCGCAAGTTACAGACGTGCCTGCACGGATAACAGAAAACGCTAATTTTACTCCCTAAAAGAAAAAATCATGGTACATTTAACATGATTTTAACAAAAATAACTTAGCGAAAAACATGGAGTTAGACAATGATTCAGCCTAACGAGTTTAGCCAAGAAAAAGCAACAGCTCTCCCTACACCCAATGACATGATTCTAAAATGGGCAGAAGAACGCCCAGATGAAGTCTATTTAAAACAAATCATTAACCGCCAATTCGTTGAATTCACTTATAAAGAAGTGGCCGACAAAGCACTAAAACTGGCGTCAGCATTAGAAGGACTCGGAGCCCAACCCGGCGATCGAGTCGCTCTCGTTTCAAAAAACTGTGCAGAGTGGTTTATCTGTGATCTTGCCATGATGTTAGGAGATTTTGTCAGCGTCCCAATCTTTCCAACAGCAGGTGCAGACACCATTCAATACTGTATTGAACACAGTGAAAGTAAGATCGTAATTGCAGGTAAGCTTGATGATCCTGCAGCGACACAAAAAGTACTCGATGATAATCCGAGCTTAGTCAGTATCTCGTTACCCTACGATACTGCGGCGAAGTGCCAACATACTTTTGAGCAGCTCATAGAGACACATGAACCATCCACGAAACGACCTCAGCATCACGATGATAAGCTGATGTCGCTTGTGTATACATCGGGTACATCTGGGTTACCTAAAGGCGCAATGCTTACGTATGGTGCCTTTACATGGTCAGTTCAGAGATTAATCGATCACATTGGTATCCAACCCGGCGACCGTCTGTTTTCTTATCTGCCGCTTGCCCATATCACCGAACGAGTGTACATCTTTGGTTCTTCCGTAATAGGTGGTGTGGTCACTGCGTTCCCTGAATCTTTAGACACGTTTATTGACGATGTAAAAATGCACCGTCCAACTTTGTTTATTTCAGTTCCTCGTTTATGGACTCTATTCCAACAACGAATCCAAGATAAGCTGCCACAGAAAAAACTGAACTTCTTACTTAAAATTCCATTTGTGAATAACATCATTAAGAAGAAACTGGCTGACGGTCTGGGTTTAGACCAAGCTCGCGTTCTCGGCTGTGGTTCAGCGCCAGTATCACCGGCTTTACTCGCATGGTATGAAAGCGTTGGTTTACACATCACCGAGGCATGGGGAATGACAGAGTCTTTCGCCTACAGCACGCTCAACTATCCATTTAGAGCAGACAAAATTGGTAGTGTTGGTAATGCTGGCCCGGGTATCGAGCTCAAAATAGCTGAAGACGAAGAGATTTTGGTTCGAGGTAAAGGGCTATTCTCTGGCTACTACAAAAATGATATTGCAACTCAAGAATCTTTTGATTCAGAGGGTTGGCTACATACGGGTGATATTGGTGATATTGACAGCGAAGGCTATTTAACGATTCGTGGACGTAAGAAAGATACCTTCAAAACCGCTAAAGGTAAGTTTGTTGCTCCCGTTCCAATCGAGAACAAACTCTTTGAATACAGCCGCGTAGAAATGATGTGTTTGATAGGCTTAGGCTTACCAGGCCCTATCCTGCTTGTCGTACCCCATGACTTTCCTAACTTTGATCGAGCTCGTTATGAGAAAACGACCAAGCGTGTTATCGAGAAGATGAACGAACAACTCGCTTCACACGAGAAGATCAAAGGCGTATTAATGATTAAGGAACCTTGGAGTATTGAGAATGGCGTGTTAACACCAACACTTAAGATCAAACGACATATCCTTGAGCAGAAATACCATGAAGTCGGTCATAACTGGCCAAAAGATAAATTGGTGGTTTGGGAAGAGTAACCAACGACAAAAATACACATAGCATTGAGAGGGAGCCAAAAGCTCCCTCTTTTATTTTTCTAATCTCTCGATTAAGCTCCCTTTAACCTATCAATATGCAAAAGTGCTAAACCAGAAAGACGTTACAAAGTTAAACGGATAATCACATCCAACATCTCGTCGAAGCAAGGGCCTAATGCTTCCTCATCGATGGCATGGCAATACACACCTTCTAGTTGAGCAGGGTCATAATCCGCACTTAAATCTGGATCATCCAAAAGCGCACTAGAATTTGCCATTCGTAACAGTAAGTCTTCTCCAAACTCACTATCAGGTCCGGTTGCCGATGTTAATGATGAACCTAACCCCAAGGTAAAGACGTAAATATCTTCTCCTCTTGCAGCCTCAGCAATGTCTTCCACTAAATTACGTGACACACGATTCACTCTGGTGTAAAGATCATTTGCCGAATGACTATCAGGGTCATATTGTGCTACCGGCCGCACCGTATGAGTCGGATTTAAAATATTGAACTCGGTTGCGCTTGAATCATGAGTGGTATAGTAATCGGGCATCTCGCTAATATGGTCATCAATATCACGCCCCTCATAACCTCCACTTAAAGTCGTTGCAATCGAGTCATGTCTCCAAAGCCCTCGAGGTGTACCACTGCTGCCATCACTCGATCGAATAGCTCCCGTATGCGAATCACCGTCCTCAAAATCAAACGTTGTCGCAAAGGTATTTGGTGCTCCATCGGTGAAGAATACGATCACTTTCAAGTTAGCGGGATCGGTAACCGTTCTAAGCTCATTTAAAGCTCGATAGATCCCCTCTGATGCATTGGTATATTGTGCATTAGACGTACTACCAAAATTAAAGCTGTCTATTTCAGATTTGATAGTACTTCGGCTATGGCCACGAGTTGCATTGAATCCCACTGGAACCTCGGCTCCGAAAGCAAATTTAACCAATGAAATTCGATCAAACCCTTCATGGAAATTTTCAACAAATGACTTAGACCTATCAATGACGTCTTGAGTCACATCACCTATGCTGCCAAGTCTCAAGGAAGTTGTGTTATCAATCACTAACACTAGATCGACAGGGCGACGAATAGATTGTGCTGACACGCCAGGGTTAAATGTGTCTAACCCTATTAAAGGTAAAAAGATTGTGGGCACTTGTGCTGTAGCTGAAATATCAATCGAAATATTACCGAATGAATCATAGGAGAAATTGACTGCGCCCAAGCTAGGTGTTGCAGAATAAAAGTCGGCTGGGATATTTGCGGTAAAATATTTTTGAGCAGCAGCACGCCCTGCATCTTCGCCATTGGCAACCGCTCTTGCAGCGGCAATACTGGCAGCATCGACTGCTGCAAATAGTTTCGATTTAACGATATAAGCACGTCCAGCATCAACAGAAAGCCCGACAACTAACAGAATAAAAGGCAGTGCGATGACTGACATCAAAGCCACTAACCCACGACTGTAACGATATCTGATTGGGGTTCCCTTATCCATTTTAACCTCCCTTACATATATGTTGTGTCGCTCAGAATATATTCCTCATCGAAGACTCGACTAAAAATCGGCGAATAGTCATAGAATACTTCTACGCTGTACACGATCTCCCCATCATCAAGCGCAACGGCTAAATTGTTAATGAGTGGAGGATCATCTGCATCCACATCAGAACACTCTCCATCATTTGCCCAATTACTGCAGCTCGACCAAATAGCACTATTTTTACTTAGCCCGTGTTGGTTCCATCGGTATTGGCTTTTAATGTAGGGAGAAGCATCTTCTTGCCCAACGACCTCGGTAATGTAAATGACCCCATCTTGCGTCAAATCCAATGTTCCCGATGTCGTGGCGATGATGTCCATCACTTCTTGAGGGGTGTCAGTATTACTCCGAGAAATAATGTTTCCACCTTCTCGGCTGATACTAATAATGATGTGGTTGGCTTGAATGAGGTGCGTGATATCGACAGCCGCAACAATAAGCAACATAAACAATGGTGCTATTAACGTCATTTCGATTGCCGCAAACCCTTTCTCAGCGGCTTTCTTTATCTGTAAAGGAAACATCCTGTCCCTCCTTAAAAAGCTTCGTTTTTCATTGCCGCACTAACGGTAAATTTAAACTTCCCGTCATCAAGCAAAACATACATATAAGGATTTACAGATGGCCACTCGCAATCAAGATGAATAGAAATAATGTCTCCAGAGCCACCAAAGCCAGTGACTGCGTTGCCATAGACATCTTCAACACGTATGTTTTGGACATCCATCACTTTGTCGAGCAAGCCACTCGAGGATTGAGAAATTTTTTCTAATATTGCCGCCTCGCGACTACTTGATGCGTCAGGATCCAGATCAGAACGACCTGTGATGGCATATCTTGCGCCCTCTCTTGCCGAATGTTGCATGGTCAATTTAACAAACCCATAAATACCAAGATCGACAACCGTTAAGAAAAGCGCAAAAAACAGGCTCACCACAACCGTAAACTCGATAATAGCGATGCCTTTCATTTTTGATTTTAAACTGCTTCGGAAACGGCTACGCTCCGAAACTCTTAAAATAGATTTCATACAGCCCCCACCCTCTCGTCTTTCTATTCACCTTATCTAGCCCAATAGAAAACCTCAGGAGATATAGAAAAACTGAACACTACATATATAGAACTGACAAATGAGTTACACAAGCACTATTCAAATAATCAATTTCAATACTATTAATACGGAGGTGGATTCAAACGGATTTTTATTTAATTTAATTCAATTCAATTGCTTATATAAAATTAAAGAGTCTAATAATACATAGTAATTTAATTTTCATTTATTAATCCCCAAAATAACTGTCTGTTTTATATCCATTAGACAAAGAAAGGAAAAAAACATTACGACGCTTGTTTCTATATAAATCAGAGTTGCAGTCTCAAAAATAAGACAGCATAAATTGAAAAATAAGCATTTAGTTTAGTAGGAATAGGATTTTATAAGTACTCGATGATTAATGGGTAAAGTCAGGCTGGATTAAGCGAGTACAAATGAATATTGTGGCTGAGATAGAACCCGCGAGACTAGCCTTCGCGCTAATGACTACATAAGTCATTGTTATAAATATTTAGTATAATCAGTTGCATCGTTATTTTCATATTCTAACCCTATGTCTTCTTTCACTCGATGACTCAGCTGTTCCGAACATAAAACCTTATTCTGTTTCGCCTTAACTTTACCTACTCTTATCTTCTTATTTTTAAATAACTTAGCACCATAAAATATCGTCCAACTGATTAATACTTCCATAATTACTCTCTTGTATTTGCCATCGTTCTGTCGTTATTATGAAAACAACTTGTTCGATAAGCGAACAACCATTTCTAACAAGAACTATAAGAAGACGTTATGGATAATAGACTACGCCACCTTTCCGGACTTCGTTACTTCGAAGTCGCAGCTCGCTTGAGTAGCTACAGCAAGGCAGCAGAAGAGCTCTTTGTTAGCCAAGCTGCTGTCAGCCAAAAGATCCGTCAGTTAGAGGAACAACTAGAGTGCAAGCTGTTCATCAGGAAAGGGCGTGAAATGGCATTAACTCAAGAGGGGCGGACTCTCTTCCAACATGTGTCAGATGGATTTAAAGAGCTTGTTGTCGGATTGAATAAGATCCAGTCTGAACCCTTGCAAGGCGTTATCGTTGTTCGAAGTCCTCCCTCTTTTGCATCGCGTTGGTTGCTGCCGAGGCTTTGGAAATTCTCAGTCAAGCACCCTGAGATTCCAATCAAGATCCTCACAGGGTGTGACACACCAAATCTAAAACATGGTGAAATTGATGTCGCGATTCGACAAGGGGAAGATCTGTGTGTTGAGCAAGGTTTAGCACTTGAAGTGCTGTTCAACGAACCTCTATATCCGTTTTGCTCTCCCGAGCTCGCCAGTTCTTTGAAATTCACATCACCAGAACAATTACTAAAGTGTTGGTTGATTCAATTTGAGGGTGGCCTTTTCCCTTGGGAGGAATGGTTCAGACAAGCGAACATTCCAATGCAAGACACCGCAGTTCAATGGATGGAGGTGGGAACATTTGATATGGGATTAACGACGGTGATGGCGGGGCATGGGGTTTGCTTAGCAACGGATAGCTTAGCTGGAGACTTTATAGAGCGCGGCCTGCTTGTTAAACCGTTTAATATTGGGATGACACCTGGCGTTCAAGTTAACTTATGTTTTGATCCTAGCTCACCGAGAAAGGAGCGTATTGCGGCGTTTACTGAATGGCTACATGAAGAAGTTTCTGATATCTCAAAGATCTAGCATTGGTTTTGGCGTAACTCCTCCTAAGAAGAAAGAGTTACGTCTGATCATCTGAATCACTCCCAAAATGCTTTTCTCACCTCTTCATTAGCCTGGCCTCGGGTAATACCAACATCTTCAAGTAAATGATCTGACAGTTCAGCTAGGTGCTTTCTCGTTCTACGGTTCTGAAGATACAGCCTAAATTTAGAATAGAATTTCTTAACTGATAATGATGAAAAGAATGCTTGATGACTATTTGTTCCCGCAGTTATTGTATTCATAACCTTTCTCCTATTGATTATCCGCTTTGTTATGGTCAATAATCGACCAACAACGTACTTACGACAAACGATAGATACTGGCATTCAGTTAAGGAAAACTAATGTGAGAGAACGCACCCCACCATTCCAAGGGATCTACTATTTTTATACTGCGGCTGAAACTGGCAGTTTTAAGCTCGCAGCAAAAAAGCTATTTGTCACGGCGGCTGCCGTCAGCCAACAAATTCGCCAACTTGAAGAGTGGTTAGGTGCAGACTTGTTTATTCGTCAGCACCGAAAAATAGTACTCACTCATGAAGGTGAAGTGCTTTACCTGCAAGCTAAGAAAGGCTTTGCCCACATTCAAGATGGTGTGAGGCGAATTAACCAAGACCCAAATCCCACTCAACTGTCTATTTCGACCGTGCCATCATTTGCCCAACACTGGTTGGTACCTAGAATTGGTGACTTTCGCGATCGTCACCCAGATCTATCCATGTTGATTGAACCGACCAACAAGCTCGTGACGTTTGAAGACTCTAATGTCGATGTCTGCGTTCGATATGGTCATGGTAATTATCCAAACATTGAATCGCGTTGGTTAATGGACGAAGTGGTTTACCCTGTCTGCCACCCCATCTACCAAGAGAAGCATGGTATTTATGACATCGACGATCTACACAAAGCAGAGCTAATTGAAGACCGCTGGCCTGATATGGATTGGAATCTATGGTTAGATGTTGTGGGAGCGAAAGCAGGACGCTCATCACTGCAATTTGATGGTTCGCATTTTGTTTTGGAAGGTGCGCTATCCGTTCAAGGTGTCGCACTGGTTAAGCACAGCTTGGTTTATCGGTATTTGCAGGAAAAGAAGCTGGTACGGATAGGTAACATCGCACTTAAGCCCAAATACAATTACTTCCTATGTGCGCCTGCTGGATACTTTCATCGCGAGAAAATCAAACGCTTTGAAGCTTGGATGCAAAGTCAGGTTCAGTTGTTTGGAAATAAAGGTCGAGAAGAGCTTTCTATTATCGAGACAGATTACGAGCTGAAATGGTCTGATAATTCATAAAGCGAAACTGATATACTGAGCTCAAATAAATGGCGAGAACATCTCATGACACAAGAAAATAACCCACTTCACGGTATCACATTGCAGAAGCTACTGACTGAATTGGTTGAGCATTACGGTTGGGAAGAGTTGAGTTACATGGTGAACATCAACTGTTTCAAAAAAGACCCAAGCATTAAATCTAGCTTAAAGTTTTTGCGTAAAACAGACTGGGCTCGTACTAAAGTAGAGCAGATTTACATTGATTTGAAACGCTAGTCCCTCTCTTTTTAGCTCTATCTAAATTTGTCCCGTATCTGCTTAATACGGGACCATATCACCGTATCAATCTCGCATCTCGCATCTCGCATCTCGCATCTCGCATCTCGCATCTCGCATCTCGCATCTCGCATCTCGCATCTCGCAGTATGTTACAAGTAACAAAAAGCCCCGCAAGCTTTCACTTGCGGGGCTTTTTTAGTTAATTTAGAAAAGGGCTAATTACTTACCAGCTTCTTTTTCTGCTTTAACTTTAGCGATTACTTCTTCTGCCACGTTCATTGGACATGGAGAGTACTGTGCGAATTCCATAGAGAATTGGCCACGGCCTGAAGTAATTGTACGTAGGTGACCGATGTAACCAAACATTTCTGAAAGTGGTACGTCAGCTTTAATACGAACGCCAGTTACGCCAGCTTGTTGATCTTTGATCATGCCACGACGACGGTTAAGGTCACCGATAACATCACCAACGTGATCTTCTGGAGTAAATACGTCAACGTTCATGATTGGCTCAAGAAGTTGCGCGCCAGCTTTAGGCATAGATTGACGGAATGCACCTTTCGCTGCGATTTCAAATGCGATTGCAGATGAATCGACTGCGTGGAAACCACCATCGTAAAGTTCAACTTCAACGTCTAGCGTAGGGAAGCCAGCTAGTACGCCGTTTTCCATCATGCCAGCAAAGCCTTTCTCAACAGCAGGCCAGAATTCTTTAGGTACGTTACCGCCAACAACTTTTGAAGAGAACGTAAAGCCAGAACCAGGTTCGCCAGGCTTGATACGGTAATCGATCTTACCGAATTGACCAGAACCACCAGACTGTTTCTTATGCGTGTAGCTATCTTCAATTGCTTGAGTGATAGTTTCACGGTAAGCAACTTGAGGAGCACCAACTGTTAGGTCAACGCCGTAAGTACGCTTAAGGATATCTACCTTGATGTCTAGGTGAAGCTCACCCATACCTTTCAGGATAGTTTCGCCAGTTTCTTCGTCAGTTTCAACTTGGAAAGATGGATCTTCTGCAACCATTTTACCGATCGCGATACCCATTTTCTCAGAACCGCCTTTATCTTTTGGAGATACAGCGATAGAGATTACTGGAGTTGGGAAAACCATTGGCTCAAGCGTTACTTGATCTTTAGGATCACATAGAGTGTGACCTGTTTGCACGTTCTTCATACCAACGATCGCAATGATGTCACCAGCTTGTGCGCTAGTTAGTTCGTTACGGTCATCAGCTTGCATCTCAACCATACGGCCAACACGCTCAGTTTTACCTGTGAATGAGTTAAGAATCGTGTCGCCTTTGTTCAATTTACCAGAGTAAATACGAACGAAAGTTAGAGCACCGAAACGGTCATCCATGATTTTGAATGCAAGAGCTTTAAACGTTTCTTCAGTAGAAACGATAGCGTGCTTACCAGTTTCTTCACCGTTCTCATCCATTAGAGGTTGAGGATCAACTTCAGTTGGAGAAGGTAGGTAATCTACAACAGCGTCAAGAATGATTTGAACACCCTTGTTCTTGAATGCAGAACCACAGTAAGTTGGGAAGAACGCTAGGTCACGAGTACCTTTACGGATACAACGCTTGATGTCTTCGATAGAAGGTTCTTCACCTTCCATGTAAGCTTCCATTAGGTCATCGTCTTGCTCTACAGCAGTTTCGATTAGCTCTTCACGGTATTGCTCTACGTCGTCTACCATGTCCGCAGGAACATCTAGGATTTCGTAGTTTTCAGGAAGACCAGTGTCATCCCAAACGTATGCTTTACGGCTTAGAAGGTCTACAACACCCACGAATTCATCTTCGCGGCCGATTGGTAGAACCATAACTAGAGGAGTTGCGCCTAGAACGTTTTTAACTTGGTCAACAACGTTGTAGAAATCTGCACCCATACGGTCTAGTTTGTTAACGAAGATCAGACGAGATACTTCTGATTCGTTAGCGTAGCGCCAGTTAGTTTCTGATTGTGGTTCAACACCACCAGAACCACAGAATACACCGATACCGCCATCAAGTACTTTAAGAGAACGGTATACTTCAACTGTGAAGTCAACGTGTCCAGGAGTATCGATAACGTTTAGACGGTGACCGTTCCAGAAACAGCTTACAGCTGCTGATTGGATAGTAATTCCGCGCTCAGCTTCCTGTTCCATGAAGTCAGTAGTTGATTCGCCATCATGTACTTCACCAGTCTTGTGGATCTGACCAGTTAGCTTAAGGATACGCTCAGTGGTAGTTGTTTTACCCGCATCAACGTGCGCGAAAATACCAATGTTTCTGTATTTCGATAAATCTGCCATTGTCTTACTCTGTTAATAGGATATAAAATGCGCGCAGAGTATATCACAATCTGTGAGGACTGATAGCTTTGCATGCATTTGGGACTAAAAAACTTTGCCTTTTCGTAACAAAGACGAAAAGGCAATCTGTAGAAACAATCTAAATGATTGTTAGGTTTAGTGCTAACCTAAAGCGCAATTAGCGTTCAAGTTAGACTGATTTTCTGCTGTATAGAGTAGCTGAAGTGAGCTCAATTACAACTCATCAAAAGCATTAATTGCCTCTGATAATTTTTTGACCCCGTGGATCTGCATTCCAGGAATGCCACCCTTAGGCATGTTAGCAGCAGGCACTATCGCCCTCTTAAAACCATGCTTAAACGCTTCATTCAAACGCTCTTGTCCACTTGGTACTGGTCGAATCTCACCCGCTAGGCCTACTTCACCGAACACAACCACATCTTTCGGTAGTGCTCGGTCTCTAAAGCTAGAAAGTAACGCCATCACTAATGCTAGATCTGCGCTGGTTTCGGTTACTTTAACACCACCAACGACATTCACAAACACATCTTGGTCAGCCATTTGTAAGCCGCCATGTTTATGCAGCACTGCTAATAACAATGACAGTCGATTTTGCTCAAGACCAACCGCGACACGACGCGGGTTTGCCAGCTGCGAATAGTCCACCAGCGCTTGGATTTCAACAAGCAATGGACGCGTCCCTTCCCAAACCACCATCACTGAACTGCCTGAGGTTTCTTCTTCACCACGAGACAAGAAAATAGCGGATGGGTTGCTGACTTCTTTAAGGCCTTGGCCTGTCATTGCAAACACACCCAATTCATTGACCGCACCAAAACGGTTCTTGTGACTGCGCAGCGTTCTAAAGCGGCTATCGGTTCCGCCATCTAACAGCACAGAACAGTCAATAATGTGTTCAAGTACCTTGGGGCCAGCCAGAGTACCGTCTTTAGTTACGTGTCCAACTAAGAACACAGCAACGTTATTCTGTTTCGCATAGCGCGTTAGTGCAGTTGCTGACTCACGAACTTGAGCGACACTGCCTGGCGATGATTGAACATCAGCGACATGCATTACTTGAATAGAGTCGATAACCATGATTTTAGGTTGTTCTTTTTCAGCGACCTGACAGATTTTATCAACGTTGGTTTCAGAGAGCATTTTTAAGTGCTCTTTTGGTAAGCCCAATCGAGAGGCACGCATCGCTACCTGCTGTAAGGATTCTTCCCCAGTGACATAGAGAGTCGGTAATTGCGAAGAGAGCTGACACATGGTCTGCAGTAACAGGGTTGATTTACCTGCACCGGGGTTACCACCGATCAGAATCGCAGCGCCAGGAACGACACCGCCACCAAGTACGCGGTCGAGCTCTTTGAAGCCGCTACTAAAGCGAGGGACTTCTTGCAGGTCAATCTCAGAGAGTGTTTGAACCGAAGATTCTGTTGTGCCACCCGCGTAACCACCACTGAGTCGTTCATTACGCGCAACTTGAGGTGAAGCCGCTAGCCTAACTTCTGTAATCGTGTTCCAAGCACCACATGCATTGCACTGTCCTTGCCAACGCGGAAAGTCAGCACCACAGTCATTACACACATAAGCTCGTTTTGCCTTAGCCATAAAACCTCAATAATTTACTCAGTTACACAATGATGTTGTCAATTTGTGACTTATTTGACCGTACGGGTGAAAATAAAAGTTGCAGTCATACCACTTATACTTAAAGATCGATTTAAACTAGTCGATAACATAAACGTACCGTCCATTCTAACAAGAAAAGTATGCAGCAATCTGAAATTCTATCTGTAGCAGAGCGACTCATCCCAGCCTATCACGCTGAGGATTTCGACTTCCTTCTTTCTCAAATGACAGAAGGTGAATCCCCGTCTCTGAAATTACTCGTTAAAATGGAACTGAATCGTATCATGGCTCCGTGTACAAAGAGCATTGATTTACGCGGACGTATTGATAATGAGTGCCGTCAGTTTACGCTCGATGGACGTAAGCACTGGCTTGACGACATTGCGTTAAATGCGTATCAGCGTGGTACCAAAAAATTTAAAGGCTATACCGAAGGCACGTGGGAGTTAGTCATGACCCCACGAACTCAGCCGCTTCGTAATATTGTTAAAACGTCTTCCCAAGACAACAACGACATCACCAGTGCGAATAGCCCTTATGAAGCCGAGGCCATCAACCTAGGCTATGACCTAAAACGTCAAGAAAACAGACTCAAGATCAGTTCACAGGTTGAGATCACCACATCTAAAGGTCAAAGCCTACACGGTGTGACGGTCGACATTTCTCCTTCGGGTGCCAAATTCAAAGTACCAAGTGCCTTTAGATATAACCTTGGCGAAATCATCGAAGTAAAATTCACAGAGCTTGTTGAGAAGTCTTTGGAAACAGACAGCAACGACATAGTGGAATTTCGAGTGCTGGGCATTGACGAGTCTTACGAAAACAATGCCGTTAAGTTCCTGAGAACGATCAAAATTGGCGATTCAAGCCTCGTTGCTCGCTTGCTTGATGAATCTTTGAATAGCTCTAGTAAGAAAACCAGTCACGAGAATCAAGATCGGTTTATTCGAACTCGTACTCGAGGCATCGAACATACTTATCTCAAGCACACCTGTAACCTTCCGCTGTTCTTCAGTGGTAGCGAGCTTAAACTGGCATTGCTAACCGATAACAACCATCCATTATGGCAATACTGGCACGATGAGCGAAACCAGCAAGCACTAGGGACTCTATTTAACGAGCAACGAATGAACCTGCTTGCTAAGCCTGGCGTTAAAGGTACAAGTAACGTCATCTATTCGTTTACTCATGAACATCAAAATAAGACTTTGTTCTATTCGATGATGCTACCCGAAGCCTCTCGTGAACAAAGACAGTTGTTTTGGCACATAGGTGGCAAACGCAGCAGTTGGAAAGCGTTTAAGTTCTCGGTATTCGAACTATCGGATACCGAAAGGCAAGCCTTAGCCAAGCACTCGGATACGTTAGCTCAAAGCTCAGCACAACTGACGCATTGTGGAATCTTGCAAGAGATTGGCGATCACGAAAGCGCCGCCGACTATCTATTGAGTGAAAAACCACGCATTTCAAGCAGTGAACTGAACCGCTTCCGTCACCCGCGCTCTGTAGTGGGCAATATTCAAAGCATCTACTTTGACTCTCAAACTCGCCGTAAAGAACCGAGATACCAATTCAAATCGCCGCTGCAACTGACCTCTCAAGACGGAGCGGCTGCGAATGGAAACACCTTAGACATTTCTAAACGTGGTCTTAGCGTTACCCTTGAACACCCAATGGTTTTGAAGATTAATGACCCTGTGTTGGTGAACTTCAATGAGCTGCAACTCTATGACAAAAAGCTACCGCTCAGTACGGTTCCTTATCATGTTATTCGAGTGAGCCCCAACGGTCGTAATGTGCAATTGGTTATCGCTGAGAACGCCAAAACAATGCGTACCATCGCATTCTTAAATGGCCTGATTGATCAAAACCAAAGCAAGCTGGTTAAGAAAAAAGAGATATTGCCAACCCACTCGCTCCTTGAATCTCTGCATAATATTCTGTTGAGCAAGATGGTCAGTAACCCAATATTCATTGATAAACCAAGCTCAACACTGCGTTGTAAGATCATTGGTGTTAACTTCCCGCTGAACAAGCATCTAGCGCTGCTCGCTAAGCTTGGTCACAACCAAAAGTTTTCACTGGAACCGATTTTCAAAGGCCACTCTAATTCGCTATTGGCGGAGCCACTGAAAAAGATTCAAGGTGCCGAGCCTAAACATCATGATGTGTACATTGCTGCGGTTAAGTTTGGCGACAAGATCCAATCTGTGCACACTAAGTTGGTCAAAGATTTCGCGTCTGCCAAAGAACGCATCTTATTCATTAAGAAAGCACAGCACTTAGGTGATGTGTATGTATTGCGAGTGACAACAGCGCCTATCTTCAATCCTTTGACCAGCTTGTTCCAGTCAGACTTAGAAGAGTTATCTCGAATCAGTATGCATCAAGCGAAAAAGCTAGAGAACGAAATTACCGCTTTTATCGGCTATGGCGAGATAGAAGATATTACCGATGAAGTGTTGATTCGATTAGAGCTGACTCGCTAATCCAAGCCTCTGGACTATCGATCTAAGTCATCCATGTTTCAGAGACAAAAATAAAAAAGCAGGCTCATCGCCTGCTTTTTTGTGTCCGTTGTAAATGCGCTCTTGTTTCGCGCTTAACGAATATGACTAAGGCTTCGCTTGCCAGCTGATTTTTTGCTGCTTAGCTAATACGCCAGACAAGATACACAGCACGCCGCCTAAACCCGCGTAACGCACAGCGGTTTGAGCCTGCTGCTCTACTTTCGGCTTCGCATGGTAGGCAATGCCTAAGCCTGCAGATCGCATCATTACCAAATCATTGGCACCATCACCTACTGCAACGGTGTTGTGCAGTTCCAGCTCATACTCTTCAGCAAGTTCTACCAAGATATCCGCTTTGGTCTGCGCCGAAACAACATCACCTAACACTTCGCCTGTCAGTTTGCCGTTAACGATTTCGAGAGTATTTGACTGAGCATGGTCAAGCTCAAGCGTATCTTTTAAGTAATCAGAGAAGTATGTGAAACCACCAGACGCAATCGCCGTTTTCCAACCCAGCTTATTCAGTGTGTTCACGAGTTCTACTAAGTCAGGCATGAAAGGCAGTGACTGACGAACTTGTTCTAAGATAGCTTCATCAGCACCTTTAAGTGCGCCGACTCGCTGGCGTAAGCTCTGTTCAAAGTCGAGTTCACCTTGCATCGCTCGCTCCGTGATCTCAGAGACTAACTCTCCAACACCCGCTAGCTTTGCTATTTCATCAATACATTCAATTTGAATTGCTGTGGAATCCATATCCATCACAATCAAACCTGGCTTAGATAAGTCTGGGACCTCGCTAAGGCAAGCATAATCAAGCTTTAAGGCCTGTAGGATTTCTTCGTGTGCCGGGGTTAAGTTTCCAGACATCAACGCCACTTCATAATGCCCAACTTTCCACGTATCAAGAATGGTGTTGTAAGTGCCTGTGAAAAAGTCGATGTCATCAAAAGATTGAGGAGACAAGTACTCGCCGAATACAATCCAGTTGGCTTTGGCTTTAGCGAGTTGAGAAGCGAAACGAGTCTCGGGGAGTCGAGTTAATAATGTTGTATGCCTTTTAATCGGCAGATATTTCTGAGCGTCCATGTGTATGATTCCTAATTAACTATGCTAAACGTTAACCTATTGCAATTTGAAAACGCAAGTCTCAATATGTCTTAATCATAACATTTGTTTATTTCAGGCTTCGTGAAACATGAATGAATCATTGTTCTCAATACGTAACGCTTTACGAATGCTAGCCCTCATTTTGTTGGCTACTATGTTCGTTGTAACGATTAAAAATACGGTCGTGATCAGTAAAGGTAACGAGAAAATCCAAGCAAAGCAGCTAGAGACGCTGACTAAATTACTTATCTCGCAGGCCTCGCTTTCAGCCAGTAAAGCGATCACCCAGCAAGATCAAGAACGACTGCTTGAACTGACTAATCAGCTTTCCCAAGATCGACTGGTATTCGATACCACCATCTATGATGCAGAGGGGATTCGACTGGCTTCAAGCGAAAAAGCACTCTCGGTACGCGAAGTTCTGGGCTTAGACACGCCACTTTCAACAGCAAGTATCGGCAGGCAACAATTAGTTGAACCTATCTACTCGCCAGAAAAAACGATCATCGGCTTTATTCGAGTGACTTTTGAAACAGGAAAAATGACGGCGATTTCTGATCACCATTACCGTAAGAGCGATCGTTACATGATCGGCATGGTCTTGATGGGGTTTGTAAGTGGTGTGCTGTTCGTCATGCTCATTCGTAGAAGAAAAACCAAGTCTGGTGAGAACTTACTGCTTAAGAATGCAAACTCATAAGCTCTGTGATAGAGCCTTAGACTTTGGGCTTTTGACCTTGGAATCATGAAATAAAAACCTCGGATTAGGCAACATGATTTATTTCGATTGAAATCACATAGCCTTCAGAATCCAATAAGTAATGCTCAGTAATAAATCATTACCAATAAAAAGCCCCGACGCTCAGGCAGCGACGGGGCTTTTTGTTATCTGTTAGCTTATCAAGCTATAGCAAAACAATTATTCTTGGTCGCCAAGCAGCACTGAGTCGAGAGCAATAATCATCATGTCATTGAAGGTCGTTTGACGTTCATCTGATGTGGTTTGCTCACCGGTTTTGATATGATCAGAAACAGTACAAATCGTCAGAGCTTTTGCGCCGTATTCAGCACACACGCCGTAGATACCTGCTGCTTCCATCTCTACGCCAACAATGCCGTACTTGTCCATCACTTCGAACATCTCTGGATCTGGCGTGTAGAACAGCTCAGCCGAGAACAGGTTGCCGACTTTTACGTCGACACCGCGAGCTTTGGCTGCATCTTCCGCCGCGCGCACCATTTTGTAATCCGCAATAGCCGCAAAGTCATGACCTTTAAAGCGAATACGGTTCACTTTAGAGTCAGTACATGCGCCCATGCCGATCACTACATCACGCACTTTGATATCTTCGCTCACTGCACCACAACTGCCGACACGAATGATCTTCTTTACACCAAAGTCTTTGATCAGCTCAGTCGCGTAAATAGAACAAGATGGAATGCCCATACCATGTCCCATTACCGAAACCTTACGACCTTTATAAGTACCGGTGTAACCAAACATATTACGAACATTACACACCTGAACCACTTCTTCTAAGAAGGTTTCAGCAATGTATTTAGCACGTAGTGGATCGCCTGGCATTAGAACTACGTCAGCGAAATCACCCATTTCAGCATTAATATGTGGAGTAGCCATTGAAAATATCCTTAATCTCAAAAAAAAAGAAGAGAGAGAGGTTTCCCTCTCTCTAGCTAACTATTATAAAAAGCTTGTACCGTATCCCATTGGCGATGTACCAAAGTATGACGCTAAGCTTTGACCGATATCAGCGAAGGTATCGCGACGGCCTAGAGAGCCTGCTGGAACCTTGTTGCCGTAAACAATCACTGGGATATGCTCACGAGTATGGTCTGAACCCGGCCATGTTGGGTCACAACCGTGGTCTGCAGTCAGGATAAGCACGTCATCTTCTTTCATCATATCGATGATTTCATTGATGCGACCATCGAAGTACTCAAGTGCCGCTGCGTAACCGGCAACATCACGGCGGTGACCGTATGCTGAGTCGAAATCAACGAAGTTAGTAAACACGATAGTGTTGTCGCCCGCTTCAGTGATCGCTTCTTTGGTTGCTTCAAATAGCGCCGGGATACCTGTTGCTTTCGTTTTCTGAGTGATACCACAACCTGCGTAGATATCAGAGATCTTACCGATTGAGTGAACGTTGCCGCCCTTCTCATCAACCAGCTTCTGAAGGATAGTTGCCGCTGGCGGCTCCACAGAAAGATCGCGACGGTTACCAGTTCGTTCGAATTGACCTTTACCCGCACCAACAAACGGACGAGCGATAACACGACCAATGTTGTAGTCAGCTAGCTCTTCACGAGCAATCTGACAAAGGTCTAATAGGTTTTGTAGGCCGAATGTCTCTTCATGACATGCGATCTGGAAAACAGAGTCAGCAGAAGTGTAGAAAATTGGCAGGCCAGTCTTCATGTGTTCTTCACCTAGGTTATCTAGGATTTCTGTACCCGATGAGTGGCAGTTACCTAAGAAGTCAGACAAACCAGCACGCTCAAGGATTCGGTCAGTCAGTTCTTTTGGAAAGCTGTTCTCTTTATCGGTGAAGTAGCCCCAGTCAAACAGTACAGGAACACCTGCGATTTCCCAGTGACCTGATGGCGTGTCTTTACCAGAAGACAGCTCAGCAGCGTGACCGTAAGCGCCAATGATCTCAGCGTCTGCATCCATACCAGGAGCAAAGCGACCTGTAGACTCTTTGTGAGCCATCGCTAAACCTAGCTTAGACAGGTTTGGCAGCGTTAGTGGACCTTTACGATCCGCGTTGTCTGCAAGACCTTGATCACAATGGTCAGCAATGTGACCCATTGTATCCGAACCTACATCGCCGAATGTGTCAGCATCTGCTGTTTCACCGATACCGAATGAATCTAAAACTAAAATAAATGCTCTTTTCATTTTCTTCACCAACTTATTGCTCTTTGCACCAGAACTCTGTTTATCGGTATACACGAGGTATACCGATATCTGTTATTTACACGTCTTCAGAACGAATCTGACGGTAAACGTCTGGCGTTGCTGTATATTCTCCGCCCACAGTGATTGCATTTTGTAATGCCGTCGCAGCTTCTTGCCACTGTTGTTCATTGCGAGCATGAATCATTGCTAATGGTTTATCGTCACTTGCTACTTCGCCAAGGCGAATGAAGCTATCAAAACCGACTGCGTAATCAATGCTGTCTGTTGCTACGCGGCGACCACCGCCCATACCAACGACAGCCATACCAATGGCACGCGTATCCATCGCAGATACTACACCGCTTTCGAGTGCGTACACTGGTTTAACAATTTCTGCTTTTTCTAGGTAATTGTCGTAGTTCGTTACGAAATCTGCTGGACCACCAAGGCCCGCGACCATCTTACCGAAGCACTCTGCTGCTTTACCGTTATCCAGTACTGCCATCAGTTTTTCACGCGCTTCATCTGAATCTTTTGCTAGGTTACCCAGCACCAACATTTCCGCGCAAGACGCTAGCGTAATTTCCAACAAGCGTGGGTTGCGGTATTCGCCAGTTAGGAATTGAACCGCTTCACGTACTTCGACTGCGTTACCCGCTGAAGAAGCAAGAACTTGGTTCATGTCCGTTAGAATTGCCGTTGTTTTCGTGCCAGCACCGTTTGCTACTGCAACGATAGATTTCGCTAGTTCTTCAGAAGCTTCGTAAGTCGGCATGAAGGCGCCTGAACCGACTTTTACGTCCATCACTAGAGAATCAAGGCCAGCAGCCAATTTCTTAGAGAGGATTGAAGCGGTGATTAGCGAGATGTTATCGACTGTTGCTGTGATATCACGAGTCGCGTAAACGCGCTTATCAGCCGGTGCTAGATCGCCAGTTTGGCCGATGATCGCCACGCCAGCTTCTTTGGTTACTGCACCAAACACATCGTTGGTAGGTGTAATGTTGTAACCAGGGATAGATTCTAGCTTGTCTAGCGTACCGCCAGTGTGGCCTAAACCACGACCAGAGATCATTGGAACGAAACCGCCACATGCTGCCACCATAGGGCCAAGCATCAGAGAAGTTACGTCACCAACACCACCAGTAGAGTGTTTATCAACGATTGGGCCATCAAAATTCATGTGGCTCCAGTCAATCACCATGCCTGAATCACGCATTGCACATGTTAGTGCGATACGTTCTGGCATCGTCATTTCATTAAAAAAGATAGCCATTGCGAATGCAGCAATTTGGCCTTCAGAAACCGTGTTTTTAGCGACACCTTGGATGAAGAAGTTAATTTCTTCTGTGGTCAGTACTTCGTTATCACGTTTTCTGCGAATAATTTCTTGAGGTAGATACATTAGTGCCTCCCAAACTCTGAGCGAGTATGGTTGTAGGATAAAGAGGTAATATGGAGTGACTTAACGCCACTCCATCAAACAGACTTGTTATTATCAATACTCTAAATATTTGGCGTTGCAGCTAGGCGGCCAGTTAGTTCATTCCTATGAGCATAGAAGCTCTATGTGATTAGGACGGCCGGCGAACCGGTGAACTTACGCAGTCAACAACGCTGCGGCGTCAAATATGACGAGTAAATTAGTATGCTGCTGGATCAGCAGTTTCGTCTGTCACTTCTAATGTATTAAGAAGGTTAGTCAGTAGGCTTGAAGCACCAAAACGGTAGTGCATGTTGTCTGCCCACTCAGCGCCTAGTAGCTCATCAGCCATTGCTAGGTAAGCTTGAGCATCTTCAGCTGTACGAACGCCACCAGCTGGTTTGAAACCAACTGTTTTAGCAACGCCCATGTCACGAATAACTTCAAGCATCATGCGCGCGAACTCAGGAGTCGCGTTTACTGGGACTTTACCTGTTGAAGTCTTGATGAAATCTGCGCCCGCTTCGATACAGATTTGAGAAGCTTTCTTGATCAGTGCTTCTTCTTTAAGCTCACCAGTTTCGATGATCACTTTAAGCGTGATGTCACCACAAGCTGCTTTACATTGTTTAACTAGCTCAAAGCCAACTTCTTCGTTGCCAGCAATAAGAGCACGGTATGGGAATACTACGTCAACTTCGTCTGCGCCGTACGCTACCGCTGCTTTTGTTTCTGCAACAGCAATTTCGATGTCGTCATTACCATGAGGGAAGTTAGTTACAGTCGCAATGCGTACTTCTGGAGTACCTTGCTCACGCAACGCTTTCTTAGCGGCTGGGATAAAGCGAGGGTAAATACAGATTGCAGCGGTGTTGCCAACTGCAGTCTTCGCGTCATGACAAAGCGCCACTACTTTCTCAGTAGTATCGTCGTCATTTAGCGTCGTTAGGTCCATAAGTTTAAGTGCACGTAGAGCTGCTGCTTTTAAATCGCTCATTTCTATCTCCGATCAATATATTCAAATAGTTAACTACTTCGCCATCCATCCAGTATAGATGGATAATTAAAAATGCTCAGTAGCCACAAATGAACGGACTTGGTTCCCTGAAGACTTGATAACTTTCGCTACCAATTGCAATCCTTGTCACCGCACAGTACCAGTTTGGTCTATGGCACAACAAATCAGTCATGTTGTGTCTAACATCTATAGCGTATCGCTAAGTTTGGCTTAATCCCAGAAGAATAACCTTTAGATAAACCCAAGCGGTTACTTTCTTGCCAACAGAGACATCCTATCCCTTAAGCTTATACATTATAGGTATCCATCAATAAATTGTAGTGCTCCTTAGAACGCAAACGGTTTGTATCTCAAAAAAACATTCTAGACCCATTTTCGACTACGAGCATATGTTCATGCTCTTGCAAAAATCATGGGGCCTAAAAACAAAAAAGCCCCGCAGCAATTTCTTGCTACGGGGCGATATTATTATGGCGTCTATATATCGATTTCTAACTAATTAGAAAGACAGGAAGAAGCCAGCAATTGTTGCTGCCATCAGGTTAGATAGAGTACCAGCAATAACCGCTTTAACACCCATACGAGCGATGTCGTGGCGACGGCTTGGTGCAATACCACCTAGGCCACCTAGAAGAATCGCAATTGAAGAAAGGTTTGCGAAACCACATAGAGCGAACGAGATAATTGCTTGAGTCTTAACAGACATTACTTGGCCAGTTGCTTCAACGATTTGAGCGTTCTCACCGATGTATGGTACGAAGTTTAGGTATGCAACGAATTCGTTAACAACTGTCTTCTGACCAATGAAAGAACCAGCGATAGTTGCTTCTTCCCATGGAACACCAATGATGAATGCTAGCGGTGCGAAGATCCAACCTAGAAGAAGTTCTAGAGTTAGGTGTTCCATACCGAACCAACCACCGATGCCACCAAGGATACCGTTGATTAGAGCAATTAGACCGATGAATGCTAATAGCATTGCACCAACGTTAAGAGCTAGTTGTAGACCAACTGATGCGCCACCTGCTGCTGCGTCGATAACGTTAGCTGGTTTGTCATCGCCACCGTCCATTTCGTCAGCGATGTTATCGTCTGGCGTATCTGTTTCAGGCTTGATGATTTTAGCGAATAGTAGACCACCAGGTGCTGCCATGAATGACGCTGCAACTAGGTACTCTAGAGGTACACCCATAGATGCGTAACCTGCTAGTACACCACCAGCTACAGAAGCCAAACCACCACACATTACTGCGAATAGTTCAGAGTTAGTCATTTTAGGAACAAAAGGACGAACAACTAGAGGTGCTTCTGTTTGACCAACGAAAATGTTTGCTGCTGCAGACATAGACTCGGCGCGAGAAGTACCTAGAGCTTTCTGAAGACCACCACCAAGAACTTTGATTACAATTTGCATTACACCAATGTAGTAAAGTACAGAGATAAGTGCAGAGAAGAAAATCAGAGTTGGTAGTACTTGGAAAGCAAAGATGAAACCGATACCGTCAACTGAGAAGTTAACTAGGCTGCCGAATAGGAAACCAGTACCGTCTTTACCGTAGTCGATCACGTTTGCTACACCAGCAGAGAAACCTGCAAGTAGATCACGACCCCAAGGGATGTAAAGTACGAATGCACCAAGTGCGAATTGGATAGCGAAAGCGCCACCCACTGTTCTTAGATTAATAGCTTTGCGGTTGTCAGATAGTAGTACTGCGATTGCAATCAGTGCAACCATTCCGACGAGGCTCATAAACAGGCTCATAGTTTATGACTTCCTTATTAGTTATTTATTGGCGTGTTACAAAATGGGGCTATAAAGCGGAGGCAATTATACTCATGCGACCACTAATAAAGTAATGCCATCCTCACACTTTCGTACAAGATTCATGTACCATTCACACGCAAATGTGAGCCAAATCACAAGCTCAGTGCAATTTACGCAAACGATAAACAAAAACCCTCGATTTTATTCACATATACCGAATGCTCGATGGCTATTTTGCCATATTTGCGCTGCAACCGATTGCTTTGTCTCATTTCTAAGCAAAATAAGTTCATTTAATATCGTAACTAAATATTTGGAATGATTAACATTTCCTTGGTTTCCGTACACAGGCATGTCGGGAGCATCCGTTTCCAACACCAAGCATTCAAGGGGCAGTTTAGCGATGGTTGTGCGCGTTTTTTGCGCTCTTGGGTAAGTGATCGTTCCACCGACGCCAATATAGAAACCGAGCTTGATCCACGCCAAAGCCTGCTGCTCACTCCCCGAAAAGCCGTGAATCACGCCACCCAAAGTGAATTTGTGCTGCTTTATTAGCTCAATAAGTCGGTTGTAAGACTTCCTTCCATGGATGATTAAAGGCAGTTCAAATGCCTTCGCGAGTTCCATTTGTTGGATGAAAAAACGCTCTTGTTTATCTCTATCTACATCAACAAAAAAGTCGAGTCCGCACTCTCCTATCGCAACACATTGGCTCGTTCTTGAAGAGAGTAATTGGCGAAGTTCCGAAAATTGCTCATCCTCCGCTTGCTCTAAAAAGTAAGGATGAAAGCCTAATGCGTAGTAAATATTGGGGTGAGATTGAGCTATTTGATCAAGCTTCCTCCAGTTACTTTGACCAATAGAAGGGATCAGCAGCTTCTCGATGTGTGCTTGTTTCGCCTCTTTAACGTAACCTTCAATACCTTTATCAAGTGCAATACCTTGCTCAAAGATGTCAAAGTCCGCATGGCAATGGGTGTCAAACAGCGGAAATTCACTTAATTCTGGTGTCATCTTCCCTACTCTCTGTTTGTTGTCCTTGAGGATCACGGCGATAAGCCACACAGCTGCGCTTATTTTCAGGCGTTAAGCCAAGCTCTTCGCACCACTTATCGTATTTCTGAATCCAAGCTTTTATCCAACTGAACATACTTACCTCAAGTCTTGCCTCAACATTCAAAAAAATAACACATAAAATAAAACATCAAAACTACACATACAAATTAAACCAAAGCTCAAAATGTAACCTAAAAACCCTAAAAGCATAAATTACATTTATACATCAACACTAGCTGGCTATATTGTTGAAAATCTCACCAAAGCGAATAATAAACGCACTTGCCAAGGAGGCATTGATAGCAAGACGCTCCATTCAATAACGAGATCCTACTTTATGAAAGCATCACTCTTAGCCATTTCAATTTCTAGCGTATTAGCTGCACCTGTTTTTGCTTCTGCGCTTCAAATTGACGTAGAACTAGCAAACCAACAAACACTTCAACTTATTGACGGGCAGATGAACGCTATCGATGCTTCTGTTCAGTATAAATTAAACGAACAATATGCCAATGCCACTCCAGGCACGACGGCTACAGTCGATGACGTAACGTACGAGAAACAATCTAACGGTACTTGGGCTGCAGTTGGTGCGGCTTCTGCTGCATTGGTTGCAGGGTTGTTAAGTAGTTCTTCATCTTCAAGTTCATCTGATGATGGCAACACAATACCAGAGCTTCCTGTTACTACATCAATGGACAGTATCGGCACATGGAAAGTTGCGGATAATGATAGTGGATATCTTGTGCTTATTGCCGGACAAGAGGTTTATGTTGATGCAAGCAATGTGACACTCAACAACGATGGTACAGCAACCATTGTTGTGAACGATCGCAAGCTTACGCTAGGAGTCAATGGAGACGAGCTTTACCGAGTAGATCAAGTTAGCCGTCCGGAACTCGAATCCCCACCAACCTCTGACTCTCCTGTTGATAGTGAAAAAAACCACATACAAATAATTCAAGATGAAGACTCGACCACTCAACAAGGTATTGTTTACCTAAATGGTGAAGCAGTTGCCTCTGCGCATATTGAAAACGGTAACCTAGTAATTAGTAAAGGCTCGGAAAGTATGCCTGTAGCCTTTGATATCGTTCAGTCTGATGAGTCTGGGCATTTTGTACGTCTTCATGTAGGGAGCGACAGAGATGGCCTCTTGATCCACGTTAACCCTAACGGAGTTGTCTCTCAAGCAGATCCAAGCCAGATCGTTCCTCCGGGCAAACCTAGTGACAATGAAAAAAATCATGTTCAAATAGTTCAAGACGAAGACTCGACCACTCAACAAGGTATTGTTTACCTAAATGGTGAAGCAGTTGCCTCTGCGCATATTGAAAACGGTAACCTAGTAATCAGTAAAGGCTCGGAAAGTATGCCTGTAGCCTTTGATATCGTTCAGTCTGATGAGTCTGGGCATTTTGTACGTCTTCATGTAGGGAGCGACAGAGATGGCCTCTTGATCCACGTTAACCCTAACGGAGTTGTCTCTCAAGCAGATCCAAGCCAGATCGTTCCTCCGGGCAAACCTAGTGACAATGAAAAAAATCATGTTCAAATAGTTCAAGACGAAGACTCGACCACTCAACAAGGTATTGTTTACCTAAATGGTGAAGCTGTTGCCTCTGCGCATATTGAAAACGGTAACCTAGTAATCAGTAAAGGCTCGGAAAGTATGCCTGTAGCCTTTGATATCGTTCAATCTGATGAGTCTGGGCATTATGTACGTCTTCATGTGGGAAATGATAGAGATGGCCAATTAATTCATATCAATAACAATGGCGTCATATCAAAACAAAGTCCAAATAACATAAACCACACACAAAAACCAATCGATAATAGTAGACTAAAAAGTATCGACCCAACCAAGCTACAGAAAGCTAAATCAGCAATTCAACAGCGTTTACGCAGCTAATAGTTAGCCTGATTTAACCCGCTCACCCGATAATAGTTACTCCGATTATCGGGTGTTCTACTCACTAGCTAAGGAAAGCGATTCGGAATTTGAATATGAAACGCCTTCTATTAATACTTGCTTCAACCTTCCCTTTTTACTCATCTGCAAATGACACCCTTATTGAATCTATTGAGCGTTTTACTGATATTTTTTCCGTCAGCTTATCTCAAAATCCAGACAATGAGAAAACGGTTGCCACTCTTGATATAAATTATCAAATCAATGATAAGTTGCGTGTTTTTGGAGAAGTTGATACTCAAGAATACTGGCAAGCCGGTGTTGGCTACTCTTTCTGGCAAGGCGATACGTACTACACTGAAAATACGGTAAAAGTCAGTGAGCATGAAATCACAACGGGAATCTTTGCCGCGAAGCTAATCCATGAACAATGGACATTAATCGGAGATCTTAATTACAACTACATGGATAGAGATTTCGATGCTTGTCTTCCAAACTTATGCGTGGAATATAGAGCCTCTGATACATTCGATTATAGCGCTGGCGCTCTGTGGAGCCCGATTCAATATGCTGATTTTCTTTACAAATTCAACCAAGAAATCGGATTCAAAAAAGATACCCAGGACTTTTACATTAAAGATGATATCGCTATAGGGCCTGGATATATCAGAAATGAAACTAGAACCAACATCCACTATCACGAGGTAGCTATATTCCTTAACTTGAAGTATGTAAAACCGTCCGTGACCTACACGATATACCCTGAAAATAAAAACTATGTGGAATTCGGTTTAGCCTTCGATTTCTAACTATTTAATAAGTGTTTAAGCTGATCTCGCAACTCTTGATGCTGCCCATTAGTTTGATACTTCTTGTGATAGAAAAACTCAAACTCCACAGGACGCATTGAGAATGGAGGCTCATGAATTTGTAAACCTATGGTTTTAGCCAAATGGATCATGCTAACCGGAACCGCAGCAATATAGTCAGTTCCTTTTACAGCTAAGATCAAGTTAGTTAGATTTCGAACTTCAATTGCCACATCACGTGTGAAGCTCTTTTCGGAAAGAAAGTCGACTATTTGAGTATCTTGTCGAAGTAACTTCAAGGTTACATGCCGTGCTTCAAGAAACTCATCCATCGAAATCTTCTCACCAAATTGACTGTTCTCAGGATCACTCATAAGAAGCAATCGATCAGTAGTTGCAAATTCAGACGCTAAACTTGACTGTTTAGGTAAACCAGTATCGACCACTAAATCTACTCGGTTGAGTCGGATATCCTCGACAACATTCTCTACAGAAATTGGGGATTCAACCAGCTGAACACCATTGAGCATGGGCATTTTGTGGAGCAGATTCGCAGGCATATAAACCGTAAAATCACGTTTTCTTGATACTGCTCCTTCCATCAACTCTAAAGCATCAGATAATTGACCAGCCAGTTTGTGAGCCATTGAAGTTGGTTCTATTGAACGCCCAACTCTTACGAACAACGCATAACCTACGACCGCTTCAAACCTCTTGATTGCAGCACTAACCGCAGGTTGAGTTAACTCTAACGATTCAGCAGCTTTGGTTATCGATCTTTGTTGATATACAGAGAGAAATGGCTTTACTAAATTGAGATCAAACACGCTTTACTCCATCAAAACGGTGTACTCTTAGTGTAACAAAAAAGCCGAATGCTAGGAGCAATTCGGCTTTAATATTATCCAACAATGTTATCTAGAGCTGTCCCGATTAGTGCTCGCGCGTCGCTCGGAATTGAACTTCTGGGAAACGTTCAGAAGCTAGGTTCAAATTCACCATAGTCGGTGCAATGTAAGACAGGTTATCACCACCATCTAACGCTAGGTTAGCTTGGCTCTTACGTTTGAACTCTTCTAGTTTCTTAGCGTCATCACATTCAACCCAACGTGCAGTTGCAACGTTCACACCTTCGTAAATCGCTTCAACGTTGTATTCCGCTTTCAAGCGCGCTACAACCACATCAAACTGAAGTACACCAACCGCACCAACGATCAGATCGTTATTTTGCAAAGGACGGAAGACTTGAACCGCGCCCTCTTCAGAAAGCTGAACCAAGCCTTTTAGAAGTTGCTTCTGCTTCAGTGGATCGCGCAAGCGGATACGACGGAATAGCTCAGGCGCAAAGTTAGGAATACCTGCGAACTTCAAGCTTTCGCCTTGAGTAAAGGTATCGCCAATCTGGATTGTGCCGTGGTTATGCAGACCAATGATGTCACCAGCGTATGCTTTTTCAGCACGCGCACGGTCACCCGCCATGAAGGTTACTGCATCTGAGATACTCACGTTCTTACCAGTACGAACATGGTTCATCTTCATACCTTGGTCGTAAGTACCCGATACGATACGCATGAATGCGATACGGTCACGGTGTTTTGGATCCATGTTTGCTTGGATCTTAAAGACGAAACCAGAGAACTTCTCTTCAGTAGCTTCAACATCACGCTCATTCGCTTGACGCGTTTGAGGTGCTGGAGCCCATCGAGTTAGGCCATCAAGCATGTGGTCAACACCGAAGTTACCCAATGCAGTACCGAAGTAAACCGGAGTCAACTCGCCAGCAAGGAACAGTTCGTGATCAAACTCAGGACATGCGCCAATAACCAATTCAAGCTCTTCACGAACGCTGCTCGCCAGATCTTCGCCAACAGCTTCGTCTAGTTCAGGGTTATCTAGACCTTTGATGATACGAACTTCTTGGATCTCATGGCCATGGCCAGATTCATACAAGATCGTTTCATCACGGTGAATGTGGTAAACGCCTTTAAACTCTTTACCACAACCGATAGGCCAAGAGATTGGAGCACAAGCCATACCTAGCTCGCTTTCCACTTCATCTAGCACTTCCATTGGGTCACGAACATCACGGTCAAGTTTGTTCATAAACGTTACGATTGGTGTATCACGTAGACGTGTTACTTCCATCAGTTTACGAGTACGATCTTCGACACCTTTTGCGGCATCGATAACCATCAAACAAGAGTCAACCGCTGTTAGTGTACGGTACGTATCTTCCGAGAAATCTTCGTGTCCTGGAGTATCGAGTAGGTTTACTAGGCAATCGTTGTATGGGAATTGCATTACAGACGTAGTTACCGAGATACCACGTTCTTTTTCCATCTCCATCCAGTCAGATTTAGCGTGCTGGTTAGAGCCACGGCCTTTTACGGTACCCGCTTTTTGAATCGCGTTTCCGAATAAAAGAACTTTTTCAGTAATCGTGGTTTTACCCGCATCCGGGTGAGAGATAATTGCAAACGTTCTACGTTTGCTCACTTCTTGTTGGAAAGACATAGTCGCCCTTTGCTGATCTAAAGCGTAAAAAGGGCAAGTAGATAATACTTGCCCTTGAATTCTGTGTGCGGATTATACAGAAAGCGTATCACTTTCTAAAGGGTCAGTTTACACCCTATTTTGAGACTAATTCTGTGGTTAGTTATTTAGTCGGCTAAAAACGTAACATGACTAGCTAAAAGACATGAAAAGATAGCTCATAATGATCGCATCTTCGTTGCCTTGCTTAGTTGGGTAATAGTTACGACGACGGTCAACTTCATTAAAGCCAGCCTTCTCGTAAAGATTAAACGCATTCACATTACTTTCGCGAACTTCCAGCCAAGCACTTTCAGCGTCAGCTTGTTCACACATATCGAGAAAGTGCTCAACCAAAGCTTTGCCGTAACCTTTACCTTGCTGCTTGGGGTCAACTGCTATCGTCAGCAAAGTCACTTCACCGACAATGTTCTGAGCATAGAAATAGCCGACAACCTCTCCGTCCACCTCTAAAACACGGTGGCAGCCTCCACGGCTACTAAGATCACGAATCATGTTTTCAGACCAAGGATGAGAATGCGCGGTCTGCTCTATCTGCCAAATAGCGTCGAGGTGTTGTTCTGAAGTGGGTAATAATTGATTAGTCATAAGCACAAATTTGTTGCCATAAGTCGCGGCGATGTTGGTTATTACCGTTAATGTCAGACAGTAATGGAGATTGAAGTGTTTTTGCCTTCAGTTCATGGGCAGAGTCACAACCAGCAAACCATACCCATTCAACCGAACCTAAATCCACAGCAGACAAGTGTTGCGGTTGAAGGTGTAAAGCTTGAGATAAGTCGAGCTTGATACTTTTAAGTACGCGTTCAAACATCACGGCGAGATCTTCCTGAGGTTTTTCAGCAGAAACCAATAGTAACTTGCAGTCGCTCGATAGCGGAATCAATTCAGATTCGTAGCCAGCCAAGCGCTCTGGATGACTAAGCTCCCATTGGCTAATGCCCATCTCTTGCAGGTATTGTGCGTGTGTTTGTGACATATCTAGCGGTGTAACCTTAGGTTTATTGGTATTGGTCTTGTTAGAGCGAACTGAAAAGAAGCTCATTGGGGCTGATACTAACAAAAAATAAAGGAGCATCAAGCTCCTTTATTTAGACTAAATCAGTTTGCATCATATTGCTTAGTGAATAAGACCTATAAGTCGTTAAACTCAGGGCTATAAGCAATCTTACCTGAATGGCCAGCAAGTACGCCGTCGACTAACTCGATAGCTTGGAAGGCACCTTCAGGTACATCCCAAATGCAGCTAAAGCCAAACTCACTTGCGGCTTTAAAACCAAAACGACCGTAGTAAGCAGGATCACCGAGCACAACACAGGCTGGGTATCCAAAATCAACCAAAGTAGAGAAAGCTTCTTCAACCAAGGATTTTGCGATGCCTTGGTTTCGGCACTCTGCTTTTACCGCTAAAGGAGCCAGGCCTTGCCAGTTATGGTCTTCGCCATCAAGCGTCACAGGGCTAAACATCAGGTGACCAACCACCTCACCATCTTCTGAACAAGCCACCAGCGACAAGGTTAAATGACTATTCTCACGTAAGCTCATAACCAAATTAGCTTCTGCATCCGTTTCAAAAACAGATTTCAATAAACGATCAATGACAAGTATATCTGCCGGTGCTTCAGTTCGAATAAGCATTCATTACCTCACTTTGTGTATCTGGGGATTGTACTCCCTTCTGCACAAAATCAGCTAATTGATTTAACAAAGTTTTCATAGGAGTCGGCAATAAGTCCAAATCTACGCTATCCATCAAGTTTTTGACCTCTAAACCGAGCTCAGTATCCCCCTCAATCGACAGTCGACGCTGGAAGAAAAGCGTATCTGGGTCTTCTTTACGCCCTGCAATAAGCACAAGATCATTAAGGTTACCGCTAAAGCTTACATCTTCAGAAACCTCTTTATCAGCTACAACTAGTTGCTCATTTTGGTAGCTAATACACCAACTTAATCCCATATCCTTGATCGAAACTTTAAGCCACTTATCTTCAAGGAACTCAAAGTCACCGTCTTCTAGAGCTTCTTTGAATACACTTTTCAGCGCTTCCAATAAGGCTCTTTTTTGTACTGTTTTAGGCAATAACTGGACTGGAGATCGCAAAATTGATGCGGCATTTTGAACTAGTTGAGTGCGAATCTTGTTTATCACGTGACTTATCCGTAACTTTGTCAATAATATGGAATGCATCATAAATGATGTTAAAAACTCAGTTACTGTTATGTATCAAATTTACTCCTCTTTGATACTCGACCTTTAATATCCTGAAAATCACAGTTATAGTAACTCAGGTAATGAGAATTACAGCGAATCGCTGCGCTCACAGGTAGATACCAATAATTACACACAAGTAATAAGTATTTATCTATAGTGAATATTCAAGCTCTTGGAGAATTGGTAGTACTTTGATGCCTCCCCAGCAACTACAACATTGGTTTACTCAGTTAACTGCGAACAGTCCGTTCTTTTTTGCAGTTCTTGATGCTCAACATAATTACCTTATGGTTAATGAGCGTTACTGTGATATTGCTGGTTTAACTCAAACTGAGCTTACAGGCATGAATGATCGCCAAACCTTAGGCGAGCAATTCTACCAACATCTAAAGCCGTATTATGAGCGCGCATTCAATGGTGAAGCGATTGAAGCAGAAGTCACTCTCAACGAGACTGACCTCGACACTAGCCTTCATTTCAGCCTTGCCCCTCTCACTAACGGCAACAAAACCGATTACATCGTCTTTCACGCCTTTGACACCTCAGAAAATCAAGTCCTCGTTCGCTCCCTAGAAGAATCTGAAGCGAAGTTCCACAAGCTTTCTCAACTGCTACCTGACGGACTGCTTTTGGTTGAGAACGACTATATTTTGTCATCTAACCCTGCAGCAGCAAGATTACTTGGTTTCAACTCACCATCAGAGTTGCTAGGTGAAGAGCTAGGCCGTCTGTTTATCGATGAACAAACCAAAACTGTCTTTAATAATAGGCTGAGTTCTATTATTTCCGAGTCGGGTTTGGTTTGTTTAACAGGCGCTCGATGTGGCTTTGAACGTAAGGTTCAACTTCATATCGACTCGACCGCGGTGCTAGGAAACAGTACACAATTAGTACTTATCCAAGATGCACAGGAAACAGCAAAACAGTTTACTCCGGCAAACAGTGAAGATGCCTATATTGATGCGCTCACCAAACTCTACAATCGAGTAGGATTTACCAAGCGCCTTGAGCAATTCATTCACAACAATACACCCGTTGTGATGCTCTACTTAGACATTGATAACTTCAAGAATATCAATGACTCCTTAGGTCACCACATCGGTGATAAGGTCATCAAAGAAGTCGCATCTCGCCTAAAACGCCTACTTCCTCGTCAAGCGGTAGTCGGCCACCTTGGCGGAGATGAGTTTGGTATCATCCTGCCAGAGCCGGAACATCAACGAACACCTGAAGCCTTATCTGAAAAGATCATCGCTCTGATCAATCAACCCTTCGATCTTCACCATTTCAGTAAACGCTTAGCTTGTTCTATTGGCAGCGTGAGCTTTCCTCAAGATGGTACAGACGCACGTATCCTGCTGCAAAACGCCGATACCGCGATGTATGAAGCCAAAGATCGTGGTCGTAATCGTCTGATTAAGTTCAACGAACAGATGAACAAAGAAGCACGTATGCGACTGTGGCTTGAGATAGAGCTGCAAAAAGCACTGCAACAAAATGGACTCGAGGTTTGGTATCAGCCGAAAGTGAATGCCCGTGATTTCACCATCAACGGCGCAGAAGCTCTGGTTCGTTGGAAGCACCCTGTTGAAGGCTACATCAGCCCTGCCGCATTCATCCCAGTAGCGGAACGTGCAGGTCTTATCGAACAGCTTGGTCGTGTGGTAATGCGTGAAGTATTTGCGACGGTTAAGCGTTGGAAGATGCAAGGTATCCTGCCTGGGCGAGTGGCGATCAACTTGTCTCCAGAACAGTTTGGTAACCCAAAGCTGATTGATTACGTTGAAAAGCTACTCCGTTCAACAGAGCTTGACCCAAGCGCGATTACTTTTGAGCTGACAGAAAGTGCTGTGATGAGTGACAGCGAACACACGCTACAAATGCTAAACGCTATCAAGAAACTCGGATTCGCCTTGTCCATCGATGACTTTGGTACAGGCTATTCATCGCTGTCTTACCTAGCTCGCTTCCCTATTGATGAGCTCAAGATTGACCGTGCATTTATCTCTGATATCGACACTCTGCCGAAACAAATTACAGTAATCGAAAACATCATCAACCTTGGTAAATCTCTCGATTTAACTGTGGTTGCAGAAGGTGTCGAAACCAGTGAGCAAGCGACGCTTCTATCAAACCTCAACTGTAGCTCCATTCAAGGTTTCCACTTCTATCGTCCTCAACCAAAACAAGACGTCGAAGAGCTGTTCGCACAAAACCGCCGTCATAAGAACTAATTAGAAGATTCGAATACGTCATCCTCTAAAAGCTTAACCAACACATAAAACGGCTACTCGTCAGTACCTCAAACGGAGTAAAAGCAGATTTATCCATCTAAACCTGCCTTACATCAATTCCGTCATTCATAATTCTTCATAAAATGCTCGCTTCAATTTCATTCTACTGGTAGTGAGCAAATGGAACTCTTATGCCCAGCGGGTAACTTACCTGCTTTGAAAACCGCCATTGATTGCGGTGCGGATGCTGTCTATATCGGATTCAAAGACGATACCAATGCCCGACACTTTGCAGGCCTAAACTTTGCGGGTAAAAAGCTCGATCGTGCCGTGCAATACGTGCATGACCGCAACAAGAAAATTCACGTTGCCTTAAACACTTTTGCTCACCCAAATGGCTTCGAACGTTGGACCAATGCCGTAGACAACGCGGCAGCACTGGGTGTTGATGCGCTGATCATCGCGGATATTGCGGTTCTTGAATACGCAGCAAATAAATACCCAGATTTAGAACTGCACCTATCAGTACAAGCTTCTGCGACCAATGCAGCTGCGATCGATTTCTACCACAAGAACTTCAATGTAAAGCGTGTGGTATTGCCGCGCGTATTGTCGATTCATCAGGTCAAACAGCTTTCTCGTAACATCACCTCTGACGTTGACCTTGAAGTATTCGCTTTCGGTAGTTTATGCATCATGGCTGAAGGCCGTTGCTACCTCTCTTCATACATGACCGGTGAATCCCCTAACACGGTAGGCGCTTGTTCTCCGGCGAAATATGTACGCTGGCAAGAAACAGAAACCGGCCTAGAGTCGCGCTTGAATGAAATCTTGATTGATAAGTACGTAGCAGGCGAAAACGCGGGCTACCCAACACTGTGTAAAGGTCGCTTTGAAGCGGACATCGATGGCGAACGCAAGCGCTACCATGCACTTGAAGAGCCAACGAGCCTTAATACGCTATCAATGCTGCCAGAGCTATTCGCAGCAAATGTTGCTTCAGTGAAGATTGAAGGTCGTCAGCGTAGCCCTGCTTATGTAGAACAAGTGACTCGTACGTGGCGTGCGGCCATTGATCGCTACTTAGCGAATCCAGAACAATACCAAGTAGAACAAGCTTGGAATGCGACACTGGCGAACGTATCTGAAGGCACACAAACCACTCTTGGTGCTTACCACCGCAAATGGCAATAGCGCCAAATGGAGAACTCAATGAAATACGCATTAGGCCCTCTACTCTACTTTTGGCCAAAACAGGACGTTGAAAGCTTCTATGAGCAAGCAAAATCTAGCTCTGCCGACATCATCTACCTTGGTGAAGCCGTGTGTTCAAAGCGTCGTGAGATGAAAGCCAAACACTGGATGGACATTGCCAAAGAGCTGTCTGCTTCAGGTAAGCAAGTGGTGCTATCGACGATGGCGTTGTTGGAAGCGCCAAGCGAAGTCAACATCATGAAGAAGTACATTGATAATGGTGACTTCGCGATTGAAGCCAACGACGTATCGGCTATTCAATTAGCCAGCGAAAGCAAAGTACCGTTCGTGGTTGGCCCTGCGGTTAACACCTACAATGCACGCACGCTGAACCTGTTTTTGAAGCAAGGTATGACGCGCTGGTGTATGCCTGTTGAGCTTTCTCGTGAATGGCTGAGTAACGTCATGACACAATGTGAAGAGCTTAATATTCGTAATAAGTTCGAAGTCGAAGTGTTTAGCCACGGCTACTTACCGCTTGCTTACTCGGCACGCTGCTTTACCGCTCGCGCTGAAAACAAAGCCAAAGACGATTGCGAAACCTGCTGCATCAAATATCCAACAGGTCTCCAAGTCGATAGCCAAGAAGGTCAGTCGGTCTTTAACCTTAACGGCATCCAAACCCAATCGGGTTACTGCTACAACCTAGTCAATGACTTGCCGAGCATGCATGACTTGGTCGACGTGGTTCGTTTGAGCCCATTAGGTATCGATACCTTCTCTGAGCTCAACAACTTCAAAGCCAATGAGCATGGCCAAAAGCCAATGACCATTGAAAACCGTCAATGTAACGGATACTGGCACCAACTTGCAGGTTTAGAAGTTAAGAACATCTAACTCCTCTCGTTGAGCCAGTCAGTCATGGATACAAAAAAGGCCTAGCATTCGCTAGACCTTTTTCATTCAGCTCAATAAAAACGACCTACGCCGTCGCGGTTTCCAGCGGCGCAGCATCGAGCTTCTTTACGTCTTTGTAGAGCATAATCATAACAACTACGCTTAACGCGATATTGGACAATGGATACGCTATCCAGATCCCCGGCACACCGTACAACTTAGGCATAATGTACAAGAAAGGCAGTTGGATAAGCATGTTACCTATCGTCACAAACATCGCCTTACTGCCCTTGTTCACCGCTTGATAGTAAGCACCCGCTACCACTAAGAAACCATCAAGCGCCAATGCAAACATGTGTAGTCGAATACCTAACACAGTGTACTCAACTAGCTGAGGTTCATCTGAGTTAAAGACGGAAACAAACTCACGTGGGAACGCATTCAACAACAACACAAACGCCACACCAATCAAGACAGAGCTCACCATCGCAATCTTCAGTAACTTACGAATATTCGCTTGATTGCGAGCGCCATGGTTGTAACTGACTAAAGGCTGCATACCATTTGCGATGCCTTCCGCTGTGAGGTAATAAACCGTCACGATGTAGCCCAAAATAGCGTAAGCACCAATCATCAACTGGTCGCCATACTGGGAGAACAAGGCATTATGCAGCGCCACCATCATCGAACCATACGCATACATAAAGAAGCTTGATGTACCGATAGCGAAGATTTCAGGAATTACCGATAACTTCAATCTCAGTTCATTCCAACGTAAACGCAAGTTTGCTCGACGTGAAAAGAAGTAAGCCAGACCCAGGCCTGTTACCACAAACTGAGCCATTGCAGTTGCCAATGCAGCACCCTTCAACTCCCAACCAAACTGAGCGATAAACAGGTAATCCAATACAATATTGATCACCGCACCAACAATCATCAGTATGGTGGCCAAGTTCGGGCTGTCATCGTTACGCAGTAAAAATGGCATCGCAATAGAGCCTAAGGTAAAGACACTTGCACCAATTAGGATATGTAAGTACTGCAGGCCAAGCTCATACACTCGACCTTCCGCGCCCTGCCAAAGCAAAAAGTTATCGGCAAACAGAAACAACAATCCAGAGACAATTGGCGTTATCGCCAACAGCAAGGTTAAACCCGTTGCTAAAATCTGCTTGGCACCTTTGGGGTCTTTTTCGCCTTGGCGAATCGAGACAAGGGCACCCGTACCCACGCCCACCAGCATACCAATGCCGAGAATCGACCCAATAACAGGCCACGCGACGTTAATACCCGCAAGTCCATCAGCACCGACATAACGGCCGATAAAGATGCCATCTACCACTTGGTAAAGGCCGTTCACTAACATAGCCGCTACGGTAGGAATTGTGTATCGCCAGAATTGACGACTAATTGAGTTACTCATTTCTTACTCTACTTTCTTTCATCTATTGAGCCGCACTAAAATGAGATACGACTCTAAAAATTAGTTAACAAGGCTAACTAAATATTTAAACTAATTACTTCAACGCTTTATCTAACAGTTGATTCAACAGTTGGGATTCTTGCTCAGATAAACGGCTCTCAAGCGTTTGTGCCATCACCTGATAAATCTTACTTTCTTCTTCCAAACCAATTTCAGCTTTCTTGGTTAAAATGACCAACTTAGAGCGTGCATCCTCAAGCGAGGCTTGGCGCTCTACGAGTCCTTTTCTTTCTAGCCTTTGAACCATAGTCGTGGCAGAAGGTTTTGTCACCTGCATCTCAATAGCAAGGTCTGTTAGCCGAATAGGCTCTGGTGAAGCTTGAATGACCTTCAAATAATCGTACTCATTAAAGCTCAGCTGGCAGATAGGATCTTCATTCACTTGAGTGCGCCATATCTTAGAAGCAAAGCGTTCAATTTTTTCTAGATTCTGATCCAACATAGATTTCCAACCACAGAATTTACATTTAGTTAGCAAGGCTAACTATTTTAATATTGTTTGATTTTAAAGCAACCAAAAACTAAACAACGCGCATAAAAAAACCGCTGACTGGCAGCGGTTTTTAATATTCTTACTATGTAACTTACTTAGCGTTAGCTTCTTCTTCGGCAGCGGCCAACTTAGCTTGTGCTAAATGTTCAGCCTTAAGCGTACTAAAAATACGGCTTAACTCTAAGAAAGAGTAACGGTGTTCTACGTATTCATACACGTTAAAAGAAACCGCTAATTTGTACAAAGAGATAGCATTCGCGTAATCACCATTCATGTGGTGACGCTTAGCAAGGTAGAAGTACGTTTCAGTTAGGCGTTGAGCTAGGAGCGTGTTGTCACGAGTCCCCGTTAGGATAGCTTTGAACGCCTGCTCTTCGGTAATATCGTCAAGCATGATCGCAACTAATACCCAGCCCCACTGTTCATCACGACTCTCGTAACGCTTTTGTAAATCAAGCTTGGCTTGTTCTGGCGTGAGTTCATGCTGAATGATGTAAAGCCACAGAGCGCGAAACGGATCGCTAGGAGCATCAGCGTAGTGCTTCATCATCTCTTCATTGGCTAAGTCATAGCGCTCACCATAGTAGAGTGCGATAGAACGATTTCGTTCTGCATATGAGTTTGCAGGATCAAGCTCTAACGTAGAATCAAAAGATTCATAAGCGGCATCAAACTCCCCTACTTGCGTAAAGTAAACACCCAAAAGGTTGAAGATATCAGGTTGAGCGGGGTTCAATGAAAGAGACTGATTGAAATCAAGACGTGCTAAATCACGCAGGCCAACGCTGTCGTAGTAGTTACCACGCTCGAACAACATTTTAGCTCGAACTTCATCGTTCAAGTCTGGGCGTTGTAATAACTGACTAAGGCGCGCTATTTGCACTTCTTGCTGAACACTTGGTTGAAGCGGCACAGCCATTGGTGGATAAACCCAACGTGAGGTGTTATCTGATGTTGTCGCACAACCAGTTAGTACAAGCAGTAAACACATACTCGCGGTTTGAAACCATTTCACAAATAATTACTCCTGTTATGACCGCAATAAAAAAGGGGAGCGATATGCTCCCCTTTATAACATGCTTTTTTACCAATGGGTTAGAAATCACTAAAAAGCGACAGTCCCATTAATAGGCTAAGAATTACTCAGCAGCAGGTGCTTCGCCTTCAGCTGGCGTTTCAACTGCTTCTTTCATGCTTAGGCGTACACGGCCTTGACGGTCAATTTCAAGAACCTTAACAGGAACTTCTTGACCTTCAGTTAGGTAGTCAGACACTTTCTCAACACGCTTGTCAGCGATTTGAGAGATGTGTACTAGACCATCTTTACCTGGAAGGATAGTAACGAATGCACCGAAGTCAGCTAGACGAGCAACTTTACCTTGGTAAATGCGGCCAACTTCAACTTCAGCAGTGATCTCTTCGATACGACGGATAGCTTCTTTAGCAGCTGCGCCTTCAGTAGCAGCAATCTTGATTGTGCCATCGTCTTCGATTTCGATTGTAGTACCTGTTTCTTCACAAAGAGCACGGATAACTGCGCCGCCTTTACCGATAACATCTTTGATCTTATCAGAGCTGATTTTCATTGTGTGGATACGTGGAGCGAATTCAGAGATATCTTCACGAGCACCAGAGATAGCTTCATCCATTACAGAAAGGATGTGCTTACGTGCACCTTGCGCTTGGTTAAGTGCAATTTGCATGATCTCTTTAGTGATACCTTCGATCTTGATGTCCATTTGAAGTGCAGTGATACCAGCGTTAGTACCTGCTACTTTAAAGTCCATGTCACCTAGGTGATCTTCGTCGCCAAGGATGTCAGAAAGAACAACGAAATCGTCGCCTTCTTTAACAAGACCCATTGCGATACCCGCAACAGAAGCTTTGATTGGAACACCAGCATCCATAAGTGCTAGAGATGTACCACATACAGAAGCCATTGAAGAAGAACCGTTAGATTCTGTGATTTCCGATACAACACGAACTGTGTATGGGAATTCGTCAACAGAAGGCATTACAGCTTGGATACCACGTTTAGCAAGCTTACCGTGACCAATTTCACGACGCTTAGGAGAACCAACGAAACCAGTCTCACCTACACAGTATGGAGGGAAGTTGTAGTGTAGAAGGAAGTTGTCTTTCTTCTCACCCATTAGGCTGTCGATGATTTGTGCATCACGTTGTGTACCAAGCGTTGCAGTAACAAGTGCTTGAGTTTCACCACGAGTGAATAGAGAAGAACCGTGTGTACGTGGAAGAACACCAGTACGTACGTCTAGCGCACGAACCATGTCTTTTTCACGGCCATCGATACGTGGGTTACCAGCAATGATGCGGCTACGCACTACGTTTTTCTCTAGAGAACCAAGCATGCCGCGGATTTCGCGCTCATCTAGGTTTTCGTCTTGTGCAATCAGAGCTTCAACAGTGTCGTTCTTGATTGCGCCAACTTGCTCGTAACGAGCCATTTTCTCAGTGATCTGGTACGCGTCAGATAGACGAGTTTCAGCTTGCTCAGCAACTTTAGCTTTAAGCTCAGTGTTAACTGCTGGCGCTTCCCAGTTCCAAGATGGAGTTGCAACTTCAGCTGCAAATTCGTTGATCGCTTTGATTACAACTTGTTGTTGGTCGTGACCGTAAACAACAGCTGAAAGCATTTCTTCTTCAGATAGGTTATCTGCTTCAGATTCAACCATAAGTACTGCGCCTTCTGTACCAGACACAACTAGGTCTAGTTTAGAGTTTTCAAGCTCAGTATTTGATGGGTTAAGAACAAGTTCGCCGTCGATGTGACCAACACGTGCAGCACCGATAGGACCATTGAATGGAGCACCAGAGATAGCAAGCGCAGCAGACGTTGCGATCATAGTGATCATGTCTGGGTTTACGTCAGGGTTGATAGAAACAACCGTAGCGATAACTTGAACTTCGTTTTTAAACGCACTTGGGAAAAGTGGACGAATTGGACGGTCAATCAGACGAGCTGTTAGCGTTTCGCCTTCAGAAGGACGACCTTCACGCTTGAAGAAACCACCAGGGATTTTACCCGCAGCGTATGTACGCTCTTGGTAGTTAACTGTTAGAGGGAAGAAATCTTGGCCTGCAACAGCTTCTTTCTTAGCAACAACAGAAACGAATACTGATGTATCGTCCATAGTCGCCATTACAGCAGCAGTAGCTTGACGTGCCATTACGCCCGTTTCTAGAGTAACGGTGTGGTTACCGTACTGGAACGATTTTACAACTGGTTTTTCAAACATTGTATATCCTTAGCTCTAAAGTCATGACTTTAGATTAAGTGAAGATTGACTCAAGATATTACCAATCGCGACTAGTGAAAAGAGACTTGGGAATGATGCTTCTTTGTATGAGTTCATACGCCGAATTAAGACCAAATCCGCCTTTGAATAGTCGCGACCTATTGGCCGACATCTGTGACTGTAACGTCTTGAGAGGTTGATTGCCCAGCGTTGAAAACGCATAGGCGGGCGTAGTATAAACTATTTTTATTAGGAGAGATATTTCCTATCAGAAAAAGCCAGATGATATTCTGTGCATCCGGCCAAACATTTTCTTACAGACACAAAAAAAGGAGCATAAATGCTCCTTTTCTTCAAACTGTCTTTGCAGACATCGCTATTAGCGACGTAGGCCTAGACGCTTGATTAGGTCTTGGTAACGAGTAAGGTTTTTGCCTTTCAAGTAATCAAGAAGCTTACGACGGCTAGAAACCATACGTAATAGACCACGACGGCTGTGGTGATCGTGTTTGTGCGCTTTGAAGTGACCTTGTAGGTGGTTGATAGAAGCAGTAAGTAGTGCTACTTGTACTTCTGGTGAACCTGTGTCGCCTTCAGATTGTGCGTATTCTGCAACGATTGCTGCTTTAGTTTCTGCATTCAGAGACATAAATCTCTCCTGATAAGAGTAAGTTTATATTTGTAGCAGCCAATCTCTGATTCAGCCGCTACGCGAGCCGAGGATTATAGGGAAGTTTACGAGTTGGTGCAATAACAATCGAACTGATGAAAAACGAAAAAAGCGAACCATTAAAATTAAGGGCTCGCTTTCTAATTTATTTACTCGTCTTTCACGACTCAGCGCTAAGATCCGATTCTGTGTAAGCGTTACGCTTGTGGCTCTTCATCTCTGAAAACAACCAAACGTTTCGGTGCAACTCGGCCATCTTCAGCAATTTGAGCAACGCCGACAAACAGCTTCTCTTCGCCGCTTGTCATGCGAACCGTTCCTTCCGTTGGCGCACCAGCAACCTGAACTGGCATACCGTGCTGGACAAGATCAGTCAGTTCCGCATTCAAGTTAACTTCAGGTAAGTCTTCTACAGCCGTGTCCATTGGCATTAGCAATGGATCAAGCAACTCTTTAGGTGCAATTTCTTGCGCTTGTGCTTGCTCTAGAATTTCGTTCAGCTGTTCCAAGGTAACCATGCGTTCATACGGGTACTTTGCAACACCAGTACGACGAAGCATTGTCACGTGAGCACCACAACCTAGCATTTCACCAAGATCGTCGGTGATTGTACGGATGTAAGTCCCTTTAGAACAATGCACTTCCATCTCAACTTCATCGCCTTCAAAGCGAAGTAGCTCAATAGAATACACAGTGATCTTGCGAGACTCACGAGGCACCTCGATACCTGCACGTGCGTATTCATACAAAGGCTTACCTTGATACTTCAATGCTGAGAACATTGATGGAATCTGGTCGGTTTCACCTTTGAAGCTTGCAATGCAGCGTTCAAGTTGCTCTTGAGTCACGTTGATTTCACGCGTTTCAACCACTTCACCATCAGAGTCTGAAGTGTTGGTACGCTCACCAAGCTTAGCAATAACAACGTAGCGCTTATCAGAATCTAATAGAAACTGAGAAAACTTCGTTGCTTCACCAAGACAAATTGGCAGCATGCCAGTCGCAAGAGGATCCAGAGCACCGGTGTGCCCTGCTTTCTCTGCAAAGTAAATGCGTTTTACTTTTTGCAGTGCATCATTAGATGAAATACCTGTCGGCTTATCTAACAGAATTACCCCGTTTATAGGGCGACCTTTACGACGGCGAGCCATTACTCTTCGTCCTTAGACTGAGTATCCTCAGTACGGCCTGCTTCTTCTTGCTTACGCTTGTCGTCATTCAATACTTCGCTTACTAGGTTAGACATACGCATGCCTTCAACCAAAGTGTTGTCGTAAGTAAAGCGAACTTCAGGCGTTAGACGGTGACGAATACGCTTACCAAGAGCCATACGAACTGGCACTTCATGCTCTTTAAGAGCAGCAAGACATGATTCAGGTGTTTGCTCACCGATACATAGGAAAGTCACGAACACTTTTGCGTAAGCAAGGTCACGAGACACTTCTACATCTGAAATAGTTACCATACCAATGCGTGAGTCACGAACTTCACGTTGTAGGATAAGTGCTAGCTCTTTTTGAAGCTGCTGAGACACACGTTGTGTGCGGCTAAATTCTTTTGACATTTTCTTTTCTCACTTAGAAAGATGGGGGGCTTGGTAATTACCAGCCCCCCATGGTGTATTCAACAACCGATTACTTATTACCTTTACTAGTAATGTTAGTAACCTTAGTCAATATGTCGAGTCGTACAGACTGATTAGTCTAGAGTACGTTTAACTTCAACAATTTCGAATACTTCGATCTGGTCACCAACGCGAACGTCGTTGTAGTTCTTAACGCCGATACCACACTCGTAACCATTTTTAACTTCTTGAACGTCATCTTTAAAGCGACGAAGTGACTCTAGTTCACCTTCGTAGATAACAACGTTTTCGCGAAGTACGCGGATTGGGTTGCTACGCTTAATAGTACCTTCAGTAACGATACAACCAGCGATTGCACCAAGTTTAGGCGACTTAAATACGTCACGAACTTGAGCAAGACCAATGATCTCTTGACGGAATTCAGGAGCAAGCATACCGCCCATTGCCTGTTTAACTTCGTCGATCAGTTGGTAAATGATTGAGTAGTAACGTAGATCTAGGTTTTCATTCTGAACAGTACCACGCGCAGTTGCGTCAGCACGTACGTTGAAACCAAGGATGATAGCGTTAGAAGCTGCTGCAAGCGTTGCATCAGTTTCAGTAATACCACCAACACCAGAACCTACGATGTTCACTTTAACTTCGTCAGTTGACAGTTTCAGTAGAGAGTCAGCAATCGCTTCTACAGAACCTTGAACGTCAGCTTTAAGTACAACGTTAAGTTCAGCAACTTCACCAGCCGTCATGTTCGCGAACATGTTCTCTAGTTTCGCTTTTTGTTGGCGAGCTAGTTTAACATCACGGAATTTACCTTGACGGTAGTTTGCAACTTCACGCGCTTTACGCTCATCACGTACAACCGTTGCTTCATCACCTGAAGCAGGAACGCCTGAAAGACCTAGAATTTCTACAGGGATAGATGGACCTGCAGTTTCGATGTCTTTACCGTTTTCATCACGCATTGCACGAACACGGCCGTACTCTTGACCACAAAGAACGATGTCGCCTTTGTTTAGAGTACCAGACTGTACTAGTACTGTTGCAACTGGACCACGACCTTTATCAAGACGAGATTCAACAACAACACCAGATGCCATGCCTTCTTTAACCGCTGTAAGCTCAAGAACTTCAGACTGAAGAAGGATAGCTTCTAGAAGACCATCGATGTTTGTACCCTGTTTTGCAGAGATGTGAACGAAGATGTTCTCACCGCCCCATTCTTCAGGGATAACGTCGTATTGAGCTAGCTCATTCTTAACGTTGTCTGGGTTTGCACCCTCTTTGTCGATCTTGTTCACAGCAACAATCAGAGGAACGCCTGCCGCTTTCGCGTGCTGGATTGCTTCGATTGTTTGTGGCATTACGCCATCGTCTGCTGCAACTACAAGTACAACGATATCTGTCGCTTGAGCACCACGAGCACGCATAGCAGTAAACGCCGCGTGTCCAGGAGTATCAAGGAACGTGATCATGCCGTTGTCAGTATCTACGTGGTAAGCACCAATGTGCTGCGTGATACCGCCAGCTTCGCCAGAAGCAACGTGTGCTTTACGAATGTAATCAAGTGTAGAAGTTTTACCGTGGTCAACGTGACCCATGATAGTAACAACAGGAGCACGACCTTCTGCGATAGCATCGCTATCACGGTCAGCTAGCACTGCTTCTTCTAATTCGTTCTCTTTGCGAAGGATAACCTTGTGGCCCATTTCTTCAGCAACAAGTTGTGCTGTTTCTTGGTCGATCACTTGGTTGATAGTCGCCATAGCGCCCATCTTCATCATCACTTTGATAACTTCCGTTGCTTTAACTGACATTTTGCTAGCCAGTTCAGAAACAACGATAGTTTCGCCGATAGCAACATCAGATTTAGCAACAGTTGCTGACTTATCGAAGCCTTGTTGCATTGAAGTTGGTTTAGCTAGCTTACCTTTACCGCCACGACCACGTTGGTTACGACCACCACGGTTGTTGCCTGGTTGAGCTGCTGGAGCAGGTTTCTTCTTGCGACGACGAGGAGCTTTCTCATCTTTTTTATCAGCCGCATCTTCTGCTTCACGAGCATAAGTAGAAGTAGTCACATGGTAATCCGCAGATTTCTCTTGCTCTTTCTTCTTCTTCTCTTCTTCAGACCAACGTTCTTGGTTTTCTTCTGCTAACTTACGAGCTTCTTCAACAAGCTTAGCTGCTTCAGCTTCTGCTTTACGAGTTGCTTCTTGCTCTTGACGAGCTTTTAGTTCATCCGCTTCTTTTTTCGCTTGTGCGTTAGCGTCTGCATTTTTTGAATTCATGTCTTTTTTAGCCTTATCAGCTTGTGCGCGTTGAGCCTTCTCTTCAGCTTCACGTTTTGCATCCGCTTCACGTGTTACTTTTGCTTCGGCTTCGCGCTGTGCTTTCTCTGCAGCATCACGTTTCGCTTGCTCTTCAGCATCGCGTTGTGCTTTCTCTTCCGCTTCACGATTAGCTGCATCCTCAGCCTCACGTTTCGCTTCATCTTCAATAGCGCTGCGCTTCACGTAAGTACGTTTTTTACGTACCTCTACTTGAACATCCTTACTCTTACCGCCTCCAGCGGCAACACTTAGCGTGCTGCGGGTCTTGCGTTGAAGAGTTAAACGAGTCGGTTCTGTTTCACCTGAAGTATCGCCGTGCTCCTTTTTAAGGTGCGTTAGCAATGTTTGCTTCTCTGAATCAGTCACTTGATCCGACCCTGCTTTCTTCATGCCTGCATCAGCAAGTTGTTCAATTAAGCGGTCAACTGGCGTACCAATCTCTTCACTCAGTGCTTTAACTGTTAATTGTGTCATACCGCTCTCTCTCCTTGCTGAATTATTCTTCGTCGCCGAACCAACAGATGTTACGCGCAGCCATAATCAGCTCGCCCGCACGCTCTGCAGTTAGGTCTTCGATGCCTTCTAGTTCATCAACGCCTTGGTCAGCTAGGTCTTCCAATGTAGCAACGCCTTTTGCAGCTAGCTTGTAAGCCATTTCACGCTCAAGACCTTCAAGTGCAAGTAGGTCTTCAGCAGGCTCAACACCATCGAAAGTTTCTTCTTTCGCTAGCGCTAGAGTAGTTAGTGCGTCTTTTGCGCGGTTACGTAGTTCTTCGACGATACCTTCGTCTAGACCGTCCACTTCAAGAAGCTCGTTTACAGGAACGTATGCTACTTCTTCAAGCGTAGAGAAACCTTCTTCAACAAGCATTTGAGCAAAGTCTTCTTCGATGTCTAGGTGCTTCATGAAGTTTTCAATTGAAGCAACTGCTTCTTCTTGGTGCTTCTTCTGAAGATCTTCAACAGTCATTACGTTCAGTTCCCAACCAGTTAGTTGAGATGCTAGACGTACGTTTTGACCGCTACGACCGATAGCTTGCGCTAGGTTGTCAGCTTCAACCGCGATGTCCATTGAATGTGTATCTTCATCAACGATGATAGAAGCCACATCAGCAGGAGCCATTGCGTTGATTACGAATTGCGCCGGGTTATCGTCCCAAAGCACGATATCGATACGCTCACCGCCAAGGTCGTTAGAAACAGCTTGTACACGTGCACCACGCATACCAACACACGCACCAACAGGGTCGATACGTTTGTCGTTTGTTTTAACAGCGATTTTAGCACGAGAACCAGCGTCACGTGCAGCACCTTTAAGTTCAATTAGCTCTTCACCAATCTCAGGCACTTCAACGCGGAATAGTTCAGCTAGCATTTCAGGCTTAGAGCGAGTAATGAACAACTGGAAGCCGCGAGCTTCTGGCTTAACTGCGTATAGAAGACCACGAACACGGTCACCTGGACGGAAGTTTTCACGAGGAAGCTGGTCATCACGAAGGATTACCGCTTCAGCGTTGCTACCTAGGTCTAGGATAATAGTGTCACGGTTTACTTTCTTAACAACACCAGTAACTAGCTCACCTTCGTTATCGATGAACTGCTCAACGATTTGAGCACGCTCAGCTTCACGTACTTTCTGTACGATAACTTGCTTAGCCGTTTGAGTCGTAATACGGTCAAACGTTACTGATTCGATGTCATCTTCAATGAAGCCGCCAAGTTCGATCTCTGGGTCATCGTACTTCGCAGCTTCAATAGAGATTTCTTTTGTTGGGAATTCAACTTCCTCAACAGCTTCCCAACGGCGGAAAGTTTCGAAATTACCCGTTTTACGGTCAATTTCAACACGAACTTCAATTTCTAGTTCGCTTTTCTTTTTTGTTGCCGTTGCAAGCGCGATTTCAAGCGCTTCAAAAATACGCTCACGAGGAACTGCTTTCTCATTAGAAACAGCTTCTACTACCGCCAAAATTTCTTTGTTCATTAATCTAGCCTCTTAAGCTCATCTCTCTAGGAGAACTAAAATTTAGGGATCAGGTTAGCTTTCGCAATATTGCTCAGGACGAATTCTTCTTCTTGTCCTTCAACCAATACTTTTACTGTCTCGCCTTCAATAGATTGGATATCACCTTTCCATTTACGACGGTTGCCGACAGCCATTTTCAAAACGATGCTTACCTCGTGACCAATAAATTGTTGGTAATGCTCTGCTTTGAACAGTGGTCTCTCTAAACCTGGTGAAGAAACTTCAAGGTTATAAGCCACTGAAATTGGATCTTCAACGTCCATTACGGCACTTACTTGGTGACTAACTTCAGAGCAATCGTCTACATTGATACCATTTGGTGAATCGATGTAAATACGTAGCGTTGAGTGCTCACCAGCACGAATAAATTCTAATCCAACTAACTCATAACCTGATGCTGCTACTGGAGCGTCAAGCATTTCAGTAAGTTGTCTTTCTAAACCAGTCATTTAACCACTCCAGAAACAAAAAAAGGGCTCAAAGCCCAATTTAAATTCCAAGCAAACATTATCTAAATTGCATTTACAAATGCTTAGATAACAAAAAACCCCGTATAAGCCGGGGTTTTTGTTGCTGGACCCTTATATGTTAAGTGCCATCATATTTGATATTACACTTAACTCACAGTGAGGTTCACACTGTGCAAACTTGCTACCAATACACGCTATATAATAGCATTGAAATTGGTTGCGGGAGCCGGATTTGAACCGACGACCTTCGGGTTATGAGCCCGACGAGCTACCAAACTGCTCCATCCCGCGTCCGACTTGTGAGCATTATACGCCCAACAAGATGTTTTACAAGTTTGTAAACATGGTGCCGAGAGAGGGACTCGAACCCTCACACCCTAAGGCACTAGCACCTCATGCTAGCGTGTCTACCAATTTCACCATCTCGGCATCAAATCTTTGCAGATTATTGTGGAATCTCGTCGCCTTGCGCCGGAACTTCACTCACTGCATCTTCAGCTTGCTGAATTACCTGACCTTCAGTCGGGTTAATCCATTGTGACTCAGTTTTATGTGTAGACATATTACCAAGCACTAAGCTAAGGATAAAAAATGTAGTTGCAAAAATTGCAGTCATTCGGGTAAGGAAATTTCCTGAGCCACCAGCACCAAACACAGTGTTTGAAGCGCCAGCACCGAATGAGGCTCCCATATCTGCGCCTTTACCTTGTTGAATCAACACTAGGCCAATTACACCAAGCGCTGCCAACAGGTAAATCACAAGTAGAACTGTAAACATTTTTCCACCTATGTTCCTAATTGTTGAGCCAGCGCCGTTCAAAAAACTATTTTTAAGAACAAGGCTAGCGACCTCCTAACTGAAGGCCGAGCAATACTAGCGAATGCGACGATGACTGACAAGGGGAATTTGCTAAAAAATAAGCCTTTAACAAGCGAGTGCTTAAAAAAAGCTCAAAAGCGACATAAAACTCGTTTATGTCGCTTTTATCAAGGCATAAGTTAAACAGACCTAATCACGGGCATGATGATGCACGCCACAGCGATAAACTATTTAATTAGCAATTCGCTTTTACAGCATCAGCAATCTTAAGTGCAGATTTCTGAACAAGATCAGCATCTTCACCTTCAACCATCACTCGTAATAGTGGCTCTGTACCTGACTTACGCAGCAATACGCGGCCTTTTTCGCCAAGTTCAGCTTCCACTTCCACAACTGCCGTTTTAACGGCCTCTGCTTCTAATGGGTTTGAGTCACCGCTGAAACGAACATTTTCTAGAACCTGAGGGTATAACGTCATACCTTGAGAAAGTTCATTCAGTGTCATTTCGCTATCAACCACTGAAGCCAACACTTGCAGTGCAGCAACGATGGCATCACCCGTCGTTACTTTATCCAATAGAATCACATGGCCAGAGTTTTCTGCACCAATCTTCCAGCCTTTAGCAAGAAGCTGCTCCATTACATAACGGTCACCTACAGCAGCACGTACAAATGGAATACCTAATTGCTTAAGTCCATTTTCCATACCAAGGTTCGTCATCAATGTACCAACAACCCCGCCTTTTAGTTCACCTCGACGTAGCGCATCACGAGCAATGATGTAAGCGATTTGGTCACCATCAACCTTGTTGCCTAGCTCATCAACCATAATGATACGGTCACCGTCGCCATCAAAGCCAAGACCTAGTGCTGCTTTCTCTTCAACCACTTTAGCTTGCAGAGCACGCACATCCGTCGCTCCCACTTCATGGTTAATGTTGGTACCATTTGGCTCAACGCCCATTGCGATGACTTCAGCACCCAACTCTTTAAACACAGCTGGCGCGATGTGGTAAGTTGCACCGTGCGCGCAATCAACCACAATTTTCATTCCGGCTAACGTCATTTTGTGCGGGAATGTACTTTTACAAAATTCAATATAACGACCAGCGGCATCATTTAAGCGTACTGCTTTACCTAGTACTGAAGATTCCACGCACTCGATATCTTTGTCTAGTTCAGCTTCGATTGCCAACTCAATTTCATCCGACAATTTAGTACCTTCAGAAGAGAAGAACTTAATGCCGTTATCGTAATATGGGTTGTGCGATGCAGATATAACAATCCCCGCCTCAGCACGGAAAGTTTGTGTTAGGTAAGCAACAGCCGGTGTCGGCATTGGCCCCGTAAACGTTGCCTGTAGGCCCGCTGCAGCTAAACCAGCTTCTAAAGCAGACTCAAGCATGTAACCAGAAATACGAGTATCTTTACCTATAATCACTTTTTTTGTGCCCTGTTTTGCTAAAACACGACCCGCAGCCCAGCCAAGCTTCAAAACAAAATCAGGTGTAATTGGGTACTGACCCACTTTGCCACGTACGCCATCTGTTCCGAAGTAACGTCTTTTATCAGACATATTGATTTTCCTTAATTATTATTTAGTGATTGTTGTTCATCACTTCAATTATCTTCATCGCTTCCAATGTATCTTCCACATCGTGAACGCGAATAATTTGAGCACCTTTCATCGCAGCAATGGTGGCGCAAGTAACACTTCCTACCATGCAATCTGCTGGTGCTTTGTCTAGCAGCTTAAAGATCATCGATTTTCTCGAGATACCCGCTAAGATTGGCAAGCCAAGCGTATGAAATTTTTCAAGGTGCGCTAATAGGTGGTAATTATGCTCGATGGTTTTACCAAAGCCAAAACCAGGATCGAGAACAAGTTGCTCTTTGGGTATGCCTACAGCCTCACAGGCCTCAACTCTTTCTTTTAAAAAGTCTTCAACATCCGTGAAAACATCGCCATAACAAGGATTAGCTTGCATGGTTCTTGGCTGGCCTTTCATGTGCATCAAACAAACTGGAACTTGAGCTTGAGCAGCAGCCTCTAAAGCGCCCGGCTCTTGCAGAGCTCGCACATCATTGATCAAGTCAGCGCCCGCCTCAACGGCTTGACGCATCACTTCCGCTTTGCTGGTATCAATAGAGATCCACACATCAAAATTGGCTCGAATCGCTTTAATTGCAGGTATAACCCTTGATAGTTCATCTTCCAATGTAACTTCAGGCGCTCCCGGGCGGGTAGATTCACCACCGATATCAATAATACTGACACCTGCTTTGATCATGCGTTCAGCTTGCTGCAATGCTTTCTCTAATGAGTTGAATTGACCACCATCAGAAAATGAGTCGGGCGTAACATTGAGGATACCCATCACATGCGGACGGTCTAAAAGGAGTGTTTTGTTGTTTGCTTGTAATATCATGGAAGGCGGGTCTTAAAAGGTTAAAACACTTTGCGCTATAAACAGAAAAACCCTGAGCGTACTCAGGGTTTTAATTAACAGCTTAGCGATTAAGAATCTTTGTTTTGAGCATCATCTGATTCAGATTTAGCTTCTTCAACTTTCGACTCTTCAGCTTTTGGTTCGGCTTTAGCTTCAGGTTTAACCTCAGCTTCAGGCTTAGCTTCTTCCTTTGCAGGTTCTGCTTTTGCCTGGTCACCCCAACCAGCAGGCTCACGAATATCAGTCTTACGTTCCATGAGGTCATCAATCTGACCCGCATCGATCGTTTCGTACTTCATAAGCGCATCTTTCATCGAGTGCATCAAATCCATATTATCTTCTAGGATTTGCTTAGCTCGAGCGTAGTTGCGGTCGATAAGAATACGAATTTCTTCATCGATAAGTCGAGTTGTATCGTCAGACACATGCTTCGCTTGGCTCATGCCGCGACCTAGGAAAACTTCGCCTTCTTCTTCAGCATAAAGAAGAGGACCCAATTTCTCAGAGAAGCCCCATTGCGTAACCATCTTACGAGCAATATCTGTTGCACGTTCGATATCGTTAGACGCACCAGTCGAAACATTATCTTTACCGTAGATAAGCTCTTCAGCAAGACGACCACCATACAAGCTAGAAATCATTGACTCTAGATGTTGGCGAGACATGCTTACGCGATCTTGCTCTGGTAGATACATCGTCACACCAAGTGCACGACCACGAGGGATGATTGATACTTTGTACACTGGATCGTGTTCAGGTACCAAACGACCAACAATCGCGTGTCCCGCTTCGTGATAAGCCGTTGATTCTTTCACTTCTTCAGACATAACCATTGAACGGCGCTCTGCACCCATCATGATCTTATCTTTCGCAAGTTCAAACTCAACCATAGATACATTGCGTTTGTTTCCGCGAGCAGCGAATAGAGCCGCTTCGTTAACAAGGTTCGCAAGATCTGCACCAGAGAAACCTGGAGTACCACGAGCAATCAGAGATGGTTCAACATCGCCTGACAATGGAACTTTACGCATGTGTACTTTAAGAATCTGTTCACGACCGCGTACATCAGGCAGACCAACCACAACTTGACGGTCAAAACGACCTGGACGAAGTAGTGCTGGGTCAAGTACGTCTGGACGGTTAGTCGCAGCGATAACAATAATACCTTCGTTACCTTCGAAACCATCCATCTCAACCAGCATTTGGTTCAGTGTTTGCTCACGTTCATCGTGACCACCACCAACACCAGCGCCACGTTGACGACCTACTGCATCGATTTCATCGATAAAGATGATACATGGTGCGGCTTTCTTCGCTTGTTCGAACATGTCACGCACACGAGATGCACCAACACCAACGAACATTTCTACGAAGTCAGAACCAGAGATAGTAAAGAACGGTACTTTCGCTTCACCCGCAATCGCTTTTGCAAGCAATGTCTTACCAGTACCAGGAGGACCAACTAACAGGATACCTGTAGGGATCTTACCACCTAGCTTTTGGAAACGACTTGGGTCACGAAGGTAGTCAACAAGTTCTTTAACGTCTTCTTTTGCTTCGTCACAACCAGCAACATCAGCAAACATCGTTTTGATTTGTTCTTCGCTCATCATTCGAGCTTTGCTCTTACCAAACGACATTGCGCCTTTACCGCCGCCGCCGCCTTGCATTTGACGCATGAAGAAAATCCACACACCAATCAGTAAGATCATTGGGAACCAAGAGATGAAGATAGTGCCAAGCAGGCTCTGCTCTTCAGGTGGTGTGCCCTGAACTTTCACGTTTTGGTTAATTAAGTCATCAAGTAGCTTCTGATCATAAACAGGCATGTAAGTTACATACTTAGCACCACCACCACGACGGGTGAAAGAGATTTCACTGTTATTGAACTGTGCGTCTTGAATCTGGCCTTGGCCAACTTCCTGTACAAACGTGGTGTAATCAACTGCTCTGCCATTACTTTCACCAGGGCCGAAGCTCTGGAATACAGACATAAGCACTACAGCGATAACTAGCCACAGAATTAAATTTTTTGCCATGTCACTCAAGGTGTCAGCCTCTCGATAACTAATTGTAATTAAAGGTAGGGTACTACAGTTTGTTACCTGTAGCTATATTGTTAACGGTTCAAAATCGAACAGAATCGTTAACCTTTGTAACCAGTGGCTACGATAAACACTTCACGAGAACGAGCTCGAGAAGAGTCGGGTTTTCTGACCTTAACCGTCTTAAACATCTCACGGACATCTTTAACGTATTGGTCAAACCCTTCGCCTTGGAATACTTTAACAACAAAACTACCATTGGTAGCTAGAACTTGTCGACACATATCCAAAGCTAATTCAACCAAGTACATAGCTCTTGGTTGGTCTACTGAGTTATTTCCTGCAATGTTAGGAGCCATGTCAGACATAACCACATCAACCATATTAGGTTGAATACGATCTAACAACGCTTCCAATACTGCTTCTTCGCGGAAATCACCTTGTAAAAAGCTCACTCCAGCGATTGGGTCCATAGGTAACAAGTCACACGCAATGATTTGTCCACTGTCACCAATAATCTTAGCAGCATATTGAGACCAACCACCAGGAGCTGCACCCAAATCCACAACAGTCATCGCAGGAGACAACAATTTATCTTTCGCTTGAATCTCTTCCATTTTGAAATAAGCACGTGAACGATAGCCTTTCTTTCTCGCCTCATTTGCGTACTTGTCGTCGAAGTGTTCCTTCAACCAACGGCCTGAACTGGCCGAGTGTTTCTGTTTACTCATTGGATACCTAAATTGGAGGAAAGTACTAATTGCTGAATAAATTATAGTCTTCAGCATTAGATGGCGTTAAAATAGGTTTTTTCAACCCTAATACTAAAGAAAATTGGCCGCGTAATGAACCTAAGTACCAAACAAAAGCAGCATCTAAAGGGCCTAGCTCACAGTTTAAAACCTGTAGTGCTAATGGGCGCAAATGGACTTACTGAAGCTGTTCTAGCGGAAATCGAATTAGCTCTAGACCACCACGAACTGATCAAGATTAAAGTAGCATCAGAAGACCGTGAGACTAAGCAACTGATTATCGATGCAATTGTACGTGAAACTAAAGCTGAGAAAGTACAAACTATCGGTAAAGTTCTTGTACTGTTCCGTCAGTCTGAAGCACGTAAAATCGAGATTCCACGCAAATAAGTTAGTTTGACATCAAACTAGCTCCGCAATCAGAAAGCCACTGTGCTTATCTTTTAGTGTAGCGTGAGAAACGAAAAAGGTCGCATTAGCGACCTTTTTACTTATTAGAACCAAAGTAAATTCAATTAGATGTATTCTACTTTGTCGATTTCGAAGTCTTTATCCCCGCCAGGTGTAGAGATAATAACCTCGTCACCTTCCATCTTACCAATAAGACCACGAGCGATCGGTGATTTCACCGAAATGCGGCCAGTTTTGATTTCAGCTTCATCTTCAGAAACGATTTGGTAACGGAACTCTTCATCAGTATCTACGTCAATCAAAGTTACGGTAGTACCAAAGATAACCTTACCCGTGTTATCCATTTGAGTTACGTCGATGATCTGAGCTAGCGATAGCTTGTATTCGATATCTCGAATTTGAGCTTCACAGATACCCTGCTCTTCACGAGCGGCGTGATATTCAGCATTCTCTTTCAAGTCACCGAGTTCACGTGCTTCACCAATAGCTGCTGAAATAATAGGACGTAGCTTAAGTAGGCGATCTAATTCGTCACGTAGCTGCTGAGCGCCACGTACTGTCATTGGAACCTTTTCCATTTTTTACCTCTATGCCAAAGCTTTCTTTGGCCAACATAAATCCACCCAATATAGTTATTGGGTGATAGAAACAAAACGATTTGGCTTAGTGTAAACAAACTTTATGGCTAAATCACCTTTATTCCACTTTGCGTTATAAAAGCTTTATCTAGGTCTAAATTACAGACATCACAAAAATGAATAATAACCTCCCCATCAATAAGCTCAGAAATAAATACCTAAAAAAACAAAAAACAAACAAAATAAATACAGATCACACTTTTATAAAAACCACTTTAAAACAGATAGTTAAGCAACAATAAATATAATAAAACAGTGTTCATTTTTTAGTTTTATATCATTTTACTAACTAACAATGGAACTTTAGAGGTAAAAAGTAACCCATGGATTGCACTGGCATTTTTCAGACTTCTGTTCTAATCATGATTATGAAGCCTGATTAATACAGGCAATACACAAAAGGGTTCAAATCCTTGATAAAACTTCTATGGACAGTAATTAGGAATTAATAACATGAACAAGACTATGATCGCGCTTGCTGTATCTGCTGCAGCTCTTGCTACTAACGCAGTGGCAGCGGACGGTAAACAAGCTGGTGGTATCGACGGTACTTCTGTATACAGCTCAAACGGCACTTCTTTAGAGATCGGTGGTCGTGCGGAAGCTCGTCTATCTCTAAAAGACGGCAAAGCACAAGACAACTCTCGTGTACGTCTAAACTTCCTAGGTAAAGTTGAAATCCAAGACGGCCTATACGGTGTTGGTTTCTACGAAGGTGAATACACTACAGCTGACAACAAAGTAGTTGTTGACGGCGACACAACTTCTGGTAGCGATATTGACCACCGTTACACTTACGCTGGTATCGGCGGTGCATTCGGTGAAGTAACATACGGTAAGAACGACGGCGCGCTAGGCGTAATCACAGACTTCACGGATATCATGTCTTACCACGGTAACTCAGCAGCATACAAAATTGCTGCAGCAGACCGTACTGACAACATGCTTTCTTACAAAGGCGAATTTCAAGACCTAGCAGTAAAAGCAAGCTACCGCTTCGCAGACCGTACAGATTCAGTTGACGGCGGTTACTCAGACAACAACGAAGATGGCTACTCTCTATCTGGTATCTACTCAATCGGTGATACAGGCTTTAAACTAGGTGCTGGTTACGCTGATCAAGACGTAGAAAACGAGTACATGCTTGCTGCATCTTACCGCACTGAAGCGCTATACTTTGCTGGTACGTTCACAGACGGTGAGCTTGCGAAGAGAAACGGTGATTACACTGGTTACGAATTCGCTACAGCTTACACACTAGACAAGACTGCATTCACACTAACGTACAACAACGCAGAAACTGACGGTGAAACTTCAGCTGACAACGTTGCAATCGATGCGACTTACTACTTCAAGCCGAACTTCCGTACGTACATCTCGTACAACTTCAACCTAATCAGTGAAAATGACACTATTGGTACTGTAGGTTTTGGTAACGGTACTGCATCTAAAGCAGATGCTGAAGACGAGCTAGCTCTAGGTCTACGTTACGACTTCTAATTCTGGTTACCTAATTGATTAATTAGTTAATTGAGAATCAAAACGCCCGCTATCTAGCGGGCGTTTTTTATATCTGTATACTGAAAAAATCAGCCATCCAAGAAAATCTTCTATGCGCCTTCTATCCACTCTACTTCTATGTAGTTTTTTCATTAGCGTTTTCTCAATTAACGCTTTTGCATACGCCCCTTTAGATAAACTGCCAAACGGCAGCAGCACAAGTTTGATCTTAGAATCTTTAAGTGGCAGTTCAAATGAAATGAATACCAACAGTGATGGCTTTTACCCACCAGCCAGCACTTTAAAACTGGTTACGGCTTTGGCAGCCAAGTTGGAATTGGGGGATGACTTTCACTACACAACCAGCATTGCCCGTTCTAATAGGGATGTTGTGATCTCATTCAGCGGTGACTCAACGCTACAACGAGAACATCTAAAAAGTCTTTTAGCTCAATACGCTAAGTCGCAATCTAAAACCATCAAAGGCAATTTATACCTCGATAACTCGGCTTATACAGGCTATCAACGAGCAGTTGGTTGGCCTTGGGACATTCTAGGCGTTTGTTACAGTGCGCCTTCTAGTGCGATGACTTTAGACAGCAACTGTGCACAAGCCTCTATTTATACAAAAGATAATGGTTCGACACGCGTATATATCCCAGCTCATTACCCAATAGACGTGACAACCACAACTGCCACTGTAACTCGCTCAGGGCAGAAGGCAACACAATGCGACTTAGAGCTCATAACGACTCCAGACAACGCTTACAAGCTCTCTGGTTGCTTAGTTGAACGTAAGAAACCACTGCCGCTCAAGTTCGCGATTCAAAATCCAGAGCTTTATACCTATCAAGTCGTGACATCGCTTCTTAAAGAGCTGAAAATCCAAGTTAAAGGCAATGTGATTGTGGGTAAAAAAGCTAAAGCAGACAAAACTACGTTAGTCGCGAGTCACCATTCTGAAAAGCTTCCTGAACTGCTCGATATCATGCTGAAGAAGTCGGATAACCTTATCGCAGATAACCTAACTAAAACGTTGGGTGCGACATTTTATGTTCAGCCGGGCAGCTTCAATAACGGCACTGAAGCAATAAAACAGATACTGCTGACCAAGGCTAATATTGACCTCAGCAAAGCGCAATTAGTCGATGGCTCAGGGTTATCGAGAAATAACCGAATGAGATCGCAGACCATGGCACAGGTGCTTCGTTATATCTGGGAAAACGACCAACAGCTCAACCTAATTGAGGCAATGCCAACATCAGGCACTGATGGCACGCTCAAATACCGTCAAAGCATGAGAAAGGCACCGATCCAAGGCAATATTATTGCAAAGAGTGGTTCGTTGTACGGTAGCTACAACATGGCAGGTTTTGGTTTAGACAAAGCGGGCAATCCAAACTCTCTGTTCGTACAGTTTGTCCGAGATTACTTCCCGGAAGAGCAAGATCCAGACAAACCAGTCGAAGCACCAATTACCCAGTTTGAACGTGCTTTCTACACAGATGTAGTTGAATTCAGTCAAACACAAGGCAAACCTAAGTAACGTTCAGCTCTGTGTAAGCTTCTACTTAAACAATAAAAAATGGCGCTGAAGATCTTAAATCTTCAGCGCCATTTTTGTTTATCAGGTGTATTTTAGTTATTTGTTATAAGCTTTTAAGCGATTCCTAGGAATGAGTTCACTACCGTGAAGTAAATCCACATCCCTGAAATATCCACTATCGAAGCGAGAACAGGGCTCACCAACACCGCAGGATCTAACTTAAATAACCGAGCAACAATCGGCAATCCAGCGCCTAGCACGGTTGATATTGTCACTTGAATAAACAGAGCAACAGCAATCGCGTAAGCAATCATATTAATGTCGTAACCACCCGTTGATTGGTTGTCACTGAACAGTAATATGCGGCCTATCATCACCAAAGCAATCGCAAGTGCTAAGCAAATTGCGACTCTAAATTCTTTCCAAAGAACGTTCGCCCACTGGCGTTTCTTCAATTCCCCTGTGGCTAAAGCTCTGATGACCAAAGTCGCAGCCTGTGTCCCTGTATTACCACCCGCAGCGGCGATTACCGGCATATAAATCGCAAGAAGTACTAGCTGGCTAAGGATATCTTCATACTGAGCAATGATAAGCCCAGAGACAATACCCAGCAGCGCTAAGGCAATGATCCAACCGATACGCTGCCTAACGTGGCTAAGCACTCCCGTTGAAAGGTAACCTTGCTGCGGTTCAACCTCTGAGTAGATCAGCCCTAGTTGGTGAGCTAGATGTCGAGAGCGCTTCTCAAAGCCCTGCTCTTCTAACTCACTAAGTAAAGTCTGAATCGTACTAAGAGAGCATTGCCCAAGTACTAACACCGCATCTTCAAGCGGCATTCTGTTCAAAAGGTTAATTTGTTGCTCACGTCCGTACTGTTGAAAGGCATTAGATACAGCTTGGATGTCTTTCTCTGAGTACAGAGCTTCAATAGATAAAAAATTGTTGTTCATTACCGTCATGGCGAATCTCCCGATTGGCAAAGGTAACGACCATCAAAACAAATAGCCTATAGCGAGTACACCAAGAATATATAACTCGTATATCAAGAGCGTATAGCTAGGCGCACCAAAAGCTTAAAGTTAGTATATCAATAGCTTAAAGCGCTAATGTGTCTACTTGTTAGAATCTAGTGTGTGGAAAAGAATGAGGGGGAAAAACAAAGATACCCTACCTGAACGGCAGGACAATAGATCAATACCGAGACAGGTTATTCTTCTCCATTCAAACTAGGAGGATGGTCGGTATTGTTCATAAAAATCTCCAGAATTACTGTCAATATGACAGCGCGCACAGTGTAGCAATGCACGTTCAAAAACTTCGTCAACTTTGTGTCAATAAAAAAGGCATCCGTGGATGCCTTTTGTTCAATTATTGATGTACGTTATTACTTAATAGTAATACGAGCAAACTTACGCTTACCTACTTGGTAAACTGCAGTACCTGCTTCAGGTACGAATCTGCTGTCTTCAATCTTCTCGCCTTCAAGCTTAGCCGCGCCTTGCTTGATCATACGCATCGCATCAGAAGTAGAGTTTACAAGACCTGCTTCTTTTAGAACGTTAGCGATTGGTAGACCTGCTTCGAATTCGAATTCAGGCATTTCATCTGGCACTTGGTTCTTAGCAAAACGGTTAACGAACTCTTGCTCAGCTGCTTCAGCATCGGCTTCACTGTGGAAACGAGCAATGATCTCTTTAGCCAGTAGAACTTTAACGTCACGCGGGTTCTTACCTGCATCAACGCCAGCTTTCAGTTCCGCAACTTCTTCAAGTGGACGGAAAGACAGTAGCTCGTAGTAGCTCCACATTAGATCGTCAGAGATAGACATGATCTTACCAAACATTTCGCTTGGTGCTTCGCTGATACCGATGTAGTTATGCGCAGACTTAGACATCTTCTTAACGCCGTCTAAACCAACAAGTAGTGGCATCATTAGTACCGCTTGTGGTTTTTGACCTGCAGCTTTTTGCAGTTCACGACCCATTAGAAGGTTAAACTTCTGGTCAGTACCGCCAAGCTCAACATCGCTCTCGAGTGCAACAGAGTCGTGACCTTGAAGAAGTGGGTACATGAATTCGTGGATTGCGATCGGTTGGCCACCAGCGTAACGCTTTTTAAAGTCATCACGCTCAAGCATACGAGCCACAGTTTGGTTAGAAGCAAGACGAATCATACCTTCAGCACCAAGCTCAGATAACCACTCAGAGTTGAAACGAATTTGCGTTTTCGCAGGATCTAGAATCTTGAATACTTGCTCTTTGTAAGTTTCAGCATTCTTCAATACGTCTTCACGGCTTAGCGGTGGACGCGTTGAGTTCTTACCTGATGGGTCACCAACCATTGCAGTGAAATCACCAATAAGGAATGTCACTTCATGACCAAGCTCTTGGAAAGCACGAAGCTTGTTAAAGATAACCGTATGGCCTAGGTGGATATCTGGAGCTGTTGGATCGGCACCCAGCTTAATGCGTAAAGGACGACCTTCTTTTAATTTAGCAATCAGTTCGTCTTCTGGAATCAGTTCTTCTACGCCACGTTTGATCTCGGCTAGTGCAGCTTCAATACTCGCCATTCTTGTTCACTCCCACAGATTTGGCAAAAATATAATAATTAGACATCTTACTTGAATAGCGATGTATTTTGAAACCAGTTACACTATTCCGTCGTCGATTTTCATAATATTTACAGAACGAACCGGAACATGTTGTCTATTTTTGCACGCCTTCCTATTTTGCACCGGGCTTTTATCGCATTTTTTAGTGCCGTAATTTTCGTCGCGATCTTCTTACTCCCCGATGTCAGCAGTTTACGTGACGATACGGGCGCTTTAGTGGTGGGGAAACATTACCCACTGACTATCAATGCATCCGCGCTTGTTAGCTCAAGTGACGCACCGCCGACGGCAGTGCTTAATTGGGAGAAATACACCGTTCGTTCTGGCGAAAGCACCTCTGTTTTATTCGAACGTATTGGTCTCTCATACCGCTTGCTGATCACGCTACTCAATACCAATAACGATATTAAGAAGCAGCTGTCTAATCTAAGACCTGGCGATGTATTACAATTCGGTTTTGATGAAAACAACGATCTTATTCAGTTAAAACGACAACTTAGTGCGTTTGAAAGCTTCAAAATCACTAAGTCTGGCGATTCGTTTACCTCTAGCATCGACAAGAAAGAAGTTGCCTACCAATACAATTACGCTGAAGCCAACATTACCTCTAACTTCTGGAATGCAGGCGTTAGCGCAGGTTTAACCGCAAACCAAATCATGGAACTCGCCGGTATCTTCGGTTGGGATATCGACTTTGCGTTAGATATTCGTAAGAACGACAGCTTCAAAATCTTATACCAAGAGAAAGTGGTTGAAGGTGAGGTGGTTGGTCGCGGTAAGATCATGGCAGCCGTATTCAAAAACCAAGGCGATTCATTTACCGCGGTATTGGATGATAAGAGCGGCAACTACTTCGATGAAAATGGTCGAGCAATGAAGAAAGCGTTCTTGCGCTCACCAATTGATTTTCGTCGCGTAACATCGAACTTTAATCCTACCAGGAGACACCCAGTAACCGGTAAGGTTCGAGCTCACCGCGGTACTGACTACGCAGCTCCTGTTGGCACGCCTATCTGGGCAGCCGGTGACGGTATTGTTCAAAAGTCGGGTTACAACCAATTCAATGGTAACTACGTGTTCATTCGACACAGCAACACCTACATCACCAAGTACCTGCATATGAAGCGACGCATGGTGAAAACGGGTCAGCGCGTAAAACAAGGCCAAACCATTGGTACTTTGGGTGGGACAGGTCGTGTTACTGGCCCGCACTTACATTATGAATTCTTGGTTAATGGTGTACATAAGAATGCTCGCACCGTAAAATTGCCACAATCTAAGTCATTAACAGGTAAAGCAAAAGCTACCTTCATTGCTAACTCCGAGATTCGACTGAATAACCTTGAGCGATACGGCCAGTTGTTAGCAACTAATTAGGTTGCTAGCAACCAATTAGGCTAGAACCCTAACAGCCAACAAAAAAGAGCGCCCATCAAGGCGCTCTTTTTATTTCAGTCGAACTAGTACTTATCGTTCATCGTCGTTGCTTTGGATCATATCGGGTTTCTTATCTCGCCCTAGCATCAGCAAACAAGGCGTCAGCACCAAGGTTAGTACTGTCGCAAATGCCAAACCTCCAGCAATCGCCGTAGCGAGTTGCGACCACCATTGGGTACTCGGCGCGCCAAACTCTATTTTTTGGTTAATCAGGTCGATGTTCATCTCTAATACCATCGGCATCAAGCCTAATATGGTAGTAACCGTAGTAAGCATCACTGGCCTTAAACGCTGAACACCGGTTCTTAGAATCGCATCTCGCTTATCCAAGCCTCGTTTAACCAACTGATTATAAGTATCGATCAGCACGATATTGTTGTTCACCACAATCCCAGCCAATGCAATCACCCCAATACCTGACATCACAATGCCAAACGGACGTTGGAAGATAAGTAAACCGACAAACACACCAACCGTTGAAAACAACACCGCACTAAGAATCAAGAACGCTTGATAGAAGCTATTGAACTGAGTAATCAGAATCAACGCCATTACCGCAAGAGCAACCATGAATGCACTTTGTAAGAAGGCTGAAGAGTTTTCTTGTTCTTCATTCTGACCACGGATACGAAACTCGACACTACTCGGTAGCCCCAATTCACTTAACGCTTGCTCAATCTTTGGCAGTTCGAGAGCAAGGTTATAGCCCTCTTCCATATCCGCCATGATGTTCACGACTCGCTTACCATCGAGGCGTTTGATCGTGTCTTGCTTATGGTCGGGAACAATCTGAGCAAAGTTGGTGATCGGCACCAAGCCAGCCGGTGTTTTGACTCTTAGTTGGTCAAAGCGCCCGATATCTCTTTTATCGCTTGGGTAGCGTACCAAGATATCGACTTCTTCTGATGAGTCATCAGGCAGGTAATCACCAATCTTTAGTCCGTTAGTTACAAATTGAACGGTATTGCCGACCAAGGTCGCGTCTGCGGCAAAACGCGCGGCATCGTCGCGGCGAATATCCACCTTCCAATCAATACCGTCTTTGCTTGCAGTATCACTGATATTAGTCAGTGCTTGATTACCATCCGCCCAACTTCTTACAATCTTAGCCGCCTGATTGAGCTGCTCAGGTGTTTTGGCTGAGAGCTCAATCACTAAGTCATTTTCAACCGGTGGCCCTGCATCAGGAAACTTGTATTCAATCTCGACCCCAGCGTATTGATCAGTTTGTGTCTTTAACTCATCAATGATCGCTTTAACACTGCGACGATATTGCCAATCCACAGGCGTGATCGATATCAAACCAATCTGGTCGTCCCCACCCGTTCGCGTGTAAACAGTATCGAACTCATCATGATTTAGCATCATCTGTTCAATATCGCGCATGATGACATCTTTCTCTTGGATAGATAGATCACCATGGGAACGAACTTTGACGTTAAAGAATGGCGGATCAACTTCAGGGAAGAACTCTGCACCTAGACCCGCTTTTGAATACGTAAAACCAACCGCCACCGCAAGTAATATTGCACTGGAGAGAATCTTAAATGGGTGTTTAATCGCAATCGAAAGCGTGTGGTAGTAAGCCTTGGTTAAGCCAGTCGCCTGTGAGAAATCACCGTTGTGCAGTGCCACCATTCGCGCTTGGCTTTTGGGCGATACGTATTGAGGTTTACCAATCAAACCACCTAGTACAGGCACAAACAACAACGCCATAATCAATGAAGCGGTTAAGGTTGCAATCAATGTTAATGGCAAGAACTTCATGAATTCGCCCGTCACATCTGGCCAAAACAGTAACGGAGCAAATGCCGCCAAGGTTGTAGCCGTGGATGCCGTTATCGGCCATGCCATTCGTTTGGCTGCATCTCGATAGGCTGCTTTACGCCCTTCCCCTTCTTGCATTCTCCGGTCAGCAAACTCGGTGATCACAATCGCACCATCGACCAACATCCCCACCGCCATAATCAGCGAAAAAAGCACCACTATGTTTACGGTTAAACCAAATACCGATAGAACTAGTAACCCCGTGAGGAATGATCCAGGAATTGAAATTCCGACCAATAATGCGGTTCGCACACCAAGAATAGCGATGATCACGATCACCACTAAAATGATGGCGGACAAGATATTGTTTTGAAGATCGTTGAGCATGATCTTCACATCTTTAGATTCATCCCAAGTGTATTTGACCAGCAGGTTATTTGGCCACTCGGCTTGCTGCTGAGCGCCTGCCATGACGGCTTTGACTAGCTCAACGGTTTCAATGATGTTTTCACCCGCTCGCTTCTTGATATCCAAGACAACCGCTGATTTACCATCTAAACGAGCAAAACTCTCTGGATCTCGAAACGCTCGACGAACCGTGGCCACATCACCAAAGGTCACGACCTGCTTACCATCGACTTTAATTGGTAGCTCAAGCACGTCTTTTAGAGAGTTAAACACCGAAGGGACTTTGACAGAGAAACGCCCATAACCCGTATCTACAAAACCTGCCGCAACCACTCGGTTATTTAAAGCGATCAAGTTATAGATATCCGCTTGATCTAGGCTGTAGCTCTCCATCAACAGCGGATCAACAATGATTTCAACAATGTCATCGCGATCGCCTGCAATATCGACCTCTAGAATTTGGCGATAGCTTTCGAGCTTATCCCCAAGCTCTCGAGCAATTTGCACTATCGTACGCTCAGGAACGGTACCAAACAGAACCACTGACAACACTGGCTGCTCAGACGCGAGTGTCACCTCATTCACAGTCGGCTCGTCACTGTCTTCTGGTAGCTTTGGTTTGGCAAGGTCAACCGCATCACGCACATCCGCCATCGCTTTAGTTAGGTCGACGCCAACGTTAAACTCCAACACTACCGAGGCGTGACCTTCTGCTGCGGTTGCCGTCATCTCTTTTACGCCTTCAATCGACCTAAGCTCTTGCTCGATAGGTCGTACCAATAAACGCTCCGCATCAGTTGGCGAGATCCCTTGGTGCCCGACTGAAACGTAGATAATTGGAATGGTGATATCTGGGCTCGATTCTTTGGGTATCGTGATATAGGTAATCACACCTGCGACTAAGATGAGCGCCAAAAGGGAGAGCATTGTTCGAGCGCGAGACAAGGCTGCATCAATAATTGAATACATCGGTTATCTCCTACTCTGCAGTTACGTTAGAGAATTCAGCACCTTGCTCAACAGCAATCACCGAATCACCATCACGAACAAAACCTTGCCCTACCGTGATGATATCGACACGCTGACCTAACCCCGTGAGCCACACGCCATCTTGCTCAGCTTTCACCAGTTGAATGCCGACGAATTTCACGATTGGTGAGTCATCAATTGAAACCAAAGTTTTGACCCCAAGATTACCCGCCTCATCTAGTGCCAACATAGCAGGTGTCACTTTGATAGCGTCTCTTGTTTCTAGATTAAGGGTGACTTCGGCACTGACACCGGCAGGTAACAGGCCATCGGAATTATCGATTTCAATCTCTATTGGAAAGGTATTGGTTGAGGCAGAAGATATTCGAGAAACATAACGCAGACGACCCTCTGCTTCTTCTCGCCCTAACAAGCGAACCAAAGCAGATTGATTGACGAGCAAATGCTGGATATGACGCTCACTGACATCGGCCTCAATAACCAAAGGATCGAGGTCAATCACGCCAGCAACAGGATCACCAACACCAACGAAATCACCGAGCTCCACCATCAAATCTTGAACCACTCCCGAAAAAGGCGAAGTAATCACAGTATTCTTTAAAGCCAATTCCGCATTGCGCTTCATAGCCTTTGCTTCCGTTAGTGAAGCCTCTGCGGTGGTATAGGCTATCTCGCCTTGCAACCCTCTTTTCTTCAAAGACTGTGCTGCTTTAAATTCTTTTTGCTTCAAACGATATAACGCAGATGCTCGCTCCAGCTGAATCTCTAAGTCGCCTTTATCAATCTGAGCAATGGCTTGTCCTGCTTTAACTGTATCGCCCTTAACAACATTCAGTCGGACGACCTTACCCGCAACTTCCGCTCCTAATCGAGCATGCCTGTCGGGCGCCGTTCTTCCATAGAGATCAATCGTTTTAAAGGTCGGTGATGAAGTGAATGTTTGAAAGGAAACCTTAGCCAACGGAATCTCTGTCGCTTTTTTCTCTGGCGCTTCTTCCGCCTGTCCCACTCCTAAGCCAAGCCAAATAAACAACAGCACAACTAAAATCAACGAAACCAGCCACGGCTGCTTCAATTTCTGAAAAAGTGGTGAGTTAGGAAATAGAGTGGGCATAACAAATCCTTTTGTCCGATGTAATTAAGACGCGCTAAATGGCTTAACACTGTCATGTGCAACTTCCATATGCACGGAGTAACCTTAACAGACCAAAACCAAACGAAGTTGGACGTTATCGACAGTTTAAAAAATATGCCGTGTACTAAAAATGAAGGGAATGCGTTGAAAAATAATAGGTTAAATATCGAGGTAAGTACTGATTTCGATGAAAAAGCCAAGCGGTCGACCGTCAGGCTTAACTTACTGCGGTTTTTTAGGAGTCTATAAACACAAAAACGCCGAACATAGGTTCGGCGTTTGCAGTATTTCTAATGTAACTTCAGCTTTTTCAGTTCAGCTATACGCTGAATGAAGCACCACAGCCACATGTTGTTGTCGCGTTCGGGTTATTAACAAAGAAGCGTGCGCCTTCTAGGCCTTCAGTGTAATCAACCATGCCGCCCATTAAGTACTGTAGGCTCATTGGGTCAACAACCAGCGTTACACCGCTGTTTACAATGGTAGTGTCGCCATCATTTACTTTTTCATCAAATGTGAAGCCGTATTGGAAACCACTACAACCACCACCTGTAATGTATACACGCAGTTTTAGTTCTGGATTTTCTTCTTCAGCAATTAGCGTTTGTACGCGGGTAGCTGCTGCATCAGAAAAAGACAATGGGATATTTACTTCGCTCACGACAACCTCTCTTACCTGTGTCAAAAACAACATGATACAAATCTAATTCGAGACCATAGTTGTTGAGTATTTTCTTATATTCTGGTGATTATCTAATACCTGACTGAAACGTTCAAGTATTCACCACAGGATCGGTCCTTTTACTGTTGTAAACTCGCCAGAATCTGACAATTAAAACGTGTAACCACACAAAACAACCAGATTCGGGGGATTATATCGGCGAAAGCATTCCTAGTTGGATTCGGGATAGGTACAATGCGAGCCAATTGGTCCGACAGTCAAAAGAGGATATATCAATGACCAAATCAGCAGAACTGTATCAAAAGGCACAGCAAACTATTCCAGGTGGTGTTAACTCTCCAGTGCGCGCTTTTAACGGTGTAGGTGGTTCTCCAATCTTCGTTGAGCGAGCTGACGGCCCACTTCTTTTTGATGCTGATGGTAAAGCATATATCGATTACGTTGGCTCTTGGGGTCCAATGATCCTAGGTCACAACCACGCGGTTATCCGTGAGGCTGTTATTGATGCAGCGCAACGTGGTCTAAGTTTCGGTGCTCCAACTGAAACCGAAATCAAAATGGCTGAGCTAGTATCTGAAATGGTTCCATCAATGGAACAGCTGCGTATGGTTAGCTCAGGTACAGAAGCAACAATGAGTGCGATTCGTCTCGCTCGTGGCTTCACTGGTCGTGACAAGATCCTTAAGTTTGAAGGCTGTTACCACGGTCACGCAGACAGCCTACTTGTAAAAGCAGGCTCTGGCGCACTGACTTTAGGTCAACCAAGCTCTCCAGGTGTTCCTGCTGATTTTGCTAAGCTGACACTAACGGCAACGTTCAATAACCTAGATTCTGTACGTGAAATCTTCGCGGCAAATAAAGGCGAAATCGCATGTATCATCGTTGAGCCAGTAGCGGGCAACATGAACTGCATCCCGCCAGTAGAAGGCTTCCACGAAGGTCTTCGTGAAATCTGTGACCAAGAAGGCGCGTTGCTGATCTTTGATGAAGTAATGACAGGTTTCCGCGTTGCAGAAGGTTGTGCTCAAGCTTACTACAACATCAAACCAGACCTAACGTGTCTTGGTAAAGTGATCGGTGGCGGTATGCCAGTGGGTGCTTTTGGTGGTCGTAGAGATGTGATGCAATACATCGCACCAACAGGTCCGGTTTACCAAGCAGGTACGCTTTCTGGTAACCCTGTTGCAATGGCAGCTGGCTACGCATGTCTGAAGCTATTAAGAGAAGAAGGCAACGAGAAGCGTCTTGCTGCGAAAACTAAACAGTTAGCAAGCGGTTTCAAACATCTAGCGGATAAACACGGCATCCCAATGCTCGTGCACCAAGTTGGTGGTATGTTCGGTTTCTTCTTTACGGATCAAGAAACAGTAACGTGCTACGAAGATGTAACCAAGTGTGATGTAGAACGCTTCAAGCGCTTCTTCCACCTGATGCTAAAACACGGTGTTTACCTTGCACCATCAGCATTCGAAGCAAGCTTTACGTCTCTTGCTCACGGTTCAAAAGAGATCGATGCAACATTAGAAGCAGCCGATCGCTGTTTCGCTATTATTGCTGCAGAAAGCAACGAATCAAACAGCTAACAATTTAGCTAAGCGTTTGAATTTAGGGCTGCATTACTGCAGCCCTTTTTAGTATTTGGTTCAGTGCATTTAAGGTAAATACCTCAACGACACAAGCTAGCCCTTTACTAAAAAAGTCGTTAACGTTCCCAAAAAAGAAAAACCAGCAACATAATGGTGCCTAGAAACATTCGAAACCAAGGGATCTCTTTTTTTGTTTGCTGTTCTTCATCTTGGCATTTCTTATCTTTACCACAACATCCCATAATGCAAACTCCTCATTGCTAACTCTCTGTTTTGCAGCCATTATAAACTCAGAACGCCAATATAGAGACCATTACTGTGTCAGAAAAACTCAAAATCAATACAAGCCACTGGGTAATTATCATTGCCCTACTCGCGGCGGCTTATGCTTGTTTCTTACTTATCGAGCCTTATGTAAATTCCATAGTAATGGCATTCATCATCTCATTACTGATGTTTCCAATTCACGAATGGCTTGAAAAGAAGATACCGAATAAAGAGAACGTAGTCTCTCTACTTTCTTGTGTCATCCTCACTTTCATTATCGTCATCCCTTTACTGGCAGTATTTGCAGCCATCGTGCAGCAAGGCTCGTTATTCTCGCAAAACACTTATCAATGGGTAACACACGGCGGCATTCAAACCTTGTTTGAGCATCCTTTAGTCGTGAAAGCTTTATCGTTCGTGAACAATTATCTACCTTTTGACAATATCGAACCAAAAGCAATAGCCCAGAAAGTCGCAGAATTTGCCACCAGCTTTGGCTCAAAACTTGTGGGTATTAGCGCGAAGATCCTTGGTGATGCGACCAACTTCTTAATGGACTTTTTCTTAATGCTGTTTGTCTTGTTCTTCTTATTGAGAGATCACGACAAAATAATCAGCGTTGTTCGTCATATTTTGCCTTTATCTCGCAGCCAAGAAGACAAACTGCTAACCGAGATTGAGCAGGTTTCTAAATCAGCCGTAATGGGTTCATTTTTAACCGCAATAGCGCAAGGTTTTGCGGGTGGCTTAGGTATGTGGATTGCGGGCTTCCCTGGTCTATTCTGGGGCACTATGATGGGCTTCGCATCCTTTATTCCCGTGGTTGGTACTGCGCTTATCTGGATTCCAGCAGCCACGTACTTATTCCTAACAGGCGATACCACTTGGGCTATTTTCCTAACGGTATACTGCATTGCGATTGTGGGCTCGATTGATAACCTACTGCGCCCGCTATTAATGCAGGGCAGCGCTGGCATGAACACCCTTATGATCTTCTTCTCATTACTGGGTGGTATTCAACTGTTTGGCTTAATCGGCCTGATCTATGGTCCACTGATCTTTGCTATTACGATCGTCCTTTTCAATATTTACGATGAAGAGTTTAAAGACTTTTTGAACCAGCAAGACAAGAGTTAACCTAATCAACGTCAACTTGGTTGGCGAACGAGTATTAAACACTTCAAGCTTTGGGCGGATTATGCGAAAATCCGCCCTCATTTTTTGCTAACGATTCAATAGAGTGTCCTATGTCCGCCTACATTGCCCCAAGCCAGATTGCTCAGCGTCAACTCGCCTACTTTGAAGGCAAACATGTTTTAGTTGCTGGTGAGGCAGAAGACTTATTCCCTGTTGAGTTAGCCAAACATTGTGAATCTGTCACCGTATTTACCTCTAATTACAGCTATTACCGCCAACTGGATAACTGCAGCTCTATTCAACGTTTTTATGGTGCTGAGTTTACCGAAGAGACCAAAGCTGACTTGGTGATGCTGTATTGGCCAAAAGCAAAAGCGGAAGCTGAGTTCTTACTCGCGATGTTGTTTGCAAAATTAGGTAAAGATACTGAAATCGTTGTCGTTGGTGAAAACCGCTCAGGCGTGAAAAGCATTGAGAAGATGTTTGCCCCTTATGGCAAGGTCGTAAAATACGATTCAGCGCGCCGTTGTTCTTTCTACTGGGGTCAGTGCTTCGAGCAACCGCAAGCTTTCAACCTACAAGATTGGTTTAAAACCTACACAGTTAGTATTGACGAGCAATCACTTACCGTTAAAAGCCTTCCTGGCGTATTTAGCCACGGTGCATTCGATGTCGGTAGTCAACTTCTGCTGGATACTCTGCCAAAACTAAAAGGCAAAGTACTGGATTTTGGTTGTGGTGCAGGCGTGTTAGGTGCGGTTATGGCATCTCGTAACCCTGATATCGAGCTAGAAATGTGTGATATCAGCGCGTTCGCAGTCGCATCAAGCCAAGCAACCCTCAAAGCCAATGGTCTTACGGGCAAAGTTTTCGCTTCTGATGTTTATTCTGATACGTCTAAAGACTATCAGTTCATTATCAGTAACCCGCCTTTCCACTCAGGATTAGACACAAGCTACAGCGCAACGGAAACTCTGCTAGCGCACGCACCAAAGCACCTCAAGCGCTCTGGTGAGATGATTATTGTTGCAAACAGCTTCTTAAAATACGTACCTATTATTGAACAAGCGTTTGGAAAATGCGCGACTCTAAATAAGACCACCAAATTCGCGATATACCACGCAAACAAGTAGCCCATCTAACACAGCGCAGGGTCATATTCTGCGCTGTCTGTTCATATTTCTATCAAAACTCTATAAAAATGAGCTTTTGCACACGCTTTAAATACCACTTACTTGTCAAAGTAAAAAAACTCGTTAATTTCGTTAAATTGGAACCCATTAATTCTATTCTCTGTACTTGTTTTCGCCCCTTTTAGCAGTACATCAAAGGAAAGTAGTACCCAATTTATGTTTAGATTCTATCGAAAGCAGAAGTTTAAGCGCCTTCAAAATACCCTAATGTTGGCGTTTCTCGTCCTCAGTATTACCCCAGTGACACTTATCGCGATCTTTTTCCTCCAATCGCACAGTCAGGATCTTCAGGAACAAAGTACTTCGCACCTTGTTTCGGTCCGTGATACTAAGCAGCAGCAAATCGTCGATTACCTACAGGCGCAAGAATCACAAGTGATGGGCTTCGTTCGCTCTGAGCTAGCCAATGCCAGTGGTGGACGTTTCTACGGTTTAATCAATGCCTTTCAACGACTCGGCTTAGATATTGATGAAGCGCGCAGCAATGCTCAACAGCGCTACATTCAAGGATCAGGCGATCAAATCAAAACATCTATCCTACCTGAATCGAGTAGTTTCATTGGAAGTGAACGCTATCGCTTGCTGCATAAGCGCTACCATAACTCATACCAAGAACTGCTTAAGCGTTCAGATTTCGATGACATTTTACTGGTCGACATTAATGGCAACGTCGCTTATTCCGTATTTAAACGTGATGATTACGGTACCAACTTAGTCACAGGTAAATACAAAGATTCAAATCTAGGCCTTACCTTTCAACGACTAGCAAAAGACGTAAGAGAAAAACGTAAATCTAATGAAGACTATACGCCAGTTATCGTTTCAGACTTTAAAGACGAGAACGGTAAACAGACTGCATGGTTAGGTGCGCCAATTGTTCAACAAGGCTATCTGCACAGCTATGCCATGTTTCGACTGCCTATCAACGGCATTACCAAGCTTATTGCGGATCTAAACAAGAGCTCTAATATTCAAACACTTCTTGTTGGTAGTGACCACTTACCTCGCAGCCTAGCTCACTCTCAAGAATCGATTAACCTGAGCTTAGATGTTGTCGACAAAGCTCTGGCTGGTGAAACAGCAGTAGGCACGTTTGACAACACTCTCGATCAAGCGATCATCGCCGCTTACACCCCTATTGAATTGAAGTACGCAACTTGGGCTCTCGTCGTTGAGCTTCCAGAAAAAGAGGCGTTTGCTCGCATTCATCAATTAGAAAAGATCTTCGTGATTGTGATGCTGACAGCGATCATTCTCGTAGTCGTTGCATCGCACTACTTATCGAACTTCATCACCTCGCCATTGTTAAAGCTCACTTGGGCCGCCGAGAAGGTCTCCGCAGGCGATCTTGACGAAACGATGATCAATACCGAGCGTAAAGATGAAATAGGTCGCCTAGCGGTCAGCTTTGAAAGGATGCAGCGTTCTATTCGTGAAAAAATGCTGCTGATTAAAAGTCAAAATGATGAGTTAGAGGACAACCTCAAAACGATTCAAAAACAAAATGAAGAGTTACAGCTTGCCAATAAACTGAAAGATGAATTCTTGGCGACGACTTCGCATGAACTCAGAACCCCACTGCATGGCATGGTTGGTATTGCTGAGGCGCTGATATCTGGAGCAAACGGCCCTATTCCTGCCAACCAGAAGTACCAGTTGGATATCATCATCAATAGTGGTCAGAGATTAGCAACCTTGGTTGATGACCTGCTCGATTACCACAAGATGCGCTATGGCAGCTTAGATATTAAGAAATCAGCCGTGGATTTGTCTGCGGCCACCAGCTTAGTGCTTGAGTTATCTCATCACCTGCTAGGCAACAAACCGATCCGCATTATCAACCAAGTGCCAAGTGATTTAGGGTTAGTCTCATCTGATCCTCAACGACTGGAACAAGTGATGTATAACTTGGTCGGCAATGCTATTAAGTACACATCCGAAGGTAAAATTGTTATCTCAGCGAGTGTTATCGACGACAACATTCGAGTTCAAGTTGTCGATACCGGCCAAGGTATCCCAGCAGAGTACCTAGAACATATCTTTGAACCACTGATTCAAGCAGGACAAGACTCAAGTAACTATCGCCAAGGTGCAGGACTTGGGTTGTCCATTAGCCGCCAGCTGATTGAGCTAATGGGTGGCTCGCTGTACGTAAGTAGCCAACCTATGCTTGGGACGACCTTCAGCTTCACATTACCTTTAGCTACCCAAGAAGAATTGGATAGTTACAATGAATCAGGGAGCTACTCACACTTCCAAGCGCCTGATTTGATTGATAACACTCAGCAAGAAAATAGCGCTATCAGTGAAGACCCGAATGGCCCGCTGTTAGTCATTGCTGATGATGAGCCGGTAAACCTACGCGTGCTAGACAGCTTCTTGAAATTGGAAGGTTATCGAGTTCGCACTGCATGTGACGGCCCAGAAACCATCGAGTTGATTGAGAAAGAGAAACCAGAATTACTTCTGCTCGACATCATGATGCCAGGCATGAGCGGCTATCAGGTTTGTGAAGCACTGCGTAAGCAATACGATCATGCACAATTGCCAATCATCATGCTCACAGCTCTTAATCAAGCAGAAGACCGTGTTCGTGGCTTTGAAGCAGGTGCCAACGATTACTTGTCCAAGCCGTTTAACAAACAGGAACTGGCGGCTCGAATCACAGCGCATTTATCGGCAAGTAAGGCTGAACAGAGGCGCCTTGAGAATGACCAGCTGCAACTGGAGCTCAAACACCGAGCTATGGTTGAAGCGAACTTACTAGAAACTCAAAGACGCTTGCTAGAACAATTAGAGTCAGCACCAGAAGCCATCATCTGTATTCGGGAAGACCAACGTATTCGCTTTGCCAACGAAGCGGCTGCCAAGCTGTTTAGGCGCGGGCAAGAGCAACTTAAGCGCTCAATGGCCGATGAAATCATTGCACCTAAATACCTCAAGGTGGAGCAAGCACACTACTGTGGTGACATCGATATCTATATTGATGACACACGTCAGCGCATACCAAGTGACATTCTTAAACTACCTGAAGGCTCAGGGCTCGATACCATGTATATCTTCAATGTCGGTGGTGGCGTTAACTCAAACCGTATCAATAACCTTGAAACGGCGGTTGAGGCGCTTTCAAGCTACGCCTTTGAAGGTGATAAAGATAAACTGCAACAACTGAAAGAACTCGGTGGAGAATTCACTCGCCTTGCTGATAAGGCAACCGGTGAAGGTAAAAACAAACAAGAGCTAATGCGCGAAGTATTAGTTGAGGCGATGACCAATGCGATCATTTATTGGGAGTCAGTCACTGGTGAAACAAAGTTTGCTTTCGCAGAGAAGAGTGGCTTGTGGCGTGTTTATTTAGACCGAAGTACGCTGCAAACTCGCACCTTAGATAAATACCTACGCTTTGAAACCTTACCTAAAACGCCTCGCTGGCGAACGGTATTGAGCTCTATCGAATTCATACTTGAGCACTGTAAAGAACAAACACCAGAAAGAACTCATATTGAGATGCTAAGGGATAAACTACAGAAACTACTGACCAGCTAACCCTGAAGTAAGATCACGATACTGTAAATAATGGAGCCCACCTAGCGTGGGCTTTTTTGTGAATATCATTCACGAACAAAGCGCAATAATGTCTATTCAAACACACTTATTTCACTGTGTTAAACAAGTAAAATGACACGTTACTCAAGCTTAAACAATCATCAGTTCAATCGCTATTTGAAAGCTTATTCTTGGCTGAGTTTCACATTCCTCTGACTCTTTGTTGCAGTTTGAGAAGCGAGTCACAACAGAACGGCAGATTTAATTTTCTAGGGAAATTTAACGTAAAACTGGCAAGTGACCGAGATCTACAATTACACCAATACACGTTAAGGCCCTATAATAAAAAGCCCGAAATGTAAGTAAACACTAACAAAAAAGCGTCCTTGCAAAATCAAATGCGAGTCACATCACCTTAACAATTGCGCGCAAAAAACCACCAAACTGACCATTTTTGACGTTAATGACGTGTGGTTATGTGTTTTTAACGTTTTTGACGGGAAACGAGTTTGATTAATTCATCGATAAGGTGTTTTCTTACTCCTGCCAAAGGCCTACAGGCCACTCTTACCACTTCTCAGAAGAAGCAACAAATCTGGAGCAACGAAGAAGAGGTAGGCCTTTAACTAGAGTGTGTATCTACTAAATAATTAGCGACAGATAACATTCAATCCATTAGTGAAATGAAAGCAAATAGTAAGGAACAGCTATGCTTGCCAATATAAAAAAAACAGCAATAGCAACAGCAATTATTGCAACTGCTACAACAGGTTTTGCATCAGTAGCAACCGCTGCAGAACGCAGTGAGTTGACTATTCACCCGAAAGAGTACACTACCTTCGTACGTAACTTTAACCCGTACCTTGGTGCTACTAACCTACATACTACAACCGACTTCCTTTATGAGCCGCTAGTAGTATTTAACGAAATGCACGGTAACACTCCAGTGTTCCGTCTAGCTGAAAACTTCACAATGTCAGATGACCTGATGAGCGTAGTTTTCGACATTCGTAAGGGTGTTAAATGGTCTGACGGAGAAGCTTTCTCTGCTGATGATGTTGTTTTTTCTTTCAACCTTGTAAAAGAGAAGCCAGAGCTTGACCAATCTGGTATCAACTCTTGGGTAACTTCTGTAGAAAAACTGAACGACTACCAAGTTAAGTTCAACCTAACAGAAGCTAACTCGAACGTACCTTACGAGATTGCTAAAGTACCAGTAGTACCTAAGCACATCTGGAAAGACGTTAAAGATCCATCAACGTTTACCAATGAGAACCCAGTAGGTTCTGGTCCGTTTACAGAAATCGATACGTTTACAGCTCAGCTATACATCCAGTGTGCTAACCCGAACTACTGGGATGCAGACAACCTAGATGTTGACTGTCTACGTGTTCCACAAATTGCGAACAACGACCAGTTCCTAGGTAAAGTTGTAAACAGTGAAATGGACTGGACGTCTTCTTTCGTTCCAGATATCGATCGTACATACGCTGCAGCTAGCCCTAAACACCACTACTGGTACCCGCCAGCAGGTACACAAGCATTCATCGTTAACTTCAAGCACCCTGATGCTGCAAAGCATGAAGCATTGAGCAACGTTGAATTCCGTCGTGCTTTCTCTATGGCTCTTGACCGTCAAACTATCATCGACATCGCATTCTACGGTGGCGGTACTGTGAACGATTTCGCATCGGGTCTTGGCTACGCATTTGAAGCTTGGTCTGATGAAAAAACTCACGACAAGTACAAAGGCTTCAACACTTACAATGCTGAAGGTGCGAAGAAGCTTCTTGCTGACGCTGGCTTCAAAGATGTAAACAAAGATGGTTTTGTTGATACTCCATCTGGTAAGTCTTTCGAACTAATGATCCAATCGCCAAATGGCTGGACTGACTTCAACAACACAGTTCAACTAGCGGTAGAACAGCTAAACGAAATCGGCATTAAAGCGAAAGCTCGTACGCCTGACTTCTCTGTGTACAACCAAGCAATGCTTGAAGGTACATACGACGTAGCTTACACAAACTACTTCCACGGTGCGGATCCATACACGTACTGGAACAGTGCTTACAACTCATCACTTCAATCTGGTGATGGTATGCCTCGTTTCGCGATGCACTTCTACCAAAACGACAAGCTAGATGGTCTTCTAAACAGCTTCTACAAAACAGCTGACAAGAACGAACAGCTAGATATCGCACACGGTATTCAACAAATCATCGCTGCAGACCAAGTAACGATCCCTGTGATGTCTGGTGCTTACATGTACCAATACAACACAACTCGCTTTACTGGTTGGTGGAACGAAGAAAATCCAAAAGGCCGTCCAAACATTTGGGCTGGTATTCCAGAGCGTCTACTTCATGTACTGGACCTAAAACCAGTTAAATAAGTAATCGTTCAATCTTTGCGGCGTAACTTCTTACGCCGCTTATAAAAATCCCCACACTATCTATTGAAAGTATGGCGCTAGTCGTCAGGGGATTTTTCGTTCCAAATTTCGCTAGGAGCGACCTGAATCCAGAAACAGGGAAACAATCTGGGTGAGTAAGGTGTGAGTTATGGGTTATTTTTTAAGACGTTTGTCATTTTATTTTGTCGCGCTATTAGTTGCAGCGACGTTAAACTTTATTATTCCAAGAGCAATGCCTGGTGACCCGGTTACCATGATGTTTGCGAACGCTTCTGTACAAGTTACTCCTGAGCGTATTGCTGCAATGAAAGAACTATTAGGCTTCGTTGATGGCGGCTTACTGGTTCAATACGGCGCATACATGAAGAACATTCTAAGCTGGGAGCTTGGTACATCAATCCAGTTTTACCCACTTTCAGTAAACACACTGTTAGGTGGCGCATTCGGTTGGTCGCTTTTCTTAGCTGGCACCGCAGTTATTCTGTCTTTCTCTATTGGTTCAATCCTAGGTATTTTTGCAGCGTGGAAACGTGGCAGCAAATACGATGCCTTTGTAACTCCAGGGATGCTTATTCTACAAGCCGTACCTCAAGTTGTTATTGCCATGCTTGCGCTATTTACCTTCGCGATTGGTTTGAAGTGGTTCCCAACCGGCTACGCCTATACCGCAGGTACGATACCTGACTGGACAAGTTGGGCATTCATCAAAGATGTTGCTTACCACGCTTTCTTACCTTTGGTATGTGCTTCGGTTGTTCAAATTGGTGGCTTCCTAGTCAACATGCGTAACAACATGATCAACCTACTCGCAGAAGACTACATCACAATGGCGAAAGGCAAAGGCCTTAGCGAAAACCGAGTGGTATTCAATTACGCAGCTCGTAACGCGATGCTACCAAGTGTGACAGCCCTTTCAATGTCTTTAGGTATGGCAATCGGTGGTCAGTTAATTATCGAAATCATCTTTAACTACCCAGGTCTTGGTAGCGTACTTTTCAACGCAATTAACGCTCGTGACTACCAAGTATTACAAGGCCAACTGCTTATCATGACGCTATTCATGCTGTTCTTTAACCTAGTTGCAGACATGCTTTACGTTGTTCTTGACCCTCGTCTTCGTAAGGGTGGTAAATAATCATGAAAGATATTCTAAAACTCATTTGGCGTAACCCGATGGCCCTAACCGGTGTCATCATCCTAAGTATTTTTATTCTTGGTGCTATTGCTGCTCCATTGATCACCAAACATGTACCAGACAAGCGTACCGGTAATCCACACGAATACCCTGGCTTTGTCGTTAAATCTGCACAAACGAACCCGGATAGCTGGGTTGCTCAAAACCTAGCAGACGACCGCCGCACACTAATCATGTCTAAGAAGGCAGACCACGTACTAGGTACAACTCGTATGGGCCGTGACGTTTGGTCACAAGTGGTATACGGCGCACGTGTATCTCTGGCTGTAGGTTTTGGTGCGGGTCTTACCGTATGTTTATTAGCAACAGTTATCGGTGTTTCTGCAGGCTACTTTGGTGGCCGTGTCGATGACATTTTGACAGCCGCAATGAACATCATGCTGGTTATTCCTCAATACCCATTACTGTTCGTCGTTGCAGCCTTTATCGGTGAGGCAGGGCCACTCACCATAACCTTGGTTATCGGCTTTATGTCCTGGGCGTGGGGGGCGCGTGTTGTTCGTTCCCAAACCTTAGCACTGCGTGAAAAAGAGTTTGTAAAAGCCGCTGAAGTTCTGGGTGAATCTTCATTCCGTATCATCTTCGTAGAGATTCTGCCAAACCTTATCTCTATCGTTGGCGCGAGCTTCATTGGTTCGGTGATGTACGCAATCATGATGGAAGCTACGATTTCGTTCCTAGGTCTTGGTGACCCGAACACAATCAGCTGGGGCATCATGCTGTACAACGTTCAAACCTCTTCATCAATGCTGATTGGCGCTTGGTGGGAACTGTTGGCTCCTTGTATCGCATTGACACTACTTGTAACTGGTCTTGCTCTACTTAACTTCGCTGTCGATGAAATTGCTAACCCGCAACTGCGTTCTCACAAAGGCATGAAGCGTTGGAAGAAACTAGCAGCTCAAGACAAAGAAGAACGTGAACCAGAACTACCACCACAAAATGCACTTTGGAGCGGAGATAAATAATCATGTCTGAACCACTAATTTCTATCCGTAACTTATGTGTGGATTACATCACAGAGTCTGGCGATGTTCGCGCGTGTAATAACGTAAGTTTCGACATCGCTCCAGGTGAAGTATTTGGCCTAGCTGGTGAATCTGGTTGTGGTAAATCAACAGTCGCTTTCTCTCTTATGCGTCTGCATAAGCCGCCCGCTTACATCAGTGGTGGTGAAGTCATCTTCAATGGTGAGAACATCCTTGAATACAGTGACGAACGTATGCAGTCGTTCCGCTGGAGCGAGATGTCGATGGTATTCCAGAGTGCGATGAACGCACTCAACCCTGTACTTCCAATGGAAGAGCAGTTCTGTGACGTAATCATGCGTCACACCAACATGACTCGTGAGCAAGCTAAGCAACGCGCTGAAGGTCTACTTGAAATCGTAGATATTCACCCAAGCCGATTGAGTGACTACCCTCACCAATTCTCTGGCGGCATGCGCCAACGCTTGGTTATTGCTATCGCTTTAGCATTGAACCCAAAGTTGATCATTATGGATGAGCCAACGACCGCGCTTGATGTGGTTGTTCAACGTGAAATCCTACAAAAGATCTATGCACTGAAAGAAGAGTTTGGTTTCTCAATCCTGTTCATCACCCATGACTTGTCATTGATGGTCGAGTTCTCTGACCGTATCGGCATCATGTATTCAGGTGAGCTTATCGAGGTCGCAAACTCTCAAGATATTCTAGAAAACCCTTACCACCCTTACACAAAAGGGCTGGGGAGTTCTTTCCCGCCACTGACAGGACCAAAGACAAAACTAACGGGTATTCCGGGCAACCCTTTAAACCTGTTAGAGATCCCTGAAGGGTGTCGTTTCCAAGCTCGTTGTGACCGTGTACATGAAACTTGTACCAAGGTGCCAACCAAGCTGCGTTCAATCGAACCGGGACATTTGTCTAACTGCCACCTGTACGGTGACCCAATAGTACAAAGGAAGCTATAGCTTGCACGCTGATTCAGCGTGAATAACGAACAAGGCGGCTCGGCCGCCTAAAAACAAGCAAAGCGAATAAGGATTCTGGAGACAATTATGAGCAAAGATTTCGGTCAATTATTGGTAGAAGGCAAGAATGTTGTAAAAGACTTCCCAATAAGCAGTACCACCATTCAAACCCCAATGATGCGCGCGATTAACGACGTATCATTCAAGATGTACAAAAGCCGTGGTCTAGCTGTGGTTGGTGAGTCTGGTTCAGGCAAATCAACAACAGCAAAAATGATCGCAAAAATGTACGCGCCTTCGGGCGGCACGATCGAATACAAAGGTCGTGATATCCAAGAGATCTCAAGCAGAAAAGATCTTATGCATTACCGTGAAGGCGTGCAGATGGTATGGCAAGACCCGTTTGGTTCCCTGAACCCGACACATAACATCTTCCACCACATTGCTCGCCCATTGTTGATCCACAAAAAAGTATCTCCAGGCAACAAGAAAGAGTTACAGGAACGTGTGTACGATCTTCTAGAGCAAGTGGGCTTAGTACCGCCGCAAGCAACAGCAGAAAAATACCCTCACCAACTTTCAGGTGGTCAACGTCAACGTGTCAACCTAGCCCGTAACATCGCGGTAGGTGCAGAGGTTGTATTAGCCGATGAACCAACATCGATGCTTGATGTATCGATTCGTGCTGGTGTTTTGAACCTGATGGAAGAGATGAAGTTTGAGAAGCAAATGTCTCTGCTTTACATCACTCACGATATCGCAACGGCTCGCTACATCGCTGAAGATATTTCCGTAATGTACGTTGGGCATATGGTGGAATGGGGCGATACCGATGACGTGATTGCGAACCCTCAACATCCTTACACCCAACTGCTTGTTTCTGCGGTTCCAGATCCTAAGAAATCTATCCACGACCAACTAGCAGGTAACAAAGGCGAAATCCCTCTTTGGACACCAGTATCAGCAGGTTGCCCATTTGCAGGCCGTTGTACTCACGCAATGGACAAGTGTAAAGAGCAATTACCGGGTGTCACTCAACTCGCAGATAACCACTTTGTACGTTGTTACCTACACGAAAGCTAAGCAATAAATGCCCGTTAGGGTCTGCGGACCCTAACTATTTATCCTAAAAAATTTCAGGTACCTAGCCATAAGAAACTAGGACTTTTGGAGAACATTGATGCTGTTATTGACCAACCATATTGGCTACGAATCCACGGCTCCAAAGCAGGCTATCCTGCAAACTAAGAAAGCTCGCTTATCAAGTACGACTGCACTTTTGGTGTGTGCCGACAACCATATTACCGTGGGTAACTTCGATGTTGTAAAGCAAGGCCGCGTAGCAAATTGGCATCAAGGGCAATTCTTCACTATCGATTTCAGTTCAGTCACTGATTCTGGTCGCTACTATCTACGTTTTGACAACCTACGCTCTGAAGTCTTTGAGATTGGTAGCAACCTATTAATGAAGCACACGTTTTCTGATGTGCTTCATTACTTTAAGTCACAACGTTGTGGCGGTACTTTCGACAAAAAAGATCGACAAGCACAGATTCTAGGTACCAACCGATACGTTGATGTTCATGGCGGTTGGTACGACGCATCGGGTGATGTAAGTAAGTACTTTAGCCACCTATCTTATGGTAACTACCTCAACCCTCAACAGATTCCGATGGTTGTTTGGAACATGCTAAAAAGCGTGCGCTTAACCTGCAATAACCCAGATTTCCCTAAATTCTCCATGACCCGTTTGGCGGAAGAAGCCCTATTCGGTGCGGACTTCTTAGTGCGCATGCAAGACGCGGCTGGATACTTCTATATGACGGTATTCGATAAGTGGAGCAAAGATATCAATCAGCGCGATATCTGCGCTTATGCCACTCAAGAAGGTCATAAATCAACCGACTTGCAAGCGGGCTATCGACAAGGTGCCGGTGTTGCTATTGCTGCACTGGCCGCAGCTTCCGAGCTTGAAACCTCTGGCAGTTACTCTAGCCAAACCTACCTTGATACAGCCGCGAAAGGTTACTGGCATCTAAAAGAGTACAACCTGCAATACCTAAATGATGGTGAAGAGAACATCATCGATGAGTATTGCGCCCTACTCGCAGCCAATGAGTTGTACCGAGTAACACAAGACGAACAATACCTTTCAGAAGCAAGAACTTGGGCGACTCGTTTAATCTCTCGTCAACAATCAGATGATTCATTTGAGCACTTTTGGTCAGCTAATACTGATGGCTCTCGCCCATACTTCCACGCTGCTGAAGCTGGATTACCAGTAATTGCCCTGTGCGAATACATCGACAATGAAACCGATACAGAGCTGAAAGAACGAGCTCGCACCGTTGTTGAACAAGCATGTCAGTTCGAAATCAATATTACCGACAAAGCCATCAATCCATTTGGCTACCCAAGACAGTACGTTAAGTCTGTCGATGGTGATAAGCGCGATGCCTTCTTTGTCGCTCAACAGAACGAAACTGGCTACTGGTGGCAAGGTGAAAACGCGCGTCTTGGCTCAATTGCGACCATGGCGTACTTAGTTCAACCACACATTCAAGATGCCGATCTTCAAAAGCGCTTAATCCAGCTTTCACAAAACAGCCTTGATTGGATTTTAGGATTGAATCCTTACCACATGTGCATGCTCGATGGTCACGGTCATAACAACCCAGACTACCTACCACAGCTTGGTTTCTTCAATGCCAAAGGCGGGATCTGCAATGGCATCACAGCGGGCTTTGACGATGAACAAGACATCGCATTCAATCCACCAGCGCAAAAAGATGACATGCTCCAAAACTGGCGTTGGGGCGAACAATGGATTCCTCATGGCGCGTGGTACCTACTGGCGACAGCAGCCCAATTCAATCATTTAGCACAATGTAAGGAGCAATAATCATGACTCTTTACTACGTAGGTATTGATGGTGGAGGCACTTCTTGCCGAGCTCGAATTAGAGATGACCAAGGCAAACTGATTGGTGAAGCTAAGAGCGGCAGTGCCAACATCCTATTGGGCGTTGATGTTGCGATGAACTCTATTATTGATGCCATCACCAAAGCCGCACAACAAAGCCAACTCGACTCAAAGCATTTATCAAACATGCATGTTGGGTTAGCTCTGGCTGGCGCAGAGCAAAAATCAGCATGGATCGACTTCATGGCGCAAGCTCATCCTTTCGCAAGCATGACACTAAATACCGACGCTTACGGCGCTTGCATTGGTGCTCACAATGGCCAAGACGGTGCAATTATGATCGGGGGTACGGGTTCATGCGGTATCTACTTAAACAATGGCGAGCAACATGTTGTTGGCGGTCGTGAATTCCCAATTTCAGACCAAGGCGGCGGCGCAGTGATGGGCCTTCGTTTAATTCAGCAAGTTCTACTCGCTGAAGATGGTATTCGTAACAAAACTCCTCTGACTCAACATGTTATGAATCATTTCAATAATGATGTTGATGCGATTGTGGCGTGGTCGAAAAGGGCAATTCCAAAAGATTACGGTCAATTTTCTCCAGTCATTTTTCAATTGGCGAATGAAGGAGATGAACTGGCTATCGAGATGCTTAAGCAGACTGCAGCCGATATCGAAATGTTTGTATTAGCGCTGCATCGAAAAGGCGCTGACAAGGTGTGCTTAATGGGAAGTATCGCTGAGCGTATTCTCAACTGGCTATCGCCACCAGTACAACAATGGATCGTTGAACCTCAATTTGACGCTATTGAAGGCGCATTGATGTTTGCCGGAAAACCACAACACAACTTGTATCAACAGGCTTAGCAGGGAAGTTATATGAATTATCGCATCGACTTAGCTGTTCTTTCTGAACAAAAAAATAACTGCCGATTTGGCCTTACGGTACATAACTTAAGTGACCTCGACGTAAAAGATTGGTCACTGCACTTTGCCTTTGACCGATTCATCCTTCCTGAGAGTCTATCGCAAGGTGAACTGACTCAAGTTGGAAGCTACTGCTCGTTCAAACCAAGTTCGCCGGTGTTAAAGGCCAATAACCATTACTACCTCGAATTCAGTATTCAAAGCGCCCCATTCCGCTTCTATTCGGATGGCTTGAATGATGCCTTTATCCAATCACATCACCAAGGAGAAACGTCGGTACTGCCTGTCGCAATATCACCGATTGTTCTGGCTTCACCATATCGTGAACGCAATCAAATTCCTGAAGTGAGCGCAGCTGAAGTGGCATTGATTCCTCAGCCGAATCAGATCGAACTCAAGCAAGGTAGCTTCGCACTAAGCTGTGAACCCAAGATTGAGATTCAATCCCACCTTGCTGATAAAGCAGCGTCTTGGCTTCAACAAGAATTGCTTTCTACCTTCGAAATATCTCTTTCGAATAAGCCTTCAACTGAACTTTCAAAAGGCGAAAGCGGCGACATTCTATTTCGCAGCAATCCGACTTTAGACGAAGCCGAGTACAAGCTCACCGTCACAGCACAACAGATAATGGTTGAATCAGGCAGCCAGTCTGGCTTCACACACGCCGTGGCAAGCTTGATTCAATTGGTACAACAACTGGATGCCGAGAGCTTCTCTGTACCATGTTGCAAAATCGCCGATCAACCTCGTTTCAAGTACCGCGGTATGATGTTGGACTGCGCTCGTCACTTCCACTCGGTAGAGCAAGTGAAGCGTCTAATCAACCAATTGGCGCACTACAAGTTCAACGTATTTCATTGGCACCTAACTGACGATGAGGGTTGGAGAATTGAGATTAAGAGCCTGCCTCAGCTGACTGAAATCGGCGCTTGGCGCGGCCCTGACCATGCATTAGAGCCACAATACACGCACCTTGCTGAAAACTATGGCGGCTTCTACACGCAGCAACAAATTCGTGAAGTGATTGAATACGCAGAGCAACGCAGCATCACGGTGATCCCAGAGATCGATATCCCAGGGCACTGTCGCGCTGCGATTAAGTCACTGCCAGAGATGCTGGTAGAGCAAGCCGACACCACTCAATACAAGAGTATTCAGCACTACAACGACAACGTGCTAAACCCAGGCTTGCCAGGTACTTACCAATTCTTAGATGCGGTTATTGAAGAAGTCGCAGAGCTATTCCCTAGCGAATTGATTCACATGGGCGCAGATGAAGTACCACCGGGCGTGTGGACTAACAGCCCTGCTGCTCAAGCACTGATGAAAGAGCACCATTACCAAGACAGCAAAGACTTGCAAGGTCACCTATTCCGCTATGCCGAAAACAAACTCAAGCAGTTAGGCAAGCGCATGGTGGGCTGGGAAGAAGCACAACACGGCGACAAAGTCAGTAAAGAGACCATCATCTACTCGTGGCTCAGTGAAGAAGCAGCAGTGAATTGCGCTCGCCAAGGCTTTGATGTAGTGCTGCAACCAGCACAGTTTACCTATCTCGACATGACCCAAGATTATGCACCGGAAGAACCGGGCGTCGATTGGGCTGCCGTTATCCCATTAGAACAAGCTTATACCTACGAAGCGCTTGCTGAGATATCCGACACCGACCCAATTCGTAAGCGGATCCGCGGAATTCAGTGTGCTCTATGGTGTGAGATCGTCACCAATCAAAAGCGTATGGATTACATGGTATTTCCAAGAATTAGCGCTTTAGCTGAAGGATGTTGGACACATAAAAACAACCGAAACTGGCTAGATTACCTATCTCGCCTAAAGGGCCACCTGCCATTACTCGACAGACTCAATGTTGATTATCGCAACCCTTGGAAAGCTCAATAAGACAAAACCAAAGCGACACTCATATCGAGTGGGTGCTGACTCGAATTAAGGTGCTCAGTCAGATAAGACTCAGCATCACTATTTAAAAATTAGCTGCATAGATGCAGTTTGTTAAAAAGGAAATGACAATGAAATACGGCTATTTCGATAACGACAATCGCGAATACGTCATCACTCGCCCTGATGTACCAGCACCTTGGACCAAC